>NZ_JBIVVR010000009.1:0-118734 GCF_044757755.1 Streptomyces sp. NPDC091209 | reverse complement strand
GGGTCTTTTCGTAATCCCCCCCCGGCCCCCCCTCCCCCCCGCGGCGGGGGGGGGGGGGCCGCCCCGGGGGGCCCGGGGGGGGGGCGCCGGCCCCCCCCCCCCCCCCCACGGGCGCCCAGAGCAGGCGAAGGCCCGCTACGAGGACGGCCGGCTCTCCCTCAGTGCTCGGCCGGAACCGCTCGGGCGACGAGCTGCTCCGCCTGGAGAAGCATCGGGGAAGCCCGGTCCACGAGGTCGTGCAGGACGGACAAGTAGGCCGCGTCGCCGCCGAGTTCGTCCAGCAGGCGCTGGGCCCGGTCACGGAAGACAGTGATGTCCTGCTCGTACCGCCGCAGTACGTCCGGTGCGAGAAGGACGGCGGTGAGTGCCGCCCCGGCGTCGGGCGAGCGGCGTGCGGCGGCGTGCAGTTCCAGGACGCGGTCCGCGGAATCGGGGCCGGCGTTCTCCAGGGCGCACGCCAGCAGATAGGTCACCGTACCGTTCGCGAGGTCCTCGTTGCGGCCGGTCAGGATGTCCTGCTGATCGTTGAACAGCTGCCACAGGATGCCGAAGACATTGCCGAACTCCCGCCAGCGTTCGACTCTTTCGTCCGTACGGCCCGCAAGTCGCGCGGCCATGGCGGTGACCATGCTGAACGGCGCGCCGGACTTCCCGAGGTACGCGGCGACCACGGCGTCGCGTGTGGCGGCGCCCGCGTCCGCGCGAAGGTCCCTCAACTGCCCCTCGGTCGCGGTGACCCAGCACCTCACGATCTCGGCCGCCAGCGGGCCGCGCGCCGCCTCGGGGATCCGCGGCGACCGAACGACGAGCAGGGGGAGCGGAATTCCGCTGATGACCGTCGCGAGCAGCGCCTGGCTCTCACCCAGAGCACCGGCGGCGAGGACCGCCTGGCCGTCGGCGAGGTCGTCCAGGTAGCAGGCCGAGGTCCACCACAGTTCATGGACGATCGCCAGCGGAACAGCCGGTCCGGGCGCCCCCGTCTCCACCGCGTGGACGAGCATCGGCAGCACCGACAGGGGGTAGGTGAACGTCCGGTGATCCAGGAGTTCGGCGACCGCCGCCCGGACCGAGGTGGCGGACGGTCCCAGCAGGTCGAGTGCGGATGTCCGCTCCGCCTCGATGTCCGCGGCCATCTCCCGATGCAGATCCATGTACGACTTCGCCCGCACGCAGCCCACCCCCACCACCGAATTAATCGAGCACCGATTCGATCATTCGCCATGATGACGAGCCAGAGCAACATTGCGCCATGGCCCGTTCCTTGCGGACCTCGTTCGACCGCCGGCGAGGCGGCGGATTTCCCTCGGCGAAGCGGCGGGCCTCCGTCCGTGAACCCCGTCATACTGACCGTCGTGCGCGTAGCCATCATGACCGCGGGTTCACGGGGCGATGTCGCGCCGTTCACCGGGCTCGGGCACGGCCTGGTACGGGCGGGGCACGACGTGACCCTGGTGACGCACGGGTGCTTCGCGGACCTGGTGCCGGGCTCGGGGGTGGGGTTCCACGCGCTGCCCGTCGATCCGCGGGCCGAACTGGAGTCCGAGCGTGGGCGGCGGCTGCACCGCAGCACCACGGGAGCCGGCAAGATCTTCCGGCTCGTCGGGATGACCCGGTCGCTCGTCGGGCAACTGAGCGACGACATGATCGCGGCCGCCCGCTCCAGCGACGTACTTCTGCTGTCCGGCTCACTGGGGCCGCTCGGGTACGCCGTCGCGGAAGGGCTGGCCCTGCCCAGCATGGGAGTTCACCTCCAACCACTGTTCCCCACACGGGAGTTCGCCCCACCGGTGGCCGGTGTCCGGTCATGGGGGCCCACCGTGAACCGGGCCGCCGGTGTCGCGGTGAACCTGGCCGCCGAACGGGTCTTCGCCGAGACCGTGCGGAGCCTGCGCGAGCGGCTCGGCCTGCCGCCCGTCGGCTCCGTCGCGGCCCGCCGCGCCCGCGAGCGGCAGGAGTGGCCGGTGCATCACGGGTTCAGCCCCTCGGTGGTGCGCCGGCCGCGGGACTGGCGGCGTGGCCTGGACGTGTCCGGGTACTGGTGGCCGTACGACGGCGAGGACGCCCGGCTCCCCTCCGCGCTGCGGGACTTCCTGGACGCGGGCCCCGCTCCGGTGTTCGTGGGCCTCGGCAGCGCCACCGTCCCCGATCCCGGGCGGGTGAGCTCAGAGGTGGTGCGCGCCCTGCGGGCCGCCGGGCTGCGCGGGGTGATCCAGCGGGGGTGGGGTGAGCTGCGCGCCACCGGCGACGACATGTTCACGGTCGGCGAGGTGCCGCACTCCGTCCTGTTCCCCCGGATGGCCGCGCTGGTGCATCACGCCGGGGCCGGTACGACAGCGGCGGGGCTGCGGGCCGGGGTCCCCGCGGTACCCGTGCCGATCCAGTTCGACGAGGGGTTCTGGGCCGCCCGGCTCGTCGCGCTCGGTGTCTCGCCCGGCGCCCTGTCGCTTCGGGCACTGCGCGCCGAACGGCTGGCGCCCGCACTCGTCCGGGCGACCACCGAACCCTCGTACCGACGGCACGCGCGGGACCTGGCGGAACGCCTTCGCGCCGAGGACGGGGTGGCACCGGTCGCGGAGGCGCTCGACCGGCTCGAAGGACTCGGACGGCACGAAAGCTGACGAGGGCGCGCCCCTCGCCGACGCTCACACCCACCGCCGCCTGCGGACTCGGGCCGCCTCCGCTCATGAGGGGGTGGCCATGACCTTCCTGGGCCCATGCCCGGCTCCGCCCACGGGCTCCCGGCCATGGCTCCCGCGGACTCGCGACCACCCCCGCTCATGGACCCGTGGTTTTCTCCGCGCCCCATCCAACGGGGCGCAGGATCCCGAGCAGTTGCCGGACCAGTTCCTCCACCACCTCGTCCAGGGTCGCGTCCACCCATCCGGCGTTCCAGTCGTGCAGCAGGCCGTTCACGCTGCCGATGAAGGCGGTCGCGGCGAGGCGGTAGTCGCGCGGCGCCGCCTCCCCGCGGGCGACGGCGGTCGCGGCCTCACCGCAGATGAACTCCACCCAGCGGGCCCGGCGGGCGAGCCGCTGGTCCTCCAGGCGCGCGCTCACGCCGATGATCTCCACGAACGTGATGCGGATGCGCCGGGGATCGCTCGTCACGTTCGCCGCGTAGGCGCGGAAGAGGGCGGTGGCGCGCTCGGGAAGCGGCAGGTCGCGGGCCTCGGCGAGCGCGGCCAGGGCGGCTTCCTCGGCCCAGTCGTTGACCTGGAGATGGAGCGCCGCCAGTACGTCTTCGAGGCTGCGGAACGCCTCGTAGAACTGGCGCGTGGACAGTCCCGCCGCCTCGCTCAGCGCAGCCACGGTCGTGGACCGGTACCCGGGGCCGGCGCCGAACAGTTGCAGCCCGGCGTCGAGAAAGCGGCCGCGCCGCTCCGCCTGCCGCTCCACGGCGGTTCTGCCGCCGTAACGGCCGGTGGGCTGTCTGAGCCTGCCCGCCACGCGTTCCTCCCTCGCCGCCGACCCGTACCGGCGTTCGCCCCCTCGGCGATTTTGTCGCGCACCGCCCCTTGTGGAGAGACTCCCCAGTCCTTACTTTCCAGTAAGCACACTTTGAAAGCGGGCATGTTCAGATTTTCTCTTGTCATGCTCTCAACATTTGTCGTGCGCGTGCTCACCGCGCGCTCCCGGTTCACCGTGCCCGTCACCCGCACTCCCCCACTACGACAGGGAACCCTCCATGTCCGTCCACAGAGCCCGACACCTCTGTTCTCTCGCCGCGGCCCTCACGCTCACCCTCGGAGCCACGGCCACCGCCGCGTCCGCCGCCACCGCGCAGGCCTCCGCCACCGATCTGCGCGAGGTGATGTTCGTGGGCAACAACTGGGAAGGCACCGCGGACGTCATCCGGTCCACCGGTGACTTCGCGAAGGTCGGCCGGATCGACGTCATCCCGGACAAGGCCGAGCGGCTCGCGGCGATCAACGCCGATCCCATCAAGTGGGCCTACTTCATGGGAATCCGAAGCGGCGTCGGCGAGGGGCACGACCAGTTCGTCGACGACATGTACTCCACCCCCGACGGCAGGTCGGTGGTCGTCTCGCGCCCGAGTTTCGCCGACGTCGTCTCGATCGACCTCGCCACGGACCGGATCAACTGGCGATTCCCCGTGGCGGGTTACCGCTCGGACCACATGGCCGTGTCGCCCGACGGCACCCGGGTGGCGGTCTCCGCCTCGACCGCGAACACCGTGCACGTGCTCGACATCACGACCGGCGCGCAGCTCGGTTCCTTCGCCACCGGCGACAAGCCGCACGAGAACATCTTCACCCACGACGGCAAGTACATCTGGAACATGGCGATCGGTGACGTCACCACCGCTCTCGACGACCCCTGGCTGGACTGGACGAAGGGCGACCGGAAGATCACCGTCGTCGACGCGACCACCTTCAAGCAGGTCAAGGTGATCGACATGCGCCAGCGCCTCGACGCGATCGGCCTCACGGACTTCTCCGACGCCGTCCGCCCGGCCGTCTTCTCGCCGGACGAGTCGAAACTGTACTTCCAGGTGTCGTTCTTCAACGGCTTCCTGGAGTACGACGTCGCCACCGACCGGATCACCCGGGTCAAGACCCTCCCGAAGAACCCCGCCACCAGCAGCGACCGCACGACGTGGGTCAACGACTCGCGTCACCACGGCATTTCGATGAACCCCTCGGGCACCAAGCTGTGCGTGGCGGGGACGATGGACGACTACGCGACCGTTGTGGACCGCGCGACCCTCCAGGAAGGCCCGCTGGTCCCCGCCTCCAAGCCGTACTGGGCGACGGTCAGCGGGGACGGCAAGGACTGTGTCATCTCCGAGAGCGGCGCCGACCAGGTCACCGCCATCGACTTCGCCACCGGGCAGAAGACGGTGTCGGTGCCGGTCGGCGACCACCCCCAGCGAGTTCGCCTCGGCCATGTGGAGGCGAACTGGAGCGGTCCGTCCGGCAGTTGACGGGTGCTCAGCCGAACCGCGCCGCGGCCCAGGCGGCCAGTTCGGTCCGGGCCCCGCTCAGCAGAGCGGAGGACGGGGCGCTCGCCCCGTTCGTGACCAGCGCGTAGTGCACGGTTCCCGAGCCGGACGCGGTGAGCAGGAGGCGGCGGCTTCCGGTACCGCCCGGCTCGGGAGCCACGGCGATGGGTGCGGCGGTGGTGTAGGCGGGCGGGGAGGCGATCGCTCCGAGGTCGGACACCACCGTCGTGGCCGAGGCCGGGAAGGAGGCCGGCAGATGGAGTTCCGTCGGGGCCGTGCCGCCGTCGGAACGCCAGACGAGCAGGCCGTACTGCCCCGCTCCCACGAGCTGGGAGACCTGCGGCAGGGTCGAGGGAACCGGGTTCCACGTCAGTGTGGTGGAGCCGTCGCGGGAGCGGTCCTCGTAGGTGAAGGCGAGGGTGGAGCCCGCGGTGGCGCTGGGGTACAGGCGGTCCAGGAGCCGGGCGTCCTGACGCAGTACGGCGGCACCCGAGTCGTCGAGGCGTACGGCGGAGAGGTCCTCGTCGTTCCAGGCGTCACCCGAGGTCAGGACTTTGTCGGGGTTGCCGTTCATCAGCTCGTGGTGCCGGCCGCTGTAGATGTCCCACTGCCATTGGGTACCCGACAGGACCGGTCCCGACGAGGCCGTCCCGGTCCACCAACTGGAGCCCGGGAGGCGGGAGTCGAGGGCCTGGTACATCGCCTTGTCGACGGTGGGGGCCTTGTCCGAGACCGTTCCGGAGAGCGGGTGGCCGAACTCGCTGACGACCGCGGTCGTCCCGGCGGCCGAGGCCCGGTCCCGGACCGCGGCGAAGTCGGTGGCGTACTGGCCGTCTCCCGCCTTGCCCCACATGAGGATGCCGGAGATGGCCTTCTGGTCGTAGAAGTGGGTGTTGAACACGTAGCGGGGGCCGAGGGTGCCCGCGTCCAGCAGTCCGCCCTCCTGTTTCTGGGAGCTGATGTTGGAGTTCCAGAAGAGGTTCGGCTCCACGAAGGCGGGCTTGTCCTGCCAGCCGGCCGCGTCCATGCGTGCCCGGAACCTCCCGTAGAAGGGCCAGAGCAGGTCGCGTTCCCAGGTGCGGCTGGTCTGGCCCGATTCGTAGGTGCCCGCGTAGGGCTCGTTGAACGGGTCGAAGCCGGCGACACCGGCGAACTCGGCGGTGGTGAGGTGCTGTCGGACGTACGTCATGGTCGCCTGGGCCGTCGTGAGGAAGGCGTCCTGGAGCCCGTAGGAGTTGTGCCAGAAGTCGTACTGCGCCGCTTGGACGGCACTGTTCTGGGTGATGTTCTGGCCCCAGAAGAGGCAGATACCGCAGGACTCCTGCGGGTAACCGCCGGCGGTCACGGCCCACTTGGGGGCGCCGTCGCCGGAGTACCAGCTACCCGTGTTGAAGAGATACCGAGAGTAGAGGTCCTGGTGGAAGTCGGGGAAGACACGGATTCCCGCGTCGAGGAAGGCGCGCATCTGGTCGGTGGCCGCGGCGAGATAGGCGCTGTCGACCTGCCCTCGGGCGGGTTCGGCGTGCGCCCAGGAGAGCAGGAAGCGCACGGAGTTGCCGCCGCCGAGGGCGCGCAGAGCGGTCGCGGACTTCACCGCGTCGGCGACCGAGGCGAAGGGCAGTCCGCTGTTCTCCTCCAGCTTGGTCTCGCCGGAGACGTTGTAGCCGCGCAGGACGACCTCGCGGCCGAGGCCGTCGGTGAAGCGGCCGTTCGTGACCGTGAGGGTGGCGGCGGCGGGCTGGTCGAACCAGAGGGAGTCGGGGAGACCGTCCGCGGCGGCGGGCCCGGCGCCCGCCGCCGTGAGGAAACCGGTGAGGAGTACGAGGACGCCGAGCAGACGCGCACGTAACTTCGACATGTTCACAACAGTCCCGCCGGTACCGGGAGGCGTCAACACCTCTGACTCATGAGTAAGTTTCTTGTTCCACAGGCCACTTCGCGTGACGACGGAAGCAGGGCGGCCGGCTCACCCGCCGACCCGGCGCGTCAGATGCGGCAGGTACTCCTTGCGGTCCAGCGGGTTCAGATTGCTCCGGGGCCGGTCCGGGATCACGCCGTGCGCCACGGGCGCGTGGTGGTCGAAGGCGCCTCGTGTTCACGAAGATCAGCGTGGGAAGGCACGACCGCTGGAGCGTGCGTGTCAGGACGCGTGTCCGCGCCCGGACTCCCTCCACGGCCGAGACTACGAGGACGGCTCCGTCGAGCACGCCGAGCACCCGTTCCACCTCGGCGATGAAGTCCGGGTGACCGGGGGTGTCGATCAGGTTCCTTCCTGGGTGGACATGAAGGGTGTGCGCATCTCTACGCTCAACGAAATCGTGTCGCGGGGCGGATCCTTGAAGGTGACCGGAACCTGATCATCGAGAGGACCGGACCCCTGAAGCGGGGCCGGCCGGCGGCGAGAGGAGCGGACGATGCGTGACATCCTCCCCGCGCTGTACGCGTGGTACGCGGCCGGAACACCCTTCGGACTGGCAACGGTGGTGGCGGTCGGGCGCAGCGCGCCCCGCGACCCGGGCGCGGCCATGGCGGTGGGTCCGGGCGACGAGGTCGTGGGCAGTGTGTCCGGCGGCTGCGTGGAGGGGGCGGTGTTCGAACTGGCCCAGGAGGTGATCGCCTCGGGCGAGGCGCGCCTGGAGACGTTCGGGTACAGCGACGAGGACGCCTTCGCCGTGGGACTCACCTGCGGCGGTGAGATCACGCTGCTGGTCCGGCGGGTGTCGCCCGCCGACGATCCGGCCTTCGGCGCGGTGGCCGAGTCGGTGTCCGCGGGCCGCCCGGTGACCGTGGCGACGGTGTCCGACGGGCCCGCGCCGCGCGGAGCCACGCTGGCCGTGTGGCCGGACGAGGACTGGGGTCCGGACCGCGCGATGTCCCGTTCCCCCGGCTCGACCGGCCGGGACGAGCCGGACGACAGGGCAGGGCCACCCGACGGAGTGTCCCGTTCCCCCGGCTCGACCGACCCGGACGAGCCGGACGACAGGGCAGGGCCACCCGACGGAGTGTCCCGTTCCCTCGGCTCGACCGGCCCGGACGAGCCGGACGACGGGGCGGGGGCGCCCGGCGGGGTGTCCGGTTCGCTCGGCTCGGCCGGCCTGGACGTCGCCGTCACCGCCGACGCGCGCGGCGAGCTGGCCCAGGGCGCCACGGGGCAACGGCACTACGGGCCGCACGGCGAGCGGCGCGAGGACGCCGTCACCGTCTTCCTGCACTCCTTCGCACCGCCGCCGCGCATGCTGGTATTCGGGGCGATCGACTACGCGGCCGCCGTGGCCCGTATCGGCGCCTTCCTGGGCTACCGGGTCACGGTGTGCGACGCCCGCCCGGTGTTCGCCACGCCGAGACGGTTCCCGGCGGGCGTGGAGGTCGTCGTGGACTGGCCGCACCGCTATCTGCGCGGCACGACGACCGACGCGCGCACGGTGATCTGCGTGCTGACCCATGACCCCAAGTTCGACGTGCCCCTGCTGGAGGAGGCGCTGCGCCGCCCGGCCGCGTACATCGGGGCGATGGGCAGCCGCCGTACCCACGACGACCGCGTCGGACGGCTGCTCGCGTCCGGCGTCTCGGTGCGGGAACTGTCCCGGCTGCGCTCCCCCGTCGGTCTCGACCTCGGGGCACGTACACCGGAGGAGGTGGCCGTGTCCGTCGCCGCGGAGATCGTCGCCCTGCGCTGGGGCGGCAGCGGGCTGCCGCTGACGACGAGGGACGGGGCGATCCACCCGCGTTGACCCGCGTCCCGGGAGCGGTGGATCAGCCGGTGCGCGGGGGCAGCCGGTGCAGGGTCACGTCGGTGAGCCGGCCGTCGTCGGTCACCGTGGCCGTCATGTACGTGCAGTACGGCTCGCGGCGGCGGTCGGTCGGCGAGCCGGGGTTGAGCAGGCGCAGGCCGGTCGGCGCGGTGCTGTCCCAGGGAATGTGGCTGTGCCCGAAGACCAGGACGTCGAGATCGGGGAAGCGTTCCGCGCAGCGCTGTTCGCGGCGCTCCGCGGCGCCGGTCTCGTGGACGACGCCGAAACGCAGGCCGCCCAGTTCGGCGCGGGCGATCTCGGGGAGGCGGACCCGCAGCTCGGGGCCGTCGTTGTTGCCGTACACCCCGACGACGCGTCGGGAACGGGCTTCCAGCAGGTCGAGGGTGGCGGTGTCCACCCAGTCCCCCGCGTGGATCACGACGTCGGCGAGCGGGAGTTCGGCGAGGAGCGTGGCGGGGAGTTCCCTGGCCCGCTTCGGGAGGTGGGTGTCAGACAGCAGCAGGAGACGCACGGCCTCAGGGTGTCACCTCGGCCCTCGGACGGGGGCCGGCGCGATCCCGCGCCGCTCGGGCAGGGTCCCGTCAGTCCAGCGCGATCTCGCTCCAGACCTGCTTCCCGCCGCTCACCGGCACCGTGCCCCAGGTAGCGGACATCGCCTCGACCAGGAGGATGCCGCGGCCGCCGGTGGCCTCCCAGCCGATGCTGGTGGGCTTGATCGGCGTGCGCGGCGAGTTGTCGGCGACCGAGATGCGCAGGCGGTGGCTGACGAGGGTGAGGTCGAGCCTGACCTGGCCGTCGGTGTGCACCAGGGCGTTGGTGACGAGTTCCGAGACGATCAGCAGGGCGGCGTCCGTGTGGGCGTCGACGCCCCAGGTGCGCAGGGCGCGCCGGGTGTAGCGGCGGGCGTGCCGGACCGCCTCGGGGACCCGCCAGACGGTCCAGCTCTCGCGGAGCGGGCGCACCTCCATGCCGTCGTAGCGCATCAGCAGGAGGGCCACGTCGTCGCTGCGGTTGGCGCCCGTGAGCAGTTCGTCGGCGACGAGACCGAGGTGGGCGGGGTCGGAACCGGCCAGGCCCGCGGCGAGCCGTTTCAGGCCGTCCTCGATGTCGACCTCGACGGACTCGACCAGACCGTCGGTGGTCAGCGCCACGATGGTGCCGGGCAGCAGCCGCAGCGGGCTCATGGGGAAGTCGGTCTGCCGGATGACGCCGAGCGGCGGCCCGGGTTCCGATTCGGGAACCTCGGTACCGCCGTTCGGGTGACGCAACACCGGTGGAATGTGTCCGGCCCGCACATACCAGGCGGACCCCTCCTCCATGTCGACGTCGACATAGCAGCAGGTGGCGAAGAGGTCGGTCTCCAGATCGAGCAGGAGCCGGTTGGCGTGCGAGACCACCACGTCCGGAGGATGGCCCTCGACGGCGTAGGCGCGCAGGGCGGTGCGCATCTGGCCCATGAGGGTCGCGGCCGAGGCGTTGTGTCCCTGGACGTCTCCGATGACGAGGGCGACGTGGTTGTCGGGCAGCGGGATCACGTCGTACCAGTCGCCGCCGACGTCCAGGCCCGACGTGGTCGGCAGATAGCGGGCGACGGCGACCGCGCCGGGCAGCCGGGGCAGCCGGCGCGGGAGCAGGGTGCGCTGGAGCATGCCGATGAGTTCGTGCTCGGCGTCGAAGGCGTGGGCGCGCACCAGGGCCTGCCCGGCGAGCCCGGCGGATGCGGTGAGCAGGGCACGCTCGTCGGGGCCGAAGTCGTGCGGGGCGTCCCAGCCGATCAGGCAGGCCCCTGCCATGCGTCCGCCCGCGGGCAGCGGCAGGACGGCGAGACCGCCGGGGCCGACCTCGGCGAGCGCGGCTTCCAGCTCCGCGCCGGCCGGCCAGATGGCGGGCCGCCCCTCGTTCAGGGCCGCCGCCAGGGTCGGCATGGCCCGGACGGGGGCGTCGGGCCACTCCGAGCGCCATTCGCTGCGCCACAGCTCCGGCCAGTACTCCGGTTCGGGCGGTTCCAGCAGCGTGACGACGAGACGGTCGCCCTCCAGCTCGGCGACGGCGATCCGGTCTGCCTGGAGGGGCTTGCGCAGGGCGGTGACGACGGCCTGGCCGACATCGCGGACGGTTCCGGCGTTGGCGAGGGCGGCGGCGAGCCGCTGGACGCGGCCGACGTCGTTCAGGCCGGAGCGCAGCTTGGAGGCGTCGGAGACGGTGCCCACGAGCCGCGCGGGGCGGCCCTCTCCGGAGGGCAGCAGGCGGGCGCGCAGCCGGAGCCACTTGTGTCCGCCGGACGGCTGGAGGATGCGGAACTCCAGTTCGCGGTCGCCGATGATCATGTGGTCCGGTTCCACCGCGGACATCAGGGACGGGAGGTCCTCCGGGACGGTCATCGACAGCAGGGTCTCGACCTTGCCGTCGAAGGCGGTGGAGGACAGCCCGAACAGGTCGAGCACGTCGTTGTCGACCTCGACGTGCCCGGTGTCCATGGAGAGGCTGAACGAGCTGGCGGGCAGGTCGGCGGCGTCGTCGGGCAGCGGGGCCGGCGGGCAGACGACGGCGTCGGCGAGCATGCCGAGACAGGCCCGGTCCTCGGAGCCGAAGCCTTCGGGGTTCTCGCTGACGGCGACCATGCAGCCGTTGTCCCGCAGGGGCAGCACGGCCAGCGAGAAGTCCTGGGAGAGCAGCCGCGGGGCGTCGGAGCGGCGGGCCAGTTCCTCCGGCCCGAGCCAGCGCGACTGCCCCGAGCGGAGGGCCTCGGCTGCCGGGGAGCCGCCGGACAGGGGGTAGCTGTCGCGGAGCCCGTACAGCGTCCTGGGCACTCCCGCGGACTCGGCCAGATGCAGTTCGCCGCCCCTCACACTCGGTGAGTACACGGCGGCGACGGTCGCACCGGTGAAGACGAGTGCCTGTTCGAGCAGGCGGTGCAGCCGTTCGCGCGGGTCGAGGTCCGCGGTAAGCGTCTTCAGGGCAAGTTCGGCGCGCGACATTCTTGTTCCGCGTTCCGCAGCACCCTCACTGACCACGCCGTAATTACAGCGCTTCCGGGGCTCCGGCGCAGCCCCTGTGACCGTTCCGGACCCGTCGGGCCTGCGCGGCAGCCCGTACGGCACGGGCAATCGAACGAAATCGAATCCACCTTTGTTCATGTGTTTCGCACGGTGATCCGACAGCGATCCGAAGGCCGGTGCAACCGTCCGTACGTCCGGGCCGCCCGCGGTACGGACACCGGGTCGGGGGGCCGGCTCCGTTCGCCGTGCGCGATGGGTCTTCAGGGGGGAGCCTTGATCCCTGGAGGTGCGGAGGCCCCGGCGGCCCCGCGAGGAGGTGGTCGGCGTGTCCGACGGGCATGAGGCCGCTCAGGCGCCGGCCGGCCGGCGCGTCCCGGTGGGACGGCCGCTGCTGTCGCTGACGCTGGCCTCGATCCTCGACGATGTGCACGCCCATTCGGGAGCCGTGTACCTGCTGGCCTCCCACGAGCCGGTGCTGGAGATGGCGGTCTCCGCCGGGCTGCCGCGGGCCTTCGCGGCACCGTGGGAACGCGTGGGGCTGAGCGCGCCGATCCCGGTCGCCGAGGCGGTACGGGAGCGGCGGCTGATCTGGGTGGGCGGCGAGCACGAGATGGCCCGCCGATATCCCCGGATCTCGGTGGTGCTGCCCTATCCCTTCGCCCTCGCGGCGCTTCCGGTGGCGACGGCGACCACCGTGTACGGCGCGGCCTTCCTGACCTGGCCCGGCTCGCACCCGCCGGAACTCTCCGACTGGGAGCGGGAACACCTCACCGCGGCCTGTGGCCGGCTCGCCCTGCGCCTGGAGCGGGCCGCCGTGGAGAACCGCCCGCTGCACGCCGAGCCCGACCTGCTCACACCGAGCGCGGCGTCGTCGGTCGGCACGTTCGGCACGGTGGAGGCCACGCGGATGGTGGCGCGACTGCCGTACGGACTGTGCTCGCTGGATCTGCACGGACGGGTGTCCTTCGCCAACGCGGCGACGGCCGAGCTGCTCGACGTGCCCGCCAGCCGGCTCCTGGGCACCCAGCTCTGGGCGGCCGTGCCGTGGCTGAACGACCCGGTCTACGAGGACCGCTACCGGGCGGCGCTGATCAGCCAGCACGTGACCTCGTTCGTCGCGCTGCGCCCGCCGGGCGACTGGCTGTCGTTCCGCCTGTATCCGAGCACGAACGGGCTGAGCGTCCGCATCTCACGGGCCCGGCCGGTCTCCGAGATGACGCGGGCGGGTCCCCAGCGGCGTGACGGCAGCCCGCGGCTGGTGACGATCTCCCATGTGCTGAGTCTGGCCAGCGCGCTGACGGAGGCGGCCGGGGTGCAGGACGTCGTGCAGCTGATCGCGGACGAGATCTCGCCCGCCGTCGGCAGCCAGGCCCTGGTCGTCCTCGGCAGCCGGGCCGGGCGGCTGCACGTGCTCGGGCACCGCGGCTATCCGGACGCGCACACCGTGGAGCAGTTCGACGGGCTGCCGCTCAGCGAGCGGACCCCGGGTACCCATGCGCTGAACACCGGTATGCCGGCGTTCTTCGACTCGCGCGAGCAGTTGGAACGGCTGTATCCGTCGCAGTACGGGACACCCGACGGCATGGGCGCGTGGGCGTATCTGCCGCTGATCGCGTCCGGGCGGCCGGTGGGCACCTGCGTCCTCGGGTACGCGCAGTCCCACCACTTCGCGACCGACGAACGGGCGGTGCTGACGAGTCTGGGCGGGCTGATCGCTCAGGCACTGGAGCGTGCCCTGCTCTACGACGCCAAGCTCCAGCTCGCGCAGGGACTGCAGGCCGCGCTGTTGCCGAGCTCGCTCCCGCCGCTGGCCTCGATCGAGGCGGCCGCGCGCTATCTGCCGGCCACCCAGGGCATGGACATCGGCGGGGACTTCTACGACCTGGTGTCCTCGCACGGCCGGGCCGCGGCGGTGATCGGGGATGTGCAGGGGCACAACGTGACGGCCGCGGGCCTGATGGGGCAGATCCGCACCGCCGTCCGCGCGTACACGGCGGTCGGCCAGGCGCCGGAGGAGGTGATGGGCAGCACCAACCGGCTGCTCATCGACCTCGGGACCGAGCTGTTCGCCAGTTGTCTGTATCTGCGGCTGGACCCGGCACGCGGCGTCGCCGTGATGGCCCGGGCGGGGCATCCGCCGCCGCTGCTGCGCCGGCCGGACGGCAAGGTCAAGGCGCTCGACCTGGCCGGCGGGCCGCTGCTCGGGATCGACGCCCACGCCGTGTATCCGACGACGGAGGTGCCGCTCGTGCCGGGGTCCGTCCTCGCCCTCTACACCGACGGCCTGATCGAGTCTCCCGGTGTCGACATCGAGGACGCCCTCGCGGACCTCGCGCGACGCCTCGCCGCTACCGGGGACCAGCCCCTGGACGAGCTGGCCGACAGTCTGCTCCTGCGCGGGGAGGACGGCGACCAGGAGCGGCCGGACGATGTCGCGCTGCTCCTGCTGCGGGTACGGCCTCCCGGCTGACCGGGCGCCACGGAAAAGGAGCGGTCCGACCCTCCCGCCGGAGGGCCGGACCTGTCCACTGTCGACCGGAATTCCCTGTTCCGTTGGCCGGTCAGTGGTTCTTGATCGCCGGAGTCACCGGCTTCAGGGGGTGGCGGACACCATGCCCGAGCCGTCGTTCATCCCGGCGGCACCGGACTGGTCGCCCGCCGCACCGGACTGGTCGCCCATCGCGCCGCTCTGGTCGGCCGCTCCGCCCGCCTGGTCGCCGGCACCCGCCGCGCCACTGGCGCTCGGGTCAGCCACGCCGCCCGCGGTCGCACTCGGGTCAGCCACGCCGCCCGCGGTCGCGCTCGGATCCACGGCACTCGCACTGGCTCCTGCGCCGGCGCCCGCGTCTCCCGCGCCCAGCGTCGCGCCGACCGCCGCCAGCGCGGTGGTGACGGGCTGGAAGAAGGTCTCGCCGCCCGCGGTGCAGTCACCGCTGCCGCCCGAGGTCAGACCGACCGCGCCGCCGTCCTGGGTGAACAGGGAGCCGCCGCTGTCGCCCGCCTCGGCGCACACGTCGGTCTGGATGAGCCCGGTGACCGTGCCCTCCGGGTAGTTGACGGTGGCGTCGAGGCCGGTCACGTTGCCGTTGTGGAGACCGGTGGTGCTGCCCATCCGGAAGACCTGCGTGCCCACGGTGGCCTCGACGGCCGCGTTGATCTGGACGCTCTGCCCGTTGCCGACGTTGACCGCGCTGTTCGTCTGCGTGGCCGGGTCGTCGTACTTGACGAGGGCGAAGTCACCGTTGCCGGGGAAGGTGGCCTGGTCGACGGTGGCGATGGAAGCGCCGGTCTGCGAGTCCGACCACTTGGCGGCGGCGACACCGCAGTGGCCCGCGGTGAGGAAGGCGGGGGTGCCGTCGCCCGCGGTGACGTTGAAGCCGAGCGAACAGCGCACGTTGCCGCCGAAGATGGCGTCGCCGCCGTCCACGAACGTCTTGAAGGTTCCCGCGGACTTCTTGAGGGTCGCCACGCCCGAACCGAGGTTCTTGACGGTCGACTCCACGGTGTTCCACTTGGTGCCCGTGACGGTGGAGTCCGCGGTCACCTGGATCTCGTTCGTCTTCGGGTCGACCGCCCACGCCGTGCCGGGGATCGTCGCGTCCGCCTTCAGCGTCTTGGCGGCGGTCTGCAACGCCGAGGTGCTGTTCTGCACCTGGTGCGCCACGGCGCCGGCCTGCTCGATCTGATTGACGACGTTGCTGTTGTTACCGACCACATTGATGACGAGCTGCTTCTGCGCCGGGTCGTAGTACGACCCCGCGAAGGCGTCGCCCAGTTGGGTGGCGAGCATCGAGGCGACGCTCGAGACATCGGTCGCCTTGAACGTTCTGGGAGAGGCGTCGTCCCCGTTCGCCTGTGACGCGTTGGCGTGTGGGAGCAGCAGAGCCGCTGCTCCGAGCGCCGCAACGCTGCCCACCGCGATGGCGGCCTTGCGCTTGGGTATCCGTTTGTGACTCAACTCTTGACCTCCTGGGGACGGGGTCGATGCCGCGTCCGGCAGCTGACTGGGGGGCGCCTGGTTGCCTGTTGATACGCGTGCGTCACCCGGGGCGTTCAACTGCCATTGCAAATTGCGGGAGTTGGCCTCACCAAAGGCGTCGATTGCGGGGACAACCGGATCATTTCCGCTACACCGGCACGGCGACGGCGATCGCGTCGCGGGCGGGCACGGCGTACACAATCCCGGCCGGACCCCACCACGGTGTGCGACCGGGTGGCGACGTTCCGTCGCCGATCAAGAACGGAATCCCGGGTTCAGGGAATCTGCACAGCCCGTGCTCAACGAGGTCACCGCGTACGGGAGATCTGCACAGGCGCGCGCCCCCCTGCGCGGCATTGGGCCGGGACTGTCCCATTCGGTGCGGGAGTGGCAAGGGTTCGCGCGGATCCATGCCACGCAGCATGTGAAGAAGTCGCCGCGGGGGCGTGTGGACGCCTGCACGCTTCACCGCCCCTGGAGCACAAGTTCCCAGGTGAGAGCCCTGGTTGATTGGAAGCGCGCCCCGCGCCCGTGCTTTGATCCGTGGCACCGCGGAGGTGGCGGCACCGCTCCCTGGAACGGGAGCCGCACCCCTGCGGCGGCGGCCGTCATCTGTCCCCCAGAGTGGCCGCTCTCCCCCTTGTGAATATCCATATGAAGGGAAGTTCCATCATGAACTCCACCCCCCGTGTCGAGACCGCCGAGATCTCGGACGCCGACCTCGACAACGTCTCCGGCGGCCTCGCGCTGAACGCCGTCGGCACCGTCACCGGCCTGGTGGACGGCGTTGCCCCGGTCTCCGGCGTCCTGGGCACGGCCGTCGGCACCGTCGAGGGTGTGACCGGCCTGAGCACCGCCCCGGTCACCGGCCTGGTCGCCGGTCTCTGATCGCGTTTCACGCCGCCGAGTCCCGGAACCGCCCCACCGGTTCCGGGACTCTCGGGTGCCGTAAGCCTCTCGAACAGGTGAGAAGAGTCCCGTGCAGTTCCGCCAACAGGCCCTCGCCAAGCTGCGGTCGCCCGAAGAGCTCGACCTTCCGGTGCGCTTCGCCCGCCCGCAGGGCTGGCTCGTCCTGTCCGTGACGGTCGTCGCCATGGCCGCCGCGTCCGTGTGGGCCGTGACCGGCACGGTCACCTCCGCCGTCGGCGCGCCCGCCGTCCTGACGCACGCGGAGGGGAGTTACATCCTGCAGAGCCCCGTCGCCGGGCAGGTCACCGCGGTCCTCGCGAAGGAGGGCGAACGGCTCCCCGCGAACACCCCCGTGCTGAAGGTCCGTACGGCGCAAGGGGAAACGGCCGTCGTCCGCACGGTCGCCGCGGGCCGCGTCACCGCGCTCGCCGCCGCCATCGGCGCGATCATCTCGACCGGCGCGGACGTGGCCGCCGTGGAGAAGGTCGCCCGCGCCGACGACCCGCTGTACGCGACGGTGTACGTGTCCGCCGGAAGCGCCGCCACGATTCCCGCCGACGCCGCCGTCGACCTCACCGTCCAGTCGGTGCCGGCCCAGCGGTACGGAGTACTGCGCGGCCAGGTGAAGGCGGTGGGCCGCAGCGTGCAGACCCGGCAGCAGATCGCCGCCTACCTGGGCGACAGCCAACTGGGCCAGCGGTTCACCGCGAACGGCAGGCCGGTGGCCGTCCTGGTCCGGCTCGACCGCTCGTCCGCCACGAAGAGCGGCCTGAAGTGGTCGTCCGCCGACGGGCCGCCGTACGCACTCACCTCCATGACCCTCGCCACGGCCTCGATCCGGCTGGCCGGTCAGCGCCCCGTCGATTGGCTCCTGCCGTGACCACCGCACCCGACACCCGCGGCAGACGGCGCGCCGCCCCGCCCCGGCGCAACGTTCCCAAGGGCCGGGTCAAGAGCGTGCGCACCCCCACCGTTCTCCAGATGGAGGCCGTGGAGTGCGGTGCGGCCTCCCTCGCCATGGTGCTCGGCCACTACGGCCGGCACATCCCGCTCGAGGAGCTGCGCATCGCGTGCGGTGTCTCGCGGGACGGTTCGCGCGCGAGCAACCTGCTGAAGGCGGCGCGCAGTTACGGCCTGACCGCCAAGGGCATGCAGATGGACACGGCCGCGCTCGCCGAGGTGCGGGCACCCGCGATCCTGTTCTGGGAGTTCAACCACTATGTCGTGTACGACGGCATGGGGCGCCGCTTCGGGCGCCGGGGCGTGCACATCAACGACCCCGGCAAGGGCCGTCGCTTCGTCCCGATGGAGGACTTCGACACCGGCTTCACCGGAGTCGTCCTGGTCATGGAACCGGGCCCCGAGTTCCGCAGGGGCGGCCGGAAACCGGGGGTACTGGGCGCCATGCCGGCCCGGCTGCGCGGCACTTCGGGCACGATGCCCGCCGCCGTGCTGGCGAGCCTGCTGCTGGTGGCGGTCGGCGCGGCGGTACCCGCGCTCAGCCGGACGTTCATCGACCAGTATCTGATCGGCGGTCAGAGTTCGCTCCTCGGAGTGCTGTTCGCGTCGATGGGCGCCTCCGTGCTGCTGACGGTGGTGCTGACCTGGCTGCAGCAGGCGAATCTGCTGCGCGGCCGCGTCATCTCCTCGACGCTCTCCAGTGCCCGGTTCCTGCGCCATCTGCTGCGGCTGCCGGTCACCTTCTTCTCCCAGCGCAGCCCTGCCGACCTGGTGCAGCGGCTCCAGTCGAACGACGCGGTGGCCGAGACCCTGGCCCGCGATCTCGCCGCGGCGGGTGTGGACGCGGTCGTCGTCGTCCTCTACGCCGTGCTGCTGTACACGTACGACCCTCAGCTGACGGCCGTCGGGATCGGTGTCGCGCTGCTCAACGTGGTGGCGATGCGGGTAGTGATCCGGCTGCGCGCGACCCGCACCGCCAAGCTGCGGGCCGACACTGCCCGGCTGACCAACACCGCTTACACCGGGCTCCAGTTGATCGAGACGATGAAGGCCACCGGTGGGGAGGACGGCTACTTCCGCAAGTGGGCCGGACAGCACGCCACCACCCTGGAGGAACAGCAGCGCCTCGGTGTGCCGAGCGCCTGGCTGGGGGTGGTCGCTCCGACGCTCGCGACGCTCAACAGCGCGCTCATCCTGTGGATCGGCGGCCTGCGGGCGGTCGAGGGGCACGTCTCCGTGGGTCTGCTGGTCGCCTTCCAGGCGCTGGTCACCCGCTTCACCGCGCCGATCACCCGGCTCAACGGCGTCGCGGGCCGTATCCAGGACTTCGCCGCCGACGTGGCCCGCCTCAAGGACGTGGAGAACTTCCGGGCCGACCCGCTCTACGCCCGCTCGGGCACCGGCGAGTCGACCCGGCGTTTGCAGGGCCATGTGGAGCTGGAGAACATCACGTTCGGCTACAGCCCGCTGGACAAGCCGCTGCTCACCGGGTTCTCGCTGACGGTCGGCCCGGGTCAGCAGGTCGCGCTGGTCGGCGGTTCGGGCAGCGGCAAGTCGACGGTCTCCCGGCTGATCTCGGGCCTGTACGCGCCGTGGGAGGGCACGATCCGGATAGACGGCCGACGGCTGGAGGACATTCCGCGCGGCGCGCTCGCGGCCTCCGTGTCCTTCGTCGACCAGGACGTCTTCCTCTTCGAGGGAACGGTCCGCGACAACGTGGCGCTGTGGGATCCCTCGATCCCGGACGACGCGGTGACCGCCGCTCTTCAGGACGCGGCGCTGTACGACGTCGTGACGCGCCGTCCCGGCGGTATCCACAGCCGGGTCGAGCAGGACGGGCGGAACTTCTCCGGCGGGCAGCGGCAACGCCTGGAGATCGCGCGGGCGTTGGTGCGCAGGCCCAGCATTCTCGTGCTCGACGAGGTGACCAGCGCGCTGGACGCGGAGACGGAGCAGACCGTCATGGACAACCTGCGCCGGCGCGGCTGCGCCTGTGTGGTGATCGCCCACCGGCTGAGCACGGTGCGGGACAGCGACGAGATCGTCGTACTCGAACACGGCACGATCGTGGAACGCGGGCGGCACGAGGCACTGGTGGCGGCCGGCGGTCCGTACGCCGGTCTGGTCAGGGAGCGTTGAGATGACCACGGTTCACGAGGGCGTCCACGAGCAGGACATGGTGCTCGGCGCGCTCGGCGGCATGGGCACGCCGGTCGCCTGCGCGGGGCTGAGCCGGCTCGATCTGGAGGGTCCGCAGGTCCTGTGGCTGGTGGTCGCCGGCGCCATGGACCTGTTCGCGGTCGACGCCGCGCAGCAGGGTCACTGGCATCACCTCGGCCGTCTCGAAGCGGGCACTCTGCTGCTCGGTCCGGTGACGGGCCCTCAGCACACCCTGGTGGGGCGGCCGTTGCGGGACTGTGAGATACGCCGGATCGGGTTGCGGGAGCTGTACCAGCAGGCCGACACGGCGACCTGGTCGTACGACGCCTACGGCAATCCGCAGTACGTGCCGCCGACGGAGAGCCCGCTGGAGTACGCGCTCGCGCTCGGCGTCGGACGCGGTCTGTCCGTCCTCTTCCAGGCGCCGACGGCCACGGAGAATGCGGCGGCACCCAGCGACGACGATGTCTTCTGGATGCAGGTCCCACCGGGGAGCGTGCTGTACGGGTCCCTGTACGGGGCCGAGGCCGCCGCCGATCTGCTGATGGACTCCGGGGTCTGGCAGGGCATGGTCGACCAGCAGTACCGGCTGCTGTCCACGCTCGACCGCTGGATCGAGGAACTGGAAGCCGGGCACGAGGACCGTACGGCGGCGGGCATCAAGGCCGGTGAGGCCGTCCGCGCCCAGGCCGACCGCACCCTGCTCGCGTCGATCGGAAGGCCGTCGGCGAAGCGCCCGACCGCGGCCGAGACGGACGCCACGTACACGGCCTGTCAGTTGGTCGCCCGCGCGGCCGGGATCACCCTCGCCGAGCAGGCCCGCAGCGGCACGGAGAGCGAGCGGCTCGACCCGGTCGAGCGGATCGCGCTGGCCTCGCGGGTCCGGGCCCGTGCCGTACGTCTGGACGGGCGGTGGTGGCGCGACGACATCGGCCCGCTGGTCGGCCACCGGGCGGTGTCCGGCGCGCCGGTCGCGCTGCTGTGGCGGCGCGGCGGATATGTCGCCGTGCAGCCGTCGTCCGGGCGGGAGACGCCGGTCGAGAAGGCCAACGCGGCGGAGTTCGAACCACGGGCCGTGATGTTCTACCGTCCGCTGCCCGAGCGGAGGTTGAGCCCGCTGCGGCTGGCCCGGTTCTGTCTCGCGGGCACCGGCGTAGATCTGCGCAACCTCGCGATCAGCGGTCTGGTGACCGTGGCGATCGGCGCGCTCGTGCCGATCGCGACCGGCAGGGTGCTCGGCGAGTACGTGCCGAAGGCCGAGCACGGCCTGATCGTGCAGGTCTGTCTCGCGCTCATGGTCACCAGCGTCGTGTCGGCGGCGTTCATGCTGATGCAGAACCTCACGCTGCTGCGGATGGAGGGCCGGATCGAGGCGAGTCTCCAACCGGCCGTGTGGGACCGGCTGTTGCGGCTGCCGACGGCGTTCTTCGCCGCCCGCTCGACCGGTGAGCTGGCCAGTGCCGCGATGGGCGTCAGCGCGATCCGCCGGCTGCTCGCGGGCGTCGGACCGACGCTCGCGCAGGCGGGCACGGTCGGCGCGATGAACCTGGGTCTGCTGTTCTGGTACAGCGTGCCCATGGCGATGGCCGCGATCGGCATGCTCGTGGTGATCGCGACGGTGTTCCTCGGTCTCGGTCTGTGGCAGGTGCGCGGGCAGCGCCGTCTGGTGGTGCTGAGCAACAAGCTCAACAACCAGGCCTTCCAGACCCTGCGCGGTCTGCCCAAGCTGCGGGTCGCGGCGGCGGAGAACTACGCGTACGCGGCCTGGGCGGGCGAGTTCGCCCGAAGCCGGGAGCTCCAGCAGCAGGTCGGCCGTGTCAAGAACCTGACGACGGTGATGGGCGCGGTGTATCTGCCGCTGTGCTCCCTGCTGATGTTCATGCTGCTGGCGGGCCCGGCGCACGGCTCGCTGTCAGCCGCGGACTTCCTCACCTTCAACACGTCGATGACGATGCTGCTGACCTCGGTCACCCAGATCACCGGCGCGTTCGTCTCGGCGGCGGCCGCGCTGCCGATGTTCGAGGAGATCAGGCCGGTGCTCGACGCGACGCCGGAGGTGAGCGGGGCGAGCACCCGTCCCGGTGTCCTGTCCGGCGGGATCGAGGCGCGGCGGCTGTCGTTCCGGTACGCCGACGACGGTCCGCTCGTCCTCGACGACGTGTCGTTCGCGATCCGGCCGGGAGAGTTCGTGGCGATCGTGGGACCGAGCGGCTGCGGCAAGTCCACCCTGCTGCGGCTGCTGATCGGCTTCGACAGGCCGGTGTCGGGCAGTGTGCTGTACGACGGCCAGGATCTGACGGCGCTCGACCGGTCCGCCGTACGCCGTCAGTGCGGTGTGGTGCTCCAGCACGCGCAGCCGTTCACCGGGTCGGTCCTCGACTGCATCTGCGGCACCGAGCCGTACACGCCGGAGGAGGCGATGGAGGCGGCCGAGATGGCGGGCCTGGCCGAGGACATCAGGCGGATGCCCATGGGGCTGCACACCCTCGTGGCGGGCAGCGGCGCGATCTCGGGCGGACAGCGCCAACGTCTGATGATCGCCCAGGCGTTGATACGACGGCCGCGCATCCTCTTCTTCGACGAGGCGACCAGCGCGCTCGACAACGCGACGCAGCGCACGGTGATCGAGAGCACCAAGGCCCTGAACGCCACCCGGGTGGTGATCGCGCACCGGCTGTCGACCGTGCTGGACGCGGACCGTGTCATCGTGATGGAGAACGGCCGGGTCGCCCAGCAGGGCCCGCCCGCGGAGCTGTTGGCGGACACGGGCGGGCGGCTGCACGAGCTGGTGCGGCGGCAGCTCGCCTGAGCGGTCAGTCCGAGCCCGGGACCGGGGCGCCGGAGGGGACACCCGCCTCGACGTAGGCCTCGTAGATCTCCTTCCATGCGGCGATCCCACCGGCGTGCGGCCCAGCGGACCGTTCACCGGCCGCCCTCGCGTCGAGGGCGGTGAGGCACACCTCCCAGCCCGCGCCGTTGCGGGCTGCCGTGTTCCGTTCGGCGAGCACGTGGGTGAGCGTGAAGCGGGTGCGCCCGTCGTCGAGGGCTTCGAGGTCGAAGCGCAGTTCGTCGCCGCCCCACTCGAAGGAGAGATGGCGGGGCGGGTCGACGGCGAGGACGCGGCCCGTCGACTCCGGCATGTTCGGATCGCCGCTGAACGTGATCGTGCCGCCGGGGCGCAGATCCATCTCGGCGCGGGAGGGGAACCACGCGGCCAGTTCGTCGGGGTCGGTCACGAACCGCCAGACGTGGTCGAGAGGGTGGGCGTAGGTGCGGGTGAAGCGGACGGCGGGGCGGCCGTCGTCCAGGATCAGGTAGGTCCCGGTGCGTGCGGTGGCTTCGGCGGACATGGCTCAGTCCTTCGGTGAGGGTGCTTCCGGTGAAGGTGCGTCCAGTGGGGGTGTTGCGCCGTCCGGCCGCCTTCGATCGTGCGGGAACGGCTCGTCGGGGTGGTCCGACGGCTCGCCCGCCCTCGGGTCCGGATCTCCGTCCAGGCGGCGGCCGAGGGCGTCCAGGCTCGCGTTCCACAGCGTGCGGTACGGGGCGAGCCAGGCGTCGAGTGCGGCGATCGGGGCCGGGTCCAGGGCGTAGACGCGGCGTTGCGCGTCCTGCCGGACCCGGACGAGCCCCGCGTCGCGCAGCACCCGCAGATGCTTCGAGGTGCCCGGCTGGCTGAGCCCGCACGCCTCGACGATCTCACCGACGGCCCGGGGGCGCTCCAGGAGCAGCGCGACGATGGCCCGCCGGTGGGGGTCGGCGAGGGCGGCCCAGAGGGAGGCGTCGTCGGACATGGCTTCAATATGCCTCAAGAGTTATATGAACTGCAAGGAATATAGGACGGACGTCACACCCGGCCCGCTAGCGAAACGTTGCCGTTTCGCTCGACGTGGGCGTAAGGTCGGGACGTCGATGTGTACGAAACCGTTTCGTTTACGTGCACGTAACGAGCGACTTCCCTGGAGTACTTCTCCCATGTCTCAGACCCTGACCAAAGACACCGGTGCGAGCGCCGCGGACCCGGCGTCCGCACTCTCGTCGAAGCGGCGATGGTGGATCCTCTCGATCATCGGCATCGCCCAGCTCATGGTGGTCCTCGATGCCACCATCGTGAACATCGCCCTGCCCTCCGCCCAGGCGGACCTCGGTTTCTCCGACGGCAACCGGCAGTGGATCGTCACCGCGTACTCCCTGGCCTTCGCCTCCCTGCTGCTGCTCGGCGGGCGCATCGCGGACCTCTTCGGACGCAAGCCCGCCTTCCTGGTCGGTGTCGCCGGATTCGCCGGGGCCTCCGTCCTGGGCGGCGTCTCCAACAGCTTCGGGATGCTGGTCACCGCCCGCGCACTGCAAGGCGTGTTCGGCGCCCTCCTCGCGCCGGCCGCCCTCTCCCTGCTGAACACGACGTTCACCGACGCCAAGGAGCGCGCCAAGGCGTTCAGCGTGTACGGCGCGATCGCCGGTGCCGGTGGCGCCGTGGGCCTGCTGCTCGGCGGCCTCCTGACCGACGCCCTCGACTGGCGCTGGACGCTGTTCGTCAACCTCGTCTTCGCGGTCGTCGCCTTCGCCGGCGGCTGGGTTCTGCTGAGCGGTCACCGTGACGCGGCGAACTCCAAGCTCGACCTGCCGGGCACCCTGCTGGTCTCCACCGGTCTGTTCGCCGTGGTCTTCGGCTTCTCCAACGCCGAGACGCACGACTGGAGTTCACCGGCCACCTGGGGCTTCCTCACCGCGGGCGGCATCCTGCTGGCCTCGTTCGCCTGGTGGCAGACACGGGCGAAGCACCCGCTCCTGCCGATGCGCGTCCTGCTCGACCGCAACCGGGCCGCCTCGTTCCTCGCGGTGCTCATCACCGGCGCGGGCATGTTCGGCGTCTTCCTCTTCCTCACCTACTACCTTCAGCTCAACCTCGGCTTCAGCCCCACCAAGACCGGTGTGGCGTTCCTGCCGATGATGGCGACCCTGATGATCATGGCCCAGGTGTCCACCACGATCCTGGTGCCCCGGATCGGGCCGAAGGCGGTCATCCCCGCGGGCTTCGCGGTCGCCGCGCTCGGCATGGTCTGGCTGACCGGCATCGACCTCGGCTCGTCCTTCTCGGCCGACGTGCTGCCGCCGCTGCTGCTGATCGGGGCCGGGCTCGGCATGGTGATGCCGCCCGCGATGTCGCTGGCCACCAGCGGGATCGCCCCCGAGGACGCGGGCGTCGCCTCCGCGACCGTCAACACGATGCAGCAGGTGGGCGGTTCGATCGGTACCGCGCTGCTGAACACGCTCGCCGCGAGCGCCGCGACCAGTTACCTGGCCGGCAAGGATGCGACCGACAAGCTGGTCCGGGCCCAGTCGACGATCGAGAGCTACACCACCGCCTTCGCGTGGTCGGCCGGCTTCTTCGCCGCGGGAGCGCTCATCGCGCTCGTGCTCTACCGCCGCGGTACCCCGGCCCAGGACCCGGACGCCGCACCGGTCGTCCACATGTGATCGGGTCCTGACCCGGTCACCCATCAGGCCGAGGGGCCGCCGTCCACAGGGAGACGGCGGCCCCTCACCCGTCTCCGGCACCGGCACCGGCATCGAAACGGCGTCACAGCCCGGCGGGACTACTGGACCGCTTCCCGCCGCGGCCGGGCGGGCCGGTACACGACCAGGGCGCGGTACTCCTTCTCCAGCCGCACCCCGTACGCGCCGGGGTGCGCTTCACCGTCGTACGCCAGGGTGTCGACGCCGAGGAACCCGTCCAGCTCCACCCAGGGAACCCGCTCGGCGCCGTAGACCCGTGAGTGACGCAGGGTCCCGAGGACCGTGGACACGACGAGGCGGGTACGGGCGAGGCGACGGTCGGCGTCGACCAGTCGCACATCGAGCAGCCCGTCGTCGAGACGCGGCCGGAAGGCCGGGGCGAGGCCGTCGGGGACGTAACGGCCGTTGCCCGCCAGGAGCAGCCAGAGGCGACGGGGCCGGCCGTTGACGTTCACCTCGACGGGACGCGCGTTGCCCAGCCCCCGGACCAGTGCGACGGCCTCCGCCGGGCCACTGCCCCAGCGCTGCTCCAACTCATCCCGGATACGCATGAGTTCGCGGTACGGCCCGATGCTGAACATGTTGAGGAACGGCAGGTCCCGTCCCGCCGAGCGGGCGACGCCGATGTCCACCGACACCGCCTCGCCCCCCGCGACCGCGACCACGGTGTCCTCGAACGCCGGGACACCCACGTCCAGCGCGAAGCGGTTGAGGGTGCCGCCGGGGAACACCGCCAGCGCCAGCCCCCGTTCGGCCGCCGCGCGGGCGGCGGCGTTGACGCTGCCGTCGCCGCCGCAGACACCGAGCGCGCCGCCGGTCTCCGCGGCCCGGTCGGCCGCGGCGGCGAGCAGCTCCGCGAAGTCGTCGCCGGGGCCGCGCTCGATCAGTTCGGCCTCGGGCAGCAGGGCGCGCAGCCGCCCGGCCGGCGACCGTGGTGCGGCGGGCGCGCCGGCACCGGCACCTTCGCCTGAACCGGCACCGGCACCCGCCCGGCCGTTGACGAAGACGACCAGTCCTTTGCCGCGCGGCAGTGCGGGTGCCCGCGTCGCGGGCCGCTCCCGCTCCGGCACGACGGGGCGCGGCGGCCACCAGCGGCAGGTGAGGGCGGCGGCGCCCGCGCCGATGGCCACGCCGGCGAGCACGTCTCCCGGGTAGTGGACCCCGACGTAGACACGTGAGAAGGCGACGGCGGCGGCCACGGGCGCGACCAGGGCGCCGTAGCGCGTCGACTCCAGGGCGACCGCGGTGGCGAAGGCCGCGGCGGAGGCGGAGTGCCCCGAGGGGAAGGACGTGGTGTGCGGCTGGCGGGCCAGGCGCCGGATCGAGGGGACCCCTTCCAGCACCGGGCGGGGGCGGCGGGCGCTCCACTTGACCAGCGTGTTGACGGTGAACGAGGCCAGCGCCAGTGAGCCCAGGCCGCGCAGCGCCGCCCGTCGCGCCGTGGGCCCGCCGACCAGACTCATGCCCGCTGCCGTGCCGAGCCACAGCCGCCCGTGGTTGGCCGCGTGACTGAGCCGCCGCAGCGCCGGATCGGCTCCGGGCACCCGCGCCGAGGCCACCCGTGTGAACAGCCGCTGGTCCCAATCGACGAGTACACCCATGCTCCACCGCTACGCCGCTTCGGCCGCGCCGGCATCCCGGGTGACTCGGAACGGTGACGGACGTGGGCCGTGCGGCGGAGAAGCCGAACCGGCCGAGGGGACCGGTAGGCCGTCCCCGCAGATGCCCGCGATCCCGCACCGCCGGGCGCGCAGGTCGACCCGGCGCGGGGCCGCAACGGCAGGTGCGTCGTCCCGGAGAGCGTCACGGGGGGCGAGGTGTTTCCGGGGGCCGGCGTCGGAGGGGGTGGCCTATGGGGGCAGGGCGCTCGTACCGGTGTTTTTGGGGAAGTACGCGGATATGCCGAGGGCCGGCCGACGGCCCCACTCCGTCTGACCGACCCTCGGTGCGAAATCACATGGCGCCTCGCGACGGAGCCCGCACTCCCCAGCTACGGATCCCGGTCCATGTCCGCGACGGCCACGCGATCCCGGTCTCTCAGAACGCGAAGACACTCATCCCGTAGGAGCTCTTCACGCACTCGTTGGCGAAGGTCCGTTCGTACGAGACCCGCTTGCCCTGCCAGACGCCGGCCACCGTGACGACCACGGGGTCGTACAGCCTGGTACAGAAGACATCGTTTCTGGGTGTCAGTGCGTCGAAATCACCCTTGACTCCCCGGAGTTCGGCGCAGGCGTCGACCGCGGCCGGGTGGGTCCCGGAGGCCGTCGGGGCGCAGTTGAGGGTGACGGCGCGTTCAGGAGTGGTGACGGCCGCGCTCTGGCCGTGGCCCGTGGTGAGCACCAGGGCGGAGGGGGCGTAGAGCCCGGACGGGCCGAGGCTGGGGGCTGCGTGGGCGGACCCGACCACGGGGCCGCAGACGGCGGTGGCCGTCAGGGTGAGAGTCGCTGCCCAACGCGCGGTGTTCGGCATTGTGTGCATCCTTCCGCTCGATCGAATGCGATACCGGCTCGGTCGAGTGCCGGTTCGGCGAGCGCGAGTCTGCCGAGTCCGCACAGGAAACACACATCGACCCCACGGGTTTCGGTAACTTTGAGTATTGAATCAGTGGCGTGAAGTTACAGAATTCGAACGCCTGAGGCCCGGAACAGAGCGGTTGTTGATCGCCGCCGACGGCCACCTGGCCGGATTGACACGGCTCAGCAATAGGCCTGAAACATTCCGCTTCAACCGGCATGCCGTCTCGACTTCCGCTTGCGGCGGACTTCCTCCGCAGCCCTTGCACATCGATCTCAACGGAGTAATCGTGATTACATGATTACAACGGAGCAACGCGAGAAGCTGCGCGGCTGGTTCGCCGGCCGCCTGCCCGACGATCTCTTCGAGAGCCTGGCGGAGGTGACGGTCGACCGTGAGGAGATCACCGTCGTCGGCCGCATCCCCGAGCCGAGGCTCGCCGAGGGCGCCTCGGACGCCGAGAAGGAGGCGGCGCTCCAGGCCCGTATCCAGGAATTCCGCGAGCGCACCAGGGACGACCGCGTCGAGGTGGCCCGCGAGGCGGAGCACCGCTTCCGCAAGAAGGTCTCCTGGGGCGTGGAGTGCGGCACCGAGCGCGCCCTGTTCACGCATGTCGCCGCGCCGGTCATGACCCGGCTGCGCCAGCCCGAACGCGAGGTCCTCGACACGCTCATCGCGGCCGGGGTCGCCCGCAGCCGCAGCGACGCCCTGGCCTGGTGCGTCCGACTCGTCCAGCGGCACACCGACGACTGGCTCGGCGAGCTGCGCGACTCCCTGGAGCATGTGCAGCGGGTCCGCTCACAGGGACCGGACGCCGAACCGCAGGACGCTCCCGGCGACGAGGAGTGACCCGGCCGACGGTGCCATGACCGCGCGTCTCCGGGAGACCGCGCCACACTGGCAGCAGGTGCCGACGAGACGAGGGAGCGCGGAGGCCGGCGCCGCCGTGTCCCCGCCCGACCACCGCGGACGCCGGAACGGTCCGCGGAGAACGGGAGCCGCTCGTGCCCGACATGGACGAGGACCAGGCGCGCCGCCGGTTCCTGGCGGCGCGGGTGGCGACGCTCGCGACCGTGGACGCCGAGGGCCGACCCCATCTGGTGCCGCTCGTCTTCGCGCGCTGCGGCGACGCGCTCGTCACCGCCGTCGACCACAAGCCCAAGCGGTCACCGCGGCTGCGGCGGTTGAGCAACATCGCCGCCCGTCCGGCCGTCTGTCTGCTCGTGGACGCCTACGACGAGGACTGGGAGCGGCTGTGGTGGGTACGGGCGGACGGCGACGCGCGCGTGATCCCGCCGCCCGGTGAGCCGGAGCCCGGCGATCGGGTGCCCAATGAAATCCCGCACGCCTACGCCGCGGCGGTCGACGCGCTGCGGGACAAGTACCCCCAGTACCGGAACCGGCCACCGGACGGCCCGGTGACCGTGATCACCGTCCATCGCTGGCGCGGCTGGCAGGCCGCCACGGACCGCTGAACGGCGCCGCAGGTACCGAAGGAAGTTCGCCCCCTCCGCCCCTGCCCGTCCCATCCCGGGGCTCCGCCCCGGACCCCGCTCCTCGATCGCCGGAGGGGCTGAACTTCCTCAGTCGCGGATCGTGCGGGCGATGTCCAGGGTGAGGCGGTGCCAGGGGTCGCGCGGGTCGCGGCCGGTCAGTTCGTGGACGCGGCGCAGGCGGTAGCGCAGGGACTGCGGATGAAGGTGCAGCGCCCGCGCGGCGGCGTTCGCCGAGCCCGAGTCGATGTACGCCGTGAGCGCCTCCAGCAAATGGCGCTGAGCGGCGTCGGTGAGCGGTCCGAGCACCAGCCGGGCGATGTGGTCCGGCGCGGCGGCCGGGCGCCCCGCGAGCAGGGCGAGGACCTGCGCGTCGGCATCCGTCAGTACGCCCCCGGACCGATGGGCGTGGGCCGGTGCGGTGTCGAGGGCGTCGGCGGCGAGCCGGTGCGCGAGGGCGACCCGGTCCAGGCCCTCGCCGGTGATGACACACCCGCGCCAGGACCGTTCGCCCAGAACCGCCGCCACGTGCTCCGACGCGGCCGGCGGCAGCAGAAGAACGGCCCGGGAGCCTCGTACCGTCGCCAGGGACGTCACCTCGCCCCCGGGACCGGCCAGCGCGTCGAGCACTTCCGTCGCCGTCTCGTGCGCGAGGTCGGGCCGGTCCGCGGCGACCGGCTCCGCCACCAGCAGACAGCAGGGGTCCGGAAGCTGGATCCCCAGCCGGGCGGAGCGGTCGGTGAGCGCGCCCACCGAGGCGTGCCGCCCGGCGATCAGGTCGTCGAGCAGCAGCCGCAGCGCCCGGGTCCGGTCGGCGGCCAGGTCCTCACTGGTGGCGGCGTAGGCGGTGGCCATCTCCTCGGAGAGGGTGTCGAGGGTGACGAGCAGCATGCGGGCCAGCGCGAAGGCGTCGACGGCGGCGAGACCGGGCGCGCGGGCGGCGACCTCGTCCGTGAGGACGGTGCCCGCCACCCGGTAGGCGCGCAGCACCGCCTGCACCGGGCGCCCGTCCGCCGCGCGGGCCGACGCGATGCCCCGGAAGCGCCGCAGATCGGCCGGCCCCAGCGTGCCGTCGGTGGCCCACAGACGCAGCAGCCGCTCCAAGCCCCAGGCGGCGATGGCCCGCACCTCGGGCAGCCGGCTGTCGTCGAGCGCCGCGTACACCGGGACCTGTTCGTGGACCGCCGCGACGATCGCCTCGACGACGCGCGGGTCGGCGACCATCTCCTGCCGGACGCGTTCCCGGACCTCGGACGACTTGTTTGTCACAGCATGATGATCCCAGCCGCACGTTGTGCGCACCACGGTGGACTGGACTTGTCACAGTGGCCAGGATCGACCACGTACAGCGCGGTCTCAGGGACGAGAGGCGGGACGTACGGATGGCGAAGCACTGGGCCGACTTCCAGTACGAGATCTATCTGAACGGAATGACGGGCGCCGTACCGCGGCTGCCCACCGATCTGACACGGCTGGAGGAGCTCACCGAGCAGCGGCTCGGCCCCGGTCCGGTCGGCTATGTGGCGGGAAGCGCGGGCAACGGCAGCACGGCGCGCGCCAACCGGGACGCCCTCGACCGGCGCCGGATCGTGCCGCGCATGCTGCGGGACGTCCACGAACGCGACCTGTCCGTCGAGGTGTTGGGCCGCTCGCTGCCCGCGCCGCTCGCGCTCGCCCCGATCGGCGTGCTGTCGATCATGCATCCGGACGCGGAGTGCGCCGCGGCACGGGCAGCCGCCGCTCAGGGCGTGCCGTACATCCTGTCCTCCGCCTCCAGCACCCCCATGGAGCAGGTCGCCGAGGCCATGGGGGACGCCGAGCGCTGGTTCCAGCTCTACTGGGCGAAGGACCGCGAGGTCACCCGCAGCTTCCTGGACCGGGCGAAGGCGGCCGGGTTCACCGCGCTGTTCGTCACCCTCGACACGCCGCTGCTGGCCTGGCGCCCGCGCGATCTCGACCAGGCGTACCTGCCGTTCCTGCACGGCGTGGGCACCGCCAACTACTTCTCGGATCCGGCGTTCCGGGCCGGTCTGGCCAAGCCGGTGCACGAGGACCCGAACGCGGCCGTGATGCACTTCGTGAACATGTTCGCGGACCCCGGCAAGACCTGGCCGGATCTGGCCTTCCTGCGGGAGAACTGGGACGGCCCGATCGTCCTCAAGGGGATCCTGCACCCGAACGACGCCCGGCGCGCCGCCGAGGCCGGGATGGACGGCGTGGTCGTCTCCAACCACGGCGGCCGGCAGGTCGCGGGATCGGTCGCGGCCGCCGACGCGCTGCCCCGCGTGGTGGAGGCGGTGGGCAACCGGCTCACCGTGCTCTTCGACAGCGGTGTCCGCACCGGCGACGACATCTTCAAGGCGCTCGCACTGGGCGCGCGGGCGGTGCTCGTCGGACGCCCGTACGCCTACGGGCTCGGCCTCGACGGACAGGCGGGCGTCGAACACGTCGTCCGCTGTCTGCTCGCCGAGTTCGATCTCACCCTCGCGCTGTCCGGGCACGCCCGCCCGGACTCCCTCGGCCCCGACGACCTCATCGAGGAAACCGCATGACCGTCACGAAGAACGTGCTCGCCGTCGTCTCTCCGCATGTCGGCGGCCGTACGGCGGGTGCCGCGCTCGCCACGCTCTTTCCCGGGCAGGTCCGCGTCACCGTCGTGGAGGCGACGGACGAGGACCCCGTCGCGCTGCGTGAGGCCCATGTCGTCGTCACGGGCCTCGGGCCGGTGACCGCCGAACACATCGCCGCCGCACCGGACCTGGAGCTGATCCAGTGCGCGAGCCACGGCTTCGACTACGTCGATCTGGACGCCGCGCGCGACCGGGGCGTGCCCGTGTGCAACATCGGTTCCAGCGGCGCCGAGAAGCAGAACGTGGCCGAGCAGACCTTCGCGCTGATGCTCGCCCTGGCCAAGCAACTGGTGCCCGCCCACACCGCGTTGACCGAGGCCGACTGGGCGCTGCCCCGGCTCCAGCAGTCGATCACCGAACTGTCCGGCAAGACGCTCGGCATCGTGGGACTCGGGCACATCGGCGAGGAAGTCGCCCGGCGCGCGGTCGCGTTCGACATGAGTGTCGTGTACGCCGGGCCCACGCGCGCGTCGGCCGAGACGGAGGCCCGGCTCGGCGCCCGCCATGTCGAACTCGACGAACTGCTGCGCGTATCGGACTACGTCAGTCTGCACGCGCCGCTCACCGAGGCGACCCGGCATCTGCTGAATGCCGAGCGGCTCGCGCTGCTCAAGCCGACGGCGTTCGTCGTCAACACCTCGCGGGGCGCCCTGATCGACCAGGACGCCCTCGCGGACGCGCTCCACGCGGGCACCGTCGCGGGCGCGGGCCTCGACGTCTTCGACCCCGAACCGCCCACCCCGGCCCTGCGGTTGCTCAAAGCCCCGAACGTCGTGCTGTCACCGCACGTCGCCGGTGTCACCCGCGAGACCCTGGTACGGATCGCGCTGGCCGCCGTCCAGAACGCCGCGGACTTCGTGGCCGGCAAGCCGCCGCAGGACGTCGTCTCGTAGCCACGCTCCCGTCGGCCCCGCGTCCGCGACGGTGACGGCGGATCGGGGTGCCTCTAGCGGGCGTCGGTGCGCCAGCGCTGTATGTCGGAGTAGTCGCGAACCTTGACCACGATGTCGGCGCCGGGGTCCGTGGAGGCGGGTGCGACGGCCAGTCCGTCGCGCCCGCGGGACAGCAACTCGCCCTCCTCGGTGAGGTCGTAGCGCATGTCCTCGCGCTGCTTCGCGTCCTCGCCGGCACAGCGGTCGAGCAGAAGGACGCCGTCGTCGGCACGCGCGTCGAGGCAGAGCCCGGGACTGGCGGCGCTGCGCAGCAGTCCGTCCCGCTCGTACACCCACTGCTGGGTCCAGGCGGACGAGCACACCTCCAGCGTGGCCTCGGCGCCTTCCACGGCCCTGGAGTCCCGGACGTCGAGGCACAGGTCGGCGTCCACGTTGCGCAGCCGGGCCCGGTCCCCCTTGACGAACTCTCCGGCCGCGGTGGACGGGGTGGACATCACGGGCGGGACCTGAGAACCCTGGGTGGGTGACAGTGTCCGGCTGCTGCTCGCGCCGATGGCGGCCGCGTCGGCGCTGCCCTCCTCGTTCGGCCACAGGCTGACCGCGAGGACGGTCGCCAGCAGGGCGGCCGACAGGCCTGCTCCGGTGACCAGGGCCTGCTGCGGTACTTCCGCCGGCCCGGCGGCGCGGCGCCCCGTCGGGGCGAACGGGGACACCAGACGGCGGCGGCCGCTCGCCCCGGGACGCCCACCGGCCGCCGGGCGCGCACCTCTTTCCGGGCGCACGTCGTCTCCGGAGCGCCCACCCGCGCCGGGTCGTCCACGGCCCGCCGGGGTCTCACCACTCTCCGAGCGCACGCCGTCCCCGAAGCGTTCGCCCACCACCGGACGCCCACCGTCCGCCAGCGCCTCACCACTCCCCAAACCCGCGCCGTCCCCAAAGCGTTCGCCCACCACCGGACGCCCACCGTCCGCCAGCGCCTCACCACTCCCCAAACCCACGTCGTCCTCGGAGCGCCTACCCGCGTCGGGTCGCTCGCGACGTCCCAGGCGTCCGTCGTCCACCGGACGTCCACCCTTTCCGGGACGCCCACCGCCTCGCTGTCGTCGGCCGCCGAACGGGGACACGCTCCGGTGCCGTAGCGCTTGCCGCCCGCGGCTCCGGTGGGAGTCGAAGTAGCGACGGGCGCCCCAGCCGAGCACGGACTCGGCGATCAGGACCCCCAACTCTCCCTCAAAATGGCCGAGTTGGGCCGCCGCGTAGCGGCAGTAGGAGCACTCCGCCAGATGCTGCTGGACATCCGGCAGCAAGGCTCCTCCGCGCCGGATCGGCGCGTCGAGGAGCCGGTTGTGGAAACCGCATTCCCTGGTCGGGGCGAGTTCCAGATGGGCGCGCAGGCAGGCCTGGCGAAATTGCTCGCGGGCCTGATCCCAGGCGGCGAACGCGGTATCGGCGTCCATACCCAAAAGGCCGGCCGGCACGGACAGCGACTCGTCCTCCACCTCGGTGTGCCACAACAGGCATCGGGCGGCGCCCGGAAGAGCGAGGAAAGCACGTTCGGCGAGCTTGCGGTTTTCGGCCGTCATGGACTTCGCCAGGCGCATACCGCGGCCCCCCGCGGGTTTTCTCAAGGCCGGCAGGGCTTCTGATATCCGGTCGTCCGCCGCCCAGTTCCGGACCGTGTCCCGTACCGTCACGAGGAGTCGGGGCCGCAGCGCGAGAGCCCGCTCGCCCTCGGCGAGGCGGTCGAGCACGTGATGGAAGGATGCCTCGGTGACCATGGAGGCGACCTGCGACGAAGTGGCGAGGCAGATCACCGCGTAGTCGTACGCCGGCCGCCAGTGCCGGGCTGTCAGCAGAGCGACGGGACGGGTGGTGTCCGCCTCCGCCCCGCCTCTCAGCACAGCGGCGAGATCCTCGTCGGATTCGCCGAAATATCCGCCGGGCGGATGGGCGGGAAGCGGTGGGCGGGGGGTGCGCACGGGAGCGGGTTCCTTCCGAGGTGCAAGGTGGCACAGAGAAGTGCTTGCCCGTCGAAAAGGAGTCCCGATTGGCGTAGACCTTTTTGACGGAACGCCGGGAGAACGGCCGGGGACGAAGGCCGTGCGGCGACCGCCGGGCAGGAGCCTCTTGAGCTCGTCGACAGCCGGGAATAGCGAACAGCGATTCAGACCCGGCCCTTGACCAAGCGCGGGAGGCTCACCCTCGCACAACACACTCGTGACCAACAAGGCGCACGAGTGAGATCGGCCTTATTGAAAGAATGTCAAAAGCGGTCGGCAACTCGAAGAGGTCGCAACGGCTTTCGATATTTCATGCGCCCCGTGTGAACCGTGCGCCCACGCCGGGCTCTCTCGCACGCTCCCGGCGCGCAGAACTCCCGTAGTCCACTGGGACCGGCCCTTCTCGAAGGCCCCGCGCGGGACGGCGGCTCTCCCGCGCGAAACCGGCCGCCGACCCCGTTCCTCCCGCCCTCGGTCGGCGGCCCCGAGAAGGCCCGGGTTCCCCGTGGGGTGCGCCCGAGCCCGGTCCGGGCGCCCGAGCCCGGGTGCACCGAACGGTCGCAGGCACCACGCACGGTTCCGGGGCACCCCCGCACGGTCCCGACCCCGCACGGTCGCTGCCCCGGGCCGTTCCGGCGTCCCAGGCGGTCCCGGACACTCCCGCGCGGCCACTGCGCGGAACCCCGCCCCAGATCTGCCCGCGCCGCCGGGTCAGCTCCCCCAGACACCGCGCCTGCGGTAGCCCGGCTCCCAGAACAGCCGGTTGAGGACCCGGACGGGCGGGGGCAGCGCGGCGAGGAAGACGGCTCGGTCGGCGGGCGCGACGCCGTCCACGATCCACGGCACGAACACGGCCGCCCCGCGCAGACCCTGCGTCTTGCGGATACGTCCCGTGAAGGCGCCCCAGTCCGCGGGGGTGAGCACCTCCTGGATGAGCGGCAGGGCGCTCCCCTCCTCGTGCGCGAGGTGGTCGTCGAGCGTGGTGGCCAGGGTGTGCACCAGTGGGGCGAGTTCGGCCGAGCAGTCCTTCAACGCCTTTTCCACGGCGGCGAGTTGCGGGTCGAGCCGGGCGTGTTCGGCCTCCATCTCGGCGAGCAGGGCGAGGTCACGGGGGCGGCCCTCGACCCTGCGCTGCACGCGCGGCCACAGGTCGCTGTCCTCGGCGGTGTGATGGATGTGGAGCTGGTGCGTGAAGTCGGCCCAGCCGGCGCGGACCGGGGGTGTGAAGGCGGTGCCGTCCGCGGCCGCCTTGCCGAGACGGTCCAGGTCGCGCCGGAAGGCGTCGTGGGCGGCGTACATGATGGTGAGGTCGATGCTCATGAGGTCGCTTCCTCGAGTTCGGGCTCGTACACGGGCAGGGCGTGCGGGTTGGCGGACGGGCCGCGGTGACGGCGTACGGCGAGACAGGCGAGCGCGCCGGTCAGCAGGACTCCGGCGGAGACCAGGACGGCGGGACCCATCGCGTCGACGAAGCCGTGGCCGAACACCTGGCCGCCGAGCTCCCGCATGCGATCGGCGATGTCGTGCGGAACGCCGGCCGGGGCGCCGGTCGCCTGCCGGGCGGACACGTCGGCCCCGGCCCGGGAGAAGGAGGCGACGAAGCCGTCGCGGTAGCCGGCGGGAAGCTGTCCGGCGCGCTGCCGCGCCTGGTCGGTGAGCGTGTGCGCGAGCTGCGCCTGGAGCACGGCCCCGACGACGGCGCCCGCGAGAACCGAACCGACCTGCCGCAGCGCGTTGTTCACGCCCGAGGCCGCGCCGGAGAGCCGGGCCGGGACGTTGCGCATGACCTCGGTGGCCATCGGCGCGAAGGTGCAGCCGGCGCCCAGTCCGGCCAGGAAGAGCGGGAAGGCGACCGCGGTCCAGCTCGAAGCGACCTCCGCCGCGGCCACGATCCAGACCAGGGCGGCGGCCCAGGCCAGCAGCCCGGTCATCAGGATGTACTTGCCGCCGATCCTGTCCGCGAGGACGCCCGCGGGTCCGGCCATCACGAACGAGCCGAGGGCGAGGGGCAGCATGACGAGACCCGACTTGAGCGCGCTGAAGCCGAGGACGGACTGGAGGTAGATCGTCAGCGGCAGGAACATCCCGATGACACCGAAGGACACCGTGACGCCCACGAAGTTGATGAGAGTGAAGTTGCGGTCCTTGAAGAGCGAGAACGGGACGAGCGGATCGCGCGTCTGCCGGCCGCGCTCATGGACGAGGAACCCGGCGAAGAGGGCCGCCGCCGCGCCGAACAGCGACAGGATCCAGCCGTTCCAGTCGTAGCGCTGCCCCTCGGTGAGACCGAAGGCCAGACAGAACAGGGCGCCTGAGGCGAGCACGACGCCGAAGGTGTCGAAGCGGTGCCGTACCGGGCCCCGCGAGCCCGGGATGATCGCCATGGCGAGCACCAGCACCAGGACACCGAGCGGCAGATTGACGTAGAAGATCCAGCGCCAGTCGAGATGGGTGATCAGCGCGCCGCCGACGATCGGCCCGAGGGCGCCGGAGATCCCCGCGACCGCACCCCACACGCCCATCGCCGCGCCGCGCCGGTCGGCCGGGAACACCTCGGCGATGATCGACAGGGTCTGCGGCATGAGCAGCGCGGCGCCGAGGCCCTGGACCGCGCGGAAGGCGATCAGCTCGGCCGGGTTCCGCGCGAGGCCGCAGGCCAGGCTCGCGAGGGTGAAGAGGGCGACGCCGGCGACGAAGAGGTTCCGTTTGCCGCGCAGGTCACCGAGGCGTCCCGCGGTGATCAGCAGGACGGCGAGGGCGAGTGTGTAGGCGTTGACGACCCACAGGATCTCGTCGAGCGAGGCGTCGAGGTCCTGGCCCATGTCGGGGATCGCGATGTTGACGATCGTCAGGTCCAGGAGCGTCATGAAGAACCCGAGCGAGAGCGTGACGAGGATCGCCCAGGGATTGCCGTGCCATTTCTTGAACACGATGCGTGCCTCCTTGTTCCGGGGCATCGGAGTGCCGCGTGGGCGGACTCGCGTTCAAGAGGGCGGCCGGCGCGGCCGGTGTGACGCACGGAACCCCGCATGAGACGTACGTCACATTTCGGCCGTCGGGTGTCACATTCGGGCCCCCTCCTCCCCTCGCAGTAGTGAGCGCATCAAGGGAGGCGAGCCATGTCCGAAAGTCCCGAGGCCGTCGACGACGGCCCGACGCGGGTCTTCGTCGAGCACCGCGAGCTGCTGTTCGCGATCGTCTACAACATCCTCGGAACCGTCGCCGACACCGAGGACGTGATCCAGGAGACCTGGCTGTCATGGACGGGCCGTGCCCGCCGCTCCCCGGTCGAGGACATCGGCAACCCGCGCGCCTACCTCGTGCGCATCGCGGTCAACCACGCGCTCGCCCGGCGCGCCGCCATCACCCGCCGTCGTGAGACCTATGTGGGCCCCTGGCTCCCGGAACCCCTGCTCGACGAGCCGGCCTCCGTCGAGCGCGCCGACGACCGCGCCCTGCGCTCCGAGTCCGTCTCGCTCGCGATGCTGGTCGTCCTGGAGTCGCTGACCCCGCTGGAGCGCGCGGTCTTCGTCCTCAACGAGGTGTTCGGCTATCCGCACACCGAGATCGCGCAGGTCATCGACCGTAGTCCCGCGGCGGTCCGCCAGCTCGCGCACCGCGCCCGGGAGCATGTGCACGCCCGCCGTCCGCTCTACCGGGCCCATCCCCGGGTCCGCAGGCAGGCGACCGAACGCTTCGTGGACGCCGCGCTCGGCGGTGACATCACCGCCCTGATGGAGATCCTCGCGCCGGACGTCACGGTGTGGACCGACGGCGGAGGCAAGGCCCGCTCGGCGGGTCTGCGGCCGGTGCGCGGACGGGACAAGGCGGCACGGCTGCTGGCCGGCTACGCCACCCGCCGGGGCCCCGGTCTCGACGTCCGATACCGGCGCGTCAACGGCGACGACTCCGCGGTGGTCTTCGACGGCGCGTCGCCCTACGCGGTCATGGTCATGGACCTCACCCCGGACGGCGAGCAGGTGTCCGACGTCTACATCGTCACCAATCCCGAGAAGCTGACGCACGTCCGGCGCGAGGAGGAAGCCGATGCGGACGAGTTGAGCGAGGCGGCCGAGGGGAGGCACGCATGACGGCCACCGGACGAACGGGCTTACCGGCGTCCTCCGGGGAGCCGGGGCCTTCTGGCGAGCGGGCGTCCGCGGCGGAGCGGGCGCCCGCCGGGGAGCGAGCGTCCGCCGGCCAGCGAGCGTCCACCGGGGAGCGGGGGTCCACCGCGGAGCGGGCGCCCTCCGGGGAGCGGGGGTCCGCCGCGGAGCAGGCGCCCTCCGGGGAGCGGGGGTCCGCCGCGGAGCGAGCGTCCACCGGGGAGCGGGAGTCCGCCGCGGAGCGAGCGTCCACCGGGGAGCAGGCGCCCTCCGACCAGCGGGTATCCGCCGGTCAGCAGGGGCCCTCCCGGGACCAGGCGCCATCCCGGGAACGGGCGTCCTCACGGGAACGGGCGTCCTCACGGGAGCGAGCGTCCTCCGGGGAGCGAGCGTCCTCCGGGGAGCGGATCGCCGACTGGCTCGACGGCCGCCTCGGTCTCCACTCCCTCGGCAGGCGGTACCTGCGCAAGGTCTTCCCGGACCACTGGTCCTTCCTGCTCGGCGAGATCTGCCTCTACAGCTTCGTCGTCCTCGTCCTCACCGGCGTCTACCTCACCCTGTTCTTCCATCCGTCGATGAACGAGGTGACCTACCACGGTAGTTACGTCCCGCTGAATGGCATCCGGATGTCCGAGGCGTACGCCTCCACGCTCGACATCAGCTTCGACGTGCGCGGCGGGCTGCTCATCCGGCAGATCCACCACTGGGCGGCGCTCGTCTTCCTCGCCGCGATGCTCACGCACATGATGCGGCACTTCTTCACGGGCTCGTTCCGCAAGCCCCGCGAGGTGAACTGGGTCCTCGGCTGGACGCTGCTGCTCCTCGGCCTGTTCGAGGGCCTGTTCGGCTACTCGCTGCCGGACGACCTGCTGTCCGGGACGGGGCTCAGGTTCGTGAACGGGGCGCTCCTCGCGACACCGGTCGTCGGCACCTACCTGTCCTTCTTCCTGTTCGGCGGGGAGTTCCCGGGTCATGACATCGTGGCCCGCTTCTACGCGCTGCACGTCCTGCTGATCCCGGGCATCATGGCGGCGCTCGTCGTGGCCCATCTGATCCTGGTCGTGTACCACAAGCACACCCAGTTCGCGGGGCCGGGAAGGACCGAACGCAACGTCGTGGGAACGCCGTTCATGCCGGTCTATCTCGCGAAGGCGGGCGGCTTCTTCTTCCTGGTGTTCGGCGTCCTCGCGCTGATCGCGGCGGTCGCGACCGTCAACCCGGTCTGGGCGTACGGCCCTTACCGCGCCGACCAGGTGTCGACGGGCGCCCAGCCGGACTGGTACCTGGGGTTCGCCGAGGGACTGGTGCGGGTGATGCCCGGCTGGGAGATCACGCTGTGGGGCCACACCCTCGTGCTCGGCGTGCTCGTCCCCGTTCTCGTGTTCCCCCTGCTCCTCGTCGCCATCGGGGTGTACCCGTTCGTCGAGGCATGGATCACCGGCGACCGGCGCGAGCACCATCTGCTGGACCGGCCCCGCAACCGACCGGTGCGCACCGCGCTCGGGGCGGCCTGGATCAGCCTGTATCTGATCCTGCTCGCGGGCGGCGGCAACGACGTCGTCGCGACGCGCTTCCATCTGTCGATCAACACGGTGACGTGGACGGTGCGGATCTCCCTGCTGGTCGTTCCCGTCGTCGTGTTCGTCGTGACACGGCGCTTCTGTCTGGGTCTGCAACTGCGGGACCGCGAACTGGTGGCGCACGGCCGTGCGACCGGCGTCGTCAGACGCCTGCCGCACGGCGAGTACGTCGAGGTGCACCGTCCCCTCGGGCCCGGCGAGCTCCACACGCTCACCGAGCACGAGCGGCGGGCCCTCGACCCCGGCCCGTCACACGACCGGGACCTCCAGCCGGCTGATCCGCAGTCCGCCGTCGGCGGCGCCCGGGTGACCGCTCGCCAGGACGAGACGCAGCCGTGAGCCGCGTACCGCGTCGAAGGTGATCACGGTCGGCGCGTCCGACGTCGTGGCCCAGTCGACGGCCGCCCCCCGCACCGGCGCGTACCGCTCCCCGTCCCACACCGAGACCTCGACGCCGGCCGGGCGGGTGTGGGTCGCGTCGACGGTGAAGGAGACCTCGACACGGTCCACGCGGCGGGGGCGCGCCCAGGTGACCGAGACCCAGTCCCCGGGACGGGCCCCACTGAAGGCGGGCAGCAGGGCCGTCGCGGACTTGTAGAAGGCGTTGGACCAGCCGGTGGCCGCGTCGCCGTCGAGCATCGCGGCCGGCAGGGAGTCCGGGCGGCCCGAGTAACTGGCGTCCGCGTACGGGTAGTCGGGGGCTGCCGAGTGGTCGGGCGGGAACGGCGTCGCGGGGGTGGCCGCCCGGGACCCGGCGGGGGTGGCGCGTACGGTCGTGGAGCCCGCACGCAGTCCCGAAGCCCGCGCGCTCACCTTCAGGGCACCAGGCTTCGTTCCGGCGCGGACGACGGCAAGTGCTGTGCCGTGGAAGGCGGTTCGGCTACTCGCCTGGTACCGCTCGGCGCTCTCCTGACGGCCGTTGTCGAGGCCGGCCAGCGAACCACCGTCGACATCGAACGCGATCAGGTCCTCAGCGTCGGGTACCACGACCCCCTGGGCGTCGACCACTTCGGCGGTCACGAACACCAGTGAACGCCCGTCCGCCGCGAGCGAGACGCGGTCCGGGGTCAGACGGATCGCGTGCGGGGCCCCGGCCGTACGCAGGACGTCCGTCGCGACCGCCCTGCCGTCCCGCCGGGCCACCGCCTTCAACTCCCCTGGCGCGTAGGGGACTTTCCACAGGAGATGCAGTTTGCCCGCGCTGCCGTTCGGGCTCGTGTAACTCCCGGGATACGGGCCGTCGGTGAAGGTCTTGTCGTCGCCGGTCGCCTCCGTCGTCTCCAGGTACGTACGCCCGTCGGTGGTCTTCTTGGTGTCGAACGTCCGCGTGCCGAGGGACTTCCCGTCGAGGAACAGCTCGACGGTGTCGACGTTCGCGTAGGCCCAGACCTCGACGGTGTCCCCCACCGTGTGGTTCCAGCTCATCGGCAGCAGATGGACCATGGGCTCGCTCGTCCACTGGCTCCTGAACAGGTGGTACATGTCCTTCGGGAATCCGGCCGTGTCGACCGCGCCGAAGAAGGAGGCCTTCACCGGGAAGACGTCGTACGGCGTGGGCTCGCCTATGTAGTCGATGCCCGACCACAAGAACTCGCCCGCGAACCACTTGCGGTCCCGGTCCTTCTTGTGACCGTATTCGCCGCTCATGGTCCAGGAGGCGAGGTTGTTGTCGTAGGAGGAGACCGCGCGCCGGCCCGGAGTGTGGTTCTCCCCGGTGTTGAGGTGTTCCGGCTCCTGGTAGGCGGAGCGGGTCGAGGTCTCGGACGACGACTCGGACTCGAACAGGAACAGGTGCGGGTAGGCGGCGTGCAGGGCGTCCACCGATTTGGCGGTGTTGTAGTTCAGGCCGAGGCCGTCGAGCTTGGCGAGCATGAGGTCGGCCGCGGAGCCCTTCGCGGGCACGCGGCGGTATTTGTCGGAACCGATGACCAGCGGGCGGGTGTCGTCCGCGGCCCGGACGGCGCCGATGATCCGGTCGGCCATGGCGAGCCCGGCGGTGGAGGTGGAGTCGGGGATCTCGTTGCCGATGGACCACAGCACCACGGCGGGCGAGTTGCGGGCCGCGAGGACCATCTCGGTGGCGTCCCTCTCGCACCACTCGTCGAAGAACCGGCCGTAGTCGTAGGCCGTCTTGCCGGTCCGCCAGCAGTCGAACGCCTCCACCATCATGACGATGCCGAGCTCCTCGCAGACCTCGACGATCTGCGGCGAGGGCGGGTTGTGGGAGGTGCGGAAGGCGTTGACGCCCATGGACTTCATGATGGTCATCTGGCGGCGTACGGCGTCGATGCTGATCGCCGTGCCCAGGGCGCCCTGGTCGTGGTGCAGGTCGACGCCCTTGATCTTGGTGTAGGTGCCGTTGAGGTGGAATCCCTCGTCCGGGTCGAAGCGGAAGGTGCGGATGCCGAACGGCGTGCGGAAGGTGTCGACGACGGTGTCGCCGACCCGCAGTTCGGTCTCCAGCGTGTAGCGGTGCTCCGGGGTCGCGAAGTCCCACAACTTCGGCTTGTCGACCGTCAGTTCATGGGTCTCGTCGGTCCGGTCGCCGACGCCGACCGTACTGGCCGTGCGGGCGACGGTCCTGCCGTCGGGGCCGACGACCCGTGAGACCACCTGGACGTCGGCCGGGGCGCCGGTCTCGTTGACGACGGTGGTCCGGGCCCGGACCACCGCCCGCTCCCCGTCGATCTCCGGTGTCGTGACACGTGTTCCCCAGCGCGCGACGTGGATCGCCTCCGTCACGACCAGGCGGGCTTCGCGGTAGATCCCGCTGCCCGAGTACCAGCGGCTGCTGGGGAGTTGGTTACGCACCTGGACCGCGATGACGTTCTCGGTGCCGCCGTCCGTGTGCAGCCTGCCGGTCAGATCGAAGGCGAAGCCGGTGTACCCGTAGGGGTGGCGGCCGACCTCCTCGCCGTTGCAGTAGACGGAGGCGTCCATGTACACGCCGTCGAACTCCACCGAGATCCGTTTGCCTGCGAGGGCGGACGGCAGGGTGAAGGCGGTGCGGTACCAGCCCAGGCCACCGGGGAAGAACCCGGTGCCGCTGGTGGTGCCGTGCTCCGTGGTCGGGGCCTGTTCGATGCTCCAGTCGTGCGGCACCGCCACCGAGCGCCACGCCGAGTCGTCGTAGCCGGGCCGCTCGGCCCCCTCGTAGGCGCCGGTCGGGTCGGTGATACCGCCCGGATCGGCCAGCGCGAAGCGCCAGCCGTCGCGCAGCGCGAGCGTGCGGCGCCCCGGAAGGTGCCCGGGAGCCGTCGGCCGGGCGTCCGCGGCGCCGGTGAGCGCGTCGGCGGCGGGTACGGCCGTTCCTGCGATCAATACCGATCTTCGAGTGACCGTCACGGCGACTCTCCCTCATCAGTGCCCATAAGTCATCACAACTGATCGCGAACAAACAGATTCTGACGGAGGGGCACACCGGGGCGTCAAGGGTCGGACCGTCACTTCCGCACCGCGAGCCGCATCGGCCGAAAACGCACCGTCCGAATGGCTGTCCGGGCCCTCCCTGTTCGGGGGTGCGCGGGACGCCCAGCCACTAGGCTGGAACCCGGACGACGCGCTTGTTCACGGTGAGTGTGCACAAGGGAAAGTGGCGATGATGAGCCCGGTCCACCCTCTCGACGAGGCCGCCACCGCACGGGCGGTCATCGACGGGGACGGCACCCTGATCCGCTGGAGCGAGGGCGCCCGTCGGCTCCTGGGCTACGCACCCGAGGAGATCGAGGGCCGCCCGGCCACGGATATCCTGGCGCTCGCGGACACCGCCCCGCCCCTGGGGTCCACCGGCGACCGCTGGAACGGCGTACTCTCCCTGCGCCACCGCGACGGCCGCGTCCTGTCCGTGTGGCTGCTCGCGCACCGCCTGGAGCGGAACGGTGAATGGCTCCTGCTCACCCCGTCGGCCGACCGGGAGCCCCGCGGCATGGAGGACCCGCTGATCCGCGCGGTCCTCGCCCAGGCGCCCTGCGCCATGGCCGTCTACGACGAGCGGCTGCGGCTGTACGGCCTCAATGACGCCATGTCCGAGGTGACCGGCCTCCCGGAGGACCGGATCCGGGGCCTGCGGGTCTCCGAGATCGGCGACCGGCGGGCCGGCGAGCAGCTGGAGCGGGAGATGGCCGAGGTCCTCGCCTCCGGCCGGGGGCGTGACGTGGAGACCTACGCGCGCAGCGGCGGCGAGGAGCGGGCGCACCACTGGCTCGCGCGGATCGCCCCGCTGACCGACACCCATGGGCGGGTGCTCGGCGTGTGTGTGGCCGCGCACGACTTCACCGAGCAGTTCCGGGCCCGCAAGCGGCTCCAGCTCGTCAACGAGGCCAGCGTGCGCATCGGCAGCACCCTCGACGTCACCCGCACGGCCCAGGAACTGGCCGACGTCTGCGTCCCCGCCCTCGCCGACTTCGTCAGCGTCGATCTGCTGGACCCACCGGAGAACGGCGCCGAGTACCGTGTCGAGCCGCCGACCGCCCCGATCATGCTCCGCCGCGCCGCCCACCGGTCGCTGCGCGAGGGCGTTCCGGTCGTCGAACCCGGCGACATCGACGTGTATCCCGCGTCCTCCCCGCAGGCCGACTCGCTGATCGCCGGCCGGCCGCTCGTCGCACCGAACGCGGCCGGGACGCTGAGGGAGTGGCTGAGCTGGGACGGACTGCGCGGCAGACGCGTCCAGGAGTACGGCATCCACGCCACCATGTCGGTGCCCATCCGGGCCCGCGGCCGGACCCTCGGGGTCGCCGTCCTCAGCCGGTTCCGACGGCCCGAACCCTTCACCGCCGACGACGTGCTGCTCGCCGAGGAGGTCACGGCCAGGGCCGCCGTCTGCATCGACAACGCCCGCCGGTTCTCTCGCGAGCGCCAGACCGCGCTGGCCCTGCAGCGCAGCCTGCTTCCGCAGTCCCTCCCCCGGACGGTGGCCCTGGAGGCGGCGTCGCGCTATCTGCCGGCGGCGCGAGCCGGAGTGGGCGGCGACTGGTTCGATGTGATCCCGCTGTCCGGGATGCGGGTCGCCATGGTCGTCGGCGACGTCATCGGCAACGGCATCCAGGCCTCGGCGACGATGGGCCGGCTGCGCACCGCCGTCCGCACCCTCGCCGACATCGACCTGGCCCCGGACGAGTTGCTCACGCACCTCGACGACCTCGTCGTACGGCTGTCCACCGAGGCCGGGTCCGAGGGGACCACCGGAGAGGTCGGCGCCACGTGCGTCTACGCGGTGTACGACCCGGTGTCCCGGCGCTGCACGCTCGCCAGCGCGGGCCATCCGGCCCCCTTCGTGCTGCCGCCGGGCGGCCCGCCCCGGCAGATCGACGTGCCGCCCGGTCCCGCGCTCGGTCTGGGCGGGCTGCCCTTCGAGTCCGTGGACCTCGACCTGCCCGAGGGCACGGTGCTGGCCCTGTACACCGACGGCCTGCTCGAGAGCCGCGAACGGGACGCCGAGACCGGACTGCGGCTGTTCTGCCGGGCGTTGGAGGAGTCGTCGCGGTCCCTGGAGGGGGCGGCCCACGCGATCCTCCAGTCGCTGCTTCCCGTGGGCGGCGCGCCGGACGACGTGGCGCTGCTGCTCGCCCGTACCCACGGCCTCGCCTCTTCCGACGTGGCGACCTGGGACATTCCCGCCGACCCCGCCCTCGTCGCGCCGATCCGCAAGCAGGTCGCCGACCAGTTGGAGGTCTGGGAGCTGACCGTCGCCACGTTCACGGCCGAGCTCGTGGTGAGCGAGCTGGTCACCAACGCCATCCGCTACGGCGAGCCGCCCATCCGGCTGCGGCTCATCCACGACGCCGAGACCCTGATCTGCGAGGTCTCGGACAGCAGCCACACCGCGCCGCATCTGCGCCGGGCCAAGACCTTCGACGAGGGCGGACGCGGGCTGCTCCTGGTCGCCCAACTCACCCAGCGCTGGGGCAGCCGGCACACCCCGGACGGCAAGACCATCTGGGCGGAGCTGTCGCTTCTCGGCGAGGAGTGAGAGCCGTTCGAGGGTGAACTGCGGGGTGGGTCCGTGACGCGGGGGCAGGGCGTACGCGGGCGGGCGGTGGGGTGTCTGATGTGATGGAGGGCGCCGTCATCACCGCCCGGAGGACCCGATCCTGAACAGCCCGCTCGTCCAAGCCGTCACCGGCACGTCCGGAGCCCTGCTCGCCGGGGCGCTCTCCCCCGGTCCCGGCAGTCCCCTCGCCGGACCCCTCTCCGCCGGGCCCGGCACGCAGGTCGCCGTCCCGCTCGCCGCGGCTCTCGGCGGTCCGTTCGCCGAGTCGCTGTCCGTCGTCCTGCTCGCGGCCGTCCTCGTCTGCGCGGTGGTGCGGCCGTTCGGCTGGCCCGAGGCGGTGGTCGCCGTGCCCGCCGCGGGTCTTGTCCTGGCCACCGGGGCGATCTCCTGGGACCACGTCCGCGCGGAGGCCGCACACCTGGGTCCGGTGATCGGCTTCCTGGCGGCGGTCCTCGTCCTGGCCAAGTTCTGCGACGACGAAGGGCTCTTCCAGGCGTGCGGCGCGTGGATGGCCCGCTGGGCGGCGGGACAGCCCGGCCGTCTGCTCACCGCGGTCTTCGCGCTCGCCTCGGCGATCACGGCGGTGCTCAGCCTGGACGCCACCATCGTGCTGCTCACCCCCGTCGTGTTCGCCACGGCCGCGCGGATGGGGGCCCGCCCGAAGCCGCACGTGTACGCGTGCACCCATCTGTCGAACACCGCCTCACTGCTCCTTCCGGTGTCCAACCTGACGAACCTGCTCGCGTTCACCGCCAGCGGTCTGAGCTTCACCCGGTTCGCCGCGCTGATGGTGCTGCCCTGGCTGGTCGCGATCGGTGCCGAGTACCTGGTCTTCCGTCGCTTCTTCGTCCGTGACCTGGCGGCGGGCGCGCTCCCCCGGCGGGCGGAGGAGCCGCCGGAACTGCCGCTGTTCGCGCTGATCACCGTGGGCTGCACCCTGGCCGGTTTCGTCCTCGCCTCGGCGGTCGGCGTCGACCCGGCCTGGTCCGCCGCGGCGGGGGCGCTCGTCCTGGCCACCCGCGCCCTCGTCCGTCGCCGCACCACCCCGCTCACGGTGGTGCGCGCCGCCGCGCCGTCCTTCCTGGCCTTCGTCCTCGCGCTCGGCATCGTCGTCCGCGCGGTGGTCGACAACGGGCTCGCCGACGCCCTCGACCACCTCCTCCCGGAAGGCGGCTCGCTGTCGGCGCTGCTCGGCATCGCCGCCATCGCCGCCGTGCTGGCCAACCTGATCAACAACCTGCCCGCGGTCCTCGTCCTGCTGCCGCTGGCCGCCGACTCGGGCGCGGGCGCGGTCCTTGCCGTGCTGCTCGGCGTCAACATCGGGCCCAACCTGACGTACGCGGGTTCCCTGGCGACGCTGCTGTGGCGACGTATCGTGCATCAGCACGAACACGGCGTCGATCTCAAGGAGTTCACCCGGCTGGGCCTGATCGCCGTGCCCGCGGCACTGGTCCCCGCCGTACTGGCGCTGTGGTTCTCGCTCCACGTCATCGGAGGCTGATGGGCATGCGGGTGGTCGTCTGGCTGGTCGAGGGAACATGGCCCGCGTGCGTGGACGCCGTACGGACGCACGCTCCCGGTGCGACGGACGTGGTGCTGCTGCATGTCGCGGACCCGGGGGTGCCCGGTCTCGCGCACGGCGCCTTCGCGGGGCTTCTCGGCCGCGGACGTTCCGAGCCCGATCCGGGCGACCTCCTGGAGACCCTCGGTACGACCTCTGCCGCCGAGCTCCTCGACGCGGCGGCCGAGCGGCTCGGGGGCCCGGCGACGCGGCTGGAGCGCGCCGGCAGGGTCGAGCGGGAGGTGGTCGCCGCGGCGGAGGGGGCCGGTCTGCTGGTGCTGGCCCGTGACGGCGACCGCAGCCGGCTCGGCCCGCACAGTCTCGGACCGGCCGGTCGCTTCGTCGTCGACCACGCGCCGTGCCCGGTGCTGCTCGTCTGGCCCGAACCGGCACCGGACGTCACGACGTTGCCGCCCCCTCCCCCGCATCCGCCGCGCCCCTAGGACCGGCCCGCGCCCCGGCCCGCGAAACAAAGGCCGGAGAATGCCCTTGTCCGGGACGGCACTTGACGTAGTCGGGCATGCACGATTTGATCCTCGCGTGCCGTGGTGCGACCCGGCACGCAGAGGTACGCCCAGCCGGTAACGGACCAGGTTCAAGTCCGGCCAAAGTCGCCAGGACCGCTCGCAGCGTCCGAGGCGGGGACGTACTCGCGATTGATGGAGCGGACATGCCCCCCGTCAAACGTGTTCTCCGCGCGGGAGTTCTGGGCACAGCCACGGCCCTGGCCGGCCTTCTGACGCTCGCGGGCTGCGATGCGGGCAAGGACACGAGCGCCTCGCCGAAGAGCCCGAGGACACCGTCCAAGGCCCCGGTCACGCCACCGAAGCCCTCCGGGACAACGGCCGAACCCTCGGCGCCCGTCGGGGCGGAGTCCACCTCGCCGCAACCGACGCCCCGGCCCGACCCGACACCGGCCGCCGTGAAACTCCCCCCGCTGCACGCGGGTTTCGACTACCAGATCGGCGGCGCCTACCCTCCGGCCGCGGGGGTGCGCATCGTCAGCCGCGACCGCTCGTCGTCCCCGGCGCGCGGCGTGTACAACATCTGCTACGTCAACGCCTTCCAGGCCCAGCCGGAGGAACGCGGGCAGTGGCCCGCGGACCTGCTGCTGCGGGACGCGGACGGCAAGGTCGTCGTCGACCAGGACTGGAACGAGGCGCTGCTCGACATCCGGACGCCCGCCAAGCGCCGGCGGGTGGCGGCGCGCGTCGACCGGTGGATCGACGAGTGCGCCACCAAGGGATTCGACGCGATCGAGCCGGACAACTACGACAGCTACACCCGCTCCCGGAAGCTGCTGAGCGCGGACGACGCCACCGCGTTCATCACTCTGCTGTCGCAACACGCGCACGCCCGGCATCTGGCCATCGGGCAGAAGAACACCGTCGAACTGGCGGGGCTCAGGGCGCGGACCGGGCTCGACTTCGCGGTGGCGGAGGAGTGCGGCGAGTACGACGAGTGCGGCGCGTACGCGAAGGCGTTCCACGACCGGGTGGTCGTCATCGAGTACACCGACAGCGGTCTGCGCAAGGCCCGGTCGGCCTTCGGCGACCGGCTGAGCATCGTGCGCCGGGACGTCATGGTCTCGACCCCCGGCAGCGCGGACTACGTCCGCAAGACCCGCTGACGGGGGCCGGGATGACACGCGCGATCGCGCGGCGCCGGGTGCTCCTGGGCGCGGCAGCGGCCGGGGCCGTCGCCGGCTGCGGCGGACCCTCGGACGGCGTCGGCGCCGACGGCAGGGTGACCGTCGAACTGTGGCACGGCCAGAACGACACGGCCAGGAAGGTCGTGGAGGCGATGGTCGCCGACTTCAACCGCACCCATCCGCGCATCCGCGTGGACGCTTCGGGCGGCGGGGTGCTGGCCGACGCGATGCTCCAGAAGGTGACGGCCGCGCTCGCCGCCGGCTCGTACCCCGACATCGCGTACATCTTCGGCTCGGACCTGGCGAGCGTCGCGCGCAGCCCCCGGGTCGTCGACCTGACGTCCGCGCTGCACCAGGGCACCCCGCCGTGGAACTCCTTCTGGGCGCCCGTACGGGACGCGGTCACCGTCAACGGCAAGGTGCGCGCCGCCCCGGCGGTGCTCGACTCGCTGGCCGTCGTCTACAACAAGAAGCTGTTCCGGCAGGCCGGGGTCCCCTACCCGAAGCCGGGCTGGAGCTGGGACGAGTTCGTCGACACCGCCCGGAGACTGACCGACCCCGGGCGCGGGGTGTTCGGCACGGGCTGGCCGGGCACGGGCGACGAGGACACCGTCTGGCGGCTGTGGCCGATGATCTGGGACCTCGGCGGCGAGGTGGTCTCCGCCGACGGCAAGGGCATCGGCTTCGCCGAACAGGGCACCCGGGCCCTTGGGACCCTTGCCCGGCTGGCCCACGACAAGAGCGTGTACGTCGACCCCAAACCCGGCAGCGAGCAGATGTACCAGGTCTTCCTGGGCGGCCGGATGGCGATGGTGGCCACCGGGCCCTGGGAGCTGCCGGACATCATCACTGCGAAGATCGACTACGACGTCGTCCCGCTGCCGACGTACAACGGCAGGCCGATCACCATCTCCGGACCGGACACCTGGACCGTGTTCGACAACGGTTCCGCCCGTTCCCGGGCCGCCGTCGAGTTCGTGAGCTGGATGATCCAGCCGGCCCAGGACGCGCGCTGGGGCATCTCGGAGGGCAGCCTCCCGCTCAGCTCGGCCACCGCACGGCGGCCGGAGTGGCGCGAGCACTCCGCGGCGACCACGGGGCTCGACGTGTTCACCGAGACGCTGACCTCCGCCCGGGTCCGGCCCGTGCACGCGGCCTACCCGCAGATCTCCCAGGCTCTCGGCGAGGCGATCGTCTCGGTCCTGCTCGGCAAGGACTCCCCCGCCCACGCCATCCGCCGGTGCGCCGGCACGGCCGACGCGGCCCTGCTCATCCCCCGGTGACCTCGACTTCAGACGTTCCCAGCTGACATCCAGCTGAAGGAGGCCGTCATGTCCACCCTTCCCCGCGCCCTCACGCTCGCACCCGGCGCCGCGCCGGCCCCGGCCGCCGCGCGGCGCGCCGCCCGCCGCCGTACCCGTCGCGAGACGGCCACCGCCTGGGCGTTCATCAGCCCGGCGGTCGTCGTGATCCTCGGTCTGAGCATCGTGCCCGTCGTGTGGTCGCTGCTCCTCTCCTTCCGCGCCGACGACCTGGTCACCCCTGGCCGCTGGGTCGGCCTCGACAACTACCGGGCGCTGTTCCAGGACCCCAACTTCCATACGGCCGTGGGCAATACGCTGCTGTACACCGCCCTGTACGTGCCGCTCAGCCTGGTCGGCGGGCTGGCGCTCGCCCTGGCGCTGAACCGCCGCATCCGGTTCATCGGCCTCTACCGCACGCTCGTCTTCGTTCCGTTCGTGGTGTCGGCGACCGCGCAGGGCGTGCTGTTCTCGTTCATCCTCGACCCGGAGTTCGGCGTCGCGAACTCCCTGCTGCACAAGATCGGGCTCTCCCCGCAGGGCTTTCTGACCGACCCGGACCAGGCGATCTATCTGCTGGTGCTGATCTCGCTGTGGAGCGGTGTCGGCTTCTGTGTCGTCGTGTATCTGGCCGCGCTCCAGGACGTCCCGCCCGAACTCGTGGAAGCCGCGCGGATCGACGGGGCGGGCCGCCGGCGGGTGCTGCGCCACATCATCCTGCCGACGCTCACCCCGGTCACCGTGTTCCTGCTGCTGTGGCAACTGATCACGGCGCTCCAGGTGTTCGACCTCATCTACGTGACGACGAAGGGCGGGCCGCTCGGATCGACCGGCGTGGTCGTCTACTTCGTCTGGCAGCAGGCGTTCCAGATGTTCACCGCGGGATACGGGGCCGCGGCGGCGTACGTCCTCGCCCTCGCCCTGCTGGTGGCGGGCGGGGCGCTGCACCTCGTACGGCGCCACCGGGAACGTATCGAAGGAGCGGTCCGATGACTTCACCCGCGACCTCCCGCAGGCCGAGCGGCTGGCATCTGCTGCTGGCGCCGCTGACCCTGTGCTTCGCGCTGCCACTGGTGTGGCTGGCGCTCAGTTCGGTGATGTCCAACGCGGAGATCAACCGGTTCCCGCCCGCGCTGTGGCCCAAGGGGATCGACCTGGGCGGCTACCGGTATGTGCTCGGGAACGCGATGTTCCCCCGCTGGTTCGCCAATTCACTGATCGTCGCGGGCGTGGCCGTCCTGTCGAATCTGCTGCTGGGCGCGCTCGGCGGCTACGCCTTCGCGCGGATGCGGTTCGCCGGATCGCGGGCGCTGCTCGCTCTGATGCTGGCGACGATGGTGATCCCCTTCCAGCTCACGATGATCCCGACCTTCCTGGTGATGAAGGAAATGGGTCTTATCGACACGCTCGGGGCGCTGATCCTGCCGTCGCTCGTCACCCCGTTCGCGGTGTTCCTGTTCCGGCAGTTCTTCCTCGCGCTGCCCAGGGAGATGGAGGAGGCGGCCTGGATCGACGGGTGTTCGCGGCTTCGGGTGCTGTTCTCGATCGTGCTGCCGCTGGCCAGGCCGGCGCTGGCCACGGTCGCGGTGCTGACGTTCCTGAGCACCTGGAACGACCTGTCCTGGCCACTCATCGCGATCAACCACGACACCCAGTACACGCTGCAACTCGGTCTGACGACGTTCCAGGGACAGCACCACACGCAGTGGTCGGCGGTGATGGCGGGCAATGTGATCACCGTGCTGCCCGTCCTGGTCGCGTTCCTGCTCGCGCAGAAGACCTTTGTCCAGTCGCTCACTTCGAGCGGCCTGAAGGGCTAGGCACCATGACATCCTTCGATCTCCTGGTCGCCGGCGACGCCAATCCGGATGTCGTGGTCGGCCCGCTGCACGGTCCCCTGCGGTTCGGGCAGCGCGAACAGCTCGTCGAGCACGCCGGGTTGGTGCTGGGCGGCTCGGCGGCGATCATGGCGTGCGGGGCCGCGCGGCTCGGGCTGCGGGTCGCGTTCGCGGGCCGGGTGGGTGACGATCCCGCGGGTTCCTTCGTGCGCGAGGCGCTCGCCCGGCGGGGCGTCGACGTCGGCTTCCTGGTCACCGACCCGGTCCTGCCCACACCGCTCACGACGGTCGTGACGGCCGGCGACGGGGACCGGGCCATCCTCACCGCGCCGGGCTGTCTCACGGCGACCGGTCCCGAGGACGTACCGCGGGAGCTGATCGCGGCCTCCCGGCATGTGCACGCGGCCTCGTTCTTTCTGATGCCCCGTCTGGCACGGTCACTGGCCTCGGTGTTCGGCCTGGCACGCGAGACCGGGGCGACGACCTCGCTCGACACCAATGACGACCCCGCGGGACGCTGGGACCACGAACTCCTCGACCCGGTGCTGAAGTTCACCGACTTCCTGCTGCCCAACGCGGCGGAGGCGTCCGCGCTGTCCGGGGAGCCCGAACTCGTCGCGGCCGCCGCCTTCCTGGCCGGCCGGGGACCGACGGTCGTCGTCAAGGACGGCGCGAACGGCGCCCTCGCCTGCGTGGGCACCGAGCTGTCGCGCGTGCCCGCCCTGCCCGTCGACCCCGTGGACACCGTCGGCGCGGGCGACAGCTTCGACGCCGGATTCGTCGCCGCGACCCTGCGCGGACTCGACCTGCGCTCGGCGCTCACGGTGGCCGCCGCCTGCGGTTCGCTGTCCACCCGGGCGCACGGCGGTACGGCGGCACAGGCCACCTGGGACGAGGCCCGCGCCGCGGCCCGCGCGGACGGCCCGGGCATCCCTCCCGGCGCGAGCACCCCGAACACCGCCGAAGACACGGGCACTTCGGACATCTCCCGCACCCGCGACACCAGGAGCCGTACATGAACGACGTCACCCCCGCGAAGATCGCCTTCATCGGAGCCGGGAGTGTGGTGTTCACCCAGGGACTGCTGGCCGATCTGTTCACGTTCCCCGAACTCGCGCACGCCCGGATCGCGTTGCACGACATCGACCCGGAACGGCTGGCCACGGCGGAGGGCGCCGCCCGGTACATCGCCGGTGTCCGCGGCGCCAAGCCCACGATCACCGCGCATCTCGACCGTCGCGCGGCCCTGGCGGACGCCGACTTCGTCATCAACATCATCCAGGTCGGCATGGACGGGGCGACCCGCACCGACTTCGGCATCCCCGCCCGCTACGGGCTGCGCCAGACCATCGGTGACACACTCGGCATCGGCGGCATCTTCCGCGCCCTGCGCACCTTCCCGGTGCTCCGCGCACTCGCCTCCGACATGGCGGAACTCTGCCCGGACGCCCTGCTGTTGAACTACACCAACCCCATGGCGATGAACGTCCTGTATCTGAGCCGCATCGCCCCGGCCCTGCGCGTCACCGGCCTGTGCCACTCCGTGTACTGGACGATGCACGACCTCGCCCAGCTCGTCGGCGTGCCCTTCGAGGAGGTCACCCATCTGGCCGCCGGGGTCAACCATCAGGCGTGGGTGCTGCGTTTCGAGCGCGCGGGCCAGGACCTCTACCCGCTCCTGGACGAGGCGATCGCCAAGGACCCGGGACTGATGCGCCGGGTCCGCGTGGACATGTACCGTCGCCTCGGCCACTACCCCACCGAGACGAGCGAGCACTCCTCGGAGTACGTGCCGTGGTACCTCCACCACGACAGCGAGATCGAGCGGCTCAGGCTGCCGGTGGGCGCCTATCTGGAGATCATCGAGGAGAACGCGGCGAGCTACCGGCGCACCCGCGAGGCCCTCGCCTCCGGGGCGCCCCTCCCCGTCGAAGGCACCCTGGAGTACGCCCCGCAGATCATCCACAGCACGCTGACCGGTACCCCGCGCACGATCTACGGCAATGTGCCCAACCGCGGCCTGATCGACAACCTCCCGGCCGACTGTGTCGTCGAAGTCCCGTGCCTGACCGACGCGTTGGGGGTGCAGCCGACCCGCGTCGGCGCGCTGCCGCCGCAGTGCGCGGCCCTGAACAGCGCGTACGTCGCCGTCAACGACCTGGTGGTGCGCGCCGCGACCGATCACGAGCCGCGGCACATCCGGCACGCCGCGATGGCCGACCCCGCGACGGCCGCGGCCCTCCCCGTCGAGCGCATCTGGGACCTGTGCGACGACCTCGTACGGGCCCACGGCGACCTCCTCCAGCCCGAGCTGAGGTCGCTGCTGGGCCACTGAGCCCGCGGCGCTCGGCCCGAGGGAGCGGCCGGGGCACCGGTCCGGCGGGCCCGCGACTCCCCGGCCCGGGCAGCGGATGCCGGGGGCGGAACCGCGCCCTCGGCATCGAGCGCGGCGACCGTCCGTCCATGCCGCGCCCCCCCCTTCGCAGGGGGCGCACCCGGGCAGCGGCAGCCATCCGGCCAGCCCGCGAATGCCCGGCCGGCACGAGCTGCGGCAGCAGTCCGGCCGAGCCACGGATCCCCGGCACGGGCAACCGTGACCGTCCGACCGAGCCACGAACCCGGGCACCCGGACAACAACAGGCGGGCGCCCCGCCGAACCACGAACCCCCGGACACACGGGCAACGCCCGCCGTCCGGCCGAACCACGACCCTCGGCACCCGGCACCCGGCACCCGGCACCCGGCACCCGGGCGACAACAGGCGGGCGCCCCGCCGAGCCACGAACCCCGGCACGGGCGGAAGCGCCCGGTGCCGGGCCGGACCCGTCCCCCTCCCCTCCCCCGGCCTCTCCCCTCGCACCCGGGTCCCTGATCCCGGGTCCCAAGCTCCTGGTCCCGGGTGCCACGGACCGGGTCCGTTCATCGTCACCCTCAGGGGGTGAGGCCGGAGGGGGCCGGCTGTCGCAGGCTCGGTGGTGACTGGCTGCGGTCGCGGCCCGTGCAACGGAGGTTCTGCCATGGCAACCACCCAGCATCACACCCACTCCAAGACCGCCCTGACGGCGGCCGGCGGCTTGATGATCTTCGCCTCGGTGATGCTGTTCGTCTCCGGCGTCCTGGACATCCTGCGGGGCGTCATGGCGATCGCCAAGGACGATGTCTTCGTCACCAGCCAGAACTACGTCTTCAAGTTCGACCTGACGAGCTGGGGCTGGATCCACCTGTCGCTCGGCGCGATCGCCGTGGTCGTGAGCCTGGGTCTGTTCACGGCGGCCACCTGGGCACGCGTGGTCGGCGTGGGCATCGCGGCCCTGCTGATCATCGCCAACTTCCTCGACATCCCGTACTACCCCGTCTGGTCGCTGACGCTGATCGCCCTGTACGGGTTCGTCATCTGGGCGCTCTGCGTCGCGCGGCCGGACACGGACACCGACTGACCGGGTCGGAGGGCAACGAACGGCACGGGTCCGCTGCTCACAGAAGGTGCAGGTCGCGGGCCCGCCGTACGGCCTCTCCCCGGCGGGTCGCGGCGAGCTTGCGGTAGACGCTCTTGAGGTGGGTCTTGACCGTGTTGACCGACAGATGCAGGTCGGCGGCGATCTCGTCCCTCGACATCATCTGCGACAGACGTTCCAGCACCTCCTGTTCGCGCTCGCTGAGCGGTTCGATCACCAGCGCGTGATCCGGCCGCGGGGCGGGCTCGGTGCCCCGGACCGCGGCCATCGCCGGGAGCCACTCATGGCCCTGGGCCAGTACGGGCCGACGTCGTACGAACGACCGCAGCCAGGGTCCGGCCTCCACGAACGGCAGTCGCAGATGTTCCGGCCTGGCCAGGTGCAGGGCGCGTGCCACCAGCCGCTGTGCGGTGGAGTCGTCGCCCAGCGCGTCCGCGGTCTGCGCCCGTACCAGCAGCACCCGGACCGCGATGCCCGGCCCTTCGTCCAGCTCGGTGGGGATGTCGTCGAGCAGGGCGCGTGCCGTCTCTCCGTCACCGGTCGCGAGCCGGGCACGGGCGGCGACCGCCGTGGCCTCCGGCCCGCTGGTGCCCTCCTCCGCGAGCACGTCCAACGCGGCGAGCGGATCGCCCAGGGCCAGATGCGCGGTGGACATGGCCAGCGCGGCCCGACCGCTGACCCACGGCGAGGGCTCGACACCCTGCGGGGGCCGCCGCAGCTCCTGCAGCACGCGCAGCGCCTCCTTCGGATGCCCCTTGGCCAGCAGAATCCGGGAGCGCAGGAGACCGAGGCCGGCCGTCGCGACGGGATCGCGCGAGGCCGTGGTGGAGGCGGTCGCCTGGTCCAGGTGCGTCTGCGCCACGGGCAGATCGTCACGGTCGACGGCGACCGCGGCCAGGACGAGCTGGGCGACCCCAGTCCGGGCTGCGGGCGGCAGACCGGAGCGCTCCGCCTCGGCCACCGCCGCCCGAGCGTGCGACTCCGAGCGGCCCGGCCGGCCGCACAGGAAGTCGATCAGGGCGAGCCGGCTGAGCGATTCGTGCCGGGGGTACGCGGTGGACGGTCCGTCATCCACCCGCGCGGCGGCGGACAGCGAGGTCCGGGCCTCGTCGAACCGCCCCGCCCACAGCTGCGCCGAGCCCAGGTCCGTGAGCATCAGAGCCGGCAGCTCCGGGTGCTGTTCCAGCCGCTCGGCCGGGAGGAGCAGCTCCGCCGCCTTCATGTCCTCGGCCGCCGCCTCCGCCCGCTCGGCCGAGCCCGTCAGCCGGGCGGTGAACACCCTCAGCAGCGCGTGGCTCAGCCGCAGAGCCGCCGTGTCGGCGCCCTCGTCGGTCAGGTTCTCCCCGGCCCGCCGCAGGAATTCGAGGGCCCGGTCGACGTCGTGGCGGACGAGCTCACGGGCGGCGCGCACCAGGCACGCGGCCGGACCGGCGGCATCCGGCGGCATGGCGGCGAACAATCCGTCGAGGCGCTCGGCGTCGAGTCCCGTCAGCAGTTGGCCGATGGCCAGCTCGTCGATGAAGCGGCCCGCCGCGAGCTCCCATTCGCCCGCTCCCGCCGCGTGCGGCAGTGCCTCCGCGAGCAGTCCCGCGTCGCTGAGCCAGCGGGCGGCCCGCCGGTGCAGCTCGGGTTCCACACCCGGTTGGCGTACGCGCAGATGGACCCGCAGGATCTCCGCGAACAAGGGGTGCAGCCGGTACCACGAGTGGCCGATGGCCTCGACGAACGCGTTGGCGTGCTGCAGCCCGGCCAGGATGGCTTCCGCGTCGTCCCGGCCGGTCAGGGCGTTGGCCAGATCCGGGTGTATCTGTTCGAGGATGCTCGACCGCAGCAGCAGGTCCTGGGTCTCGTCCGACTGCGCCTCCAGCACCTCGGCCAGCAGGAAGTCGGCGAGCGTGCTCTGACCCGCCTCGAAGTTCTTGATGAAGGTGTCCGGATCGTCCACGTGCTGCGCCGCGAGGATGCACAGCCGCAGCCCGGCCGCCCAGCCTCCGGTCCACTCCGTCAGCGACCGCGCGCCGTCGTCCGACAGCCGGATGTCGTGGCGGCTCAGCAGGGCGGCCGTCTCGCCGGGGACGAACGCCAGGTCGGCGCCCCTGACCTCGGCGACGGCTCCGGCGGCGCGATAGCGGTGCAGCGGGAGCTGCGGCTCCGTACGGCTGACGATCACCAGGCGCAGACCGCCGCCCGCGTGCCGCAGGACGAACTGGAGCTCGTCCGCGAGCTCGGCCGAGGCTCCCACCCGGTCGAACTCGTCGAGCACCAGGATCACCGGATCCGCGCGCTCGCTCAGCCAGGCGGCGAGCCGGGTCAGCAGGGAGTGGTCGACGTCGCCGGGGCTGGAGGGACTGCCGACGTCGTCCGGGACCGCCGCTCCGTGCCGCCGCAGGGATTCCAGGACGTACGTCCAGAAGATGCCGGGTCCGGTGTCCTCGTGCTCCACGGTCAGCCAGGCCACCTCACCCGGACGGTCCATCGTGGAGATCCAGTGGGCGACCAGGAGCGTCTTTCCCGCGCCCGCGGGCCCGTTCACCAGCGTCAGCGGGCCCTGAACGCCCTCGTTCAGACGTCCGACCAGACGCGGCCTGCGGACGAAGGTCTCCGTCAGGTCCGGGACGGTGAACCGGACGGCGAGCAGGGGGTCACCACCTGGGGTCAGCAGCCCGGCCATGGGGTTCTGCCTCCGCGATCTCTCGGCTGCGGCGACGCGTTCGATCCGATGTGGTCCGGGTCCACAGCTCCCTCCCCGGCGTAACCCCCGCACACTGATCGTCACCCGCTGTACCGAAAGTCGCAAGGCAGGCTCCGGTCGCCCGCGCCGGGTGAGGCGGGGGACGCGTTCTTCGGGTCTCATGGGAGCGGAGCAGGGGCGGACGCCGCTGTTCGGCGCACCAGCGTCGCGGGCCGACTCGATGAGGTGGTTACCGGTGAAGCACTGGCGCGCCCTGATGGTGCTCGGCACGGCCCAGTTCCTGATGGTCCTGGACACCTCCGTCATGAACGTGTCCATCAGCCAGCTCGTCGAGGACTTCGACACCGAGGTCACCGCCATCCAGGCCGTCATCACGCTCTACGCGCTGGTCATGGCGGCCTTCATGGCCACCGGCGGGCGGCTCGGCGACATCCTCGGACGCCGTCGCATGTTCATCATCGGACTGATGGTCTACGGCCTCGGGTCGGCCCTGACCGCGGTCGCTCCCACTGTCTGGGTTCTCACGCTCGGCTGGTCGGTCATCGAGGGGCTCGGCGCCGCCATGGTGCTGCCGGCCATGGCGGCCCTCGTGGCGGAGGCCTACACGGGACGGGACCGGGCCGTCGCCTACGGCGTGATCGGCGGGCTGGCCGGCGCGGGCATCGCGGTCGGACCGCTGCTGGGCGGCTGGGTGACGACGTACCTCACCTGGCGTCTGGTCTTCGCGGGGGAGGTCGTGGTCGTCATCGCGATGCTCCTGTGCCGCCGGGCGATCGCCGAATCGCCCAGGCCCGACCCACGCCCCCGGCTGGACGGCGTGGGCTCCGCCCTGTCCGCGGCCGGACTGGGCCTGGGCGTGCTCGGTGTCCTGCAGAGCAGTTCCTGGGGCTGGGTGCAGCCCCGCAACCCGCCTTTCACGATCTTCGGGTTCGCTCCCACGCTGTTCGTCGTGGCCGCCGGGGTGCTCGTCCTGGCCGTCTTCGCCAAGTGGGAGCGCCGGAGGGAGGAACACGGCACCGACCCCCTGATCCATCTGTCCCTGCTGCACAAACTGCCCCTGCGCTCCGGTCTGCTGACGCTGCTCAGCCAGAACCTCATCCTGCTGGGGCTGTTCTTCGCCATCCCGCTGTATCTCCAGGTGGTGCAGGGCTTCGACGCGTTCCAGACGGGACTGCGGCTGCTCCCGGTGTCCGTCACCATGCTGGTGGCCTCCGTACTGGCGTCCAGGCTGGGACGGGTGATGGGGCCGCGCCGGGTGGTCAGGCTGGCTCTGCTGACCCTGCTCGGAGCCATCGCGTGGCTGCTGGCCAGCATCAAGCCGGTCATCGACGACGCCCAGTTCGCCGGGGCCATGGCCCTGCTGGGCGTCGGCATGGGCCTGCTCGCCTCGCAGCTGGGCAACGTGGTGCAGTCCAGCGTCGGCGAGGAGGAGCGCAGCGAGGTCGGCGGGCTCCAGTTCACCGCCCAGAATCTGGGCTCCGCGCTCGGGACCGCGCTCATCGGATCGATCCTCATCGGCGCCCTGGCCCAGGCCTTCACCACCCAGGTGGCGAAGAATCCGGACGTGTCTCAGGAGGCACGCCAGCAGACCAGCGTCGCGCTCGAAGCGGGCATCAGTTTCGTGCCGACCGACGAGGTGCGTTCGGCGGCCGAACAGGCCGGGCTGCCGCCGGCCGAGGTCGCCGCCGTCACGGACTCCTACGCGACGGCCCAGCTGAACGGTCTGAAGGCGGCGATCCTCGCGGCCGGCGGCATCACGCTCGCCAGTTTCCTGGTCACGACGCATCTGCCGACCGGCACGGGCCGGAAGAAGTCTCCCGACCCGGGCGCCCCGGCAGGCTCCCTCGAACAGGCGTGAACGCCGGAGGCGGCGCCCCGGACCCAGGTTCACCTTCTGCGGGTGAGGGCGGGCGACGCGGCGCGCCGGATGATCGTAGGAAAGGCCGTCCGCCTGCCCCAGGCCGCTCGCCGGGGGGAGCTCCCCATGCAGTACGAGATCCGTGTCGAGGGACATCTGTCGGAGACGCTTTCCGAGGCGTTCCCGGAGATGGATCACGTGCTGATCTCCGGCCAGACCATCCTGTTCGGCCCGGTCGTCGACGAGGCGCATCTGTACGGGCTGCTGGCCCGCTGCCGGTCACTGGGGCTGCGCGTCGTGGAGATGCGCCAACTGCCGGAACAGCCATGAGGACGCCGAGGAAGCGGCACTACTGCCGGAAAGCCCCGAGGACATCGCTGGAGCTGCCGGGAGGATCACCCGCCGGGGGTGACCCGCGGGAGGCCGGCGCACGGGACGCTGGAGGCCGGGAATCCACCCACCGTCCCGTCGGCGGTCCGGCAGTGGCCCGCTCGACCGCGTGAGGAGGAACCATGACCGAATCGCATGGTTCGGCATCGCCCACCGGGCCGGACCCCTGGCACAAGGGCTCGGCTTCCGCACCCCCGGGTGACCCCACGGTGCTGCTGGACCGAGTCGGCGCCTCCTGGACCTGGCTCCTCGGCTCGGCCGTCGCGACGCTGGTCCCGGGCATCCTGGTCCTGGTCTGGCCGGATGAGACCCTGCACGTCCTGGCGGTTCTCCTCGGTCTCTATCTGCTCGTGATCGGCCTGTTCCGGTTCGTGTCGGTCTTCGGCCACCGGGAGCAGGGCAACCGGTTCGCCGCCCTGCTGATCTCGGTGATCTACGTGCTGGCGGGCGTCCTGTGTCTGCGGAACCCGATGCAGACCATCGCCGCGCTGTCCCTGATCCTCGGCGTCGTCTGGCTCGTGTCCGGGGTGCTGACCGCGTACACGGCCCTCGCCAGCAGGGACCTGCCGCACCGCGGCTTCGTCCTGTGCGGGGCGGCGATCGGCATCATCGCGGGCATCGTCGTACTGGCCCTGCCGACGGAGTCGGCCCGTGCCCTGACCCGGCTGCTCGGCCTGTGGATGGTGCTGATCGGTCTGGTCGAACTGGCCGTGGCCTTCGCCTGGCGGGCCGCCCTGCGCAGGGCGGTCTCGGCCGGGCCACGTGACCCGGCCTCCCCTTACTGAGTGGGGCGAGGCCGAGACGGAGGAGGCCGAGCACGCCCGGCTGTACGTACGCAGCCGCCCGAGATTCCTTGAGTTGTACGGAAGGCCGGGCATACTCGTGACTCCCCTGCCTGGGCGCCGGCCGGATCATCCGGCCGGCGCCTCGTCGCGCACCCGAATCCGTGGGCCGGCCGATGAGCAGGCGCGTACGGAGCGGACGTAACAAAGGGCATGCCGACATTCATGGCCAGCAGGCACGACGACCGCGTGCCGGTGAACAGCGCGGTGGCGCCGCCGGGACTCCTCGAACGGCTGCGGCGGCGCAAGCGGGCCGTGTTCGTGGTGGCCGTGGTCCTGCTGCTGGTCCAGATGGCCGTCGCCATGGTCAGTACGGCCGTGGAGCAGACGCCGACGATCGACGAGCCCGTGTACGTGGGCACGGCGACGGTCTACGTCCAGCAGCACGACCTGCGGTACAACCCCGAGCATCCGCCGCTGGGCAAGCTGATCATCGGGAGCGGGCTGCTGTTCGCGCACCCGCACCTCGACCCCGCGTTCAAGGGCGACCAGACGGAGATCGGGCGGCATCTGCTGTACGAGTCCGGCAACGATCCCTGGCGGGTGATGCTGTGGGCACGGTTGCCGGTGATCGTCCTGACGCTGTTTTTCGGTCTGGTCGTCCTGGCGTTCGCCCGTGAACTCGCGGGCCGGGCGGGCGCGTTGGTGGCCCTCTCGCTCTACGCGTTCTCGCCGGACGTGATCGCGAACGGTTCACTGGCCACGCTCGACGTGCCGGCGTCGGGGTTCCTGCTGACGTCGGTGTGGCTGGTGTGGCGGGCCAGGCGGCGGCCGTCGCTGTACCTGCCGCTGTCCGCCGTGGCGCTCGGCGCGACGGTGGCGACGAAGATGAGCATGCTGCCGGCCGTTCCGGTGCTGCTGCTCCTCGCGGTCGTGTCCGTGTGGCACGCGGGCCGCCCTGCCCCCGCCACCGCTCCGTGGAGCGACACGCGGGCGAAGGCCCGGCTGCTCGGACTGGGTGCGGCGGCCGCGGCCGGGATGGCTCTCGTGGCTGTCGCGGTGGTGTGGGCGACGTATCTGGCCGTCGATCCCCGGCTGCGCTGGACGGCGCCCGCGGACCTGCCCCCGGTGCACGGGCTGCGCGCGCTGCTCATCGACCACCTGCCCGTCCCCCAGCCGTACCGGGACGGGATGCGGGTCCAGTTCGGCTTCGAGAACACGACCTGGCAGGGCTTCCTCTTCGGCCACCTCTACCGGGGTTCCCTCTGGTACTACCTGCCGGCCGCGCTGCTGGTGAAGACCCCGCTCGGCATGGCGGCGCTGTGGACGGCCGGTTCGGTCACCCTGCTCGCCGTGCGCCGGCTGCGGCCCGCCGCCCCCTACCTCCTGGTTCCTCCGGCGCTGCTGCTGGCTTCGGCGATGACCGGCTCGCGCGATCTCGGCGTGCGCTACGCCCTGTTCATGCCGGTGTTCCTCGCGGTGGCGGCGGGCTGTGCCGTCGTCCTGCGCCGGCGCTGGTCGGGGTGGGCAGGGATCGTGACGGCCGTCCTGGTCCTGTTCGTCGCCGTCAGTTCGCTGCTGACGTACCCGTACTACCTGCCGTACGCGAACGAGGCGTTCGGCGGCACGGAGAAGACCTATCTGCGGCTGCACGACTCGAACGTCGACTGGGGCCAGGACCTCGGCCGGCTCGCCGACCGGCTGGAGGGGCAGTACCCGCACGAGAAGGTGTGGCTCGTGTACAAGGGCGCCGGTGTGCCGTCCGCCTACGGCATCGAGGCCGCCGATCCGCGCACGGTGCCCGCGGACCGGGTGCACGGGCTGCTCGTCGTGTCCGACACCTCGATCGACAAGGCCGACGCCCGGCTGAAGGCCCTGCTCGCCACGAGCCGGCGGGTGGACGAGGTCGGCCACTCGATCACCCTCTTCCGGAGGCCGTGAACCGGCCCGAGGTCACCGGTGAGGGGTGACGCAACCCGCCCTCACTCCACCGGCGTTGCGCACCCCGCCGTCGCTCGCCCGGCGTGCCGCGTCCCGCCTCACTGGTCCGGCGTGAGGAGGTCCAGCACCCGCTCCCACCGGAACTCCATCGGCCCGCCGTCCTGTTGGGCCTCCCCGGCGTACGGGTCGCCGAAGCGGACGCCCATCCGGCGCAGCCGCTCGACACTCGCGCGGTAGGCGGGGTGGGCCGCCAACGCCTCGTTCACACAGGGCAGTACGGCGATCGGGACGCCGAGTCCGTAGGCCTCGCACAGCGTTCCCAGGGCGAGGGTGTCGGATATGCCCGCCGCCCACTTGTTGACGGTGTTGAAGGTGGCCGGCGCGAGGGCCACCGCGTCCGGTGCGGGGAAGGGACGCGGGTCGCCGGGGGCCCGCCAGGCCGAGCGGATCGGGCGGCCGGTCAGCTCCTCGACCGCCGCCGCGTCGAAGAAGCCGAGACCCTGGGGCGTGGCGATGACGCCGACCTCCCAGCCCCGCTCCCGCGCCGCGGTGATCAACGTGCCGATGCCCTCGGCGACGCCCGCAGCACAGACGACGACGTAGAGGAAGGGCTTCTCGGTGGGTTCGCTCACATGGGAACCCTAATGAGGATCCGGTGCCGCCACCGGAGGGGGAGGTCGCCCCTGCCGACCGGAGGGGGAAGGCCGCCCCTACCGAAGAGGGAAGGTCTCCCCGCGTTCCGACTCCGGGCGCGGACCGAGGATCCGGCGCTCCTTCTCCTCGATCGGCACGTCGTCGATGGAGGCCTCGCGCCGGGTCATCAGACCGTGCTCGTCGAACTCCCACAGTTCGTTGCCGTACGAGCGCCACCACTGGCCGTCCGCGTCACGTGACTCGTACTGGAAACGGACGGCGATGCGGTTGCCGTCGAAGGCCCAGAGGTTCTTGCGCAGGGCGTACTCGCGCTCGCGGGCCCACTTGTCCGTGAGCAGCTCGACGATCCGGGCGCGGCCCGTGACGAAGGTGTCCCGGTTGCGCCAGACCGAGTCCTCGGAGTAGGCGAGCGAGACCTTGTGCGGGTCCCGGGTGTTCCAGGCGTCCTCGGCGGCCTGGACCTTCTGGAGTGCGGTCTCGCGGGTGAAGGGCGGCAGGGGCGGACGGTCGGTCATCGGACTCCTCGGCGCACAGACATGGAGATACGCATGCGCATCCGGTCGAGATCGTGCGAGAACGATCGTTCTCCTTCTCTTCCGGCTAACATAGAGAACGACCGTTCTCACGTCAAGGAGTCCTCCGCATGGACAGCACGACCGCCCGGGACCAGGCTCTCGAGCACACCCGGGAGCAGGCGCTCGACGCGGCGGAGGAGCTGTTCTACGGCCGCGGCATCCAGGCCGTCGGGATGGACGACATCCGGAGCGCCTCAGGCGTCTCGCTCAAGCGGCTCTACCAGCTGTTCCCGGCGAAGGAACAGCTGGTGGAGGCCTACTTGGAGCGGCGCGATGCCCGCTGGCGGGCGATGCTGGCCGAGTACGTCGACTGGGAGGGGGACCCCGGTCGGAGAATTCTGGCCGTCTTCGACTGGCTGGGCCTGTGGTTCGCGGAGCCCGGCTTCCGCGGCTGCGCGTGGATCAACGCGTACGGCGAACTCGGCGCCACCTCGGAGGGGGTATCCGCGCAGGTCCGTGCGCACAAGGCGGCCTTCAGGGCGTATCTGACCGGGCTCGTGACCGCGGGAGGGCTGCCCGCCGCGCTGGGCGACCACCTGTTCCTCCTCGCCGAGGGCGCCATGGTCACGGCGGGCATCACCCTGAGCACCGAGCCCGCCGCCCAGGCGCGCGCGGCCGCCCAACTCCTGCTGTCGACAGCGCAGTAGAGCCGCGCATCAGGCGGCGCGCTCCGCCCCGGCGGCACCGGGGCCGCGCTTCAGGCGGCGTGCTCCGTCACCGTGATGGCCCCGACCGGGCAGGCCCGTACCGCCTCCCCGAGCATCGGGTCACCACCGCCGTCCGCACGGCCCGGCAGCAACGCGCTGAATCCGTCGTCGTCCTGGGTGAAGACGCCCGGGGCGGCGAGGGCACACTGACCCGCACCGATGCAGACGTCCTTGTCGATCGCGATGCCGACGCTCATGACCTCGAACTCCTCACCAGGTCACGGGGAGTTCCAGCATCCCCTGGATCGTGTCTCCGGGCTTGAACGCGATGGCGTCGGCGGGGGCGGCGAGCCGCAGACCGGGAAACCGGTCGAAGAGCGACAGCAGCGCGATCTCCATCTCGGCCCGGGCGAGATTCTGGCCGAGGCACTGGTGGATGCCGAAGCCGAACGCGACATGATGCCGGGCCGAGCGGCGCCAGTCGAGGGCGTCGGGTTCGGGGAAGGTGTGCTCGTCACGATTGATGACGGACGTGGAGAACACCACGCCCTCGCCGACGCGGATCGTCGTCCCGGCCACCTCGATGTCCTCGGTCGCCACTCGCAGCAGCCCGTCCGCGATGGACAGGAACCGCAGCAACTCCTCGACGGCGGCGGGCATCAGGGCCGGTTCCGCCCGCAGTTCGGCGAGCTGTTCCGGATGCCGGAGCAGGGTGAAGGTGCCCAGCGAGATCATGTTCGCCGTCGTCTCGTGCCCGGCGACGAGCAGGATGGTCGCCAGCGAGATCAGCTCCTGCCGGTCCGCCTTTCCCTCGCGCAACTGATCGTGGATGAGCTCGTCGAGGAGTCCGTCCCCGGGATCCTTGCGCTTGCGGTCGATCAACGAGCCGAAGTAGGCGTCCAGTTGGTCGCGGGCGTCCTCGATGTCGGCGGCGGCCGGGCCACGCAGCAGCCGGCGGGACTGGGCCTCGAAGAAGTCGTGGTCCCCGTACGGAACGCCGAGGAGGGCGCAGATCACCATGGAGGGCACGGGGAGCGCGAAGTCGTTCACGAGCTCGGCCGGCGGGCCCTGTTCGGCCATGCGGTCGAGCAGCCGGTCGACGGTCTCCTGGATGCCCGGGCGCAGGGCGCCGATCCGCTTGAGGGTGAAACTCGGTACCAGCATGCGGCGTTGGACGTGGTGCTCGGGATCGTCGACGCCGAGCAGCGCGACCCGGCGGTTGCGCGTCGCCGCGAACCGCTCGGTGATCGCCGGGAACGCCGGCTGCGTGCGGTCCGAGGACAGCCGCGGGTCGGCCAGGAGGTCACGGGCGACGCCATGACCGGTGACCACCCAGACTCGACGCCCGTCGAACAGGGAGAGCCGCGAGAGCGGACGCCCCTCACGCAACGGCGCGTAGGCGGCGGGCGGGTGATAGGGACACGTCCTGTCCTGCGGAAAGGCGACCGCTGGAGACGGGACGGCCGGAGGCCCGGACACCGAAGGCCGGACCGGAGACTCGGACACCGGGGGTTGGACCGGAGACTCGGATGCCGGAGGTTGGACCGGCGGGGGTTGGATCGGCGGGGGTTGGGTCAGGGGGGCTTCTGTCATGAGTGACCTCACAGGCGACGGTTCCCTCTTGCCGATCTTCATTAGATGCCCCAGGCACCTATACGGCCACGCGAAGTTCGGCCAGATGAGCCGTTCGCACGATCTGGCCGAAGAGCGGTGGGCCCGCCTCCGGTTTCCGCCGGATTCCCGCCCCGTCGGGCACGCGCCGGCTCGCTCATGGCTCGAACCCCCCAGACCACCCCTTCCGAAAATCGGTTGCGCGGGCGCGTCCGGTGGCCCGAACATCGGCCCATGTTCACGATCGAAGCCCTCCTGCCGCCGACCTCCACCGCCGTTCGTCCGGTGCGGGTCCAGCAGCAGCCCGGCCGACCGCGGAGGCCCGAGCTTCCCCGGTCGTGACCGCCGCGCTCGTCGCGGGGCTTCTCGCGGGCTACGGCATCGCCGTGCCCGTCGGAGCGGTCGCGACCTACCTCGTCTCCCTCACCGCTCGTACGTCCCTGCGGACCGGCGCCTCGGCCGCGCTGGGCGTCGCGACGGCCGACGGACTGTACGCCCTCGTCGCCGCCCTCGGCGGTGCGGCGCTCGCCGCCGAGCTCCAGCCGGTCCTGCTCCCGCTGCGCGGGGTCTCCGCGCTGGTCCTCGCCGTGCTGGCGGTCCGCGGTGCGATCGGTGCGGTCCGTCAGTACCGCGAGCGGCGGCTCGCCGAGCGGACCGGGCAGGATCCCCCGCACCCGGCCCGCGCCTACCTGGCTCTGCTGGGGATCACCCTGCTCAACCCCACCACGGTCGTCTACTTCGCCGCGCTGGTGCTCGGCAGCCGTACGGCCGAGGCGGTGCGTCCGATGGAGCAGGGGGTGTTCGTCCTCGCCGCGTTCGCCGCGTCCGCGAGCTGGCAGCTCCTGATCGCCGGGGGCGGCGCGCTGCTCGGCCGGACCCTGACGGGACACCGGGGACGACTGGTGACGGGACTCGTGTCGAGCGGCGTCATCATGCTCCTGGCCGTACGCGTGCTCCTGGCCCCGCCCTGAGATCCCGGGGCCCGTCACAGGTGTGCGCCCGGTGCGCCCGGCGGGGATCGGCCCGGCACGGGAAGCCACGCGGGGCGGCGGTGCGGAAGATTCGCGTCCGCACTGGTGTTGAATCGTGCCGAGACACGACCAGTCGACGCGACGATGGGACGGAAGTCATGCCGCTTGAGGGCGAGTACGAGCCCAGCCCCACGCAGTGGGTGCGGGACCAGGTGGAGTTGTACGAGAGTTCCGGTGGGACCAAGGGCACGACGCTGATGGACACCGGAATGCCCGTCATCATTCTCACGACACGCGGGGCCAAGAGCGGCAAGATCCGCAAGACCCCGCTGATGCGCGTCGAGCACGACGGGCGCTACGCGGTGGTCGCGTCGCTCGGCGGTGCCCCCAAGCACCCGGTCTGGTACTACAACGTCACGTCCGATCCCCGCGTCGAGCTCCAGGACGGGCCCGTGCGCAAGGAGTTCACCGCCCGGGAGATCACCGGCGACGAGAAGACCCAGTGGTGGGAGCGCGCGGCCGCCGCGTACCCCCCGTACCTCGACTACCAGAAGAAGACCGACCGGGAGATCCCCGTCTTCGTGCTGGAGCCGACCGACTGACACCAGGACTCACCCGCGCACGGGGAGGGGCCGTACCGCCACACACGCCGGTACGGCCCCTCCCCGTGCTCCACCGTGACCACGGCCACCACACAACGCTCCCGGATGTCCGCATCGGTGTGCTGTGCATGAGCGGCCGCGCGTCGGGCACCCGGACGTCAGGCCCCGCCGCGTTCCCCCGTCGCGGCGGGGCTGTCCGCTGTCGCGTCGCCGGCGTGTTCCCGGTCGCTCGCCCCGCTCTCGCCGCGGCGCGCGGCCGCACGCGCCGCTCGGGCGTCGGTCACGTCGAGGAAGATCTGGTCGGCCTCGGGGAAGGTGTGGGCGACCGAGCGCTTGATGCGGACGGCGACCTCCTCGACCTCCTCGCTGTCGAGCCCCGGGACCAGGTCGATCCGGGCGGCCACCAGTGTCGAGTCGAGGCCCAGTTCCATGGTCAGCAGCGCCTCGACGCTGTCGATCTCGGGCTGCGCCTTCAGCAGTTCACGGATCCGTCCGCTCTGTTCCTCGTCGACGGCCCGTCCGATGAGCTGCTCGCGCGCGTTGCTGCCGAGCCAGAAGGCGATGCACACGAGGAGCAGCCCGATGGCGAAGGAGGCGGAGGCCTCCCACACGACCTGGCCCGTGACCATGTGGAGCACCATGCCGACGATCGCGAGGCTCACGCCGAGCACCGCCGTGCCGTCCTCGGCGACGACCGTGCGCAGGGCGGGGTCCCGCATGGCCTCGGCGCCTCCCTGCCCGCGTACCTGGTGGAGCGCCCGCAGCAGTGAGCCGCCCTCGGCGAGCAGCGCTACCGCGAGCACCGCGATGCCCACCAGGTAGCCCCCGAAGGATTCGTCGGCGCCGTTGCGCAGGGCCTCGAAGCCCTGGAAGAAGGAGAAGCAGCCACCCATGACGAAGATGCCGACGGCCGCGAGCAGTGACCAGAAGAACCGTTCCTTGCCGTAGCCGAACGGATGTCTGCGGTCGGCGGGGCGGCGGCTGCGGCGGAGCGCGGCCAGCAGGAACACCTCGTTCATGCTGTCCGCCACGGAGTGCGCCGCTTCCGAGAGCAGCGCGGGCGAACCCGCGATCAGGCCGCCGACCGCCTTGGCCACGGCGATCAGCAGGTTGGCGCCCAGTGCCACGATCACGGTGACCCGGGTTCCGCTGTCCGAGCCGTCCTCCTTCTGCCGCCGCTGGCGCGTCGCAGGGCCGTGGTCCGTCGGTTCCTTCGTTTCTTCACCGCTCACACCGGCCGGTTTCCCCTGGCTCTCCACCTCACACCGTGCCGGCCGACAGAATCGGACCGAGGGGTACGGGGGCCGCGCATCGGGCACCCGTACCCGGTGGGAGAGGCCGGCGCGCGTCCGCGGCCTCGGGAACGAAGAAGGAGCCTCAGGTGTCCAAGAAGCAGAAGAAGCGCCAGTTGTCGCTGGCCTACAAGCCGATCGGCTTCGTACTGAGCTGGGCCGGAGGCTCCCTCGCCGGACTGGCCTTCCAGAAGACCTGGATGGCGATACGTCACGAGGAGGACGCCCCTGACGCCCTGGACAAGGAACGCGGCTGGGGCGAGGTGCTGCTCGCCGCCGCGCTCCAGGGCGCGATCTTCGCTGTCGTCCGCAGTGCGGTGGACCGCACGGGTGCGAAGGCCATCGAGCGGTCGACGGGCGTGTGGCCCTCCCCCGACAGGTCCGGCCGCGACTGAGGAGGGCGAGGACCGTTCAGCCCTGTTTGGGGGCCGTCGACCGTGCGCAGCGCAGGGTGAACGTGTGACCGGCCGGGTCGGCGTAGCCGCGTTCCTCGTACGGGCCGGACGCGTCCTTGGTGTCGAGCGGCCGGCCGCCCAGGCCGACCACCACGCGTTCCGTCTCGTCGAGGTCGTCCACATGGAAGTCGATGTGGGCCTGGAAGGCGTTCTCGGGACGCGGCCAGCTCGGTGGTGTGGCGTTCACGTCCCGCCGGAAGGCCATGCGCATGCCGTCGGTGCCCTTGATCTCGACGCGGTTCGCGCTCGCGTCCGTCTCCTCGGCGTCGAGCAGTTCCTTGTAGAAGGCGGCGAGCTTCTCGGGCTCGGCGCAGTCCAGCACCACGACGGCTGCCCTGACCAGTGCCATGTTTCCTCCGTGAGGGGTTCCGGGACGACGGGGCGGCATCCGGCCGCCGCTGCCCTGCCGTCCCGGGTTACCCCGTCGGGGGAATTCAGTCGGCCAGGAGCCACGCGCCGTCCCGCATGAGGTCGCGTCCGGCGAGTTCGTCGGCCTCGCGCCAGGCCTGCACCCGCTGCGGCGTGACGCTGAAGTACTGGTAGGGGGTGGTGAGTCGGCGCGGATCGAAACCCGTCCTGGTGGCGAACGCGTCGCCGGTTCCGGCCGGCAGTTCATCGGCTTCGAGGGTCCGGGTGGTGCCGTCGATCATGACCACGTCGCGGGTCGGCCCGGTGGAGCGGGCCTCGGTGTGACGGGACGGACGGGCCGAGGTGCGACGACGCGGCAGAGCGACGGGCCGAGCCTCGGTGCGACGGCAGGGCCGGGCTCAGGGGGACGGGTCGGGTGGGCGCGGCGGGGCTCCCGTCGTGTCCGCGCCTCCGGTGATCTCCGCGAGCCGGGCCGCCGCCGCGCTCAGCAGCATGTCGAGCGCCGTCGGATAGGCGCTGTGCCGCATGTCGGCCAGCAGATGGCGGGCCGTCGCCGCGATGTTCGGGTGGCTGTCGGCGGGGAGCCGGGCGTACTTCGCCCGCCATACGCCGGCCTCGGCCTCGCGTGCGGCCCGGGGCAGGGCGACACTCGCCGCGTCCAGGGCGGCGAACGCGAGCGCCTGGTCGACGAAGGCGTGGTAGATCCGTACGGCCTCGGGGTCGGGGAATCCGGCGCCGCGCAGCACACCGATGATCGTCTCCACCGCCGCGATCTCGTGGACCCGGCCGGTCACCCGGTAGGAGCTGAGCACGGCGGCCTGTGGATGGGCGAGGGACCCGGAGTGCACGCGCAGGCCGAGGTCCCTGAGGTCGGCGCGCCAGTCCCCCGTGGGGTGCCAGGTGCGCAGCGTCCGGCCGATGAGCTCGTCGGCGATGGCGAGCAGCAGATCGTCGGTGTCGCGGAAATAGCGGTAGAGGGCGCTGGGGTCGGCACCGAGGGCGAGGCCGAGGCGGCGGACGGTGAGCGCGTCGGCGCCGTGCTCCTTGAGCAGCCGCAGGGCGGTCTCGACGATCAGTTCCTCGGAGAGGACGACGCCGGTCTTGGTGGGACGTCTGCGCCGCCGGGCGGCGGACGGGACGACGCGGTCGTTCGTGGACGTCATGGTGTCTCCCTCCGGTCCGGGCACCTTATGTCAACAGCGTTGACCTGTTAAGGCCCCGGGCAGTTTCATTTCCGGTCATCGGGCCGGAATCAGGCCCCGGGTGCGATCGGAGCAGGCCATGACGCAGAAGCCGTACGGTGTGGATCCCCCGTCCTTGCGCAAGACGCTCGGCGTGATGGACGGAATCGCCATCGCCGCCTCCAGTACGGCGGCGACGACCAGCATCGGCATCGGCCTCGGGGTGACGGCCGGGGTGGTCGGGCTGCATCTGCCCGCGATCATGCTGCTGGCCTTCCTGCCGATCCTCGGGATCGCGGGCGCCTTCTCCCGGCTGAACCGGGTCGAGCCGAACGCGGGCAACGGCTATGTGTGGGTGGGCCGTTCGCTCAGTCCCTGGCTGGGGTTCCTGGTCGGCTGGGTGAGCATCGTGGCCACGGTGGCGTTCCTCGCGTACACCACGGCGGTGACCGGTTCGGCGATGATCCAGCTCGCCGGCGAGGCGGGCCTGCACACGGTGGCGGGCCTGGTGCTCGATCCGGGCTCGACCGCCCAGACGACGGCCGTGGGCGTGCTGGTCCTCGTCGCCGTCACCCTCACCGCGGTGACCGGGGTCAGAAGCGCCGCGCGGCTCCAGGGCGGGCTGCTGGTCTTCGAGTACGTCGTCCTGCTGGGCTTCTGCGGATACGGCATCGTCACCGGCACGCACCCCTTCAGCCTGGGCTGGTTCGACCCGTTCGAGATCCCGTCGGCGACGGCGCTGGCGCAGGGGCTGCTGCTGTCGGTGTTCTGTTACTGGGGCTTCGAGTCGGCGTTCAGCGTGAACGAGGAGGTGCGCGATCCGCGGGACGCCTCGCGGGCCGGGACCATCACGCTCGTGACCATGCTGGGGCTGTTCGTGCTCGGCTCGGTGGCCTTCCAACGCGTGCTGTCCGAGGACGAGTTGGCCGGGCACGGCGCCGAGGGGCTGGCCTTCCTCGGGAACCGGCTCGCCGACCAGCCGCTGGCCGCGCTGCCCCTGGTGGCGCTGATGTTCTCGGCGGTCGCCTCGCTGCAGGCCGGGGTGATCCCGACGGCGCGCGGGATGTTCGCGATGAGCCGGGACCGTACGCTCGGGCCGGTGTGGTCCAGGGTCAGCGCCCGGTACGGGACCCCGGCGATCGGCACGCTGCTGATCGGTGCGATGGCCGTGGTCGTGGCCACGCTCTCGCTGGTGATTCCCCGGCTCGGCGACATGATCATGGCGACGGTCAACGCCGTCGGGATCGTCGTGGCGCTGTCGTACGCGCTGATCGCCCTCGCGGCGGCCGCCCGGTTCCGCGGACTGCTCCGCGAGGACTGGAAGGAGGGCATACGCGCGGTCGTCCTCCCCACCCTCAGCGCCGTCGCGCTGCTCGGCCTCGGCGGCTATCTCGCCTGGTCCTTCTACACCTCGACCGACCACCTGGAGGTGAGCGCGGACAACGGCTGGTTCCTGCTGCTCGCCCCCGGCGTCATGATCGCCTCGGGCTTCCTGGCCGCCGCGTGGGCCAAGTGGGTCCGCAAATCCCCGTACTTCACCACGGGACACGGAACCGACGCCGACGCGCCCCACCTTCTGGCCACCCTCAACTGAAGCGACCGAGATCCCTGGCCACCCCGAACAAGGAACGGAACCATGCACGCTGACCTTCTCTTCACCGGCGGCCCGGTGTTCACCCCCGAGGGCCGCGCCGCGACCGCGGTGGCCGTCACCGGCGAGCGGATCACCGCCGTCGGGAACTCCGAGGTCCATGAGCTGATCGGCCCGGGCACCGAGGTCGTCGACCTGGCCGGACGACTCCTGCTGCCCGGGTTCCAGGACGCGCACGTCCACCCGGTCCCGGCGGGCCTGGAACTCACCCAGTGCGACCTCACCGGCGCGAAGACGGCAAAGGACACCGTGGCCGCCGTCCGCGCGTACGCCGACGCCCATCCCGAGCGGGAGTGGATCACGGGCGGCGGCTGGTCCATGGAGGCCTTCGCGGGCGGCACGCCGACGAAGGAGCTGCTGGACGCGGTCGTACCGGACCGGCCGGTGTACCTGCCCAACCGGGACCATCACGGTGCCTGGGCCAACAGCCGCGCCCTCGAACTCGCCGGTGTCACCCGGGACACGCCCGACCCGGCCGACGGGCGCTTCGAGCGGGACGCGTCGGGTGAGCCCACCGGCATGCTGCAGGAGGGGGCCATGCAGTCCGTCGGCCGCCTCACCCCCGCGGCCACACCCGCCGACCGGCTCGCCGCGCTGCTGCACGCCCAGCGGCATCTGCACGCGCTCGGCATCACCGCCTGGCAGGACGCGATCGTCGGCACCTTCCTGGGCATGGAGGATCCGTCCGAGGCCTACCTGACGGCGGCCAGGGACGGTTCGCTGACCGCGCGGGTGGTCGGCGCGCTGTGGTGGGACAGGGCGCGCGGCGCCGAACAGATCCCCGAACTCGTCGAGCGCCGGGCCGCGTTGGAGCACGGCAGGTTCCGGGCGACCAGCGTCAAGCTGATGCTGGACGGGGTCGCCGAGAACGGCACCGCCTCGCTCATCGACCCCTATCTCGACAAGTGCGGCTGCGCCACGGCGAATCGGGGCAAGAGCTTCATCGATCCGGCCCATCTGCCCGCCTATGTGACCGAGTTGGACGCGCTCGGGTTCCAGTGCCACTTCCACGCGCTGGGCGACGGGGCCGTACGCCACGCCCTGGACGCCGTGCAGGCGGCGCGGAAGGCGAACGGGCCGAGCGACACGCGTCCGCATCTGGCGCATCTCCAGGTCGTGCACCCCGACGACGTGCCCCGCTTCGCGCGGCTCGGCGCCACGGCGAACATCCAGCCGCTGTGGGCCGCCCACGAACCGCAGATGGACGAGCTGACCATCCCGTTCCTCGGGCCCGAACGGGCCGCCTGGCAGTATCCGTTCGGTTCGCTGCTGCGCTCCGGCGCACGGCTGGCGGCGGGCAGCGACTGGCCGGTCAGCAGCCCCGACCCGCTCCAGGGCATCCATGTCGCGGTCAACCGGGTGAGCCCGGACGAGCCGGGGCCGGTATTCCTGCCGGCCGAACGCATCGATCTGACGGCCGCGTTGACGGCGTACACCGCGGGAACGGCGTACGCGAACCACCTCGACGACACCGGGAGCGTGCGGGTGGGCGCCCTCGCGGATCTCGTCGTCCTGGACCGCGACCCCTTCGCGGGACCGACGGAGGCGATCAAGGAGACCGGGGTCGCGCTCACCTACGTCGGAGGGGAGCGCGTGTACGCGGCACCGGACGCCTGACCCGACCGGCCCGGCTCGGCCGGCCTCGCCTCGCCCGGCCCGGCTCGGCCCCGACCAGCCGTCGTCGCTTCTTGGACAGTCGTCCAGCTATAGTGGACACCTGTCCAAGAAATCACGAGGCGAATCGGGGTCTGCCGACGATGGAAACGGTCGCGAACGTGCTGGTGGGGCTGGTGGCCGCGCTGCACGCGTACATCCTGGTGCTGGAGATGTTCCTGTGGGAGAAGAAGCCGGGGCGGGGACTTCACGGGCTCGACGCGCAGATGGCCCGGGCGACCGCGCCGCTCGCCGCGAACCAGGGGCTCTACAACGGGTTCCTGGCCGCGGGCCTGGTGTGGGGGCTGATCGCGGCGGACCCGACCGGCCGTGACGCGCAGATCTTCTTCCTGTGCTGTGTCATGATCGCGGGCGTGTACGGATCGGTCACCGCCAACCGCCGGATCCTGTTCGCCCAGGCCGTGCCGGGCGCACTCGCCCTCGCCGCCGTCCTGCTCGCGGGATGACGCCGGACGACCCGCGGGCCGCCCGGACCCGCGCGCGGCTGCGGCAGGCGCTGCTGGAGGAGTGCGCCGAGCATCCGCTGGAGGAGATCGGGGTCGCCGCGCTGGTGCGGCGGGCCGGGGTCGGCCGGGCCACCTTCTATGTGCACTACGCCGACCTGGAGGCGCTGGCGGTCGACGCGTGCGCCGATGTCGTACGGGAGGCCGTGGAGGCGCTGCACGCCTGGCGCGGCCGCCCCGACCCGGTGTCCGCGCCGCCCGCCCTGCGCGCCTTCTTCACCGAACTCGCCCCGCACACCGGTCTCTACCGCGCGCTGCTGAGTCCGGGCGGCGGCGGCCCGCTGGGCCGCGTGCTCCACCGCGACCTGCGGGCCCGCAGCCTGGCCGAGCGCACCCTCGCGGGGGCACCGGACGCCCCGCTCGTCGCCTCCGCCGTGGCCGCCACCTTCGCGGGCGTCCTCGCGGACTGGCTGCACGGCCTGCTGGAGGGCACCCCCGACACGGTCGCGGACCAGGTCTGGCAACTGCTCGTCGCCCTGCACATGAGCCGGTGACGCTCAGGGCCGTCCACGCCATCGGGGTGCCCGCTGGCACGGCTCGCCGGGAACGTGGGCGGGTGACAGAACGCGCCGGTCTCCGGACGCGGTGGCCGGCCCTGGGCGACGACGGCGTGACCGACCGTTCGCCGGTCAGCGTGCGGTCTGGAAGGTACGGCGGTACGTCTGGGGCGAGACGCCGATCGTGGCCTGCAGGTGCTGGCGCAGGGAGGCTCCCGTCGCGAAGCCGACCTCGCCCGCGATCCGGTCCACCGGCAGATCGCTGGCCTCCAGCAGATGGCGGGCACGGGCGACCCGCTGCTGGACGATCCAGCGGCCGGGGCTCAGGCCCACCTCGTCGTTGAAGCGGCGGGCGAAGGTACGCAGGCTCATCCCGGCGTGGGCGGCGAGATCGGTCAGGGTCAGCGGGTCGCCGAGGCGCGTCAGCGCCCAGTCGCGGGTGGCGGCGGTGCTCGCCGTCGAGGGCTCCGGCACGGGCCGCTCGATGTACTGGGCCTGGCCGCCCTCGCGCAGCGGCGGGACCACGCAGCGCCGGGCCACCTTGTTGGCCAGTTCGCTGCCGTGGTCGCGGCGGACGATGTGCAGGCAGATGTCGATGCCGGACGCGGCGCCGGCCGAGGTGAGGATCTCGCCGTCGTCGACGAACAGGACGTCCGGGTCCAGGTCGACCCGCGGGAACATACGCCGGAACTGGTCCGAAACGCACCAGTGCGTCGTCGCCCGGCGTCCGTCCAGCAGCCCGGCGGCGGCGAGCACGAACGCGCCCGTGCAGATGGAGACGATCCGGGTGCCCGGACGGATGAAGGCGAGCGCGGCGGCGGCCTCGTCCGAGAGGGCGGCGGTGACCCGGGCCGGGGTGACGGCCGCGACGACCACCGTGTCCGCCGTGCGCAGCACCTCGGGACCGTGGTCGACGGTGACGGAGAAGTCGGCGTCGGTGCGGACCGGTCCTCCGTCGACGGTGCAGGTCACCACGTCGTAGCGGCCGTCCGCCGCGCCGAAGATCCGGCTGGGCATGCCCAGCTCGAAGGGATAGACGCCGTCGAGCGCCAGGACCACGACCCGCTCCACATGCTGCATGGCACGATCCTATCGAAGGTTGGCGATTCTGCCATTTCCCCGTGGAGCGCACCCCGGCAGGCTGGTTGACCATGAACACTATGAACACGATGCGAGCCATCGGCCAGAACGTCCTCGGCGGTCCCGAGGTTCTTGAGGAAGTGACCCTGGAGCGGCCCGCGCCGCGGGCGAACGAGATCCTGGTCCGGGTACGGGCCGCCGGGGTCAATCCGACCGACTGGAAGCACCGCGCGACCGGAGGATTCCTCGGCGAGCCGCCCTTCGTCCTCGGCTGGGACGTGTCCGGCGTGGTCGAGGCGACCGGGATCGGCGTCGCCCACGTCAGGCCCGGGGACGAGGTCTTCGGCATGCTGCCCTACCCCTACGGCCACGGATCGCACGCCGAGTACGTGACCGGTCCCGGGCGCGCCTTCACCCTGAAGCCGTCGGTGATCGACCACACGCAGGCCGCCGCGCTCCCGCTGGTCTCCCTGACCGCATGGCAGGCGCTGACCGAACGGGCCGGCGTGCGGCCGGGGCAGCGGGTGCTGATCCACGCGGCGGCCGGCGGGGTCGGCCATGTGGCCGCGCAGATCGCGAAGGCCCTCGGCGCGTATGTGATCGGCACCGCGAGCGCGGGCAAGCACGACTTCCTGCGGTCCATCGGCGTGGACGAGCCGATCGACTACACCGCCGTCGACTTCACCGAGGCCGTGCGCGACGTCGACGTCGTACTGGACACGATCGGCGGCGAGACCGGCATGCGCTCGCTGCACGTGCTGCGCCCCGGCGGCGTGGTCGTCTCCATCCTGCCGGTCGGGACCGACGAGTTCTACGAGGAGGCCGAGCGGCTCGGGGTCCGCGCGGTGCGGATGCTCGTCGACGCCGACCAGGCCGGAATGCGGGCGGTCGCGGACCTCGTCGAGAAGGGCGCGCTGCGCCCCACCGTCGCCGAGACCTTCCCGTTGGCCGATGCCGCGAAGGCGCACGCCCTGGGCGACACCGGCCGGACCACGGGGAAGCTCGTCCTGGTGGTCGACTGACGGCCGGGGTCGGCCCGCACCGATGGCCAACTCGCCGCACACAGCGAAGACATATGTCAATCGAACATGCTGGAATTCACTTCAACGAGGGTAACTTGCAGAGCAAGGAACGGTTTTCCATCCACCGGTGCCCGGGGTCGTGTCCAGTGGTCACATGACGTATCGTCGCCCCGGCCCCCGGTGACCCTGCCCTCCTGCCTTCGGGAGCAGGTCAACAGCCGGCTGGAGGTGATGTCCGCGTGGCGAGCGACCCCGTACCGTCCACCAGGCATCTGCGTATCCACCACGACCAAGGTCATGTGGTGCTGGAGCTGCACGGGGAGATCGATCTGCTCGCCGCGACGGAGATCGCCCCGCTCCTGGACGCGGTGACCTCGGACCCGGCACCGCAGGTCGTCATCGACCTGCGGTGCGTCGAGTTCTTCGACTGCTCGGGCCTGCGGCTGCTCTACCGCGCCAGACGTCGCGTCATCGAGCGGGGCGGCCGGCTGCACCTGGTCTGCACCCATCCGCTGACGCTCCGCATGTTCCGGCTGACCGGGCTCTCGCGGGTACTGCCTCCCTCGGCCTCGCCGGAGGAGGCGCTGAGCCGCCCGGAGGCCGTTTCGGACGCGCTCTGAGCAGCCCGTCCGCCCGGTCCGCTACTCCCGGATCCTCGTGACCTGCCCGGCGCCGACCGTCCTGCCGCCCTCGCGGATGGCGAACTTGAGCCCTTCCTCCATCGCGATCGGCTGGATCAACTGCACCTCCATGGTGGTGTTGTCGCCCGGCATGACCATCTCCGTCCCCCTGGGCAGGGTCACGACTCCGGTCACGTCCGTCGTGCGGAAGTAGAACTGCGGGCGGTAGTTGTCGAAGAACGGCGTGTGCCGGCCGCCCTCGTCCTTGGAGAGGATGTAGGCGCGCGCCTCGAACCGGGTGTGCGGGGTCACCGAACCCGGCTTGATCACCACCTGCCCCCGCTCCACGTCCTCGCGCTTCACCCCGCGCAGCAGCAGCCCGACGTTCTCGCCCGCCCGGCCCTCGTCGAGGAGTTTCCGGAACATCTCGACGCCGGTGACGGTGGTCCGGGTCTTCTGCTCGTGGATGCCGATGATCTCGACCTCACTGTTCACCTTGAGCACCCCGCGTTCGATCCGGCCGGTGACGACCGTGCCGCGGCCCGTGATCGTGAAGACGTCCTCGATCGGCAGCAGGAACGGCCGGTCCACATCGCGCACCGGTTCCGGCACGAACGCGTCGACGGCCGCGAGGAGTTCGAGGATCGTCGCGCTCCACTCCGGGTCGCCCTCCAGCGCCTTCAGCGCGGACACCCGGACGACCGGGACGTCGTCGCCCGGGAACTCGTACTCGCTGAGCAGCTCGCGCACCTCCAGCTCGACGAGTTCCAGGATCTCCTCGTCGTCCACCATGTCCGTCTTGTTGAGGGCGACCACGATGTACGGGACGCCGACCTGCCGGGCCAGCAGGACGTGCTCCTTGGTCTGCGGCATCGGACCGTCGGTCGCCGCGACCACGAGGATCGCGCCGTCCATCTGCGCGGCCCCCGTGATCATGTTCTTGATGTAGTCCGCGTGCCCCGGGCAGTCGACGTGCGCGTAGTGCCGGTTCTCCGTCTGGTACTCGACATGGGCGATCGAGATCGTGATGCCGCGCTGCCGCTCCTCGGGCGCCTTGTCGATCTGGTCGAACGGCGTGAACGGGTTCAGATCGGGGAAGCGGTCGTGCAGCACCTTGGTGACGGCCGCCGTCAACGTCGTCTTGCCGTGGTCGATGTGCCCGATGGTGCCGATGTTCACATGCGGCTTGGTCCGCTCGAATTTCGCCTTGGCCACTGCGAGCCCTCCTGATCACCTGGGTGACGCCGAGCGTTGCTCCGCGGCTTCCCGGCCGGGCACGGCAGCCGCTCGTCGTGACCGAGCGGTGGGGAGGGAAGTTCCGCTCCCTCCTGTCTATTCGTTCCGCGGCGCGTCGAACAGGGCGCTGACGGACTCACCGTTGTGAATGCGCCGCACCGCCTCCGCGAGCGCCGGGGCGATGGACAGCACGCTGAGTTTCTCCGTGTGCTCCTCGACGGGGATGGGCACGGTGTTCGTGCAGACGATCTCCAGCACGTCGGGCTGTTCGCTGAGCCGCTTGAGCGCGCCCGCCGCGAACAGCCCGTGGGTGCAGGCGACCCTGATCGACCGCGGCCCCAACTCGCGCAACCGCTCCAGGAGTTCGAGGACCGTGCTGCCCTTGGCGATCTCGTCGTCCAGCACGATGACATCGCGTCCGGCGATCTCACCGATGACGGAGCTGATGCTCACCCGGTCGTCGGCGAACCGCTGCTTGGCACCGGCGGCCACCTGGGCCCCGATGAGCCGCGCGAACGCCGCGGCCTCCTTCGCGTTGCCGAGATCGGGCGAGACCACCGTCGTACGCGACAGGTCGTTGGCCCGGAAGTGCACGGCCAGTTCCCGCAGGGCGTGCAGATGGTCGACCGGCACCGAGAAGAAGCCGTGCACCTGCGGGGAGTGGAGGGTCATCGCGAGGACACGGCTGGCACCGGCCGCGACCAGCAGATCCGCCACGAGCCGGCCGCCCATGGAGATCCGGGGCATGTCCTTTTTATCCGAACGAGCGTACGAATAGTGGGGCATGACCACGGTGATCCGCCCGGCGGAGGCACCGCGCGCCGCGTCGCACATCATCAGCAGCTCGACGAGATGCTCCTGCACCGGGGTGACCAGCGGCTGCACGAGGAAGACGTCACGCTCGCGACAGTTGGCCTGGAGCTGGACCTCCAGGCAGTCATTGGCGAACCGGCTGACCCGGGTCGGGCTGAGGGGCACACCGAGGTGCGCGCAGAGCTCGGCCGCAAGCTCGGGATGGGCACTACCGCTGAACACGGCGATGTCACGCACGACCGCTCCTCGCATGATCGAACCGGGTTGCGTCGCCGGTTGGCAAGATCGTCCCGGAGTGCGTACCTCATGCTACTGGGCACCTTTCGGGCCTTCGACCGGGGGATTTCCGGTTGCGGATCCGGTCGCGGGGTGCCGGGCCGGTCCCGTGCACCGTCCGCCGGGAGGCCGTGCCTGACCGCCCGCCCCTCAGGACGTACGCCCCGGAGCGCCGGGCACGGGGGCCGGGGCTCGGCGTCCCGGGTGTCCCGGGCGTCCCGGCCACCCCGTCGACCCGCTCCCCCGCCCTCCCGCGGACGGCACTCCGGGCTCCCGGCGGCCGAATCCATCCGCCAACCGGTCGGCCTGCCAAGGGGCTTGAGGGGTACAAGGACGGTTGAAAGGAGGACCGTCGACATGACGACGTCCATCAAACGCATGCCCGGTTGGGCGAAGGTGGTCTCCGCCTTCGTGCTGGTGCTCGTGGTGCTCTTCGCCGGGCTGCGGCTGGCCGTTCTGCCGGGGCTGCGCGATGTGTTCGGCACGGAGTCCCACGACAATTCGGGCCCCGCGCTCCTCAAGTCCATCCAGGACATGAGCCGTTACGACGCCGCGTCGGGCAACTTCCAGGTGGTCGTGGACCTGGAGAAGGACGCGAAGTACCTGCCCGACGCCATCCGCGGCACCCGCACGCTGTACGTGGGGGCCGGCACCGTCGACGCCTACGTCGACCTCGGCCGCATCGGCCAGAAGGACGTGACGGTCAACGGCGACCGTACGTCGGCCACGCTCCGTCTGCCGCACGCGGCACTCGGCAAACCCGCCCTCGACCCGGACCACTCCTACGCCGTCTCGAAGCAGCGCGGTCTCCTCGACCGGATCGGCGACATCTTCTCGGACAACCCGAACGACGAGCGGGCCGTGCAGCGGCTCGCGGCGAAGCACATCGGCAAGGCCGCGCAGGACAGCCGGCTCACCGCGCGGGCCGAGGAGAACACCACGAGCATGCTCGAAGGCCTGTTGCGCTCGCTCGGCTTCACGCAGGTGACGGTCGCCTACGGCGCCTGAGTGTTTCGGCGGTGCCGAGGGCGCCGGGGCGAGCACACGGTCGCACCCGGCGCCCTGGGCCGTCAGGGAGGCGGCCCTCCGGACGGCAGCCCCCTCCTGGCGGCGGACGACGGAGCAAGGCGCAGGTCATCGCCTACGGCTTCGCGGGAGCGCGCCGGTTCGGCCGGGTGCCGCATGACGGGCATCCCGTCGCCGGCAAGCTCTGCCCCGTGCGCAAGACCCATCCGTTCGCCGTGCCCCGGGCATTGTCGGCCCCATCGGGGGTATGCGGGCTGCACCAGAGAGCAGTTGAATAGGGGAGGGTCTCATGGTCCGCACCGCGTTGCGCGCACGAGCCGCGAAGGTCGGTCGCCGGAAGCCGGCGCCGAAGTCGGAAGCGGACCGGGGGAAGGCCGCGTCGAAGGGCGAGCAGAGCAAGCCGGCGTCGAAGGCGGGGCGGAGCAAGCCTGCGCCGAAGGCCGAGCGGGTGAAGTCGGAGCGGTCACGGTCGTTCTTCGGACGCAGGAAGCCGCCGCCCGCTCCCGCGCCGGCGCGGGAGACGGGGGCCTTGGCGCTGCCCTTCCGGCTGTTGGCCGTCCTGGTCGCGTTCGCGGCCATGGTGGCGTTCGCCGTCGTGCTGGCCCGGCTGACACTGGAACCCTCCCCGGCGTCCGCGGCCCTGATCCACAACAACCTTCACCCCGGGCGCTCCCTGAAGGCCTATCTCGACCAGCCGGAGCTGCGCGACGCCGTCAAGCAGATCGGCGGGAACCTCGTCCTGGGGGTGCCCTTCGGGGTGCTGCTGCCCGTCGTGTTCCCGAAGACCCGTGGCATCCTGCGCGTCCTGGCCCTCACCGCGGCGGTCATGCTCCTGGTCGAACTCGTCCAGGGAGCCCTCATCACCGGGCGTTCCTTCGACATCGACGACGTCATCCTCAACACGACCGGGGCGCTGGTGGGTTACCTGCTCCTGGGCCGGCGGCTCGGCCGGGCGGTGCACCCGAAGAAGCGCCTTCGCGCTTGACACATCCCTCAACTGTTGGTCCGGACCAGAGTATTGACACCCCGTTACCTCACTCCTTAAATCAAGAGGCGAAGCATGCACCCCCCACCTCAGTCGGCCGGCCCTCCCGGGGCAGCCGTACGGAAATGAGAGTCATGGACTCCCCACGCCTGCTCCGAAGATGCCTCTTCGCCGCGCTGTCCGCCGCGCTCGTCGCCTCCGCCTCGGCCGTCGTCGCTCCCGCCCACGCGGGTCCGGCGGCGGCCACCGCGGCCGTGACGTTCGACGACACCTTCGACGGCCCCGCCGGTTCGGCCGTCGACTCCTCCAAGTGGCAGATGGAGACCGGCGACAACGTCAACAACCACGAACGCGAGTACTACACGTCGGGCAACAAGAACGCGGCGCTGGACGGCCAGGGCCATCTGGTCATCACGGCCCGCAAGGAGAATCCGGCCAACTACCAGTGCTGGTACGGCACGTGCCAGTACACGTCGGCCCGGATGAACACCTCGGGGAAGTTCACCACCGCGTACGGCCATGTCGAGGCCCGGATGAAGATCCCGCGCGGGCAGGGCATGTGGCCGGCGTTCTGGATGCTCGGCAGCGACATCGGACAGGTCGGCTGGCCGAACTCCGGTGAGATCGACGTCATGGAGAACGTCGGTTACGAGCCGTACACCGTGCACGGCACGATCCACGGGCCGGGGTACTCCGGGTCCGCCGGTATCGGCGCCCCGTACTCCCTGCCGAACGGCCAGGCCTTCGCGGACGCCTTCCACACCTTCGCGGTCGACTGGGCACCGAACTCGATCACCTGGTCGGTGGACGGCACGGTCTACCAGCAGCGGACGCCCGCCGATGTGGGCGGCAACACCTGGGTGTTCAACAAGCCGTTCTTCCTGATCCTCAACCTCGCGGTCGGCGGGTACTGGCCCGGCGACCCCGACGGCTCCACCGCATTCCCGCAGCAGCTCGTCGTCGACGAGGTGAAGGTGACGACGAGCGACAGCTCGGGCGGCACCGCCGGTCCGATCAAGGGCCTCGCGGGCAAGTGCGCGGACGTGGCCGCCGCCAACTCGGCCAACGGCACGCCCGTACAGCTCTACGACTGCAACGGCACCGGCGCCCAGCAGTGGACCGTGTCCTCTGACGGCACGATACGCGCGCTCGGCAAGTGCCTGGACGTCACCGGCAACGGTACGGCGGACGGCTCGACGGTCCAGCTGTGGGACTGCACCGGCGGCCCCAACCAGAAATGGACGGTCACCGCGGCCCACGACATCGTGAACCCGCAGGCCAACAAGTGTCTCGATGTCACGGGCAACAACTCGGCCAATGGCACACGGCTCCAGATCTGGACGTGCGGCGGCGGAGCCAACCAGAAGTGGACAGTGGGCTGAGGGACAGCGCGGGTCTGTAGGTTCGCATGTCCGGTGTCCCTTTCTCAGCCGCTTCGGCCTTCGCCTGACCCGAGGGACACCAAAGCAAGACGAGCACATTCACGCATTCGCTCGTTGTAGTGCCGGCGGCGGATTCGATGGGCACAGCAGCCTGCCACCACGCGATCGTGCGGACGCAGATTGCGTAGCAGGCCGAGACGGAGCGGTTCCGTCCGCACACCTCGCCGCCCGCCAGGCATCGTCACGGTGCCCGGTGGTGCGGGCGCGGGGCATGGCCACGTCCGACGGAGCGTTTCCGCGGACGTGGTCATCGGCGTCGTCAACGGCCGGGCCACCGGAGCCGGTCCAGGGCCGGTCGGCCCCGCAGAGGGACCAATGGCTCCTGGGTCGAAGGCACCGGGAAGAGAGACGCTCATGCTCGGAGCCGCACCGATCTCCGATCGCGTCGACTCCCCGCACCGTCGCTCACGCGGCAGTGACCTCTCGACGACGGAGGCTTGCTCCCATGACCCGCCAAGACGATCCCCGCGCGGCTGCCGAGCCCGTCGCCCCGCCGTCCGACATCGCCATCGCGGTGGACCGGCTGGTGACGAACGGGCTCAAGGCGCTCACGGAGTACGAGGCACTCGATCAGGAGCAGGTCGATCTCATCGTCAAGAAGGCGTCGGTGGCGGCTCTGGACCAGCACACGGCGCTCGCGCGGATCGCGGTGGACGAAACCGGTCGCGGTGTGTTCGAGGACAAGGCCGCGAAGAACATGTTCGCCTGCGAGTACGTCACCCACAGCATGGGCCCGATGAAGACGGTCGGTGTCATCGCCCGCGACGACATCGACGACATGATCGAGGTGGCGGAGCCCGTCGGCGTGGTGTGCGCGATCACGCCCGTCACCAATCCGACCTCCACCACCGTCTTCAAGGCGCTGATAGCGCTGAAGACCCGTAACCCGGTCGTGTTCGCCTTTCATCCCTCCGCCCAGCGCTCCAGCGCCCGAGCGGCCCGCATCGTCCGCGACGCGGCGGTCGCCGTGGGCGCGCCGGAGCACTGCGTGCAGTGGATCGAAGCCCCGTCCGTCGAGGCGACCGGGGCCCTGATGCGGCACCCCGGTGTCTCCCTGATCCTCGCCACCGGCGGCAACGCGATGGTCAGGGCCGCCTATTCGGCCGGCAAGCCTGCCCTGGGGGTGGGCGCCGGGAACGTCCCCGCCTACATCCACCGGGGCGCCAAGCTGCGCCGCGCCGTCAATGACGTGGTGCTGTCCAAGTCGTTCGACAACGGCATGATCTGCGCCTCCGAACAGGCCGTGATCCTGGACGGGGAGATCTACGACGCCGTCCTGGCGGAATTCCGCACCCTGCACGCCCACTTGGCCAGCGCCGAGGAGAAGGCGATGCTGGAGGCGTTCCTGTTCCCCGTCGGCGCCGCCGGCTCGGGCTGCGAGCCCAAGGTCAACTCCGCTGCTGTGGGCCGGAGTCCGGCCTGGATCGCCGAACAGGCCGGATTCTCCGTCCCCGCGAACACGTCGCTGATCCTGGTCGAGGCCGACCGGGTCGGCCCCGACGAGCCGCTCACCCGCGAGAAACTCTGTCCCGTCCTCGCCGTCCTGCGCGCCGACTCCGAAGAGGAGGGCTTCGACCTGGCCGCCGACATGGTCGCCTTCCACGGACAGGGCCACAGCGCCGTCATCCACACCGAGGACCCTCGCTGGCGGAGGCGTACGGAAAGCACATGAAGACGGTCCGGATCATCGTCAACGCCCCTTCCTCACAGGGCGCGATCGGCGGCATCTACAACAGCCTGCTGCCCTCGCTGACCCTGGGCTGTGGTTCGTGGGGCAGCACGTCCGTGTCCAACAACGTCAGCGCCGCTCAACTGCTGAACATCAAGCGGGTGTCGACCCGTCACAACAACCTTCAGTGGTTCAAGGTCCCGCCGAAGATCTACTTCGAGCCGGGGGCCATCCGCTACCTCGCCTCGATGCCGGACGTCCACCGCGTCACCGTCGTCACCGATGCCACGATGACCCGCCTGGGCCTCGTCGACCGGGTGGAGCGCGTGCTGCGGCGGCGCGCGGAGCCGGTCACCATCCAGGTGATCGACAACGTCGAGCCCGAACCCAGCATCGACTCGGTCCGGCGCGGCGCCCGCCTCATGGGCGACTTCCGCCCCGACACCATCATCGCCCTCGGCGGCGGCTCACCCATGGACGCCGCCAAGGTGATGTGGCTGCTGTACGAGCAGCAGGCAGAGGGCAAGGACGTCGACTTCGCCGACATGCGGCACAAGTTCTCCGACATCCGCAAGCGCGCCTTCCGCTTCCCCGTCCTCGGCAGGCTCGCCCGCTTGGTGTGCATCCCCACCACCTCCGGCACCGGCGCCGAAGTGACCCCGTTCGCCGTCATCTCCGACCCTGTCACCGGCAAGAAGTACCCGCTGGCCGACTACGCGCTCACTCCCAGCGTGGCCGTCATCGACCCGCTCCTCACCACCGCGCTGCCCCGGGCGCTGGCCGCCGACAGCGGTTTCGACGCCCTCACCCACGCCATCGAATCCTATGTGTCCGTCTACGCCAACGACTTCACCGACGGCCTCGCCCTGCACGCGATCCGGATGATCTTCGACAACATCGAGGCGGCGGTGAACGACCGCGCGGCCCGGCCGGAAGCCCGGGAGAAGATGCACAACGCGGGGACCATCGCCGGCATGGCCTTCGGCAATGCCTTCCTCGGCATCGTCCACGCCATGTCGCACACTCTCGGCGCCACCTTCCACATCGCCCACGGCCGGACCAACGCCGTGCTGCTGCCGCACGTCATCCGCTACAACGGGACCCTTCCCACGAAGCTCACCGGCTGGCCGAAGTACGAGAGCTACCGCGCCCCCGAACGCTTCCAGGACATCGCCCGCACCCTCGGTCTGCCCGCCGCCACCCCGGCCGAGGGCGTCGAAGCGCTCGCCTCGGCGGTGGAGCGGCTGCGCGACGCGGTGGGCATCGAGCCGACCTTCCAGTCCCTCGGCGTCGACGAGCACGCTTTCCTCGACGCCCTTCCCCAACAGGCCCTCAACGCCTACGAGGACCAGTGCGCGCCCGCCAACCCCCGGATGCCGATGCTCGACGACATGGCGGAGCTGATGCGCGCGGCCTATTACGGCCATGGCGTGGAGACCGGCGGCACCGTTCCGGCGAACTGAGCCGGCCCGACCGAGCCCGCCCCCTTCCCCGCCCTTCAGCTCACCTACTCAGGAGGTTCCATGTTGTCCGCGGATTCCGCCTGAACCCCACCACATCCTCTGACGCCCGACGAAAGGACCCCCCCATGACCACTCACAGCGCCCAGACCCCCCTGGTCCGGCTGCACTCCGACGGAACCGTGGACGAGGAGACCCTTGCCTACGCCCGTACGAAGATCGACGTGGTCGTGGGCAGGCCGGGACTGCCCGTCGTCATCGGCGAGGTGCACCTTGTGCGAGCGGCCGCCCACCATGCCGGCCGGCCGTGGTCGGCCACGGCCGACCTGCGTATCGGCGGCCGTCATGTGGTGGCGGCGGCCGAGGAGGCGACCGGCACGGAGGTCGTCGACCGGTTGCAGGACCGGCTGCGCCGCCAGACCGACCAGGCCTCCCAGGCCTGGGACAACGGACACCGGACGACGGCCCCGCCGTGGCGCGGTGCAACCCAGCGGCCGTCTTCCGCCGCGGGACCCGACCGCCCGGCGGAGGACTCCCCCACAGCGTGATCACGCGGTGGCGGACAGGCCCGGTCGGTCACAGTCCACCGACCGGGCCTGTCCGCGACCTGCGGACGATTCGCCGGTACCGGCCCCGAGGACCGTCCGGACCGGCGAGGTGACCAACGGCCCACTGACAAAGGACCTGGCGGCAGGAAACCGTGGGAGCCGCGGTACCGATCGACCAGCGAGAACGAGGAGTTGTGTGATGGCGAAGGCATATCTGGTGGGCAGCGGGATCGCGGCCCTGGCCGCGGCGACGTTCCTGATCCGCGATGGCGGCTTCGAAGGCTGCGACATTCACCTCTTCGAGCAACAACGGGACCTCGGCGGCAGCCTGGACGCGGGCGGCACGCCTGACGCCGGCTACACCATGCGTGGCGGGCGCATGTTCGAGGCCGAGTTCCGCTGCACCTACGACCTGCTGTCCGGCATCCCCAGCCTCGACGACCCCGCCGTCTCGGTGACCGAGGAGATCCTGGCCGGACACGAGGACTTCGCCTGGGACGACATCGCCCGGCTCGTCGACGGGGACGGCAAGATCGTCGACACGGCCTCGATGGGGTTCTCCGAACGTGACCGGCTGGAACTGGTCCGTTGCCTGGCCACCCCCGAAGCGCATCTGGACGGCAAGCGGATCACCGACTGCTTCGGCGAACACTTCTTCACCACTGCTTTCTGGTTCATGTGGTGCACCACGTTCGCCTTCCAGCCCTGGCACAGCGCGATCGAGTTCCGCCGCTATCTGAGGCGCTTCGTCCACCTGTTCTCCGAGTTCGCCTCCATGTCGGGCATCCACCGGACCCGCTACAACCAGTACGACTCCATCGTCCGGCCCCTGACCGCCTGGCTCCACGAGCGCGGCGTCACCGTGCACACCGGCTGCCACGTCACCGACCTCGGCTTCACCCCTGGCGTCAGGAGCGGCACGGTCGAGACCATCCACCTGAACCGAGGCGGCTACGACGAGAAGCTCACCGTCGCGCCCGAGGACCTGGTCCTGGTCACCAACGGGTCCATGACCGATGCCTCCAGCCTCGGCTCGCACACCTCCGCGCCTCCGCCGGCTCCGCATCGGTCGGACGCCTGGCTGCTGTGGCACCGACTGGCCCGTGGCCGCGACGACTTCGGCGACCCCGACGTCTTCGACAAGAACGTCAAGGAATCCCGCTGGGAGTCGTTCACGGTCACCGCCAAGGACCCCGTCTTCCTGAACGCGCTCGAGGAGTTCAGCGGCCGTCCGGCCGGAAAAGGCGGACTGATGACCTTCACCGAGTCCAACTGGCTGCTCACCATCGTCGCCAACCGCCAGCCCGTCTACCGTGACCAGCCGGAGGACGTCGGGGTCTGGTGGGGCTACGGCCTCTTCCCTGGCCGGGCCGGCAACCAGACGCCCAAACCGATGACCATGTGCACGGGCCGCGAGATCCTCGAAGAGGTCCTGCACCACCTTCCGTTCGACGAGACGACGGCGGCCCGGATCCGGGAGACCTCCACCGTCGTGCCCTGTGTGATGCCGTACATCACCAGTCAGTTCCTGGCCCGTAGCCGCGACGACCGGCCCCGGGTGGTCCCGAAGGGGGCGGTCAACCTCGCCTTCATCGGGCAGTTCGCCGAGGTGCCCGACGACGTCGTCTTCACGGTCGAGTACTCCGTGCGCACCGCCTGGACGGCGGTGGCGCAGCTCCTGAAGCTGGACCGGATTCCGCCGCAGGTCTACAAGGGCCATCACGACCCCCACGTGCTGGCGGCCGCCCTGGAGACCCTGCACCGTCGATAGGCGAGGGAGCTACGAAGGCTCTCCGGCCCGGACGGGTGGGCGAGCACGGCGAAGCTCCTGGCGGACATCGGGCGATCTCGGTCGTGAACCCGTCCACCAGGAGCTTCATCACGTCGTACCGACGAATTCCAGCAACTCACGGCACTCACAGCTCAGTTGACAACGACTCGCTCGCGATCGCGGCAGCGGGGGCGATCACCCAAGAGGTACGACGACCACAGGGCAGTGCGCCCGGTGCAGCAGGGTGCGGGCGACCGGACCCACGCGCGGCCCGAGCACGCTCGTACGGCGGTGCGCGCCGATGACGACCACGGCAGCCTCCCGGGTCGCTGCCAGCAGTTCGGCCGCGGGAGCGGCACGGACCGTGTGGGTCTCCACCGTGACGTCGGGGTACCGGTCCTGCAGCCGGGTGAGGGCGTAACGGGGGACGGCCTCCTCTGCGAAGGCCTCCCCGGCCGGCCGTTCCTGGCCGGGACTGCGCGTCGGTACGAGGGAGGGAAGTTCGGGGGTGATGTGCCGATGGCTCCAGGAATGCAGGACACGGAGCCTCGCACCGCGCCGCTCGGCCTCCTGGAAGGCGTACGCCGCCGCCTGTGTGTCCGTGTCGTCGGCCAGTCCGAGCAGTACGTCCTGCCCGTCGTCGCACGGGTGGTCGCCGCGGACGACCAGGAGCGGTCCTTGCGCGAGCGCGGCCAGCCTCAGACTCACGGAACCGAACGCCGGGCCGGTCAACGCTCCCAAACCGCGTGTTCCCACGACGGTAAGGGCCGCGGCAGCGCTCTCGCGCGCCAGCGAACGCACCACCCCTCCCTCCGTCGCGGCGGCCTCCACGACCAGTCCGGGGTACCGCGCATGGGTGCGTGCCACGGCATAGCTCAGGACCGGTTCGGCCTCGTCGCGGTCGGGAACCGCGTACAGCACGCGCAAGCGGGTGCCGTGCCGTACGGCCTCGGCAGCGGCCCAGTCCAGGGCCCTTATGGAAATCAGAGACCCGTCCACTCCGACGACTATGTGATGCGAGGTCATGGCTGTACCTGTCCCTTCCTTGAATGACCGTTCGACGGAAGCGACGCTCGACGAGCGCACCGGCCTCCGCGAACGATGCTCCTCGCGGGCCGGCGCCTCGAGCAGCAGCCGGGAGAACCCGAAAAACGCCGAACGGCCCTTGCTTCAAGGGCCGTTCGGTCCCGAACAGGAGAGGGCGATGAGGTCCTGAGGACGCGGTGACGGGAATTCAGAAAGCGTCCGGGAACTGCCGTGTGAACGGGACGAGATGCGTTCCCGGTCTCGGTGCGCGCCGCTGAGCAGTTGCCCCCTCTCTCACGCCTTCTCGGGTACGACCGCGACGGCACAGGCGGCGTGGTGCAGCACCGCGTGGGCGACGCGCCCCAGTTGGAGTCCAAGGTGTCCTGGGTTGCGGTGCGCCCCGACCACCAGCAGGTCGGCTGTGTTCGACGCGTCCCACAGAACCCTGCGGGCCGGACCCTCGACCGTGCGCCGGCGCAGGTCCACATCCGCGGGTACGTCTTCCAGCGCCTTGTCCAGGACCTCGCCGGCATGCTGCTCGTGCAGCCGCGCGGGTTCCCCGGCGAGCAGGGGGTGGTCGGTGGACTCGTGCGCCGGGCACCGCCAAGCACGTACGGCGTCCAGGGTCGCGTGACGAAGCCTCGCCTCCTGGACGGCGAAGCGCAGGGCGGCGGAGTCCGGCATCCCCTCCCCGATGCCCACGACGACGCGACCGTGCGTCCGGGCGCGGTCCTGGTCGTCGTGGCTGCCGCGGAGCACGATCACCGGGCAGTCCGCGTGGGCGGCGACCGTCAGGCTGACCGAACCGAGCAGCATCTCGACGATGCCGCTGCGACCGCGGGTGCCGAGCACCAGCGCGGCGGCCTCGCGTCCCTCGCGGACCAGCGCGTACTCGGGCTCCTCCGGCAGTACGTCGGTGGAGATCTCCAACTCGGCCCGGCGCGATCCGGCACGCTGTGCGGCGGTCCGTACGATGCCCTCGGCCGTGACCTGCTCGGACGGCTTGCCGAGGTCCGGCGCGAGAGCGGCGCCCTCGTAGCGCTCCCAGAGGGAGGCGTACACGAGCCGCAGTGGTGCCCCGCGCAGGGCCGCCTCGTCGGCCGCCCAGTCGACGGCGCGCAGGCTGGGTTCGGATCCGTCGACGCCGACGACGATCGGGAGAGCCATCGGTCTCACCGTCCCGCGCCGAGGACGAGGACGATCCGGGGCCTGGCCTCGCCGATGGAGTCGTCGACGGAGGCGACGGAGGCGACCGAGCGGGCCTCGTGGATGACCAGGGGATCACCGAACGCTCGTACGTCCACTGCCTTCATGGGTCTCTCCTCCTCGGGTTCGGTCAGCTGTGCGGGACGACGGCGACAGGGGCCGTGGAGTGATGCAGGACGGAGTGCGTGACGTGTCCGATGTGGGCGCCGACGGGGCTGCGCCGGATACGCCGGCCCACGACGACCAGCGAGGCCTCGCGGGAGGCGTCCACGACGAGTACGGCCGCGCTGCCGTAGCGGGAATCCTCGACGACCTCCACGTCCGGGAACTTCTTCCGCCATGGGCGCAGCACCTCGGCCACGGCCTCGGACGCGCTCAAGGACAGTGCCTCGTTCAGCGCCGGATTCACGGATGTGCCGTACGCGTAGTAGGGCGGCGGGTACCAGCCGTGGACGACCCGCAACGACGTCGCACGGCGCTCGGCGGCGTCGAAGGCGAACGCGATCAGCGTCTCGTCCGGGTGCTCGACGTCGAGTCCGAGGACCACGGGCCGGAACGGCGTCGCGGCGGGCGGAGCACCCGCCGGGCCCAGCTCGTGCTCGTCGGCAGCGGTCTCCGGTGCGCGGACCAGTACGACCGGGCTGTCCGCGTGAGCGACGGTGGACAGACCGATCGATCCGACCATGAACCCGCCGATCCCGCCGAGGCCGCGCGAGCCCAGGACCAGCAGTTCGGCGCTCTTCGCCGCCTCGGCCAGTGCGTCACCCGGGTGACCGGAGAGCTGCTCCGTGCGCACCTCGACGCCGGGGTGACGCAGCCGGACCCCCTCCGCGGCTTCCCGGGGAATCCTCTCGGTCCAGTGCTGCTGGGTCTCGGCCCCCAGGAGCGGGGTCTGAGCCATGGGCTCCGGCACCGGCTCCCACACGTGCACGATCTTCAGCGGCAGGCCGCGCAGCTCCGCCTCGCGAGCCGCCCATTCTGCGGCGGCCCGGCTCTCCTGCGAGCCGTCGAGACCTACGGTGATGGTGCGGAGCATGATCTCTGCCTCCTGGGGCGAGGGGTCGGATTCCGGAGTCGATTTCGAGGGGTTCCTCGTGCAGGGGCCGCCGGTCCCGGATCCGGGCCGCCCGGATCCCTGCACGGCGGGGCGCGGTGGGCTGAGTGATCGGCCCACGTCGCCGTCGGTATTCAGCGCAGCCAGCTGTGGTCGCGGACCAAGGGCAGCCTGGCCCACAGCCTGCCGGCGCCCAGGGTGTCGCCGGCGGCGACAGCGGCGAGGACGATCAGGGCGACGGCGTAGATCACGTGGTAGTCGACGAACGGGTTCGTCGACATGCTCGGCGTGCCGTCCGAGAGGTGCTTGACCGGCGGCCACTCCGCGATCCACATCAGCGCCATCATCGCGGTGCCGGCGACGGCGGCGATGCGCAGCGCGACACCGCCGGCCAGAGCGAGGCCGATCCCGAGCAGACCGAGCATGAACAGCCAGTCGGCCCACGGGTCACCGGCCCAGGAGTGGAAGGCCGACTCCATCGGCCCGGCGGCGACGGAGCCGAGGAAGCCCTTCGTCGGCGAGCCGCCGTCGGTCCAGCCTTTGCCGGAGGGGGTGGCGTAGCCCAACCCGAAGGTCTTGTCGAGGAAGGCCCACAGGAAGACGAACCCCGTGAGCAGGCGCAGGGCTGCGAAGGCGTAGGCCCGCGCGGTGCGCGTGGCGGTGCCTGCCGACGCGGCCGACGCGGCTGCGGGGGCGGTCCGGTTCCTGCGGAACGACGGCAGGTGGAAGCCGGAGCTCCGGTGCGGGTGCTCGTGCACGGCCATGGTCAGGATTCCCTTCGAGGGCGGTCGGGCCGGTGTCTGACACCCCTCACTCTGGCCTTGTCCGCGGGCCGGCGACGGATGCCGAAGGTCCGCGACCGGGGGCCGAACGGCCCTCTTATCAAAGGCTGTTGGGCGTTTTGACGCATTTAGTGGATGACGTCGGGGGTGTTGTCGCGGCTGCCTGTCAGCCGGCGGCGAGGTCGGGGCGGATCAGGGTGCCCGACCGGCCGTGCACGATCTCGTACGCCGCGTCCATGGCGCCTATGGCGGCGAGAGCTCCGGTCCGTTCCACGAATCGCGCGGCGGCCTCGGCCTTCGGCCCCATGGAGCCCTCCGGGAAACCCTTGCGGCGCAGCTCCGCCGGGGTGGCGTCGAGCACGGGCCGCTGGTCAGGGGTCCCGTAGTCCTCGTAGACGCACGGGACGTCGGTGAGGATGAGCAGGAAGTCGGCTTTGAGGTCCTCGGCCAGCAGGGCCGCGGTCAGGTCCTTGTCGATGACGGCCTCCACGCCGGTCAGTGCGCCGGTGTCGTGGTCCGCGGTGACGGGGACTCCTCCGCCGCCCGCACAGATCACGAGGGTGCCGCTGTTCAGCAGCTCGTGGACGGTGTGGGTCTCCACGATCCGTTCCGGCACCGGGGAGGGGACGACGCGGCGCCAGCCGGTGGTGTCCCGCGCGATGTGCCAGCCGCGCTCGCGGGCGAGGGAACCGGCCACCTCCCGGGGGTAGATCCGGCCGACGAACTTGGTGGGCCGTGCGAACGCCGGGTCGTCGGACCGTACGAGGGTGTGGGTGACGAGAGTGGCGATGTGCCGGTCCGGGAGGGCGTCGTGCAGTGTGCAGGCCAGCAGGGAGCCGATCATGCCCTGGGTCTGGGCGCCGAGCAGATGCAGCGGGTAGGGGGCGCTGAGGGCCGGGTCGCTCGCGCTCTCCACGGCGAGCAGGCCGATCTGGGGGCCGTTGCCATGGGTGATCACGAGCTCGTGCTCGTGGGCCAGAGTCGCGAGGGCGGCAGCGGCCCGGTCGATGTTGGCCTGCTGGACCGCGGCGTCAGGGCGTTCACCGCGGTGGAGCAGGGCGTTGCCGCCGAGGGCGACGACGATACGCATGGCTTCAGTCCTCCAGGGTGGCGACGAGCACGGCCTTGATGGTGTGCAGCCGGTTCTCGGCCTGGTCGAAGACGATCGACGCGGGCCATGACGCTCCCGATCACCAGCGCGGACGCGGCCGGGGCCGCGGGAACACCGCTGACCGGGGCCCGGCACGGGTGCCGGAGGGGCGAGCAGCGCGCTCTTGGAACGGGTTGCGCTGGGAACGGGTTGTGCTGAGCATGAGGGGCCTCGGAGCCGAGTTCCCCGGGCCCCTCATGGCACGTCCCGGCCCCGGGCACTCAGTCGTGCGGGACCACCGCGACCGGTGCGGCGGAGTGGTGCAGTAGCGCCTGGGTCACCGGTCCGATGTGGGTGCCGACCGGAGTCTGCCGGTTTCGGCGGCCGACCACGACCAGCCCCGCGTTTCGTGAGGCGTCCACGAGGTGGCGGCCCGCACCGCCCACCACGGCCTGCTCGTGAACGCGGACGTCAGGGAACTTCTCACGCCAGGGCCGCAGTGTGTCGGTCAGGCGCCGCTGCGCCTGGACGAGCGATTCCGCGTCGATCACCGTGTCGGTGTCTCCGCCGTAGCCGTGGTCGGGCGGCACGCTCCCGCCGTGGACGACACGCAGGTCCGCCGCCCTGCGAGCCGCCTCCTGGAAGGCGAATTCGATCACCGAGGGGTCCGAATGCTCCAGGTCGAGGCCGAGGACCACGTCCCGGGTTCCGTGGTCGTCCTCGGGTACCGCTCCCGCGCGTACGACGACGATCGGCGTCCGGCTCCGCGCCACCACGGCCTGCGCGACGGAACCCGTCAGGAAACCGGCGATGCCACCCAGCCCCCGAGACCCGAGGACCAGCAGTTCGGTGTCCTCAGCCGCGGCCAGCAGCACGGTCACGGGTTGCTCGGCGATGCGCTCGGCGCTGACCGACAGGCGCGGATGGATTGCGGCCAGCTGAGCGGCGGTCTCGTGCGGCAGACGTTCGGCCCATGCGCGCTGCGGATCGTCCTCCGGCGGCGCTACGGAGACGCCGGCCACTGGGGCGTAGACGGAGGGGTGCCACTGCCAGGCGTGCACGACACGCAGGTGCGCGTCCGTGCGCAGGGCTTGAAGGGCTCCCCACTCGGCTGCCGCGAGACTCTCGGGCGAACCGTCCAGGCCGACGACGATGGTGTGGGACATGTGGGGCCTCCTTGAGGGATACGAAGTCGGTCTTGTGTTCCCAGGTTGCAGAAGGCGGGGCCGATGGTCCGCGGCGGACGCCGACCGGCGCATGGGCCGGTCGGCGTCCGTGGCGCAGGAGCGCGGCACGGCTCCGACGACGGCATGGGAGGGGCCGCCCCTGGGTGAGAGTGCTCGTGGACTGCCATGATGCTGATCCCTCCCAGGGGTGTTCGACGTGGTTGGTCCTGCCGGTCTCCGTTGCGCTTTCAATGTCCCGTCACGGCAGGGGAGTTCGCAGGGGCCGCGAGTCCCTGACGGCAGGGCCGAACGTCCCTCGACTCCCGGCCGGTCGCGCACGGTCGTGCGACTCGGGCTGTTCGAGGCGGAGTTCGGGGCCGACACGGGCCCGCGTGCAAGAAGTCGGCGCACGTCGCCCAGCGGCGTGCGTCCCGCTCCCCCTCCGTCCAGAGCAACACCGCACCGTCCGGGGCCCCTTCAGCACTCCGGACGACGAGCGGCGGGCCGTACGCGCACCCGACCGCCGGCAGCCTGCGGGGCCGAGACGCGGGGCTGACCCCGCCGACCGTGGTGCGTGCCGTAGTCGTTGTTCCCCATCACGGCCGGGCCGTACTCGACTGCACGGCGCCGTCGGCCGGGTTGACCAGTACCTCGGTGGCCGGACGGCCGCCGGTGGTCTCCAGTTCGGCGTAGAAGTTCCGGGAGAAGCGCATGACCTCACCGACCTTCAGGCCGAGCCGGTCGGCGAGCCCCGCATCAACGCGGTCCGTCGGCTGGTGTGGAGCGGGGCGCGGCGGTGCTGAAGTGGGATGCGCGGCGCCGCAGGTGCCGGTGGCCCGCGTAGGGCCTGGGGGTCGCCGACGCGGTGGCCGCGGCGCCGTAGAACAACCGCTTTCCGATCTCGATGAGTGCCAGGTAGGCGACGATCATGCCGACCAGGGCGGCGAAGAACGCCATGGGAAGCGGTTGGAAGCCCAGCGTATGGGCGAGTGGCGTGGCCGGCAGCAGCGCACCGATCGTGACGACGCTCAGCACGGCCAGTGTCAGCGGCATGCTGGGGTGGCTGCGGAAGAACGGGACGCGGCGCGTTCGGATGGCGAAGATCACCAAGGTCTGCGTGGCCAGCGACTCGACGAACCAGCCGGTCCGGAACTGGGCCGGCCCGGAGTGGAAGACCCAGAGCATGACGCCGAAGGTGAGGAAGTCGAACACCGAGCTGAGCGGGCCGAAGGAGATCATGAATCGGCGGATGAAGGCGATGTCCCAGTGCGAGGGCTTGCGCAGTTGCTCCTCGTCCACGTTGTCCGTCGGGATGGCCAGCTGGCTGCTGTCGTAGAGCAGGTTGTTCAGCAGGATCTGTGAGGGGAGCATCGGCAGGAACGACAGGAAGAGCGAGGCTCCCGCGGCGGAGGCCATGTTGCCGAAGTTGCTCGACGTGCCCATCAGCACGTACTTGATGGTGTTGGCGAAGATCCTTCGGCCCTCGCCCACGCCGTCGGCGAGCACGTTCAGGTCCTTCTCCAGCAGGATGACGTCGGCCGCGTCCTTGGCCACATCGGTGGCCGAGTCGACGGAGATGCCCACGTCGGCCGCGTGCAGAGCGAGGGCGTCGTTCACCCCGTCGCCCAGGAACGCGACGCCCCCGCGGCTGAGCCGTTGGGCGTGCACGATGCGTGCCTTGGCCTCGGGACTCACACGCGCGAACACCGTGGTGCCGGCGATCGCCTCGGCCAGTTGCTCGTCGTCCAGGGCGTCCACCTCACTGCCGGTCATCACTCCGGAGTCGGGGAGACCCAGATCGTGGCAGACCTTCGCGGCGACCGCGGCGTTGTCGCCGGTGACGACCTTCACCGCGACGCCGAGCCCGGACAGCCTGCGCAACGCGACGGCTGCGTCCGGCTTGGGCGGATCCATGAACACCAGCAGGCCGACGAGGGTCAGCCCCCGCTCGGCCTCTGGCCCGACACCCTGCGTCGCGGCGACATCGGACCGGGTGGCGACCGCGACCACCCGGTTGCCCGCGGAGAACTCGACCGCCAGTGCGTCACGGGCCGCGGGCGGGACATCGACGCAGCGGTCCAGGACCGTCTCCGGAGCTCCCTTGGTGACCAGGCCGAAGCGGCCGTCGCCGTCCCGCAGCAGAACGGACACCATGCGTCGTTCATGATCGAAGGGCAGCACCGAGACCTGCGTGTACCCGTCCAGGCCGGCCCGCTCGTCGGCGGTGGCCGGGGATCGCCAGAGGGCTTGGTCGAGCGGGTTCCCTCCGACGTCCTGCGCGTCGCGCGCCTCGTTCTCCGTGGCGAGCAGTCCCCACCGCACCACCGCCTCGGCGCGGTGGCCGTCGGCCGGCACGGCGCGCATGAACTCGATCCGGCCGGTGGTGAGCGTTCCGGTCTTGTCGGTGAACAGGACATCGACATCGCCCAGGTCCTCGATGCACACCAGCCGTTTGACCAGCACCTTGCGCCGGCTCATCCGCCGCGAACCCGCGGCCAGACTGGTCGACACGACCGCGGGCAGAAGCTGCGGGGTGATGCCCACCGCGATGGCCAGGGAGAACAGCAGTGCGTCGATGATCGGCTTGTGCAGGGCTACGTTGATCACGAAGATCGAGGTCGTCAACGCGCCGGCGACGTAGACCAGCAGCATGGAGAAGCGTCGCAGGCCGACCTGGAACTCGGTGTCGAGCGGATGGGTGTCGAGCCCGGCGGCGATCTTGCCGAACTCGGTACGTGCTCCGGTGGCCACCACCACCCCACGGGCGGCGCCGGCACGAACGACCGTACCCATCAAGGCACACCCGGACCATTCCGCGAGCGGAGTCCCGGCCTCGACCGCCGCGAGACTCTTGTCCACCGGAAGCGACTCTCCGGTCAGCACCGATTCATCGCACTCCAAACCGGTGACCGAGATCAGCCGAAGATCGGCCGGCACGATGTCACCCAGACGCAGTTCCACCACATCACCGGGGACCAGCGCCGTGACATCGACGAGGGCGGTCCTGCCGTCACGCAAGGCCACGGCCCGATGGCGGATCTGGGAGTGCAGTGCCTCGGCCGCTCTTTCGGCCCGGTATTCGTTGACGAATCCCAGTCCCACCGACGCACTCACGATCAGTCCGATGATCACCGCGTCGCTTCGCTCTCCCACCAGGAAGGACACGACGGCGGCTGCCGCCAACAGCCCGAGCAGCGGTGAGCGGAGTTGATGCCACAGAACGGGGAACACCCGGGCACGATGGGTTGCCACCGCGTTGGGGCCGAACTCTGCCTGGCGTCGCAGAACCTCCGCGCCGCCCAGGCCCTCCCCCGCGGCGACGTCGAGGGTACGAAGGACCTCGTCCGCCGGGAGAACCGCGGCCGACATCACCCCCTGCGCGGGTGCAGCCGGCTGCGCCGGAGCAATGACACTCACCTTGTTCGGCCTCCGGAGTCGGGGGAACGGTCCTGCGGGCACGGGGCTGGTTCCGGCACCGCCCTGCTGGAGAGGAGAAAGGGGGCGCCGTCACCGGGCTGACGCACCGCTTCCGGGTGCGTCCACCGTCCCGGGGCCGTGACTCGATCCGACACCTCAGCGCCTGACCGGCACACGGTCGTCCGCGTCCGCCGACCGGAACGGCGCGGCCGTCGGCGCCTTGTGCACGTGAGGGCGCAGTAACCGGACGGCGAGCGCGTCGAGCGTCGCCGTGGCGACGAACGTGACGCCCATGGCAACAACGAGGAGTACCGCGGACATCGTCCAGAACTCCGGCGTGAGACTCGTACCCACTGTTCTCACTCCCTCCGAGTCGTCGTTGTTCCCTTTCGCCTCCAGTCAACTCCGCTGGGAATCACGGCACATGAGCCATGAGGAACGAACTGGGGCAGGAAAGGCCCTTGCGCCGCCCGGCCTGCGCGTGCCATGGGCCGTGGCCGGCAGCGGAACGAGGATCACGGTCCGGAGCGCCGCGGGCGGGACGGCGATGTCGCCGGTCGCCATGATCGCGGCCCTCCTGGGACGGCCGGCGCCCGCCGTCGGGGTCCCGCTTCAGGAAGCCGTCGACATCGCCGACATCCTCAATGCCCTGCGCGCCTGCTCGTAGCAATGATCCCGGTGAGGCTCAGAGGGAACTGAGAAGTCACTGTGAAAAGGTGCGCGGGTTCCTCCGAAGATCCAACCCGCGCTTTGGGTCCGACCACCCCATGGAGAAAGCCCACATGAGTCTCACGATCGTCAACGGACTGCCCGCACACGTCCTGTTCGTGCACTTCGTCATCGTGCTGGTGCCGCTGAGCGCCCTGGCACTCATAGCGTGCGCGGTGTGGCCCGGTGCGGCCCGGCGGCTCGGTCTGATCCTGCCGGTCCTCACGCTCGTGACGTTGGCGACGGTGCCGGTGTCCACCCACGCGGGTGAGTGGCTGGAACAGCACGTCGGCAGCGACCCGCTGGTGCGCAAGCACGCCGAACTCGGCGACGGCCTGCTGCCGTGGGCTCTCGGTCTCTTCGTGATCTCGGCCGTCGTCTGGTGGACGGCCCGCCGCACGGCGCCCGCGGCGGACGGCACGTCGGGTGCCTCACGGGCTCTCCCGGTACTGGTCCGGGGCGCGATCGCGATCCTTTCGGTCGCCGTCGCGGTCGGCGCCGTGGTGGACGTCTACCGGATCGGCGACTCGGGCGCCAAGGCCGCCTGGCACGACAACTACTCGAAGACGGCCACGCAGCACGGCGGCTGACGGACGAAACCGGTGTCAGGCCCGGTCACGGACACCGTCCGGGCCTGTTCTCGCATGCTCCGTGCAGCCGGCTACCCCGGGAGCTCCGTGCGCTCCCACCACTCGTAGACGGGCAACTGACCCTGCTCGGTCTCCTGCTGACGCGTCGTGGCCCGGAAGTGCTCGTAGCCTCCGCGGAACGACACTTTGATGTCGAGGTCGGGCGCCGGAACCGAGACGATCCGCTCAGGAAGATCGTCAGGGCCACCCTCAAGAACTGCTTTTGTCGCGTCGGTCATGACCCGATCTTCGCTGCCCCTGCCGGAGCGCACCACCGCGACGCGCCGAGGTGCGCTCCGGCCGTTCGCGGGGAGGGGGACGTCGGCCGACTTCCCGCCGTGGGACCGGCCTTCACCTGGATCGATCAGGGTCGAGCGGCCCTGGTGGAACGGGAAGTCGCGACCCGGTGCGACGGGAGGTGATGGGCTGTCGGCCGCACGGGCGCGGTGGTCAGCCCCTTCCTCCGCTCAGGTTCCCCCACTGAGGGCCGACCTGCTGCCACTCCGCGTCCCAATCGGCCATGCGCCGACGATCGAGCCGTGTTCGGGCCACCCGTCCCGCGGCCCAGACCGCGACACCGACCGAGGGAGCGACGAGGGCGCCGGCCAGGGCCGCCTCCAGCGTCGCCTCGGTACCGGTCACCGGCGCCGACACCACATGGTCCGTTCGGTCCGTCCACACCGAGACCCGTGTGCCGGCCGGGGCGCCCGGCAAGACCTTGGCCCTGCCGGTGTGAACCGTTCCGTCCGCGGTGGTCCATCGCACGGCGGCCGACACCCGCTCGCCGCCGCTGCCTCCGATGGCGGCCGGGGAACTCGGTGCGTCCACGGTGAGGACGGCGGGCACCGCGTGCGCCCGCGCCGCCTGTGCCGACAGGCCGGTGTCGACCGCCTGAGCCGCCATCAGGCCCGCGAGACCTCCGAAGACGACCGCCAGCGTCGAGGTGACGAGCACGATCCAGGCCTCGATGACGTCGCTGTGCCGGCGCAGCGGGTTGCTCCGCCAGCGCCACATCCTCACGATGGTCCCCTTGCCGGAGTGTGTCCGTGCCATCGTCACCGCCCCCCGCGCTGTACCGACGACTCCGCCTCACTCTGTGCCGGGCGGTCGGCTTCGGGAAGGTCGGGGTCCAGGTTCGGGTGCCGGGGCGGCCCGGCAAGCGCGCATCGCACGTCGACGACTCCGGGCACCGCCCGGGCAAGCCGGACGGCCGCCGGGATGAGGGCGCACTCGTGAACCCGGCCGGCGAACGTGACGACACCGTCGCACACCTCGACCCGGATCGTTGAGGTGCGCGTACCGAAGAGCCGTACGACGACCTCCCGGCGCACCTCCTCGGCGATGTCCTCGTCCTCCCGCAGAAAGACCTTCAGCAGGTCGGAGCGACTGACGATGCCCTTCAGGGTGCCGTCACGGCCGACCACCGGCAGCCGCCTGACCCGGTTGCGGGCCATGACGCGGGCCGCGTGGGCGAGGGTGGTGCCGGACGCCACGGTGACGGCCGGGGCGGTCATGAGTTCACCCGCGGTCACCGCGCCGGCTTTGCGGATCTCGGAGAGGTGCTCCACCTGGCCGTACGGACGGATGCCGCCGTCGCTGTACTCCTCTTTGGGCAGCAGATCGGCCTCGGAGACGACGCCGATGACCACTCCGGAGTCGTCCAGCACGGGGAGTGCGCCGACCTGCCATCCGTGCATGGCCTTCACGATGTCCTTGAAGGCGGCTCCAGCACGGAGGCTGACGACCCGCTTCGCCATCACGTCGTTCACGAAGGTCGGAGTGCCGCTCATGGCGTCCTCCAAAGGCTCGGCAGCCGTCACGGGACACCTTCAGACTGGGGTCTCCGGGCCGTCCGCGCCATGGGCCGAGCGGGCCCGAAACATACCCCTTCGTACCCCGCGCCGTGGGCACTCTCTACCTCACCGGCAGCGGGACCTGCCAGTCGACCAAGGCACCACCGGTACCGGAAGCGGAGACCTCCAGACGCCCGCCGAGCTGCTCGGCCCGCTCAGCCATGTTGCGCAGTCCGCTGCGTCGGCCGTCCGCCGGAATGCCCACCCCGTCGTCGGAGACCTTCAGACGTACCTCACGGCCGTCGGTCGTCAGCACCACGTCGGCCCGGCCGGCGTGGGCGTGCCGGGCGATGTTGGTCAGAGCCTCGACGAGCACGGCCACGACATGGCCGGCGATCTCGCGCGGGACGTCGGTGTCGAGCAGACCCTCCATGCGCACACTGGGCGCGAAGCCCAGTCCCGGCCTGGCCTCGTCGGCCGCCTTGGCGACCTTGGCCCGCAGTCCGCCGCCGGACGCGTCGTTCTCACGGGCCCTCAGGCCGAAGATGGCCGACCTGATGATCTTGATGGTCTCGTCCAGGTCGTCCACAGCCCGCAGCACCCGCTCGGAGGCTTCGGGGTGGGCGATGAACCGGCCCGCGCTCTGCAGCGTCATCCCGGTGGCGAACAGCCGCTGGATGGCCAGGTCGTGCAGGTCACGGGCGATCCGGTCGCGGTCCTGCAGCACGGCGATCCGCTCGGCGTCCTGCCGCCGCTCGGCCAGCTCCATCGCGATCGCGGCCTGGACAGCGAATCCCTGCAGCATCGCGGTCTCCCTGCCGGAGAAGGCCGGCCGGCCGGACTCACGGGCCAGCAGTACCACTCCTCGTACATCACCGGCGCCCGTGCCGATAGGGACGGCCACGGCTGGGCCCAGCCCCTGGAAGCGTGGTGGTTCGGGGGAAATCCGCTCATCCTGGGTGACGTCGTCGCTGCTGACCGGGGCAGCGGTGGAGAACGCCAGTCCCACCAGGGTTTCCTTCAGAGGCAGCACCAGTCCCCGGTGCGCGTCCGCGTCCAGTCCGACGGCAATGTCCACGCTGAGCGACCCGCTGCCTTCCACGGGCATGGCGACCGCCGCCAAGGCCGAGCAGGAGATGTCCCGGGCGTGTTCGGCAATCAGGTTCAGCGCCTCGGCACGTTCGCTGCCGGACATCAGGCTGTGGCTGATGTCCGCGTTGGCCTTCAGCCAGCGCTCGCGGAGCCGGGAGTCCTCGTACAGGCGGGCCTTGTCGATCGCCACGCCGGCCGCGACAGCCAGCGTGGACAGCAGCGACTCGTCCTCCTCGTCGAACTGCGCCCCGCCGCGCTTCTCGGTCAGATACAGGTTGCCGAAGACCTCGTCGCGTACGCGGATCGGAACGCCCAGGAAGCTGTTCATCGGCGGATGGCCGGCCGGAACGCCGTATGAGGCCGAGTGCTGCGAGAGCTTCTCCAGACGCAGGGGTTCCGGGTGGCGGATCAGCTCGCCGAGGATGCCGTGCCCCTCGGGGAGAGAGCCGATCTCCGAGATCTGTTGCTCGCTGACGCCGAAGGCGTGGAAGGCCGACAGGCTCGTGCCGTCAGGTCCGATGACACCGAGGGCCGCGTACTTGGCGTCGACCAACGTCGCGGCCACCTCGACGATGGAGCGCAGGGACTGTTCCAGGTCCAGTCCCCGGCCGACGACGAGGACCGCTTCGAGCAGGCTCTGCACACGGTCGCGCCTGCTCCGGGCCGCTTCGAGACCGGCCTGGAGCTCCTCCAACAGCTGTTCGAGTGTGAGCTGCGGAGGCAGTCCGCGGAGCTCGTCCGGGGTTCCCACGCTGCTCCTCCCGGCCTCTCGGTGTGTCCCGGTCGGCGCACGGGCCCCGCGCATAGGGAGACCTCTTCACGGGTGCCCGCCCTTTCACGGTAGCCCTCCCCGGCCGGGGCCGGTATCCGGATCCGCGGCCGGTATCCGGATCCGGGCGGCAGGGCCGGAAGTCCCGGGAAAGGTCTGGACGGCCCCGGCCACCGCCGGACCGGGGACGATCGTGAAAGTGATACCCGTCCGCGCCTGGCGCCGCCCCGCGCGCGAGACGGCCGACGAGCGGGCGTCGGCCCAGGATCCGGCGCATCAGCACGAGCAGCCGGCCTCCGCCCTGCTCGACACCCTGGTCGCCGACGCGGCGGCGGAGCATCCCGACGTGCGGCTGCGCAGAACACCGGTGCCTTCGGCTCAGACCGCGATCCGCCGTCCCGTGACGGATTGCGGTTCGATGCGCACCCAGACATCCCGTCGGCCTCCGGCCCACGGCGCGCTGTACGCCTCTTCCGCGAGCAGACGCGTCTCCGCGGGGTCCGTCACGGTCCGGGCCCGGCCCCGGACCAGTACGCTCCATCCCTGGCTGAACGCGTCGTCGATGCGGTCGACCTCGAAGGCGACCTGCGAGCCGGCCGCCAGCGACGGAGTGGCGCCCTCGGCGGTTCTGAAGACGATGGCGGTGTCGATCACGCTGTAGTTGACAGGGACAATCGCCGGACCCTCGGATGTCGACACCGCCAGCCGGCCCACACCGTGCCGCGCCATGAGGTCGGCGCATTCGGCACTGCTCAGGTGGGTGAACCGGGGCGCACGACCGGCCTGTGCGGAGCCGGGTGGCAGGTCGACATCACCGCCGGTGAGCGCCGACGCCGTGGTCTCGAGAACGGCCGCCAGCGTGAGCAGTACGTCCCGGCTCGGGGCGGTGCCGGAATGCTTCTCCAAATGGGCCAGATACGTGGGGGCCATCCCCGCCCGGGTGGCCACCTCCTCTGCCGTCAGCCCGAGTTCAGTGCGACGCGCGACAAGCCGACGGCCCAGATCACCGGAGGGCCCGCCCGCCGACACGTGCACGCGGGTCTGCTCGTCCATGACCTGTCACGTCCTCTCATGAGGCGGGCCCTGCGGAGGCTTCGACGCTCGCCGCAGCCCAGGAAGAGACCGGATTGCCCGATAAGTACATCTTGGACGGCCATCGCCATGGCCCGCATGGGCCGTCCGGCCCATGCGGGCGCTCCGGTCGGCCCCCATCACTGCCGGCGGCTCGGCCTCGCAGCGCACGGATCGATCCGTCCTCCCGCGGTACGCATGCGCGCCGTACGCGCCCCCGCGTGCTCCCTCACGCCACCAGCCGCCGGGCGTCCGTCCCGCGAAGCCGCCCGACGTCCCCCGCGGCGCTGCTAGCTTCGCGCCAACGCAGCGTGCGGCAACCGGGGGAGGCTTCATGGCCGACGGCACGCAGGACGACGGCGCGTACGGAAGGTCCGGCGATCCGGCCGTGGACGCGGCCGAGCATCTCGCGGCGGCGATCGGGACACCGGCCTGGACCGAGGCACGGGAACGGATGATCGGCCTCCTGCCCGGCGACGATCCACAGGTGAGCGAGCGGATCGAGGCGTGGGCGGCCGACGCGGCACGTCACGAGGGCGATGACCTGACCCGCTTCCTGACGCGCTCACTGCCGCAGTGGCAACAACGGATCTCCGCGGCTGTCGCGGACGACCCGGAGCGGGCGGCGGAGGCCCACCGATTCGCGGACTCCGTGCAGTCGCTTCTGCCGCCGCCCGACGGCACGACGACCCGGATAGCCATGGCGACGGGCCACGGCACCGTCAACTCCGTCCATAACGGCAACATCTACTACCAGGTCGTACTCGGCCTGGCTCCAAGACCCCGCAGGACGACGCTCGGCAAGGCGGCCGCCATCACGCTGGGCGCGGGCGCTGTATCGACCGCGGGCGGCCTCGCCGCCACGGACCGTCTCGCCGCCGAAGCCGTGAGGCAGGCCGGCGCCGGCCACGGGCCCGGGGCGCCGCTCGCCGATCCGGCCCAGGCATCCGCCACCGCCGCACAGACCGCCGGTTCCCCATCGGCCGCGGGAGCGTCGGCGCCCGGCGCCGCGGCAGCTGGCCATGGCGGCGCGACCGTCCTGGCAAAGGCCGGCGCCGCCCTCGCCAGGGCTGTGACCTTCGGCGGTGCGGGTGCCGCCGGTGTCAGCGTGCCCATCGTGGTGACCGTAGTCACGGTCGTGGTGGTCGTGGTCACCACGGTGACCCTCGTCGTGCCGCGCGTCATGGGCGGCGCCTCCTGCGACGCGGCGGCCGAAGGCCGCTCGGTGCCCGCGATCCTGGCGGAGGCCGCCCGGCGGGTGGAGCTCACGAGCTTCCGCTACGACGTCACCCGGGGCCCCACCATGTCGCCGGAGCGGCGGACCCGCAGGCCCGGACGGCATGGTTTCGACAAGGCGTCAGGGGCGGCACCGACACGAGCGGCACGATCGACCGGGGCAAGGTCGTGCTGCCCCCCGGCGTGACCACACCGCCCGGAGCGGATCCCCGCTGGGTACGGGCCGACGGCGCCTTCATCGACGCCGTCGATCCCGCTGCCCCGGCGCGCGAACTGCGGTCCGTGACACGGGCCCGACGTGACGGCTGCACCTTCACCGGCACTCTGGCTCCCGGCGCCGCGCCTGAAGCGTCCGTCGAACCCGCCGTGGCCCGGGCCCGCGTCGCCTCGGCCGAGCCGGTGGCGGCCACCTCCACCCCGACGGCCGGCGCTCCCTCCGTGAACTTCACGGCACGCATCGACGACCGGGGTCGGCTCATCCGCCTCACCACAGAGGCCTCGCCCGACCGGCTGCCCGTCGCCGCCCGCTACTGGGACTTCGGACTGGCGGTGACCGCGTCGGCGCCTCCGTCCGGCGGCGCGTCTACGTCGTCGTCCGAGACCCCGACCCTGACGGGCAAGTGGACAGGGAACTGGTCCACGTCCCTCGGTTCCGGCGGGTTCACCGCCACGCTGTCCCAGGACGGCAAACGCATCACGGGAGCCCTGAAGGTCGACGGAGTGCCCTGCTCTCTCGACGGCTCCGTCACCGGCACACTCGAGGGCGGCCACATCACCTTCGGCAGCGTGAACAGCGCGAGGACGATCTCGTTCACCGGAGATGTGGACGGCGACACCATGCACGGCAGTTTCGAGACCAACTGCTACGAAACCTCCGGTTCCTGGACCGCGCAACGGTCCGGCTCCTGACCGAGAAAGGGCACCTCTTGATCCCCGACTGGCTGACAACGCTCGCCGCGGCCGGCTCCGCGGCCCTGGTCGGTGCCGCCTCCACCGACGCCTGGCAGACCGCCCGCGACCGGTTCGCCCGGCTGCTGGGCCGAGGAGATGCCGACCACACCCGGACAGCAGCCCGGCGGCTGGACGACCTGCGGAGCATCGCCCAACGCCCGGGGAACGAGCGGGAACTGGCCGACGCCCGCCGCGCCTGGCGCCTGTGCTTCCAGGACCTGTTGCAGGAACATCCCGACGCCGCCGACGAACTCCGGTCGGCGATCGCCGAACTGCCGCCTCCCGAGCCCGCGTCCCCGGCCACGGTCCGGCAGGAGAACCGGGCGTACGACCACGGGACCGTGAATGCGGTCACCAACGGGAACCTGACGATCCACCAGGCGGGACCGGACACCTCCCGGGGCTAGGACCTGTCCCGCCGGACAGGTCCTGGTGCCGCAACGTTCTTCGCCGTGACCGCTGTTCGGTTCGACCGGTGGTGCGGTGATCAATAGGCGGACAGGCCGTGGTCCCTGAAGCGTCGGCGGACCCGGTCGATCATGGCGGGATCGGGAACGGGGTTGTCCCGCAACGGGAACGGGATGCCGAGAGCGTCGTACTTCTCCGCGCCGAGCTTGTGGAAGGGCAGTACGTCGACCCTGTCGACCGTGCCGAGACCCGCGACGAACCGGGCCAGGGAGTCCACCGCTTGCGGGTCGTCGGTCCAGCCGGGGACCAGCACGTAGCGGATCCACATCGGGACGCCCAGGCGGTCGAGGCGCGTGGCGAAGTTCAGGGTGGGTTCGAGCCGGCCGCCGGTCAGCTCACGATAGGTGCCGATGTCGAAGGACTTGATGTCGAGGAGCACCAGGTCGGTGTCGGCGAGGAGTCGGTCGGTGGCGCGGGCGCCGAGGAAGCCGGAGGTGTCCAGGGCGGTGTGCAGTCCGGCCTCCTTGCAGCGGCGCAGCACCTCTCCGGTGAAGGCGGACTGGAGCAGTGGTTCTCCACCGGTGATCGTCACTCCGCCGCCCGCGGTGGTGATGAACGCTCGGTATTTCCCGATCTCCGCCATCACCTCGTCGACGGTGGCCTCCCGCCCGTCGCGCATGTGCCAGGTGTCGGGGTTGGCACAGTAGAGGCACCGCAACGGGCAGCCGTTGACGAAGAGGACGAACCGGGTCCCGGGACCGTCCACGCCGGTGGACAGGTCCCAGGAGTGGATCCGGCCCGTCGCCACCGTCTTCACAGCGCTCCGTGGAAGGTGCGGCTGATCACGTCGAGCTGCTGTTCACGGGTCAGGCGGACGAAGTTGACGGCGTAGCCGGAGACCCGGATGGTCAGCTCCGGGTACTTGTCCGGGTGTTCCATCGCGTCCTCCAGGGTGGCCCGGTCCAGGACGTTGACGTTCATGTGGAAGCCGCCGGAGGCCACGTACGCGTCGAGGATGCCGACCAGATGGCCGACGCGCTCTCCGGGCACGTGTCCGAGGCCCTCCGGGGTGATCGTCGTCGTCAGCGAGATGCCGTCGCGGGCGTGCTCGTAGGGCAGTTTCGCGACGGAGAGCGCGGAGGCGGCCACCCCGTGCCGGTCGCGGCCGTTCATCGGGTTGGCGCCGGGCGCGAACGGCTGTCCCGAGCGGCGGCCGTCGGGGGTGCTTCCGGTGTGCTTGCCGTAGACGACGTTCGAGGTGATCGTCAGTACCGACTGGGTGTGTTCGGCGTCCCGGTAGGTGGGGTGCTCTCGCACCTTCGTCATGAAGGAGTCCACCAGGCCGACGGCGATGGTGTCCGCCCGGTCGTCGTTGTTCCCGTACGCCGGGTAGTCGCCCTCGATCGCGTAGTCCACGGCCAGCCCGGACTCGTCGCGGATCACCTTGACCCGGGCGAACTTGACGGCGGACAGGCTGTCCGTCGCGACGGACAGGCCGGCGATGCCGCAGGCCATGAAGCGGTGCACGGGATGGTCGTGGAGCGCCATCTCGACGCGCTCGTAGGCGTACTTGTCGTGCATGTAGTGGATGACGTTGAGCGCGTTGACGTAGGTCTCCGCCAGCCAGTCCAGCATCCCGTCGTACGCCTTCGACAACTCCTCGTAGTCCAGGTACTCGCCGGTCAGGGGCGCTGTCTCGGGGGCGATCCGCTCGCCGCTGATCTCGTCCCGGCCGCCGTTGATGGCGTACAGCAGCGCCTTGGCGAGGTTGACCCGCGCCCCGAAGAACTGCATCTGCCTGCCGACGGCCATCGCTGAGACGCAGCAGGCGATCGCGGTGTCGTCACCGGTGCGGGGCCGCATCAGTTCGTCGGACTCGTACTGGACGGCGCTGGTGTCGATGGAGACCTTGGCGCAGAACTCCTTGAATCCGGACGGCAGTTGCGGCGACCAGAGCACGGTGAGGTTGGGCTCGGGTGCCGGACCCAGGTTGTAGAGGGTCTGCAGGAAGCGGAACGAGGTGCGGGTGACGAGCGGGCGGCCGTCCTCGCCGATGCCGCCGATGGATTCAGTGACCCAAGTCGGGTCGCCGGAGAACAGCGCGTCGTACTCGGGGGTGCGCAGGAACCGTACGATGCGCAACTTGATCACGAAGTCGTCGATCAGCTCCTGGGCACGGGTCTCGTCGAGAACACCGGCCGCCAGATCGCGCTGGAGGTACACGTCCAGGAAGGTCGACGTGCGGCCGAGGGACATGGCCGCGCCGTTCTGCTCCTTCACGGCGGCGAGATAGCCCAAGTAGAGCCACTGCACGGCCTCGTGGGCGGAGCCGGCGGGGCGGGAGACGTCACAGCCGTAGGTCGCGGCCATTCGGGTCAGCTCGCCCAACGCCCTGATCTGCTCGGCGAGTTCCTCACGGTCGCGGATGATGTGCTCGCCCGACGGCGCGGCGTCGAGTTCGGCGCGCTCCGCGCGCTTGGCGGCGATGAGCCGGTCCGTGCCGTACAGCGCGACCCGCCGGTAGTCGCCGATGATCCGTCCGCGGCCGTAGGCGTCGGGCAGCCCCGTGATGATGCCGGCCTTGCGGGCGGCCCGCATGGCGGGGGTGTACGCGTCGAAGACGCCGTCGTTGTGGGTCTTGCGGTAGGTGCCGAAGACACGGGTGACGAAGTCGTCGGGCTCGTAGCCGTACGCCTTCAGTCCGCTCTCGACCATCCGCAGACCGCCGTTGGGCATGATGGCGCGCTTGAGCGGTGCGTCCGTCTGCAGACCGACGATCAACTCCCGCTCGCGGTCGATGTATCCGGGCGCGTGCGAGGTGATCGTCGAAGGGGTCGCGGTGTCGACGTCGAGGATTCCCCGTCGCCGCTCCTCCGGGAAGAGCGCGCTGACCGTGCCCCAGACGGCCCGGGTGCGTTCCGTCGGGCCGGTCAGGAAGGTCGCGTCTCCTTCGTAGGGCGTGTAGTTGGCCTGGATGAAGTCGCGGACGTCGACGCGCTCGCGCCACGCCGACCCGGCGAACCCCTGCCATGCCTCGGCCGTCCGGCCTCCGGCCGCCACCGTTGTCGTCATCGCCGGTCTCCCCTCACGCTGCGCGGAATGTCCTGCAGTGCCGATACTTGTCGTTCGGGGTGACCGGGACGAGGGGCCGGCCAGTACCGGCCGGGACGCCGAACGCCCTCGGCCGAGGGCCGTTCGGCCCACCCCGCATCACCGCACGGCGATCCGGCGTCCGCTGATCCGGTCCTGTTCGACGCGTACCCACAGGTCGCGCTCTTCGCCGCCGGACCAGGGACGGCTGTAGGCGAGAGCGTCGAGCCGGCGCCCGACGTCGGGGTCGGTCACGGCCCGGGCGCTGCCCTGGACGAGTACGCTCCAGCCCTGGCTGAGGGCCTCGTCGACGTGATCGACCTGGAAGGCCACGTTCGATCCGAGCGCTGCCGCGATCGTCGAACCCGGCGCGGTCCTGAAAACGATCGAGCCGTCGACGACGCTGTAGTTGACGGGAAGGATGACGAGGCCGCCCTCAGCGGCGGTGGCGAGCCTTCCGACGCCGTGCGTCGACAGTCGCGCGAGGCACTCCTCCGGGCCGAGTTCGATCAGTTCGGAGTGGTCGGCCGCCTGGCCGAGGCCGGGCGGCAGGCCGGATTCGCCGCCGTGCAGGGCGGCGACGCTCGTGTCCAGGGCGTCCGCGAGCCGGATCAGGACACTCGTCCCGGGCCTCGCCGTGGAGTGTTCCTCCAGGTACTGGAGGTAGCCGGCGGCTGTGCCCGCGCGGGCGGCCGCGGCTTCCCGGGTCAGGCCGAGTTCCTCACGCCGTGCGGCGAGACGGCGTCCGATGTCGCCCGGCGCCGCCGCGGCCGAAGCCGCCGTGCGGACCGTCGGCCGCGGTGTCTGCCTGATGTCCGCCGTCGCGACCGACGTCACCCCGGGCGCGCCCGCGCCCCGCGGTGTACCGCTGGGCATGCCCCGTCGTGTCTGTTCTGACATGGCCTTCTCTTCCTTCCGTCAGGGCGTCCTGACCGTCAGAACGTCGTGCTGCGGCTCGCCGAGGACCACCTTGAGCGCACCCGTGTCGGCGGCCCGTGCGAAGACGTCGTACGCCTCCTCCATGCGGTCCAGCGGGAACGTGTGGGTGACGAGGGAGGCGGCCGGGAGCCGGCCGGCGGCCATCATGCGCAGCAGGGTGGGGGTGGAGTGCGTGTCGACCAGCCCGGTGGTGATCGTCACGTTCTTGATCCACAGGCTTTCGAGGTGCAGGGTCGCGGGCTTGCCGTGCACGCCGACGTTGGCGACGTGTCCGCCGGGCCGCACCATGCGCGTGCACGTCTCGAAGCTCTCCGGGACACCGACCGCTTCGATGACGACATCGGCGCCGAGCCCGTCGGTGAGGTCGGAGACGAGTTGCTCGGCCTCCTCGCCCGCCCTCGCGACGGCGTCGGCGCCGAGGCGCTTGGCGGCGTCGAGTCGGGCCGGCGCGAGATCGACGGCGATGATCTTCTCCGGCGAGTAGAGGCGCGCCGTCGCGATCGCGGCGAGTCCGACGGGCCCGGCTCCGACCACGGCGACGGTGTCGCCGGGGCTCACCCGGCCGTTGAGCACGCCGACCTCGTAGGCGGTGGGGAAGATGTCGGCCAGCAGGACCGCGTCCTTGCTGTCCACGGCCCCGGGCAGGAGATGGGTGGACAGGTCGGCGTGCGGGACGCGGACGTACTCGGCCTGGGTGCCGTTGATCAGATGGCCGAGGATCCAGCCGCCGCCGCCACGGCACTGTCCGTAGGCGCCCTCCCTGCAGAAACGGCAGCGACCGCACGCCGTGATGCAGGAGACCAGGACACGATCGCCCGGTCGGACGGTGCGGACATCGCTGCCGACCTCGACGATCTCACCGACGGCCTCGTGGCCGAGGACCGTGCCGGGAGTCACCTCCGGCACGTCGCCCTTGAGGATGTGCAGGTCGGTGCCGCAGATGGTGACGGTGTCGACCCGGACAACGGCGTCGGTGGCCTCCTGGATACCGGGATCCGCCACGCTCTCCCACGCGGAGCTTCCCGGCCCATGGAACACGAGTGCCTTCATGACGATCCCCTTCAAGTCACGACTTGACCTGGTTGCTCCAGCCTGACCGGGGATGACGCTTCGCGCATGGGCCGGTCGGTCCCCGACGCGGGACCGGGCGGCCCCTGCCTGCTCCGCTCTGCCCCTCCCTTTCCACGTGGGCCGGCCGGTCCCCCTCCAGGACCAGCGGCTCCTGCGCCCGGAGCGACACCTGACCGTCCGGGGCCCCTTCAGCACCCCGGACGACGAGCAGCGGGCGTACGCGCCCCCGACCGGGCGTCGACTCACCGAGCCGGCGATCAGCGCCGCGCGCTCCCGATCGACCGCCGGCCCTAGGTCGCCGCGGACGTGGCGTCCCTTCCGTCGGCGAGTGAGGCCCGGCCGGCTTCCAGCCGGGCGGCCGGGACCCGGAACGGCGAGCAGGAGACGTAGTCGAGGCCGATGTCGTGGAAGAAGTGGATGGAGTCGGGGTCTCCGCCGTGCTCGCCGCAGACGCCGATCTTCAGACCCGGGTGGGCGGCCCGGCCCTCCTCGACGGCGATGCGCACCAGACGTCCGACGCCGTCGCGGTCGAGGGTCTCGAACGGCGAGGCGGGGAAGATGCCCTGGGTCAGATAGGCGGGGAAGAAGGACGCCTCGACGTCGTCGCGGGACAGGCCCCAGGCCGTCTGGGTCAGGTCGTTGGTGCCGAAGGAGAAGAAGTCGGCTGCCTCGGCGATCCGGCCGGCGGTCAGCGCGGCCCGGGGCAGCTCGATCATCGTGCCGATGGGGCACTCGACGGTGAGCCCGGACTCCCGTGAGACGTCGGCGAGGACGCGCTCCGCCGCGGCGCGGACGATCCGCAGTTCCTCGACCGTGCCGACCAGGGGGACCATGATCTCCGCGCGGGGGTCTCCCCCGGCGCGGATCCGTTCCACCACGGCTTCGGCGATCGCCCGTACCTGCATCTCGGCCAGGCCGGGGACGACGAGAGCGAGACGGACGCCGCGCAGTCCGAGCATGGGGTTGGACTCGTGCATGCGCTCGACCGCGGCGAGCAGACGGCGGTCGTGCTCGGTGGGCCGGGTGGCGACCCGGACGGCGAGCTCGGTGAGGTCGGGCAGGAACTCGTGCAGCGGCGGGTCGATGAGGCGGATCGTCACCGGGAGCCCGTCCATCGCGGCGAGGATTCCGGTGAAGTCGCCCCGCTGGAGGGGCAGAAGGGCGTCCAGGGCGGCGCGCCGTCCGGACTCGTCGTCGGCGAGGATCATCGCCTCGACCAGACTCCGGCGCTCGCCGAGGAACATGTGCTCGGTGCGGCACAGACCGATGCCCTGGGCGCCGTAGCGGCGGGCGCGGGCCGCGTCCTCGGGGGTGTCGGCGTTGGCGCGCACCTCCAAGTGCCGTACGGAGTCGGCGTGCTGGAGCGTACGGGCGACCGCCTCGGTCAGTGCGCCCTCGCCTTCTCCGGTGTCGAGGAAGTGCCCGACCGGGGAGTCGGCCAGCGGCAGGGCCCCGAGATGGACGGTCCCCGCCGTGCCGTCCACGGAGATCACGGTGCCCTCGGCGAGCACGGTCCCGTCCGGTGCGGTGAGGGTGCGGGCTGCGACGTCCACCGTCAGTTCCTCGGCACCGCACACACAGACCTTGCCCATCCCGCGGGCGACGACGGCAGCGTGGCTGGTCTTGCCGCCCCTGCTGGTCAGTACGGCCTCGGCCGCGACCATCCCGGGCAGGTCGTCGGGCGTCGTCTCACGCCGTACGAGGACGACGTGCTCCCCCGCGTCCGCGCGCCGTACGGCCTCCGCGGAGTCGAAGACGATCGCGCCGACCGCGGCGCCGGGCGAGGCGGGGACACCGTGGGCGAGCGGCGTGGCCTCGGCATGCGCCTCGAACCGCGGGAACATCAGCCGTGCCAGCTGCGTCCCGCCGACCCGGGCGAGCGCTTCGTCCTCGCCGATCGACTTCTCGTCGACGAGCGCCTCCGCGATCCGGAAGGCGGCCTCGGCGGTGCGCTTGCCGACCCTGGTCTGCAGCATCCAGAGCCTGCCGCGCTCGACGGTGAACTCGACGTCGCACAGGTCGCGGTAGTGGTGCTCCAAGGTCTCCATGTGCTGGAGGAGCTGGCGGTACGAGGCCGGGTCGAGGTGTTCCAGTTCGGCGAGCGGGACGGCGTTGCGGATGCCGGCGACGACGTCCTCGCCCTGGGCGTCGGGAAGGTAGTCGCCGTAGACGCCCCGGGCGCCGGTGGCCGGGTCGCGGGTGAAGGCGACGCCCGTGCCGGAGTCCGCGCCGAGGTTGCCGAGGACCATCACCTGGATGTTGACGGCGGTTCCGAGGTCGTCGGGGATGTGCTCACGGCGGCGGTAGAGGCGGGCGCGCTCGCCGTTCCAGGAGTCGAAGACGGCACGGATCGCCCGCTGGAGCTGTTCGGCCGGGTCCTGCGGGAACTCCTCGCCGGTCGCGTCGCGGATGACCTGCTTGAAGTGCTCGACGAGCGCCGCGGGGTCGTCCCCGGCAGCGCGCGAGTCGAACCGCTCCGGTGCGATGCCGAGGACCGTGCGGCCGTACATCTGGAGGAGCCTGCGGTAGGAGTCCCACGCGACATGCTCGCTGCCGGTGACCTTGGCGAGGCCGAGGACGGACTCGTCCCCGAGACCGATGTCGAGGATGGTCTCCATCATCCCGGGCATCGAGAACTTGCTGCCCGAACGGACCGAGAGCAGCAGCGGGTTGTCCCGTCCGCCGATCTCGCGACCGGTGCTCCGCTCCAACTCGGCGAGCGCGTGCACGACTTGCGCGCCCAGCTCGCCCGGTTCCTCCCCGGTGGCCAGGTACTCGCGGCAGGCCACGGTGGTGACGGTGAAGCCGGGCGGAACGGGAAGTCCCAGCCGGGTCATCTCGGCGAGGTTGGCTCCCTTGCCACCGAGCAGGTCCGCCATGTCGCGGCCGCCGTCGGCGAATTCGTACACATAGCGGGTCATGTCCTTCACCCTCCGGGTGTGTTCAGACGTGCGGGACGACGGCGACCGAGCAGTCGGCGTGGTGCAGCACCGCGTGGGCGACCGGTCCGAGATGGGTGCCGAAGCGGGTCTCCCGCTCCTTGCGTCCCACCACGATCAGGGCGGCGCCCGCGGACGCGCGGACGAGCTCACCGGCCGCGCGGCCCTCCACGACGGTCTCGGCGACGGGAACCTCGGGGAACTTCTCGCACCAGGGACGCAGGGTGGCGACGACGGCGTTCTCGTGTTCGGCCAGCAGCTCCGGGCCGCTCACTCGTACGAGCGGGTCCGTGGCACGGGAACGCGGGGCGCCGAAAGCGTGCAGCACGCGCAGCGCGGCGCCACGGAGCCGGGCGGCGTCGAAGGCGAACGCGATCAGCTCGTCGCACGGCTTGTCGGTGTCGAGGCCGAGGACCACGTCGCGGTACGGGACCTGCGGGATCTCGTCCGGCGAGATGCCGTCCGGTGCCGCGAAGTGCTCGTCGCAGGTGCCGACGCCGGCGCGCACCAGGACCACCGGAACCGGTGACCTGGAGACGATCCGCTGAGAGATCGAACCCAGCAGGTACCCCGTGACTCCACTGAGCCCGCGGGACCCGAGCACCAGCAGGCCGGCCTCGTCGGCCGCGGCGAGCAGAGCGGTCACCGGCTCCTCCGCGACGGACCGGTCGAGCACCCGCAGACCGGGGTGCGCCGCGCGCAGGCCCCCCGAGACCCCGGTCAGCAGGTCCTCGGCCCAGGCCCGCTGCGTCATGTCGGCCGGTACGGACGGGGCCGGTCGCGGTTGCCACTGCCACGCGTGCAGCAGCGTGAGCGCCGTGCCCCGGCGCAGGGCTTCACGGGCCGCCCAGTGCGCGGCGGCCAGACTCTCCGGGGACCCGTCGATCCCCGCTGCGACCGGTCGAAGCATGATCCGCACCTCCAGCATCGTGCGCTCGGCGGAGAGACGACAGGCCTCGCGGCGGTCGCCGCTGCCCGTGGAATCCCTTCCGCCGTCGAGCCTGGTGCGCGGTGGAGCCCGCGCGCAGGGGCCGGGCAGTACCTCCCGCCGGGCCGATCGGCCCCGACCGACGTCATGCGGCCCGTGACCGGGGCCGGGTGGCCCATGGCGGCGGACGTGGCCCGGGCAGAGATTGGGTACGGGAGGGTCGCGCGCCAGGAAGAGGCAGGATCATGAACACTTCCACCACATCCACCATGCCGCGAGCGCTGCCCGCGGGCCACCGGGAACGGCTGATGCAGGTGGCCCGCGAGGTGTCGTTCCCCGAGGGCACCCGGCTCTTCGAGGAGGGCCGGCACGCGGACCGGTTCTGGATCATCCGGACCGGGGCGGTGGCCCTCGACCTGCGGGTGCCGGGCCGCCGCGCGGCCGTCATCGAGATCCTCGGTCACAACGAACTCGTCGGCTGGTCCTGGCTGTTCCACCCGCACACCTGGCATCTGGGCGCCAAGGCGACCAGCCCGGTGCGCGCCTACGAATTCGACGCGGAGACGGTCAGGGCGATGTGCCGGGCCGATCCCGGATTCGGCGCCGCCGTGACCCAGTGGGCGGGCGAGATCGTCGCCCACCGGCTCCAGTCGACCCGGACGCGGCTGCTCGACCTGTACGCCCCCTACGGCAGCGGCGACCCCCGCTGACGCCGTTGCCCGAACCGACCTAGTGAGCTGGTTCGGAGATGCGTGAGCAGTAGCGGCAGATCCGGTCGAGGATCTGGTCGGCGGTTTTGGTCCACTTGAACGGCCGGGCCTCGT
>NZ_JBIVVR010000008.1:0-487744 GCF_044757755.1 Streptomyces sp. NPDC091209 | reverse complement strand
CCGCCGGAGGGGAAGTCGCCGAAGTAGTCGACGACGTCCTCGGGCCACTGGTTCGCCTCGGCCAGCAGCACCGTGTCCGGATAGTGCGTGTCGATGTCGACCCGGAGCCGCTTCAGGAACTGATGGGTCGCAGGAAGGTTTTCGCAGTTCGTCCCCTCCTCCTGGTAGAGGTAGGGGACCGCGTCGAGGCGGAACCCGTCGATGCCCAGGTCCAGCCAGAATCTGAGGGCCGCCAGGATGTCCTCCTGGACGGCCGGGTTCTCGTAGTTGAGGTCGGGCTGGTGGGAGAAGAAGCGGTGCCAGTAGTACTGCTTGCGGACCGGGTCGAAGGTCCAGTTGGAGGCCTCGGTGTCGACGAAGATGATGCGGGCGTCCTGGTACTGCTTGTCGTCGTCGGCCCAGACGTAGTAGTCGCCGTAGGGTCCGTCGGGGTGGGCGCGGGACTCCTGGAACCACGGGTGCTGGTCGCTGGTGTGGTTCATGACGAAGTCGATGATCACGCGCATGCCGCGCTGGTGGGCGGCGTCGACGAACTCGACGAAGTCGGCGAGGTCGCCGAACTCGGGCAGGACGGCGGTGTAGTCGGAGACGTCGTAGCCGCCGTCGCGCAGCGGGGACTTGAAGAAGGGGGGCAGCCACAGGCAGTCGACGCCCAGCCATTGCAGGTAGTCGAGTTTCGCGGTCAGGCCCTTGAGGTCGCCGATGCCGTCGCCGTTGCTGTCCTGGAAGGAGCGGACCAGGACCTCGTAGAAGACGGCTCGTTTGAACCACTCGGGATCGCGGTCCTTGGCCGGGGTGTCCTCGAACGTGTCCGGGACGGGCTCATTGACCATCATGCGGGTGACCCTCCGATCCGCGGTGCCGGGCCGACAGTGAGCACATGTGCACCGCCCGGACCCAGGCGCACAAAGTTGGACCTGCCCCAGTTGTAGGTCTCGCCGGTGAGCTCGTCGCGCACCGGCACGCGCGCGTCGGCGCTCAGAGCGAGTCGCGGCATGTCCAAGGACACTGTGGCTTGCCGGGTGTGGTGGGGGTCCAGGTTCGCCACGACCACCACCGTGTCGTCACCCGAACGCTTGCTGTACGCGATGAGGGCATCGTTGTCAGTCTGGTGGAAGCGGAGATTCCGCAGTTCGCGCAGGGACCTGTGGTCCCGCCTGATCCGGTTCAGCCGGGTGATCAGCGGCGCGATCGTACGTTCCTCGCGCTCGGCCGCCGCCCAGTCGCGCGGGCGCAGCTCGTACTTCTCGGAGTGCAGATAGTCCTCGCCGCCCTGCTTCGCGGGGGCGTTCTCGCACAGCTCGTATCCGGCGTACATTCCCCACGCCGGCGAGAGGGTGGCGGCGAGGACGGCGCGCAGTTCGAAGGCGGGCCGGCCGCCCTGCTGGAGGAACTCGTGCAGGATGTCGGGGGTGTTGACGAAGAAGTTGGGCCGCATGCAGGCGGCCGAGTCACCGGACAGCTCGGTGAGGTACTCCGTCAGCTCCTGCTTGGTGTTGCGCCAGGTGAAGTAGGTGTACGACTGCTGGAAGCCGACCTCGGCGAGCCGTCGGACGATCGCGGGCCGGGTGAAGGCCTCGGCGAGGAAGATGACGTCGGGGTCGGTGCCGTTGATGTCCGCGATCACCTGTTCCCAGAAGACCACCGGCTTGGTGTGCGGGTTGTCGACGCGGAAGATCCGTACGCCGTGCTCCATCCAGAAGCGGAGCACCCGGACGGTCTCGCGGACCAGGCCGGGCATGTCCTGGTCGAAGGCGATCGGGTAGATGTCCTGGTACTTCTTCGGCGGGTTCTCCGCGTAGGCGATCGTGCCGTCGGGGCGGTGGTGGAACCACTCCGGGTGCTTCTCCACCCAGGGGTGGTCGGGGGAGCACTGGAGCGCGAAGTCGAGTGCGATCTCCAGGTCCAGGGATGCGGCCCGGCGGACGAACGCGTCGAAGTCGTCGATCGTGCCCAGGTCGGGGTGGACCGCGTCGTGTCCGCCCTCGGGGGAGCCGATCGCCCAGGGCACGCCGACGTCCTCGGGGCGGGCGGACAGGGTGTTGTCGGGGCCCTTGCGGAAGGTCGTGCCGATGGGGTGGATCGGCGGGAGGTAGACGACGTCGAAGCCCATCTCCGCGATCGCGGGCAGACGTTCGGCGGCGGTGCGGAACGTGCCGTGCACCGCAGGACCGCTCCGATCGCTCCGACCGCTCTCCGAGCGCGGGAAGAACTCGTACCAGGAACCGAACAGCGCCCGCTCCCGCTCCACCAGCAACGGCAACGGGAGGGAACGGGTGAGCCGTTCACGCAGCGGATGCTCCGCGAGAGCGGCCTTCACCGCCGGAGCCAGGGCCGCCGCGAGCCGGTCGCCGGGGGGCCGGGAGTCGTCGCGCAGGGCGTCGGCAGCGGACAGCACGGTGTCCCGGCCGGCCCCTTCCGGCACTCCGGCGGCGGCCCGCTCATGGAGCGAGGCGCCCTCCTCCAGGACGAGGCCGACGTCGATCCCGGCCGGGATCTTGACCTCGGCGGCGTGCCGCCACCCGGCCACCGGGTCGCTCCACGCCTCCACCAGGTAGGTCCAGTGGCCCGTCTGTGACGGTGTCACACGGGCGCCCCAGTGGTCCGCGCCGGGGGTCAGTTCACGCATGGGTGTCCATGGGCCGGGGCGGCCGCTCGGATCGCGCAGGACCACATTGGCGCCGACCACGTCATGGCCCTCGCCGAAGAGGGTGGCGGTGACCTCGAAGGTCTCGCCGACCACCGCTTTGGCGGGCCGTCTGCCGCATTCGACGACCGGCCGCACGTCCATGACGGGTATGCGGCCGGTGTCCGTGTTCGCGTCCATGCGATTCGCCTCCGCGGTTCTGGGCCCCAGTCGTCGTTGCCGCGAAAGGCCCTTTCGGTGGTCCTTGGGACCGTCGTTCAGATCCGTGCCGGAACGTCCTGCAGATAGACCTCGGCGGCGTTCGCCGCCTCCCTCGCGCAGCGCTTCCCCATCAGGACGCACAGGGTGTACCCGGTGTTCTCGAAATTCCCCCGCACCACACGGTCGGCGGGAGTCGCGAGAAGCAGGCGTTCCCACGCCCGGTAGCGCTCCAGATGCCGGGCGACCTCGGCTTTGGCAGGCAGCAGCATCACGCTGGTCACCTTCCCGATTCTCTCGACCGCGCACGGCTCGCCTGGCCGGCGAGTGAGGGCCGTACGCGAAGGGGAGCCGACCCGTCACGGAGCGACACCCTCACTCATGGTGCCTGTACAGCGACCGAGCGTCTTGTTGGTTCTTCAACAACATTGGCGGTGCTCTCGTGTTGCACGAATGGAGTAGCCCTCTCATCCTGAAGGTCACTCAGGAGCGACCAGTGCTCACGCTTCGTACTCGGGGCTCGGTCCCGCAGGGGGCGAGGAAGAGCGAGAGCTTCGCCGGTGAGGAGCCAACGACGATGAAAGCCGCAGTTCCCTGCTACTACCACCTCGACGTGGAGCTCAGCCAGGAAAGGGTCGGACAGGTCAAGCGGATCCTGGCCGCGCACCTCCGGTACTGGAACCTGGAGAATCTCGTCGATTCCGTCTGCCACTGCGCGGAAGCGCTGCTCCGCACGATCGAGCAGCACGCCGCCGACAAGAACACGACCATCGAGATGTGGTGGAACGGTCAGCACCTCATCGCCGCCGTGTCGGACAACAGCCAGGACATCCGCCCGCACAAGGCGCCGCAGGGATGTCTCGCCCAGATCGCCGCCCTGAGTGACGGCTGGGGCTGCTGTGCGACGGACGTCGGCGGCAAGATCATCTGGTTCTCCTGGCGGGCTCGCAGCGCCGAACGCGCCCCGCTGGAACCTCCCGTGCCGGCGCCGAGCCTGCGCGAGGCGCGCCCGATGCCCCGGTACATGGTGCTGCCGGACCCCGTGCTCGCGGCCGCCAGGGAAGAGATCGAGCCGGTCGCCGCCCGCGGGTGACCCGTCGGCGGACCCGGCCGTGATTCTCGTACGGCAGTCACGTACGCGTCCGGAACGGGCACTTCTTCCTCCGGTGCGTGACCTACGACGGCGATGGAACTGACGTCGCCCGCTTCACCCAAGTCGCCGAGCGCGTCGATCTCGTACTGATCGACGCGCTCGGCGACGTCCGGACGGTTCCGCTCGCGGGGGTCGCCGAGAGGCGCCCGGCTCTCCGCGGCCGCGGCCGGGCGGTCGAGCGCGGCCGGCGTGCCGGATCCCGCCCGCGCACGTGCACGAAGTCACCTCGGGCAGCCCGTCCTTCGTCCCTCGGTCGCCGAGGCGCAGCCGACTGCGCTGCCGTCCGCCGGCGAACACCCGTCGGCCGACGTGCTGTTGGGGGACCGACGTGATCCGCGCTTTGAGAGCGCGGCGCGCGGTCCGTCCATGGAACGCTCGTCCAGGCCGGCAGGTCGGCTCGGCGGCCATGGAAGGCGGGAGTCAGTCCGTGACGTGGAACTCGTTTCCGCCGGGGTCGAGGAACTCGCCGGATTCCCGGTCGCGGTGGGTGACGTGCAGCCGGAGTCTGTTCCGCGCCGTCTTCGGTGCGGCAGGCGGCCCCATCACCAGCGAGACCGAACTGGTGGGCCTCGGGCGCAGCCGGACGCCCCAGTCATGGGACTCGGCCACGTGCCAGTCGGCCTGAGACTCCCAGAAGGCCCCCTGCTCGCAGAGGTCCTCCTGGGCGACGTCAAGGCAGATCGCGACGAGGCCGGAATCGGCGAGCACGCCGGGGTGTCCGGGACGCAGTACGCAGAACTCGTTGCTCTCCGGATCGGCCAGCACGTCCCACGGGACGTCCCCCTGGCCGATGTCGACCCGCGTCGCACCGAGTGCGAGCAGGCGCGCCACCTCGGCCTCCCAGTCCGGCCCTCCGGCCAGGTCGAGGTGGAGCCGGTTCTTGTGCGCCGTCTTCGGCTTCGAGGTCGGCACGAACCGCAGCCGCAGGCCGCCCGTCAGGCCCCGTGTCGCGTCCAGCCAGAAGCGGTCCATGCGGGTGACGTCCAGCGCGTCGAACACAATCCCGGTCAGCATCCCGTTCCCCCAAGTCCTCGGACCCGTCGCCCGCCTATTGTCGCCGCCGCTCTCGGCATCAGTGCTGGGGCCCGGGGTCGGCGTAACCCGCTCCCGGCCGGTGCACGCAGACGTCTCAGATCGGCGGGCTGGGTGGGAGTCCCGGGGGTAGGCTGGTCATGAATCGGGCTGGAACGGGCACATCGGACCCATCGGCGGGGGCCGGTCCAGGGCCCGGGTTCCGGGACCTGGGGCGGTCTCCAGATACGGGGATGCACATGTCCATCACACCGGTAGAAGCGGCACGCCAGGAACTGTCCGGATTCAAAGGGCAGCTGATCGGTCCGGAGGATTCCGGATACGACGAGGCCCGCGCCGTCTACAACGCGATGATCGACCGGCGGCCCGCCCTAGTGGCGCGCTGCACCGATCCGGACGACGTCGCCCTGATCATCGGCTTCGCCCGCGACCACGCTCTCCCGCTCGCGGTGCGCGGCGGCGGCCATCACGGGGCCGGCCTGAGCACCTGCGACGACGGCGTGGTCCTCGACCTCTCCCCGCTCAAGGACATCGAGGTCGATCCGGCCGCCCGCACGGTACGCGTCGGCGGCGGCTGTGTCTGGGGCGAGGTCGACCGCGCCACCAACGAGCACGGCCTGGCCACACCGAGCGGCATCATCTCCACCACGGGCGTCGGCGGCATCACCCTCGGCGGCGGCATCGGGCACCTGACCCGCAAGTGCGGGCTGACCATCGACAACCTGCTGGAGGCCGATCTGGTCCTGGCCAACGGTGAGCGCGTACGGGCCAGTGCCGACGAGAACCCCGACCTCTACTGGGCGATCCGCGGCGGCGGCGGCAACTTCGGCGTCGTCACCTCGTTCCTGTTCCGGCTGCACGACGTGAGCACGGTCGTCGCGGGTCCCACCTTCTGGCCCGTCGAGCTCGGCGCCGAAGTCCTCGCCGCCTACCGCGACTTCATCCCGAACGCACCCCGCGACGTGGGCTGCTTCCTCCTCTTCGGCTCGGTCCCGCCCGGACCGCCGTTCCCGGAGGAGATGCACCTGAAGAAGGTCTGCGGTGTGGTGTGGTGCCGCGTCGGGGACGACACCGACGCGGCGGCCCGGGACATGGCACCCCTGCTCGACGCCCTGCCCGCGCCCCTGCTGCACGGCCCCGCGCCGATGCCGCACCCCGCGATCCAGTCCGCGTTCGACGGCGTCTACCCGCCCGGCGATCAGTGGTACTGGCGGGCGGACTTCGTCGACGAGATCCCCGCCGAGGCCGTCGGCCTGCACGCCAAGTACGGTGCCGAAGCGCCGACATGGAAGTCCACGATGCACCTGTACCCCATCGACGGCGCGGTCCACGACCACGCCTCGGAGGACACCGCCTGGAGCTACCGCAACTCCGGCTGGGCCTCCGTCTTCGTCGGCGTGGACCCCGACCCGGCCAAGGCCGACGCCGTCAAGCAGTGGAGCGTCGACTACTCCGAGGCCCTCCACCCGTTCTCGGCGGGCGGAGCGTACGTCAACATGATGATGGACGAGGGGCAGGAGCGCGTACGGGCCAGCTATCGCGACAACTACGGGCGGCTGGCCCGTGTGAAGGCCGCGTTCGACCCGGGCAACCTGTTCCGCCTCAACCAGAACATCGAGCCGGCGACGTCCGACTGACGGCGAGGGCGGGTCGGGCGGGTCCGCTCACGGCTTGCGGGCCACCCCTCCGTGGACGTCCGTGGGCTCGGGCGACGTACCGGGCTCCGGACGCCACAGGGGACAGGACACGATGCCGGGCTCGACCGGTTCCAGGCCCTCGTAGTACGCGCCGATCTGCTCGGGGCTGCGGAGCACGTACGGGATCGCGCCCGTGTCGTCGTACCCCTGCTGGGCCTCCTTGAGTGCCGCGTCGGTGTCCGTGCTGTCGTAGTGCACGAAGTAGCTGCCGGAGGGCAGGGCTTCCTGGAGGCGCCGCACGATCGACTTGGCCTCCTCGTAGTCCTGGATGTGGCCGAGGATGCCCATGAGCATCAGGGCGACGGGCTGCGAGAAGTCGAGGATCCGGGACGCCGCCTCGATGATCTTCTCGGGCTCGTGCAGATCCGCGTCGATGTAGTCGGTGACGCCCTCGGGTGTGCTCGTCAGCAGTGCTTGGGCGTGGCGCAGCACCAGCGGGTCGTTGTCCACGTAGACGATGCGGGACTCGGGCGCCACCCGCTGGGCGACCTGGTGGGTGTTGTCGTACGTCGGCAACCCGGTGCCGATGTCGAGGAACTGGCGGATGCCGAGCTCGCCGGCCACGAACGTGACGGTACGGATCAGGTAGTCGCGCGAGGCGCGGGCCATGGTCTCGATGTTCGGGGCGACTTCGCGGTAGGCGTCACCGGCCACCCGGTCGACCTCGTAGTTGTCCTTCCCGCCCATCCAGTAGTTCCAGATGCGAGCCGAGTGCGGCACCGTGGTGTCGATCTTGGACAGCGCGTCCTGGTCGGGGACGGGTCGGTCTGCCATGAGAGGTCTCCTGCCGTGCGTCACGCGGTCGGTTCTCTAACCTATCGTCAACATACGTACACATAAGCCGAGTTGATGGATCGTACGGGTGGGAATGCCGGTCGTACGGGCCGGTTCGCCGGTGTCGAGGGTGATCACGGGGACGTGCTGGGCCAGCGTGCCCAGCACCCGCTCGTAGGCGCGGGCCGCCTCGGTGTCGTCCGTCTCGCCCGTCATATGGACGAGCGCGCCGTCGCGTTCGGCCACCGCCTCCGCGAAGTCGAGCGCCTGGATCCAGGTCACCCGGGAGCGCCCGCGGCGCAGCGGTCCGTAGACCAGCTCGTGGACCAGGCCGCCGTCGACGGCCAACCGGCCCGGTGCGGTGAGGAGTTCGCGGTACGGCTGAGTGGGGTCCACATGATGAAGGTGCCCGTGCAGGGGGCGGACCAGGAAGTGATGGCGGACCAGTTCGGCCAGCAGGGCGTGCCGGTCGAGACCGTCGGGTCCCTCGACGACAAGCGTCCGGCACCGCGTGAGGGCCTGGTGGAGGATCATGCCCGTACCCACTCCCTCCGGGACGAACGGCTTCACCAGTGTGGGGGGACAACCCGCACGGCGGGAGTGTGCGTGCGGGTTGTCCGGTTGCGGGGGCGTGGTTGCGGCCTCGCGGGAGGTGCGGCGGTCCATCCGCTCAGGCGATCAGGAAGTCGGCCTGTCCCGATTTGGCGCCCTCGATGAACGCGGCCATCTCCTCGTGGGAGCAGATCAGCGCGGGCCCCTCGGGATCCCGCGACTGGCGCAGGGCGACGCTCCCGTCGGGAAGCCGCTTGGCCTCGACGCAGCTTCCGCCGTTGGTGCCGCTCCAGGGCTTGTGCCAGCCCTCGGTTCCCAGATCGACCGCGGACATGCCGTTGTGCACCGATCCCATGGATCACAACTCCTTACGCAGTTCGCCCAGGATGGCCCTGGTCCGAGCGACCGGCTCCGCCTGTACGGACATCCGGTCCAGTACTTCGAGATAGCTGACGACGTCATCGGGCCGGTCGACGTACACCGCGCCGACCAGGCTCTCCGTGTAGACGATGTCGGGGAGTTCGGAGAAGCCGAAGCGGAAGTGGTGGAACGGGCCGAAGGCGCCTGGATGGGCGCCCACGCCGAAGCGCATGATCTGGATCCGGACCCTCGGCATGTCCAGGACCTCGGTCAGCCGGTCGAACTGGGCCCGCATCACCTCGCGTCCGCCCACCGGCCGGCGCAGCACCGTCTCGTCCAGGATCGCCCAGACGGCCGGGGCCTCCGCCTTGGCGAGCAGGTCCTGACGCTTCATCCGCAGCGCGACGCGGCGGCCGATGTCGTCCTTCGACTCGTTGGGGAAACCGACCCGCATCAGCGCGGTGGCGTAGTCGTGGGTCTGCAACAGGCCCGGAACGTAGTGGGGTTCGTAGAGGCGGATGACGCTGGCTTCGCTCTCCAGGCTCACATAGGCGCTGAACCACTCCGGCAGTACGTCGCGGTACTTGTACCACCAGCCCGGCTGGTTGGCCTCCCTGGCCAGCGTGAGGAAGTCGTCTACCTCCGCCGCCGGCACCCCGTAGACACGGAGCAACTCCCTTACGTACGGGATACGGAGTCCGACCTCGGCCTTCTCGATCCTGCGGACCGTCAGGGGAGTGACCTCGAGGGTGCGTGCCGCCTCCTCGAAGGAGACCCCCGCCCGTTCCCGCAGATGCCGCAGCCGCTTCCCGAGAACCATCCGCAGGACGGTCGGCGCGCTGCCGCCGGAGCGGTTCTCGCTCACGTCCTACCTCCCGGGAACGGCCGTCTCGGCGTGCAGTGTGCCACGGGGTCGATGACAGTGACAGAGCGTTGCGGATCGTTCTGAAATTATCAGAACGCCGGTTGCACAGGAAGCGGGCGGGCCACCATAGTGATCGAGTGACCTGTCGCACATTCGGCGACGATCACGCTCAACTGTGCTCGGTCGTACCGGAATTGAAGTCTCGGCAGGTATGGGTCAGGGCGCAGCCGCACGCGGATGTGAGGCGATACGGAATGGCCACCGTGACCGAGGGACAGACGAGGACCGCCGGCAGGACCACCGGGGGCAACCGGGTGCTGGGGGCCGCGCTCAAGGAGGCCGGCTGCTCCTACGCCTCCCTCGCCCTGCGGGTCAACGAACTGGGGCGCCGCCAGGGCACGGACTCCCACTACGACAAGGCGTCGGTCACCCGCTGGCTCCAGGGCCAGCAACCCCGGGGTGGAACACCGGAGTTGATCGCCACCGTCCTGTCCGAGCGGCTCGGCCGCGCGATGTCTCCCGCGGATCTCGGCTTCCACTCCGATCCCCAGCGCCCGGTCGCGAGCAGAGCACTCGTCTACGGCGAGGACGTGGCGGAGACCCTGCACACACTGGCGGAACTGGGCTCCACGGACATCTCCCGCCGCAGCCTCCTCGGCTCGGTCCCCTTCGTGGCCGCGGCCCTGTCGAATCCCCAACGCGAGTGGCTGCTCTGGCTGTTGGAGCACCAGGACACGGGATCCCCGACCCTTCCCGTGAGCGGCGGACCGGTCGAGCAGGTGCACGCGATGATCGCCGTGTTCGACCAGATGGACAACCACTACGGGGGCGGCGGAGTCCGCACCAGCATCGTGCACTACCTGTCCACCGAGGTCGTCCCCATGCTCCAGCAGCGCGGCGCACCGCCCCGGCAGCGCCGCCGGCTGTACGCCGCCGCCGCGCGCCTCGCCGCGATGGCCGGCTGGAGCTCGTACGACGCGGGGGAGTACGGCCTCGCCCAGCGCTACATGACCCAGGGCCTGCGCCTGTGCGCCGAGGGCCGCGACCGGGTGCTGGGCGGCCAGATACTCGCGGGACTCTCCCACCTCGCCACCAATCTCGGCCGTCCCGACGAGGGGGTCGCGCTCGCCCGCGCCGGAATCGTCACGGCGCAGGGGGCGGGCAGCCCGCTCGGCCTGATGCGGCTGTACGCCATGTCGGCGCGCGGACACGCCGCGCAGGGCCGCCCGGACGACGCCTCCGAGGCGCTGCGGCTGGCCGAGCGGCAACTGGCGGCGAGCAAGGGGGCCGAGCAGGAGTCGATGTGGGTCCGCTACCTGGACCACCACTACCTGCAGGCCGAGTCCGCCCTGTGTTTCCGTGACCTGGGCCTCGCCCGCCAGGCCGAGCGCACGGCGAGCGAGTCGCTCGGCTCGGGTGCCGACCGGCGCAGGCGCCAGGCCATCAGCCGATCCGTCCTCGCGACCGCGCACCTGCAGCAGGACCGGCTGGACGAGGCGGTCGGCACCGCGACACTGGCACTCGACACCCTCAGCTCCGTCCACAGCGAGCGCTCCGTCCAGGCTCTGCGCGACTTCCGCAGGCGCCTCGAACCCCGCCGCGGCGAGCCCGTGGTGCAGGAGTTCGAACGCCGCTCCCGCGGTGTGCTCGGAGCGGCGGCGTGAGCGACGGGCGGATCACCGAGGGGCCGGGCGCCGGGTCATGACCGGGAGCGGCGCCGCCGGTCCGCCGCCCGGCTCAGTACCCCTCGGGGGAGGGGGCGTTCTGGGCGCGGTCGACCGGGAGGTGCGCGCCGGAGATCCCGCTCGACCAGTCCGACAGCAGGAACGCGACGACCCGGGCGACCTCCTGCGGCGCGACCGGCGCACCGCCCGGCAGCTCCGCCGCCACGAAGCGGGCGAACGCCTCGGGATCCTCCCGGCGCATGCGGTCCCAGCGCCGGCCCGGGATCAGCATCGAACCGGGGGAGACCGCGTTCACCCGGATCCCGTCCGGACCGAGTTCGCGGGCGAGCGACGCGGCGAGCTGTATCTGCGCGGACTTCGCGACCGAGTACTGCGCGGGCGGTCCCGGCTTCCAGCCGGAGATCGAGGAGATCACCACGACGGAACCTCCACCCGCGGACCGCAGGTGCGGGACCGCGGCCCGCACCAGCCGGGTCGCGTGACCGACGTTCACCGCCCACGTCGCCGCCCAGTCCTCCGCGTTCGCCTGCTCGAAACCGCCCCCGCGAGATCCGCCGGTGCAGGCCACCACACCGTCCAGGCCGCCGAAGCGTTCCGCCGTGTCCTCGACGAACCTCTCCAGGTCCTCGGGCGCCGTGACGTCGAGCGGCCGGGTGAAGAGGCCGGGGCCCATCGAAGCGGCCAGCGCGTCCAGGCCCCGCGCGGTGCGCGCGCAGGTGGCCACCCGAACGCCCTCGGCGGCCAGCAGCCGCACGATCTGCTCGCCGAGTCCTCGTGTACCGCCGGTGACGAGCACCCGTTTGTCCCGCAGGCCGGCTCGGTCCGTGCCCCCGTCAAGGGACACCGCCGCCCGGCCCTCACTCCCGTTCCTCACAAGATCGAACATACATCCCACGCCACTACGTGCTGACAACCGGACAACCCGAATACCCCCTGGTCGCTCAGGCAGTCCGACGTGTTGGCTGCACGGGCAGCCGCCGAGACAACCTCCCCCCGCGCTGCACCCGAAGGAGGACCGATGACGGCATCCAGGGCACCGCGCCGCGGGCCGTCGGCCTCACCGGCCCCCGACATCCGGGCTCTGGAGCACGAGACCCGGGTTCCGGAACAGGCTCCGCGCACGGCGCAGGACCACACGGCCCGCTCCCACCCCACCGAAGCGACCGAGCCCGCCATACCGACGCCGCCCCCGCCCCACGGGGCCCGGCCCCGTTCGGCGGACCCCATGCTTCCCGCGTCCTCCGAGGCTCCTCTGCCCTCCGGGGCCGCGAAGTCCATGGGCACCGCTTCGAGCGCGGTACGCGGGGCGCACCTCCTGCGGAGCAGCGTCCCGGCGCACCCCTCGCGGGTGCCCGGGGTACGGGCCATGGTCGCCGAGTACCTCACCCGTCTGCGGCTGCCGCCCGAGCGGGTCGACGACGCGGTGATCGCGGTCGGCGAACTCTTCACCAACGCGCTCAGACACGGCAGCCCGGACCGCGGCGACACGGTCACCGTCGTCGTCGAGTGCGACCCGCGCGAGCTGCGCGTGTCCGTCGCCGACCGCTCGTCCGCCCTGCCCGCGGCGCGTACGGCGGGCGGAACCGAGGAGTCCGGACGCGGACTGGCGATCGTCGCCGCCCTGACCGACGACTGGGGCATCGCGCCGGCCGACCCGGGCACCACGGGAAAGAAGGTGTGGTTCTCGATGGTGCTCCAGGGGGAGCCGTGAAGGCGCTCCCGGGAAAACCGGCCCCGCACGCCGGGGCGCGCCCCGAGAGCCCGGGGGCCGCGCCGATGGTCCCCGGGCTCGCCATGGCCCTCGCGAGGGAGCTCGTACGCCGGGCCGACGCGGAGCGGAGCCTCATGCGCCAGGCACGCGACCATCCGGCCGGGCCGTGGCGCGACGTCCTCGCCGCGTGCCGCGCGGGCAACGCCGAAGCACTCGCGACGATCGTCCGGCGGCACGGCTGGCCGACCACCGAGCAGGTCGGCGCACCCGCCTCGACAGCGGCCCTGATGATCCTGCTGCACGCCCCGGACCTCGGCCTGCGGCTCGGCTGCCGGGACCTGATCGCCCAGGCCGCGGCCGACGGACGCTGTCCCGCCCTGCACCACGCCTACATCGCCGACCACTGCGCGGTGGAACTGGGGCTGCCGCAGTTCTACGGCACTCGCGTCGATCCCGTCACCCTGCGCCCGTATCCCGTACGCCGCCCGGCGACCGTCGACGAACGCCGCCGGGACGTCGGCCTGGGTCCGCTCGACGAACAGCTGCGGCGTCTGCGCGACAGTCTGTGAGGCGTCCGGGAAACGTGATGTGCAGCACGCCCGGAAATGCCCCTTCCGGGTGGCGCCGAAAGATTCTGGCTGGGCACGGCTTGATCGCCGATCAAGAAAGGGGAAATCGCTGGCCACGGTATGTGCGGCGCATTTGACACTTCGTTGAGGGCACAGATAGGAACAACTCTCTGAAGTGGAGAGGTGAACTGTGCGCGAGCCGAACGTGGTCGGGGACTGGCAGGAGTACGACGAGCAGGCCGGCCTGCGTGTTCGCGTCCATGGCGTGGAAAAGGCGGAGCCCCCGAAGGGGCGGGACGACGCCGCCGACGAACTCACCTACTTCAGATTCCGGGTGACCGTCGAGAACCGCGCCACCGAGCATTTCGGCATCCACCTCGAAGACGGCCAGATCGATATCCGCGTCGGCGCCGACGGCGAGAGCGCCTTCCTCGACTGGCGGAACTCGCAGTTCATCGAGGGCTTCGACATCTATCCCCTGCGCCGGGCCACCGCGGTCCTCTTCGCCGCGGGCCCCGACTCCGTCCTGCACCGGATGGACATCCAGGTCCAGCTGAAGGTCGACGACGAGTGGACCGAGCGCTACCTCTGGGCGGGCGGCATCGCGAACGAGGCGGCCGTCGAGGCGGGCACACGTCCCGACACCGACACCGACACCGCGAGGGACAGCCTCGCCTGTCAGGTGAGCAACTTCCTGAGGCGCGAGGCGGAGTCCTGAGCCCATCGTCCTGAGCCTCGCCCGGCACGGGTCCGGCCCGCCCGCGGAAAGCATCCGAAGCGTGGCGGGGCGGGTGAACGCCGGTTCGCCGCGTGGCGGGCTAAGGTCGCCAGGTGAGTCGAACCGAAGCGCGCTCCGAGGGGGCGGGTCCGTTCACGACCCGGCTGACCTGGCGTCTCATGGACGGGCGCACCGCGGTCTGGGAGTCGCGACTGGCCCGTAAGCGCGGTCTGCTCACCGTGCGCGCCCCGGGCGAACGTGAGGCCCGTTCCCGCCGGGCGGACGCCGTGTCGATCGGCCGGCTGCGAGGACTGAACGCCATCTCCGCGGCCGCGTTCACGGTCGGCGGACTCCTGTTCGCCCTCGGGGCCGGGGTCGCCCAGTTCGGCTCGGGCGGCGCGACCGGCGCCTGGATCTACTTCGCGGGCGGCCTGTTCTTCAACACCGGGGGCTACGCCTCACTGCTCCAGGCGGTGAACGCTCCCCGCCGGGACAGCGAGTCCGGTTCGCTGGCCGGGCGGCGCTGGAGGTGGTGGAGCTACGAACCCGGCCGGATCGACTGGCTCAGTACGTTCCTGCTGTTCGTGGGAACGCTCGTGTTCGGCGTCAACCTGCTGGACTCGCTCCTGCGGGGACTCTCGGTCCAGCAGGTGAACCGCCTGATCTGGGCCCCCGACCTCGTCGGGTGCGTGCTGTTCCTGGCCTCCGGGCACCTCGCGGTGGTCGAGGTCTGCCACGGTCGTCCGCGTGTCCTGGCCGGCGACCTCGGCTGGTGGATCGTCGCGGTGAACCAGTTCGGATCCGTGCTCTTCTTCGTCTCGGCGCTGGCCGCCTTCACCCGGCCCGAGACCGGAAGTCTCGTGAACGTCGACATCGCCAACTGGGGCACTCTCGTCGGAGCGCTGTGTTTCTCGGCCGGAGGCGTGATCCAGTTCTTCGAGCGGCCCTGAGGGGCACCGCGCCACGCGGAGACCGCTGCTCCGGCCTCGGCTAGCGCTCGCTCGCCGGGTTGCCCTCCACCCACTGGATGAGCAACTGCCGTACGTACGGATTGCCCTCCTGGGCGGCGTGCGCCAGCCGCTCCGCGCTCGCCCGTGCCGCCCGCCAGCCCGCCGGTGTGTCCTCGGCGTTCGCGTGGTCCGCGGCGCCCAGCGCGTCGGCCGCGAGGAGGCGCAGTTCCTCGGAGAGGTCGTCGTCCGCGGCCGCCCGGTACGCCTCCAGACGCAGGGCCGCGAGGTCCGCCGGCGAGGGGGCGGGCTGCGAGGGCGGCTGGGCGTAGCCGCTCACCGCTATGACCACGCAGAAGGTGGCCACGTCCCGGCGGCTCTCCGACTGGCCCTTGGCGATGGCGGGCGCGAGCCAGGTGGGGGCCCGCCAGTGCGAGACCGCCGTGGCGAGGGTGAGGGCAACGGCCAGCAGCGCGAAGGGAATCCAGCCACCGAAGAACCAGCCGATCGGCCCGAGGACCAGGAAGCAGACGGCACTGCTCATCCATATCCGACGGCGGCCGAGTCTCAGGTGTCGTGGATCCATGTGCCTCAGTGTCGCAGGGGCGTCCGGGACGCGCTGAGGGGGCGGGGGATTCGAGCGCCCCTGTCGCGGCACGGCCCTCCGCGGAACACCGGCATGTCCGCCGCAGGGCGTGGGGAAGCCCCCCGCAGGACATGGCGAAAAGCTTCCTCAGGACACGGGGGAAGCCAGTCTCAGGCCTCTCAGGCCATACGGAAGTCCGCCCCGGGACACGCCGGAACCCCGTCTGAGGACGTACGGAAGGGCGCACGGCCCGTGAAACCGGGCGCCGTCGGCCCGATCCCGTCCCCCCCATGCCTCTTTTGGCCACCGCCCGGGCGTCGTGGGCCGGGAGATGCGTGTGGGTGCCCTGGGGCGGCGGGCCGGGGCGCGTCGCACCGTCCGTCACGCGGTGAGGGGCCGGGGCGCCCGGGGCCCGCGTCATGCCGTGCCGGCGGGCACACACAGTGACGGCGGCCGGGGGTCGGAGCACCCGCGGTCGGGGCTGTGGGTGGCGAGAACCGCGGTGAACGGGCCTCGTGACCGTGGTGTCAGGTGTGAACGGCGCGTATCGAATGGCCGGAGATGGCCCTGTCCACCCCGACCAGCCGTACGTACGCTTTCGTCACTCCCGGTCTTCACAGCTCCTTCACAGCCGGGAGAGAGCCGCACATGTGCATTTGTCATGCGCATGCTCAAATGATCCATGCTTGATCCAACGCACTGGTCTGCGACGGTTCCCCGTCCGTTCGGGGAGCCGCACCCCCCTTTCACGGCGGCGCACCCGCGTGCCGCCGCCGGAACACCGACGCAACGGATTGGAGCACCATGGCTGGTGGGCTGCTTCTGGGTGGCGCGATCGCCACCCTGTTCGCCACCGCACTTCCCCTCTCGAGCCCGTCCTCCGGGATCGAGGACCCGCCCCCGGACAAGATCGTCATCAGCGTCGCCACGGTCAACGGCTCCGGCTGCCCCCAGGGAAGCGCGGCCGTCGCCGTCTCCCCGGACAACACCGCGTTCACGGTGACCTACAGCGACTACCTCGCCCAGGTCGGAGGCAACGCCGACCCCACCGCGTTCCGCAAGAACTGCCAGCTCAACCTGATCGTCCACGTCCCGCAGGGCTTCACCTACGCCATCGCCAGCGCGGACTACCGCGGCTTCGCCTCGCTCCAGGCGGGTGCCACCAGTACGGAGAAGGCCTCGTACTACTTCCAGGGGTCCTCGAACACGGCCTCCATCACGCACCCCTTCAAGGGGCCGTTGGGCGACGACTGGCAGTCCACGGACACCACCGACTGGGCCCAGCTGGTCTGGTCCCCCTGTGGTGTTCAGCGCAACTTCAACATCAACACCGAACTCCGCGTCAACGCGGGCACCTCGACGCCCGGCAGTTCGAGCTTCATGACCATGGACTCGACGGACGGTGACATCAGCACCATCTATCACCTGGCCTGGAAGGAGTGCCCCGCCGCCTGACCCTTCCCTTCACGTGCGAGGTCCTCGGTCGGCTCCCCCGCATCGGAGCCGGCCGAGCCGGCCCGCGGTGTCGTCCTGTGGGCAGGGTTCTCAAGGCAGCAGCTTGTCGACCGCCGCCGAGCCTTCCTCCTGGAGCTTGCGCTCGGCCCAGGCGAGGTTCTGCGGTGTGACGTCGCGACCCGCGGCGAGAACCAGGTCCTCGGCCGTCACCGGGCCCTCGGTCCCGGTGTGCAGCAGCGTGTCGGGGGTCGCCCTGTCGTCGGAGGGCGTGGACGCGTCGGGCTGGCTGGTTGGCATGGTCTCTCCCTGTTCCACCGGATCTGTATTCACGCTACGGGCATTCCGTACACCCCGCGCGACGCACCCGGTGTCGGCCCCGGCCCACGCGCGGCCGAGAGGGCGAACCCTCGTTCGGGTGCGCCGGAATGTCGGCAACCGTTCGCGCAGGTGATGGTGAAGGGGCTCGCACCTCTGCGAATGAACGGAGCTTTGGAATGCGTATTCGTCTGATGGCCGCCGCCGGACTTGCCGGTGTGGCCCTGCTGGCCACCGCCGGGACCGCCTCCGCCGATGGCCCCGGCCCGGTGGGCGTCGCGGTGGGCAGTCCCGGACTCCTGTCCGGCAATGTCGTCCAGATCCCCATCGACGTCGACGCGAACGTCTGCGGCAACACGGTCAACCTCGTGGGTCTGCTGAACCCGGCGATCGGAAACGTCTGCGCGAACCGCTGACATCAGGCCGGCCGGGCGCTGCCCGGCCGGCGACGCCGGCCCGAGCCCGGTGGCTCACTCACCCTCCCGAGTGAGCCGCCGGGCTCGGGCGCGTTCTGGGGCTCGCAGGCCGTCGGTGGCCCGGCGAGTGGCGAGTGGCGAGTGGCGCGTGACGAGTTGGCGCGTGGTGGTGGGAATCCTTCGGGTCGACCGGGCCGGTGACGGCTCCTGGACGAGGAGCCGATGCCCGGCGTCCATTCATTGGTCTGTACATGACCATCGGGGCGGGCCAGACTGTGCGCCGACCAGTCACCCCCCATCGAGGAGCACCTTTCATGCGCATGCCCGCACGGCAACGTTGTCACGCGGTCCTGGCCGGTGTCGTCACCCTCACCACCGCCGCGGTCCTGTCCGTGGCCACCGGTGCGCCCGCCTCGGCCGCCGACACCTGGAACGAGGTGGGATCCGACCGCGCCGACCCGCTGACCGAGAGCCAGGGCCTGACCTCCGTCGAGGTCCCGGCCGGCAGCCCCAACCACTACACGGGCATCGGCACGATCCCCACCGGTGTGAGCAGCCGCGGCTGGAACCACGTCGGCGACCCGGACGCCTCCTACAACGGTTACTACGTCGAGCCGTACCAGGGCGACTCCGGCAACGCGAAGATGTTCCGCGTGCAGGCGCCGGGCGGCACCTGGTCGGAGTACGTCCACACGCTGAGCGCCGGAGAGGCGCTGAACAACTCCTTCGTCACCATCGCCCCGAGCGGTTCGTGGATGGTGACCGGCGAGTACGGCACGATGAACCGGCTCCTGGTGTTCCCGACCCCCGGCGTCAACCCGTCGACCACGCCCTCCGCCAACCTTCCGCAGGCGTCCACCATCAACCTCGACCACGTCGTACGCGACGTACAGGGCTGCGACTTCGTCACGGCGACCCAGTTGCTGTGCTCGTCCGACGACCCCGAGGGCTCGCTCTTCGGCATGACCAAGCCGCTGCTGCAGATCGACCTGTCCGGCGAGCCGAACGGCACGGCCGACGTCTCCGGACACGTCACCGCGCTGCGCCAGCTCCCGCTGCGCAGCTCCTGCTCGGGCACCTTCGAGGTGGAGGGCATCGACTACGACCGCCGCTCCGCCACCCTGCGCGTGATCGTGGTGTCACCGGGCTTCTGCGTGCTGACCGACAGCAAGACCTATCGCTTCACCAGGAGTTAGGCCCACACTCCTTGTAAGGCCCGGGCGCGTACCCCACCGAGGGGCCGTTCACGGACGGGGGGCGTGCGCGCCCGGAATGGGCTGGGTCTAAGGTCGGAGACAGATTCAGAGTGATGGGGGTGGCCGGCTGTGGTACAGGACGAAGCCGTGATCGGCTGCACGGGGGAACTGCTCATCGGCACCCGGGGATCCGCCGGTCCCGGCGAGATCCTGGTGCGTGTGAGAGGCGGAACCGAGACCTTCCATGCCTGGTCTCGGGAGCCCCTGCCGAAGGGGGCGACCGTGCTGGTCATCGAGTCCAGGGGATGCCGTGAGGTCGACGTCATCGAATGGGTCGATCCGCTGGACGCGCTGGACGGCGACGCCGTCGGCGCCGATTGAGAAGGAGAAGCATGTTCGGTTATCGCGTACCCGCTCCCGATGAGGCGATGTTGATCTCGGGTGGCAGGCGGGGACTGGGGGGCGCGCCGTTCCGAGTGGTGACGGGGCACGGCAAGTTCGTGCTGCCCGTCTTCCGTAAGACCCGCTTTCTGACCCTGTCGATGTGCGAGGCGGAGGTCACCGAGACCTGTGTCACCAAGCAGGGCATCTCGCTGCACGTCCGTGCCGTGATCGCGTTCAAGGTCGGCAACGACACCGAGAGCATCATCAACGCGGGGCAGCGGTTCCTGTCCGACCAGGGTCAGATGTCGATCCTGACGGGCCGGATCTTCGCGGGCCATCTGCGTTCCATCATCGGTTCGATGACGGTCGAGGAGATCGTCACCGAGCGGCAGAAGCTCGCCGCCGAGGTCCTCGACACCTCGAAGCTGGAGATGGCGAAGATCGGCCTGATCGTCGACTCGCTCCAGATCCAGTCGATCGACGACGGCGACACCGGCTACATCGACGCGATGTCCGCGCCGCACAAGGCCGCCATCCAGCGCCAGGCCCAGATCGCGCAGGCGCAGGCCACGCAGGCCTCCGTCGAGGCGGAGCAGGTGGCGGCGCGCAACCAGGCCGAGTACGCACGGCAGACCGCGATCGTGAGGGCGGAGTACTCGGCGGAGGTGGACCGGGCGCAGGCGCAGGCCGCCCAGGCGGGCCCGCTCGCCCAGGCCCACGCCCAGCAGGAAGTTCTCGCCGCGCAGACCGAACTCGCCCAGCGCGCCGCCCAGTTGCGCCAGCAGCAGCTGGTCGCCGAGATCGTCAGGCCGGCCGAGGCCGAGGCCGAGCGGATCAAGGTGCTCGCCATCGCCGACGCCGAGCGCATGAAGATCCAGGCCGAGGCGGCGGCCTCGCACGACCGGGTCGCGCTCGACCGGATGCTGATCGACCAGCTTCCCCTCATCGTCAAGGAGGCGGCGGGCGGTCTCGCCGGCGCGAACGTCAACGTCCTCAACGGCGCCGACGGCCTCGGCGAGATAGCGGCCGGTCTGGTCGCGCAGGGCCTGACCATCCTCGACTCGGTCCGCCAGAACCTGGGCGGACAGAACTCCGAGAACCGTCCCGCCAAGGCGACCGCCCCGCTCGAACTCCAGGGGTACAGCCGTGCGCAGGGCATCGGTGTCGAGGGCGACGAGCCGGAGGGCTCCTCGTCGGCGAGCTGACCCGAGTTCCTCGTTCCACCCGCGTCCGCCGTCCCTTCGGGGGCGGCGGACGCGGCCGTTTGCGACGGCACTGGCGCACCGCCACCCGCGTTCGCGTCAAAGGGCCCAGATGTCTCTCAAGTCCCTTACACTCTGCCCCAGTTGATCGTTTGACGCGGCCGCCCCAGGAGGAGCGCATGCCCCGGACACCCTCGCGACGTACCGCACTGCAGGGCCTCGCGGCCGCAGGCGCCGCGGTCGTCGGGTTCGATCCCTTCACCCGGAGCTGGGCGGCCACCGCCACCGGCCGGCCGCTCGCCGGCCTCCCGAAGCTGGACGGGAGCGTCCACACCGACGACGCCTCGCTCACCGCGGACGCCGACGACTTCGGCCACATCGTCCACCGGCGTCCCGTCGCGGTGCTGCGACCGGGCTCGGTCCACGACATCGTCGCGATGGTCCGCTTCTGCGCCGAGCACGGCGTGTCCGTCGCACCGCGCGGTCAGGGCCACGCCACACAGGGGCAGGCGCAGGTCGACGGCGGCCTGGTCGTCGAGACCACTCCGCTCGCGTCCATCGGTCCGGTCGGCCCCGGGAGCACGACGGTCACCGTCGGCGCGGGCGCCAAGTGGAGCGAGGTCGCCCGGGCCACCCTGGCGCACGGACTCACCCCGCCCACCTTCACCGACTATCTCGAACTCTCCGTCGGCGGCACCCTGTCGGTCGGCGGCATCGGCGGCCAGACCCACCAGCGGGGCGCCCAGGTCGACAACGTGACGGAACTCCAGGTCGTCACCGGCGCGGGCCACCTGGTCCGCTGCTCCCCGACCCGCCACCGCGACCTGTTCCTCGCGGTGCTCGCCGGCCTCGGCCAGTGCGCGATCATCGTCGGCGCCACCCTGCGCCTGGTCCCCGCGCCCGAGACCGTACGCCACTACCTCCTTCCGTACGACGACCTGCGCACCTTCCTCGACGACCAGCGGCTGCTCGTCGAGGAGGGCCGCTTCGACTATGTCGAGGGCCAGGTGACCCCCGACGCCGACGGGACCTTCAACGCCTACGTCCTCGAAGCCGTCGCCTACGGGCCGCCCGCCGGTCCGGCCCCCGACGACACCACGCTGCTGCGCGGACTGCGGCACGACCCCGCGGGCGTGCAGACGAGCGACCTCGGCTACTACGACTTCCTCGACCGGCTCGCGGCCGGAGTCGCCGCGCTCAAGGAAGCGGGTCTGTGGGCCTTCGCCCACCCCTGGCTCAACCTGCTGCTGCCGGGCCGTTCGGCGGCCGCGCTGGCCGAATCCCTGCTGGCGGACCTCACCCCCGCCGACCTCGGCCCCGGCGTCGTCCTTCTGTACCCGGTGCTGCGCGAGAGCCTGCACACCCCGCTGCTCCGCACTCCCGACGACCCGGTGTCCTATCTGCTGGCCGTCCTGCGCACGACCCCGCCCGACGACACCGCGACCGTCGACCGTCTCCTCGCCGCCAACCGCGCCGCGTACGACACCGTCCACGCGGCGGGGGGCACCCACTACCCGGTCGGCTCGGTCCCGTTCGACGCGGCGGACTGGCGCGAGCACTTCGGCCCCGCCTACCGACGGCTGGCCACCGCCCGGCACACCTACGACCCGCACGGAATCCTGGTCCCGGGGCAGGGCATCTTCTGACGACGCCCCGCTCCCGCCGTACGGTCCGTGTTCACCAGCGGCCGGGTTCACTGCCCACGATCGGCACCGACGGCTCCCCGTCCACCCCCCGAGGGACATCACCGGCCAGCATCACCCGGTGCATGACCCGGGGGTGGTCGGTGTGGGTGGTGTCACTCGGTGCCAGATGGATGGTGGCCCGGTTGTCCCAGAAGGCCACGCTGCCCGGTTCCCAGCGGAACCGGACCGTGTACTCGGGCCGGGTCGCCTGTTCCAGCAGCATCTCGAGCAGCGCCCGGCTCTCCGGCCGGGACACCTGGAGAATCTGCTCGACGTAGTAGCCGTTGACGAACAGCACCCGCTCGCCCGTCTCCGGGTGCACCCGCACCAGCGGGTGATCGGTGGCGATCTGACGGTCCAGCAGATGACGGACGTACGCGTCGTCGCCCGGCCGGGTCTGGTACCCGACTCCCAGCCGGTGCTCGGCGCGCAGACCGTCGGCGAAGGCGCGCACGGGCGCCGAGAGGCCCGCGTACGCCACGGCCAGGTTCGACCAGGTCGTGTCACCCCCGTACGGCGGCACGGTCTCGGCGCGCAGGATCGTCGCGGCCGGGGGATCGACCCGGGCGCCGTGGTCGCAGTGCCAGCCGCGCAGCAGCGAGTGACGGCGCCTGCGCAACCACTCCTCGTGGTCCATGCCGTATCGGCCGCCCAGCTCGAGGCGGTCGGCCGTGGTCTCGACCTCGGGGAAGTCCTCGGGCGACGCGCTGCCCCGGGACGGCAGGAGAACCGGTGTCCCGAACCGGCGCGCGAAGGCGACATGTGAGGCGTGGTCGAGCCGTTGGCCGCGGAAGAACACCACCTTCCAGCGCAGCACCGCGGCCCGGATCGCGGCGACGGCCCCGTCCGTCAGCGGCTCCGCCAGGTCGACTCCCGTGATCTCGGCGCCGATATGTCCGGCCGCCGGCTTCACTTCGAGACGTGTGACCTGGTCCGTCATGGGGCCTCCGTGGATCGTGCTCTCGCTCGTCGGGTCCAGCATGACCGTCCGCCCGCGCACCCGACAGGCCGCCTCGCGGGCAGGCGGACACCGCGCGGGAGGGCGCCTGCCACGCACGGGAGGCGCGCCGCGCGCACGGGGTGTGTCCCGTTTCGCGCGTTTGCTACGCCACACTCCCTTTTGGCGGGCGCGGCCGGTGTCGAGAATGGGGCGAAGTGAACGGGGCCCGCCCTCCATCCGCATGGGGGCGGGCCCTGTTCACCTCGACGCGGCCGCCTGTGACCGCGCCCCGGACGCCTCAGCCCCGGACGCCTCAGCCCCGGTACTCGCCCAGGGCGGCGAGAGCGCGGTCGGCGTGGACGCCCATGCGCAGTTCGCTGCGGACCACCTCCAGGATGGTGCGGTCCTGCGCGATGACGAAGGTGACCCGCTTCGTGGGGGCCAGCGTGAAGCCGCGCTTCACCCCGAACCGTTCCCGCACGGTGCCGTCGACATCGGAGAGCAGCGGGTAGCCGAGCGTGTGACGGTCGGCGAACTCCTGCTGCTTGTCGACCGCGTCACCGCTGATCCCGACCGGCCGCGCGCCGGCGGCCGTGAACTCGGTGGCCAGATCGCGGAAGTGGCAGGCCTCGGCGGTGCAGCCGCTGGTGAGGGCGGCGGGATAGAAGAACAGCACCACGGGACCGTCGGCCAGCAGCTCGGACAGGCTCCGGTTCGTCCCGGTCTCGTCCGGCAGCGTGAAGTCCTCGACCTGGTCGCCCACGTTCAGCTGAGATGTCATGACTGTCCCTTTCCGGACCGAGCGATTCCGCGGGCCCACAGGACGAGCGGCACCTGGAGCGGGAGCCGCGCCAGAGCCGCCGCCTTGAGCGGCGCGGGACGATGACGCCAGTCCACGGCCATCTGGACATTGGCGGGGAAGACACCGACGAAGAAGGCGGCGGTGGCCAGTGCGGCCACCCGGCGCGTCCGGGGGAGCGCCACTCCGGCCGCCAGAGCGAGTTCGGCGACACCGCTCGCGTACGTCCAGGTCCGCGGCGCTCCCGGGAGAGCGCTCGGGATGGTGGCGTCGAACTGCCGCGGAACGGCGAAGTGGGCGACGCCCGCGGTGGCCAGAAGGCCGGCGAGCAACAAAGGCGATCGTTCGGACCGTGGCACGGTTCCTCCTCCGGGGGCCTGCCGCGGATATTACTGGAGGGTAAATGCCCTTGATACGGTTGGGTCGCGTCGATCGTGTGCCGTTCCGGGGCGTGGGGGCGACGGCCCGGAGGACCGAACGCCCGTACCGGGAGAAGGCCGACGTGCGGGCGACGTGCGACCGGAGGCCTTCGAGCCGCGCGCGGGGCCGGTCCGGGCGAGGGCGGGATCTCGGCCGCCGGGAAAAGTTCGGGGAATTGCGAACGTCCTGGTCTGTCCCGCCCGACGCGAGGAGCTGAACCGCGCCGCGGCAACCCGTTTCGTCGCGCCCGGGATGCAGACCGTCAGATCGTCACGCCGTCAGGGGGCGGGTGCGTCAGGCCGTCAGCGCGTCCCGGGACGCGCTCGCGGCCGTCGTGACGGTGGCCCGCGCCGCGGCCTGGACCGTGTACGTGGTCTTCGCGGGGTCGACCAGCGGGTCGCCGAGCACGATCCGGCCCGCAGCGTGCAGCGCGTCGCACTCGCCGGTGGGCAGGGCCACATAGCAGCCGCCGCGTCCGGTGGCGGAGTCCAGAGGAAGCCAATAGCCGTACCGGCGGCGGCCGTTCGCGTGAACGGTGAGGCGGACCGGGAAGCGCCGCTGGGTGATCACACGCAGGACCTCCGCACCCTCGGCGCTGAGCGGGGCGTGGGTGCGGGGAAGCGGCCGCAGTAGGGTCACCGGCCTCCCGGCGGGGCTCGCGGCACGGCGGTGCGAGGTCGGCGTCATGTGCATGCGGCCTTTCGAAGGACGGGTCGGATCACGCATCGCCGGGGCGGTGACGTTCGGGCTGATGATCATTGTTGCGCAGGGCACTGACATTGGGGGCAGGTTTGTGTTCAGCGGCGTTGCGCCGCTCGCCGAGCGCGGTGGGTCCGGGCGGCGATCCGGCCCTGGACGAAGGGATCCGTGGCAGGGTCGTACGCTCCGGCGTGGTCGGCCAGCGTGTCGGCGATCCGTTCCCACTCGTCCACCTCCGCCCGCGCGTCGAGCGGCTGCCGGCCGGTGGCTGAACGGTCCTCGGCCGTCTTCCGGGCGTTGTCGAGGGCCGCCTTCGCCTGGTGATGGTTCATCCCGGTGGCGGCGCGGCCCACCCGCTCCCACACGGCGTGCTCCCGCTCGGACGGTTCGGATTCGGGTTCTGGCCGCAATGCTCCACCTCGATCGTGCGACGGGACCTGCCTCGTCGGGTCCGGGTGCCCCCGGCGGACGCGACGACACCTGCGCGTGCTGGATCTGCGCCTGCGGCACGGGTGCTTGCGGACCGCGGATGTCGGCGGCCGCGGCGGCGTTCCGTCACCAGGGCAGGAACGCGTGGATGTCCTTGCCGTCCGGCCGCACGATCACACTCACCTGGTCGCAGAGCGCCTGGATGAGATGCCAGCCGATGCCGCCTCCGCCCTGGGAGGGGCGGAAACGGCGTGGCGCCGGCCGGGTGGTGCTGGTGTCGCGAAGCGTCACGTGCACACCGTCGAAGGTGGGACGCATCCGCAGCTCGAAGGGACCGGGCGCGTACTGGATCGTGTTCGCGGCCAGTTCCGTGACCACCAGCAGGATGTCGTCCCAGTGCTCGGCCGCCGAGGGCGGTGTCGTTCGCGCGAGGGCACGCAGATAGCCGTCCGCGGCCAGCCGCGCGTCGGTGACGTTGCGCAGCTGCCCGCCGAACGCGCTGGTGAGGGCACCGATCTCCTCGTACGACGGCTTCTTGTCCCGGCTCGGATCGATTTCCATCGCGCCCTTCGTTCGGATCTCGCCGGCGGAACGTCCTCCGTCGCGTCGCGACCCGGTCACCTGGATACGTGCCCGGCCCCCGGGCGAGGGCCCGGTTCCGTCCGCCGTTCCGCCTACGCCGGGGTGTCCTGGGAGGGGGAGCGCCTGCGGGAGCGGCGACGCGCCAGCGCCCGCCGTTCGGCCTCGCTGGTACCGCCCCAGACACCGACGCTCTGGCCCGTGTCCAGGGCCCAGCGCAGGCACTCGTCGCGGACCGGGCAGCCCGCGCAGACGGCCTTCGCCTCCTGGATCTGCAGCAGGGCGGGGCCTGTGTTGCCGATGGGGAAGAACAGATCGGGGTCGACGCTGCGGCACGTCGCGGAATCACGCCAGTTGTCCATACGAGCCTCCTGTGATCGAAGTGGACGCGTTCTTCGGGGTTCGGTTCCCCACGGGTCACCCTTGATCGCCCGGATGAAACGGGCGAAGCATGCAAAGATCCCGTGGATGCCGGATCGATCGCACGGTGCGAGCGTTCCGGGTGGCGGGAAACCTCCGGCCGGTGGGCCGGCGTCACCCGATCGGCTCGCGGGGCGTACCGGGGTGGCAAGATGGAATCCCAGGTGATGGCCGGTTGCGTTTCTACGAAAGAGCGGGTGGCCCATGACACAGGAGTCCGGCGAGGTCTGGGAGAAGTTTGCCGTCGCCCTGGCGGACATGGCACGGGACCTGCTGGCCCAGGACTCGGTGCAGGCCACCTTGGACCGGATCGTGGACCACGCGACGGTTCTGATCAACGGGTGCGACGAGAGCGGCATTCTCACGGTTCGGCGCGGTGAGGTCAGCGCGCTGGCCGCCACCAGCGACATCGTGCGCATGGCGGACCGGATCCAGCAGGACCTGCGGGAGGGACCGTGCTTCGACGCGGTCACCGAGCGCCACCAGCTCTACGCGATCGAGGACCTGCGCCGGCCGCACGAGAAGTGGTCCCGCTTCGCCCCCGAACTGAGGAAGCTGGGCATGGGCAGCATGATGGGCTTCCTGCTGTTCACCGACGAGGACGCACTCGGTGCCCTCAACGTGTACTCGCGCCGTCCGAACATGTTCGACGAGACGGCTCAGCAAGCCGGCTGGATCCTGGCCTCGCACGCCGCCGTCGCCTTCTCCGCGGCCCGTACGCACGCGCAGCTCGGCGACGCCCTGGAGACCCGCCACGAGATCGGTGAGGCGATGGGCATTCTCATGGAGCGGCACGGCCTCAGCGAGGAGAACGCCTTCGGTGTGCTGAAGAAGGCGTCCCAGGACCACAACATCAAACTGCGGGAGATCGCCCGCAAGGTCTGCGAGACCGGCGAGCGTCCTGCCTGACCAGGCACGCGCACGAGCGACCCCGGACCGCCCCTGAGGTCCTTGGGCCCGGCGGCCGGCCCGGCCCGTGTGACCGAGGTGTGAAGGTGGACGGACCTCTGACATGGGGTCCGGCGGTTCGGGAACAAGGGCGGACAGCCTGCCCGGCACTCCGCACGGACACGGAGTGGCGCCGCCGTACGGCGTACGGGCGGGAAGCACGGCAAGGGAGGTGAAGGGATGACCACCGTCGAACCGCCCTGCGACTTCGGTCCGGTCCCTGGTGCGAGGCTGGAGCGAGATCCACAGGCGGCGGTGCACGCCCGCCGGATGGTCCGGGCGTTTCTGGGCGACCTGCCCCGCCCGGTACCGCGTGAGGCCGCCGAGGCCGTCACCCTCGTGGTCTCGGAGCTGGTGACGAACGTGGTGCGCCACGCGCGCGGCGGGCTGTGCAGCCTGGATCTGCGGGATGTGGGCCACGGGGTGGGCATTTCCGTCTCCGACGACGATCCCGAGCCGCCGCGTCCGCGTCGGCTCGACCTGACCGGACAGGGCGGATTCGGCTGGCCGCTGGTGCGTCGGCTGACCTCCGAACTGACCGTGCTGTCCCGCCCGGACGGCAAGACGGTCCGGGCCGTCGTGCGCTTCTGACGTCTTGGGGGACCGAGGATCACGTGCGATCCGGCCGTGGGCGGCCGCCCCTCACTCCGTCGCAGTCGGCCGCCCACGGTGGAGTCAGCCGTCCGCGCCGTGCGGCCCGCCCATGTGGCAGAGCAGCAGACAGACGTCGTCGTCCCGCTGCGAGTCGCGGAGCATCGGATGCAGGATCCGGTCCGCCGCGCCCTCCAGATCGTGGTCCAGATCGGCCGCGCGCTCACCGGACAGCGCCTCGGACAGTCGCCGGATGCCCGGGTCGATGCCCTGGGCCCGGCGTTCCACCAGACCGTCCGTGTACAGCGCGAGCGTCGATCCCGGCGGAAGCCGCGCCGTGTGGTCCTGGATCTCCTGGTGCAGCGGGATGCCCAGCATGGCACCGGGTTTGGCGTCCAGGACGCGTACATTGCCGTCCGGAGTGCGCAGCACCGGTGGCGGGTGCCCTGCGGCGGCCCAGGTGACGGTGCTCTCGTCCGGGTGGAAGCGGGCGATGACCGCGGTGGCGTACAGATCGGGCTGGAGATGGTGCAGGAACACGTGCAGGCGGGTCAGGAGCCGGCCGGGTGTGCCGCCGTCGACCGCGTACGCCCTCAGGGCGGTGCGCAGTTGGCTCATCATGACGGCCGCGTGCAGCCCGTGGCCGGTGACGTCCCCCATGACGGCGACCAGACCCCCGTCGGGCTGGCGGAACGCGTCGTACCAGTCCCCGCCGATGTTCAGACCGTGGGTGGCGGGGAGGTAGCGCGCGGCCAGGCTGAGCCCGGGTGTCGTGGGGAGATCCGTGAGCAGGGCGCGTTGCAGGGTCTCGGCGATGTCCCGGTTGTGCTCGAAGCGCTGGGCGTGGTCGATCGCGATGCCGGCCCTGCGGGCGAGTTCGACGAGCATGACGGCGTCGTCCGCGCTCCATCGCTCCCGCGGCGGTGTCAGCGTCAGCACACCGAGGGGCGTGTGCCGGCTCGGCAGCGGGATGCACAGCAGGGGCTGCCGCGGGTTCAGCGCGGAGGGGGGCTGGTCGTCGACGCCGGGCAGCGCGCTCGGGTGGTCGGCGGCGTACTGCGGGCGGCCGGTGCGGGCGGCGGCGACGGCGGCCGCCGGGTGGGCGGCGTGCCCGCGGGCCCTGGCGTCGTCGGCGAAGAGCCATACGTCGACGCTGCGGGCGTAGTCCGGCACGAGCAGCCGCGGCAGCCGGCTCAGGATCTCCTCGTGGTTGAGCGAGGCGGTGAGGGCCGCGCTGGCGTCGGCGAGGAAGGTCAGTCTGCGCCGGGCGCTCTCGGCCTCGGTACGGGCCTTGCGCTCGGCGCCGAACAGCTCGCGCTGGACCCGGCCGGCCGCGTCGAGTTCCGCGTGCAGCGCGAGCACCCCCTGGTTGGTCTGGTGCAGCTCCTCCCGGTGGAAGGCGACCAACTGCTCCTGTTCGGCGAGTCGGTCGAGCACCCGGGAGGTGTCCTCGTCGGCGCTGAGCAGGGCGTCGGCGAACGGCGTACGGTCGCGCGGTGCCCGGGCCGCGCCGGCCTCGACGTCGGTGCCGTCGGCGTGGCCCGGCTCCGGGAAGCCGACGCTCGCCTGCCAACTCGGCCTGTTCCCGGCCCCGTTCGCCCCCGCCCCCTTCGCCTCCGTCCCGTTCACCCCGGCGCCGTTCGGCTCCGCGTCGACGGTGACCGTGAGCCGGCCGGGGCGCTGCGCCCCGGCGGAGGCGGTCGTCCGCAGGGTCAGCAGCCAGCTCCCTCCCTTGACCAGGCGCTGCCGGAGCTGAGCGCTCAGCTCGGTGACCAGCCGGGTGCGCTCCACCGTGGAGACGCCGTGCGCCGCGGCGAGCCGAGCGGCGGCGATACGGGCACGGGCGGCGTCGTCGACCGAGGTGATCTGCCAGGTATGGGTCATGATCGGTGATCCTGCGGGGTGGGGGTCAGTACGGCCACGGTGGTGTCGTCCCGCACCGGGCGGGCGGCACTGCTGGAATCCCGCACGATCACGGCGGCGGTGACGGCGGGGTCCCAGGAGGTCAGGGGGGCGACGGGCGGGGGAGTCCAGCGGCTGGGCAGGCCGTCGCTGTGGAGCACGAGCAGGCTGTCCGGGGTCCACGGCAGCCGGCACTGCGGCAGCCGCGCCGGACGGTGGGCGCCGACGATCCCCGGGTGGGACAGCAGCGGACGCCAGCTGTCGCCGGACCGCAGCCGGGCTCCGATGTTGCCGATCCCCGCGAAGTCGAGGTGTTCGGTCGCGAGGTCGAGCCGGGCCACCGCGACGGCGGCTCCACGGGTGTCGCGCAGTGCCGTGTGCAGCGCTCCGAGCAGTTCCGCGGGCGGCAGATGCGCCAGGTGGTGCAGTTGTTCCACGGCGGCTCCGGAGGCCTTCGCGGCGGCAGGGCCGTGGCCGAGACCGTCGGCGAGCAGCAGCGTGATCCGCTCGCCCGAGCGGACACAGGCCCAGGCGTCGCCCGAGTACGCGGCGGCGGCGAGGGGGATGTTGATGCCTCCCGCACGCACCGGGGCGCCCGTGGCGGGGAAGCGGTGTCCGGGCCGGTCCCTGCGGGCCGCGTGGACCCGCGCGAGCGCGATGGTGCCCTGGCCCGGCACGGTGTGCACCTCGAAGTGGTCGGCGATACGGCGGCAGGTGCCGAGCCCCGCGCCGAGCGAGGACGTGGTCGAGAACCCGTCGCGCAACGCGGTCGTGAGGTCGGCGATGCCGGGGCCGTGGTCGATCGCCGCTATCTGGACGGCCGGGCCGCGTCCGGTGCCGGGGTCGGCGAGGTCCGCGTCCACGGTGTCGATCAGTATCTGTCCGCCGCCCCCGTGCTTGAGCAGGTTCGTCGCCAGCTCGGTGGCGACGAGCGCGGCGACGGCCGTACGGTCGCGGCCGAGCCCGGTGTGGGCGGCCGCGTCCTCGGCCGCCACCCGGACGTCCCGGACCCGGGTGGAATCGTGGACGGGTACGTCCCAGACGCGTGTCATCGGCTCTCCTCGCGGGGACGCGGGGGAGCCGCGGTCCAGCAGATCACGGTCACGGCCGTGCCCTCGCCCGGACGGCTGTCGATGGAGAACTCGTGCACCAGGCGCCGGGCTCCGCCCAGCCCGAGGCCCAGACCGCCGCCGGAGGTGTAGCCGTCGCCGAGGGCCCGGTCGATGTCGGGGATGCCGGGCCCCTGGTCGGAGAAGGTCAGGCGCAGCCCCCGGGCGGCCCCCGACTCCAGGACGGTGGACTCGACCTGGCCTCCGCCGCCGTGCACCAGGGTGTTGCGGGCGAGTTCGCTGGCCGCGGTCACCAGCTTGGTCTGGTCCACGAGTCCGAAACCGAGCTGGGCCGCCGCCTGGCGCACATGCTGGCGCACCCACGCGAGATCCATGTCGGTGCGGATCGGCAGGCAGGCGGTGACACGGCCGGAAGTGTCCGTCACGGGCTCTCCTGGCGTACTGGACTGTGGTGAAGTGGCGTCGTCGCCGGGGAGAGCAGTCGCATGGCCTCCTCGGCGTCGAGCGCGGTGCGCAACCCGGGCAGCGTGAGGCCCAGTTCGACCAGGGTGATGGCGACGGCGGGGCGCATGCCCGCGACCACCGTCTGCGCGGCGAGCAGCTTCGCGTGCGCCGCGACCTCGGCGAACACGCGTCCCAGGAAGGAGTCGACGATCTCCACCCCGGAGATGTCGATGACCACACCGGTGACGGAGCTGGCCGCGATGGCCTCGCCGATGTTCCGCTGCAACTGCTCGGCCGCCTCGTCGTACAGGTCGCCCTGCAGCGTGACCAGGAGGACGGTGCCGAGCTTCAGCACGGGCACCTGGGTGCCCGATGAGCCGGGGATCGGGGCGCTCACCGCGCGCTCAGGCCGGAGTGGTCCTGGGCGACGACGGCGATGCCCTGCCGGTGCAGGGCGTACGCGAGGGCGTCGGCGAGGCTGGCCCGCGTCACCACCGTACCGAGGTCGATGCCGAGGTGGACGATGGTCTGCGCGATGGCGGGCCGGATGCCCGAGACGATGCACTCCGCTCCCATCAGACGCGCCGCGGCCACGGTCTTCATCAGGTGCTGGGCCACCAGGGAGTCGACGGTCGGCACCCCGGTGATGTCCAGGATGGCGAACCGGGCCTGCTGGGCGACGACGGCGTCGAGCAGGCTCTCCATCACCACTTGGCTGCGCGCGCTGTCGAGGGTGCCGATCAGCGGGACGGCGACGACACCGGTCCACAGCTTGATCACGGGCGTGGCCACCTCCAGCAGTTGGAGGCGCTGCCGGTCGATGAGTTCCTGTCCGGCACTGAGCGCCGTCTCCAGGACGACCAGACGGAGCGTTCCCAGCAGCGCGGTGAGCGTGACCGCGCACGCCTCGGCGAGTTCGCGGGGCCGGTCGGCGAGGTCGGCGCTCAGCAGCTCGGAGGCCGCGGGGCGCAGAGCCGCCACCTCGTCGGCGATCCGGGCGGAGGTGGCACCCGTCCGCGCGCGGGAGGCGGCCATCCGCCCCAGCTGGTCGCGGACGGTGGCGAACCCGGCGGCACCGAGATCCTCGACCCGGCCGGCGGCCGCGACCGCCGCCAGTGCCTCCACGACGGCCCGGCCGGCCTCCACGGCCTCGTCCCGGGAGACGGTGAAGACGGTGCGGAACAGCGCCTCGTCGGCCCAGCGCTGGGCGATCTGCTCGCGCCGCCGACGCAGGAAGTCACCGACCTCCTGGGCCGACGACTCCTGCTGTACCGCTGCCTGGTGATCCGCCACGTGTTCTTCTCCTAGGTCCGTGCGCCGTGCCGACATCAGGGATCCGCCGTCCGGCGCGATCACTTGTCGTACGACAACTGTAATCATGGTCCGAGCTGGCACGACGGCCGCTCATGTCACGCGGATCGCGCGGGGTGCCGGCCCGGCCGGCCGGGGCTCACGCGTCGCCCGGGGCCGGTCGTGGTCGGCGAGCCGTCGCCCGGTCGGTGGCCCGTGCCAGTCGAGACACACCACGAGGGCGTCGTCCTCCGGCCCCGGCCCGCCCCGGTGACCGGTGAGATCCCTGAGCACGGCGCGGGGCACGTCCGTCGCGGGCAGCAGCCGGGTGGAGGTGATCGCCCTGGCGAGAGCCCGCTGTCCGTACGTCTCCCCGCCGGGCCCGGCGACGGCGTGGACTCCGTCGCTGACGAAGAGCATCCGGTCACCGGGCTCCGCTTGGAACTCCTGAACGAAGTAGTCGGTCTCCTCGAACATGCCGAGGGGCAACTGGGCCTCGAAATCGACGCGTTCGACGGTCCGGCCCCGCAGTCGCAGCATCCGGGGCGACCCCGCGTCGATCACCCGCGTCCGCCCCGTGGACAGCTCGAAGTCGAGCAGGAGCACGGACAGATGGGCGTCGCCGCGGTAGTGGGCGTGGATCGCCTGGTCGGCGAGAGCCGCCTGGTCCTCCAGCGAGATGCCCGCGCGCCGCGCGTTGCGCAGGGCGTTGATTCCCAGGTTGGTCAGCAGCGAGGCCTCGATGCCCTCGCCCATCCCGTTGGTGACGTACAGCAGCAGCCGGTCGGCGCCGGCCGACCAGTCGAAGGTGTCGCCGAAGATCGCGTAGGCGGGCTCCAGTTGGGCGCCGAGTTCGTACTCGGGCCGTGCGCAGGAGCGGCCGGGCAGCAGATGCCACTGCATCTCGGCGGCCAGCGTCAGCCGGTCCTTGCGGCGCGCCCGGAGATAGAGGTCGGTGTCGCGCTCGGCCACGAGCACCTCGTGGCCGAGGACCTCCGCGATGTCGGCGAGCTCGGCGAGCGTCTCCACGTCGCACGCCGAGGACGGCAGGGTGACGGACAGGACACCGAGCCGGTCGCCGCGCACCGTCACGGGGAGGTGTGCTCGTACATCGTCGCCGGAGCGTTCCTCGACGAAGGGTTCCTGCGCCCCGAAGGCCCGGCCCTCGGGGCTGCCGTGCACGGCGACGGGCTCCAGGGTGTGCGGAAGGACCGACACGGGCTGGAGCACGGTGAGCCCGTAGTCGGCCATGAGGAGTTCGACGCGGCCGGCCGCGTAGTGACCGCACAGCACGTCACGGACCGCGTCCGGCAACCGGTGGGGGGCCGCGGTGCGCAACGCCCGCTCCGCGGCCAGGAATCTGTTCACGATGTCGGATACGCCATTCTTCGACTAGTACGATTCCGGGTCCACGCCCGGCGGGTCCGTGCTCCGGTGGAGCCGGTGCCTGACGCGGGGCGCCGGTATCTATCGCTTCGTTCCTGTCGGCGCGCCGACAGGCTGACAGTGCTCTGGAAGACTGGGAGAGTTAGACGGTGACTTCCTCCGGCCCGCGTCCGCAGCCCGGTGAGGTGGCTCACGTGACCGCTGAGGCCGCCGAGCTGCTGGAGATCCTCTGGGGGCGTGCCTCGACGGCTCCCGTCTCCACATCCCAGCTCCGGGTGCTGTTCGTCCTGGAACACGACGAGGGCATCAACCTGAGGACACTGGCCGAGGCGTTGGGCTCGACGCCTCCTTCGACCAGCAGGCTCTGCGACCGGCTGCAGGCCGTGGGGTTCATCGAGCGGACACCGAGCGCCGTCAGCCGCCGGGAGCTGCGGCTCTTCCTGAGCGCGCGGGGCCGGACCTTCCTCACGGAACTGCGCGCACGTCGTGAGCGGGCCGTGGAGGGGGTCCTCGCGCAGATGCGGCCGAGCGAGCGGACGGCACTCGCGGAGGGGCTGGCCGCCTTCTGTGCCGCCGCGGCGGCACAGGTGCGCGAGGGCGCCACGGTGGACGCCCGCCCGGCCTGACCGGCGCGTCCGCCCGGAACCGGCCGTCGGTGATCCGCCTGGCGGTGGTCCGCCCGGCACTGGTCCGCCCGGCACCGGTCCGTCCGCCGAGGGTTCCCCCGGAGCGGCCGTCGCCCAGGGGCGTACGCCCTCGCGCCCCGCGCCACCTCAGGCCTCCTCGCCGATGTGGGCCAGTGCGGCGTCCACGTCGTCCAGCGACGCGATCGTGAGGCTGACGCCGGTCAGGTCCAGAATCCGCCGCACGACCGGCGCCGGGGACACCAGGCACACGCTGCCTCCGGCGCGTCCGGTCGCGTCGTGCGCCTTGAGGAGCGCGTTGAGGCCGGACGAGTCCATGAAGGGGACCGCGGACAGGTCCAGCAGCAGATGCCGCCGGCCGCCGCGTATCTGGTCGGCGAGCCGGTCGCGCAGTTCGGGGGCCGTCTCGACGTCCAGTTCCCCCGCGACGGTGACCAGGGCGATGCCCTCGCCGCACAACGTCACGTCGATGGACACAGGAGCTGGTTCGGCCGACACGGTTACCTCCAAGGGGTCCTGACTTGTCGGGTTCCATCCGGCGCTGAGGACGCCGGCGAGCAGGTGACCGGTTACCCACCGAATCGAGGTGCACACCTCGCGCTCCCTCCCTCGCCCGCGACGACGGCCCCGCCCGGTGCTGGCGACCTCTTGACCGTCCCTTTCCCGTATTACCTCTGATACAGAGATATCTTCGATACGTGGAGTCGGAGAGTTTCCCCGAGGCCCTGGCGGACGCCTTGGCCGGACTGCAGCGGCTGATCAGACGGCGGCTGCGCGTCGGCACGAGCGGACCGCGGCTGCGCGGTGCCGAGGTCGACCTGCTGCGGCTGGTCGTCGACCGGCCCGGCATCGGTGTGTCGGAGGCCGCCAAAGAGCTCTACCTGGCGGGCAATTCCGTCTCGACGCTGGTCAACCAACTCGCCCGGGACGGCTATCTGGTCCGGGAGACGGATCCGGCGGACCGGCGCGCCGCGCGCCTGGTGTCCACACCGGCGGCCGATGCCAGGCTGCGCGACTGGCGGGAACGGCGCGCGGTGCTCGTACGGAGCCAGGTGGCACGTCTCGACGACGCCGACCGCGCCGCGCTGAGGGCCGCCCTACCCGCCCTGCGCAAGCTGGCGGCGAACCTGCACGAGGAGGGCGAGGAGTCATGACACGGTACGAGAGCGAGCGGACGGACCCCGCACGGCGGGGGAGCCCGGCAGCCGACGGCGACGGGACGACCGCGGGCACCGCCGCGGTGGAGGCGGTCCCAGCCACATCGGACGGCGAGGGTCCGTCGGTCGATCGGGCCGCTCCGGGCGGCGAGGGTCCGTCGGGCGAGCCCGCCGCCACGGACGCCGTGTCGTGTGCCGGACTCGTCTACGCCTTCGGTGAGACCACCGCCGTCGACGGTCTCGACCTCGCCGTCCACGACGGCGAGGTGTTCGGACTGCTCGGGCCCAACGGCGCGGGCAAGACCACGGCGCTCCGGTGCATCACCACGCTGCTGCCGGTCCCGGCCGGGAAGGTCCGCGTCTTCGGGCACGACACCACCCGTGAACGCATGTCCGTACGGCGTCTGTTGGGCTACGTACCGCAGCAACTGTCCGCGGACTCCGGACTCACCGGCCGGGAGAACGTGACCCTCTTCGCCCGCGTCTTCGACGTGCCCCGCCGTGAGCGTGCGGCCCGGGTCGCCCAGGCCCTCGCCGCGGTCGACCTCACCGACGCGGCCGACCGGCTCGCCAAGACGTACTCCGGGGGCATGGTCCGCCGCCTGGAACTCGCCCAGGCGCTGGTCAGCGCGCCCCGGCTGCTGATCCTGGACGAGCCGACCATCGGCCTCGACCCGATCGCCCGCACCAGTGTGTGGGAGCACATCAACGCCGTACGGGCCGCCACCGGCATGACCGTGCTCGTGACGACCCACTACATGGACGAGGCCGACCAGTACTGCGACCGGGTCGCGCTGATGCACCGCGGGCGCGTCCGCGCGCTGGGCACACCGCGGCAGCTCAGGACGGGCCTCGGTGAGCGGCGCGGAACCACGGGCGAGGGTGAACTGCCCACGCTGGAGGACGTCTTCCGTGACGTCGCCGGCAGTGGACTCGACGACCATTCAGGAGACTTCAGCGATGTCCGAAGCACCCGCCGTACCGCTTCCCGTGTCGGCTGAGCGCATCCGTCCCGGAGACCTCGACCTGCTCGTGATCCCGCCCAGGGCCCGGACGGGCTGGCGCGTGCTGCCCGCCCGGGTCGCCGCGATGTGCGCGGTCGAACTCCAGAAACTCCGCCACGACCGAACCGAGCTCTACACGCGGGCGATCCAGCCGGCCCTGTGGCTGCTGATCTTCGGCGAGACATTCACCCGGATCCACGCGATCCCCACCGGCGGCATTCCCTACCTCGACTATCTGGCGCCCGGCATCATCGCCCAGTCCGCGATGTTCATCGCCATCTTCTACGGCATCATGATCATCTGGGAACGGGACGCCGGAATCCTCACCAAGCTCCTCGTCACCCCCACACCCCGCTCCGCGCTCATCACCGGCAAGGCGTTCGCTGCCGGGGTGAAGGCACTGATCCAGGCCGTGGTGGTCGTCGTGATCGCCGCGCTGCTCGGGGTGGCGATGACCTGGAACCCGCTGCGGCTCCTGGGAGTGGCCGTTGCCGTCGTGCTCGGTTCGGCGTTCTTCTCCTGCCTGTCGATGACGATCGCGGGCATCGTGCTCACCCGGGACCGGCTGATGGGCATCGGCCAGGCCATCACCATGCCGCTGTTCTTCGGCTCCAACGCCCTCTATCCGGTGGCCATCATGCCCGGCTGGCTGAAGGCCGTCAGTCTGGTCAACCCGCTCAGCTACCAAGTCGACGCCCTGCGCGGCCTGCTGCTCGGCACACCCGCGCACCTGGCCCTCGACTACGGCGTCCTGGTGGTGGCCGCGGCCCTCGGCATCGTGTCCGCCTCCTCGCTGCTGGGCCGGCTGGCCCGGTGAGAGCGGGGCCCGGGATCCGGCCCCGGAGGGGCGTTGCTTGAGGTTGTCGGACGGCCAGGAGAGGCGCATCCCCCGCCCGGGATGTTCTCCCAACTGGTGCCGCCAGTGAGCTTGAGGGTCGGTGCGGGTGCGCGGGCCGCCCGATCGCGTCAACGCAGTAGCGATCCAAGCCGGCCGACGAGCGGCGAGGCGCGCTCAGGCGGAGCGTGTGCGGCGGGAGTTCGCCCACAGGAGCAGTGCGGCGCCCGCTGCGACGACGAGGAGTACGCCACCCGCGGCCCAGGCCACCGTGCCGGTACGGGATGTCCCGGCTGACTGCTTTGCGGCTTGCTGAGCAGCGCAGGCTTTTCCGTGTGCGGCGGGGGCGATCCGCAGACGCGCCCATGGTTTGTCGGGGCCGGCCCGGTCGACGTCGTGCCGGTAGACGACGTAGATGCCGGGTGCGGAGTCGCAGGTCAGAGTGGTGGTGGCGGTCAGGACGGCTTTGGCGCCGCGCAGGACGGGGCGGTCGGTGAAGGCCCGGGAGGTGAGGGTGATGTCTCCGTCCGATCCCTCGTCGTCGTTGTCCGTGATCGTTATGCGGCTGCCGGCCAGGAAGGTCCGCACGTCCCATTCCGACTGGGGCCACGTTCTGTCCGGAGCCCAGCGCTCCTCCAGCCTGGGCGGAGGCAGATTCCTGGCCTTGTTCCGGCAGGCGCGGCGTGCAGCCTCGTCAGCGGGTTCCACGCGCACCTGTGCCCATCGGAACGGATGCTCGTCCGGGCCCACGTCTCCGGCGCCGCGCCGCGTCACCGGGTAGGTGCCGGGCCGCGCGTCGCAGGCGATGGTGACGGTGGTGGTCAGCACCGGATGCATCATGCGCAGTTTCCCTGCCGCAACGAACGCAGGGGAGTTGATCGTTGCGAGGTAAGTGGCATCGCTGGCCGCGGTGTTGACCGTCAGTGGGTCGCCGGGATGCACCGAGCGGACACTTCCGAACGGGAGCGAGGGTCCGGGCGGCGAGGCCGAGGCCGGCCCGGCTGCCAGGAAGGGGAGCAGGAGAGGGAGTGCCGCCCACGCGGTCTTGCGGAGTCGGTCCATCGCCTCGCCCATCTCCTATTTGACGATATGTCGGTTATTGTTCGATAGTGTAGTGCTATAGAACTCGTGTACGGCAAAGGGGAGTTCGGGGCTTGTTCACCGTACGACTCCCTACAAGACGGAAAGGCACCTTGTTGCGTTCCAGACACAGATGGATTCCAGCGCTGGCGCTAGGACTGGGCGTCGGCGTTCTTGGCGCCGGGACGGCATCGGCCGCGACGGGCCATCCGGCACCGGCGCCCTCCGCCCCACCGACGGCGTCCGCGTCACCGGCCGCTCCCAGCGCCAGGCCTCAGGTCCCCCCGAAGTCGTCGGCACCCTCGACGCCGTCGACGGTCGCGGGGGTCTTCGAGTCGACCGGTTCCGCCGCGCCCTCGGCGTCCTCGACGCGGTCCGCCGAGCCAACCTCCGCTCCACCCCCCTCGGACGGGCCGAGTCTGAGCGAGGAAGAGAGGTACTGGACGGCGGACCGCATGGACGACGCGGTCCCGGTCGACTCCCCGTCGACCCCCTCTTCGGCCGTAGCGAAGCCCGGCAGCACGGCCGGCGCCGCCGCCGCGCACCGGCCGCCGCCGTCGGGCACCCCCACTCCGGAGCACTTCCTCGGCCACCCGATGGTGGGCACGTTCTTCTTCGACGGCAAGCCGCTCGGCGGCCCGAAGACGTACTGCACCGGCAGCGTCGTCCACACGGCCGCCAAGGACATCGTCCTGACCGCCGGACACTGCGGCCGCGGCCTGGAGAGGGCCACCCACCGCGTCTTCGTTCCGCGGTACCGCTCAGGCAGGTCCGCCGTCGGGCAGCCGTTCGGCGTCTACCCGGTGTCCCGCCTGTACATAGACCCGCGCTACGACGCGAACACCAAGAAGCCGACCTCCGACTTGGACCTGGCCTTCGCGCAGGTCGGCCCCAACACGCGGGGCAAGGTGGAGGACGTCACGGGGGCTTTGACCTTCACCCCGGCCGGCGGCTTCAAGCACAAGGTCACCGTCATCGGCTATCCCGGCGACGCCGGTGTCAACCCCGACCACGTGCCGGTCCGCTGCCCCGTCAGCACCTCTCGACTGCCAGGATTCCGGCAGATGCGCATGACCTGCACCGGCTTCTACGGTGGTGTTTCCGGCGGCCCGTGGATCGAGGACTACAACAGCACCAACGGCACCGGCAAGGTGATCGGCAACACCGGCGGATACAACGGCGGTGGCAACGACGCCAACGACGACTGGGTGACCTATGCACCGATCTACGGCAAGGACGCCCAGGACCTGTTCGCCGACGCCGCCGCGCATCGGAACGTGGATGACGACAAGCCGCCGTACCGGCCGTCCGGAGATCCCTGGCTGCCCGGCGCGGCGACCACCTGGCAGAACGCCGGCCTGATGGCCTCGGGCGACTTCCGCCGGACCGGCCACAGCGACATGATCGTGGTCTGGTCCGACGGTGAGGTCACGCTCTACCCCGGCAACGGACACGGTGGCTACGACCCCGAGCGGCAGCTGCTGTCCAAGAACTCCACGTGGAAGAACGCCAAGACCATCACGGCGGGCGACTTCACCGGGTCCCACCAGTTCGACCTGCTGGTCCGCTGGGTCGACGGCGAGGTGACACTGTACGGCGACGTCGGCTCCAAGGGACTGAACCGGGCCGGCACCCAGATGATCAAACCCAACGACCTCTGGAAGAACGCGACTCAGATCGCCGCGGGCCGCTTCGCCGCCTCGAAGTACGTCGCCGACCTCATCGTGCGGTGGGTCGACGGTGAGCTGACCCTCTACACGAACGTCAGCGCCGGCACCTTCGGGCAGGAGCACCAGCTGAAGCCGAAGAACGACACCTGGCGGGACGCCACACTCCTGACGGCCGGTGAGTTCTCCGGCAACCAGAAATGGGACCTCATGGTGCGCTGGACCGACGGCGAGCTCGACAACTATGTCGGTACGTCGACCTCGGGCCTCGGCGGCGAGCATCGCATCCTGGACCCCAGCGGGCTCTGGAAGCACGACGCGGCCATGACGACCGGCGACTTCACCGGCAACGGCCGTGCCGACGATCTCGTCATCCGCTGGTCCGACGGCGAGACCACCATGTACACCGATACCCTCGCCGACCAGCTGGGAACCGAACACACGCTCGTCGCCCCGACCTCCTGAGCCCACCCGCACCACGCAGCCGGGCGCGGGACGACCTCCGCGCCGACCAAGGCTTCGCTGGATCGCGCCGGTGGCAGAAGCACGGCGAAGCCCCGGGCCCACAGACCCGGGGCTTCGTGCGGCCTCGGCATCCTGTCCGCCTCCTCGCCGCTCGGCCGGCCGGCCCGGTGAGAGCGGGGCCCGGGCCGGACCCGTTGATCGATTGGTGAGGCCGGGCGGTCAGGCTTAACGTCGATGGAGTGAACATCCATGTTCACCGCCGACCCGAGATGCAGGGCCATCCCCCATGACGGCCGATCACGTGACATCCTCCGAGTCTGCCGACTCCCCGCAGCGGGGACGGGGCAGCGGTATAGCGCTCCTCGTCATCGCCTCGTGTCAGCTGATGGTGGTCCTGGACATCACCATCGTGAACATCGCCCTGCCGCACATCCAGACCGCGCTCGGCTTCTCGACCGAGAACCTCTCCTGGGTGATCAACGCCTACACGCTGACCTTCGGTGGTCTGCTGCTGCTCGGCGGACGCTCCGGAGACATCCTCGGCAGACGCCGGGTCTTCATGTTCGGCGTGCTGCTCTTCGCCTTCGCGTCGCTGCTCGGCGGACTCTCCCAGGAATCCTGGCAGTTGCTCGCCGCTCGCTCGCTGCAGGGCGTCGGCGGGGCCATCGCCTCGCCCACCGCGCTGGCGCTGATCACCACCACCTTCCGTGAAGGGCCGGAGCGCAACAGGGCGTTCGGCGTGTTCGCGGCCGTCTCCGCGGGCGGCAGCGCGATCGGGCTGCTCGCGGGCGGGATCCTCGTCGAGTGGCTCGACTGGCGCTGGGTGTTCTTCGTGAACATCCCCATCGGCCTGCTGATCGTGCTCGCCACCCCCCGCTACATCAAGGAGTCCGAGCGCCACCCGGGCCACTTCGACTTCCTGGGCGCCCTCACCTCCACGCTGGGCATGGTGCTGCTCGTCTACGGCTTCATCCGGGCCTCGGAGAAGGGCTGGAGCAACCCCGTCACCCTCGCGGCCTTCGGGGCGGCCGTGGTGTTCCTCATCGCGTTCATCGCCACCGAGAGGCGGTCGAGACAGCCCATCACGCCGCTGTGGATGTTCCGCGACCGCAATCGGTCGGGTGTCTACGCGATGATGCTGAGCCTCTCCGCCGCGATCTTCGGGATGTTCTTCTTCCTGACCCTCTTCGTGCAGAACATCCTCGGCTTCAGCCCTCTCAAGGCCGGTTTCGCCTTCCTGCCGATCAGCGCGATCATCGCGATCGGCGCGGGAGTGGCCTCGAACCTGCTGCCCCGGTGGGGGCCGAAACCTTTCATGGCCGTGGGCGCGGTCCTCTGCGCCCTGGGCCTCGGCTGGCTGACGCTGACCGACGTCGACAGCACGTATCTCGGCAGCATCCTCGGACCCACCCTGGTCTTCGGCTTCGGCATGGGCCTGCAGTTCGTGTCGCTGACGCTGATGGCCGTGTCCGGAGTCCAGCCCAAGGAGACGGGCGCCGCCTCCGGCATCCTCAACGCCACCCAGCAGGTCGGTGGTTCCCTCGGCCTCTCGGTTCTGGTCACCGTCTTCGGCACGGCGAGCAGGAACGAGGCGACGAGTCAGGTCGCGAACTTCCTGTCGACCGCTACCCCGGCGCAACGGCTGCAGTTCCGAAGAACGGGACAGCTGCCGGCGCCCTGGAGCCAACAGGTGCTGACGTCCGGCGTCTCGGGGGCGTTCGTCGCGGCCGCCGTTTTCGCCGTCTTCGCCGCGCTGGTCGCCCTGTTCGTCATCCAGGTGCGCCCCTCCGACCTGGAGCGGCTCCAGGGAGGCGCCGCTTCCCTCACTCCGGCGGACGGAAGCGCCGACGCGGCGGGCGTGACGGCGCGCGGCACCGACAGAGGATCCGGCGGCAGCCCGTGAGGGACCGTCCGGTTTCCGGCCTCCGGCAAGCCGGCGGTCCGTGAGGGACCGTCCGGTCCCGGGTGTCTCCGGTCGTCGCGCCGCCCCGGCATTCCGGCCGCCGCCCGTCTCGGGCCGCCGCCCGTCTCCGGCCGCACCCGGCATCCCCGCCCCATTCGGCCCGCTCTCTTCTGACTCCTGGCTCCCGCCTGCGGGAAGCCCGGCTCAGGGCAGTGGCTGTTCCGCCCAGATGACCTTGCCCTCGGGCGTGTAGCGGGTGCCCCAGCGGTCGGTGAGCTGGGCGACCAGGAACAGGCCCCGCCCGCCCTCGTCCGTCGTCGCCGCGTACCGCAGATGCGGTGAGGTGCTGCTGCCGTCGAAGACCTCGCAGATCAGCGTACGGTCCAGCACCATGCGCACGCCGATGGGCCCGTTGCCGTAGCGGATCGCGTTGGTCACCAGCTCACTGAGGATCAGCTCCGTGGTGAACGTCAGCTCGTCGAGCCCCCACCGGGCCAGTTGCCGGCTGACCGAGGCACGCACCTCGCCGACGGCGGACGGTTCGGACGGCACCTTCCAGGAGGCGATCCGGTCGGCACCCAGGGCGTGGGTCCGGGCCACGATCAGAGCGATGTCATCGCTCGGCCGGGCCGGCAGAAGGGCGTCCAGCACGGCCCGGCAGGTGTCCTCCGGCGAGCGGTCGGCTCCGGCCAGCGCCGTGCGCAGCAGTTCGAGTCCGACGTCGATGTCCCGTTCCCGGTCCTCGACGAGGCCGTCCGTGTAGAGCACCAGCCGGCTGCCCTCCGCCAGCTCCAGCTCGGCCGTCTCGAACGGCAGACCGCCCAGGCCGAGCGGCGGACCGGCCGGAACATCGGGGAACTCGACGCTGCCGTCCGGACGGATCACCGCCGGCGGCGGGTGCCCGGCGCGGGCCACGGTGCAGCGCCGCGTCGTCGGGTCGTAGACGGCGTACACGCAGGTGGCGCCCGTGACCGCGGCCCTGCTGTCCTCCGTCATCTCGTCCTGGTCGATACGGCCGACCAGCTCGTCCAGGAGCCCGAGCAGTTCGTCGGGCGGCAGATCGAGCGCGGAGAAGTTGTGGACCGCCGTACGCAGCCGCCCCATCGTCGCGGCGGCCAGCAGCCCGTGGCCGACGACATCGCCCACGACGACGGCGACCCGGGCGCCGGGCAGCGGCAGGACGTCGAACCAGTCGCCGCCGACACCCGCCTGCGCGGGCAGATACCGGTAGGCGAGGTCGAGGGCGCTCTGATCGGGCAGCGTGCGCGGCAGCAGACTGCGCTGCAGGGTCACGGCCATCGTGTGCTCGCGGGTGTAGCGGCGCGCGTTGTCGATGGAGACCGCCGCGCGGGCGACCAGCTCCTCGGCGAGGGCCAGGTCCTCCACGTCGAAGGGCTCGGGCCTCTCGGAGCGCCAGAAGTTCACCACCCCCATGACCAGGGGTCCGACCCGCAGCGGAACGGTGATCAAGGAGTGGATTCCGTAGTCGACGACCTGCGCGGTGCGCTGGAGGTCCTGGGCCAGCCAGCCCGGGGCGCCGCCGAGATCCGGTTCGACGACGGCCTCGCCGGTGCGCAGGCTGTGGGCCTGGGGCGTGGAGGGCACGAATCCGATGTGCTCGCCGACCGGATAGAGCGGGGCGTCCTTGCGGATGCCGCCGGAGGCGGTGCGGCGCAGGCCGGCGCCCGCGTCGGGCTCCTGCCCGCGAAGGACCGCGTCCGCCAGGTCCACGGTGACGAAGTCCGCGAACCGCGGGACGGCGACCTCGGCCAACTCCTCGGCGGTCCGCGTGACATCCAGGCTCGTGCCGATCCCCACTCCGGCGTCGTAGAGGAGTTTCAGCCGTTCGCGGGCGATCTCGGCCCGGCCGGAGAGCGCGCGCAGTTCGGTCGAGTCACGGAGCGTGGCGACGCTGCCGGCCGGGCCGCCCTGCAGGTCCGTGGGCCGCTGGTTGATGGCCAGGAGCTGGTCCCCGACGAGATGCACCTCGTCGGTGGCGACGCGTCCCGAGGCCAGCAGATCGGCGGTGGCCGTGTCCAGGCCGAGCTTTTGGACGTGCTGTCCCTCGGCGTCCGCGGGGAGGCCGAGCAGGCGGTTCGCCTCGTCGTTGGCCAGAAGCAGCTGACCCTCCGCGCCGACGATGATCACTCCCTCCCGGACGGAGTGCAGCACGGCGTCGTGGTGTTCGTACATCCGGGTCATCTCGTACGGGCCTAGGCCGTGCGTCTGGCGCAGCAGGCGCCGGCTCACCAGCGCGGTGCTCGTGGTCGCGAGGGCGAGCGCGACGGCGGCGGCGCCCAGCAGGAGCGGCAGCTGGCGGTTGGCGGCGCCGCCCACGTTCGCCGTGGTGATCCCGGCCGACACCATGCCGACGACCTTGCCGTCGGGTGCCTTGATGGGGACAGTGGCCTGCACGAGCGGTCCGAGCGTCCCGGTGATCTGCTCGGTGATGGAGTGCCCGGCCAGCACCGGTGCCGTGGTCCCGACGAACTTCTTTCCGATCCGGTCGGGCTTGGGGTGGGTGTAGCGGATCGCGTCGGTGTTCAGTACGACGATGAAGTCCACGTCCGAGGCTTTGCGGGCGGCTTCGGCGCTGGGCTGCAGCAGGGCCGTGGGGTGCGGCGCCTTGAGCGCCGCCCGCGTGCCCGGCGCGTTGGCGAAGGTCTCCGCGACGGCGAGCGAGCGGTTGCGGGCCTCCTGGGTGCTGTCGTGGCGCACCTGCAGTACCAGTGCGACCACCGCGGCGACGACCAGGAGCAGCACGATCACCACTTGCAGGACGAACACCTGTCCGGCGACGCTGCGCAGGCTGAGAGCGGAACGCAGCCCGTTGGACGGGCCGTGCCTGTGCTTGCCTTCGTGTGACCCACGTTGCTGGTGCGCTGTGCCGGGGCGGCGGGTCGACTGAGCCCGGGTTCGACCCAATAGTCCGACCATGTGCTATGTCTACACTGCCGGGCGCCTGGTGGCGAGAGGCGTCACGCACAGTGAGCTGTCGCCGTCCGGTTCGCGAGGCCGGTCGGCGGGCCGGTCGGGCGCGGGCGACCATGCTCGCACGGGAGTCCGGCCGCATGATGGAGACGTATCTTTTCACCCGGATATGGCGCTTCGGCGCGGGAGGCCCAGATGACGACCGTGGACCGCTACCGGCTGACCTTCACCCACCCCGGACCCGATGCCCGCATGGTGACGGACGAGGTGGTCGTCGAACGGACCAGTACCAGCGGGCCGGGCGGGAATCCGGTGTACAGCGATCCCACCGGCATTCTCCGCGCCGAGATCAGCCCGGCGGGCGAGGTCCGCATGCTGGCCAGCGGCGCCTATCAGTCGCCGATCATTCCGGCCGCCGAACCGATCACCTGACGGGTCGCACGGCGGGACCGGGGTTCCGCCGACCCCGCGCGGCGTCGAGCCCGGCGAAGCGGGCGTCCCGCCGTCGAACCCGGCGAGGCGGGCGTCCGGCCGTCGGGATCGGCGCGGCGGAACAGGGTGTCAGCCGGTGTCCGTCGGTGTCACCCGGCGGCCGAAGGACCCGCGGGGCCCGGGACGGCCGGAGCCTGTTCGCCCTCCGGGTCGAGGTGCGGGAGGATCCGGTCCAGCCAGCGCGGGATCCACCAGGCGTGAGCGCCGAGCAGCGTCATCACGGCCGGCACGAGCAGGAGCCGTACGACCGTCGCGTCGATCAGGACGCTGACCGAGAGTCCGAGGCCGAGCATCTTGACGACGATGTTGTCGCTCAGGATGAACGCGGCGAAGACGCTCACCATGATCAGGGCGGCGCAGGTGATCACCCGGGCGGTGATCTCCAGGGCGTGCGCGACACTCCCCTTGGCGTCCCCGGTGCGCAGCCAGAACTCGTGGACCCGCGACAGCAGGAAGATCTCGTAGTCCATGCTGAGCCCGAAGATGATCGCGAACATCATCATCGGCACATAGCTCTCGATGGGTACCTTGCCCGAGACCCCGAGCGCCGGTCCGCCCCAGCCCCACTGGAAGACGGCGACGACGACACCGTACGAGGCGGCGATGGACAGCACGTTCAGGACCGCGGCCTTCAACGCGACGAGCAGTCCGCGGAAGACGATCAGGATGATGATGAAGGCGAGCGCGACCACCACGAGGATGATGAGAGGCAGCCGGCTCGCGACGATGTTGCGGAAGTCGACCTGGGCGGCCGTGGTCCCGGTGACGTAGCCCTTGGCCTTCGTGCCGGACACCGCCTGCGGCAGCGTGGTGTCGACCAGACGGTTCGTCAGGTCGGTGGTGTACCGGTTCTGCGGGGACACCTTGGAGAAGACGGTGCCCACCAGCACGTCCCCGTCCTTGGTGGCCGTCAGGGGTGTGACCGCGGCGGCGCCCGACACACCGTTGAGTGTCTTCTGCGCCTGCGACGCCAGCGCGGACCGCTGGTCGGACGGAACGCCGGTCTGGTCGATGACCACGGTCAGCGGACCGTTGGAGCCGGGCCCGAAGGCGTCCGACATGATGTCGAACGCCCGCCGGTCCGTGAACGAGGTGGGATCCGCGCCGTCGCCGATGTGCCCGAGCTGGATGGTGAACAGCGGGATGGCCAGCACCAGCACCGTGAAGAGGCCGCCGGACAGGAACCGCCAGGGATGCCGCTGTACACGCAGGGCGTAGCGGTGCCAGGTGCCGTGCGCGGGCGTCCCGGGCTCGGCGTCCGTCTCCGCGACCGGCTTGCGTACGTGAAAGCGGTCGATGTTCTTGCCGACGAGCCCGAGCAGTGCGGGTACGAGGGTCAGCGCGCCGAGGACCGCCGAGACGACGGTCACGGCCGCGGCGAGGCCGAGTTTGCTGATGAAGGAGACGCCGGAGACGGACAGCCCGGCCAGGGCGATGATCACGGTGCAGCCGGAGACGAGGACGGCGCGCCCGCTCGTGGTGGTGGCCCGGCCCGCCGCCCGTACCGGATCGACGCCGTCGAAGAGGTTCTGCCGGTGACGGGTGATCAGGAACAGGGCGTAGTCGATGCCGACGCCGAGTCCGATCATCGTGGCGAGAGTCGGTGACACCGTGGCGAAGGTGAACGCGGCGGCCAGCAGCCCCAGGCAGGCCAGGCCGCCGACCACGCTGATCAGGGCGGTCACCAGCGGCAGACCCGCCGCGATGACACTGCCGAACCCGACGAGCAGCACGACGATCGCCACCGCGAAGCCGATGGCCTCGCTGATCCGGTCGTTCGCGGCGGGCCTGGCCAGTTCGCCCAGCGGGCCGCCGTACTCGACGTCGACGCCGGCCGAACGCAGCGGCTTCACCGCGCTGTCCACACCGTGGAGGTAGTCGTCACCGAGGGTCGAGGGCTGCACATCGAAGCGGACGGTGATGTAGCCGGTCTTCCCGTCGTCGGACAGCGGTCCGACGTTCGGCTGCTGCGACTGCCCGGACGGCGGCTGCGAGCCCGGCGGCGGCAGCGGATTCTGCGCGGACAGGACGTGCGGCAGCTTCTGCAGGTCGCCGACGGTCTGGCTCATCTGGGAACTCAGCGACGTCAGGGGCTTCTGTGTGTCGCGCAGGACGACCTGGCTGCTGTAGCCGCCTGCCGCCGGGTCGTGCTCCTTGAGAACGTCGAGGCCCTCGGTGGACTGCACTCCGGGGAGCGTGAAATTGTCCGAGTACTCTCCGCCGAACGAGCGGTTCAGGGTCTGCAGCACGGCGAGCGCGATGAGCCAGGCCACGATGACGATCACGAAATGGCGGGCGCACCACTCACCCAGCCGCTGCAGTCTCCCGGGCTTGCCCCGCCCGCTCCCCGAAGTGGCTTGCGTCGCCGACATGCGCTGCTCCTGCTGGGAAGACGACACCTCCGACTCCGTCATTAGACGATGTGACGATCGTCGCGGCCCGGCGAGATCCGTGGAGAGCCACCCGTTCCCGGCCGGGTGGGGGACAGCCCCCGGCCGGTTCGGCGTCGGACGGTCCGGGAACTGTCGATCCGGCCGGTGTCCGTTCGTTCTGTCAGTGGGACACCGGTTCCGAGCCGGTACGGAACGAAGGCTGTGATGAGGATGTACGAGGTACGGACGCTGCTCGACGGGCACGGGCTGGTCGAGTCGCCGCGCTGGCACGGGGACCGGCTGTACTTCTCCGACTGGACCGCGGGCGAGGTCGTCGCCCTCGATCCGGCGGCCGGTCGCGCCGAGGTGGTCGCACGGGTGGCGTCGCTGCCGCTGTGCACCGACTGGCACCCCGACGGCCGCCTGCTGATCGTCTCCTCTCGGGACGGCCTGCTGCTCCGGCGGGAATCCGACGGCTCCCTGGTCACGTACGCGGACCTGGGGCGGCCCGGCTGGAACGACATCGTGGTCGACGGCCGCGGGAACACCTATGTCAACCGTGCCGACTTCGACCCGATGACGGGCGAGGCGGCCAAACCGGGCTCGGTCTCGCTGGTCACCCCGGACGGCTCGGTGCGTCAGGTGGCCGACGACATCGCGTTCCCCAACGGGATGGCCGTGACGCCCGACGGCTCCACGCTGATCGTCGCCGACTCCTACCGGCACAGTCTGGTCGCGTTCGGCATCGGCGCGGACGGCGGCCTGTCGGGCCGCCGCGTCTGGGCCGACCTGGGAGAGGGCACCCCGGACGGCATCTGCGTCGACGCGCACAACGCCGTCTGGTACGCCGACGTACCGGGCCGCCGCTGTGTGCGCGTGGCCGAGGGCGGAGCCGTCCTGGACCGGGTCGACCTCGACCGCGGCGGCTTCGCCTGTGTGCTGGGCGGCCACGACAGGCGGACGCTGTTCATCGTGGCCGCCACCTGGCGCGGCATGACGGAGTCCGAGATGGTGACCCCCGGCTCCGGTCGGGTGCTCGCCGTGCGGGTCGAGGTTCCGGGAGCGGGCCGGCCCTGACGTGGCGGCCCGGCACCGGCCCAACAGAGTTGCCACGGCGGGGAGTTCGGCGAGCCGTGCATCAGGGAGGCCGCGTCGGGCATCTCGGGGAGTCGCGCGTCCGGGACGTGGTGGTGTCGGCGCTTCGGGGTGATCGTGCGGCACAGCGCTTACGGCGGACGGCTCGGTGAAGTCATCGACCGGGGCCGCGAGTTGGGTGATTCGGGGAGCAAGTCCGCTCCGGGGAAGGCGGATTCGACGGTGACCGCGCGTCGATCGGCGGCCTTGATGTCCGGGCACGGCGTGCGGCAGGGGTTTCGGCGCGCGGGCGTAGGGATAACCCTCGATTGCCAACGAGTGCATGTCATGCCTAGGTCAACGGTGCGATCCTTCCTCCACCTGTAGGGCAGGTTGCCCCACGTCCTGCCCTCGGTCGCGTACCCGCACGCCCCTGCTCAGCTCTTCCCGGACAGCACATCCCGTCTGCCCGGTCTGTCGCCGGCCGCCGACCGCGGCCGAAGCAGTAGGAGTACGAGTGAGACGTTTCCCCCGTCAGGCGACCGCGGCCGGAGCCCTGGTGGCCACCGCCGCGTTCCTGGCCGTCGGTATACAGACGGTCCCGGCAGTCGCCAAGCCCGCCCCCCACACAACCCCCCTGCGCACCGGGGGACTTGAGGCCAAGCTCAGCCCGGCCCAGCACGCGGCGCTGCTGATGAAGGCATCGAAGCAGACCGCGGCGACCGCCGGCACCCTCGGCCTCGGCCCGAAGGAGAAGCTGGTCGTCAAGGACGTCGTCCAGGACAACGACGGCACCGTGCACACCCGTTACGAGCGCACCTACGCCGGCCTCCCGGTCCTCGGCGGCGACATCGTCGTCCACACCCCGCCCGCCTCGCAGGCCACCGGCACGGTCAGCACGACCTTCAACAACAAGCACACCATCAAGGTCGCCGCCACCACCGCGACGTTCACCAAGGCCGCCGCCGCGGCCAAGGCGCTCGGTGTGGCCAAGTCGCTCAAGGCGGAGAAGCCCGCCGCCGACAGCGCCCGCAAGGTCATCTGGGCCGGCACCGGAACCCCCAGGCTCGCCTGGGAGACCGTGGTCAGCGGCTTCCAGGACGACGGCACGCCCAGCAAGCTGCACGTCATCACGGACGCCACCACCGGCAAGGAACTGTCCCGGTACGAGGGCATCGAGACCGGCACCGGCAACACCCAGTACAGCGGATCGGTCACGCTGAACACCACGCTGTCCGGCTCGACGTACCAGCTCTACGACACCACGCGCGGTGGTCACAAGACGTACTCGCTGAACAACGGCACCTCCGGCACCGGCACCCTGATGACCGACTCCGACGACGTCTGGGGAACCGGCGCCGGCTCCAACACCCAGACCGCCGGCGCGGACGCCGCCTACGGCGCCCAGATGACCTGGGACTTCTACAAGAACACCTTCGGCCGCAGCGGCATCAAGAACGACGGTGTCGCCGCCTACTCGCGCGTCCACTACAGCTCGGCGTACGTCAACGCCTTCTGGGACGACAGCTGCTTCTGCATGACCTACGGCGACGGCACCAGCAGCACCCACGCGCTGACCTCGCTGGACGTCGCGGGCCACGAGATGAGCCACGGTGTCACCTCCAACACCGCCGGCCTGAACTACACCGGTGAGTCCGGCGGTCTGAACGAGGCGACCTCCGACATCTTCGGCACCGGCGTGGAGTTCTACGCCAACAACTCGACCGACGTGGGCGACTACCTCATCGGCGAGAAGATCGACATCAACGGCGACGGCTCGCCGCTGCGTTACATGGACAAGCCGAGCAAGGACGGCAGCTCCGCCGACAGCTGGTACTCCGGCGTCGGCAACCTGGACGTCCACTACTCCTCGGGCCCCGCGAACCACATGTTCTACCTGCTCTCCGAGGGCAGCGGCAGCAAGGTCATCAACGGCGTCACCTACAACAGCTCGACCTCGGACGGTGTGGCCGTCGCCGGTATCGGCCGGGCCGCGGCCCTGCAGATCTGGTACAAGGCGCTCACGACGTACATGACGTCGAGCACCAACTACGCGAGTGCCCGTACCGCCGCCCTGAACGCCGCGACGGCGCTGTACGGCTCCAGCTCCGCGCAGTACGCGGGCGTGGCGAACGCCTTCGCCGGCATCGCCGTCGGCAGCCACGTCACCCCGCCGACGAGCGGTGTGACCGTCACCAACCCGGGCAGCCAGTCCTCCACCGTCGGCACCGCGGTGAGCCTGCAGGTCTCGGCCAGCAGCACCAACAGCGGCTCCCTGACCTACGCCGCGTCCGGACTGCCGACCGGTCTGTCGATCAACAGCTCGACGGGCGCCATCACCGGCACGCCGACCACCGCGGGGACGTACAGCACGACCGTCACCGTGACGGACAGCACCGGCGCGACGGGCACCGCGTCCTTCACCTGGACGGTCAGTACCTCGGGCGGTGGTGGCACCTGCACCTCGGCGCAGCTGCTGGGCAACCCCGGCTTCGAGTCGGGCAACACGACCTGGACCGCGTCCAGCGGGGTCATCACGACGGACACCGGCGAGGCGGCCCACGGCGGCTCCTACAAGGCGTGGCTGAACGGCTACGGCTCCACCCACACCGACACGCTGTCCCAGTCGGTGGCCGTTCCCAGCGGCTGCAAGGCCACACTGACGTTCTACCTGCACATCGACACCGCCGAGACGACCACCAGCTCCGCGTACGACAAGCTGACGGTCACGGCAGGATCGACCACGCTGGCGACCTACTCCAACCTCAACAAGGCCACCGGCTACACGCAGAAGACGTTCGACCTGTCCTCCTTCGCCGGCACGACCGTCGCGCTCAAGTTCAGCGGCGTCGAGGACTCCTCGCTCCAGACCAGCTTCGTCGTGGATGACACCGCCCTGACGACCAGCTGACCGGCAGTACCCCACATCCCCCCACAACGGCAGCGGCGTGGGTCCTCCGCGAGGACGACCCACGCCGCTGGCGCCTTTTCCGGACCTACTCGAACCGGGAGGGGTCACCCGCGCCGAGCCGCACGAACTCGGGCTCGGCGCCGGAGAAGTCGATGACGGTCGTCGGCTCGGTGCCGCAGTCGCCGGAGTCGATGACGGCGTCCACCACGTGATCGAGCCGGTCCTTGATCTCCCAGCCCTGGGTCAGCGGCTTGTCCTCCTCCGGCAGGAGCAGGGTGCTCGACAGGAGCGGCTCGCCGAGTTCGGCCAGGATCGCCTGGGCGACGACATGGTCCGGGATCCGCACCCCGACGGTCTTCTTCTTCGGGTGCAGCAGCCGTCGCGGAGCCTCCTTCGTCGCCGGCAGGATGAAGGTGTAGCTGCCCGGAGTCGCCGCCTTCACCGTGCGGAAGACCGCGTTGTCGATCCGTACGAAGTGCCCGAGCTGCGCGAAGTCCTCGCACATCAGCGTGAAGTGGTGCCGCTCGTCGAGCTGGCGGATCGAACGGATGCGGTCGATCCCGTCCCGGTTGCCGAGCGCACAGCCCAGCGCGAAGCAGGAGTCCGTCGGGTAGACGATCAGCCCGCCGCTGCGGACGATCTCCACCACCTGGGTGATGATGCGCCGCTGCGGGTTCTCCGGGTGGACGTCGAAGTACTTGGCCATGTTTCGAGCTTAGGGGGTGATCCGGCTTTTACCCGGTCACGGCTATAGGAACCTCGACGCCGTCTCGCTACCCTCCGCCGCATGATTTCCACGGTGGTCTGGGGTACCGGCAATGTCGGCCGCGCGGCCATCCGCGCCGTCGACGCCCACCCGAAGCTCGAACTCGCGGCCGTGCTCGTCCACGACCCCGGCAAGATCGGCCGCGACGCGGGCGAGCTCGCCGGCCTCGACCACGGCCTCGGCGTCGCCGCGAGCGACGGCATCGACGCCGTCCTGGCCGCGGGCCCCGGAGCCGTGGTCTACGCGGCCACCGGCGACATCCGCCCCGACGAGGCCCTCGCCGACATCGGCAGGGCGGTCCGGGCCGGTGCGGTGGTCGTCACGCCCGCCCTCTACCCGCTCTACGACCAGCGCAGCGCCCCGCCGGAGTTCCGGGACCCCGTGCTCGCCGCCATCGCGGACGGTGGTGGCTCCCTGTTCGTCTCCGGAGTCGATCCCGGCTGGGGAAATGACGTCCTGCCGCTGATCGTCAGCGGTCTCGGCACCACGATCGACGCCATCCGCTGTCAGGAGATCTTCGACTACTCCACGTACGAACAGGAGGAATCCGTAAGGTACTTGATCGGCATGGGGCAGCCGATGGAGTACGAGCCCCTGATGCTCGCCCCGTCGATCCCCACCATGGTGTGGGGCGGCCAGATACGGCTCATGGCACGCGCTCTCGGCGTCGAACTCGACGACATCCGCGAGACGATGGAACGGCGCCCGCTCACGGACACGGTGAGCACCCGCACGATGGGCGAGTTCGCGGCCGGAACCCAGGGCGCCGTGCGCTTCGAGGTGAGGGGGATCGTCGGGGGAGAACCCCGGATCGTCATCGAGCACATCACCCGTATCCACGCGTCCTGCGCCCCGGACTGGCCGACGCCGCCCGACGGGGACGGCGCCCACCGCGTGATCATCGAGGGCCGCCCGCGCATCGAGGTCACCGTCGCGGCCACCGACGAGGGCGAGAACCGCTCCGCGGGCGGGAACGCCACCGCGGTCGGCCGCCTGGTCGGCGCCATCGACTGGCTGGTGGACGCGGAACCGGGGCTCTACGACGCACTCGACGTCCCGCTGCGCCCGGCAGTCGGCCGACTCGGAAGGAAGTGACCCATGACCCTGCACATCGACATTCCCGAGGGACAGGAACCGATCGGATACGTGTGGGGCGAGATGGTGCCCGGCATCGGCATGGCCGCCGCGAACTTCTCCCTTTCGGTGTACGAGCACACGACACTGGGCCTGCGCGAGTTCGAGGCCGCCCGCCTGCGCATCGCGCAGATCAACGGGTGCCTGTTCTGCCTCGACTGGCGTACGGAACGGGAGGGCCAAAAGGTCGAGGAGGAGTTCGCCGACGCGGTGACCGGGTGGCGTACCACCGACGTCTTCGACGGCCGGACACGACTGGCCGCCGAGTACGCCGAGCGGTACGCCCTGGACCACCACGGTCTGGACGAGGAGTTCTGGTCCCGGATGACCGCGCTCTACAGCCAGCGGGAGATCGTGGAGCTGACCATGAGTATCGGCTCGTGGCTGGCCTTCGGCCGGCTCAACCATGTGCTGGGCCTGGACACCGTGTGCGTGCTGCCGACCCATTGAGCAGAGCCGGGGCGCACGGCGAAGCCGCCCCACTGAGCGGATCCGGGCCGCACGGGCGACCCGGACTCGCTAGAGGTCGACGGCGATGATGTTCTCGATGTTCCGTTCGGCGAGGGCCGTGATGGTGACGAACGGGTTGACGCTGGTGTTGCCGGGAATCAGCGCGCCGTCGATGACGTACAGGCCCGAATAGCCCTTCAGACGGCCGTAGTTGTCGGTCGCCTTGTTGAGCACGGCGCCGCCGAGCGGGTGGTAGGTGAGGTGGTCGCCCCAGATCTTGTACACACCGAAGAGATCGGTGCGGTAGATCGTCCCCTCCTTCGCGTTGATCTTGTCGAAGATCGACTTGGCCATGTCGATGGCGGGCTGCTTCCAGGCGGTCTGCCAGTTGAGGTCGACGGAGCCGGTGGAGGCGTTCCAGGTGAACTGGGCGCGGTTCGGGTTCTTGGTGATGGACAGATAGAACGAGGCCCAGGTCTCGATGCCGGTGGGCAGCGGTGCCACCTCTGCGAAGGCGCCGCCCGCCGTCCAGTTGTCGATGCCGCCGCAGGGGATGCTGGCCTGGAGCGAGCCCGTCGGATCCCAGATCTGGTTCGCCCGGCCGCACATGACGTTGCCGTTGTCGCCCCAGCCCTGGCCGATCTCGCCGTTGAGGCCGGGCAGCGCGCCGGTCGCCTTGAGCTTGACCAGGAGCTTGCTGGTCCCGACGCTTCCGGCCGCGAAGAACACCCGGTCCGCGGTCACCGTCTTGGAGGCCGTGGCGTCGCCGTTGGTGTCGATCTGGTCGATCAGGACGGTGTAGCCGCCACCGGCCGCGGGGGAGACCGAAGTGACCTTGTGCAGCGGTGAGATGGTGACCCGGCCGGTGGCCGTGGCCTGGGCGAGATAGGTCTTCTGGAGCGACTTCTTGCCGTAGTTGTTGCCGTAGAGGATCTCCCCGGCGAGCGCGGACTTGGTGGCCGTGCCCGCGGCCTCCTGCTTCATGTAGTCCCAGTCGTACACGTCGGGCACGAAGACGAAGGGGAACCCGGAACGCTGGGCCTGCTTACGGCCGACCCGCGCGTACTGGTAGCAGTCGGTGGTGTCGAACCACGCCGGGTCGATGAGACCGGTGCCGAGCCCCGCGTTGGCGCGCGGGTAGTAGGTCGCGTACATCTCGTCGGCGTTCACCGACGGGAGGATCGCGCCGAAGTTCTCCCGCTTGGGGGTGACCGCCATGCCCCCGTTGACCAGCGATCCGCCGCCGACTCCGCGGCCCTGGTACACGATGATCTGGCCCATCTCCTCGGCGTCCAGGATCCCGGTGTAGCGGGGGATGTCCTTGTCGATGGGGAAGCCGAGGAAGTTGCTGAGAGGCTGTTTGGTCTTGGTCCGCAGCCAGTACGAACGCTGGTCCGGGCTGGTCGTGTTGGCGAAGATCTTGCCGTCCGAGCCCGGGGTGTCCCAGGCCATGCCCATCTCGACCATCTGCACGTCGACACCCGCCTGGGCGAGGCGCAGTGCGGCGACGGAGCCACCGTATCCGGTGCCGATCACCAGGACGGGGACGTGTGCTCCGGAAGGGATCGACGAGGCCGCCGTGGCGATCCGGGCCGGGGCCGCGACGGCGCGGCCGGCGAGGGACACTGCTCCAAGAATAGAACCTGTTCCAGCAATGAATCGTCGGCGCGAGACACCCCTGGAATCCTCGTTGTGCTGGTTGATGTCGCCCATGCGACACTCCTCACTCTCGATGAGTGGGAACAGGTTCTACTGTTACTGGCTTGTTAAGTCACTACATACCGGTTGGTAACTTGTGTCCGATCTTGGGGTGATCGGCGAGGTCTGATCCGCTTGCCCTTGACTTCACAAGACCCTCGCGCGACATTTCCTGACGCTGCATCAGAACCGGTACGGCGGGGGTCTGTCGGCTCCCGGAGCACGGAACCTCCTCACATTCCTTCGCCCCGCTGGAGCGCCCTGCCATGTCCCCGAGCGCGGACCCCGCCCGACGTACCGGCTCCCTCCCGGCCCCCGGCCCGTCACGGCGCCGGGTGCTCGGCGCGGCCACGGGCGCCTCTCTCGCGCTCGCCGCCGGAGCCGCCGGTGTCGCCGGTCCCGCCGCGGCGGCCGACCTGCCCCTGCTGGGCACGTACGACGTCGTCGTGATCGGTTCCGGAGCCGCGGGGATGACCGCGGCGCTGACCGTCGCGAAACACGGACTGAGCTGCGTCGTCCTGGAGAAGGCGGCCACCTTCGGCGGCTCCGCGGCACGCTCCGGCGCGGGCATCTGGATCCCCAACAACCCGGTGATCCTCGCCGCCGGTGTGCCCGACACCCCGGCGAAGGCCGCCGCCTACCTGGCGGCCGTGGTCGGCCCGGACGTCTCCGCCGCCCGCCAACAGGCCTTCCTCGGCAACGGACCGGCCATGATCTCCTTCGTCCTGGCCAACAGCCCGCTGCGCTTCCGCTGGATGGAGGGCTACAGCGACTACTACCCGGAGCTCCCCGGCGGCCTCCCGGGAGGCCGCTCCATGGAGCCCGACCAGCTCGACGGCACCATCCTCGGAGCCGAACTCGCGCACCTGAACCCCGCGTACATGGCGGTCCCGGCCGGGATGGTCGTCTTCAGCGCCGACTACAAGTGGCTCACCCTCGCCGCGGTGAGCGCGAAGGGCGCGGCCGTCGCCACCGAGTGCCTGGCCCGGGGCACCAACGCGGCGCTGCTCGGCCAGAAGCCGCTGACCATGGGCCAGTCGCTCGCCGCCGGGCTGCGCGCGGGCCTGCTCGCCGCCCAGGTCCCGGTGTGGCTGAACACCCCGCTGACCGACCTGTTCATGGAGAGCGGCGCCGTCACCGGCGCGGTGGTCACCCAGAACGGCGCGTCCGGCCTGGTGAGGGCGCGGCGCGGGGTCGTCGTCGGCTCCGGCGGCTTCGAGCACAACGCGGCCATGCGCGCCGAGTTCCAGCGGCAGCCCACCGGAACCGCCTGGACCGTGGGCGCCAAGGAGAACACCGGTGACGGCATCCAGGCGGGCCGGCGCGCGGGGGCGGCGCTCGACCTGATGGACGACGCGTGGTGGGGCCCGGCCATCCCGCTGCCCGACCAGCCCTACTTCTGCCTCGCCGAACGCACGCTGCCCGGCGGCCTGTTGGTCAACTCCGCCGGAGCGCGCTTCGTCAACGAGGCCGGGCCCTACAGCGACGTCGTGCACACCATGTACGACCGCGACCCGAGCGCTCCGGACATCCCGGCGTGGCTGGTCGTCGACCAGAACTACCGCAATCGCTACCTGTTCAAGGACGTCGCGCCGACCTTCCCGTTCCCCGACTCCTGGTACACCTCAGGCGCCGCGTACAAGGCGTGGACCCTGGACGACCTCGCCGGCCGGATCGGCGTCCCCGCGGCCGCCCTGCGCACGACCGTCAGCCGCTTCAACGGTCTGGCCCTGAGCGGCACGGACACGGACTTCCATCGCGGCGACAGCGTCTACGACCACTACTACACGGACCCCGCGGTCCTCCCCGATTCCTGTCTGACCCCGCTGTGGCTGCCGCCGTTCCACGCCTTCAGGATCGTCCCCGGCGACCTGGGCACCAAGGGCGGCCTGCGCACGGACGCCCGCGCCCGCGTCCTGCGCCCGGACGGCACGGTGATCCCCGGCCTGTACGCGGCGGGCAACGCGAGCGCCGCCGTCATGGGCCACAGCTACGCGGGCGCGGGCTCGACGATCGGCCCCGCGATGACGTTCGGGTACATCGCGGCCCTGGACATCGCGGCGACCTGACGGAGCGGGAGACACGGACGGAGGGCGGGGTCATGAACCCGCCCCGACCCCGCCCCGCCTCAAGCCATCAGTCACTCCTGCCGTTGCCGTCGCCGTCGCTGTCGCCGTTGGAATCGTGCTCGTCGCCCCGGAGACGTGGTGTCAGGACCAGGATCGACACGTCGTCGCGGATCGAGGGGCAGAACGCGACGAGGTCCTGCCACACACAGTCGATGAGCGTGTCCGACGGCTCCTCGGCGAAGGCGGCCAGCCGGTCCGGCAACGGATAGAAGACGCCGGTCTCGTCCCGGCTCTCACTCACGCCGTCCGACGCCAGGAACAGCCGATCGCCGGGCTCCAGGTCGACCGTGCGCCCGTGCGGTGGAGACAGCTCGAAGAATCCCAGCCCCAGCGGGGACCCCGGCTCGGTGTCGAGTTCGAGGGCCTTCGTGCCGCGCAACAGCAACGGGGAAGGGTGCCCGCAGGACACCAGCCGCACCGTATCGGCGCCGGGCGGGAACTCCAGGAGCAGCGCGGTGGCGAACAACTCGGCGTGATCGACCGCGGACGAGTCCACCACCAGCCTGCGGTCGAGCCGGGCCGCGGCCGCCTCCAGATCGCTCTGGTCCAGCACGGTTTCCCGGAACGCCCCGAGCAGCGAGGCGACCGTCCCCACGGCCGACAGCCCGTGTCCCTGTACGTCGCCCATCACGGCCCGTACTCCGAAAGGCCCGTCGCGTACGTCGAAGAAGTCGCCCCCGACCAGCGTCTCCCGTTGCGCGGCCCGGTACAGCCCCGCGCAGCGCACCGCGCCGACCCGTTCGGGGAGCGGCGGCAGGACGGCGAGCTGAACGGCCTCCGCCACCGACCGCACGGTGACCAGATGCGCGTCCCTGCGGCTGCGGACGAGGGACACGAACACGCTGAGCACGGAGATGAAGCAGATGGTGAGCAGGTCCGCGTTGCCCGGATGGTTGAGCTGCAGGGCGGGGATGGTCAGCAGAAATACGACGATCGCGCCGAAGGCGGCCGTCGCGAGGGGCCCGTAGGAGAGGACGGCCAGGGAGGGAATGGCGCCGAGCAGAAAGCCGATGTCCAGGGCGTGGCTGCTCGCGAGCTCAGCGACGCAGACCCCTACCAGCAGGACCGGCGGAAGCAGTCGCACCCAGCGCGGAGGGGGCGAGCCGCGCAGCCATCCCCGGTGGTCGTCCCGCTGACCGGGCGCGGCCTTCGTGGCCATGGCACTCCTCCTTCAGCCACCACGCTCCTCCATTCCGTGCCGCCGCGCATTCCGATCGGCCGCGCGCGGAGCCCCGCCACCACGGGGATGAGGTGACGGGGCTCCACAGGGCGGATGCCCCGTCGACGGCGGTTCATCCCACCGACGTCCTGGATGTGTCGACCGGCGGGTCGACCCTCGTGAGCCGGGGGCCGACCCTTCGAATCCCGGACGCACGGGTCCGGGGCGTGAGTTCGTCGGATCGGGTGAGCGACCAATCCGCCGGACCCGCGGATCCGGATTCCGACCGTGACGACAGGACAGAAGGATCCGCGTGCCCCCGCGACCTGGGTACGGAACGCGCTGGGCGCCCTCAGCGGCGTTCTCGCCGGCCTCGCGGCCCTCGCCGTCGCCCAGGTGGTGTCCGCGCTCGTACGACCCGAAGCGGGCCCGGTCGTGGCGGTGGGGGGCGCCGCGATCGACCGCACCCCGCCCGCGGTGAAGGACTGGGCGATCCGTCATTTCGGCACGAACGACAAGCTCGTGCTCCAGCTCGGCATCCTGGCCGTCCTCGCGCTGTTCGCCTGTGTGCTCGGGGTGCTCGCGGTGCGCCACCGCCGCGCCGGAGCAACGGGAGTGCTCCTCTTCGGTGTGATCGGCGGTGCCGCCGCGCTCGACCGTCCCGACTCGACGAGCTGGACCGACGCCCTGCCGTCGGTGGCCGGAGCCCTGTGCGGCGCACTGCTCCTGTACGCCCTGACCGGCAGGCTCGTCACGGCCCGGCCCAAGCCTTCCGCGCCGGACCGCGCGCCGGGTTCCGATCCGGCCGGGGACGACCCGTTGACGGCCGAGGGGACGGCGGACCCGGCCACCGCGTCGAGGTCTCGGGAGTCCGGCTGGGACCGGCGCGGCTTCATCGTGGCCGCGACGGCGGCTGCCGCCGCTTCGGCCGGGGCCGGGGCACTGGGCAGCTCGCTGAACGGCTCCCGTGGCCGGAACGCGGTGGCCTCCCGCGCGGATCTGGTGCTGCCCGCAGTGGCGTCCCCGGCCGCGCCGATTCCCCGCGGCGCGCAGGTTCGCGTGCCGGGCGTCAGCCCCTTCGTGACGGCGAACGCCGACTTCTACCGGGTGGACACCGCCCTGGTGGTTCCCAGAGTGGACGCCACCGGCTGGCGGCTGAGGATCCACGGCAAGGGCGTGACCCGCCCCATGACCCTGACCTTCGACGAACTGCTGCGGCGCGAGCTGATCGAGCGGGACATCACGCTCACCTGCGTGTCCAACGAGGTCGGCGGCCCCTACGTGGGCAACGCCCGCTGGATCGGAGTGCGCCTGGCGGACCTGCTCGCCGAGTGCGGGGTGCGGCCGCCGTCCCGGGGCGGTCCGGCCGATCAACTGGTGGCGCGCTCGGTCGACGGGATGACGATCGGCAGCCCCGTGGACGACGTGATGGACGGCCGTGACGCTCTGCTGGCCGTGGGGATGAACGGCCGGCCGCTCCCGTTCGAGCACGGTTTCCCGGTGCGGATGCTCGTACCGGGTCTGTACGGTTATGTGTCCGCGTGCAAGTGGATCAAGGACATCGAGCTGACCACCTTCGACGCGTACGACCCGTACTGGGTGCGGCGGAACTGGGCGCGCAGGGCACCGATCAAGACGCAGTCCCGTATCGACACGCCCAAGCCCTTCGCACGGCCCAAGGCGGGCACCGTCATGGTCGCCGGGGTCGCCTGGGCCCAGCACCGGGGGATCGACAGGGTCGAGGTGCGGGTCGACGACGGGCGCTGGCAGGAGGCTCGTCTGGCGGCCGAGGACACCGTCGACACCTGGCGGCAGTGGTCCTTCCCCTGGCGGGCCACCAGCGGCGGCCACACCCTCACGGTCCGGGCCACCGACCGCACCGGTCACGTACAGACCGAGAAACGCACCCGGACCATTCCGGACGGCGCCGACGGCCGGCACTCCGTGGTCGTCACCGTCGACTGAGGCGACTGAGGCGACTGAGGCGACCGAAGCCGACTGAACGCCGGGTCCGGTACGTCCAGCGGGTACGGCGGACCCGGGACGCTCAGCGCTCCTCCGTGGCCGCCGTGTGCAGATGGTCGAGCGCGTCGAGCACGACGGTGTGCCGGTGCCAGGAGAGCCAGCGGCCCACCATCAGGCCGGTGGCCTCCAGGGCGTGGAGCTGGGCGTGGGTGAACCCGGGCAGCGGCCGTTCGTGGTGGGAGGAGGCCATGCCGACCGGCACACCGGCCCGGTTGACCAGGGGCACGCTGTGGCAGGCCCGGCTGCCCGCCCCCAGGATGACGCGCCGGGAACCCTCGTCGAAGACATCGGCCGTCGCCACGTCACGGACGGTCACCTGTCGGCGGTCCTCCGCGGCCTGCGCGCACGACGTGGTGGGCGAGTCGACGAACGCGAAGAAACTCGTGAACTCGCGATCGAGACCCGAGTGCCGCACCATCCGCAGCCGCCCTCCCTCGGCGAGCTGGACATTGCCCATCCCCGTCTGGGTGATGTCCAGGACCCGGTGCAGGGCGGCGCTGAGCACTTCGCCCTGGTGGGTGCGATCGGCCCCGGCGGTCCGCAGACCGGGCAGCGGGGGAGGGGACGTCCGGGTGCCTTCCGCGGCGCGGGCCGGTCCGGCGGGGCTGTGCGGGGTCCGTACGACCGCGTCCGCCAGCGTGTGCAGTTTGATGTTGAACCGCTGCGACGCCTCGCGCAGCAGGGTGAAGGACACCTCGGGCGCGGGCAGCCGGTAACGCTCCATCAGCACGCCCTGGGCCAGCGATATCGCCGGGTGCGCGTGCAGACGCTCCTGAAGGTCGGCGTTGTGCCGGCGCAGCCGGACGATCTCGCGGCGCAGGCCGGCGGAGTCCGCGTCCGGCTCGGGGACACACCCGTCGATGGCGGGCGGGAGCTGTGACTCCTGACTCATGGTGCTCGGCATCCTCACTGACGGCGTCGGTCTCCATCGGCAGCCCGAACGCCCGGGGAAGGCGGAGCAGGCCGCCACCGCGGGGCCGGGGCGCGCGACCGCGCGGCCCGCGGACATCACGCGGTGCGTGCCTGCTTCCCAAGCACTGGCGCCGACTTTATCCCGGGGAGCCGTCCGCTCCGCAAGAGGTCCAGCCGAGATCCGGCCGAGCTCCGCACGACGGTCCCGCCCCGGCATCACGTCGTCCGGCCGGCGGGCCCGGGGAGGCCCGGCCCGCCGGCCCGGGGCATGGTGGAGGGGTGACAGGACTGGCCGTGCTGTTCGCGCTCCTCGGCGCCGCCAGCAATGCCATGGGCACGGCATTCCAGCGCAAGGCGGCCTCCCGGGTGGCCGAAGGCGGCGGACTGCGGCTCATTCTCCGGCTGGCCCGGCAGCCCCCGTGGCTCATCGGCATCGCCGGGGTGGCCGGGGCCGCGCTCTTCCAGGCACTGGCACTGGCGAACGGACCGCTGTCCCTGGTGCAGCCCCTGTTCATCCTGGAACTGCCCTTCGCCCTGATGATCGCCATCCCGGTGATGCACCGCCGTCTGTCCCGCGCGGGGTGGTGGGCCGTCGCCGGCGTGGTGGCCGGTCTCGGTCTCGTCCTCCTGTCGGCCGCTCCCTCGGGAGCACGGTCCGACGCCGCCATGGAGCGCTGGATCCCGGCGTTGATCCTGTGCCTGGGAACCGTGGCGGTCGCGGTCGTCGTCGCCCGTCCGGGCCGCCCGCCGCTGTTCCGCGCCGCCGTGCTGGGATCGGCGTCGGCCATCAGCAACGCGCTGACCGCCGCGCTCCTGAAATCGGCCGTGGGCACGCTCGACGACGAGGGGTTCGTCGCCTTCCTCGGCGTGTGGCAGACCTACGGATTCGTCGTGACCGGTATCGTCGCCGTCCTGCTCCTGGAGAACGCCCTGCAGGCGGGCCCCCTGGTCGCCTCGCAGCCCGCGCTGACCATCGGCGACGCGACGCTGAGCCTGGTGCTCGGCGTCACCCTCTTCGGCGAGACGATCCGCACCGGCTGGTGGCTGCTGCCCGAGCTGATCGGGGCCGGCATGGTCCTGTGGGGCGTCGTGCGGCTGACCAGGGTGGTACCGCACCTCGTGGACATGTCCCACTGACCCGCGATCGACCCGGCCCGCCCCGGCGCCGGAGCACGAACCGAAGCCGGTGCCGGAGCGACGTACCCGGACTGGCCGACACTCGCTCGCTTAGCGACTGCCGGGACTGGACAGACCAAGGTCGTGACGAGTGGGAGCGAGCACGTCCGGGAACTGGTCGCGCGGACACGGTACGTCCTCTTCGGTTTCGACGGGCCGATCTGCCAGCTGTTCTCCCGGCGCCCGGCGGAGGCCGTCGCGCGGGCCCAGGAGGAGTGGCTGAGGGAACGGGGCCTGTACGCGGCGCTCACCGAGGAGGAGCGCGGCCGCGGGGACCCGTACGACACGCTGGTGGCGGTGGCCGGGCGGCAGCCCGGCAGCGAGCTGGTGGCCGAACTGGAGGAGCGACTCACCCGCTTCGAGCTGCAGGCGTCTCGCACCGCGTTGCCGACGGCCTACGCGGATCCGCTGATCCACACCTGGGCGGCGGTCGGGGCGAAACTCGCCATAGCGACCGGCCATTCGGCCCGGACCGTCACCTCGTACCTGGACTCGAGAGGGCTCACCCCCCGCTTCGCTCCGCACATCTACGGCCGTTCCCCGGACCTGGGCCCGCCCGATCCGCGACCCGCGATCCTGGAACGAGCCCTGAACGGGATGGAGGCGGTGCCGGAGGCCTCGCTGATGATCGGCTGCACCCCCGCGGACCACGCGGCGGCACACCGGGCCGGTGTCCCCTTCCTCGGATACGCCCGCAACGACGTCAGAGCGAGCCTGCTGCGCGAGGCCGGGGTCCCCCCGCGGCTCGTCGTGGCCTCCCTGGAGCCGCTGCTGCGTGTCCTGCGCGAGCGTTCCTGAGCCGGTCACTCCGCCATACGAGGGGAATCCCGGCCGGAAACCCGTGTGCATGGATCGCCGGGACCGGGGCAGCAGCATCCTGAGACAGCTCGGGGGAGCTACCCCCCTGGCGAACCCGAGCTGCACGGCCCCGCAGGCAGTCACTCCCCCCGGCTGTCGGCGGGGCCTTTCGTGCGTTTCGCGGCCCGGACCCCGGCCGTCCCAGTCCTACTGGACCTGGATACCGACGATGCACGTGTCGTCGTCGGTGTCGGACCTGCTGTACGTCAGGAGCCGGTCGAGCTGGTGGTCCAGGGTCCTGGAGGTCGTACGGGCCGCGTTGAGCAGTTGGCGCAGCGACACCTCCACCGAACGGTCACGCCGTTCGATCAGGCCGTCGGTGTACATCAACAGCGTGTCGTGGACGGCCAGTTGCACTTCGTCCTCCTCGAACGTCGCCTCGGGGACGGCGCCGAGCAGGATGCCCTTGAGCAGCGGAAGCGGGTTGGCGTCCGCGTCCCGGACCAGAACGGGCGGCAGATGTCCGGCCCTGGCCCAGCGCAGAACGCGGCGACGCGGATCGTAGATCCCGCAGACCGCTGTGGCGGTGACCCCGCCCGTCAGATGGTGCGCCACGATGTTGAGCCACGACAGCAACTGGCCCGGCCCGGCGCCCGTCACGGCGAGTCCGCGCAGCGCGTTGCGCAGCACCACCATGCTGGTCGCCGCCTCGATCCCGTGACCGGCCACGTCCCCGACGCACAGCAGGACCAGGCCGGAGGGCAGGACGACGGCGTCGTACCAGTCCCCTCCGACGAGATGTTCGGTCTCCGCCGGCCGGTAGCGCACCGCCACGTCGAGACCAGGCGCCCGCAACGGCGCATGCGTCGGCGGCATGATCGCGTGCTGCAGCTGAAGGGTCAGCCGGTTGCGCTCGTGCGCCTGCTGTTCGGTGTGCGCGAGCTGGTCACGGGTGACGGCCAGCGCGACCTCGGTCCAGTACTGCGCCGAGATGTCCTGGTAGGCCCCGCGGACCACGAACAGCCGGTCGTCGGCGTCGAGCACCGGCTCGGCCACCATGCGGATGTGCCGGGTGACGCCGTCGGGACGCTGCAGCCGGAACGCGGCCGTGGCCGGCCGGCGATGGTGCAGGACCGTGCGCAGGAAGCGGCCGATGGTGACGGCGTCGTCCGGATGGGCGTGCGCGGCCAGTTCCTCCAGCGGCACGGGAGCGCCCGAGGGGGAGCGGCCGTACAGGTCGAAGAGCGTCTCGTTCCAGATCGTCTCGCCGGTGAGCAGGTTCTCCTCGAAACCGCCGATCCTGCCGAGCCGTTGGGCGTGCTGGAGGAGACTCGCCAGGCGCGCCGTCTCGTCCTCGATGCGCCATATGAGCAGCACGGTTCCGCCGTGCCGGCTGACGTTGATGTCGGCCACGGCCGACAGCGGCACCTGGTCCACCAGCGCCGTGAGGTCCATGCGCCGCGCCCGGAACGGTTCCCCGGTGGCGTAGACCCGTTCGATGCACTGGAAGAGGCCGCTTTCCCCGGCGACCAGCGGATAGGCCTCGAGGAGCAGCGCTCCGTGGACGGTGCCGCGGGGCCTGCCGGCCGGATCGAGGAAACGTCCGTTCACATGGCGGATACGGAAGTCCGCGAGCCGTCCCTGGTCGTCGAGATGGGGCACCAGGACCAGGGCGGGGTCGTGCAACCCGTCGACCAGGTCGATCAGTTCGGACACATCGCTCGTCCCGCGCACGTCATGGCATTCGCCGGGAAGGGAGTGGGTCTCCAGTGTGTGCGAGCACAGCTCCGCGAGCGCCTCGACCTGACGGACGACCTGCGGGGGCTGAGGTTCCAGGACGGACGGCCAGGCGATCTCCAGGACGCCGTGGATGCGGCCCCCGGAGCCGGCCGGTACGGCGACCCTTCCGCCGTCCGGATGGTCCGCGTGCCCGATGGACGGCAGTCCGGTGCTCGCCAGCGAGTCCGCCCACTGGGTCGTACGTTCGGACAGTGCGCGGCGGGCCATCGTCGCGACGCCCGGCGGGACGTAGCGCCACCGTCTGGCCTCGGCCGCCGAGAAACCGGCGCTGCCCGCCAGGGAGAGCGAACCGTCGGCGCCCGCCGCCCAGATGGCGACCGAGACGGCGCCGAGCGGGGTCAGCGCGTGCTGGAGCAGGGAATCGGCCACCGCCTGGGTGTCGTCGGCCGCCAGTGCGCCGCTCTCGGCCGCGCGCAGCCGCACGGCCGGGGCGTCGTCGTCGGGCGTGCGCTCCGCCGTGACGGAGAGGAAGGTGTTGGTCACCTCCGAAAGCCGGTCGTGCGCGGCCTGGTTGATGATCTCGACCGCGAGCTGGAGCTGCGGCACCTTGGCCTGTTCGGCCAACTCGGCGAGCTGGCGGGCGGCTTGTGCCGGCCCGCAGCCCAGCCGCTCGACCAGGATGCCCTTGGCCAGCTCGATCAGGGCCCGTCCGTCGGCCTCCACCTGGGCGGTCCGCACCTCGCGGCGCAGCCGCTCGACGGTGGCCGCCAGCCGGCCCACGGGAGACGTCCCGGCCGCGCCCGGGAGATCGCCCGACTGTTCGCCGTCCGCGACGGTGTCCCCGGAATCGGCGACGTCCGTCTCGGTTGACTCAGGAATGTTCACGGTGCGGCCGCCCCTCTGCGGGGACCCTGTGGAGGGCGGGGGAGGGACGGCGGCGGGCGCCCTGTCGCCCGGCCGCGTGGTGGGTGAGGAGCGCCATGTCAGGCCCCCAGCCAGCGTCGGACGCAGGCGATGAGGTCGTCGGTGTCGACCGGCTTGGTGACATGGTCGCTGGCACCCGACAGCAGGCTCTTCTCCCGGTCGCCGGGCATGGCCTTCGCCGTCACCGCGATGATCGGCAGGTCGGCGTACTGGGGCATCTTGCGGATCTCGGCGGTCGCGGCGTACCCGTCCATCTCGGGCATCATCACGTCCATCAGGATCAGCGCGACCTCCGGCCGGCTCAGCAGCGTCTCGATGCCCTTCCTGCCGTTCTCCGCGTGCAGCACCTGGAATCCGTGCAGCTCCAGGATCCCGCTGAGCGCGAAGAGGTTGCGGGCGTCGTCGTCGACGACGAGCACCGTACGGCCCTGGAAGGCGTTGTCGATCGGCTGCGCGGGCCGGCTCCTCGCCTCCTCGGCGCGGACCAGCGGGACGACGTCGCCCGGCTGTTCCGCGGACAGGTGCAGCGCGATGCGCTCGCGCAACTCGTCCAGACTGGAGAGGAATTCCAGTGACCTGGCTCCGGAGCGGGACTGCAGTGCCTGCTCCTGCGCGAGGTCGACTCGGCTGCCGTTGTGGACGAGGACGGGGACCGTCGCCAGGGCCGAGTCGCCCTCGACCGCTTCGAGGAACCGGGCCGTCTCCCCTTCCGGCATGCCGAGTTCGAGGACCACGCAGTGCCAGGGTTCCGCCGCCAGGGCGCTCGCCGCCTCCTGCGCTCCCACGACCGTGATGACGTCGACGCTCTCCCGCGCGTCGCCCTCGTCCCGGCTGCGGGCGACGTCCCCGACCGCGCTCTCGGCCACGAGCGTGAGCAGACCCCGCGGCCGTTCCTCGACGACCAGCAGCCGCCGTCGTCGCTGGCGGGGCAGGCTGATCGAACCGGCGATGGCGCGCCGCGGTTCGGTGCGCGCCGCGGCACCCCCGTCCGCCGTCGCGTCGGACGTGCGGCCGCCGGCCAGCAGTTCCTCGAAGTCGGGCCGGGCGACCGGCAGGAAGAGGGTGAACGTACTGCCCTTTCCGGGGGTGCTGTCGACGGTGACCGCTCCGCCGAGCAGGTGGGCGATCTCCCGGGTGATGGACAGCCCCAGACCTGTCCCGCCGTACTTGCGGCTCGTGGTGCCGTCGGCCTGCTGGAACGCGCCGAAGATCGTCTCCAGCTGCTGCTCGGGGATGCCGATCCCGGTGTCCTTGACCCGGAAGGCGGCGATGGTGCCGCCACGCCGTACGCCCGCGGGGATCTCCTGGTCGGCCGCCGGCTCGATCCGCAGCTCGACGCGTCCCCGCTCGGTGAACTTGACCGCGTTCGACAGCAGGTTGCGCAGCACCTGGCGCAGCCGGGAGTCGTCGGTGAGGAGGTCGACCGGCGACCCGGGGGCGGTGCTGACCGTGAACTCCAGGCTTTTCTGCGAGGTCATCGGGCGGAAGGTCGCCTCGACGTACTCCAGGAGCTGGCGCAGGGGGACCCGCTCGGGGGTGACGTCCATCTTGCCGGCCTCGACCTTCGACAGATCGAGGATGTCGTTGATCAGCTGGAGCAGGTCGGAGCCCGCGGAGTGGATGATCCCGGCGTACTCGACCTGCTTCGGCGTGAGGTTGCGCGAGGGGTTCTGCGCCAGCAACTGGGCCAGGATGAGCAGGCTGTTGAGCGGGGTCCGCAGTTCATGGCTCATGTTGGCGAGGAACTCGGACTTGTACTTGGAGGCCAGCGACAACTGCTGGGCCCGTGCTTCGAGTTCCTGCCGGGCCTGTTCGATCTGGAGGTTCTTCGCCTCGATGTCGCGGTTCTGGGTCACGAGCAGCGAGGCCTTGTCCTCCAGCTCGGCGTTGGAACGCTGGAGTTCGTCCTGCTGGACCTGCAACTCCTCGGAGCGTGCCTGGAGTTCGGCGGTCAGACGCTGCGACTCGCCCAGCAGCTCGTCGGTGCGGGCATTGGCCACGATGGTGCTGACATTGACGCCGATGGTCTCCATCAGCTGTTCCAGGAAGGTGCGGTGGCCCTGCTTGAAGCGGGTGACCGAGGCGAGCTCGATGACGCCGAGCACCTGTTCCTCGACGACGATGGGCAGCACCACCAGGGCCGTCGGCGCCGTCTGTCCCAGGCCCGAGGAGATGGTGACGTAGCCCGGCGGAACCTCGTCCACCGTGATGGCACGGCGGCTGCGGGCGGCCTGCCCGACGAGCGAGCGGCCCAGCGGGATACGGGTGGGACGCCCGGCCTCGTCGGGATAGCCGTAGGACCCGACCAGCCGCAGCTCCGTCCCCTTCGCGGTCTCCTCGGCGAGGTAGAAGGCGCCGTACTGCGCGGTGACCAGCGGGGTGAGCTCGTCCATGATGAGGTCGGCCACCACGTCCAGGTCGCGATAGCCCTGCATCAGACCCGAGATGCGGGCCAGATTCGTCTTGAGCCAGTCCTGCTCCTGGTTGGCGCGCGTGGTCTCACGCAGCGACTCCACCATGGAGTTGATGTTGTCCTTCAGGTCGGCGACCTCGCCCGAGGCCTCCACGGTGATGGACCGGGTCAGGTCGCCCTCGGCGACGGCGCTGGTGACCTCGGCGATGGCGCGGACCTGGCGCGTGAGGTTGCCGGCGAGTTCGTTCACGTTCTCGGTCAGCCGCTTCCAGGTGCCCGAGACGCCCTCCACCTCGGCCTGACCGCCGAGCCGGCCCTCGCTGCCGACCTCCCGGGCCACGCGGGTGACCTCGGCGGCGAAGGCGGAGAGCTGGTCGACCATGGTGTTGATGGTCGTCTTGAGTTCGAGGATCTCGCCGCGGGCGTCCACGTCGATCTTCTTGGACAGATCGCCCTTGGCCACGGCCGTCGTCACCAGGGCGATGTTGCGCACCTGTCCGGTGAGGTTGTTGGCCATGGAGTTGACGTTGTCGGTGAGGTCCTTCCAGGTGCCCGCCACGTTCGGCACGTGCGCCTGGCCGCCGAGGCGTCCCTCGGTGCCGACCTCGCGGGCGACGCGGGTGACCTCGTCGGCGAACGCGGACAGCGTGTCGACCATCGTGTTGATGACGTCGGCCAGGGCGGCGACCTCGCCCTTGGCCTCGACGGTGATCTTCTGCGACAGGTCGCCACGGGCCACCGCGGTGGCCACCTGAGCGATGGAGCGGACCTGACCGGTCAGGTTCGACGCCATGACGTTGACGTTGTCGGTGAGGTCCTTCCACGTGCCGGACACACCCCGCACCGTGGCCTGCCCGCCCAGATTGCCGGCCGTGCCGACCTCGCGGGCGACGCGGGTGACCTCGTCGGCGAAGGCCGAGAGCTGGTCGACCATCGTGTTGATGGTCTCCTTCAGCTCGAGGATCTCGCCGCGGGCGTCCACGGTGATCTTCTGGGAGAGGTCGCCCTGCGCCACCGCCGTGGCCACCTGGGCGACATTGCGGACCTGGGCGGTGAGATTGCCCGCCATGAAGTTCACCGAGTCGGTGAGATCGCGCCAGGTGCCCTTGACGCCCTTGACGTCGGCCTGGCCGCCGAGGCGTCCGTCGGTGCCGACCTCGCGGGCGACGCGGGTGACCTCGTCGGCGAAGGCCGAGAGCTGGTCGACCATCGTGTTGATGGTGTTCTTCAGCTCGAGGATCTCGCCGCGGGCGTCCACGGTGATCTTCTGGGAGAGGTCGCCCTGCGCCACCGCCGTGGTCACCTGGGCGACGTTGCGGACCTGGGCGGTGAGATTGCCCGCCATGAGGTTGACGGAGTCGGTGAGGTCGCGCCAGACGCCGCCGACACCGGGGACCTGCGCCTGTCCGCCCAGGTTGCCGGCCGTGCCGACCTCGCGGGCGACGCGGGTGACCTCGTCGGCGAACGCGGACAGCTGGTCGACCATGGTGTTGACGGTCTCCTTCAGCTGAAGGATCTCGCCGCGGGCGGGCACGTCGATCTTCTGGGACAGATCGCCCTTGGCGACCGCCGTGGCCACCTGCGCGATGTCGCGGACCTGCGTGGTGAGGTTGCCCGCCATGGCGTTGACGGAGTCGGTGAGGTCGGCCCAGGTGCCGGACACGCCCGGCACCTCCGCCTGGCCGCCGAGCGTCCCTTCCGTGCCCACCTCGCGCGCGACTCGTGTCACTTCGGAGGTGAACAGTGACAACTGGTCGACCATGCCGTTGAACACGGTGGCGATGTCGCCCAGCAGACCACCCGCCTCGTCGGGGAGCCGGGTGCCGAAGTCGCCGTCACGCACGGCGGTGAGGCCGGCCAGCAGTTGGCGCAGTTCCTGTTCGCCCGGCGTCCGTACGGACGTCTCGCTCGCTGCCCTTGTCATGTTCACCCTCGTTCCGCTCCCCTGGAGTCCCGCGTCACGGGACTCGGAACCACGTCGGGCCCACGGTCGGCCCCCGCCCGCCCGTGGAATTCCCGCAGATCACGGGTCTTCCCGTTAAGAAAATACGCCGCAGGCTAACCCAGAAGGCAGGTGGTGAACAAAGCGTGAGGACGAACTCTTCGGCGGCCCAAAAATTTTGCCGGTGACAGGAATAACCGCGAGTGAAGGGGATACACAGAACCCTTTTGGCCCGGGGTCGTCCGGACCGGGTACGCGAAGTCCCGCCGACCCGCTCCGGACCGGAGTCCAGGGGCGGGGCGACGGGACCGTCGTACGGGCCGTTCCGTGCGGAGGTGTCAGGCGACCGCGGGGTCGAGGAGCCCCGCGCGCAGCCGCTTGATGATGCGCGTGATCAGCCGGGAGACATGCATCTGCGAGATACCGAGCTCCTCGCCGATCTGCGCCTGGGTGCGCTCCTCGACGAAACGCATGTGAATGATCAGGCGCTGACGGTCGTCGAGTTCGGCGATCAGCGGGGCCAGCGAGTTGAAGTCCTCGACCAGTTCCAGCGAGGCGTCCTCCTCGCCGATGAAGTCCGCGAGGACGGCCTCGCCGTCCGCGCCGCCGTCGGCCGTGAGCGCGGCGTCGAGGGACGAGGAGTTGTAGCCGTTCGACGCCTTGCGGGCCTCGATGACCTCTTCCTCGGACAGGCACATCAGCTCGGACAGTTCACGGGTGGTGGGCGTACGGCCGAGGCGGGTGCGGAGTTCCTCCGTCGCCTTGGCGAGCTCCACGCGGGCCTCCTGCAGCCGGCGCGGCACGTGGACGGCCCAGCTCGTGTCACGGAAGAAGCGCTTGATCTCACCGACGATGTAGGGAACCGCGAAGGAGGTGAACTCGACCTCGCGGGACAGCTCGAAACGGTCGATGGCCTTGATGAGCCCGATCGTGCCGACCTGGACGATGTCCTCCATCTCACCCTGGCTGCGGCTGCGGAAGCGCGCCGCCGCGTACCGGACGAGGGAGAGATTCATCTCGATGAGGGTGTTGCGCGCGTACTGGTATTCGTGCGTGCCCTCTTCGAGGACGGAGAGCCGGTCGAAGAACTGGCGGGACAGCTCGCGCGCGTCCTTCGGGCTGATCTTCAGCGGCTCGTCGATCTGCGGAAGGACGCCCCCCTCGGCCGTCGCTGCCTGGTATGCCGTGTCCGTTGCCTTCGCTGTCGCCACGGCCGCCATGCCGTCCACCCCAAATCGTCCGAAGGAATTGATGCCAGGGCCCGTCTGCCCCGCATCACACCGCTCATGCCACCCGGTCGCCGAAATTCTTCGGGACGCGTACGTCCCGCCTCCCCTCCGGCGCCGGGTCAGGTCTACTTCTGTCCGGGAACACTGTTCGGATGCGGGCGGCGGCGTCAATTTTCGGTCGGGGCCCGAGCGCTTCTCCCGCGGAGCCGGGGCAGGTGACGACCGGGCGCCGCCGACGCGGTGCGGCCGCGGCTTCCGAGGGGGCCGGATCGCGTGCGGGGGCGGCCACGTAAAATGGGCTCCGAGGTGAGTCCGTGGGCATGGAGCGGCGAGTGGTCCGAGCGCAGACGTTCGTCCCTTCGGCGTGCCCCGACGCGGGGCCCCCCTCGGGACGCGGACTCGGGGGCGCGGTGGTCGTGGCATGACGGCGGCGGCACTTCGCGGCGAACCCTTCGTCCACCCCGCGCTCCTCTATCGCGGCGACCGTGAGTACGTGGAAGGGACGACGCGTTTCGTGTCGGACGGCGTAGCCGCCGGGCAGCCGGTGGCGGTGGCCGTTCCCCCTTCACGACTGGAGCTCATCCGCGGCGCACTGGGACCGCTCGGCGCCGGCGTCCGCTGGATCGACATGACACGGGCCGGCCGCAATCCGGGCCGGATCATCCCCTCCGTTCTGCGGGCGTTCGCCGACACCCATCAGGGTGTCCATGTCCGGATCATCGGCGAACCCGTCTGGGACGGCCGTACGGCGGTGGAGTACCCGGCCTGCGTCCAGCACGAAGCCTTGATCAACACGGCGTTCGGCGGACGGGACGTGACGATCCTCTGCCCCTACGACGCGCGAGCCCTCTCCCGCGACGTGATCGCCGACGCCCACGCCACGCACCCCGTCGTGATCAGCGGAGGGCATCAGAGCGTCAGCCCGTCCTACGACCCGGACGGTGTGCTGGCCCGCTGGAACGAAACGCTGCACCATCCGCCGGGAGCGGCGACGGTCCGCTTCGACGCGGAACTCCTGCCCGCCGCCCGCGACTTCGCGATGGGCGAGGCGCGGGAGCGCGGGATGACACGGGCCAGGCTGCAGGATCTGAACCTGGTCGTCGCCGAGCTGACGACCAACAGCGTGGTGCACGGGGGCGGTTCGGGGACTCTGAGGATCTGGGCCGAGAGCGAGCAGATCGTGTGCGAGGTCCGTGACGAAGGACGGCTCAGCGATCCGCTGGTCGGCCGGCATCCCGTGCGCCCCGATCAGATCGGCGGACGGGGCCTGTTCCTCGTGCATGTCATCTCGGACCTCGTCCGTGTGCACACCGATGTCTCCGGAACGACCGTGCGCAGCTACATCGACCGCGCCTGACGGGTCCGGACCGCGTGAACGGCGGGACACCGTGGCCGCCCCGTGTCACCCCCTGCGTGATGTGACCGTGGGCGACCGCGGCCGGCCCCGTCTCGCTATCGCGCGCTGCCCTGCCGGGCCGCCCGTGCCGCCTGGCGCTCCGTGCGGGTCCCGGCGTGCGACAGTGACCCGCCCGAACTCTCCAGGTGTGCCCGGACGAACCACTGGAACTGTTCGAGTGAGCGCAGCTGTTCGATGAGAAGGTCCTCGGTCACCGGGTCGATCTTGCCGACCTCGGCCAGGGCGGCGCGGTGGTCCTCGACGATTCCCGTGTAGACCAGGTCGAGGGCGCCGAGGTGGGCGATGGCATCGGCACGGCCGACGCCGTAGTCGTCCCAGGTCCGTTCGGCGACGAGCGCGCCCGGTGTGCCGTGCGGCACCCCGCCGAGGGCGGAGATCCGTTCGGCTGCGTCATCGGCCATGTCACGTACGCGGTCCACCTGGGGATCGAGCATTTCGTGAACGGCGATGAAATGCGGACCCACCACATTCCAGTGGATGTGTTTCAGCGTGAGCGAAAGGTCGTTGAGAGCGTGCAGCCGCTTGCTCAGCACGTCGATGATCCGGCCGCCGTCGGTCGTGCTGAGGCCGGGAACCGTGTAATGCGGTGTCGTGGAAGTGGCCATGTTCCTTTCCTTCGCACACAGATCTCTGGTGGATGTTCGCGGTCGCGGATTCCCACGGTGGGATTACCAGCGGCCCCGGCTCCAAGTGCCCTGGTTTCTTTGCGTCACACTTTTCGCCGGCGCCGATCCGTGCCGCCCGTGACGCCGGAGGCGGCGGGATTCCACCGCGGAGACGGCATTGGGCCAAATAGGTTGTCTGGGGCGGCTGTTGCGAATGAACCGTAGTGAACCGGGGCACACGGACGGAAACTCGAGAGAGGAGCCCTCGCCGTGCTCGTGCCCGACCCGAAGGTTGTCCGGAGGCTGCTGACGCGTTACGCGGCCCTGAAGATCGCGTATGCCGAAAGGGAGACGCTGGAGACGGCCCGTCGGCTGGAGGACGTCACGTACACGCTCTGTGTGATGACCGGAACGACCAGTGTGCGCGACGCCGTCGTCGCCGCCGACGCCCTGCTCGTGGCCGGAGGGAACCGCCAGGACCCGCTGAGGGGCGCACTGCTGGGGAACGGGGCATCAACGGCCGGCCCGTCGGACGTGGTGCCCGCGGTCACTTCGCCGCTGACACAGCCGCACATCGAGGTGCGCGCTCTGAACGGACAGGGCGTCGGCACGCCCGATCCCCTCCTCTGATCGCCCGGCGTGTTCATGGGGTGGGGCCCCGCCCGGCCGGGCGGGGCCCCACCCCATGTCCCTAATCGCCGCGATGTCGCCAATACCAGACCAGGCCCGCGACGAAGGCGCACAGGAAGAGGACGGGCAGAATCAGTCCTGGGACGCGGGCCGCCGTCATGACAGGGCTCCGGCAGGAGAACAGGCCCATGGGGACCAGGTGTTGGCCATTGCTATTCGCTTTCGACGAGCTGCCGGCCACCGGGACGCGCGGCGACGGGACCCGTCCCGACGGCGGCCGCGCTCACGTGGCGAGGGCTCAATGATGGCCGGAAGATCGGCCAAAGGATCCCGGCCGGGAGCGGCCGGATGTGTGTGCGAGGAAATCGGGCGGGCGTACCCGTGGCACCGGGGCACGGAATCGATCCGTTTCCCGGCCGTCGACGACGTTCGCGCGATGGCCGTTCGTCCTGTGGAGGAACCGCGGAGCCGAGGAGCCGAGAGCCGAGGAGAAGCGCGTCCCCGGACGGCCGGGCAGGGATTTCACCAGGGCGTCACGCCGCGTGCCTATCCTTCGAACGGCTGAACTACCTTGTCGGCTCTTCCTCGTTCTCCTCCTGTGAGCATCGTCGAGGCGGAGATGAGGAATCGATGAGCCGACACCGCAAGGGCCGTAGGCACCGCAAGGTGAACATGACGCCGCGTCCGGTCGGACCGAGGAGATCACCGCGCGCAGTGCGGGAGCAGGTGAGCACGCGTGAGGCCCGGGTGGTACCGGCCAAGTCCGCGATTCCCGGGCAGAACAAGGACGGGGAGCGGGTCGGCGTCGTGTCCAGGAAGGTCAGCGAAGGCGGTCTGAGCCGCCACGCGGTGCGTACGTGGGAGCGGTTGGCGGAAGCCGGCTCCGGCGGAGCCGAGGTCGCCGAGCTCAGCGCGGCCGTGGGCTTCCAGCGTTCCACCGTGCTCGGGCACCTGAAAGGCCTGGCCGAACTCGGGCTGGCCGAGGACCACGAGAGCGGGTGGCGCGTGATCGGACCGGTGGACGACACGGTGGCGCGTGAGGACGTTCGGGCTTCGGCCGGGAGCGTTTCCTAGGGCGATGGCCCGAGGGCGCGCCTGCCGGGGTGTCTGAGCGGGCGCTTGCCGGGGTGACCGCCCTGGCAAGCGCCCCTCGTCGTCCACAGAGCAGTCCATCGGCTCGCGCCGTCCACCGGGCGATGGATCCGCCGGCCACGCCGCGTTCCCGGCGGGGACGAGGCGGGCGCGCCCGGCGGATGCCGCGGATTCGTCACGCGTCGTAGTGTCGGGCGGCTTTCTCGGGGCATTCGGATCCCATCGTTTCGGCATCGCCTGTCCACCATCGACCATCGACAAGGGAGATCCCATGCTCGGCATCGCTGCCGCCGTACTGCTGTTCATCGCGTTCCTGATCAACGCCGGTGAGGTTTCGACCAATCACGTGTTCACGTCGACCAACGTCATGCTCATAGGGCTCGCCCTGCTCGCGCTTCACCTCTCCGGCGTCGGCGCCGGCTGGACGACGCGCAGCCGCCGTCGCTGACGGGCCCGGCAATTCCGCCGAGTGCGGACGGGGCAGCAGGGTATTTGCAGCGCTGAGGCGGCACGGGGGCGGATTCCCGCCGCGGGGCCTCTCCCTGCCGCGTCCCCGCCACGGGTGGGTTGTCGGCAGGACGAACCGGCGAGCTGACGGAGGAAAAAAAGATGACGGTCGACGGAATCTGGTCGTACGCACCGGAGTTCAACCACCCCGAAGTGCGCGAACTGGCCGGCTTCAGCGTGGAGGCGACCGACGGGACCATAGGGCACGTCGACCGGCAGGTGGACGATGCCGGGATGCGGCACCTCATCGTCGACACCGGCGTGTGGGTGTTCGGGAAGAGCGTGCTGGTACCCGTGGGAGTCGTCGCCGGGATCGACGCGGAATCGCGGAAGATCACCGTCGCCTGTACGCGCGAGGAGATCAAATCGGCGCCCGCGTTCAGGACCGACCGCGAGACGCTCGACCCCGCCTACCTGTCGAGCGTCGGAAGCTACTACCGGGGTCTGCCGCCGAGGCAGCCCGCCTGAGGTGTCGTGAAGCGGGGCGATACGGCGTGAGGGGCGACCGTCGGCCTGACGACGACGGTCGGCGCCGGATCACTTCGGCTTGCGCACGAGCGCGACGGCCTGCGCACGATCGCTTCGGCTTGCGCACGAGCGCGACGGCCTGCGCACGAACATGACGGCCCGCGCACGAGCACGGTCCTTGACACCCGACCAGGAGCCACCGCCTCAACTGCCCTTCTCCGGCAGGTGACCCGCCCGACCAGGGGCCACCGCCTCAACTGCCCTTCTCCGGCAGATGACGCCGGTCCCCGAGCCACGGCCTTCGCGCCGTGGCCTCGCTGCGTCGGAATGCCGGAGCGGAGACAGCCGTGGGCGTCTTCTCCGAAGCTGCGCGCTTCCCGGATTGGTCCCGGGCTGAATTTCCCTCGAATCGGTGATCCCGCATCCGCCGACCAATCCAGGACGGCTCCTGTCACGGATTCCCCGTGTGAGCCGAAATTCGAAGAGTTCGACGCGTGCCCCCGGGCCCTCCGTCGGTGCCTCGCAGAGGTCCGACCGTTCGTTCTCCACGGAATTCCGCTCGAAAACCACGGCATTCCCCGGTCCGCGCCGCGAAATGCCGCTTCGTTCCGACAGGAGAACCTCATGAACATGCGTATCCGTCGTGTCGCGGTGGCTGTCGCCACCGCCGCTGTGCTGCCGATCGTGCTGACGGCTTGTTCCGACGGCGGCAAGGACAGTGGCGCGTCGAATTCGGCGAAGGCATCGGCCTCCGCTCCTGTCTCGGACGGGGAGTCGACCGGTTCGACGGGAATGGCGGGGAGTTCCGACGAGCCGTTCGGTCCTGGGTGCGCGTCGGTGCCGAAGGACGGGGCGGGGTCGTTCGACGGGATGGCCAAGGATCCGGTGGCGACGGCTGCGTCGAACAACCCGGCGTTGTCGACGCTGGTGACGGCGGTGAAGAAGGCGGGTCTGGTGGACACGCTGAACAACGCCGAGAACATCACGGTGTTCGCCCCGACGAACGAGGCGTTCGCGAAGATTCCGAAGGCGACCCTCGACAAGGTGCTGGCGGACAAGGCCCAGTTGACGAAGATTCTGACGTATCACGTCGTGGGCCAGAAGCTGACGCCGAAGCAGTTGGAGAACGGTTCGTTCGAGACGCTGGAGAAAAGCAAGCTGATGACCAGCGGCTCGGGGGAGTCGTACACGGTGAATGACTCCGCCAAGGTGGTGTGCGGCAATGTGAAGACCGCCAACGCGAACGTGTACATCATCGACACCGTCCTGATGCCCAAGAGCTGACGCGACGAATTGTTCCGATCCCGCGGTCGACAGTCGTGGGGCCGGAGGGAGTTTCCTGTGGCGGGCGGGAAAAGGGGAGCGGCCGGGACACACGTCCGTTCCGGCCGCTCCCCGTCGTTGCCCGCCGATGGACGCGCGGGGGCCGCACACGATTCCGCTGACGGCGTCCCGCGCGGACGACCGATTCCCGGACCGATTCCCGGAGAGCGGCGGCGAGGAGGCGTAGGAGAACCCGCGCGTGGAAGGAGAGCCCCGACCGACCTCGCCAGGCATGGGGCCGGGAACGCCGGCCGGACCGGCGCCGAGAGGTGAGGGATGAGCAGACGAATCGTCGGAAGGTTCCCGGAGGCACGGGACGCTGCCGCCCTGCGCCGGAACCTGACCCTGGCCCTCACCCGGGTCCCCGCCCGGCTCCGCACTCGGGTCCTCGCCCGGGTCCCCAGGGGGGTCTCCGCCCGGCTTCGCACGCAGGTCCTCACTCAGGTCCCCACGGGGGTCTCCGCCCGGCTCCGCACTCGGGCCCTCACCCGGGTCCCCACGGGGGTCCTCGCCCGGCTCCGCACTCGGGCCCCCACCCGGGTTCCCGCCCGGCTCCGCGTGGAGGTCCCCGCCGGGGACCCCACGCGACTCCCCATCCGCGTCCCCGCCCGGGATCTCACGCGGCTTCCTACCCGGATACGGACCGGCGACCGCCCCCACCGGACCGCGCATGTCCGCTGAATCCGGGTCGAACAGCGCCGTCGAGGCGGTGCGGCCGGCCCGGCCGCGTCGGTACGGGCCGCGGCGGCCCGCCCTCTGGTGGCCGGCGCTGCGCCGGACCCCCGTCTCGATGTGGAACGACGACGTCGCCGACTGGGCGGCCGCGCTGACGTACTACGCGATCCTGGCCGTGCTGCCCGCCATGCTGGTCATGGTCATCGCCTTCGGCCTGATCAGTCCGGACACCGCCCAGCAGTTCATCGCACACGTCACGGCGTACGCTCCGGCCCAGTCGGGGGCGGAACTGCACCAGGCGCTGGGGGAGATGCTGCGGCAGCGGTCCGCCGCCTGGACACTCCTGGTCGCCGGTGCGGCGAGCGCGCTCTGGTCGGCGTCGAGCTACCTCGCCGTGTTCCGCAGGGCCCTGCACCGCATGCATGACGTGGCGGACCGCCGCTCGGCCTGGCGCACCGCGCACCGGCTGGTGCTCACCGCGCTGGCACTGCTCGGGCTGCTCGTGGTGAGCGCGCTCGTCCTGCTGCTCACCGGCCCCGTGGTCGAGGCCGTCGGCCGCGTCTTCGGCCTGGACGGCCCGGTGGCCGTGGCGTGGGACCTGCTCCGCTGGCCCTTGCTGATGTGCCTGGTGGCTCTGCTGGTCCTCGTCGTCTTCCACACGGGTCCGCCACCCGCCAGGCGTCGCCGGTACAGCCTGCCCGGCGGCCTCCTGGCGGCGTTCCTCTGGCTGGCCGTCTCCGCCGGATTCGCGCTGTACGCCTCGGGCTTCGGCGCCTACAGCAGGCTCTACGGCTCTCTCGCCGGCCCCGTTGTCTTCCTCGTGTGGCTGTGGCTGTCCAACCTCGCCCTGCTCGCCGGGGCGCAGTTCACGGCCGAACTGAACGGGGCGGCGGCGGCGAGGAATCGGGCAACAGTTTGAGGCGGACAGGTTTGTTCCGGCCGGGACGGCGCACACGGAGTGAGGAAGTCACATCTTGTACGGACGAACGGTGGAGGAACTGTGGGAATCATCGCCTGGATTCTGATCGGGTTGCTTGCCGGTGCCATCGCCAAGCTGCTCCTGCCGGGCAAGGACCCGGGCGGGATCATCATCACCATGCTCATCGGTATCGCCGGAGGCCTGCTGGGCGGCTGGCTGGGCAAGGTCATCTTCCACGTCGACTCGATCGACGGGTTCTTCGACGTGTCGACCTGGATCGCCGCCATCGCCGGATCGCTGATTCTTCTGGTTCTGTACCGGGTACTGACCGGCAACCGCCGGTCGCACCGTCACGCGTGAAGGGGCTCAGGCCCGTTCGGCGCGTCATGACGCACGGCCTGGGGCCGGCACCGGAGAACTCCGGTGCCGGCCCCAGGCCGTGCGTCGTCCGCCGGAAGCCCGTTCGAGTGAACGCGGGGCACATTTCGGAGTGTGTTCCCCGACGAGGGGTACCGGTTGCGCCAAGCCGCGGGTTGGGAGCAGCAGTCCCGCGGGCCAGCATTCCTCCGGCGTCCCGGGACGTCCGGGGGTGCGCCCAGGACCCTGAGTCGCCTTCCCACCACGGCGGACGCCCTGTCATGATCACCGGAGATCGTGTGCGCCCGCCCGGTCAGGGGCTCCGGCCCGCCGGACCCCGTTCCGGGCCGACCGGCACGGGCCGCGACGCCGCCGCCCGTGAGGAGCCCTAGTGACGTACGACGTCGGCGCACTGCGTGCCGAGATCCCCGCCCTGCTGTCCGGTGTCGCGCACTTCGACGGTCCGGGCGGAACACAGACCCCGGCCCGGGTCGCCGGTGCGATCGCGGACGCGCTCACCGGACCGCTGTCGATCCGGGGGCGCCTGACCCCCGGAGAGGTGAACGCGGAGGGATGTGTCCAGGGGTTTCGCCAGGCGGTGGCCGACCTGGTGGGCGGACATCCTTCCGGGGTCGTCTTCGGCCGCAGCGCCACCCAGCTCACGTACGACGTCTCGCGCACACTCGCGCAGGACTGGGCCCCCGGTGACGAGGTCGTCGTCAGCCGTCTCGACCACGACGCCAACATCCGCCCCTGGATCCAGGCGGCGGAACGGGCCGGTGCCCGCGTGCGGTGGGCGGACTTCGATCCGGAGACGGGTGAACTCCCGCCGTCGGCGGTGGGTGAGCTGCTGACCGAGCGCACCCGGCTGGTCGCGGTCACCGCCGCCTCGAACCTGATCGGGACCGTGCCCGACATCGCCGGGATCTCACGCCTGGTCCACGGGAACACGAGGGCGCTGCTCTACGTGGACGGGGTGCACTACGCGGCCCACGCCTTCGTGGATCTCGGGCGGCTCGGTGCCGACTTCTTCGTGTGCTCGCCCTACAAGTTCCTCGGCCCGCACCACGGCGTCCTGACCGCCTCCCCGGAACTGCTGGAGGGGCTGCGGCCGGACAAGCTACTGCCGTCCACCGACACGGTTCCCGAGCGCTTCGAACTGGGAACGCTGCCCTACGAGTTGCTCGCCGGCACCACCGCCGCGATCGATGTCCTCGCCGGGCTCGGCACCGTCACGACGGGCGGGCGCAGAGAGCGGCTGAGGTCGGCCTTCGCGGCGATCGAGCGGCATGAGGGGATGCTGCGCGAGCGGCTGGAGGAGGGGCTGGCCGAGCTGCCCGGCATCACGGTCCGCTCCCGCGCGGGCGACCGTACGCCCACCCTGCTGCTGACGTTCGAGCACCGGGACGCGGCCGACGCCTCTCCGTTCCTGGCGGCCCGTGGTGTGCACGCGCCCGCCGGATCGTTCTACGCGCTGGAGGCGTCCCGGCACCTCGGCCTCGGCGACACCGGTGGCCTGCGCGTAGGACTCTCGCCGTACAACGACAAGGACGATGTCGAACGGCTGCTGGAGGGCCTGGCCGCCTTCCTGAGGTCGTAGGCACGGGCGGCTCCCGGCGTCATGGGGCGGGGTCGTGCCGGGCCGGGTTCGGCCTGGCACGGCGGGTATGGAGCCGTCGTCAGGCCCACGAGCGCACCGCGGCCGTCGGGTTCAGTCGTCCGGCGCGGTGATCAGACCGACTGCTTCGGCCAGGTGACGTGGGCGGAGCAGCCCCGGGCTCGACTGTCCGCCCCAGCCCGGTCCGCTCAGCAGGACCCGGCTCCGCGTGCGTGCTCCCCGTACCCCCCAGCGGGTGGCGGCGATGTGACGGGCGAGCGGAAGGTTCGCCGTGGTCGGCGACTGCGACCACAGGACCACCGCCCGTGGCCCGACGCGCTGCACCGCCGCCATCAGCGCCTCGGGCGGGACGGCGGCACCGAGCGTCAGGGCGGGTACCCGCCGTTCCGCCAGCGCCGCGTTGAGCGCCTCCAGCGGCAGGGTGTGCTGCTCGTCCGGAAGGCAGGCCAGCAGTACCGGCGAGGTCATGGTGCGAGGCTCGTGCCCCTCCGTGGACACATAGAGATGCCGCAGGGTGGCGGAGACGTGCCAGGACAGGAGGTGCTCGACCTCGACGTAACGGTCTCCCGAGGACTCCCATGAGCGGCCCACCTCCCGCAGGGTGGGCACCATCACCTCCTCCCAGGCCTTGGTGAGACCGTGGGTCCGGACCACGGCCGCGAGCTGCTCCCGTACGGCGAGGGCGTCCAGGCGGAAAGCGGCACGCGCGAGTCCCCGGCCGTCCCGGCCCACGTCACCCGGCGGCGGCCCGGTGCCCGACCGGGACCCCGTTGGTCCCGGGCCAGGAGCCGTCAGCGCCGCCCGCTCCGGGACCCGGACGCCCGCCCGTGTCCGGTCGGCGAGGAGCGGTGATACCGCGACCCGGCCGCGAGCCGCCTCCTTCGCGGCGCGGGCGGCCTCGGCGGGAGGCAGGCCGGCGGCGGTCAGCCGGCACATCTCCTGGACCATGGCCACGTCATCGGGAGCCCATCGGCGGTGCCGGCCGTCCACCCTCACCGCGGGCCCCAGCCCGTACCGTCGGTCCCAGGAGCGCAGCGTCGTGGGTGAGACCCCGAGCTTCCGTGCCAGGAAGCCGGTGGTCACTCCCACGTCGGCGGTCTCCGCCTCGTCTGGGCTGCTCAGTTCCACGGGGCGGCTCCGGGAGGAACGGTGGACGACGTTCCGGCGGAAGGGGCGCCCCACCCGGGCGTGGCGGGTTCCGGCGCGCGACGGCAGCAGATCATGACGGGGGCCTCGCCTCGATTCCGGAGCCGTCCGGGACCGGCCGGTCCACCGGGCTCACCCGTGCTTCGGCCTGGGGCCGCCCGCCGGATGCAGCGAACGGAACGGTCGTGGCGACGGACCGGCGAGCGCGCCGTCCGCCGTGATGATCGGCTCCGTCTTCCCGCCGCCGTGTTCACCGGGGAGTCGGGCCGCGTGGCGGCTCTGGTTCCTTGCTCCGCACGGTGGGTCCGGAGTCGGGAAGAGGGTCGGCCCCGCAACCCGAACCGCAGGGTCCCTGGGCCTGTCCCATGCCGGTGGGCCTACGACACGATCCCCCGGGAGCGGAGCAGGCACAGGTGGGCTCGGGCGTGCGGGACGGCGCGGTCGCCGGTCACGCGACCGGCGTGAGGGCTCGCGCTCGCTGCGGTGCCATCGCCCAGCGCACGGCCGATGTGAACGCGCAGCCGAGCGGACGTACACAGACACTGTCCACCAACTGCAGCCGGGGAAGCCGCAGTTCGGCAGCGGCCCAGGCGGGCAGCAGGGACACCGCGTTCGCGGCGAGCACCCCGTACGGCAGGCGGGCGACGAGCGGCACCGGCGGGTTCAGCAGGAGGAACCGCGCGGCATCGCGTGCCTCCGGCGTCGCCCGCACCTCCCCGCGGTACGCGGTCAGCCGCTCGGCGAGCTCGGCACGGTTCGTCGGCGGGTCCAGGACGCCGAGAGCGGCGGCCACGCGGGCCGTGTCCGCCACGTACGCGTCGTAGTCGGCGCCGGACAGCGGACGCGCGCCGTACCGCTGATGCGCGCGCAGGAAGCTGTCGACCTCCGCGACGTGGACCCACCCGAGGAGATGTGGATCGGCCGCGTGGTACGCCGTTCCCTCCGAGGTCACCCCGCGCACCCGCTCATGGACCGCCCGTACCCGGTCGCAGGCGTCCTGGGCGCTCTCGGCCGTCCCGTACGTCGTCACCGCGAGGAAGGTGCTCGTGCGCTGGAGTCTTCCCCAGGGATCCCCGCGGAAGCCGGAGTGCGCCGACACGGCGGCCATGGCGAGCGGGTGGAGCGACTGGAGCAGCAGCGCGGAGAGTCCGCCGATGAACATCGACGCGTCCCCGTGCACGGTGCGGATCGGGCGGTCCGGGCCGAACCAGCGCGGTCCGGGCGTGCCGTGGATACGGGCGCGGTTCTTCGGTCCCTCCGGGCCCGCGACCCGGCTGAACAGAGCTCTGCCCAGCCGTTCCCGCACTCCGCCGCCGTCCGCTCCGGTAGGTCTCATGGGGCGATGGCCTCCTCCGCGTCGTGTTCCGCCGGGCCCGTAGCACCGGCCAGGCCGACCGGCCGGTCGGCCCACGTCACACGGCGGGCCTGCCGCGGTGGATTCGCCGCCACGGGGGCTGGCGGATGCGGTCCGCGACCATGGTCCCGGGCCGTGTGCGCACCGGCGGAAGCACTGTTCAGCATGGCCGAACCCAGGGACGAAAGTCCACGGGTGGACGGTGGCCTCCCATCGGCGACGCCCGCGGCGCCCGCGACGCGGGCTCAGTGACCCGTGACCCGTGACGCGGTTCGCCGTGCGCTCGCCGGCACGGATGCGGCTCACATGGCGACGCGGGTGCCCCATGACTTCGCGCGGGCGACGGCGTCGGCGACGTGGGCGGCCGCGACGTCCAGGGCGGCGTGGCCCGTCGACTTGAACAGGGTGAGTTCGGCGTCGTCCCGCCGACCGGGGTGTTCGCCGCCCAGGACCGAACCGAGGAGCGTCACGGTCCGCTCGGGCGGGAGGTCCTGCAACTCGTGGGCGCCGGAGGGGGGAGGGGTCGTGGCGGCGCCGTGCCATTCGGCGAAGAGGGTGGCGTCCCGGACGGTGTCGGCGTCCAGCTCGGGTCCGTGGGAGCCGCCCACCGAACTGATGTGGGTGCCGGGGGCGAGCCACGCGCGACGGATCACCGGTCGCACGGCGCCGGTGCAGCAGAACACCGTGTCGGCCTCGCGCACCGCCTCTTCGATGTCGTCCGCGGCCCGGCCGGCGGGGTGGAGGGCGGCGGCGCTCTCGGCACGCCGGGGATCGCGGCCCGCGACCGACACGGGGGTCTCGGGATCCATGGCCGCCAGCAGGGAGATCTGGGCACGTGCCTGGGCACCGGTACCGATGACGGCGACCCGGGTGGCGCCCGGACGGGCCAGAGCCCGGGCGCTCAGGGTGGCGGTCGCCGCGGTGCGGATCTCGGTGAGGGGCTCGGCGTCCATGAGGGCCAGCGGGCGGCCGTCCGCCGCGTCGAAGAACGCGACGATGCCCCGGTGACTGCTGCGACCGGGCCGCGCCGGATCGGCGAACACGGAGACGAGCTTGGCCGCGAGTCCGAGCCCGGGCACATGACCGGGCATCGCGCCGAGCAGGCCGCCCGGGGCGTGCGCCGCGATCCGCGGCGGTACGGAGACCTCGTCACGGCCGATGGCGACGAGTGCCGTCGCCACGGCGTCCAGGACGCGGTGCGGCTCGAGTGCGGCGCGCGTCTGCGCCCCGTCGAGGAAGAGGATCTCGCTCATGCCGGACCTTCGGTGGACGTGGACGTGGACGGTGGCTGGGGCTGGGACGTAGGTGTGGCCGTGGGCCGGGGCGATGACCCGGGATGGGAGGAGGCGTGTCCAGAACTCCCGGGCCCTTCGGGGCTACCGGATCGTTCGGAGGCACCGGAGGCACCGGAGGCACCAGAGACACCGGAGGCACCGGAGACGCCGGCAGCCCCCGAATCCTGGGAGACCCGGGGCGCCCCCGAGACCTCGGCCGCCTCCGAGACCGCGGGGCCTCCGGACGTTCCGGGATATCCGGGGTCCGAGAGGATCCGCCCCAGCTCGTCCGTCGCTTCGCGCAGTCGCTCCCGCAGGCGGGGCAGCCGGGTCTCGTCGAACTCCGAGCTCAGGCCGACCAGGGTGAGGGCGCAGACAGGGGCGTCCGAGCGCGTGACCACGGCACGGGCGAGCGAGGCGACCGGCTGTTCGTTGCGCCCGTACTCGACGGCGAACCCGGTCCGTTCGGCGCGCTCGATGTCGGCCAGCAGCCCGTCGGGTCCGGACAGCGGGTACCCGGCCTCCTCCGCGGCGCGCAGATAGGGCACCCGGTCGGAGGGGGCCAGGGCCGCGACGAGGGCGAGCGGGCCGGCGAACCGGTGAACGGGCAGCGCCTCGCCGGTCAGACTGCTGATCATCGCCAGGCGGTCCGGGCGTACGACATCGATGACGCGTGAGCGGTCGGCCTCCGGCACCTGAAGGTTCACCATCATCCCGGTGTGCTCGGAAAGCGCCGCGAGAACCGGTCGGGCGAGCGCTCCGAGGGAGTTCCTGGCCGCCGAGGACGACAGTTGCAGGACCGCCGTGCCGGGCAGATAGCGGTCGCCGGCGCGCAGCACCCAGCCGCGCCGGACCAGGTCGACGAGAACCCGGTAGGCCGTCGCGCGATGCAGTCCGACCTCCTCGGCCAGGTCGGTGAGGCGCGGGGGCCGGGACGCGCGGGCCACGGCCTCGACCAGGTCCAGGGCCTTGTCCACCGCGGTACGGGGTGCTTCGGGCACGTCCGCCCCCCTCCTTGTGGCGTGATGAGCTGCGAGCGTACGGTAGCGCATGTTGCGAGAGACGATACGTCTGTTACGTAGAGCGTAACAACGTCGGATCGAGCCACTGATTGGTCCGGACAGAGCGACTACTGAAGCGACTACTGAGGTGAAGATGACGGACGAGGCTTCGGGCGCACCCGCCCCGCACGCACCCGCGGTGAAGGGAGCCGTCGCGGTGTACCGCGGCGCGACGCTGTTCGACGGAACCGGGCGGCCGGCCCGGGGCTCGACGTCGATCGTGGTCGACGGCCCGGTCATCCGCGCCGTCGGGGACGATGCCGTGATCGCCGAGAACCTGCCCGCCGACGCCGAGGTCTTCGACCTCGACGGCCGCTTCGTCGTCCCCGGCCTGATCGACGCGCACCAGCACATCGCGACACCGCCCGACCGGCCCGTCGCCGAGGCGGTGCTGCGCCGGCTCGTCTACAGCGGCGTCACGGCGATCCGCGACATGGCTGACGACCTGCGCCAGGTGGGCGATCTGGCGAGGGCCACGCTCGTCGGTGAGATCCCCGGCCCCGACATCCGCTACGCCGCGCTGATGGCGGGCCCCGGCTTCTTCGACGACCCGCGCACCCACCAGGTGTCCCAGGGCGAGACGCCCGGCGCCGTGCCGTGGATGCAGGCGATCACGAAGGACACCGATCTGCGGCTGGCCGTTGCCCTGGCGCGCGGGACCCACGCCTCGGCGATCAAGGTGTACGCGGATCTCGACCACACCACCGTCGCCGCGATCACCGCGGAGGCGCATCGCCAGGGCGTCCCCGTCTGGGCCCACGCCACCGTCTTCCCGGCGACGCCCGGCCAGATCGTCCTGGCCGGCGCGGACAGCGTCTCGCACGTCACCCTGCTCGCCTTCGAGGGCACGGACTCACCGCTGATCAGCTACAAGAACAAGCCGCGGGTCGAGTACGAGCGGTTCGCCGCCGGCGACGACCCCCGCATCGAGGAACTCTTCGCCCTGATGCGGCAGAAGGGCACCGTCCTCGACGCGACCGCGGGCATGTGGGCGAGCGAGGCACTCGCGGGCGACGGTCCCGAGGACGCGGCGCGCGCGGCGGCCAACACCGAACTCGCCGCCGTGCTCACCGCCCAGGCCCACCGCGCCGGCGTCGACATCGCGACCGGCACGGACTACGAGACCGACCCCGAGGACCCCTTCCCGGCCCTGTACGACGAGTTGGCCTTCCTCGTGCACCGCTGCGGGATGTCACCCGAGCAGGTCCTGCGCTCGGCCACGCTGATCGGCGCCCGGAGTGCCGGCGCGGAGGACATCATGGGCAGCGTCGAAGCCGGCAAGCTCGCCAACTTCGTTGTCCTGGAGGACGATCCGCTGCGGGACATCGAGCACCTGCGCAGCGTCACCCTCACCGTCAAGCGCGGCCGGCGCTTCGAACGGCGGGAGTTCGAGGGTGCCTTCCCCGGCGCCGGGCGGCCCGACCGCGTCCAGAACCCCGAGGCCGTAGAGCCCGCGGCGACCCACCCCGTCGAGGAGACCCGATGACCAACCTCCCCATGATCATCAACGCGCTCGGGCAGCTCGACAACCCGAACGCCCCCCAGTCGGCCGAGGCCGCCGCACAGCTCAATCCCTCCAGCGAGCAACTGACCGTCGACGCCCGCACGTTGGCCGATGCCCACGCCTCGGGCCTCACCGCGGTCAACATCACGCTCGGCTACACGATGGGCGATCTGCCGCCGTACGAGCACACGTTGCACGAGATCGCCGTGTGGGACGGGATCATCCGGGACAACGCGGCCGACCTCCTCAAGGTCCGTACGGTCGCCGACCTCCACCGGGCCAGGGAGGAGGGCCGGATCGGCGTCATCTACGGCTTCCAGAACGCCGTCGCGGTCGGTGAGGACACCGGGCGCGTCGCCACCTTCGCCGACCTCGGCGTGCGGGTCGTCCAGCTCACGTACAACCAGGCCAACCACATCGGCGACGGCTCGATGGCGCCCGCCAACCGGGGGCTGACCGACTTCGGCCGGAGCCTCGTCGAGGCCCTCGACGAGCACCACCTCATGGTCGACCTCTCGCACAGCGGTGAGCGCACCTGCCTGGAGGCCGCCAAGATGGCGCGGCGCCCCGTGTCCATCAACCACACCGGTTGCCGGGCGCTCGCCGACCTCCCCCGCAACAAGACGGACGAGGAACTGCGCCTGGTGGCCTCGCGCGGTGGCTTCGTGGGCATCTACTTCATGCCGTTCCTGAACGTGTCGGGCCATGCGACGGCCGCGGACGTCGTGGAGCACATCGTCCACGCGGTCGACGTGTGCGGCGAGGACCATGTCGGCATCGGCACCGACGGGACCGTCACGTCCATCGACGACCTCGACGCCTACCGCGCGCATCTCGCCGAACACGTGGCCCTGCGCCGCGAGGCCGGTGTCGGCGCGGCGGGGGAGCGGGACGACACGCTCCCCTTCGTGCTCGACCTGCGCGGAGTGGACCAGTTCCGGGACCTCGTCCGCCTCCTGGAACAGCGTGGGTACTCCTCCGAGCGCATCGAGAAGATCCTCGGCAGGAACTTCCTGGACTACGCCGACCGCGTGTGGGCCCCGGAGAATTCCCGCTGACGGCTGTCCCGTCCGATTCCGCACCCGCGTGGCGCGACGGCCGGGTGCCGTCCCGCCGCCCGACCCCGACCCCGATCCCGACCGCGGTCAGCCGAAAGCCGCGAGCCCCGTGAGCCGTACGCGTACGAGCAGGCCTTCGGCCGAGGTCGTTCCGGCGGTCGTGGCGCCGCTCGGGTCCGGGGTCGGTGACGGTGTGGCCTCCCCGGGCGTGCCGCTCGGGGAGGGGGACGGCGAGCCGGACGCCTCGGCGGGCGGGACGGCGGGAGCGACGCGCGGAGGAGTCGCACTGGGCCGGACGCTCGGCGCGACTGCCGAGGGCGAGGGAGTCGCGCTCGCGCCGCGGTGAGAGGGCTGCTGCCCGGACCCGGCCGCGCCGGCCCGCCGGTCGGTGACCGGGTCCGCCGTCGGCAGGGGCATGAACCCGGCGGACGACCCACGCGGACTCGGGGACGCGCCGTCACGTCCCGCGGCCGAGGGGGACGTGGTGTCCGTGGGCCGCGCCTCGACGCGCGACGCGGCACCTGCGGCCGAGGTGTCCTTGTGCGCCTTCTCCGTCCCGTTCGGCAGGGGCAGCCAGGGCGCCGCCGAGTCGCCCCCGCTCACCACGGCCGCGAGGGCCGTGGCGAAGCAGACGCAGGAGACCGCGACGATCCAGCCCATGCTGCGCAGCCAGGAGCGCCGCCGCCCGCTCTCGTCGACGAACACCGCCCCTTCGCCGGACGCGACGACTTCCGTCCGGCTCTGTCCCGCACAGGTCGAATCCCCCGTATTCCCGGTCATGCCCCACTCCTTGACGATGCTTGTCGCCGGTCGCCCCTCGGCGACTGCGCGCTGGTTCGGATGGCGACTCCGCGCTGATCCAGAGATACGAAGGTGATCGCTGGTTGACTCATTCCGACCGGTTGTGATGCATCTGGGGCGGGTTCGCTTCGAAGAGGGTGTCTGGTGCATCCGTCACCGCGACAGATGATTCAGTCGCTGACACGAACGAATCAATCGTGAGTTCTTGCTCTGGCGGCCTTTACATTCGTACTCTTGCTGAATCCGCTCACCGGCGGAGATCGGCGACCGAGTTCGCCGATGGAGTTCATCTCCGGAGTTCACCGACAGAGGAGTCCCGCGATGGACCGCACTCGCCTGCAGCAGCTCCTGGCTCGTGAGAGCGCCGAGGCCGAGCGCCGCAACCCGCGGTCCAGGGCCGCGTACGAGCGTGCCGACCATCTGTTCGGCCGGGTCCCGATGACCTGGATGAACAAGAACGCGGGGGCGTTCCCGCGCTATCTGGACACCGCGCGGGGTGCCCGCATCACCGACATCGACGGACATGAGTACATCGACTTCTGCCTCGGCGACACGGGCGCGATGGCCGGTCACTCCCCGGAGGTGGTGGCCGAGGCGGTGCGGACCCGGTTCGCCGAGAGCGGCGGCGCGACCGCGATGCTCCCCACCGAGGACGCGGAGTGGGTGGGCGCCGAACTGACCCGCCGCTTCGGGCTCGCGCGCTGGAGCTTCTCGCTCACCGCGACCGACGCCAACCGCTGGTCCATCCGGCTGGCGCGGGCGGTCACCGGCCGCCCGAAGATCCTGGTGAACAGCTACAGCTACCACGGCAGTGTCGACGAGTCGCTGATCGTGGTCGGCCCGGACGGGCACGGCACGGCCCGCCCCGGGAACGTCGGCGCGCCCTGCGACGTCACCCTCACCAGCCGCGTCGCGGAGTTCAACGACCTGGCGCAGTTGGAACGCGAACTCGCCCACGGGGACGTCGCCGCCGTCCTCATGGAACCCGCGCTCACCAACATCGGCATCGTGCTGCCCGAGCCTGGCTATCTGGAGGGCGTCCGCGAGCTGACGCGCCGGTACGGAACCCTGCTCATCAACGACGAGACGCACACCTTCTCCGCCGGTCCCGGTGGCTGCACCGCCGCCTGGAACCTGGAGCCGGACATGCTCACCATCGGAAAGGCGATCGGCGGCGGGATCCCGGCCGGAGCGTACGGGCTCTCCGCCGAACTCGCCGACCAACTGCTCGGCCGCGCCGACCTGGATCTGGTCGACATGGGCGGCGTCGGCGGCACCCTCGCCGGGAACGCCCTCTCCGTGGCCGCGACGCGGGCGACCCTGGAACACGTCCTCACCGACACGGCGTTCGACACGATGGCGAAGCTCTCCGAACGCTTCGAGGCCGGGGTGCGGGCGGGCATCGACGCATGGGCCCTTCCGTGGTCGGTGAGCCGGCTCGGAGCCCGTACCGAATACCGGTTCGCCGACCCCGCGCCGCGCACCGGAACGGAATCGGCCGCGGCGGCCGACACCGAGCTGGAGGACTTCCTCCACCTGTATCTCGCCAACCGGGGCATCCTGCTGACCCCCTTCCACAACATGGCGCTCATGTGCCCGGCGACCACCGAGGAGGACGTGGACCGCCACACCGACGTCTTCGCCGCCGCCCTGGCCGAACTGATGGGCTGAACGCCGCCGTTAACCTTGGACCGGGCCAGCCGGAGAGGAACAGCGTGGACGAGATCGACCGGGCCATCCTGCGGGAACTGCAGATCGACGGCCGTATCGCCTATGCCGAACTCGGCCCCAAGGTCGGGCTGTCCGCGTCGGCGGCCCGTCAGCGCCTGCAACGCCTGCTCGACTCGCAGGCGGTCCAGGTCGTCGGGGTCACCGACCCGATGGGCATGGGCGGTCAGGCGATGGCCCTGCTCGGCATCGCCGTCGACGGCGACCCACGAGCGGTCGCCGACGCGCTGGCCGAACGGGCCGAGGTCGTCTACTCGGTACTGACCTCGGGTGGCTTCGATCTGTTCGCCGAGGTGGTCTGCCCGGGCCCGAGGGATCTGCTGGACTTCGTCAACGACGTCGTACGGCAGATCGAGGGCGTCCGGCAGGTGCAGTCGTTCCCCTACTTCGGGATCCACACGCACCGGTTCCTGTGGAACGTGGGCTGAGCCGCCTCCCGCGACGGCCACCGTGCGACAGCCGAACCGTCGCCGCGGTACGACGCCTCCCCGCCGCACAGGTCAAGGATCAAGTCAGCGTGCCGCGCTCCGGGCCGGCTTCTTGGCGGGTGTCGAGATCCGCACCCCGAGCGGGCGGGCCAGACCGATCACGCCCTCGTCGAGACGCTGCAGATGGCGCAGGACGCGGCCCGTGACGCGGTCGTGCCGGGGCGAGTCCGGCGTGTCCAACTCCAGCATGGCGGCGAGGCTCGCCCCGGTCTCCGCGACACCGTCCCCGGCGTCCGCCGCCACCCGGGCGACGAGGACGTCGATGTTGTGGCTGATCCGGCGGCCCGCCAGTTTGAGCCGGGGATCCGCCGCGACCGACCGGCTGTACGGGAGGAGCTCGGCCGTCGCGGCGAGGGACCGAGCGTGATAGGCGCACGTCTCCAGCAGGGCGACGATGTAGCGGGCGGTCTGACGGCGGGCCCGCCACGGAGTGATGGGGTGGGTCAGCGGTTTGGTGGAGGCCCGCAGTTTGTCCAGGGCGACGTCCAGTTCGCGGGCCTTGCCCAGCAGATCGAGGGCGATACCGCCGCTGAGCTGCTCCACCGCCGCACCGCTGACGTCCCCGAGCCGGACGAGCACGGCGGCGAGGAGCTCGTCCGTACGGCGGTCGGTCTGCACCGGAAGGACCACGATCGCCGCGACCATCCCGCAGATCGCGCCGAGCGCCGTCTCCTCGATCCGCAGGACGAGCACCGCCGGACTGTAGGTGTTGAGCACCGTGTACAGCAGCCCCAGCATCGCCGTCACGAAGAAGGACAACAGGACGTACGACACGGGAGCGGTGAAGTACATGGCGAAGATGAACAGCAGGACCAGGGCGAACGCGGTCCAGGTGTGGCCACCCACCACATCTGCCAGAAGGACACCCGCGACCACGCCCAGGACCGTCCCCAGCAGCCGGCGATAGCCCTTCACCAGGATCTCCCCGGTCGAGGAGGTGTTCAGGAAGACGACCCAGCACGTCAGCACGGCCCAGTACCACCGCTGCGGGGAGAGCAGTTCCCCACCGACGATGGCCAGGGTCGATCCGACCGAGACCTGTACCGCCGCCCGGGTCGTAGGCCGGTCCAGTCCCGTGGGGTGCGGCTCCTCCTCTTCGCCCTCCTCCGCGGCGATGGAGGCGTCCTCGGCGTCCAGTTCCTCGCGGGAACGTTTCGTCTCGGGGGAGTCGTCGGATTCGTCCTGGGGGCCGTCGAGCGCCAGCCGCAGTCCGAGGGCCGCCCGCGTCGCCTCGCCGATGCCACGGAAGACGTCCTGCACGGCCGCCGGGGCGTGCGGCAGGTTCTCCTCGTCCCGGTAGCCGAGCAGCCGGTTGCGCAGCTGGGCCACCCCGGCGCCGCGCTCACCCGAGACCGGGCCCGCGACGAGCACTTGCAGTGCTTCGAGGTCGCGGTGCAGCGTCTCGACGGTGTCGTCCTGCTTCAGGAGCCGGTCTCCCGGCTCGGGCAGCGGCGCGTCCGGCAGGTGCAGGGCGAGCGTGTCGGCCGGCTCGGCGCTGCGCGCGGTGAGGATGAGGACGCCGAGCCGTTCCGCGGCGATCTCGGCCTCGGCGACCCGCCGCTGGAGCAGCGAGGCGGTCGCGCCGTCGGCGGTTCCCTCGTCCAGGCGGTCCTGGATCATCATCGCGCTCTCGTGCAGCCGCGAGGTGTGCAGCCGTACGTCGTCCAGAGCCTTCTCGACGTCGTCGGGACCGGCGTCGAGAAGGTCGATCTGGACGGAGACCAACTGGGCCACGCGAGCCCGGAACGCCTTGCGCAGCCGTCTCAGGACCCGCTCGGTCGACTCGACGATCACGGCGAAGCGCACCAGGGCACTGCAGGCGAAGCCGATGGCCAGCGTCGCCCAGAGTTCGCGGAGGGAGGCGTAGGTCGCTCCGCCGAACAGGGACAGGAAGTAGACCTGGAAGGCGATCAGCCCGAGTGCCGTACCGCGGTCTCCGTACCGGCGGCAGTAGACCGCCGCGAAGATCAGGGCGATGAAGCACGCGTCGCTCGCGAACGTATGACCGTGCAGCAGCGCGCCCAGCGACATCGCCGTGATCGCCACGGGCAGGCCGAGCGCCAGTGTGACGGCCTGTTCGCCGCGGTGCTTCTCCTTGATGGAGAACGTGGCGACCATGGCGGTCATGGCTCCGGTCACCATGCGGCTGGGACCGGATCCCATCAGGCCGAGGACGGCGAGGGTGAGGGCGATCGCGCCGACGGTCCGCAGGCCGGCCATGAGCCGCAGCAGGCCCGGGTCGGATGCCACGAACCGGTTCCAGATCGTCGCTCGGTTCGGCCGAGTCACTGTCCTCACGCTGCCGTCGTTCCCTGCTCCCAGGTCGTGATCCGGTACTTCAGCATGGCACCTCGTGGCAGCTCGTGCCGGATGGTGCCCGGGCGTCCCGCCCCGCCGAGGGTGCGACCGACCTCTTGTGGGAGCGCTCCCATGCGAGGGAGGATCCGTCCATGAACCCAGTGCCGACCCTTCGCCCCTACCGGTCCACCGACCGCGCCGCCGTCGCGGAGGTGTGCGTGAGCACCGCGGACCTCGGAGGGGATTCGCGTGCCCTGTATCCCGACGAGGAGCTGATGCCGACGCTCTTCGCGGCGCCCTACTGCCATCTGGAGCCCGCACTGGCCTTCGTCCTGGACGACGGGAGCGGCCGGGCGGTCGGCTACGTGGTCGGCACCGGGGACACCGCGGAGTTCGTCAAGCGGTTCCGCGACGCGTGGATCCCGCGTGTCGCGCACCGCTATCCGGCCCCTACGGCACCGGCCCGCACGCCCGGTGAGGAGATGGTCGGGCTGCTGCACACCCCCGAGCGCATGATCCTGCCCGAACTCGCCGGCTATCCGGCCCACCTGCACATCGACCTGCTGCCGGAGTTCCAGCGGCGCGGTTACGGAAGGGCGCTGATGAACACTTTCCTGACCGCCCTGCACGACCGTGGGGTTCGGGCCGTCCATCTGGGCATGGTCACCGCCAACAGACCCGCGCGGGCGTTCTACGACCGTCTCGGCTTCCACGAGATCCCCGTCGACGACCCCGGACCGCTCACCTACCTGGGCAGGTCGACGCTGGTGGAGGCAGCGGCGGAGACGCCGGCCCGCGCCGAACGGCTGCCGGCCGTGCCCGCGTCGGGAGTCCTGACCGTCCGTAACGGGCTCGGGGGGTTCTGACCGTCCCTGGCCCGGTCGGGAGGTTCCGGGCGTCTGCAGCCGGGCCGGTGTGACGGGCGGTGCGATCGCTTCGGGCGTCCTACGGCGCGAGCGCACCGGTTACGGCGGACAGTGGCCGCCGTAACCGGTGCGCTCGGGGGATGCGAACCTCAGCGTGCGGCCGAGGCGGTCTCCGGCGTGGCGGCGGGGTCGGTCGTGTCGCCGCCGAGGGCGGCGCGGGCCGCCGGGATCACGGCCGCGATGGCGGCGGCCACCAGGGCGACGCAGCCACCGACGATGAGCCCGGTGCGGAAACCGCCCTCGGAGGTGAAGGTGTAGCCGGCCGCGCTGGTCGTCATCTGGGCGAGGATGACCCCGACGACGGCCGCGCCGACCGAGGTCCCCAGGGAGCGCATCAGCGAGTTGAAGCCGTTGGCGGCGGCGGTCTCGGAGAGCGGGACCGAGCTCATGATCAGGGCCGGCATCGCACCGTAGGCGAGGCCGACGCCGCTGTTGATGACCATGCCGGTCAGCATCAGACCCCAGGGCGTACCCATGAGGGCCAGCGCCAGTCCGTAGCCGAGGGCGATGACGAGGACACCGCAGATCAGCGTGAACTTGGGGCCGCGCGCGTCCGTCAGCTTCCCGCCGAACGGGGAGACGATCATCATCATGATGCCGCCGGGCGCCATCCACAGGCCTGCCGCGAGCATCGACTGGCCCAGGCCGTATCCGGTGGCGTCGGGGAACTGGAGCAGCTGCGGGATGATCAGCATGCTGGCGTACATGCCGAATCCGACGAAGACCGAGGCGACGTTGGTGAGCAGGACCCGGGGGCGGGCCGTGGTGCGCAGGTCGACCAGCGGGTCCTTGGTGCGCAGCTCCCAGGCACCCCAGGCGGCCAGGACCACCAGGGCGGAGACGAACAGGCCGAGCGTCGTCGCGGAACCCCAGCCCCAGTCGGCGCCCTTGGAGACGCCGAGGAGCAGGCAGACCAGGCCGACGCCGAGCCCGAGGGCGCCGAGCCCGTCGAAGCGCTGACCCTTGGCGCTGGCCGGCACGTCCGGGATGAGGAACCAGATCAGCGTTCCGATCACCGCAGCGAGCACGGCGGAGCCCCAGAACAGGACGCGCCAGTTCGCGTACTGGGCGACCGCTGCGGAGATCGGCAGGCCGAGGCCGCCGCCGATGCCCATGGAGGCGCTGACCAGCGCGATGGAGGAACTCAGCTTCTCGGCCGGCACCACGTCGCGCAGCAGGGCGATACCCAGCGGGATCATGCCCATGCCCATTCCCTGCAGGCCCCGCCCGACGATCATCGGGACGACGGACGAGGAGAGCGCGCACACGACGGAGCCCACCACGAGCGGGACGGAGCAGGCGAGCAGCATCCGCCGCTTGCCCAGCAGGTCGCCCAGACGGCCGGAGACCGGGACGCAGACGGACGCGACCAGCAGCGTGACGGTGATCACCCAGGCGGAGTTCGCGGGCGTGGTGTGCAGGATCTGGGGCAGCTCGGCTATGAGCGGAGTGACCAGCGTCTGCATGATCGCCGCCACGGTGCCGGCGAAGGCGAGCGTGGCGACCACGCCGCTTGCTCGGGCGGTGGGCTGGGGGGCGTCCATGAGGGACTCCTCGGGTCTGACTGCGGGGCAAGGGATGTGCATCGTACATGCTCTATGTATCACGCATGTGATGTGGCTCATGCATGTGATGTGGCTCGTGCACGCGGGTATGGGACCATGGAGCCGGGCCGTACCGATAGGCGCGGGACGCGCGGCTCAGGTGACAGCGGGAGGCGGCAGGCGGATGGTCAGGCCCACACACGAGGTCGAGTACGAGCAGATGCTGCTCAGCCGCCATGGACTGATGAACCACAGGGGCGGCCGGACCAAGGACGGTGTCCTGGAGCGCAGCGCCTACATTTTGCTCAGCCGGATCCGGGTCCAGGGGCCGATGTCGATCGGTGAACTCAGCGACGCCTTCGGGCTGGACGCCTCCACCCTCAACCGGCAGACCGCCGCCGCGAAGCGCGCCGGGCTCGTCGAGCGCATCCCCGACCCCGACGGCGGCATGGCCCGCAAGTTCCGCATCACGGACGAGGGGGCGCGGCTCCTCGACGAGGAGCGGCAGGGGCTCATCAGTTCCCTGGACCGTGTCATGGCGGACTGGCCGGAGACGGACATCGCCGCCTTCGCCTCCTATCTGCGGCGCTTCAACACCGACATCGAGCGCATCGGCGGACGTCCCTGGCCCCGTCCGTGACCCGGAGCGCCAACTGCCGCCGGACCGAAGCCGCGTAGCGGAAAACCCGGTGACGCGGCAGCGCGCCGCCTCCTACGCTCACTCGCATGAACAGCGCCGGGGGACTGCTGAACGTCGTCGATGTCGAGGCGACCTGCTGGGACGGGCCGCCGCCGCCCGGAGCCGTGAGCGAGATCATCGAGATCGGTCTGACGGTCGTCGACCTGGACATGGGCGTACGGGTGGAGAAGCACCGCCTTGTGGTCCGGCCCGCCCGGTCGACCGTCAGCGCCTTCTGTACGGGGCTGACCGGGCTGACCCCGGGCGAGGTCGAGCAGGGGCTCGAATTCGCCGAGGCCTGCCGTGAGTTGGCCGCGCGTCACGGTACGGGGGAGCGGCCGTGGGCGAGTTGGGGCGACTACGACCGCCACCAGTTCACCCGGCAGTGCGCCGCGACGGCGACTCCGTACCCCTTCGGCCACCGGCACACCAACGCCAAGGCGGTTTTCACCACGGCCCACGGACTGCGCAAGCGCCCCGGGATGGCGCAGGCCCTGGGCCTCGCGCAATTGCCCCTGGAAGGCAGACACCACAGGGGCGAGGACGACGCGTGGAACATCGCCGCCCTGATCCTCGACCTTGCGGGAAGAGGGACTTGGCCGGACGCCTCCGCGTCGCCGGCCGACTTGAGCTGACGGTTCGTCAATCCCCTGTAATCGGGGCGTCGGATTCCCGTTCCAAGCCGAACCAGGGCCCGCGGTCCAGGCGATCCTGAACGACCTCGCGCGCGTCGGCGTCGGCGATCCCGTCGGTGAGGCGCTGGGCACGGGTCTTGAGCTCCCCGGCGTCCGGAGCGCCGGTGGCGGCGGCCGTCCGGGCCAGGATCTCGATGGAGAAGGCGATGTCCCAGTCGGTGAAGGCACCGGGATGCTCGGCGATCAGTTCCGCGTAGCGCGGGGCGTGGTGGGCGGCGATCCCGGGGCGGCCGATGGCCAGGGCGGTCTGGGCGATGGCGTACTCGGCGCGGCCGTGGTTGGCGGGCGTGCCTGCCTCCAGCCAGTGGTAGCACGCCGCGTAGGCCTGGTAGAGGGCGCGGTCCTGCTCGTCGCGCGGGGTGCTGGGGGTCAGGTCGAAGAGCAGGTCCCCGAGTGCGTTGTTGAGCTCGACGGCGAACCAGCGGTGCAGATCGCGTTCTCGTGGCCGGCGATTGCCGAACGCGCTGACGACGTCCTGCCAACGGGCGAAGCCGTGTTCGCGGGCGATGACGTGCTGAGCGTCGCGCAGGGAGAACCGGCCGGGGTCCACCGGGCCGCTTCCGGCGACGCGTTCGGCGGCGCCGGGCTTGCCGTGCAGAACGGCCAGGCGCAGGTCCTTGGCCTGGGTGCGCAACTGCCCCAGGTCGGCCTGGGGCGGAAGATCGGGGGCGGTGCCGGTCATGGATCGATTCCCTTTGGACGGGCCGGGCGTGGAGTGTGCGGGGCATGCGCGGGCCATGCGCGGCGCATGATCAGCGCGATGCACCGCGACGCCGGTCCGCACGGTGCGGGACAGCCCTCAAGTGACGTGGCCGGCTTCCTTGGCCGCGCGCTCCACCCTGTTCCGATAGTCCTCCCACCACGCCGAGTCGCCCGTTGTCATGCTGTCGTTGGCCTTGTCCATCCCGACGGCGCCGTCCAGGAGCTCCCGGATGATGTCGGCGTGCCCGGCGTGCCGTTGAGCGTCCGCGATCACACGCACCACCGCATGATGCAACGTCACCTCGTCCTTCCCGGTGGGCCACCATGGCACCCTGCCGGTCGTCTCCAGCGACAGCGCCTCGATCGTCGCGTCCGCGTGTGCCCAGGCCCGGCGGTAGAGCCCCGTGATGTCCTCGCGTGACTCGTCGGCGGTGGCCCACATGTCCGCGTTCGTCTCAGCGGCGTCCTCGAGCCAGGGCAGCAGTTCACCGGACGGCCGTCCGAAGGTGTCGCCGAGGTAGCCCAGCTCCACGGCGGTCACATGTTTGACCAGGCCGAGGAGGTTGGTGCCGGTCGGTGTGAGCGGGCGGCGGATGTCGTACTCCGAGAGACCTTCGAGCTTCCACATCAGGGCGTCACGAGCCGACTGCAGATAGCGGTGAAGGTCAGCCTTGGGATCCGGTGCGGTCATGGCGGCCAGTCTGCCGCTCACGCGATCCGTCCACCGCCCTTTCCCCGGCTCGTGGCGAACCGGAGCGTCCGACCCGACGAGCGAATCGGAACAGATCGCCTGAAACAGTGGCCAGGTCGCCTGAAGCCGAACGGCTGCGCCGTCATGAGACGTTCGGGTTTCCGCGCCATGAACTGGCGACCGTTCTCTTCGCTCCTTCGCCAGGTTCCTGCAGCAGTCGAGAGGTGACGACGAGTCCGGCCCGCTCCAGCAACGCGACGATGCGCTTCGGGGGTTGCAGGTGAGGAGGGCACCGACAGCCGGGGCGATCGCACACTGCCAGGCGATCTCTGGCGACGACTTCCTCGGGGCCCGTCCCCCGAACCGCACGTTGTCGTGGTCGAGTCGATTGAGTAGGGTCACCGACATGAACACCGGACCGGCGCTACGCCACTCACGGATGGGCCACCCGGTGGACGGCTGATCACGCGGCGGGTGCGCGAAAGGCACCCTCTCGGTTCGTCACGCGGACCTCCCTGTGCACATGCACCGCGAGTCCGTTTTCGTGTCGAACACCATTGAGGTAAGCCGTATGACAGTCACGTTCAACCACACCATCATCGCTTCCAAGGACCGCCACGCGTCGGCACGCTTCTTCCGGGAGCTGTTGGAACTGCCGGAAGCGCCGTCCTGGGGCCCGTTCACCAACATCCAGCTTTCCGATGGTGTGCTGCTGCAGTTCGCCGAGCCGCCGGTGGAGATCCAGATGCAGCACTACGCGTTCCTCATCGACGACGAGCTGTTCGATCGGGCGTACCGGCGGCTCTGCGGCCACGGCATCGAGCACTGGGCCGATCCGCAGATGCGACGCTCGGGCGAGATCAACAGCGAGCACGGCGGTCGAGGCGTGTACTTCAAGGATCCCGCCGGTCACGCGATCGAACTGATCACCCGCCCGTACCTGTAGCCGGACGGAGCCTGGTCGGGCACCCGAGACGCGGCACCCGACCAGGCAATCGGTCGAACCATGCAATCGGTCGAACCATGCAAATCGGCGGAGCCGAGACCATGGTGAGCCGGCCGTGCCACGGCTTCCCTTTCCTGGCCGCACCCAGACGGTCCCCGACCCGCGCGGGTGGGCGACCGCCTGGGCGCGGATACATCGGGAGAAGCAGGGCGTGGTGCGCCGGAGTGCGGCTGGTTCACCCCGTCGGGTTGTTTTGTGGCGGGTCGTGGTGAACGGGGTGTGGGCGCAGGCCCCTCGGGGAGAACCTGGGGCGTACGCGAAACGCCGTCATCGAGGAGTGCCGCGTGTCCGATGTCGTCTTCACGGCGGATTTCGCCTCGGCCCGTCAATGGGTCGCGGGCCACTCCTGGGCCTATCCCGACGGCGGTCCGGTCAATCCGGGCGACGGCAAACTCGACCACCTGGTGACCGACCCCGCCTACTGCCGGACGGGTCTCTTCCGGGCCACCCGGCGAGCGGACGGTGACTGGGACGCGGGCCTCCTCACCACCGAGGGCAGCTCGGACGCGTTCATGGTCCGCACGGGCGACGTGCTGGAGGCGCGGCTCCGGCTGCCCACGGTGACCGGCGCCTGGCCGGCCATCTGGACGTGGCGGGACGGCGGTCAGGAGATCGACGTCTTCGAGTACCACCCCGACAACCCCGACCTGCTGGAACTCTCCAACCATGTTCGCCGCACAGAGCACTACTACCGGGACCCTTCCATCGGGCCGGGCGCTTGGGTCGACCTCGTCGTCGAGTTCGGCGCCCATCGCGTCGTGTGGTGGGTGAACGGAGTCCGGGCCTTCGACGACCGGCACGGGGTGGGCAGAGGCTGGCACGCCTATCTCATCGTCAACCTGTCCGTGTGCTCCGGGCGCTATCACCCGCCACCACCCCCCGAGGCCTCCGAGATGGACTTCGAGGTGGCCCATCTGACCGTCCGCAGGACGCGGTTCGACGGGCCGTTCCCGGCTGTGGCCGAGGACGAGATCGAGGTCGAGATCCTCGACTGACGCCCGGCCTGGGGAGAATCGGCGACTGGAGCCCACGGTTCGCGACGGGGAACGGGTGACTGGTATCCGGCGGCAGACACCCAGCAATTCGGCTGCTCGTCCGATCACCAGGTCGTCCCATCTTCCGGTTTGCGTCGACGGCGGGCAGCAAGTCGCGTACGGCAAGCGGGAATCGGTCCTCGGCAGGTGCATCCGCCGTCGGCCCCGGGGCGGAAGTACGGCATCAGAAGCGGCGATGCGCTCGTGCACGTCGCGCCGACGGGTGCCGAGGGCCATGACGAATCCGCAACCGGGGCAGGACGCCCCCGAGGCCGCGTACGTCGGTCACGTCGGCAGTTGCCGCACGTGTCAGAGGGAGTCGGGACGTTGCCCCCGGGCCGCGCGTCTGTGGCGTCTCTATCAGGAGTGGCGCAACGGCTACCGCGCTCGGCCCGAGGACTCGGACTGAGCGCGAGGACAGACACACTGAGGGCACGCGCGGACGGACCGAGCGCACCGACTGGCCGACCGAGAGCACGGACGGACAGACGGAGGACACGGACAGATGGGCTGATGGCCCGAGCGTGCCCGGATGGATCGCCGTGCCTGCGACCCGGCTGTGACCCGGAACCATGGCCGCCGCCTTCGTCAGCCGCTTCGCAGCCGTGACGGTCCGCTCCCCCCGCGGCCCCGAGGCCACCACCGCGTGGTCGTAGCCGTTGGCGGGAGGCATGCCCCGGGGCGTACGAGGGGGCGCTTCGTCACGTCCTACTCATCCGGGTCCCAGGCGCTGAGCTGGTCGAAGAGACGTCGGTCGCCGTCGAGCTTCAGGGAGTCGAACGGGATACGGTCGTACAGGATGAAGACCAGCTCACTGGCCGTGCCCCGAGCGGAGGCGGAGGCGGAGGCCGCGTCCGGGTCCTGGCCGGTAGCGGTGGCCGATAGGGTGTCGGGCCCGGGGAGACGGGCGGTCCGTGCGCCGTCGGCGGAGAGCGAGAGGCGCCAGGAGCGGCCCTCGGAGGCGTGGAAGTCGATGGCGGCGGGCTTGTGCGGCCAGGCACTCGTCGTTGCGACGCAGGTGGACAGGAACTCGTCGACACCGTCGAGCGCCACCTCGGCCGGCAGCGGCTGCGGGGCACCCACGGTGATCTGGGCGTCGTACGTGTGCACCGCCATCTGCTGGAGCTGGTGCCGAGCTACGGCACCGGAGGTCTGCGGCGACTGCGACGTCTCCCACCACGTCCAGCAACCGCGATCCGGGCCGGCCTTCCGCAGTGCGTCCAGCAGTTGCTCGGTGGACTCCGCCAACCAGGCCAGCAGGGCCTCGCGCTCCCGAGGCGCAGCCGGGGCGCCCTCCGCTGCGGACTTGGCCGGAGCAGGCCCTGCGGCGACGGTGGCGGCCCAGTCGCGGCGCCCCTCGCCGATGTGCTGCGCCAGATCGAACAGCGTCCACTCGGGGCAGGTCGGCACCTGTACGTCGAGGCTGGGCGCGGAGGCGACCGCGGCGCGGAAGGCAGTCGACCGTTCGTCGATCAGTCTCAGCAGAGCGGGGTACTCGAGTGTCGTTGTCACCCTGGATCTCTATCACTGGGTTCCGGCAATCGGACAGCGGTTTTCACAGCCGCCATCGCGGGCGGACCCTCACCACCGCGGAGAAATGATGGAGGACCTCTCCGCCGCCGACCGTGCGTTACACACGGTTATTCTCATAAAGGTTCATCGGTGACCGCCACCGCGAAACGCCACCGCAGGTGCAGGTGCAGGTGCAGGCGCACGCGCGGTCGTCGGTGGCGACGAGGCCAAGACGTGCGAGGTGCTACCCATCCGCCGCTGCTTCGGCTACGGATATCAAATGGTCGGTGAGACGGTCCCTCCTCTCGGTCGGGTGCGAGGCGTGGCGTGGCACCGTGAGGATGGAGAGGTGTCATGCGAGGCTCCGCGCGGATGTCCGCCGATGATGTGTCCGGGTCCGAGGTGACCGGCGCCCCCACGGCGCTGCTGCCGTATCGCCTCACCCGCCCGGACGCGGGTCCGACGCGTGCCGCCGTACTGGTCCTCCATGGAGGCGCCGTCGACAGCAGGGCCCCGTCGCGACCGTGGAATGTCGCGCGTGTGCGCATGCGGCCCTTCGCGCGCGCCGTGACGCGCGCGCTGCCGGCCGAGGACACGTTCGTCGGGCAGGTGCGCTACCGCCACAGAGGATGGAACGGCGCGGACGCCGACCCCGTCGGCGATGTTCTGCGGGCACTGGCCGAACTGGCCGAGCTGGTGGGGGAGGTGCCGGTCGTCCTCGTGGGCCACTCGATGGGCGGGCGCGCCGCGCTGCGTGCCGCGGCCGCACCACAGGTCCGGGCCGTGGTGGCTCTCGCGCCCTGGTGCCCGGAGGGTGAGCCGGTCGCCCACCTCCGGGACAAGCGCGTGATCGTGCTGCACGGTGACCGGGACCGGGTCACCGATCCCGCGGAGTCGTTCGCCCTCGTCCGCCGGGCCGCGGAGGCGGGCTGCTCCGCGAGCGCCGTGCGGGTCGAGGGCGGTGACCACGCGATGCTTCGGCGCGCGCGGACCTGGCATCGGGCCACGGGCACGACGGTCGCCGCCCTGGTGGACCGGATCGACGGTGGGCTCGACCTCCTCTCCGTCGAACGGCCGGGCGGCGAACCGGGCGTTCTCTAGCGTCCGGTCGAGTCCAGCCGTTCGTCGGGGTCCGGGCCCGGGGAGAAGGGGCGGCGGGCGCCGGACGCCAGCCGGGCGGCGGACGCGGGAAGCGGGGCGCCCGTCGACGGATCCCAGCTCAGGATCCACTCGAAGTCGCGTTGCAGCCGACGGGCTTCGCTCCGGACGAGCGTCGGTATGTCGCCGCGTTCGGAGATCAGTTGGGCATAGATCGGCGCATCGTGCACGTGGGGATCCTCGACTCGCTCTCGTGGTCTGACGTGCCTCGAAGGTACGGCCGGGACGTGGCCGCAGCGGTCATCCGGCCAGCTCGGCCAGAACCGGTCGAAGTGTGACCAATGGGCGCCGCAGATGTCGAACGAGATGCCAGGGAACGCCAGTTCTGCGCACACTTCCGACACATCCGAGATGGCGGGGTGCGCGAACGGCGGGTCGGGGCAGGCTGGGCCGGCCGGTCGGACAGGAATGCCGGCGGGAACCCGGACCGAGCGGGTCGGACCGGCGGGACGGGAGTCCGGTCGGGGCCGGGACGGGAGTGGGGTCGCGATCGTCCCAACGGGCGTGCTCAGCCGCCGTTTCGAGCACGGCGTGTGTCCTCACCGTTGCGCTGCGAGGTGATGCGATGAAGGTCACGAAAATGTATCGGACATCTGGGACGTGGATCTTCACATCGGGTGCACAACATGGCTAAGTTGGCGACCAGGCCGCCCGACTCCCTCCGGCGAAGCTCGCCGGGCGGTGCGGCCTCCGCCGAGTCCGGCCTGTCCTCGTGGCAGCTGGAGCCGGGGACCCACCGAACTTGGGGTGAATCGACCCAACTGCCTTACGGGGCAGGGGTCGTAGGGCATACCTTCCGGAATCGTCCGCCCGAACCCGACAGCTAACCCGGTAGGCGGACGACGGAAGGAGCACCACTCCATGGCGCCGGAACGCACCCCGCCGAGCGGCGAAGAAGTCCGCCGACGGCTCTCGTCCCTCTACGACCAGGCGGAGAGCGCCACCGGCAACTTCAACGCGACCCGCGCCGTGGCGAACTCCGGCCGCAAGTCCGAACGGCGCGCCCCCGCCCAGGGCCGCGCGGCTGTCGATCCCGCCCAGGAAGCCCTGATGCGGCAGTGGTTCGACGGGGCGCGCTCCCGGTTCGGACCCTCGGCCCCGGCCATCCTGCCGACCGACAGACTGCCGGACCGCGGTGGGGAGGGCGTCCGCCCGTCCGAGGGTGCGAGAGGTCCGAGGGAGCTCCCGGCGGAGCTTCCGACGGTGTATCAACTGGAGCAGACGGCCCGGCCCGTGGCCGAGTTGACGGCTGCGCCGGTACGAGAGCTGACGGCGGGTCCGGCCGCGGAACTGACAGCGCGCCCCGTCCTGGAACTGACCGCGGGTCCCGTGGCCGAGATGACGGCCGGGCGCGCCCCGGCGGTACCCGGACCCGAGGCGGCCGTCCGCGCGGCGCTCCCGACGGCCTCCGCCCCCGCCGCCCCGTCACAGAAGTCCTCGCTGCACCTCAAGAAGGACAGCGCCCGGCGCAAGCTGGCCGCCGCGCAGGAACTGCTGTCGCGGCACGTGGCACGGCAGAGCACGCCGGTCGTGCAGGCCCCGGCGATGGAGTACCGGCCGGTGGAGGAGCCGCAACTGCCCTCGTTCCAACCGGCGCCTCAGCCCCCCGCGTACGGGTCGGCACCTCAGACCCCCGCGTTCCAGTCGGCGCCTCAGCCCGCCGCGTACGCGTCGACGGCTCAGCCTGCCGCGTTCCAGTCAGCTCCTCAGCCGACGGCGTATGCGTCGGCACCTCAGCCTGCCGCGTTCCAGTCGGCTCCCACGCCCACTGCTTTCGAGTCGGCCCCCCAACCCACCGCGTTCCAGCCCGCGCCGCTGCCCACTTCGTACGAGTCGGCCCCTCAGCAGCCCGAGTACAGGTCGGTGCTGCTGCCTCTCGCGTACGAGTCGGCGCCGCTGCCCCGTTCGTATGAGCCGGCGCCTCAGCAGCCCGAGTACAGGTCGGTGCTGCTGCCCCTCGCGTACGAGTCGGCGGCCCAGTCCGCCTCGTATCAGTCGGCTCCCATGCCTCCCGCGTACGAATCGGCACCCCCGCCTCCCCCGGCCCCCGCGTACGAGCCGGCGCCCGCGCCGGTCGACGACACCTGGCGGCAGTCGTTGCGGACCGGCGGGGAACAGGTGTGGCCCGCCGCGCCCGGGCCCGTCGACACGAATCCGGGGTTCAGCATCGACAGCCTCGTCGCTGCCGCCGCCCCGCCGGTCGTCGGATACGACAGCAGGGCCTCGGAGGCGGTCGCCTTCGCTCGTGCTCAGGTCGGCAGGCCGTGTGTGTGGGGAGCGTCCGGACCCGGCTCGTACGACCCCTCGGGCCTCACTCAGGCGGCCTGGAAGAGCGCCGGGGTGATGCTCCCCCGCGCGACGGCAGACCAGGCGCGGGTCGGTCCGGCGGTCGCCCTGGCAGGCATCCAACCGGGTGACCTCGTCTTCTTCCACGCCAACGTGAGCCACGTCGGCCTCTACGTCGGTGACGGCATGATGGTCCATGCGCCGAGTCCCGGAGCGCGGATCGCCGAGGAGTCGATCAACTACGTCGGGCAGGCGGCCATCCACAGCGTCGTACGGCCGGTCTGAGACCCGCCGCACGGCCGGCCCGAGATCCGGCCCGGCCGTCCGAGGGCGCGGTCGTCCGCGAGGATGACCTGACGGTGAGCCGTCAGAATTCCCGGTCGATCCCCGTGACGGCGGCCGGCCCCAGCGGGGCGTCGTCCTCGGACAGGCCGCTGTCGCGGAGCGCACCGGAGACGAGTCGCACGGCCTCGGCCTCGGCGCTTCTGCGGTCCGCCGCCTCGACTTCGAGCCGGACGGAGAACGTGTTGTTCTCGTCGACGGTCAGCAGGCTCAGCTCCTCGCTCTCGCCCAGGTCCGTGTTCTGCGGGTCCTGAGGGCGAAGCCTGCGCTCCACGTCGGCACGGGAGACGTCCGGCAGTCCGTGGACGAACGTCCCGGGAACGGTGATGACGAAGGTGGTCACAGGAACTCCTAGTGCGGGTGCCCGGCGGGCCTGAAGTGCGGTCGGCTGTGTGATCGCCCGTCTACCCCGCATTGTGCCGGGCACCCGGATCTTCTTCGCGTCGGGCGGAGCCTGCCGTGCGGTGCCCGCGCCCGGTGGTTCCCGCCACCCGGTGATCGCGTGGCGATACGGTCGCCCCATGGCTCACGCCCGGTTGACCACCGCCTCGTATCTCGTCCTCGGCGTCATCGGCAAGCTGGGCGAGGCCAGCGCGTACGACGTCAGGGGGAGGCGGCACGCACCGTCGCGCCCTTCTGGTCGGTTCCGCACGCGCAGGTGTACGCGCAGTGCGACCGGCTCCTCGACGCCGGGCTGTTGTCACAGGTGCGGCAGGGGAGCGCTGCCGGGCGCCGCCGTCGCCGTGTCCGTCGTGCTGGCCTGCCGCGCCTCGGCCGTCAACTGGTCCTCGGGCCCGGCTCTCTGCCTCGACTGCAGGGTGGCCGGGCTACTGCCGGCCGGCGTCGGCGGACGTGTACTGCTCACGAAGTCCTTGGCTCCGCAACCCTGGCTCTGAGGGCGGATGTGGGCAACACCGTTCTGCGTCAAGGTGTTTGACGCTCCGTCGCCTGAAGGTGAGGGTGACGGTCGGCCCCCGGGGAGCGCGGACGGCGGGCTTCGCTGCCGACTCCCGGAAACGTTGTCCACGCCATCTGTTCCGGACGGAGGCAGGGTCGCGGTCCGCCGTGAACGGCAGGATACGAGGCGCTGACCGACGAGGAACGACGCTGGAGGTGGGAGAGGTATGCGCCGGTGGCGTCTTCCTCCGCCCGCCCCGGAGCCGGACCTGACGGAGCACCTGCGGAGCACGGTGTGGGGGCCCGCGGAGTTCGTCGGATGGCCGCCCCGGTGGCTGGTGGGGGAGGGGATCCTCGCCGGGGTTCTCGGGGCCGGGTCCATCGTCGGCGTGGGGGTCGTCGGCGATCGGACCGGGGTGCCCGTACTGGCCAGTGGTGAGGCGGGGCTCGTGTGTGCGGGAGTCCTCGTCCTCCACCTCGTTCGCGTGCGGGCGGGGCGGGCGTTCGTCGGCATCGTCGCGGTGCTCGGCGTGTGCCTCGCCCTCCAGGCCCCGCAGGCCGCCGCGGGTGTGGTGCCGGAGGACGGGGAGCGTGTGGCGCCCATGGTCGTCACATCCGTCGAGGGCGGCGAGCGGGCGGGCGCGGGCCGCTCCCGGTACCTGTGCTCGGTGGTCGCCCGGGACGGCGTACCGCTCAAGGTCCGCGTACGGCGGGGCTGCGATCGGACCGTACGGCCGGGGGACGTACTCGCTGTCGTCTACGACCCCGAGGGGCGCCTGGCGCCACGCGCCCTGGCCGCGGGACCGGTGACGACCGGGCCGCTGCGCGGACTGGCGGCCCTGGCCGCCGCACTCCTCGCCGGATGCGTGCTCGCCGTTGTCCGCGCCCACCGCCTCACCTCCGCGGTCTCCACCGCGTGACGCCGTCCGGAAGCCCTCGTGGCCGGGAGCCGCGGGTCGCGGGCGGTGACCGCCGTACGTCACCGGTCCCGCTCACAGCTGGAGGATGACCAGCGCCGTGTCGTCGGTGGCCCCGCCGGGCGGCAGCAGGTCCGACAGGAGGGCGTCGGCGAGTGCCTCGGGCTCGGCCTCCCGGTGCTGGGTCAGGGCGGTGGCGAGGCGCCCGAGGCCGACATCGATGTCTTCGACGCGGCGCTCGATCAGACCGTCGGTGTAGAGGACCAGGGTGTCGCCCTCGGCGAAGCCCGTGGTGGCCTCGGGGCGGGCCACGTGATCCGGCCGGGCCCCGAGCGGCGGGTCGGTCGCCCGGTCCAGGAACTCCACCCTCCCGTCGCCGTGCAGCAGGGCGGGCGGGAGGTGCCCGGCACTGCTGTACGTGATGGTGTGGGCCTCCCAGTCGATCCAGGCCGTCACCGCCGTGGTGGATTCGGCGCCGTCGACGGAACGCGCGTACAGCCCGAGCACCTCAAGTGCCCGGGCGGGGCCCCGGGAGGCACGGGACGCGGCACTGAGGGCACTGCGCAACTGGCCCATGACACAGGCGGCGGACAGGCCGTGCCCCACGACGTCCCCCACCGCGACCGCCATACGGTCGCCGGTCAGCGCCACCAGGTCGTACCAGTCGCCGCACACGTTCAGCGCACTCGTGGCCGGCCGGTAGCGCACGGCGGCATGATGGGGCCCGATCTGGTGCGGTGAGGGCAGCAGTGCGTCCTGGAGGGCGACGGCGACCTCCCGTTCGTGTTCGTGGGCCCGCCGCAGGCGGTCGTTGACCTCTTGGAGTTCCCGGCCGCGGGTGTACAGCTCGGCCTCCATCACGGGGCTCCGGTCGCCGTGCGTCGGCCCGCCGCGGGCCCGGATGAGTTCGGTGACCTCCTCCACCCGGTGGACCACCAGCACCACGGTGCCGTCCTCGTCGAGCACGGGGGCGTTGACCGGGCTCCAGTACCGCTCCTGCCAGACGCCCGGCCGGTCCAGGGACTCCACGTCGTAGCGCTGCAGGGCCATGGCGTCGCGCTCCCCGGATTCCACCACCCGGCGCAGGGACGCCTCCAGGTTCCGCATCCCGTTGGCGGCCGGATCGTCCGGCCGGTCGGGGAACACGTCGAACAGATACCGGCCGACCAACTGCTCACGGGAGCGGCCGGAGTTGCCCAGGTAGTCATCGTTGGCGTCCACGAAGACCAGATCCGGGGTGAGCAGCGCGACCATGCCGGGCAGGGAGTGAAAGACCCCGCCGTAGTCGATCTCCGCTCCCGCCACCAGTTCACCCGCCTCGACGCCGTGGCCCGGTCGTGCCCACGGTGGCAGCGGCGGAGCACCTGACCCTGCCCCACTCGCCCGGGCCATGGCCGGGCCCGGATCCAGGACGTACGTGTGGTGCAGTGCTCTCATTCGGCCACCGCTCCGCGTCCGGTGCAACCGGACAGCCGCCGCGGGCCGCGTCCGCCCGTGCCCGTTCGCCCGGGACGATCCGGTCTCCCGGCTGTTCGCCGAAGTGTCCTCGGGCCGTTGCTCCGTACGGGGTTGCTGTGAATTCGAGAGACGTTTGAACACGACGCGACCGGCTCGCGTATAGGGGCAGGGGAAATTCCATGCCGAGCCGACCACGACGCGTAGGAGCACCACCTTGGGACGCAACACGCGCAGACGCCCCACGGGCGCACGACGCGCGACCACACTTGCTTTCGCACTGATCTTGGGCGGAGGCGGGCTGGTAGCAGTCAACGTCTACGCATCGGCGACCGAGACCGGGACGGGCGGCGACCCGCTGGGCGTCCACGTCCTGTCCGCCGGCTCCGCCACCATCGACTGCCCTGACGTCGGTGCCCAGTTGACGACGGTCCCGGACGCCGCGAAGGGAGATGTCGACAAGGAACTCGCGCTCCTGGACCAGCAGATCGCCGCGGCCTACCAGCAACTCCAGGCAACCGCCGACCAGATGCAGCAGAGCGGCGACAGCGGCGCCGACGCCGTCATGAATCCGCTGAAGGAGAAGCGGGCCGAGTCGATCGGCCGCATCGTGGCCGCCATCGACGCCGCGGGCGACCCGCCGAGCGGACTCGACGGTTTCGCGGCCTGCACCCTGCGTCCTTCCGGCATGCAGCCCGGCAGCGGGGCAAGCGCCGCTCAGAGCAGCCCGCCGCCGAACCAGAGCGGCGCTCCGCAGACCCAGAGCAGCCCGCCCCAGAACCAGGGCGGCCAGCAGGGCGGCGCCGCTCCGGTCGGCAACGGCCCCGTGGCCGCCGACTACGCGGACATCATGTCCGTCCAGCCCAACGCGCAGACCCCGCAGCCCCAGGGCGACGCCTCCCAGGGCCAGTTCGCCTCCAGTTGCGGGGTGAACGCCAACGGACTGTTCAACTCCGACAACGTGATCGTGGCTCCCGGCGTCTCCAACGGCGCCCACCACTTCCACGACTACGTCGGCAACCAGTCCAACACCGCCTTCGCCAGTGACGACGACCTGGCCAAGGCCGACACCTCCTGCCAGGACAAGGGCGACAAGTCCTCGTACTACTGGCCCGTGGTGCGCCTCCAGAACGGCAAGCAGGAACGCGACGCGGGCGCGCCCGGAGGCGGGACCGAGGGCAACGCCGGGCAGATCGTCACGCCCAAGCAGGTCACCCTGACCTTCGTCGGCAACCCGCGCAGCAAGGTCACGGCGATGCCCCGCCTGCTGCGCATCATCACCGGTGACGCCAAGGCGTTCGTCAACGGCACCGCCAACGCCAACGCCTCCTGGAGCTGCACCGGCTTCGAGGACCGGCAGTTGAAGGACAAGTACCCGCTCTGTCCGCAGGGCAGCGACGTGGTGCGCACCTTCAAGTTCCAGAGCTGCTGGGACGGCGCGAACATCGACAGCGCCAACCACCGCACCCATGTGGCCTTCGCGGACGCCCAGGGCAACTGCCCCGGCAGTTTCAAGGCCATTCCGCAGCTGGTGCAGCGCATCGTCTACGCCATCAACGCCCCGAGCCTCCAGGACGGCGGCCGTACGTCACCGCTGTTCGCGGTGGACTCCTTCCCCGAGCAGGTGCACAAGCCGGTCACGGACCATGGCGACTTCATCAACGTCTTCGACGAGAGCCTGATGAATCACGTGGTCGACTGCATCAACAGCGGCCGGAAGTGCGGCGCGGGCGCCGGCAACGGTGGCGGCAACGGCAACGGCAACGGCGGCGGACAGCAGGGGACCCCTCCGGCCAGCGAAAAGCCGTCCCAGAGTGCCGAGCCGAACCCCTCGGAGGCGGCCCCGAACCCCTCGGAGCCAGACCCGAACCCCACCGGGAACCCGTCGGAGCAGCCTGCACCCACCGCGGCCGACCCGTCCGAGGGTGCGGGGGGCTCGGCCGCCGGTGGTAACGGCGGCGGCCAGACCGAGGAGCCCACGGCCGGAGCGCCGGGCACCGAGCCGGCGGGCGGCGACGCGCCTCCCGTCAGCGTGGAGCCCAAGTCCGACGTGACGTCGGCGGCCGGGGACGGCTCGTCCGCCGCACAGGAGACCCCGGGCACCGACCAGGGCGGCCAGGTGGGGACACCCGCGCAGACGGAGCCGGCGGCCGGGGCCTACCCGTCGGCCACTTCGGGGATCGAGCCGCAGGCGGTCGGGACCGGCGCGCTCGCCGAGACCGGGGCGAACCTGTGGCCGGGCGTGATCGGCGGGATCTTCGTCCTCTCCGGCATCTTCGTGCTCTACCGCATCCGGCGCACCTACATGTGACACGGACCTGACCCGGACGGACGAGCCCGGCGGACGGATCCTGACGGAAGAGTTTGAAGGGGGCTCGTGGCCTGTGCGAACAGGGCACGAGCCCCCTCGGCCGCTTCCCGGGCGCCCGTCTCGACCGGCGGTGTGCGCCGATTCACAGCATGCTGGTGGGAGACGCGATCATGTCGTCCACATTGGGGAAGGCGAAGCTCCATGGACGCATCAGAGCAGGCACCGGATGACCGGCCCCTCGACCTGTACCTCGAAATGCTCCGCCTGCGTATGGCTCCGGCGGACTACGCGCTCTTGCTGCGCATGGTCGAGCCCGTACTCGAAGCGATCAGGGAGGAGAGGGCGGGAGCGATCGAACTGTGCTTGGACGGCGCGGAACCCGACAGTGTCCCGCAGGAGGTCCGCGACGAGGCGTCCCTCGTGGTCGCCGTGGCCGTCACGGGACGCCTGGACAACCGGATCGTCGAGCTGGAGACCGAGGAGATCGGTGTGGTCCGGGTCGTCACGGATTCGGGTACCGCCGATGATCCCGAGCGGTGCAGGGAGATCGCCGAATTCATCGGCGAGCGCCACCGTCAGGACGAGGAACTGCGCGGAATCGCCGAGGTCAGCGGTCTGCCCACCGACGTGTGACAGCCCGCGGAGCGCTCCGGCCCGCCCGCACGGCCGGAGTGTCGCCGGCATGAGCCACTGTGAGCTGCCATGGCCCGCGGCGCGCCGCCACGGGCCGGCCGCAGCACCCGGTGGAACCCGCCCCGCGCTGTCCGGACCCCCTGGTCGCCGGTCCGCGGGCGATCATGGTCGTGGGAGCCGAAAAGATGACGTAGAGTTGAGTTCAACGACGCGGGGTGGAGCAGCTCGGTAGCTCGCTGGGCTCATAACCCAGAGGTCGCAGGTTCAAATCCTGTCCCCGCTACTCGAAGATCGAGGGGCCGACATGAAAATGTCGGCCCCTCGATCGTTTTCGTGCGGTGAGTGACGGTCGGTGCCCGCGAGCCGAGTGAACGCCGGGTGCCGATCGGGCAGCGCCGAGCGCGCGGTGCCGACACAATCACCTGATGACGAAGATCCAGAGCGTCGCCGAGCGGGTCGTGGCCGCCGCCCGCTCCCGCGTCCGCGAAGGGTTGGTGCTGATCGCGGTCGACGGCATGGGCGGTTCGGGCAAGTCGACCCTGGCCGCGGCCGTGGCCGGGCTCGGGGAAGCCACCGTCGTGCACGGCGACGACTTCTACCGTCCCATGGCCGCGGACGAACGCGCGGGACTGACGCCGGCCGAGGGCTACGACCGCTACTTCGACTGGCAACGGCTGCGCGACGAGGTCCTCACCCCCCTCGTCTCGGGCCGGGACGCCCTCTACCGGCGCTACGACTGGTCGACCGGGGCTCTGGCGGCGGACGGGCCGTGTGCCGTGGCCCGGGGCGGCCTTGTCCTCGTCGAGGGGGTCTACACCGCTCGTCCCGAACTGGCGGGCCACTACGGCCTGGTCGTCTACGTCGACACCCCGCCCGCCGAATCCATGCGCCGGCTCCGTGCCCGCGGTGACGACCACGGCCCCATCGACTGGGAGGCCCGTTGGCGCCTGGCCGAGGAGTACTACCTGACCACGACCCGCCCCTGGGAAAGGGCGGATCTCGTGGTCCCGGGAAACTGACCCCGGGACGGTGACATGCGGCCTCAGGCAAGGGCCGAGCCCGGCCGGTGGTGCGACCGGGCGCCGCCGGGACGGGCCTGCCCGCCCGGGCCGGGAATGTGGGGGAGACGGAGTCGGGGGAGCAGACCGGTCCGCAGCGGGTCCGTGTCGGCGAGGCCGAGCCGGTCGGCGATCGTCAGAGCCCGCGCCCACGCGCCGTGGGCGGCGCGGGGAGCGGAGCAGGCGTGATGGATGTCGCCCAGGCAGACGAGGCTCGCGGCCTCGCTGTGGAACTCGCCGGTCCGGTGGAACAGGGCGACGGCCTGCTGGTAGCAGTCGACGGCCTGGGCGTACTGGGCGAGATGGTGGTGGATGTAACCGAGGCTGTCCCAGGTGTGCGCCTGCCCGTTGGGATCACCCGTCTCCTCGGCCAGGACCAGCGCCTGCCTGCAGTAGACAAGTGCCTTCTCCTGATAGCCGAGTTGAGCGTGCAGCCACCCGATGTGGTTGAGGGCGGCGGACTGCCCGGCCCGGTCGTCGGCCGCCCGGTAGTGCGTGAGGCTGTGGTGGGCGTGCGAGAGGGCCTGCTGGTGGAGCTGCTCCGCGGCGCTCATCCGGGCGAGATGCTGATGGGTGCGGGCCTGTCCGGCGTGGTGGCCGAGCGCGCCGAAGAGCTGGAGGGCGAGCAGGTAGTGGGTGCGGGCCTCGTCGCGCCGGGTCAGCCGGTCGTGCGCCAGGCCGAGCCCGCGGTGCGCGTCCGCCTGGCCCGCCGTGTCGCCCTGCCGTCGGGCGGCGTCCAGGGCGGCGGTCTGCACGGCGGCCAGCGCCCGCCAGTGTCCGTGCCGGTCGAGGAAGGTGGTGAGGGCCGAGGCGAGCGTCGAGGTGTGCGCGTCGAAGCCCTCGGCCGCGGCCCGGTGCACGGTGGCCAGGAGCACGGGGAGTTCGCCGCCGAACCATTCCTGAGCCTGTTGATGATCCGTCAATTCTAGGGGCTGAGAACCTGGTTGGGGAGTCGGGAGAGGCACCGGACGGGGCTGGGGGGTCAGCAGTACGTCCGCTCCGTGGGCCGTGTGCGCGTAGTGGTCCAGCATCCGGAGCGTGGCGTCGTGCCGGACGGCCTCGGTGTCGTGCGTGGCGACCAGCTCGGCGGCGTAGGCGCGCAGCAGGTCGTGGAAGGAGTACCGGCGTGCCGCGGTCTCCGTCAGCAGGTGCCCGCGCACCAGTTCCGTGAGCAGCGGACGGGTCTCCGCCGGTCGCGCACCGGCCAGCGCGGCGGCCGCCGCGAGTCCCGTGTCGGGTCCGGGATGCAGCCCGATGAGCCGGAACAGCCGGGCGGCCTCGGGGCGCAGCGCATGGTACGACCAGGAGAACACGGCCCGTATCTGGCTGGCCGGCTCCCCGCCGTCGAGGGCGTCGAGCCGGCTGTCGGCCAGCCGCAGTTCCTGGGCGAGCCGGGAGAGCGGCAGCCGCGGATCGGCGGCGGCGCGCGCGGCCACGACGGCGAGCGCGAGCGGCAGTCCGGCGCACCGGTCGACGATCTCCCGCACCGCCGACGGCTCGGCCTCGGTGCGGCGGGCGCCCAGCCGGGTGGTCAGCAGGTCCAGCGCATCGTCGGGGGTGAGCAGTCCCAGGGCGAGCAGGTGGGCGCCCTCGGCGGCGGCCAGTCCGGTGAGCAGGTTGCGGCTGGTCACGAGCGCCATGCAGCCGGGCGAGCCGGGCAGCAGGGGTCGGATCTGCTCGGCGTCACGGGCGTTGTCGAGGACGACGAGGACGCGCCTCCCGGTGAGCAGACTGCGGTAGAGGCCCGTCTGCGCGTCCAGGCCGACCGGAATGCGGCCGGGCGGCACACCGAAGGCGTCGAGGAAGCCGCGCATGGCTTCCGCCGGGCCCATGACCGGTCCGCCCGGGGCGAATCCGCGCAGGTTGACATACAACTGCCCGTCGGGGAAGGCGCCTTGCGCGGTGCGCGCCCAGTGCACGGCCAGCGCCGTCTTGCCCACGCCGGCGGTGCCGGACACGGCGCAGATCGCCACGGCCCGTGGTGGCCCGGCCGCCGCCGCGAGGAGTCCGTCGAGATGCGCGAGTTCGTCCTGGCGGCCGGTGAACCCTCTTACCCCCATGGGTAGTTGGGACGGTAACTCGCCCAACCGGGCTGTCGCGGTGCGCGACGGCGGAGGCGGCGGAGGAGGCGCCGACGGTGCGGGGGGCGCCGGGGTGAAGGACAGCGCGATGGTGGTGTCGTCCCCCGCGCCGGTGGCCGTCGGCCAGGCCGGGGGAGGGGAGAGGCTGCCGCGCAGGATGGCCTGATGGACGTCCTGGAGGCCGGACGAGGGGTCGGAACCGAGCTCCTCGGTCAGCCGTCGGCGCAGAGCGGCGTAACAGTCGAGGGCCTCGGCGCCGCGTCCCGCCGCGTGCAGCGCGCGCATCAGGACCTCGCTGAGCGGTTCCACCAGCGGATACTCGCCGAGCAGATCGCCGAGCGGGCCGATCACGGTGACCGGGTCACCGGCCCGCAGTGTCAGCCGGGCCCATCCGACGGCGGCGTCCACATGCTGCCGTCGCCATGCCTCGCGCACCCGGGCCGCCCACTGGCCGCTCAGCCCGGCGAGCGGTTCACCGTGCCAGAGCCCGAGGGCCTCGCGCAGCAGGGACGCCCGTGTGCCGTCGGAACGTCCCGAAGCCCGGGCCCGGCCGACGAGTTCGCGGAAGCGCAGGATGTCCACCTGGTCAGGGCCCGCCTCCAGAACGTATCCGCCGGAGCGCCGTACCAGCCTGAACCGTACGTCGTCCACCTCGCCGAGCTGCTCGCAGAGCCGGCGGATCCGGGCGATGTGCGCATGCAGGGCGCGGCGCGCGCCGTCCGGGGGTTCCGTGCCCCAGACCCTCGCGATCAGTGTGTCGGTGGCCACGGGCAGCGCGGTGTCGACGGCCAGTGCCGCCAGTACGGCACGTCGCTGCGGCGGACCCACTTCCCTCGCGTGTCCGTGCTCCGCGAACTCCACCGGGCCCAGCAGCCGTAATTCCACCACGATGTCCGCACCCCCGTGCAGATCGCCCTTCACCGTCGCGCATCCGCAAGTGCTGGGCGACAAGCTATCGACAACGTTGCGACCCACGCTCGGAGGCCACGCTGGTGGCGCGGCGGAATCGCACACGCCCGCGACCGCCGCGGTGCGAAAGGGCGCGTGCAGGAGCGAAGTGCCGCGCGGGACAAGGGAGTTGGGTCAAGAGTTACGACGCCCGTCCCCGCTCCGGCGGTGCCGCGGGCCCGGCAGGCCGGACGGACCGCTCCGGGCATGACCGGCCCGGGGCGGCCGGGTGCGCGTGTCGCACGGACGGCCTGCCGCCGGACCGCACACGGGGAAGTGATCGGGGGAGTGTGACGAGCGATGGACACGCACGAGAGGCACCGCACGGAGACGGCCGGCACGAGGGGTTCGGACAGGTACCCACCACGCCACGCGGACCGGTCGGCGGAGCCGGTCGCCGTGCCGTCCACGGACACCGGTGGCCGGAGCGTACTGGAAGGCGCCTTCGCGTTGCTGGGAGCGCTGGAGCGGGCTCAGGTCGCGGGTCTGACCCGGCTGGCGGCGGACTGCGGTCTGCCCAAGAGCACCGCCTACCGGCTGCTGGAACAGCTGGTGGACCTGGGAGCGGTGGAGCGGTGCGCCGGCGGATACCGGATGGGGCCGAGGCTGTTCCGGCTCGGCCAGCGGTGGCAGCCGCATCCCGGACTCAGGGCGGCGACCTGGGACTCGACCCGCCGTCTGGCCCAGACGACCGGTGCGATGGTCGGGGTCAACGTGCTGCGGGAGGGACAGACGCTGGTGCTGGACTGGACCGCCGGCGCCCCCGACGCCGTACGTGATCAGCTGCGCCTCGACGTGGTGTGGCCGTGGTTCACCGCGGCGGGCAAGGTTCTGGTCGCCGGGGCCCCTTCCCGGCTGCCGCTGGGCCCGCAGCCGGCCGCCTGGCGGCGGGAGGCGGCCGTCATCCGGGAGGAGGGTGTCGCCTTCGACCGGGAGGAGTTGGTGACGGGCGTGTGCTGTGTGGCCGTGCCGCTGAAGGGGCCGGGCGGCGCCACGGTGGCGGCGCTGTCCGTCGTCACCGACGCCGGACGCCGGCTGGACCGCCTCGCCGACGCGGTGCAGCGGGCGGGAAGGACGATCAGCTCGGGGCTGCGGGGCCGCTGAGGTGAGGCCCGGCTCTCGGGCCGTACAAAAGAGCACCGCCTCCGGTATGACCGGAGGCGGTGCTTGTGGAGCGCCGGGCAGGCCTTGCACCTGCATTTCCCCGCAGGAAGCGGGGCGTCTTTCCTTGGACCACCAACGCCGGGCTCGTCACCGAGTGATCGGTGCGGGCTCAAGACCGAGCATATCAGCTCACCACAGGGGCCCGAGCCGACCCCGCCCGTCCGCAACGCACACGGTGAAAGGGAGTGCCTCACGCGGGACGCGGGGGCTTCGGGCGAGCCTCCCCCGGCGGGCCGTCGGCGCGTCGGGGCGGTGCTTGCGGTGGTGGCGGGCGGCGCGGCAGGGTGCGGGGTGTGCCTACTCTGCTGATCGTGCATCACACGCCCTCGCCCAACTGCCAGGCCATGTTCGAAGCCGTGGTCTCCGGCGCGACCGCGCCCGAGATCGAGGGCGTCCGGGTGGTGAGGCGGGCGGCGCTGGAGGCGACCGCTTCGGATGTGCTCGCCGCCGACGGCTATGTGCTCGGCACCCCGGCGAACCTCGGCTACATGTCGGGCGCGCTGAAGCACTTCTTCGATCAGGTCTACTACCCGTGCCTGGACGCGACGGCCGCGCGCCCCTTCGGCTCCTACGTGCACGGCGGAAACGACGTGACCGGGGCGGTGCGCGGCATCGAGTCGATCACGACGGGCCTCGGCTGGCGCCGCGCGGCCGAGGTCGTGAAGGTGACCGGTGAGCCGGGCAAGGCCGATATCGAGGCGTGCTGGGAACTCGGCGCGACCCTGGCCGCCCAACTGATGGATTGACCCGACTGATGCACTGACGCACGGGTGTGGGGACAGTCGGGGTGCGACCTTCGTGGCGTGGTCCCGCTGGTCCTCGGCGTTCTGGCCGTTCTAGGCGTTGGGTGCGAACGTGCGGGCGAGGTGGGCCGTCAGTTGCGCCGCGATCGGCGGGGAGAGCCGGGCGCCGATGTACCCGTCCGGACGGACCAGAAAGGCCGTCCCTCCGTCGGCGATCGCGTAGAGACGGGCGAACTCGCCGAGCGTGTCGACGTACGCCGGTGGACCGGACATGTCCGTGGCGGATCCGGCGGGCCGGATCACACAGGTGTCGACCCGGCCTTCGGAGAACTCGTGCGCCGCGTCGGCGAGTTGCCCGCTCCGCTCGCCGTCCCCGTACACCAGCAGGACATGTCCGCGATCGCGCAGGAGGTCGTACAGGCGCAGGGGAAAGGCGGCGATGCGCGCCGAGAGCCCACCGCAGTCAGGCGCCCGGTCGCCCGGCTGGGGTCCCGGTCCCCCGGACACGGCGTCCACGAGCGGGCTGCCGCGGTAGCCGACGAGGAGTTGGGCCTCGCGCAGCATCATGGTCTGCGGATCGATCCGGTCGGCCTGGACGCCCTGAGCGGCGTGCCGGACCGTGCGCTCGACGACTTCCTCACCGACCGGCCGCCGCTCGGTGTCGTAACTCGCCGTCAGGCCGCGGTGCGTGCCGCCCTCGATGGCGAGGGCGAGCTTCCAGGCCAGGTTCCAGGCGTCCTGGATACCGGTGTTCATGCCCTGGGCGCCGGTCGGGGGGTGGATGTGCGCCGCGTCCCCGGCGACGAAGACACGGCCGTCGCCGTACCGGTCGACGATCCGGTGGCTGATGCGGAACACCGAGGACCAGCGCAGGGCCGAGGCGGTCGTGGGCTGCGGGGACAGCCGGTCCAGTACGGCCTGGATGTCGGAGAGCGCGGGGGCGTGTCCGCTCTCCAGGCCGTGGACGACACCGTCGGCCGGCCCGTCCCGCCGCCCCGCCGTGGAGAGTTCGGGCGGGACCATCATCGACATCCGGTATCGTCCCCGGCCCGGCAGCGGGATGCACACCAGCAGGTCGTCCACCTCGCCGTCGGCGTCCCGGTGCATGGCGCGGACGCCGAACCCCGCGGGCAGGTCCCAGTCCACCTCGACGTCGCCGAGCATGTACTCCTCCGGGAACGCGCTGCCCTCGAAGGTGAGACCCAACTGCTTGCGCACCGTGCTGTGCGCGCCGTCGCAGCCCACCAGATAGCGCGCCCGGACCTCCTCCTCGGCGCCGGACGCCGACCGCAGGGCGACCGTCACGCCGTCGGCGTCCTGGCCGAACGAGACCAGTTCCGTGCCCCGTTCGATCCCGGTCCCGAATCGCGCGAGGAACCCGTCGAGGATGCGCTCGGTCTCGTACTGCGGCAACGCGGCGAAGCCGTACGGCACTTCGGGCGGCAGGACGAGGTCGATCCGGTCCTGTTCGACACCGTTGACGTAGGCCAGTTGCCCGTACATCGGTACCGCGGCCTCCAGGGCCGTGCGGGCCAGCCCCATGTGGTCCCAGATCTCCAGGGTGCGCGGCTGGATGCCCACCGCCTTCGCGTACGGGAGCCGGGCCGCGAGCCGGTCGACGATACGGCAGCGCACCCCGCGTCGGCGCAGTTCCGCGGCGGCGGTGAGGCCCACCGGGCCCGCGCCCGCGACCACCACGTCGGTTCCGAAGGTGTGCGCCACGGGAGCCTCCCTGCGTACGCCCCCTGTGCCGAGTGGATCTCCTTCCATCGTGGCCCTGTGGCGAGCGGCCCCGCTACTCGGGCACGGGCCCGGGCACGGGTGGCCCGCGCGCGACCGGGCGTGACCGAGCGCGATGGCACACCGGATGCGAACAAGGCAGGTGGAAGCCACGATGGTCGAGAGGGGCGGGCACGTGGTCTCACCCTGGACCGCCCCACGGGAGGTGCGCGGTGGCAGGCACCGGACCGGGCAGAAGGACGGGCAACATCTTCTTCGCGTTCGCGCCGTGGATCATCTTCGATGTCGTGGCGGGCCCCAGCACCTGGAAGTACGCGGCGCTGGCCGCCCTGCTGGCGTCGGTCGTGCTGAACGTCGATGACATCCGCCGCGGCCGGCCGAAGATCCTGGAGGTCACGGGCATCGTCTTCTTCGCCGTTCTCAGCGTGCTCGCGCTCGCCGTGGACCGGCACGAGCTCATCTGGCTGGAGACCTACGCACAGGTACTGGCGAACGGTGTGATCGCCGTCGTCGCCCTCGGCTCCCTCGCGTTCGATCCGTTCACGGCTCAGTACGCCCGTGAGTCGACGCCGCGCGAGTACTGGGACTCGCCCCCGTTCCGGCACATCAACCTCGTCCTCACGGCGGTCTGGGGCGGCGTCTTCGTGGGCATCGCCGTACTCGGCCTCGTCGCCGTCCACACCGAGGGCTCCTCGGACTGGCTGAACTGGGTGATCCCGGTGGCCCTCCTGGTCCTCGCCGTCAGGTTCACCGAGCGCTACCCGGACGAGTACACCGCACGGCACGGCACCGAGCGGGCCGCTGTCTGAAGGTCACACAGGTCCGCGCCGCCTCCTACTCCGCACCGCGCGCCGCCTCAGCGTTGCGCGGGAGGCGGCGATCCGTCCGCTTGGAGCCGGTGGTGGCCGTCCAGGGGACGGTGGGGGAGATGGAGGTGGTGGGTCGCGGTGCGCTCGATCACCAGGAAGGCCGCGTCGTCACCGGGCTCATGCCCGACGTGACGTACGAGGTCGTCGTGGATCCGGCGCAGCAGCACCTCGGGGCTGGAGGCGGGAAAGGTGGCGACCCGCTCGGCCAGGGGGTAGAAGGTCCCTTCCGGGGAGCGTGCCTCGATGAGGCCGTCGGTGTAGAGCAGCAGGAAGTCGCCGGGCTCGAAGGTGAACGGGTCGGTGCGGTGGCTGGCGGCGGGCAGCTCGCACATGCCCAGCGGGGGCACGGGGTGCCGTGCGTGCAGGACGGTGACCCGGTGGTCGCGCAGGAGCAGCGGCGGCGGGTGGCCGCAGTTGATCGTTTCGATCTGTGTGCCGTCGTCGGGGATGTCGAGAACGAGCGCGGTGATGAAGTGCTCGCCCGGATCGTGTGCGGTGTCGGCCACCTCGTCCAGGTCCCGGCACACGCTCACCTCCAGGGCCGCGGTCAGCTCCGGCAGGGTGGCGTACCGGTGGGCGCCCTCACGGAAGGCGCCGAGCAGCACCGAGGCCTCACCGATGGCGCCCAGCCCCTTGCCCCGGACGTCGCCGATGATGACGCGGGTGGAGGAGCCGGCGGCACGGGTGACCGCGAACAGGTCACCGCCGATCTGGGTGTCGTCCTCGGCGGCCAGATACAGCCAGGCCACGCGCAGCGGGCCGATCCGGCGCGGCGGGGGCCGCAGCAGAACCCGCTGCGCGGTCTCGGCGACCGAGCGTGCCCGCACCAGCTCCCGGGCCCGCCGCTCCCGTACATGGCACACGAACACCACCAGGGCGGAGAGCACCACCAGGGCGATGATCTGCGCGATGTGGTTGGTGGTGCCGATTCCGCCGTGCAGGATGGCGATGACCACCTGGGCGGCCACGGCCAGCACCCCGACCAGAGCCGTCAGCGCGGGGCCCGCGAGCGAGGCGGTGAGGGTCGGCGCGATGACGAGCAGCGGGCCGAGGTGGACGTCGGTGGGGGAGCGGATGTCCACCACGGTGATCACGACGATCAGCGCGAGCGGGATCGCCACCAGACCGCGGCCCGACGGTCGCTCCACGAGACGGTCCACTGACATGCGCCGGTTACCCACATGCCCCATTTTGTACCTGTTTCTGTGGCTGTGGGCTTCCCCGTGCCGTCCGCCGTCGACGGTCCGTTGCCGGCGTCGGTTCCCGGGTGACCCGGTCCGAGTGATCTCGGGCCGGGTCCGTCAGCCCACGATGCCGGGCCCGCGACGGACGGGCGTCAGTTCCACAGCGGGTAACTGACCGTGTGCGCGTATCCCTCCGGCCGGTCGTGGGGGTACACCAACGTCAACTGCGAGTAGTGCTGCAGTTGGGGCCTCTTCTTCCACTCCTGCGGGTGGTCCAGCAGGACGACGACGGGGTACGAGTGGAACTTGCCCGCCGCGCAGTACGGCTTGCAGTCGTTCACCATGTTGACGCCCTCGGCGACCGCGGAGTGCTGGTTCCAGTGCGACCAGTGGAGTGAGACGAGGCGGCTGTTGCCGTCACCGCAGGCCAGGATGAAGTTGGCGGGGCGCACATCCGGGTGCCAGAGGCAGTCCACGAGTACGGGGGTCGCCTGCCGTTGCTTCGCGGCGTGCGAGGCCGCGGGGGCGGCGGACGCGGTCCCCATCACTGCTGCGAGCGACGCGGCCGCGCAGACGGTGATCGCGGTCCGGATTGAGTTTCTGCGCATATCAGCTCCGTGCGGGACGCTCTGTCATGTGGCCGTCAGCGTTGCGGCTCTGCCTCGACGCTACGGCTTTGATGTGTGATGTTCCACTCGTACGGATTAACGACACCATTTCGTGAGAAGTGCCCAGGACCGGAACGCACCGGAAGTCACGGAGTTACCCGGCATTCCGCCGGGTATCCGGCCCCGGTGTCCCGCCTGGCACCGCCCTAGAATTCCTCCGTGATGAATAAATCCGGGCCGCAGCGCGGGCGCAGGCCGGGAAGCCAGGACACCCGCGCCGCGATCCTGGAGGTCGCGCGGCGCCGCTTCCTCGAGGACGGCTATCACGCGGTGACCCTGCGGTCCGTCGCCGGTGAGGCCGAGGTCGATCTCGCGCTGATCAGCTACTACTTCGGGTCCAAGAAGGGGCTGTTCGGCGCCGCTCTGGCGCTGGGCGCGAACCCGGCCGAAGTCCTCGCGAGAGTCATGGAGGAAGGGGACCCCGGTACGTTCCCCGAACGCGTCGTCCGCCAGGTCGTCGCCGTCTGGGACGATCCCGTGACGGGCCCGCCCCTCCTTGCCATGCTGAAGACCGCGATCGACGACGACTCCCTCGGCGGACTGGTCAGGGAGGCGGTCGAGCGCGAGATCGTGGACCGGATCGCGACCCTCGTGCCGGGACGGGACGCCCGGCAGCGCGCCGCGTCGTTCACGACCGTGGTCGCCGGGCTGATCGTCACCCGCTATCTGCTGCGCCTGGAGCCGATCGCTTCCATGACGACCGACGAGTTGGTCCGCTCCCTGAGCCCGCAGTTGCGGCAGGCCCTGCGCGGCCCCGGCCGCCCGACGCCGAACGCCCGACCGGCGCAGCGACGTGCGCCGCGCCCCTGACGGGCGGGGTGGCTTGCGCCGCGCTTGTGACGGGTGGGGGCGGCCTGCGCTGTGCTCCTGACGGGCTGGGCGCTCGGGGCCGTGTTCCTGGCCGGCGGGGGTGCCTTGCGACGCGTGCCGGAACCGGTGGGGCGCCCCGAGCCGTGTTCCTGACGGGTGGAGCGCCCGGAGCCGTACTCCTGGCCGACGGGGCGGCTTGCCCAGTGCCTTTGGCGGGCGGGGCGACCAGCGGCGAGCCGCTGACCGGTGAGGCGACAGGCCCTGCGTTCCTGACCGGTACGGGACCGGTGCCGTACTCCGGGATCCGCTCCCGGGGTTCTGGCGCACGTACGGCGGGGCGGGGCGGCGTGGCGTGGCGTGGCGAAGGCCGGCGCCTCGCTCAGTGAGAGGCGCCGGTCAGGACAGCTCAGGGGGTCGGCCGGGACAGCTCAGGGGGTCGGCCGGGACAGCTCAGAGGGTCGGCCGGGACAGTTCAGAGGTACGAGGGCTGCTCCGCCGCGCCGACGGCGTGCGGCACCTCGTGGTCGTCGGTGGACAGCTCCGGCCGCGGAGCGGAACGCAGCAGCAGGGCGACGGCGACGGCGGCGAGTACGGCGGCCGCAGCGGCGCCCAGGAGCGCGAGGTGCATACCGTCGATGAAGGCGGTCGTCGCCCGGCCGGAGACCGGGCCGCCGATGGTGTGCGCGGCGGCCAGCGAGGAGCGCGCCGCATCAGCGACCTGCTGCGGCAGACCGGGCAGGCTCAGGTGGTCGCGGTAGGCGGCACTGAGCAGGCTGCCGAGGACGGCGATCCCCAGGGCGCCGCCGAGTTCGCGCGCCAGGTCGTTCATGGCGGAACCGACGTTCTGCAGCGAGCGCGGCAGCGCGTCCGTGATGGACGTCGTGGCCGGTGTCATGGCCAGGCCCATCCCCGCGCCCAGTGGCACGAGACCGGTGGCGACGATCCAGTACGGGCTGGACGCGTCGAGTCGTGAGAGGACCCCCATGCCCGCCGCGACACCGGCCAGTCCGACCACCCACGGCCCCCGGAAGCCGAACCGGGCCACCAGCAGGGGAGCGGCGCGGGAGACCGGCACCATGGTCACGGCCATCGGCAGCATGGCGGTGGCCGCCATCAGGGCGCTGTCGCCCCGCACCAGTTGCAGGTACTGCATCATCACGAAGACGAACCCGAAGAACACGAAGAACTGCAGCATGATCGACAGCGAACCCGCGGCGAAGTGGCGGTTGCGGAACAGCCGGGGGTCAAGGAGCGGGTTCTCTCGGCGCAGCTCGTAGAGGACGAATCCCGTCAGCACGGCCAGGCCCAGCCCGATCCCCGCGAGCGTGACGGGGTCGGCCCACCCGCGGGTCGGCGCCTCGATGACCGAGTAGACCAGCGCGACCAGGCCCACCACGGCGAGGAGGGCGCCTCCGACGTCGAGCCGCGGCTGCTTCGGTTCCGCGGACTCGGGCACGAACAGCAGCGTCCCGACCACGGCGACCAGGGCCAGAGCGACGTTCAGCAGGAACACCGAGCGCCACGACCAGCCCTCCAGCAGGGCTCCGGTGGCGAACAGGCCCACCAGGGCGCCGGCTCCGGCGACCGCGGCCCAGACGCTGACGGCCCGTGCCCGCTGGGCACGCGGGAACGTGCTGGTGATCGTCGACAGGGTGGCCGGCATGACCAGCGCCGCGCCGACGCCGAGGACGCCCCGCAGGGCGATGAGTGTCGAGGGTTCGGTCGTCAGGGCGGCGGCGGCCGACCCGGCACCGAAGATCGCCAGTCCCGCGAGCAGGGCCCGCCTGCGGCCGAAACGGTCACCCAGGGCGCCGGCCGGCAGCAACAGGGACGCGAAGACGAGGCTGTAGGAGTCGATGATCCAGGACAACTGCGTCTGCGTCGCGTGCGTCTCGCGGGCGAGATCGGGCAGCGCCACATTGAGCGAGGCCATGGCCGCGACCACCGTGCCGAGGGCGACGCAGGTGACCACCAGGATCAGATGGTGACGGGCGGCCGGTACGGAACCGGCGGCAGGGGCGCGCGTGGAGGGCATGGTGCTCTGTCCTTCGTCCGAGCGGTCCGGGGGGATCCCGGTGCCTGGACCCAGAGTCGGGAGTCCGCCGAGCGATTTCCACGTTGATGAATTAGAGCTGCGCTCCGATGGACGGTGCCGAGGGACAGCGTTCGTACGCCACCCCTCGGCACCCTGTCGCACAAAAGCGCCGGTCAGCTCATCGCAGAGCCCGGCACGGCGGCCCACCCGGGACGAGTGCGCCGACGCCCCCGCCCCTGGATCGGCACAACTGACCTGCCCCTGTTGAATTTCTCGTCCCCCTGCTCGAAGCGTTCGGGGGAGCGCGCTCCGGATCTCGGGACCTCGGCGCCGTCCGCACGAGGACCCGGACCTCCGCGCGCGCCTAGGACCTGTCCTAAGCGCCGACCGGTCGCGCCAGTAGTTGTGTCACCTGCCGGTCGACGAGCTCCCAGGCCGAGGCCGGAAGCCGTCCGAAGGAAGCGCTCCGCAGTGTCCGTAGATCCTCTTCGACATCGCTGTGGCACACGGTGCTCTCGCTGAACACCTCGTCGTCGTCGCGGACGGCGACGCGCAGGCGCGTCCGCCCGCCGTCTGCGGAGTGCAGGGCGGCGGCGACGACGAGCGGCGATGGTCCGCCCGGCTCGCCCGCGGCCTTGTGGTAGCTGCTGGCGATCGGTGCGCGCCAGCGCAGGCTCAGCAGCAGGTGGCGCTTGGCCAGCACCTCGGCCAGATCGGTCTCGGAGACACCTTCGGGTTCCAGGATCACCGCCCGGGCGTCCAGGACGAGTGCCGCGGGCAGCAGACAACGCAGGGTGCTGCCGACGATGTTGCCGCCCACCGTGGCCGTCCGGCGTACCGCTCCGGTTCCCACGGTGGCGGCCGCCCGGCGCAGTACCTCCGGCACGCGTTCGTCGATACGGTTCAGCACGACGGCCGAGCCCAGGGTCTCGTGCCCGATCGCGTTGGCCTCCGGGAGGTCGCGCAGCGACATGGCGTGGTCGGGGAAGCCGTCCCGTTGCCAAGTGGCCCACACCAGCGTGGCGCCGCCTATCGGCACGGCCCCTTCGGTCATGCACTCCTGCGCTTCGGACAAGGACGTGGGCAGACGCAACAGCACGGCAGCCGACCTGCTTTCCTGGTGACTTGGCGGCGGGTACTCGGTGTCTGGGCCGCATGACCGTCGACAGGCGCATTTTCACCGTGCGGACGGGGGCGCGTACAGGGCACACTCATTCAACTGGTGCGCCCCGCCGGGCGGATGCGTTCACGATGAGGGCCTCCGCCGGTCCCGCACCAGTCGTTCGCACTCGTCGAGCGGCAGCCGCCCGCCACTTCCCTTTCCCACGCCTCGACCTGCTTCGTACCGCTGTCAACTGCCCTGGTGGCGGCCGGAGTAGGCCGCGCATCGCCCCTCGTGCCGGAGCGCGGTGATACGGCGTCCGAAGCAGCTCGTCAGCCAGGAATCGGTCGGGGTGTCCTCGACAGGACCGCGTGCGAGGACGTGCCCCTCGCGCAGGAGCAGGGTGTGGCTGACGGCCGGGGACAGCTCCTCCAGGTGGTGGGTGACCGTCGCGGTGGCCAGGTCCGGGCGGCTCACGGCCAGCCGGTGCATGGCCTCGACCAGGTCCTCGCGGGAGGGCAGGTCCAGGGCGTTGAACGGCTCGTCGAGCAGCAGCAGGGCCGGTTCGGCCATCAGTGCCCTGGCGATCAGGACGCGGGCCCGCTGCCCGCCCGAGCAGACCCCGTACGGCCGGTCGGCCAGCTCCTTGATGTCCAGTTCGGCGAGCAGTTCGTGGCCGTGCCGACGCACCTCGCGGTCGTACTTCCGCCACAGCGGTTGCACGGTGCCGGTGTGGCCCGTCAGGACGACGGCATGGGCGTCGAGGTCCTGCGGCACGCGCTGGGCCGTACTCACATGGCCGATGCGGGCCCGCAGTTCGCGCACGTCGACCCGGCCGAGCCGGGAACCGAGGACCTCGACGCTCCCGGTCGCGGGGTGCATCAGCGCGCCCAGCAGGGTCGTCTTGCCCGCTCCGTCGGCTCCGAGGAGGGCCCAGTGCTCACCGGCCCGGACCGTCCAGCAGCGAGCAATTTGCTGCCCGCGCGTCCGCTTCCTGGACGGTCGCGCGGGCTCGTGTGCGGAGGGAGGGGCGGCCCGTCTCCGGCCGCGACGGGTGGCGGTCGCGGCGGGACGGCGGTGGTGGAGGGGGTGGCGGTCACTGGAGGATATTGACGGCGCGGGCCACCACCAGCACCACGGTCACCAGCGACACCGTGGACTGGAGCATCATCAGCATCTTGGCCCAGCGGGACAGCGGCATCACGTCGGTCGGGCTGAACGCGGTGGAGTTGGTGAACGAGAGGTACAGGTAGTCCAGGAACGCCGGTTCCCAGTCCGGGGGCGCGGATTCGGGGCTCTGCATCTGTACGAAGAGGAAGTCGGGGAACTGATGGTGTCCCATCATCCGGTCCGCCGGTCCGCCGCGGTCCCACTCCCAGTACCACAGGGCGAACACGATGACGTTCGTCAGCCAGATGTTGCCGCCGGTCAGCAGCAGCGTCGCGGCGTCCGACCCCTCGGTGCCGTGCACCAGGCCCGTCACGAGCTGGGCCGCCGCCCAGCCGTTGGCCAGACTGATCAAGCAGATCAGAGCCAGGCCCAGCCACCGCAACCGCTTGTTCCGGGGCTCGACCCGCCGGGGGTTGGCGGCGATGAGACCTATCAGCAGGACCAGTTCCAGGACCGGCAGCGCCCAGGAGGGCAGCAAGGTCAGCCGTTCGGGCACTTTCAGCTGGAGGGCGACCGCCACCAGGATCGCGGCGGTCACCGCCCAGCGCGGCTCACCGCGCGTCACCCTCTGCCAGGCGGGTGCCACTTCGCGCTCGCCGGACTCCAGGAGCCGCTCGATCCTGACGAGCCGGCTCTCGGTGTCGTTCGATCTGTCGTTCATGCAGGTGATTGTCGCGTGTCACATGTTGATCATGTGACCGGCCAGCCCGTGAATGGCCTCCTTGACCGCCTCGCCGAGCGTCGGGTGACCGTGCACATTGCGCGCCACCTCGTGGACCGTCAGGTCCCACTGCTGGGCGAGCGTCAACTCCGGCAGCAGCTCGGTGACTTCGGGGCCGATCAGATGGGCGCCGAGTAGTTCGCCGTGGCGTGCGTCGCTGAGGATCTTGACGAAACCCGCGGTCTCGCCGAGGCCGTGCGCCTTGCCGTTGGCGGTGAACGGGAACTTCGCCACCTGGACGTCGAAGCCCCTGTCGCGGGCCTGCGCCTCGGTCCAGCCGAAGCTGGCGATCTGCGGCTGGCAGTAGGTCGCCCTCGGGATCATGACGTAGTCGAGTTCCATCGTCTCCGCGTCGGCGATCGTCTCGGCCGCCACGATGCCCATCGACTCGGCCGCGTGGGCCAGCATCAGCTTCGCCGTCACGTCACCGATGGCGTAGATGTGCGGCACGCTCGTACGGCAGCGGCCGTCGATGTCGATCGCCCCGCGGTCGGTGAGCTTCACCCCGGTGTTCTCCAGGCCGTAGCCCTGCACCCGCGGCTGGAAGCCGATCGCCTGCAGCACCTTGCCGGCCTCCAGCGTCTGCCGCTGGCCGCCCGTGGTCACCATGACCTTGACCCTGTCCCCGGAGTCGTCGATCGCCTCGACGCGGGTCGACGTGAGGACATTGACGCCGAGCCGCTTGTAGCGGCGGGCCAGTTCGGCGGAGACCTCCTCGTCCTCCAACGGAACGATCCGGTCCAGGAATTCGACGAGGGTGACCTCGACGCCGTAGTTGTGGAGCACATAGGCGAACTCGACGCCGATGGCACCGGCGCCCGCGATGATGATGCTGTCCGGGAGCGTGTCCGACAGGATCTGCTCCTCGTACGTCACCACACGCTCGCTCAGAGAGGTGCCGGGGAGCAGCTTGGTGGTGGCCCCGGCGGCGATGACGCAGTGGCCGAAGGTGACCGTTTCCGCGCCGCCCTCGGACAGGGCGACCTGGAGGGTGTGGTCGTCGCTGAAGGTGCCGTGGCCGGTGTACTGGGTGATCTTGTTCTTCTTCATCAGGTAGTGGACGCCCTTGACCCGTCCGTCCGCCACCTTGCGACTGCGGGTGAAGGCGGCGCCGTAGTCGAAGCTCACCTCACCGTTCACCTGGATGCCGAAGGTCTTGGCCTCCTGGGTGAAGATATGGGCGAGCTCCGCGTTGCGCAGCAGCGCCTTCGACGGGATGCACCCCACGTTCAGGCACACACCGCCCCAGTACTTCTCCTCGACGATCGCCGTGCTGAGTCCGAGCTGCGCGGCTCGGATCGCCGCGACATATCCTCCCGGGCCGGCGCCCAGGACCACCACGTCAAAGTGTGTGCTCATGGCGGCCAGCCTAGAACGCCCCGCCCCGGGATCGCCGATCCTGCTGGTCCGCCGGGCCGTGGCCCCGGCATGCCGAGGGCCCGTGCTCGCCGGGACGTCCGGGCCGGCCCCGCTCGGGGCCGGCCCGGACGCCGGATGTCAGACGAGGTCGAACCGGTCCAGGTTCATGACCTTGTCCCAGGCCGCGACGAAGTCCGACACGAACTTCGCGTGCGCGTCGTCGCTCGCGTAGACCTCGGCGATCGCGCGCAGCTCGGAGTTCGAGCCGAAGACGAGGTCGGCGCGCGTGCCGGTCCACTTGATCTCGCCGGTGGCGTCGTCGCGGCCCTCGAAGGTGGTCGCGTCCTCGGACGTCGGCGTCCACGTCGTGCCCAGGTCGAGCAGGTTGACGAAGAAGTCGTTCGTCAGCGTCCCGGGGGTTCCCGTGAGGACGCCGTGCGAGGAACCCTGGTGGGTCGCGCCCAGGGCGCGCAGACCGCCGACGAGGACGGTGAGCTCCGGCGCGCTCAGGGTCAGCAGGTTCGCCCGGTCGAGCAGCAGGTACTCGGCCGGCAGCCGGTTGCCCTTCCCGAGGTAGTTGCGGAAGCCGTCAGCGCGCGGCTCCAGCGCGGCGAAGGACTCCGCGTCGGTCTGCTCGTCCGTCGCGTCGACGCGGCCCGGGGTGAAGGGCACCTGGACGTCGTGACCGGCGTCCTGGGCGGCCTTCTCGACGGCCGCCACGCCGCCGAGGACGATCAGGTCGGCCAGCGAGACGTTCTTGGCTCCGGCGTTGAAGTCACGCTGGATGCCCTCCAGCGTGCGCAGCACCGACGCGAGCTGGTCGGGGTCGTTGGCCTCCCAGCCGCGCTGCGGCTCCAGACGGATGCGGGCGCCGTTGGCTCCGCCGCGCTTGTCGCTGCCGCGGAACGTCGAGGCCGAGGCCCACGCGGTGGAGACCAGCTCCGAGACCGTCAGGTCCGAGCCGAGGATCTTCGCCTTGAGCGTGGTGATGTCCTCGGCGCCGATGACCTCACCCGCCGCCTGGGGCAGCGGGTCCTGCCACAGCAGGGTCTCCTCGGGGACCTCCGGGCCGAGGTAGAGGGACTTCGGGCCCATGTCGCGGTGGGTCAGCTTGTACCAGGCCCGCGCGAAGGCGTCCGCGAACTCGGCCGGGTTCTCGTGGAAGCGGCGGGAGATCGGCTCGTAGATCGGGTCGAAGCGCAGCGACAGGTCCGTCGTGAGCATCGAGGGAGCGATCTTCTTCGCGGGGTCGTGGGCGGCGGGGACGGTGCCCTCGCCCGCGCCGTCCTTCGGCTTCCACTGGTTGGCGCCCGCGGGGCTCTGGGTCAGCTCCCACTCGTAACCGAAGAGGTGGTCGAAGAAGCTGTTGCTCCACTGGGTGGGCGTGGTGGTCCAGGTGACCTCCAGGCCGGAGGTGATGGCGTCCGCGCCCTTGCCCGTGCCGTACGTGCTCTTCCAGCCAAGGCCCTGCGCCTCGATCGGGGCGGCCTCGGGGTCGTCGCCGACGCTCTCCGCCGGGCCCGCGCCGTGGGTCTTGCCGAAGGTGTGGCCGCCCGCGATCAGGGCGACGGTCTCCTCGTCGTTCATCGCCATCCGGCGGAAGGTCTCGCGGATGTCGCGGGCCGCGGCGAGCGGGTCCGGGTTGCCGTTGGGGCCCTCGGGGTTGACGTAGATGAGGCCCATCTGGACGGCGCCGAGCGGGTTCTCCAGCTCGCGGTCGCCGGTGTAGCGCTGGTCGTCGAGCCAGGTGGTCTCGGGACCCCAGTACACGTCCTCCTCGGACTCCCACACGTCCTCGCGGCCGCCGGCGAAGCCGAAGGTGTCGAAGCCCATCTGCTCCAGGGCGACGTTGCCGGTGAGGATCATGAGGTCGGCCCAGGAGAGGTTCTGGCCGTACTTCTTCTTGACGGGCCACAGCAGACGGCGGGCCTTGTCCAGGTTGCCGTTGTCCGGCCAGCTGTTGAGCGGGGCGAAGCGCTGCTGACCGGCACCGGCTCCGCCGCGGCCGTCGCTGATGCGGTAGGTGCCCGCGCTGTGCCAGGCCATACGGATCATGAAGGGGCCGTAGTTGCCGAAGTCGGCGGGCCACCAGTCCTGCGAGGTGGTGAGCACCTCGGCGATGTCCTGCTTCACGGCCGCGAGGTCGAGGGACTCGAAGGCCGCGGCGTAGTCGAAGTCCGCGCCGAGCGGGTTGGCCACGGCGGGGTTCTTCGCGAGGATCTTCAGGTTGAGCCGCTCCGGCCACCACTGGCGGTTTCCACCGCCCTGGGTCGGGTGCGGGGCGCGCCCGTGCGCGACGGGGCAGCCGCCTCCGGCCTCCGTTTTCGCGTCGGTGACGATCGCATCATGGTTCTCAGACATGGGAATCCTTCCAGGCGGGGCGGATCTCGGTGCTCAGAGACTGCGGGTGGGGGAACAGCCGGGGCGGGGGCCCCGGCGGCCGGCCCCCGAACCATCGACGGAGTCGACGGGGAGGCCATGGTCTTCGGACGGGAACGGGCAGGGGGCGCGGCCGGCCGCACAGCCGGGGGCGGGGCCGCGGCACACCGCGCGCGACGGGCCGGCGGGACCGGTCCGAGGCGGGGTACGCGTCCCGCCGCGGCGAGCGGACGGAGGGCCGAGTACGACGTACGGGGGGATGCGGCGCCCGGTCGGCGCACCCTGGCAGCGAACGCGTCGTCGCCGGGGTGGCCCAGGGCTCCGGGAGGGGCCCGAGCAGCGTGTCATGGGCGGCCGTCACGCGCAGGCCGACGCCGCGTGGTTCCACGGCGGTGGTCCCGACATCTCTGTCTCTCCTGCCCGTACTGGAGTCTCTCTGTCCCTTGGCCAGTGCCAAAACCGATCCTACAATGGACAGAGTCCAAGTCAAGAAGGGCGCCAACCCCGTATCCGATCGGACCCCGGATGCGCACCGATAAACTGCGCGTTCCCCCTGATCCCGAAAAGGTGAACCCATATGAGTGACCTGCTGGAGCGACTGCGAGGACGCGGCTGGCGGATGACCTCCCAGCGGCGTGTCGTTGCGGAGGTCCTCGACGGCGAGCACGTCCATCTCACGGCCGACGAGGTGCACGCCCGCGCGGCGGAGCGGCTGCCCGAGATCTCCCGGGCGACCGTCTACAACGCCCTGGGGGAGCTGGTCTCCCTCGGCGAGGTCATCGAGGTGTCCACCGACGGCCGCGCCAAACGCTACGACCCCAACGCCCACCACCCGCACCAGCATCTGGTGTGCTCCAACTGCGGCACCGTGCGAGACGTCCATCCGACCGGAAACCCGCTGGCCGACCTTCCGGCCACGGAACGATTCGGTTTCACGGTGGCCGCCGTCGAGGTCACCTACCGGGGGCTGTGCCCTTCGTGCGCGTAGGACCCCGTCCGGCGGCCGGCGGGCGCGTCCGTGATCCGGCCGGCGGCGCGCTGTGCTGTGGCGGCCCGCCTCGTGATGCCTAAGCTTCCGCCGTGAACGACACCACAGGGGACATCACCCGGGAGATACGGATCAGGCCGGGCGGCCCGGCCGACGCGCAGGCCATTCTGGACATGCTCGACGCGGCGGTGGTCTGGATGAACGGCCGCGGCAACACCGAGCAGTGGGGCACCACCCCGTACTCGCGGACGTCGGGCGGGGCGGAGCGGGTTCATCGGTACACGACCGAGTGCGCCCCCTACATCGCGGAGTCGGACGGAACACCCGTCGGAGCCATGGTGCTCGACTCCGGGCCCAGCCCGCAGATGCCGATCGAGCCCGCCGGGGAACCCGAGCGGTACGTCCGGCTGCTGGTGTCCGACCGGCGCTGCGCCGGCCGGGGCATCGGGGCGGCGCTGCTGGCCCACGCCGAAGAGGAGACCCGGCGGGCCGGTGTCGCGTTGCTGCGGGTCGACTGCTGGGCGGGCGGCGGAGGCGAACTGGTCGCGTTCTACGAGCGCCAGGGATTCACCCCCACCGACCCCTTCCTGTCCGGGACCTGGCCGGGCCAGGTACTGGCCCGGCGGATCGGCCCACCGCGCGGACCGGGCGATCAGCCGAGGTAGTCGGCGACCAGCGCGGCGAACTCCTCCGGTGCCGCGAGTCTGATCCCCAGAGTCTCGGCCTTGGCGCGCTTGGATCCCGCGCCCTCCCCGGCGACGACCAGGGTGGTCTTCTTCGACACGCTGGAGGAGGAACGCCCGCCGGCCCGCTCGATGAGCTCGTTCATCTGGTTGCGGCTGAGGGGTTCCAGGGCCCCGGTCATCGCACCGGTGACCACCACCGTCATCCCGGCCAGCGGACCGCCCGCGGCTTCGTCGCCCTCGGAGCCGGCATCGCCCTCGACGGCCGGAGCGGGCGGAGTGGCGCCGGGCTCGGTCATGTTGACCCCGGCGGCGACGAGCTTGTCGATGAGCGGGGCCAGTTCGGCCAGCTCGGCGACGATCGAGGGGGCCTTCTCCGTGCCGATGCCCTCCACCCGCTGCATCGTCTCCGCATCCGCCGCGCGCACCAGGTCCATGGTGGCGAAGTACCGGGCGATGCGCCGGGACATGGAACGGCCTGTGCCGCGCACACCCAGCGCGCACAGCACCCGCGACAGCGGCCGGCCCTTGGCCGCCTCGATCGCCGCGAGCAGGTTGTCGGTACTGGTCTCGCCCATCCGCTCCAGACCGAGGAGCTGATCGCGGGTGAGGCCGAACAGATCGGCGAGATCGGCGGCCAGACCGGCCTCGACGAGCTGGACGACCCGTGTGTGGCCGAGGCCCTCGATGTCGAGCTGGTCGCGGCCGGCCGCGTACGACAGCGCGGCGACCAGATGACAGTTGCGGCCCTGCTCACAGCGCCAGCGCTGCTCGCTCGTGTCGATGGCGGACCCGCAGTTCGGGCACGCCTCGGGGAAGACGATGGGCTGTTCCTCGCCGGTGCGCAGATGCGCCACGGGCGCCTCGACGCGCGGGATGACGTCTCCGGCCCGGTGGACCATCACATGGTCGCCCAGCCGCAGATCCCGACGCGTGATGTCCGCCGGGTTGTGAAGGGTGGCGTACGTGATGGTCGAACCGTCGATCTCGACCGGCTCCAGCACCGCGCGCGGGGCGATGATGCCCGTACGGCCCACGTTCCACTCCACCGCCAGCAGCCGGGTGATCTTCTCGACGGCCGGGAGCTTGTAGGCGATCGCCCAGCGCGGCGCGCGGGTCCCGGACCCCGCGGCCCGCTGGTCGGCGGCCAGGTCGGCCTTGACGACGATCCCGTCGATCCCGAACGGCAGCTCGGCGCGCAGCGCCCCGATCTCCTGGACGCGGGCGAGCACCTCCTCGGCGGTCGCGGCGGTGATGCCGGGAACGGCGGTGCCCGCCGTGGTGTTCACACCCAACTCGGCGGCGCGTGCCATGAGTTCGCTGTGCGCGAGCTCGCCCAGCCGGGCGGCCGTATCGGCATCGGTGCCGGACACCGGCAGAAGGCCGTAGCCGTAGAAGGTCATCGGGACGGTGTAGGCACGCTCCTTGGCGCGCAGGGTGCCCGCCGCGGCGTTGCGCGGGTTCGCGAACGGCTGCCCGCCGTGCGCGGTGCGCACCTCGTTGGCGTGCTCGAACTGGGCCGTCGTCATGAGGACTTCGCCGCGCACCTCCAGGGTGAGAGGTTCGGCGAGTTCACCGGGGAGTCCCTCGATCGTCCCGATCGCGTGCGAGACGTCCTCACCGGCCGTCCCGTCCCCGCGCGTGACCAGTCGCGTGAGCCGGCCCTGGCTGTAGCGCGCGGCGATGGCCAGACCGTCGAGCTTCGGCTCGACGCTGAAGTGCTCCACCTCGTGACCGATCCGCCGGGCCACCGACACCGTCCAGGCGGTGAACTCCTCGGGCGAGAACACATTGTCCAGGCTCAGCATCGCCACCGTGTGCGGGACGTCTCCCTCGACGGCGCCGCCCGCGACCTTCCCGGTCGGTGAGTCGGGCAGCACCTGATCGGGATGTTCGGCCTCCCACGCGGCGATGCCGCGCACGAGCCGGTCGTACGCGTCGTCGTCCAGAACGGAGGTGCCGCCCTCGTAATAGGCGGCCGACGCCTTCAACGCGTCCTCGACCGCCTGCGCGTAGGCGACGGCATCCACGATCACTGCGACTGGTGTTGTCATACCCGTCATCCTGCCTGCCACCACTGACAATGCCCTCCGGCCGACCCGCCCGCCCCGGCAGGATCCCGCTGGCACATGTGAGACGTGGCGCTTTGGTGCCAGCCGCCGGGCGTTCCCCGGGCCGTCGCCGCCCGGTAGGACCTAGCCCATGGTTTCCCACATACAGCGCCGCCCACGAGGCAGACGGGCCCTCGCGGCAGCGGCGGCCGTCGCCGCCGTTCTCACCTCAGTCACCGGCCAGGCGGGTGCCGCGAACGGCGCGCCCACGGCTCCCTCCGCCCCCTCCCGCACAGGCGCCGACCACACCGTCACGCTGATCACCGGAGACGTGGTCAAGGTGATGGACCTCGGCGGAGGCAAGCACTCCGTCGACGTACGACGGCCGCGCGGTGCCACCGGCGGCGTACGCACCGAGACGGTCGGCAAGGACCTCTACGTCTACCCGGACGAGGCGTTGCCCTATCTCGCCGCGAACCGGCTCGACCGGCGCCTCTTCGACATCACCGCCCTCATCGAGCAGGGCTACGACGACCAGCACAGCGCCGGACTCCCGCTGATCCTCGGCTACCGCGGCAAGGTGGCCGCGACACTCACAGGCACCACCCGGGTGCGGTCGCTGAAGAGCGTCAACGGCACCTCTGTCCGGGCGTCCAAGAAGCAGGCCAGGAAGCTGTGGAGAGCGGTCGCCACCGACGCCCCCGCGCAGCGCCCCTCGTTGAAGGGCGGCCTCTCCAAGATCTGGCTGGACGGCCGGGTCAAGGCCACCCTGAAGGACAGCACCGCGCAGATCGGCGCGCCGGCCGCCTGGAAGGCCGGTCTCGACGGCAAGGGCGTCAAGGTCGCCGTGCTCGACACCGGCGCCGACAGCCACCACCCCGACCTGGCCGGCCGGATCAGCAGCGCGGTCAGCTTCGTACCCGGTGAATCCGCCGAGGACGGGCACGGGCACGGAACCCACACCGCGTCCACCGTGGGCGGCAGCGGAGCCGCCTCGGACGGAGCCGAGAAGGGGGTGGCGCCCGGCGCCGATCTGCTGATCGGCAAGGTTCTCGCCAATGAGGGCTACGGAGACGACTCCTGGGTCATCGCCGGCATGGAATGGGCCGTGGACCAGGGCGCCAAGGTGGTGAGCATGAGCCTCGGCGGCTCCGAGCCCACGGACGGCACCGACCCGATGAGCGAGGCCCTGGACCGGCTCAGCGAGAAGAGCGGCGCCCTGTTCGTCGTCGCCGCGGGCAACACCGGCACGGAAGCGTCCATGAGCGCCCCGGGAGCCGCCGACGACGCGCTGACCGTGGCCGCGGTGGACTCCGACGACCAGCTCGCGTACTTCTCCAGCACGGGCCCGCGCTACGGCGACTACGCCCTCAAGCCGGACATCGCCGCACCCGGCGTGGACATCCTCGCCGCGAAGGCCGGGGGCAGCGCCGAGACCGGCTGGTACCAGACGATGAGCGGCACCTCGATGGCCACGCCGCACGTCGCCGGCGCGGCCGCGATCCTCGCCGAGGAACACCCGGACTGGACCGCGCCCCAGCTCAAGGACGCCCTCATGAGCACGGCGAAGGAGCTCCCCGGCCTGAGCGCCTATCAGGTCGGCGCGGGCCGGGCCGATGTGGCGGCCTCCGTCGCCGCCACCGTGACCGCCACCGGCTCGGCGTACTTCGGCTTCGACGCCTGGCCGCACAGCGGTCCGGAGACCGTCGACCGCACGCTCACCTACCGCAACACCGGTGACACCGCCGTCACTTTGAAGCTCGCCGTCACCGCGGCCGTGGCCGGCGGACCCTACGACGTCGACCCGGGAGCGGACGCCGGAAGCCCGGCGCCCGAGGGGATGTTCTCCCTCTCCGCCGACTCCGTGACCGTCCCCGCGCACGACACCGCCTCCGTCACCGCCACCGCGCGGCCGAACCTCGGCGCGAACGGCCGCCGTTACCTCGGGCAGGTGTCCGCGAGCGACGCGTCGGGCGCGGTGCGGGCCCGTACCCAGGTCGGCCTGTACCGGGAGGAGGAGCGCTACTCGCTCGACGTCACACTCAAGGACCGCTCCGGCGAACCCGCCTCCGGATACGTCCAGTTGCAACGCTTCGGCAGCGACGCCGACCCGCAGATCGTCCCCGTCGGCGAGACCGGCACGGCGACCGTGCGACTCCAGGCCGGCACCTACAGCGCCCTGACCTACCTCGACGTCGCCGGCAGCCACGGCCCCGACTCGCTCGGCATGGCCCTGCTCGGTGATCCGGAGATCGTCCTCGACCACGACCGGAAAGTGGACCTGGACGGCAGCAAGACCCGCGAGGTCACGGCGGTGGTGCCGCGCAGGGCCGAGGACCGGATGCTCTACATGAACTGGTACCGCTCGGACGGCGGCGTCAGCACCGTGGACTCCGAGTACCTGCTGCCGCCCACGTACGACAGCATGTTCGTACTGCCCACCCGGAAGGTCACCCAGGGCACCTTCGAGTACGAGACACGCTGGCGCAAGGCGTACCCGCTGCTCTCCCTCAGCAGCGACGGCAAGGCCCTCACCCCCCTCGGCCAGGCCGGATCCGCCTTCTACGACGGCCAAAAGCGGATGGACGTGGTGTACGCGGGATCCGGTAGCCCGGCCGACTACGCGGGGCTGCGCGTCAAGGGCAAGGCGGTGCTGGTGACCCGGTCCGACGCGGTCACCGGGACGCAGCGCGCGCAGGCGGCGGCCGACGCCGGGGCCGGACTCCTGCTTGTCGTGAACGACCAGCCCGGCAAGCTCCTCGAATGGGTCGGTACCGACGAGGGCGGCTACAGCGCCGTTCCGGTCGCCTCGCTGACCGCGCGTGAGGGCGCCCCGCTCATCAAGCAGGCCCAGCACGGAACCCCGCGCCTGAACGTCGAGGGCACGCCCAACTCGCCGTACGTGTACGACCTCGTCGACCCGCACCCCGGCCGGATCCCCGACACGGGTCTGACCTATCGGCCGAAGGCCTCCGAACTGGCCGTCGTGGACATGCGCTTCCACGGCACCACCAAGTACCCGAGCGGCGAATACCGTTGGGACTACCGGCCCTACCGCACTTACGCCGTCGGATTCCCGCTGCGCACGGACATGCCCGCGACGCGCACGGACTACCTGTCGGCGCAGCCGGGCACCTCGTGGGCCGAGGACTCGATCACGGGGCCGAACCTGGCCCTGGAATCACGCGGCGGAATGATCACCTACAAGGCCGGGAAGCGGGTCACCAGCGACTGGTTCGCCCCGATCGCGCATCCGCGCAACGGCAGCGGCTTCTGGTGGTCGGAGCGGCAGGCGGGCTTCGTGTCCTTCAACGTCCAGCCCTGGACGGACAGCGGTTCCGACCACGGCGGTTACATGGAGGACGGCAACGACAGCCTGGACTTCAAGGTGTACCAGGACGGGGAACTGGTGAAGACCTCGGCCTGGGCGTCGGCGACCGTGTATCCCGTACCGGACGTTCCGAGCACCTACACGCTGGATCTGCGTGCCGAACGCGACGCGGGCGCCTACCGGTTGTCGCCGCGCACGCACACTGTGTGGAAGGTGCGATCGGCGCCGGTGACCGATCCCATGAAGATCGACCGGATGGCGCTGATGCAACTGGACTACGGCGTCACCACCGACCTCGCGGGCGACGCGCGCGGCGGCCGGCAGACCCTCGGCCTGACCGGGTCGCACCTGCCGGACGCGGCCGGAGCGGGACGGGTCGCGGGCGCGACCCTCGCCGTCTCCTACGACGACGGCCGCCACTGGCTTCCGGTCCGCCTCGACCGTACGGCCGCCGGCCACTGGACCGCCCGATTCGACGCCCCGCACGACGGATTCGTCTCACTCAAGGCCCGCACTTGGGACGATGCGGGCAACAGCGTCATTCAGGAGGTGACACGGGCCTACGGCTTGAAGTAGACCTTGGCGGAACCGTGAGATCCGGCTGGCCCCGGGCGTTCGCAGCCCGGGGCCCGTCGGATTCACCCGCCGACTTCAAGGAGTGGCCCATGCTCGCCGCGCTGGGTCTCGGTCCGGCCGAGGAGGAGATCTACCGCCTTCTGGTGGCCCGGGGACGGGCCGCCGTCCATGAACTGGCCGCCGACGGTGGTCGCCACGAGTCCGAGGTGCGTGAAGTCCTCACCGAGCTGGCCGACCGAGGTCTCGTCGTGCGCCAGGCGAGCGAGGACACGGCCACCATGTTTCTCGCGGCACCACCGGCGGTGGCGCTGGGCGGGGAACTGCGAAGGCGCCGCGACGAGTTGAGCGCGGCGGAGCACGCGGTGCTCGATCTCGCGGAGCAGCACCGCACGGGTGCCGAGGGCGGCGCGGTGGAAGTGATCAGCGACATCGACGCGGTACGGCACCGGTTCAGACAGCTCCAGGAGTCCGCCCGGCAACAGGTGCGGGCGATGATGGTGCCCGAACAAACCGTTGTGTCCCGCAGCGACAACGCCGCTGAGGGGGCCGGAGTCCGGCGTGGCGTGCTCTACCGGACCATCCTGCACCGGGAGACGCTGACCGAGCCGGGAACGGTCGCCCAGGCCCTCGCGGCGCTGGAAGCCGGACAGCAGGTCAGGGTCGCCGACGCCGTGCCGGTCAAAATCATGATCGCGGACCACGAACTGGCGATGCTTCCCCTGTTCAGCGGCCGCAACACCGCGGCCGCCTCGGTGCTGGTGCACGCCGGAGGACTGCTCGACGCGCTGGTCGCCTATTTCGAACTGGCCTGGGAACAGGCGTATCCACTCTCGCCCCACACGACGGGCGACGGCCTCGCCGAGCAACGCCCCGACGCCATAGACGAGTTCGACTCCCGGATGCTCGCCCTGGTCCTCGCGGGACTCACCGACCAGGCGGTCGGCGCGCGCCTCGGCGTATCCCGCCGCACGGTGCAGCGGCGCATCGGTGAACTCATGGCGCGGGCAGGGGCGGAGAGCCGCATCCAGCTCGGCTGGCACGCCGCGCGCAAGGGCTGGGCCTGACGGGCCGCCCGGGGGTCGATCCGGGCGTCAGTGTCCCCGGACGGCGGGCGAAGGGCGCGCGGAGCGGGTGATGACGATGTCCGGTTCGCGTGGACCGGACAGGCCCGTGTCGAGGTCGGCCTGCCGCAGTTCGGCCAGCAACTCGGTCTGGCCGGAGAGCAGTTCGGTGAGGATGCGGCGGGCGGCGCGCAGGAGTTCGGCGACATCGCCGCCGGCCAGCGCGTAACTGACGGTGGAGCCCTCGCGGATGGACACCACGATGCCCGAGCGGCGCAGTACCGCCAGTTGCTGCGAGAGGTTGGAGGGCTCGATCTCGATCTCGCTGAGCAGGTCGCGCACCGAGACGGGGCCGCTCTGCAGCAGTTCCAGAACCCGGATGCGTACCGGGTGTCCGAGCATGCGGAAGAACTCGGCCTTGGCCTGGTAGAGGGGGACCTGCCTGGTCAAATCGTTCGCTCCCTGCCGCCTGGGACGGGCTGTTTCTCCGGCTGGTGCGGTGGCTGTCTGCGCGCCCCCGCGAGCGGTGCCGTGAGCCGATCCTCTCGGCTCCACCTCCGCACACCCACGGGATTGACTTGATCTGGATGTACCCAATTGAAGAAGTCTTCAAGTCGTGGGCATGCGGAGGCGCGGAGAGGGTGGCTGTCTATACCTCTAGTTCGGCCTCGATGCGGGCCAGCTGATGACGGGCCATGGCCAGGTTGGAGGTCGCCTTGTTGAGCACCAGGTACAGGAACAGCCCGTTGCCGTCACGGCTCTTGAGCGGCCGGAGGAGGTGGTACTGGTCCGCGAGCGTGATCAGTACGTCTTCGATCTTGCTCTTGAGGCCGAGGTGCTCCATGGTGCGCACCTTGGCCCGGATCACGTCGGTGTTGCCCGCCGCCGCGACAGACAGGTTGAGCTCCTTGCTGCCCCCCAGCGTGCCCAGTGCCATGCCGCTCGTGTAGTCGACGAGGGCGACGCCCATCGCGCCCTCGATGGACGTCATGGTCTCCTTGAGGGAGATCTCCACATTTGCCATACCGATGTCTCCTCCTGGTCACTGCGCGGGCGGAGGAGTTCCCGCCCGGTCAGTGACCAGGACCCTACGTACCGTCCGTGGCGGGCAGCCGAGTTGTTTCGGGACTGGCGGAAGGAGCGTCGAAATGCACGTCGCACAGGCTTTATTGATCACTGTTGTGCGGTCGATGACCATGGATCACGGGCCTGGCGGAACGTCCGGTGGTGTCCGGTCGGCGGACGGGGCTCAGCCGGCGGCCGAGGCCCGTGACGCCGCCGTGCGCGTCGCGAAGTCCGCGAACCAGACGAGCATCTCGGGGTGGGTGATGGATCCCTCGCTGCTGACCTCGGAGCTGCGGGCGCCCTGGAGGATGCGCTTGACCGGGACTTCGAGCTTCTTGCCGGTGAGGGTGCGGGGCACGGCGGGGACCGGCACGATCGCGTCGGGCACATGGCGCGGGGACAGCCGGCTCCTGATGGCCGCGGCGATCCGCCGGCGCAGACCGTCGTCGAGCGCGGTGCCCTCGGCGGGCACGACGAACAGCGGCATGAAGTAGTCGCCGTCGGGCTGTTCCACACCGATGACGAGACTGTCGGCGATCTCCGGGAGCTGGTCGACGACGGCGTAGATGTCGGCGGAGCCCATGCGGACGCCCGAGCGGTTCAGGGTGGAGTCGGAGCGGCCCGCGACGACCACGGACAGGTCGGTGTCGATCGTGACCCAGTCGCCGTGCCGCCAGACTCCCGGGTAGGTGTCGAAGTAACTGGCCCGGTAGCGGGCGCCGTCGGGGTCGCCCACGAAGCGGAGCGGCATGGACGGCAGTGGCGCGGTCACCACCAACTCGCCCTGCTCGCCGGTCAGAGGGTGTCCCTGAGCGTCCCAGGAGGCCATGGCGACCCCCAGCGCGGGGGCCTGGATACGGCCCACGCGGACGGGCAGCAGCGGGGTGCTTCCCGCGAGGACCGAGCAGACGTCCGTACCGCCGCAGATGGACTGGAGCCGCACATCGGGTGTCAGCCGGTCGTGGACCCAGCGCCAGGTGCTGGGCGGCAGCGTGGACCCGGTCTGCAGGACGGTCCGCAGGCTTTCCAGGCCGAACATGTCCGCGGGCCGCGAGTCCGCCTTCTCCCCGGCGGTGAGATACGCGGCGCCCAGGCCGACCACGGTCGCGCCGGTCCACTCGGCGATCCGCCAGGCGCCGTCGATGTCGGGAAAGGTCGGACTGCCGTCGTACAGGATGACGGTGCTGCCGTGCAGGAGCCCGCCGACCAGGAAGTTCCACACCATCCAGCTCGTGGAGGTGATGAAGAGATAGCGGTCGTCCGCGCGCAGATCGACGCCCAGGCCCAGGGCCTTGAGCAGTTCGACCACGATGCCGCCGTGCCCCTGCACGATCCCCTTGGGTATCCCCGTGGTCCCCGACGACCACAGGATCCACAACGGGTGGTCGAAGGGCACGTCGGCGAACTCCAGCTCCTCGTCCGCCGCCGGCAGCGTCGACCAGGCGTGCTGTACGACGTCGGGCCGCCCCGACCACGGCTCGGCCGGGGGCGGGAAGAGGCTGTCGACGGCGAGGACGTGGCGGACGGTGGGCAGGCCGTCCGCGAGCTCGGCGACCTCCGCGCGCTTGTCGTAGGCCTTGCCGCCGTAGCGGTATCCGTCCGCGGCCACGAGGACCGTCGGCTGGGCCTGGCGGAGCCGCGCGAGCACGCTGGGCGTGCCGAAGTCCGGGGAACAGGCCGTCCATACGGCGCCGACGGCCGCCGAGGCCAGCAGCGCCACGACGGTCTGGCGGAGGTTGGGGAGGTATCCGGCCACACAGTCGCCGGGCTCCACGCCCATGCCGCGCAGGGCCGCCGCGACATCGGTGACCTGCCGGCGCAGATCGTGCCAGGAGATGTCCTCGGGAGTGCCTCCCTCGGTCAGGCAGACGAGCGCGGGGCGGGCGTCCGTGGCCTGGGCGAAGCAGCGTTCGGCGAAGTTCAGCCGAGCACCGGGAAACCAGTCGGCTCCCGGCATCGACGCCTCGCCGAGCACCTTGTCGTAGTCGGTGACCGCGTCCAGCCCGTAGAACTCCCATACCGCCGACCAGAATCCAGCGAGGTCGGTGGAGCTCCACCGCCACAGCTCGGCGTAGTCGGAGAAGTGGAGTCCCCGTACTTCGCTGACCCAGTCCATGAAGCACGCGACGTTGGAGTCCTCCAACTCGCGGCGACCGGGGGACCACAGCAGGTCGGTGTCGGTGTTCATCGTTTGCCTTCCTGGGCTGGACGCGGCGTTCAGCCGGTTTCTTCTATTTCGCGGAGCAGTTCCTCCGCGCGCGGCCAAGGACCGTGGCCGGACGCGGGGTTGAGATGGCCGACCTCGCCGAGGTCCACCAGAGCGCTGCCCCAGTCGCGGGCCAGTTCCGTGACCCGCTCGACCGTGCCGAGGGGGTCGTCGGAGCTGAACGCGACGATGCTGGGGAAGGGCAGCGGCGTCCGCGGCACCGGTGTCCAGCCGTTCTCCGCGAGCACCTCGGGCCTCGGATAGCCGTCGGGCAACGGGGTCTCGAAGTCCGGCGGTGTCGCGAGAAGCGCTCCGCGCACCTGTGCCGTGCTCCCTTGGGCCCAGTGGACCGTGGTGATCACGCCGGCGCTGTGCGCGACGAGGACGACGGGGCCCTCGATCTCCGAGACCACCTTGTCGAGCGCCGCCACGCGGGCCTCGCGGCTCAGGGCGTCCTCGGTGAGCGGCGGGACCGTGCGGACGGTGCGCCCGGCCTCGGCCAGCCGGTCCGCCAGCAGGGTCTGCCAGTGGTCCGGGACGTGATCGCGCAGTCCGGGGACGATCACGATCACCGGTTCGGCGGTGGCGCTCACGCGGTCACCACCGCGTCCTCCGGCTCCGCCGCCGGGACCGGTCCGCCCGTCAGACGGCGCAGATCACGCTCGTAGAAGTGGCGGCCGATCAGGAAGGCGACGGTGGCGGCGACCGCGGTGAGCGGGATGACCCGCAGGGCGCCGAGCAGTCCCATGTGGTCGGCGAGCGCACCGGTCACGGCGGGCCCGGGAGCCAGCCCGAGCAGGCTGTTGGCGAGGGTCAGGGTGGCGAAGGCCGTCGCGGAGATGGACGCGGGGGTCAGGTTGGCCACCATGGCGGTCGCGGGACCGGCCGTGCCGGCCGACAGCAGGGCTCCGGCCGCCAGCACGGCAAGCTGGAGGGGGCCGGTCGGCAGCCGGAACGCTGTCATGAGCAGGACGAGGGAGCCGAGGCTGCACGCGATGGCAACGGCCCATTTGCGGATGGGGAAAGCTCGGCAGAGGCGGTCGGAGACGATGCCGCCGCCGATCATGCCGATGCCGATGACGAGGATGAAGATCCCGGCGGTGGCGCCCGCCTTCGCGGTGGGCATGTGGTAGTAGCGGTTGAAGAAGCTGGGCAGCCAGGCCATGAGGGAGGCGGCGATGAAGAGCTGGAGACCGCTGCCGACGTACGCGCTGATCACCGAGACGGAGGAGAACAGCCGGGGCAGCAGCACGCGCAGCCGGCCGCGTGGTCCGGGGTCGGGCTCGGCGTCGGTGGCCCCCGCTCCGGGGGTCAGCTTCTTCTCGGTGACGACGAGGCCGTAGACCGCGGCCAGGACCAGGCCGAAGATGCCCATGACGCCGAACGCCCAGCGCCAGCCGAGGTGTTGGGCGACCGCGCCGCCGATCGACACACCGAGGACCGAACCGAAGGCGCCGCCCGCTATGAAGGCGCCGGAGAGGGTGGCGCGCAGGCCGATCGGGAAGATGCTCAGGACGACGGCGATGCCGACGCTTCCGTACGCCGCCTCGCCGATGCCGACGAAGAGCCGGCCGACGAACATCTGGTCGTAGCTCGCGGAGACCGCGCAGCCGAGGGTCGCCGCGCTCCACAACGCCGCCGCGAGCAGCAGGCTCTTCACCCGGCCCCAGCGGTCGGCCATCAGCGACATGGGGAAGGTGAGCAGACCGACCATGAGAGCGACGACGCTGCTGAGCGAACCGAGCTTGGCGTCGGTGAGCAGCCACTCGCTCTTGAGCATGGGGAAGACGGCGTTGAGGACCTGCCGGGACATGTAGTCGGACAGCAGCAGCCCGAAACTGAGGGCGAAGACCACCCAGGCATAACGGCGGGTCACGGGCCATCCGGACGAGGCGGTCGTGTCCGTCTCGGGGATGGGTGCAGCAGTGGTGTGCAACTCCATTGTCATCACCTCACGCGCTGTTGGAGGAAGGGGGTTAGAACGGTCTGTCGCCGACGATTCCGGCGCGCTCCATCCGGCGGACGGCGGGCCAGTAGTCCTGTACGGCGTAGTGCTGGGTGGAGCGGTTGTCCCAGATGGCGACACTGTTCGGGGTCCAGCGCCAGCGCACCTGGTACTCCGGGATCGCGGCCTGACCGATCAGGTAGTTGAGCAGGAGGCTCGCGCCGGGGGCGAAGTCCTGCCCGAACCGGATGTTCTCGGGCGTGTGGTAGTTGACGAAGTGCGTGGTGAACGCGTTGACGAAGAGGATCTCCTCGCCGGTCTCCGGGTGGACGCGGACCACCGGGTGCTCCGCGTCCGGGAACCGCGCCTTGAGGGCGTGTCGCTTCTCCTGCGGCATGGCGGCGCCGAACGTGGCCTCGATGCTGTGCCGGGCCCGCAGGCCACGGATCGTCGTCCGGATGTTCTCCGGCAGTCGGCGGTAGGCCTCGGCCATGTTGACCCAGATCGTGTCCCCGCCGACGGGGGGACCCTCGATACACCGCAGTACGGCGCCCATGGGCGGGTTCTCGCGCCAAGTGGCGTCGGTGTGCAGGGCGTTCTCGTAGTGCTCCGCCGGGCTGTCCAGGTCCTTGTAGATCCGCACCAGGCCGGGGTTCTCGGGGTCGCTGCCAGCCACCGGGTGGTCCTCGAGCGCGCCGAAGCGCTCGGCGAAGGCCACGTGTTCGGCGCGCGTGATGTCCTGGTCGCGCAGGAACAGCACCTTGTACTGGAGCAGCAGGGCCCTGATCTCTTCGAACAGATCCTCGTCGCGTGAGGCGTCGCCGAGGTTCACTCCGGACAGTTCCGCGCCGATGGTACAGGTCAGCGGTTCGACCTTGATCGAGCCACGGGTATGGGCGAGGACCGGTGCGCCCTCGGGGGGAGCGAGCGTGTGATCCATGGTGCTTCCTCCTGGAGAGAGTGGAGTTGAACCGCGCGGAGTGGTGGGGATCAGAGGACGAAGACGGACGATCCGGTGGTCTGCCCGGCCTCCAGGTCGCGGTGCGCCTGGGCGGCGTGCTGGAGGGCGTACCGCTGGTTGACCTCGATGGTGATGCGGCCAGAGGTGACGTGGTCGAAGAGCTCGCCAGCGAGGTCCGCCCGTTCCGCGGGGTCCGCGATGTAGTCGGCGAGAGCGGGCCGGGTGACGAACAGGGAGCCCTGGACGGCGAGTTGCATGGCGTCGATGGGCGGGACGGGGCCGGAGGCGGTGCCGAAGCAGACGAGCAGGCCGCGGCGGCGCAGTGAGGCGAGCGAGGAGGCGTACGTCGTCTTGCCGACGCTGTCGAAGGCCACCGGCACCCCGGCGCCGTCGGTGAGTTCGCGTACCCGCTCGGCCACGTTCTCGGACCGGTAGTGGATGACGTGGTCGCAGCCGTGCGCTCGGGCCAGTTCGGCCTTCTCCTCGGTAGAGACGGTGCCGATGACGTTCAGACCGAGCAGCTTGGCCCACTGGCAGACGATGAGGCCGACGCCGCCCGCCGCCGCGGTCAGCAGGATCGTGTCACCCGCCTTGAGGGGGTGGATCCTGCGGAGCAGGTACGCGGAGGTCAGACCGCGCATGGTCATCGCCGCGGCGGTCTCGAAGGCGATGCCGTCCGGCAGCTTGATCAGCGAGTCGACGGGCATGACCCGCTCGGTGCTGTAGGCGCCGAGCGGACTTCCGGTGTACGTGACCCGGTCGCCCTCGGTGAACTGCGTGACGCCCGCGCCCACCGCCTCGATCACGCCCGCCGCCTCGACGCCCAGCCCGGCGGGCAGCGGCGCGGGGTAGAGCCCGGTGCGGAAGTAGGTGTCGGCGAAGTTGAGTCCTACGGCGTGGTGGCGGATCCGGACCTCGCCGGGGCCGGGGTCGCCGACGACGACCTCCTCCCAGCGCAGGACCTCGGGACCGCCGGTCTCCTTGAATCGAATGGCGTGGGCCACGAGAGCGCTCCGTGTTTCGTGTCGGGTGGAAGGGGAGGGGAAGGGCCGCCGGGGCCGGGGGGCCTGGCTCCGGCGGCCGCGTGGCGTGATGAGCAGAGCGGCGCCACGGTGGTTCCGGCCGCGACCGGCCGATCGCGCGGTGGCCGACGGTCGGTCGGGCCGGTGGTACGGGGACGCGCGCGACGGTCGGTCGGGCCGGCCCGGCACCCGGCCGAGCCGACCTGAGCCACGACCACCCCGGCGCACGCGCCCCCGCCATGGCCTGGGGCCAGGACGGTGGTCCTTGCCACGCTCGGGCGGTGTGGACCGTGGCCCCTGCCGTGGCTGGGCGGGCGAGGAGGATGATCCTTGCCGTGGCAGCCGTGGCAGCCGTGGCAGCCGTGGCAGCCGTGGCAGCCGTGGCAGCCGGGAGGCCGGGACCGTGGTCCTTGCCCCGGCCGGTCGGGCCACGGTGGTGGACCGTGCGGCCGTCGTACCGTCCGTCCGGACGGTCTGCGCCCGCCGGACGGACCGGCGCGGTGGTCCGCCGTCGGATCAGGCGTCGCGCAGCATGAAGCCGCGTCGGCCGGGACGGCGGTTGGGCACCATGCCGAGCTGGGCCAGCGTCTCGTCGGCGTCGGCGTAGGTCTCGCCGAGCTTGTAGATCTTCCTGGCCTCCGCGCCGGTCGCGATGTCACGGCCGAGCGCCTCGGAGATCTGCACCATCTGCTCGACCTGCTCGACGCTGGACATGCGCTCGCCCTTGCGCCGCCACAGGTTGTCCTCGTTGCCCACCCGGACATGCACGCCGAGCGCGATGCCGATCGCGTTCATGGGCGCCACGGCGCGCATGGAGCTCTCGATGGTGAGGACGGCGCCGTCGGGGGCGCGACGCACGAACTCGATGAGGTCGGCCGGGTGACGGCCCGCGAAACCGCCGCCGATCGCCACGTAGTTGAGGATCAGCGGACCGGTGTGGATGCCGGCCCGGATGAGCCGCTCGACGGTCTCGAGCTGGGCCAGCGTGGCCAGCTGGAAGTGCGGCTGGATACCGCTCGCGGCCAGTCGCTTGAGGTGCTCCAGGTAGAAGTCCGGACCGGCCTCCAGGTACATGTCCCGGTACGCCTTGTAATAGTCCGGCTTGGCGATCGAGGTGCCTTCCAGATCGTCGTCGGTCATGATCTCGACGATGTTCATCTGGCTGGTGTTGATCGCGATGGTGACCTGGTCCGGCTTCGGGTCCAGGTCGGCGAGCATGTGGCGGCTGTCGAAGTCGAGCCACTTGGCGTCCGCGCCCTCGCCCTCCGGGGCGAACGAGATGGACCCACCGATCTGGAGGACCATGTCCGGCACGGCCTCGCGCAGGCGGCCGATCAGCTCGTTGAACATGGAGAGCCGCTTGGAGCCCTTGCCGTCGAGCTCACGTACGTGGATGTGGAGCACGGTGGCGCCGGCGTTGTAGCAGTCGACGGCCGCCTGCACGTGCTCGTCCATCGTCAGCGGAAGGTCGTCGGCGTCTCCGGGAAGCCATTCGGGCCCGTAGGGAGCGGCCTGGATGACGAGCTTTTCCTGGTTCTCGGGGAACAGTGAGTCGTCGTGGAAGTGCACGGTCCGTCTCCTTCGTCGGATCGGTGATCACTCGCCGGGAACATCGCCGCGCACTGCGCGGGCCTGGGATGTCCGGCGGGGATCGATGCGGGTCACCGGGTGACAGCGGGCGCGAGGTGGCCCGCTGCGATCGGCCGTTCCGGAGGGAGTGCCGGGGGAGTGGCACGGCTCCCTCCGGCGGCCGACCGCGTCTTCTGTGCGGTGGTGCAAAGGTAGGGCCGAGGCCACGGGTGTGCTTGCTGTCAGGGGACAGATGATTTGTCATTTGGGGACATCGACGCTGTGACCCGTCGCGAGGGACGGCGGACGGCCCGGACGTCCGTCCCACCCGTCACGCCAGTTCCCTAAGGGGAGTTGGGGTGCGGGAAGGGAGAGTCGCTACGGAGCGTTGCTTCCCCGCCACGCTCTCGGGCTGCACCCGAACTGCTCACGGAACCAGCGTGAGAACCCGCTCAGGGACGAGAAGCCCAGCAGGTCGGAGATCTCCGTCAGGGAGCGCCGCGGGTTCGCGACGAACTGCTCCGCGAGATGGCGGCGGGTGACGTTGAGGAGCGAGGAGAACGTCTCGCCCGACGCGGCCAGGTGCCGGTGGACGGTGCGCCGGTCGACGCCGAGACTGCGCGCGACCTGCTCGATCGAGCAGCGCCCGGTCGGCAGCAGGACCTCGATCAGTTCGCGCACCCGGTCCGCGGCGGTGGTGTCCTTGGGGACGGCGATCGCGTCGAAGTACTGGCGGGCGTACTCGCGCATCAATGGGTCGGCCATGGCGTTGGGTGCGTCGAGGTCGTCGGCGTAGAAGACGATGCCGTCGAGTTCGCGGTCGAACTCCACGATGGGCCCGAACGCGCGCCGGTGCGCCGTGGTGTCCGTCGGCGCGGAATGCCGGAACCACACGGAGAGCGGCTGCCAGCGGGTGTGCAGGAAGTCGTTGAGGATGCGGTGGAAGGCGGCGACGGCCAGCTCCGTGGCCTGCCGGGACTCCATCACCTCACCGAGCCGCAGATCCACCTTCAGTGTGGCCAGCCCGTCGCCCTCGGACAGCCGGGCGTGCAGCACCTCGTTGTACATGTACTGATGACGGATCAGCAGTTCCAGCGCGCTGCGTACGTCGGGTTCCTCGCGGACGACCAGACTGATGGGGCCGAGATTGGAGAAGCGCCGGAACTCGGCCAGCAGCACCCCGAAGTCCTCGTGGCCGGACTCGGCCGCCGACAGTTCCAGCACCTGGACGGCGGCCGTGCCGGAGATCCACCGGTCCTGGACGGTGAGGGCCGCGGTGTCCAGACCCACCCGCTTCAGCAGCGCCTGGGGATCGACGCCGAGGGAGCGGCACAGCTCGACATAGCCGCTCAGGGCCGCGGTGCGGACCAGAGGTCTCATGGCACACTCCAGAGATGTCCCGAAAAGCCTAGTCTCCTGTCCCGTCACGACAAGCGCGGCGGTGGTCGAGGAACCTAGCATGACGCCACTCACCGGCCGGCCCGCCCAGGGGGACCACTCGCGGGCAGGTGAACACGCGACGGATCGGAGGCGAACATGACAGGTACGACGGACGCGGACCAGGCACCGCCCACACCCACGCCCGGTTCGGGCCCCTCGGTGTGGCGGAGCCGGGACCTCACCCATCCCGAGGAATGGCGGCTGGACCTGTCGGCGCCCCGGCTCGCCGAGATCGACGCCGCCCTGCACGAGGCACGCAGGCGGGGTCGCACCCTGCTGAGGCTGACGGCCACCGATTTCCCGCTTCCCACCCTCGCCGCAGACCTGGGGCGCCTCGCCGGGGTGCTCGAACACGGACGGGGGTTCGCGGTCGTCCGGGGCGTCCCCGTCGAGCGGCTGGGCGAGAGTGCCGCGAGCACCGTCTTCTGGGGCCTCGGCCGGCACCTGGGGCACCCCGTCCCGCAGAACGCCGACGGACTCGTCCTAGGCCACGTCCGGGACACCGGACAGAGCCTGAGCGATCCCGCCGTACGCGGCTATCAGACCCGCGAGGCCCTGCCCTTCCACACCGGCGGCGCCGATCTCCTCGCCCTGCTGCCGCTGCGGACGCCCCGCACGGGCGGACGACTGTCCCTGGTCAGCTCGGCCGCGGTGCACAACGCCGTACTCGACCGGCGCCCCGACCTCGCCGGGCGCCTCTACCGTACGTACCACTTCGACCGCCGCGACGATCACGCTCCCGGCGAGCCGCCCTGCACGACCGCCCCGCTGGTCTCCCGCGCCGACGACCCCTCCGGCGCACTGAGCATGCGGTACAACCGGCGCTCCATCGAATCCGCCCAGCGCTTTCCCGAGGTGCCCCGCCTGGAGCCGGCGGACCGGGAACTCTTCGATCTCATCGACTCCGTGGCCGGCTCCCCGGAGTACCGGCTCGACCTCGACCTCCGGGTCGGGGACCTGCTTCTGCTCAACACACACCGGGTGATGCACGCCCGCTCGGCGTTCGAGGATCACCGATCGCCGGAACACAGACGCCATGTGCTGCGCCTGTGGCTCGCCTTCCCGCAAGGGCCCGGTAGCCAGGACGCACGCCAGTGGGTCACGCTTCGCGATGTGATCCGACCTCGCGGCACCTGCGCGCACGGCGCGACGAATTCAAGGAGATACCCGGCATGACCACCCTCGTCACCCTCCTGGCCGCCACGGTCGCGGCCCACGGCGAGCGTGTCGCCGTCCGTCACGACGACAGCACGCTCACGTACGCCGAACTCGACGACGCCAGCGCACGGGTGGCCGCGCTGTTGCGGGACCGCGGCCTCCGGCCCGGCGACCGTGTCGCGCTGACCATGCCCAACGTCCCGCTGTTCCCGGTCCTCTATTACGGCATCCTGCGGGCCGGCGGTGTCGTCGTCCCGCTGAATCCGCTGCTCAAGGCCCGCGAAGTGGCCTTCGCCCTGCGCGACTGCGGGGCGCGTATCGCGCTGGTCTTCCCGCTGTTCGCCGACGAGGTGACGAAGGCCGCCGCCGAAACCGGTGCGGAGTGTCTGGTGACCGAGCCCGAGGCGTTCGGCGCGCTGCTGCGCGGCCACGAACCGATGCGGGACACCCCGGACCGGACGGACGACGACGCCGCGCTGATCCTCTACACCTCGGGCACCACCGGAACGCCCAAGGGCGCCGAGCTGTCCCACCGGAACCTGGCCAGCAACACCCTCACCACGGCCGAGACGCTCCTCCAGGTCGGACCGGAGGACGTCCTCTTCGGCGGCCTGCCGCTCTTCCACGCCTTCGGCCAGACCTGCGGGCTCAACACCGCCGTCGCCGCCGGCGCCACACTGACCCTGCTGCCCCGGTTCGACCCGCAGTGCGCTCTGGAGATCATCGCCCGGGACGGGGTCACCGTGTTCCTGGGCGTTCCGACCATGTACGCGGCCCTGCTGCACGCCGAACTCCCGGACGGCTTCGACACCGGCCGGCTGCGCCTGGCCGTCTCGGGCGGGTCGGCACTCCCGGTCGAGGTACTGCACGGTTTCGAGGGGCGCTTCGGTGCCGCCGTGCTGGAGGGGTACGGACTGTCCGAGACCTCGCCGGTCGCCGCCTTCAACCACCCCGACCGCCCGCGCAAGCCGGGGTCGATCGGGCTGCCCATCCGCGGGGTCGAGATGCGGCTCGTCGCCGAGGGCGGCGGTGAGGTCGAGCCCGGCGGGATCGGCGAGATCGCCATCCGCGGCGAGAACGTCATGACCGGCTACTGGAACCGCCCGGACGCCACGGCGGACGCGATCCGCGAGGGCTGGTTCCACAGCGGCGATCTGGCCCGGGTCGACGAGGACGGTTTCTACTTCATCGTCGACCGCAAGAAGGACATGATCATCCGCGGCGGGTACAACGTCTACCCGCGGGAGATCGAGGAGGTGCTGTACGAGCACCCCGCCGTCGCCGAGGCCGCCGTCGTGGGCGTACCGCACCCACTGCACGGTGAGGAGGTCGCGGCGGTGGTGACGCTCCGGCCCGGTGCCGAGGCCACGGCCGAGGAGATCCGCGCCCACGCCAAGGAGCGGGTCGCCGCGTACAAGTACCCCCGCATCGTCACGATCGCGGCCGAACTGCCCAAGGGCCCCACGGGCAAGATCCTCAAGCGCGAGATCGTGGTCAGCGCCACCTGACCGGGAGTCCGTGGTCAGCGCCACCTGACCGGGAGTCCGTGGTCTGCCCCATCTGACCGGGAGTCCGTGGTCTGCGCCACCTGAACGGGAGGCCATGGTCGGCGACACTCGACCGGGTGACGGCGGTGGCGGTTTCCGTGCGGCTGCGGCCGCGCGGAAACCGGACCGGTCGCCCTGCCGTCGTCAGCGCTCCCTCGGTCGCGGCCCCGCGAGGATCAGGCTCTCGACACCCTCGTACACGCCTCGTTCCCGGTCCCCCGCGCGTCGGCCGGACAGCAGGCTGCCGAGCCAGCCGAAGGCGAAGCCCAGCGGGATGGACACCAGCCCCGTGGTCGTGAACGGGAACCAGTTGAAGTCGGCGGCGGGAAAGGCGGACGTCGGCGAGCCGGACACCAGTCTGGTGCCCGGCATCAGGATCAGGACGGCGAGGGTGCCGCCGATGAGCGTGCACATCAGGCCGGTGCGCGTGTACCGGCGCCAGAAGAGGCTGTAGACCAGGGCGGGGGCGATGGCCGAGGCGCCCACGCAGAAGGACAGGGTGGCGAGCGGCTGCAGACTGCGGTGCTGGACGAGGACCGCGAGGGCGATCACGGGCGCGCCGACCACCAGCGCCGAGCCGCGGGCGAAGGCCGTCTCGCGCTGCGGCGACATGGCGGTCTCGCGGCCCGCGAAGACGTCGTGGGCCAGCGAGTTGGCGCACGCGAGGGTCATCCCGGCGACCGACGCGAGCAGCGTCAGGAAGATCGCCGTGGTGACCGTGGTGAACACGAGGGTCTCCGCCCGGGACATCACCGGGCCGAACGCGGCCAGGGAACCCAGCAGATAGGCCGTGTGCCCGTGCGGGTCGGCGGTGGTGACACCGGCCCGGCCGATCATCGCCGTCGCCCCGATGGCGACAACACCCGCCACCAGCATGAACAACGCCACCGAGGACACCGCCCAGGACATCGAACGCCGTACCTGGCGGGCGCTGTTGGCGGTGAACATACGCATGGTCACATGCGGCAGACAGGCGCCTCCCAGCACGATGGCGAACTGCGTACTGATCATGTCGAGCCGGGGGTGCGGCCCACCGGCGAACTGGAGCCCGCCGTGCAGGTACGCCGCCGGCGAGCCACTGCGCTGCGCGGCCGCGGTGAACAGGACCCCGGGGTTCCAGCGGAACTTGCTCAGTATCAGCAGCGCGACGACGATTCCGGAGCCGAGGAGCACCACCATCTTCAGAAGCTGGATCAACGCGGTGCCGCGCATCCCGCCGATGGCCGCGTAGATGATCATCAGGGTCCCGACTCCCACGATGCAGCCGGTCTTCATGGAGTTGTCGGAGAAGCCGAGGATGAAGGCCAACAGCTGCCCGGTGCTGGCGAGTTGGACGAGCATCATCGGCACGAGCGCGGCGATCGTGACGCCGCACGCGGTGATGCGTACGGCCCGTCCGGGCATCCTGCGCGCCAGCACGTCGCCCATCGTGAACTTGCCCGTGTTCCGCAGGGGTTCGGCCAGCAGGAACATCAGCACCAGCAGCGAGAGCAGCGTGCTGAGAGCCAGCACGACACCGTCGAAACCGCACAGGGCGATCACGCCCCCGATGGTCAGCACGGTCGCGGCGGAGATGTAGTCCCCGGCGATGGCGAGTCCGTTGCGCAGCGGCGACAGGGAGCGGTAGCCGGTGTAGAACTCGGCGAGGTCGTCGCTGTCGGGGCCGGTCAGCACGCACAGCAGCAGGGTCACCGTGACGGCGACGGAGAAGGCGACGAGGGACCAGGACTGCGTGGAGCCGCCGAAGTCGCTCATCGCTCCCGCTCCTGCTCACCGCTCGCCCAGGGAGTGCTCCGGTTCACCCGGCTTGCGAGGGGGTCGACGAACCGGCGGGCGGTGCGTTCGTAGACGAGCACGGCGAGCCAGGTGGCGGGGATCTGGGAGAGGGCGAGCACCAGGCCGGTCGACAGGCCTCCCGTGACGGGACGGTCCATGAAACCGGGGGCGCCGGCGGAGAGACCGAGGAAGAGGGTGAAGCAGCCGAGCACGGCGAACGTGGTCACGCGCCGTTGCCGCCGGTAGGCGCGGCGCAGGATGCGCAGATCGCGGTGCTGCCCGGTCCAGGTGCGGGGTGATGCCCCGCCGCGTAACGGTTCCCCGGCGGGGTCCGGGACACGGCGGCCGGGGGAGTCGTGCTGTCCGTGCGGCGGACGCGGGGGACGCGGGGCGGAGTTGTCGTACGACATGCCGGTCTCCTGGTGGGGATGCGGGCCCGGCGTACATGGACCGCGGGACGGTGGGGACGGCTCGGGTCCTCGCACGCTATTCGGCCCTTCGGCCTGTGCGAAGGGCTTTCCTTCAAGTGCCTGGTCGGAACGTGTTCACGCCGCTGACCTCGTCCGTTGTCGATGTAACCGCTGTTGCGCCCCGTGTTTCGAGTGAGGGGAGTGGCACGGGTGTTCGGGCGTCCGGTGCGCGCGGACGGGTCGCCCGCGGCGTCGAGCGGCGGGGCGCGGAGGGCGTCCTGGTCGGTGGAGGCGGCGGTCCGGCAGGCGTTTCGGGGGCGTTTCGGCGTGGTGCCCGCGGCTCGGGTCCCGCGGGGGATCGGCGCTCATTCCGGTGCGGGCTCAGGAGGTGTCGCTCAGTTCGTTCAGCGGTGTCCCGTGCGCCCAGCGTCGCAGGCACGAACCGTCGATCAGCCGAACGCCGCCCTGGCGCCGCGCCCACTGGACGTCACGCCGCGTGAACGCCCCGCGGTGCACCACGAGTCGGAGCGGGGGGCCGGGACCGCCCGGACGTCCCGCGCGCGAGGGTGTGTCCTCGTCGGGCAGCGGCTCGGCGACGGGCCGGAACGCGACCTCCAGCCGCCGCCCGCGACCGTCCCGCGCACGGACCCGGACGCGGTCCTCGGCTCTCCGCTGGGGGAACACGCGCCAGCCGTCCCGGCGCAGCATCCGGGACACGGCCAGGGCCAGTCCCGCCGTGTCCAGCTCGGCCAGTTCCTCGGGCGTGTAGAAGCCGAGGCGCCGACGGGCCCGCGGACGGTGCCGCCGCACCGCGGCCGGGGCGGCGACGGCCACGACGGCCAGCGCGCCGAGGGGTACGCCGATGCCGGCCACCCGGTAGCCGACGGCGAGGCCGGCGACGACCGCGCACAGGGTGACGACGACCCCGGCGAGGGCCGGCAGCACTTCACGGAGCAAGGGCCCGTACTGCCCTTCGGCGCGCAGCCGGCGGACGGCTCGCTGCCGCTGCGCGCGTCCTGACAAGCGTTTCCCTGGTGTCCGCCCCCTCGGTGTCACTCGGGCCAGCTCCCCCCAACCCTCGCGCGCTTCGGCGTGTGCGGGAAGGGGCTACCCCTCGCGGGCGGGCCGGTCCCCTGGAGTACGGGATCCGGCCACGAATCCGGCTGAACTCTTTCGCGGCCCCGCGACGCATGGGGCACGATCGGTTCCGGTGGCTCGGGAGTCCTGCGCGGCGGACCTCACGGTGGGCCCGGCGGGGGCGTCGTACGACCGCCGCGACCGCGGTGGCGCCTACGCGTCCTTGGCCTCGGCCGCCTCATGAAACGCGACGACCGCCTCACCGTTGGACCTCGCCCAGTCGGTGAGCCTCCTGATGGGCTCCTCAAGGGTGCGCCCGAGCTCGGTCAGGCTGTATTCCACGCGGGGTGGCGCTTCGGCGTACGCGCGCCGCTCGACGAGCCCGTTGTCCTGGAGTCGGCGCAGCGTCTGCGTCAGGACTTTGCGCGAGACGCCGCCGATGAGCTCGACCAGCTCGCCGTGCCGAATCGGACCGTCACTCAGCGCGAAGAGCGTGACCACGGCCCACTTGCCGGCAATGATTTCGATGGCCAGGCGGGCCGGGCAGTCGGCGAGGAACACGGTTCCCGGACGGAGGCTCATGAGCCGAAGGGTACCTTTAGGTACCTATCGGCTGCCTAACGTCGACTGCATGCACCGCACCACTCCGAAGGCCGCCGACGTCGTGCTCGGCCTCTTCTCGCTCACCGACACGGTCCCGGATGCCACCGGCTCGCGACGAGTCCGCGACACCGTGGACATCGGCGTCCTCGCAGACCAGGCGGGGCTCGACGTGGGCGGGGGGCCCCCCCCCCCCCCCCCCCCCCCCCCCCCCCCCCCCCCCCCCCCCCCCCCCCCCCACACAACCCCCACACCAAGTCGCGAGCCGTGACCGTACAGGTCCGGCTCCCCCCCCGGGGGGGGGTGGGGCGGCGGCCGGGGGGGGGGGCCCCCCCGCGGGGGGGGGGGGGGGGGGGGGGGGGCCCCCCCCCCCCCCCCCACCCCGGTTCACGGTGTCCTCGCCGGCAGTCGTCCTCGCCGCCAGAACCTCCCCCGTCACCTAGACGAGAGCCGTCCCGGTCCTGAGCCTGCTCGACCCCGGCCGTCAGCGTGCTCGACCCGTTGTCCCTACCAGGACTTCGCGCGACTCCTGCTGAACCGTCGGCTCAGCCGCCGCCCTGTGCCGGGGTCCGTCCACCACCCCGTACCCGCGTGCACGCCCGGACGTGCGCGTGCGCGCACCTTCACCTGACAGCAGATCCACGCCCACGCCAAGGAAACAGTCATGCCGAACCCGACCACCTACGTCCTCGTGCACGGCGCCTGGCACGACGGACAGTGCTGGAACCGCGTCACCCCGCTGCTCACCGCCCAGGGCCACCGGGTCTTCACACCGTCCCTCACGGGCCACGGGGACAAGGCACACCTGCTCAGCCCCGAGGTCGGGCTCACCACCCACGTCGACGACATCGTCGGTCTCATCCTCGACCACGACCTGGACGACATCGTCCTCGTCGGACACAGCTACGCGGGAATGGTCATCTCCAGCGTGGCGAACCGGGTCCCCGAGCGCGTCTCACGCCTGGTGTACATCGACGCGATGGTGCCGACGCACGGTGAGAACGCCATTGACGTCATGCCGCTCACGCGGGCCCTCATCGACGGTGCCGCCGACAGCGTCGAGCCCTGGCGCATTCCGCCGCTTCCGGAGTTCCCCGCGCCGTTCGGCCTCTGCGGCGTCACCGACCCCGATGACATCGCCTGGCTCAGGACCACGCTGGTGGACGAGTCGGTCCTCTGCTTCCAGCAGCCGGCCGAGATGGACAACCCCGCACAGGCGTTGATCCCCCGGGCTCACATTCTCTGCGTCGGCAACCAGCCCGAGGGTGTCACCCGTCGGCCCGTTCCGGAGACTCAGCCCAACGGCGAGGCGTCTCGCGTCCACGAGCTGGAGTCCGGTCACGACTGCATGATCATCAAGCCCGCGGAACTCAGCGACCTGCTGCTCGAAAACGCCTGACCCGCGAAACGAGCACGAGCCGGTCATCCCACCCGTACCTGCTCCACCCCGTCGAACAGCTGAGGTCTCGCCATGTTCATCACGTGTCGCCATCGCCGTCATCGCATTGCGCGCCGCAACCCTCTGACCGCCCGCCACCACCTGATGCGGCATTGAGGTGACGCCGTGGGTCCGGCCACCGGCGTCCGGTCGCGGCGATGCGGCCGGGTGCCGTCCCGGACTTCGACCCGCCGGAGCCGAGCGCCGCCCGGCGGAGGCGGCGGGTGATGCGCCGCCGCCTCCGTCAGCACGCGTCCGTGGCGCGGACCCGGGCTGCCGGACCGCTCAGACGGTGCCGCAGTCGGAGACGACGATCTTCTTCGAGGTGGTGCCGGAACGGCTGCCGAGCGCCTCGATCGCCTTCACGACGTCCATGCCCTGGACGACCTCGCCGAAGACGACGTGCTTGTTGTCCAGCCAGTCGGTGACGATGGTGGTGATGAAGAACTGCGAGCCGTTGGTGTTGGCGCCCGCGTTGGCCATGGACAGCTGACCCGGCTTGGTGTGCTTGAGCGTGAAGTTCTCATCGGCGAACTTCTCGCCGTAGATGCTCTTGCCGCCGGTGCCGTTCTGCCGCGTGAAGTCGCCGCCCTGGAGCATGAAGTCCGGGATGACCCGATGGAACGGCGAGCCCTTGTAACCGTAACCGTGTTCGCCGGTGGCGAGCTCACGGAAGTTCCGCGCGGTCTTCGGGACGACGTCGTCGTAGAGTTTGAACTCGATGCGGCCCAGCGGCTTGCCGTCGGCGGTGACCTCGAAGAAGACGTTGTCGCTCATTGCTCTGCTCCTCATGGATGCGAATGTTCGCCCCCGAGCATAGAGAAGCTGAGGCGGTGGGCGGGTGACCGGGGGTGATCATTCGGCGCGTGGCCCCGGGACGGCGGAGGAACGGGCCGCGGGTGAAACGCGCCGCGGACATCACCGGGGACACCGCGATCTCCGGCGCGTGGCATCCGTCCGCGCCGGCGGGTGTGAATCGAGCTGCGTCCAGCGGCCCGGAAGTTCACCGACAGCGACCGCCCTGGCGGGGGCGCGATTCTTCGACAGGAGTAGTCGGTAAGCGGTTCTCTTTCGCTCATGCCCGGTCACCGGATGTCAGCCTCGGAGATGTTCCGCAGGTGACTCGGGCCTGCGCATACGGTGCGGTCACGTGGCAGGAACGGACCATTGCCGGTCCTGCCGCGTGACCGACAACCAAGGGGAGACGCAATGGCGAGTGTGGAAGTGTCGCTGAAGGAAATGATGACCGAGGCCGAGGGAGCGTTGGGGGCCGCCGTCGTCGACTACACGAGTGGCATGGCACTGGGCACGCTGGGAGGGGGCAAGGATCTGGACATGACGGTCGCCGCCGCCGGCAATACGGATGTCGTCCGCGCGAAAGTGCGCGCCATGGAGCAGCTGGATCTCAAGAGCCGGATCGAGGACATCCTGATCACGCTCGGAAACCAGTACCACCTCATTCGGCCGGTCGCCGGGCGCAACGGCAACGGCTTGTTCCTGTATCTCGTGCTCGACAGGGCGCGCTCGAACCTGGCGATGGCCCGCCACCACCTCAAGCGCGTCGAGGGGCAGTTGGAGATCTAGACCGGCCGGAGCCCTGGGCTGACGTGTGCCCACGATATGAAGACTTCTTCAAGTCGCCATATCAGCACAATCTCAACAGTGGATGCGCGTGGCCACGAGCGACAGGACCGGTACGCGCGGACACGTCCTGCGGCGGCGCCCTTCCGGGTGTCGCCGCGCCGCGGCGAGGCCCGCGTGCCGAGCCGTCCTCCGGGGGCCGGGCCAAAGGACCCTGATGCGGATCCGGTGGCGGCTGACGGATCCGACAGGGCAGGGCGGGGCGGAGGGGACGGGGGACGGTCGCCTGGGCCGCGCGGTCCCGCGGTGGACCGTTTCGAATGGCCGCCGGCCGGGCCTGGCCGCCTGTTGCCGTGGAGCGTCCCGCCCAAGGGAGCAGCCGCCTCCAGGTACCTCGAACGGTGTCCGACCTCCAGGAGGCGGCCGCCGGTCGAGGGCCGCTGCTAGGACGGCGCTTTCATCTCCCGCTGCGCGGCCTTCAGGTCGGCGAGCAGCTCGGCCTGGCCGGTCAGCACCCCGGACAGGATGGTCCGCGCCACCCTGAGCAGCTCCGCCACATGCGGGCTGGTCAGGGAGTAGTACACCGTCGAGCCCTCCTTGCGCGTCACCACCAGGTTCGCTCGGCGCAGCACGGCCAGCTGCTGGGACAGATGCGCGGCTTCGATGCCCACCTCGGGCAGCATCTCCGAGACGGCGTGTTCACGCTCGCTGAGCAGTTCCAGGACGCGGATGCGGGCAGGGTGCCCAAGGGTTTTGAAGAACTCGGCCTTGAGCTGGTACAGCGGCGTGCTCATCGTGCTGTCGCCTCCCCGGAACAGATGTCCGGCCGAGCTGGCCAGTCCTTGGTGCATCGCGTCCATCTACTCGTCAACGACATGGCGCCCATCTTCGTCCGCGGAGTCGGCCGGGCCGAATCCGCGGGCGAGGACCCGGCCACACGTTCGAGCAGTGAAGGTCTCATTACTTGCAAAGATCAGAAATTCAATATATCGCGTGAGCGATGGTGAGAAGCACCCCGCTGCGGCTGGGCGTCGGCTGGCTCAAGGGCCCCGCAGGCCGCCTCACGTACTGTCCCGGCGCAGACGGGCAGCGTCCGCTCCGCTGCGAGGCCCGCATGCTGAAGCTGTCCTTCGGCGGCCGGGCCCAGAGCCCCGCCGTGGACGCGAGCCGCGAAACAGGCCAGGCGCTGTTCACGGATGACGGCCTGTACGCCGAGGTTCATACGCTGCCGCTCCGCCTTCTTCGAGTCGAGCGTGCCGGGTGAGGACAGCGGCCCGCAATCAGGTGGACCAGCCGCTGGTACGCCACTGTTGCCGACCGTCTTCGCTCTGGACGTGGGCGTCATGTTCGGCGACGGCCGCCGCGAGGTCGGTGTGGATGGTGATGGGCGGGCGGTCGCCGTCAGGTACGAGGGAGCCGTCGGCGGGGATCGCGGCCAGTTCCAGGCTGCGTCCGTGGGCGCTGAGTCGGCGCGCTGCCTCAACGACGGCGAGCTGCCCGTTGACGGACCAGCTGCGCAGCCCGCTCATGTCGACGACGACCGGGCCGGTGCCGCGGGCCAGGACCCAGCCGACGGCACCGGCGAAGCGATGCGCACCCTCGGGTCCGAGGTGCCCGGAGAGGGAGAGGACACTGAAATCCTCTCCGGCGGTGTAGTGCCATTCGATCGTCATGATGATGAACCTTCTTGTGGGTATTGCCTGTTCGGCTCGTCTCCTGGACCGGCTCGGGTCACAGGGGCAGGGTGATCCAGATGCTTTTGCCGTTTCCGTCGGCGTCACCCCGGACGACGGCGGTGCCGCCCAGGCTGAGCGTGAGTTCCATGACGGTGCCCAGACCACTGGCCCCCGTGTCGATCGCGGTCCCGTACAGGGCCGGCTGGTGGGGATGTCGGTCGTGGACGGCGAAAGCCAGGCAGTCGGAGCCGGCCGCATAGATGACGGTCAGCTGGGGGGAAAGCGTCACCGCGTGCCGGACGCTGTTGGTGACCAGTTCGCCGAGGATCAGCAGGGCAGGGTCGACGGTGGGGTGGCGCAGGCTGATCCCCCATTCGGTCAGGGACTGTTCAGCGGTCTGGCGGGACAGCCGGACAGCGGACGGCTCGTTGGGCAGGGTGAGGACGTGCCGGTAGGGCAGGGCTTCGAACATCAGGTCCGCGTCCCTCCGGCCGGCCGGAAGCCGGATACCGTCCGGGGGCGGCTGCGGACGATCGCATCGTGCGGGCCGTGGCTCCAGCCGGCGAGCGTACGGCGGTAGTGGGCGGCCTCGTTCGGGTCGGTGACCACCTCGGCGGGCCCGGCGACGGTCACCGTCCAGCCGGTGCCGGCGCTGGTCGCGGCCCGGACCTCGTCCACGGGGTACGTCGCAGACAGCCGGACCGCAGCGGCCTGCACCGGGGTACGCACCACCAGCCGCCCGAAGTCCCCCACGTGCCGGGCCGGGCGGATGACGGTCAGATCCCGCCGCACGAGGACGAGGCGATCCGACGCGGCCCCCTCCAGCAGCCACAATGCCTCCGCGCCGGTGACCTCGACCCTGCGCAGGGCGGCGGGAGCGGCGCTCATCGGGGTGTCTCCTCTCTCGTCTCCGTGACGTTGTGGGTGGACTTCCGGGCAGCGCGAAGGACCCCGGCCTTCTCCAGGTGGTCGCGGGCCCCGTGGATCGCTTCGGGGGTAGTGGCGTACTCGGGGCCCTCCAGCCGCAGGAGGTCCAACACGCCGACGGAGTCGAGCACTTGTCGCTGCTCCGGCCTGATTCCGGAGGTCAGGACGACGATTCCGCGCCGGTTCAGCTTCTGGACCGCGTCCTTGAGCACCAGCGCCCCGGTCGCGTCCATGGTCGACACCCGTGACATGCGAAGGATCACCACACGTACGTCGGCCACCTCTGTCATCTCCAGCAGGAAGCGGTGCGCGGCGGCGAAGAACATGGGCCCGTCGACGCGGTAGGCAATGATGTGCTCGGCGAGCAGGGCATGTTCCTCGGCGGTGTGGTCTCCGCGGTCGAGAGGAACCTGGTCGAAGCGGGCCTGCTTGGCGACGGCGCGCAACGCGAGGGCGCCCGCGACGACCAGGCCGATGATGACGGCGTACACGAGATCGAGGGCCAGCGTGGCGACGGCGGTCAGGACGAGGATCAGCGCGTCCGAGCGGGTGGCCTTCACCATCGCCCGCAGCGAACCGACCTCGACCATGCGGATCGCGGTGGCCAGCAGCACACCGGCGAGGGCCGCCAGCGGGATCTTCGAGACGAGAGGCGCTGCCGCGAAGACGATCACCGCGAGGATCGCGGCGTGAGTGAGGGCGGCGAGCCGGGAGCTCGCACCGGTGCGCACGTTGACCGCGGTGCGCGCGATCGCCCCGGTCGCCGGCACGCCACCGAACAGCGGGGCGGCGATGTTGGCAAGGCCCTGGCCGAACAGCTCCCTATCCGGGTCGTACCGCTGGCCGACGGTCATGCCGTCGGCGACCGAGGCCGACAACAGCGACTCCAGCGCGGCCAGCGCCGCGACCGCCACCGCGGGGGCCGACAAGGAGCCGAGCGAGCTCAGGTCGAGGAAGGAGAGCGAGGGCGCGGGCAGCCCCGACGGCAGTTCACCGATCGGTTTCGCCCCGGTCAGCCCGGCGGCCTGTGCCACGACCGTGGCGGCGATCACCGCGACGATGGAGAACGGCACGGTCGGACGCCACCGGGCTCCCAGGAGCATGACCGCGGCCACCGCGACGGAGACGGCGACGGCCGTCCAGTTCGGGTGCCGCACGAACTCCTCGACGGCTCGCCAGGCCACCACCAGGACCCGGTCGCCCTCCGGTTCGGGCACGCCGAGCGCGCCCGGAATCTGCTGCAGTCCGATCACGCACGCGATGCCCAGCGTGAAGCCCTCGACGACCGGCGCGGGCACGTACTGCATGTACCGTCCGGCCTTCAGCACGGCGAGGCCGACGAGCATCACTCCAGCCATCACGCCGACCGTGAGGACGCCTGTCGGACCGTACCGGCCCACGATCGGTACCAGCACCACCGTCATGGCGCCCGTCGGCCCCGACACCTGCAGATTCGATCCGCCGAACAACGCGGCGAGGACGCCCGCGACGACGGCGGTGGCCAGGCCCGCCTCGGCGCCGAGCCCGGAGGAGACGCCGAAGCCGAGGGCGAGCGGCAGCGCGACGATGGCCACGGTCAGCCCGGCGAGCAGGTCCCGGCGGGGATTGCGTCCCATTTCCGCAAGGTCGCCGCGGGTGGGCAGCAGCGAGGTGATCCGGGCCCGGACCCGGCTGATCCCCGATGTCATTGCGCGGCGACCTCGGTCTCCAGCAGCTCGGCCGGCAGTTCGTTGCGCCGGGACGGCATCGGGGTCAGGATCCGGCGCGCGGCCTTCATCAGGTCTGCCACGTCCCCGTCGGCCATTCCGTACACGACCGTCGAGCCGTCCCGCGTGGTGGTGACGATCCCGGACCGGCGCAGTGCCGCCAGCCGCTGAGACAGGCTCGACGGCTCCACCTCGATCTCCCCGAGCAGTTCCCGTACCGGCCGGGGGCCGTCCTGGAGCAGCTCCAGCACCCGTATCCGTACGGGATGCCCGAGCATCCGGACGAGCTCGGCCTTGGCCTGGTACAGCGGAACGGACACAGCCCCTCGACTTCCCCGGACGGCGCCCCACCCGGGGCGGACAAGGGCTGTGCCCACGACTACCTGCAGGTACAGCGAATACAGCATCTAACCAATTGCTAAATTTGGCAATTCAGCAAGAGCCTGCCGCCCCGGTCACCCGCGCGTCGCGGATCAGGCCTTCTTGACCACGCTGGACTTGAGCTGCATCGCCCCGAAACCGTCGACCTTGCAGTCGATGTCGTGGCCGTCGACGCCGTCGACCAACCGGATGCCGCGCACCTTGGTGCCTGCCTTGATCCCCGAGGGGCTCCCCTTGACCTTGAGCGCCTTGACGACAACCACGCTGTCGCCGTCCCGCAGCACATTGCCGACAGCGTCCTTGACGACCCGCTCCCCGGTGGTGGCCCCACCCTCGGCGGCGCTGGCGTCGGGAACCCATTCGTGGCCGCACTCCGGGCACACCACAAGGGCGTTCATCTCGTAGGTGTACTCACATGAGCACGTCGGACAGGGAGGAAGATTTTCGATCATTCCGCCAGGGTATCCGGCCCTGGCCACCGGCCGGCCCGTAGCTCCGGCCTGCTGGATCCCGGCCACATCGACGGATCCGAGCGGCCTCGGGTCGGAACGGGACGCGCACGTGGGGATTGGGGGTCGCGTTCAGCCCCTGACGCCAAACGAGCCAGGGGCTGAACGGAGCGCCCTTCGGTCGCCCCGTGTGGTCGACGGGTCCGGCTACTCCACTTTCGCCCAGTCGAGCGTGCGCTCCACCGCCCTCTTCCAGTCGGCGTACCCCTGCTGGCGCCGGTCCTCCGACCACTGGGGCTCCCAGCGCTTGGACTCCTGCCAGTGGGTGCGCAGTTCGTCGGTGTCCTTCCAGAAGCCGGTGGCCAGACCCGCCGCGTAACAGGCGCCGAGCGCCGTGGTCTCGGCGACGACGGGACGGCTGACCGGTACGCCGAGGACGTCGGCCTGGATCTGCATGCACAGGTCGTTTGCGGTCACGCCGCCGTCGACCTTCAGCACGTCGAGGTGGACTCCGGAGTCCTGCTCCATGGCCTCGACGACATCGCGGCTCTGGTAGCAGATCGCCTCCAGGGTCGCCCGGGCCAGGTGGGCGTTGCTGTTGTATCGGGCGAGACCGACGATCGCGCCGCGGGCGTCGGAGCGCCAGTAAGGGGCGAACAGTCCCGAGAACGCCGGGACGAAGTACATCCCGCCGTTGTCCTCCACGCTGCGGGCCAGCGTCTCGCTCTCGGCCGCGTTGGTGATGATCTTCATCTGGTCGCGCAGCCACTGCACCGCGGATCCGGTGACCGCGATGGAGCCTTCCAGCGCGTAGACGGCGGGGCTGTCGCCGAACCGGTAGGCGAGGGTCGTCAGCAGGCCGTGCTGCGAACGGACCAGCTCCGTACCGGTGTTGAGGACCAGGAAGTTGCCCGTGCCGTAGGTGTTCTTCGCCTCGCCGGGCGCGTAGCAGACCTGTCCGACCGTGGCCGCCTGCTGGTCACCGAGCACCCCGGTGATGGGGATGGAGGCGCGCAACGGCCGCGAGGTGCGCGTCGTACCGAACGCCTCGCGGTCCGACGAGGAGTTGATTTTGGGCAGCATGGCGCGCGGCACGCCGAAGAAGCCCAGCAGTTCGTCGTCCCAGTCGAGGGTTTCGAGGTTCATCAGCATGGTGCGGCTGGCGTTGGTCACGTCGGTGGCGTGGATACCGCCGTCGGGGCCGCCGGTCAGGTTCCACAGCACCCAGGCGTCCGTGTTGCCGAAGAGCGCGTGGCCCGCTTCCGCCGCTTCGCGGACGCCGTCGACGTTCTCCAGGATCCACTGGATCTTGCCGCCGGAGAAGTAGGTCGCCGGAGGCAGCCCCGCCTTGCGGCGGATCACGTCGCCCTGGCCGGAACGTTCCAGGGCCGCGGCGATGGAGTCGGTCCTGGTGTCCTGCCACACGATGGCGTTGTAGTACGGACGGCCGGTGCGCGGGTCCCACACGACGGTGGTCTCCCGCTGGTTGGTGATGCCGATCGCCGCCAGGTCCTCCGCGGTCAGGTTTCCGTGCCGCAGGGCGTTCTGGATCACCGAGTTGGTGCGTTCCCAGATCTCCACCGGGTCGTGCTCGACCCACCCGGAGCGCGGAAGGATCTGGGCGTGTTCCAGTTGATGCTTCGCCACCTCGTTGCCGGCGTGGTCGAAGATCATGAATCGGGTGCTGGTGGTCCCTTGGTCCACCGCGCCCACGAAGTCAGCCATGTGGTGCCGCCTCTGCTGGGGGTGTTGCGGGAGTCAGGACTGGGACGGCGGGACGCGTCCCGCCGGTTCGGCCTCGGCCGTCGGCAGGAAGCGGCCGACGAAGATCTTGTACACGCCGGCGCCGAGCACGCCACCGATGAACGGACCGAGGATCGGCACCCAGAAGTAGAAGTTCCCGTACTGATCTCGCCACGCCCCTCCGTATCCCGTGAGGAAGCTGGCCAGCCGGGGACCGAAGTCACGGGCCGGGTTGATCGCGTAGCCCGCGAGGGTGCCCCAGGCCATCCCGATGCCCACGACGAGCAGGCCGACGATGAACGGGCCCAGGTTCGCCCCGGGAGGGGTGTTCAGCAGGTCCGTGACGGCCATGATCACCAGCAGCAGGATCGCGGTGCCGATGATCTGGTCGCGGAACGCGCCCCACTCGTGGACCGGCAGGTTCGGGTTGCCGTTGGCGGGCAGCGTGGAGAAGACGCCCTGGGTCTTGATGGTGTGCCCGGGGTCGGCCTTCGCCAGCGCGTCCGTGTAGTTCCAGCGCACGATCAGCGCCGCCACGAAGGCACCGAGCGTCTGGGCCACCACGTAGGGCGCCACCTTGCGCCAGGGGAATCCCCTGAACGTGGCCAGGGCGAGCGTCACCGCGGGGTTGAGGTGCCCGCCGCTCAGCCGTGCCGCGACATAGACGCCCATGGTGACGCCGATACCCCATGCCCAGGCGATGCTGTCGTGGTTTCCCAGACCGCCGGGTGGCGTCGTGAGGGCGCCGCCGGCGACCACCTGGGCCACCACGCCGCACCCGAAGAGGATGAGGATCATCGTGCCGAGGAATTCGGCGGACACTTCGCCGATCAACCCCGACTTTCTGTACCACTCAGTCATGGAAGCCCACTTCCCGCCGGTCCAGGACCGGCCGTTGACCGCCGCCCGAGCCCTCCCTCACATCAGCATAGAATGATCAAGAGTGAATCGCATCAAAAGGTAAATATCCTGTTTTGTTGCTCCATGTGACAGGTGAGGGCGGGCGCCGGAGGCATCAGGCCGGCACGGTGACGATGCCGAGCGGTGCGCTGGTCGGCTGTCGCGATCCACCCGCCGGTTCGGCCGTGATGCCTACGGCGCTGACGTCGTCCAGGGATCCGTGGAGCAACTGCGCGTGTCCCCCGCCTGAGCCGGGGACCAGGCCCGCCGGGCGAAGGCCGCCGGCCTTCGCGGCGTACCAGAGTTCGTAGACCTGGTCATGGGAGAGGCGGGGCAGGCCCGAGGCGATGAAGGCCGCCCGGCCCTGCGCACGGGAGGCGACCACACTGATGTCGGCTCCGTTGGCCAGCTTCCGCGTGCTGATCGTGGCGTCCCGGGCGGTGAGGACGTCGGCGAGCGCGGAGGCCTGTGCCTTCCTGGCCGCGACCTCGGCGCGCGCCTCGTCCGCCTGCGTGTGCTGCCATGCGGCGAGGCCGCCGAGCGCACCGGCCAGGGCCAGGCACGCGGCCAGGGCCAGGCGCAGCGCCCGCTGACGGACCGGAAGGCCGCGTCGAACGCCGTGCGGGAGGCGCTCCTGACGGGTGTGGGCGATCCGGTCGAGGACGCGTCGGCGCAGCTCGGGGGAGGGGTCCGCCTCCTCCGCCGAGGCGAGTCGCAGCGTGACCCCGGACAGTTCCGCCACCTCGTCCCGGCAGTCGGCGCAGGCGGCCAGATGGTTCTCGAAGGACGCTTCCTCGGCCGCCGGCAGGGCGTGCAGTACGTACGCCCCGACGAGCTGGTGCGGGTCTTCGGCGCCGCTCATCACCTGGCCTCCAGACACCTGCGGAGCACGCGCAGCCCCGAACGCATCCTGGACTTCACGGTGCCCGCCGGAGTGGCCAGACAGGCGGCCACCTCCAGATAGGTCATGCCCTGGTAGTAGGCGAGCACCAGCGGTACGCGCTGATGCCGCTCGAGGGTGGCGAGGCAGCGCTGGACGCGATGGTGGTCCTCGTGCCGCTCCACGGCCTCGGCCACCTCGTCGAAGGGCCGGTCCTCCGCGAGCAGCGCGCTGCGCCGTTCACGCGCCGTGCCGGCCTCGACGTACCGCACCCGGTCCACGGCCCTTCGGTGCGCGAGCGTGAGCACCCATCCCCGGGCGGTGCCGCGTTCGGGTCGATAGCGTTCCGCGGTCCGCCAGATCTCCACCATCACGTCCTGTGTCACCTCCTCGGCCTGCGCCTCGTCCCGCAGCACACGGCAGATCAGGCCCTTGACCGGCCGCGCGAGGGCGTCGTAGACATCGGCGAACGCGTCGTGGTCGCCCTGCGCCGCTCGCTCGAGCCGGGCGTCCAGCCACGCGTCCGCAGAGGTGCGCTGTCGCGAACCGTGTCCGTCCTGGCCGGTCTTGGGCATCACTCACAGAATCCGTCCGTCGCCGCCTTCTCACCTGAACCGCCCCGGCTCGACTCTCCGTCGCTGCGGTCTTCTCCGCAGCCCGGCGCGGCCGTTCGCCGACCAGGTGCCCAGGTGCCCAGGTGCCCAGGTTCACGGTGCAGGTCACCGTGCCGGAGGCCGCGCCGTCCGGCGGTGTCGGCGGACCGGGCCGCGGAGGCGGCGGGCATCGACACCGTGTACGTCGACACCGTGTATTCGTAGCCACCCCGTGCCTCGTACGAGTCGAGCGTGCCGCGATGTGCGCGCGCCTGGCCATGAGGCTCGGCAAGGCTCTGGGCACCCGAGGACCGGACCTGTCCGTCTTCTCCCGAAAACTCGTAGGGAAAACTTACTGAGGTCTATCCTCATACATACCTTTCGTCGCTCCGAATACCTTATGTCCCGCGCATCGAGGGCCTTGGAACGTACCGACAGTCTCGGCGCGAACTCCCGTGACACCGGCTCCCGTTGTGCACGTCCAACACATTCCGAGGGAGGTGAGTCCGATGACCACACGCTTGAGCGCCCGGCGCCTGCTCGCCGGTGCGGCCGCGACAGGCCTGCTGGCCGGCGGGGCCGCGCTCGGCCTGTCCGGTTCCGCCGCCGCGACCACGGCACCTTCGCCCACGCCGTCGGCGACCGCTGACCACCACGGTCACCACGACCGCTGCGAGTGGAAGAAGGGCCACTGGGAGAACAAGTGGGTGCCCGGACACTGGGTCAAGAAGTGGGTCCACCAGGACACCCGGCACCACGGCCATCACAGCCACGGCTGGATGCAGAAGTGGGTCTACGTTCCCGGCCACTGGGACCACGTGTGGGTCAAGGGCCACTGGGACTGCCGCCAGCACGACCACCAGCACTGAGCGTTCCGGTCGAGGTGTGAGGACCGGGTGCGGCCATCCCGCTCCCGGTCCGCCTGACTCTGGGCGCGCCGGAAACGCGTTGAACAGGACCGATGCCGTTGGTTAGGCTCGCCCGATGACCACACGCACTTTCCGTATCACCGTTCGCGGTGTCTTCGACGGGCTCAGCGCCGACCAGCGTGCCGAACTGCTGGCCCGCGCGGCAGAGCATGACGTCCTGCAGGCATCCTTCACCCCCGAGGGGCATCTCAGCTACGACGTGGCCGCCCGGCCGGCCTTCACCTTCCGCTTCCTGGACTCGGGAGAGGCGGAGGAGGACATCCTGGAGGCGGTCGAACGGGCCGAGGCCGCCGCGACAGCCTGGCTGTCCGAGCGCGGCTACGGCTTCAAGCGGCTCAAATCCCAGGGCGAGGATCTCTCGCAGGCCCCCCTCGGCAAGCGGCAACGGCGGGCCATCGCCCAGGCCGCCCCCTGATCCCTTGCGCTTCATGGGGCGCTCATGTTCCGGATATGCTTGAGTAGTCAAGGAGGTGTCAATGAGCAGGGGACTGGACGCGGCACTGCGCCTGGTGAGGGCACAGGCCGCCCTGGTGAAGCGGTTCGACGCGAGCCTCGGCGGACTGCACGGGGTGAGCCTGGCCGACTTCACGCTGCTGCTGCGTCTGTCCGAGGCCCCGGGCGACCGTATGCGCCGGGTGGATCTGGCCGAGGCGCTCGGGCTGACCGCCTCCGGCGTCACCCGGGGTCTCGTACCCCTGGAGCGCATCGGCCTGGTCAGGCGGGACGCGGACGCCCGTGACGCGCGGGTCGCCTACGCGGCGCTCACGGAGACCGGCCGCGAGCGGCTGGCGGACATGCGCGTCACCGCCGAACAGGTCGCCGGGGAGATCTTCGCCGAGCCGCCGTGGACCAAGGAGGAGGCGGCACAGTTCGCCGGCCTCCTCGGCCGTCTCGGCGGCACGGGGCTGGCCCGGCGCGAGCCGGGCGGCTCCTGATCCGTGCCGCTGCCGGTCTCGGACAGAGCTGCCACGGGGCGATCCGATCGAGGCCGGCATCCCGCGCGGTGGGTGTCCGCTTCCGAGGTGGCGCTCCTTCCGAGGCCACGGTCCTTCCGAGGCGGCCACGAACGCCGTGCCGCCAGGTGGGGGGCGTCGGCGCGGCGGCCGGGCCTGTGACGCCTTGCCTGTCTCGTGAGCTCGGCGCACTCTGGGGGCATGGGAGCTCGCGACGGGCCCACGCTCATCACCTCCGTTCAGCGGGCCTTCCGCCTGCTGGAGGCGGTGAGCGCGCACGAGAACGGCGCGCCCGCCAAACAGCTGGCACGCGAGACCGAGCTGCCTCTCGCCACCGCCTACCACCTGCTGCGGACCCTCGTCCACGACGGATACATACGCAAACTTGACGACGGTGGCTTCATCCTGGGTGACAAGATGCAGACGCTGCGGACCCAGGGCCGCGGGCAGGCGCTGCTCAGCCGGATCCGTCCCACGCTCGCCGCTCTGCGTGACGAACTCGCGTCCGCCGCCTACCTCACCTTCTACGAGGAGGGCGAGATCAGGGTCGCCGAGATCGTCGACGGGCCCCGGGCGCCCCGAGTCGACCTCTGGGTCGGATTCGAGGACGCGGGGCACGCCACCGCGCTGGGCAAGTCCGTACTGCGCGCGCTGGACGAGGAAGCCCGCAATGACTACCTCGCCCGGCACACCCTCGCCGACCTCACACCGCGGACCATCACCAGCCGACCGGAACTGTTGCGGCGCCTGGCCTCGTCGCCCGTCGCCCCGGCCGTCACGGACCTGGAGGAGTACGCCCTCGGCACGGTCTGCGTCGCCGTACCGGTCTACAGCGGGGACACGCTCGGCTCGCTCGGCGTGTCACTCCCCGCCGAACGGTTGCCCCGGCTGGAGGAAGTCCTGGCGCGACTGATCCCGACCGCAAACCGGGTGACCAGAAGCCTGTCGCTCACTATCTGAAATCCCTGTGCTTGTGGCGGACGCCTCGAACGTCTTTCCTGTATCAATCGGACATTTCAGTGATGAACCCAGGTGAGGACTGCGGACAAACATGAGTCAGGCCCGAGAGCCCGGTAGCGAGCACTGGCCGGAACGGACGTTCATGAACCGAGGAGTCGGTTCGTGGGCGGCGGTCCGCAAGCGCGCCGCCCACCTCGCCTTCGGCACGCCGGTGCTGCCTTTACTGATCGTCGCAGCCATCGTGCTCGTCGACCTGGCCGGCGGAGCGGGGGTGATCTGGCTGCCGCTGCTGGCCGCCGGACCCGCGCTGGCTGCCACCACCAGCCGGCCGTACGGAGTTCTCTGTGTCGGCCTTCTGGCCGCGGCGCTGAGCGCGATGCTCGGCACCCGGGACGGTGTCCCGGGCGGCGAGCTCGCGGCCGTCCTGTCCGCCCTGGCCGCCGTCACGCTGGCGAGCGCCCTGGCCAGCGCGCTGCGCTGGCGCCGGGAGCGGGTCCTCGCGGCCGTCCGCTCCGTCGCCGAGGCGGCCCAGCACGCCGTGCTCGCGCCCATACCGTCGAGCGTCGGACCGTTCCAGGTGGCCGTCCGCTACAGCGCCGCCGCGGCGGAGGCACGGATCGGCGGAGATCTCTACGCGCTGGTGCCCACGCCGTACGGGGTCAGGATGATCATCGGTGACGTCCGTGGCAAGGGGCTTCCTGCCGTGGGTACGGCCGCGCTCGTACTCGGTGTCTTCCGCGAGGCCGCCTACGACGAGCCCGACCTCCTCGCCGTCGTCGGCCGCATCGAGCGGAGCCTGGCGCGGAACCTGGGGTACGACGACTTCGTGACCGCCGTGGTCGCCGGGTATCCGGAGCCGGGCCGGCTGGAGGTCGTCAACTGCGGACACGCGCCCCCGTTGCACGTCCGTGCGTCCGGGAGTGTGGCGTCGGTCGACCCCGTGAACCCCGCTCCGCCCCTGGGGCTGCGGGCCCTCACGGGAGAGTCGCCGAGTCTTCAGGTGCTGCCTCTGGCCGACGGTGACCAGCTTCTGCTCTACACCGACGGGGTCACCGAGGCCCGCGACCACGGTCGCGAGTTCTACGCCCTCGCCGAAGGGCTGGCACGGCATGTGTCCGACGAGCCGGCGTCCACCCTCGCCGCGCTCGACGCCGAGCTCCAGGCGCATGTGGGCGGCCGTCTGCACGACGACGCGGCCCTGCTCCTGTTGCGCAAGCCGGCCGTGTCCGACCCGTCGCCCGCGGTCGTTACGGGCGGCGGCTCCGTCACCGTCCCCTCCCCTCCCCGGCCGCCCGCCGCGGGAGCGGGTGTGGGCTGCGGCCGGGTGGCGGAGTAGCCCTTCGGAGCGGTCGCCTTCGCATCCGCCGAGCCCCCGCGCGCGACTGCCGACAGGCCGTGGCGAACGGGGTCAGTGCCGGGCGAACTGGACCCGCGTCGCTTGCACGGTGTCGGGTCGCAGCGCGATTCCGTTGACGGTCAGGCGTTCACCGTAGATGTCGGTGATCCTGATCGCGCCGCCACATCCGCCGCCGTCGTCGGCGAGGAAGTAGTTGTAGTCGGTACGGGACAACTGCCGCCACCCACTGGTGGTGCGCAGTTCGAGCCGGGCCACCGGATTCCGGTGGCCGATCACCTGGACCGCGCACCACCAACGGCTGGACCCGGTCTTGTACCGGACCGCGATCGTGTCGGAGGTGCTGGGGCTGAGCAGTTTCCATGTGATCGGGATCTTCCCGGCCGAGGGGTTCGCGAGCCGGGCGAACGCCTGCGCGCTGAGGTCGAGCTGCCCCGGCGCGCAGCCCACCGGGCATTCATTGGTGATCCGCACGGTGACGGTCGCGCCGTCGGCCGCCCGGACGAGGACGTACGCCCCGCACGCCTTGGACGTCTCGTAGTCGGTGTGGTTCATCGCGGCGGTCAGGACGTCGTCGGTCGGCCCGAAGGAACAGGCGCCGTCGCCCGTTCCGGCGTCGTAGGTGGTGGCCACTCCCCGGTAGCCGACCCCGGGGCGGATCCGTCCCGCCAGCGAAGCCGTCGTCGGCACGGTGCGAGACGTGCTCGAAGCCGACGGTCGCGCCGGTGCGGTGGTGCCGTCGGCCGCCGCGCTCGCGGAAGCCGTCGAGCTCGGCGACCGTTTCGCCGTCGGGGACGCCGATCCGGCCGCAGTCCCCTGGGCAGGAGTCGCGGTCGCCCGGGAACCGGCGACGGCCGAGGCCGTGGTGGGCCCGGCGCTCGCTTTGTGATCGGGGCGGAACGCCACGACCAGGAACACGAGAGCGCCCACCGCGATCAGCGCGATCGGGGCGACGGCGAACAGTCTGAGCCGATGCCCGCGGCGCCGCGCGGCCTGCCTCGTTGCCTTCATGTGTATCCGTCTCCGAGGATCGAGCCGATGATCTGTCCATCAGTGGCCGCGGGAACCGAAAAGGTTGCCGCCCGTGTCCAGCCGCCGCTGGACCGGAGGGTGAGAATCGCCGAAGGCCGCGCCACCCCCGTATGACGACCGCCCCCTGTCCGTTGCGGGCGGGTCATGTCTACTACGGAAGACGCGTTGACGGGGTCACGACGACCGTATGCGCCGAATCCGCCGTCGGCCCCGGGCCCGGCCCGGCACCGCGGGACGCCGGAGCCGCATTTCCGTAGGGATGGTTCGGCGTTCGTCCGGGGGATCAGCCGTCGATTCGTGCCCCGGTGCCCACCGTGTCGCGGGTGATGACGGTGGTCCTGGGAAGAAGGATCGCGGCCGTGAGTCCGAGGAGGCCGAGGACAGCGAGTGTGACCATGGCCGCGGCGTAGGAACGGGTGGTGAATCCGGCCACGAGGATGGTGCCGGCGACGGCCGTGCCGAGCGAGGAGCCGAGGTTCGACACACTGCGGGACAGGCCGGAGATCTCGCCCTGCCGGTCCTCGGGGAAACTCGACTGGACGATGTTCACCGACGGCGTCAGCATCACGCCCAGGCCCAGTCCGACCAGGAGGAGGCCGGGAGCGAAGGCCCAGGGGCTCGCGAAGCTGTTGACCATGGCGATCAGGACGATCACGCCCGCGATCGTGACGACGAAGCCGACGATGATCAGGGTGCGTTGGGGGCGGCGCTCGGCGAGACGTTCGGCGGCCAGGGAGGTGGCGAGCAGACCGAGGGTGGCGGCGGTGAAGATGACGCCGGTCGCGATGGCGTCGTAGCCGCGCACCACTTGGAGGTAGGCGGCCACGGTGAACGAGGATCCCATGAGCAGCAGCCATTGGATGTTCTGGGTGATGAGGCCGAGGTTGGACGTGCGGTCGCGGAACAGGCTGGTGGAGAGCAGCGGTTCCTTGCCCGCCGCCTCACGGGCCCGCACGGAGCGGAAGAACCACAGCAGCGTCAGCGCACCCAGGACGAGCAGGCCCGTCATCAGCCAGACGTTGTTGTCGGCGGCCAGGATGCCCATGACGACGAGGACGAGGCCGGTGGCCGAGAGGACGGCTCCGACGGTGTCGAATTCGCGTGTCGGATCCGGCGGGAGCGGGTCCTCGATGTGCCGGCTCAGCACGATGATCAGCGCGATGACCAGGGCCTGGAACACGAACGCCGCCCGCCAGCTGATCCACGAGGTGATGAGCCCGCCGATGAGGGGACCCGCCGCCGCGCCGATGCCGCCCAGCGCCATGACGACGCCGAAGGCCCGGGCGCGGGAGGTCATGTCCTGGAAGAGGAGCGTCGTGAGGATGTAGACGGGCGGGATGAGAAGAGCGGTTCCGACGCCTTCGAGGATCGAGTTGCCGAGGATGAGGACGCCCAGACCGGGGGCGGCGGCACTCAGCAGGGCGCCCACTCCGTACACCGAGAGCCCGGCCAGGAAGCAGCGTTTCCGGCCGTAGCGGTCCGTCAGCTTGCCGCCGGGAATCATCAGCGCGGCCATGACGAGCAGGAAGAGCGTGATCGCGATCTGCACGCCCTGAACGGTGGTGTCGAGGTCCTCGCTGATGTCGTTGATCATCACGTTCATGTTGGAGCCGGCGAAGCTGCAGATGAACTGGGCGAGGGCGAGTGGGGCGAGCACCCGGCGCTGTGCCACCGACGGCCGTCTCGACGGGCCTGATTCAGCCATCGTCATTCCTTCTGGCCGCCGGACGTGTGGGGTGCGTTCCGCGCTCCTACGCTCATAGAGTGCGCCGAACGTCCACGGACCGCACGTGGACGGGGGCGGACCGGCGGAACGTCCCGGCACGTGCCCGCCGTTCTCCGCGGCGGGCATGCAGGGGATCAGGGGATGGGACAGAGTGTGGTCATGGGGCGCCTGTGGATGACGTGGTCGATCGAAGGCGTCGGATCGGCCGGCCAGAACGTCGCCGACGTGGAAGCGGCCTGCCGTGCTCTGGTCGGTTCCGTCGAGCGGTCCCGGCGCGCCTTCGACGTGCCGGAGCCGTGGGAGGAGCTCCGCGCGTCGGCGCTGATCATCCAGGACCGGATCCTGGGCTCCGGGCGCGAGGTCCTTGACCAGGGCCGGCAGTGGACCTCGACCCTGGAGGGCGTGAGCATCGTCCTGGTTCCGCGCGAGTGAACGGTCCGGACGCCGGGCCCGGCGTCCGGTTCTCCGCTCGGCCCGCCACGAGAGAACCCCACCCCACCGTCCGGAGGACGGCCGTCGACATGTCGGCTGACCGTTTCGACGACCGCACACCCGGTCGGGCTGATGGGCCGAGTGGGACCTCCCCTCGATTCCGCCGGGGGTCAGGCGTCGGCCGCCACGGGCGCCGTGTCGATCCCGCCCCGGAAGGCGGGGTGGTCGCCCAGACGGCGTACGTAGTCCCGGAGCCGGGGATGCGGGCGAAGGATGTCGGCTGGGCCCGGCTGGGTGAGCGCCACCCACACGTCCACGTCCGCCGCCGTCAGGTCGTCGCCCAACACGTATGGCCGCGTGGCGAGTTGGCAGTCCAGCAGCTCCAGGGCCGCCGACAGGTCCGAGGGCTGGGCGGACGGGGTGACGTCGCGGTCCAGCAGGTCGCGCAGGGCCTCGATGTCAGCGGTGAGGGCCGGCGGGCACAGCGTGGAAGGGCGGCCCGTGGTGTGGCCGGAGAGCAGCCCGGCGAGATCGCGGAGGATGTCGGGCGTGTGGTTGCTGACGATGCGTCCGCTCCAGCGGTCGCACAGCGCGGGTGCCGTCAGCGGTCCGTCGTAGTGGTGCTCGGTGGCTTCGTAGGCGCGGCGCAGTGAGGCGAAGGCGTCGGGTGTCCCGGCGGGGTGTGCCAGGATCGTGGTGGCGACCGAGTCCGTCAGGCCGAGCAGGTCGAGGGTGATCGCGATGCGCAGTGAGAGGGGACAACTCCCCGACAGATACAACTCGTAGCGGTGCGGCGCCGGGTAGAAGCCGCCGGCCAGGCCCACGCCGATACGGCTGTGGACGCTGTGCGGGAGCTCGGACGGTGTCGCCGCCGCCTTCAGGCCGGGGCGAAGGCCCGAGGGGAACGAAACCTGGTCACAGGGACGCGAGTTGGCTGAACCGGAAGGGCGCGAAGCTGTCTCGGGCATGACTCTCCCTTGGGGAACGAGGAAGCCACCGCCGCCTTGTGGGCACCAGCGGCCGAAATGCGGATTGACTGCGCTTGTTCGCACCGGTCCGGATCGAACGGACCGGTCACGGATCAGTAAGCGCTGGAGACACGCAACAGATCGATGTGCAGGCGCCTCGTCAAACCGTTCCTGGGCAATTCCCCACCGGTCCCCGCTCCAGGGCTCGCGAGACGCGAGACCACGCTTGTCCCACCGCACCGGCGGGACCCGGTCGTCACCCGGGGCACCCCGTCGCGGTGGAAGGGTTGCCTGTCAGCGGGCCGGGGCCGATGACCACAGGAGCGGGGGCGAACCCGCGCCGTGGGCGCTGACAATCGTGACCGTCCACGCCAGTCTCGGTGCGACCTGTTGCGCCGTCAAGAAGGCGGACCACGCGGTCTCACCTGGTGGTCACCCGCATTGACATTCTTTTCGGGGCGGGCCTAACGTGCGGCGGACAACGGGATGCCTCAGGGCCGGAGAAGAGAAATGGTGACGGCGATGCACGCAGCTGACGGGACGGCCGCATGGCGGCGCCCCGGCCGCGATGTGCTCTGCGCCGACCGCTCCGTGGACCTGCTGCGTGTCAACAGCGCGCTGTGTACGGGCACATGTCGCTCCCACTGCCAGGGCTGACGGCTCTTCTTCCGAATCTCTGACGACCACCGCTGTCGCGGTGTGTCTCTTCTCCGTCCAGCCTCCGTTCCACGTGCACCCATGCGTCTTTCGCGCCGAGCCGTTCCGGCTCCGCGCCGTGCTGCCGCTCGCCGTGGTCCGGGGTGTCCGAATCCGCTGGAGCTCTCCATGAGTGAATCTCCGGGCATAGCTGTGTCCCCTGGATCAGCGCCGCCCGCCGAGGCGATCCCCCGTCCCCACGTCCCCACCGCGCCCAAGCCCCTCGCGGCCCAGCGGGTCCTTCCGCTGCGGCGTCCCGGCCGCTGGATCATCACGGCCGTCGTGCTCGTGCTGGTCGCCCAGATCACCCACGGCCTGGTCACCAACCCCTTCTACCAGTGGGACCGCTTCCAGTACTGGTTCCTGCGGCCGACCATCCTCGACGGACTGCTCATCACCCTCGAAGTCGCGGCCTACAGCGCGGTGTTGGGCCTGCTGGGCGGCATCCTGCTCGCGCTGGCCAGGCTCTCCCCGAGTCCGGTGCTCCGCGCGGTGAGCTGGGTCTACACCTGGCTGTTCCGGTCGGTACCCCTCATCGTGGTCCTGCTGTTCCTGTACAACTTCAGTGCCCTGTACCGGACGTTGAGCGTAGGCGTTCCGTTCGGGCCGGCCTTCTTCACCTTCGACGAGTCCCATCTGGCCACCGACATGGCCGTCGCCGTCGTCGGACTCAGCCTGAACGAAGCGGCGTACGCCTCCGAAGTGGTGCGCGGTGGCCTCCTCTCCGTCGACCAGGGGCAGCACGAAGCGGCCTCCGCGCTCGGCCTGCCGAAGCGGTACCAGTTCGCCAAGATCGTCTTCCCGCAGGCGCTGCGGTCCATCACCCCCAACTACGTGAACCAGCTGATCGGCCTGATCAAGGGCACCTCACTGGTCTTCTACGTGTCCCTGCTGGACCTGTTCGGCTCCGTGCAGAGCATGGGCAGCACGTACCCCGGCGACATCGTGCCGCTGCTCCTCGTGGCCACCGCCTGGTATCTGATCCTCACCAGCGTCGTGTCCGTCATCCAGTTCTACGTCGAGCGGTACTACTCGCGGGGCGCGCTGCGCACCCTGCCGCCGACCCCGTTGCAGAAGGTACGGAACGGTCTGCGCGACGTGCGTGCCCGGGTCCGGAGGGAGACGGCGATATGACCGGCGAAGCGCGTCAGACGACGGTGAAGGACAGGACGGATCAGGCGGACCAGGAGGCGGGGACGGCTCCGGCGGCCGAGGCCATCGAAGCGCTCGGGATCCAGCCGGCCGCGGTCGAGGTGCACGACGTGCACAAGTGGTACGGCTCCCACCAGGTCCTGAGCGGGGTGGAGTTGACCGTCCGGCCCGGAGAGGTCACGGTCGTCCTCGGACCCTCCGGCTCCGGCAAGTCCACGCTCCTGCGGGTCATCAACCACCTGGAGAAGCCCGAGATCGGCCACGTCAGCCTGAACGGCGAGCTCATCGGCGTCCGCAGGCACGGCGAGCGCCTGAAGGAACTGAGCGAGCGCGTCATCCTGGACCAGCGCAGCCGCATCGGGTTCGTCTTCCAGAACTTCAATCTCTTCCCGCACCTGACCGTGCTGGACAACGTGGCCGCGGCTCCGGTGGCGACCGGGAAACTGTCCAGGCCCGAGGCCCAGCAGCTGGCCCGTGATCTGCTCGCCCGGGTGGGACTGGCGGACAAGTCAAGTGCCTATCCAAGGCAGTTGTCGGGCGGACAGCAGCAGCGGGTGGCCATCGCCCGCGCCCTCGCCCTGAGGCCCGGGGTCATCCTCTTCGACGAGCCGACCTCGGCGCTCGACCCCGAACTGGTCGGTGAGGTGCTCGCCGTCATCAAGGATCTGGCCAGAAGCGGCACCACCCTCGTCATCGTCACCCACGAGATCGGCTTCGCCCGCGAGATCGCCGACCGGGTCGTCTTCATGGACGGTGGCCGAATCGTCGAACAGGGTTCGCCCGCAGAGGTGTTGGACCACCCACAGCAGGAGCGGACCAGGGACTTCCTGAGCAAGGTCCTCTGAAGCAAGGCCCTCTGGCCCACAGCCCGCCGGCGAACAGCGAAGCACCGGTCGCCGTACGCCGTCACGCCCGTCCACCCGATCTCGCGGCCCGCCGGGACCGCGCCCCCACACCCTCACCGCACACACCCGACAAGGACAGCCATGCGCACCCTCCCCCTGAACAGCAGAATCCTTCGCGGCGTCACCGCCACCGCGGCCGTCGCCTCCCTCGCCGCCGGGCTCGCCGCGTGCGGGGGAGACAGCGACGCGGCCACCCGGACGCGGAGCGACTCCGCCGGAACCGTCACCATCGGCGCACTCTCCAACGGCGCCGCCAAGGAGACCGAGTTGAAGGTGTCCGAGGTGAAGTCGATCAGTGCCGAGCTGCCCAAGTCCGTGGCCAAGAAGGGCACGTTGGTGGTGGGCATCGGCGCCCTGCCAGCCGGATCGGCGCCGTTGAACTATGTGGGAGCCGACCAGAAGACGATCACGGGTACCGAACCCGACCTCGGCAAACTGGTCGCCGCCGTCCTCGGGCTGAAGCCGGAGGTGAAGAACTCGACCTGGGAGAACCTGTTCGTGGGCGTCGACAGCGGCAAGGTCGACGTCGCCTTCTCCAATGTCACCGACACCGAGGAGCGCAAAACGAAGTACGAGTTCGCCTCGTACCGGAAGGACAACCTCGCCTTCGAGGTCCTGAAGAAGAACACGTGGAGTTTCGACGGCGACTACCGGACCCTGGCCGGCAAGACCGTCGCGGTGGGTGCAGGCACCAACCAGGAGAAGATCCTTCTGGAGTGGAAGGCGAAGCTGGCCAAGGCGGGCAAGAAGCTCACCGTCAAGTACTACCAGGACAACAACGCCACGGCCCTTGCCCTGTCCAGCGGGAAGATCGACGCCTCCTTCGGCCCCAACCCCGCCATCGCCTACCACGTCACCCAGAACGCCAAGACCCCCAACCCGACGCGCAACGCGGGCCAGTTCTCCGGCGCGGGCGAGACGCTCCAGGGCCTGATCGCGGCCACCGCGAAGAAGGACAGCGGGCTCGCCAAGCCGGTCGCCGACGCGATCAACTACCTGATCAAGAACGGCCAGTACGCCAAGTGGCTGGCCGCCTGGAACCTCTCCAACGAGGCCGTCGACACCTCCCAGGTCAACCCGCCCGGCCTGCCGCTCGACAACTCCTGAACCAGCGCCCACCCCAAGGGACTCCGCGGCGCCGCGGCGGAGTCCCGGGGCGCGTCCGGCCGCGTTCCAGATACGGAGAACCCGCACCGCCATGTCCACCACCGTCCACCCCGCCCTCTCCCCGAGCCCGGCCGCACCGCACATCCTCGACAACGCGGCGTGGGCCGCGCTGACCGGTCCGCACGCCCACCTCGCCGAGCGCGTCGGCCGGGCCGCCCGCTACCCCACGGACGTGTCCCCGTTCGCCGCCCTGGCCGACCCTACCGACCCCCGTTCGTGGGACGACCTGGCCGCACTCGTCGGTCCGGGCGCGGTCACCCCGGTCACCGCCGTCCAGACCGTGCCCGAGAGCTGGACGATCGAACAGGGCGGCGACGGGGTCCAGTTGATCGCCACCGCGCTGCACTCCGAGCCCGCGCCCGAAGCGGTACGACTCGGCCTCGCCGACGTGCCCGAGATCCTCGACCTGATCGCCCTGACCCGGCCGGGCCCCTTCCTGCCCCGTACCGTCGAACTCGGCACGTACCTGGGCATCAGGGAGGGCGGTCGCCTGATCGCCCTGGCCGGCGAACGCCTGCGCCCGCCGGGCTGGACGGAGATCAGCGCGGTGTGCACCCATCCCGACCACCGCGGCCGGGGCCTGGCCACACGCCTCGTCCGCGCCGTCGCGGCGGGCATCAGGGAACGCGGCGACATTCCCTTCCTCCACGCCGCCGCCGACAACGCGAACGCGATCCGGCTCTACGAGTCGATCGGGTTCACCCTGCGCCGCCGCACGCGGTTCGTGCTCGTCCGCACGCCCGGTGGAGAGCAGGCCGCGTACGAGGGGCAAAAAGAAGCCGGGCAGCCGGAAGAAAGGGCATAGCCGTGCGGTTGTGGTTGTCCAGGACCGTGCGGCGCCCCCTTCGGGCACCCGCGAGGCCAGGCGGACCAGGAACCCGGGAGCACGGGGCCGAAAGGGCGGAGGTGAGGCACATGCGTCGCGTGTCCCGCCGCCGCGTACCGAGACCGCTCCCGCCCCGCCGCCTGGACCTGTACGGCCGGCCGCACATCGATCTGCTGCGGGTCGCCGGCGCGCTCTGTCGCCCCTGACCCGATCCCACGCAGCCGCGCCCCCTTGCCGGGGCGGGCTTCCTCGTACGGTCGATCAGGAAGGCACCTCCGTGTCCTCGTCACCCACACCCCTGCACCTCGCCGTCGCGCTGGACGGCGCGGGCTGGCACCCGGCCGCCTGGCGCGAGCCCGTGGCCCGCCCCCGCGAACTGCTGACCGCCGCCTACTGGACCGGCCTGGTCGCCGAGGCCGAGCGCGGTCTCCTCGACTTCGTGACCATCGAGGACGGACTCGGCCTCCAGTCCTCCTCGCTGTACGGACCGGACGGCCGCACCGACCAGGTCCGCGGCCGCCTGGACGCCGTCCTCATCGCGTCGCGGATCGCGCCGCTGACCCACCACATAGGCGTGGTTCCGACCGTGGTGGCCACACACACTGAGCCATTCCACATATCCAAGGCGATCGCCACTCTCGACTATGTGAGCCTGGGCCGTGCGGGCCTGCGCGTGCAGATCAGCGCACGCCAGAACGAGGCCGCGCACTTCGGCCGCCGGACGGTCCCGCCGATCCGTTTCGAGGACTACGACACCCCCGCCGTAGAGGAAGTGGTGACCGACCACTTCGACGAGGCCGCCGACTACGTCGAGGTCGTGCGCAGGCTCTGGGACAGCTGGGAGGACGACGCCGAGATCCGGGACGTCGCGACCGGCCGCTTCATCGACCGCGACAAGCTGCACTACATCGACTTCGAGGGAAGCCGCTTCAGCGTCAAGGGCCCCTCCATCACTCCCCGGCCGCCGCAGGGCCAGCCGGTCGTCACCGCCCTGGCCCACGCGACGATCCCGTACCGGCTGGTGGCCAGGTCCGCCGACGTCGGCTACGTCACGCCGCACGACGCCGACCAGGCCCGCTCCATCGTCCAGGAGGTCCGCGCCGAACAGGACGCGGCCGGCCGGACCGGCGACACCGTGCACGTCTTCGGTGACCTGGTGGTCTTCCTGGACGACGTCCCGGGGGCAGCCGAGGCCCGCCGGGAGCGGCTCGACGCGCTCGCCGGCGAGCCGTACACCAGCGACGCGCGCATCTTCGCCGGGACACCCTCCCAGCTCGCCGATCTCCTCCAGGAGCTGTCGGCCGCGGGGCTCTCCGGTTTCCGGCTGCGGCCCGCCGTCCTGGGCCACGACCTTCCCGCGATCACCCGCGGCCTCGTGCCCGAACTCCAGCGCCGGAACGTCTTCCGGAACGCCTACGAGGCCGACACCCTGCGCGGACTCCTCGGGCTCGGCCGCCCCGCGAACCGCTACGCCACGACCGCCTGAGCCGGAAGGACCCCCGACCATGAGCAAGCCGCTCAAGCAGATCCACCTCGCGGCGCACTTCCCCGGCGTCAACAACACCACCGTGTGGAGCGACCCCGAGGCCGGCAGCCACATCGAGTTCAGCTCGTTCGCGCACTTCGCGCGGACCGCCGAGCGCGCCAAGTTCGACTTCCTGTTCCTCGCCGAAGGCCTGCGGCTGCGCGAACAGGGCGGCGAGATCTATGACTTGGACGTCGTGGGACGGCCCGACACCTTCGCCGTCCTCGCCGCGCTCGCCGCCGTCACCGAACACCTCGGCCTGACCGGCACCATCAACTCCACCTTCAACGAGCCCTACGAGGTGGCCCGCCAGTTCGCCAGTCTCGACCACCTCTCCGACGGCCGGGCCGCCTGGAACGTCGTCACCTCCTGGGACGCCTTCACCGGCGAGAACTTCCGCCGCGGCGGCTTCCTGCCCCAGGAGGAGCGCTACTCCCGCGCCAAGGAGTTCCTGGCCACGGCGAACGAACTCTTCGACTCCTGGCACGGGGACGAGATCGTCGCCGACCAGGAGACCGGGGCCTTCCTCAGCGACGCCAAGGCCGGAGCGTTCGTCCACCAGGGTCAACACTTCGACATCGAGGGGCAGTTCAACGTCCCGCGCTCCCCGCAGGGCCGCCCGGTGATCTTCCAGGCCGGAGACTCCGAGGAAGGCCGGGAGTTCGCCGCCGCCGGCGCCGACGCCATCTTCAGCCGGTACGCGACCCTCAAGGAGGGCCAGGCCTTCTACACCGACGTCAAGGGGCGCCTCGCCCGCTACGGCCGACGCCACGACCAGCTCCTGATCCTGCCCGCCGCGACCTTCGTGCTCGGCGACACCGACGCCGAGGCCGAGGAGCGCGCCCGCGAGGTACGGCGCGCCCAGGTCAGCGGCGCCACCGCCATCAAGCACCTGGAGTTCGTCTGGAACCGTGACCTGTCCTCGTACGACCCGGACGGCCCCCTGCCCGACGCCGATCCGGACCTCGGCGAACACACCATCGCCCGCGGCCGCGCCCAGGTCCGGATGTACCGCGACCCGCTGGCCACGGCCCGTGAGTGGCGGGAGCGGGCGGCCGCCAACAACTGGTCCATCCGCGACCTCGTCATCGAGACCGGGAGCCGACAGGCCTTCGTAGGCAGCCCGGCCACGGTCGCCGAGACCATCAACGACTTCGTCCAGGCCGACGTCTCCGACGGCTTCATCCTCGTCCCGCACATCACACCGGGCGGCCTGGACTCCTTCGCGGACACCGTCGTCCCCCTCCTCCAGGAACGCGGCGTCTACCGCACCGACTACGAGGGCAGCACCCTGCGCGACCACCTCGGCCTGGATCACCCCGACGCCGAGCCGCAGGCGGAGCGGGCCGCGTCATGAAGTTCCTGGCGATCACCCTGATCGTGCACGCCCCCCATCCGGTCACCGGCGTCCAGAAGCCGACGAACGACCGCTTCCGCGAAGTGATCGACAACGCGCTGCTCGCCGAGGAGCTCGGCTTCGACGGCTTCGGGGTGGGGGAGCGGCACGAGCGTCCGTTCATCTCGTCCTCGCCGCCCGTGGTCCTCAGCCACATCGCCGCGCTCACCTCAAGGATCCGGCTGTTCACCGCGGTCACCACGCTCAGCCTCCTCGACCCGGTGCGCGCGTACGAGGACTACGCGACCCTCGACCATCTGTCCGGCGGACGCCTGGAGTTGATCGTCGGCAAGGGGAACGGCGCCGCACAACGGGAGCTGTTCCAGGTCACGACCGACGACCAGTGGGACCGCAACGCCGAGAGCTACGAGGTGTTCCGCCGGATCTGGCGGCAGGACAAGGTCACCGCGGCGACCCGCTTCCGCCCGGAACTCAAGGACGCCGAGGTGTGGCCCCGGCCCCTCCAGCAGCCCGTCCGGGTCTGGCACGGCAGCGCCACCAGCAAGGAGTCGGTCGATCTGGCCGCCCGCTACGGCGACCCGCTCTTCTCCGCCAACGTCACCAACCCCATAGAGCCGTACGCCGAGTTGATCCGCTACTACCGGGAACGCTGGGAGCACTACGGCCACGATCCGGCCGGTATCGCGGTCGGCGCCGGGACGGCGGGCTTCTACGCGGCGCGGACCTCTCAGGAGGCACTCGCCGTCTACCGGCCCGTGTTCGAAGGCAACCTGGCGTTCCAGAAGCGCCTCGGCCTGGAGCCGGTGTTCCCCACCCTGGAGGACTACGTGGAACGCAGCTCCGCGCTGATCGGCAGCCCCCAGCAGATCATCGAGAAGGTGCACCGCTATCACGAGCGGTTCGGGCACAGCGTTCTCCATCTGCACGCCGACGCCGGTGGGCTGACCGATCGTCAGCACCGTGACGCGCTGGAACTCTTCCAGTCGGACGTAGCCCCCGTGCTGCGCCGGGAGATCCCCGACCCGCCGTTCCCGTGGGAGCCGGTCCTCGCGCCCCCCGTTCCCGAACCCGTGCCCGCCGACCACTGAGGAGCCCTGAACCACTATGTCCGACATCCCTCTCGGCGTTCTCGACCTGGTCCCGATCTCGTCCGGTTCCACCGCCACCGAGGCGCTGCGCAACACCATCGACCTGGCCCGCAGGGCCGAGGACCTCGGCTACGCCCGCTACTGGTTCGCCGAACACCACCTCAATCCGGGCGTCGCCGGCACCTCGCCCGCGGTCGTCCTCGCCCTGACGGCGTCCGCGACCTCGACGATCCGGATCGGCTCCGGCGCCGTACAACTGGGCCACCGCACCGCCCTGTCCACGGTCGAGGAGTTCGGCCTGATCGACGCCCTGCACCCCGGCCGTCTCGACCTGGGACTCGGCCGTTCCGGCGGACGGCCTCCGGGCGGGCCCGCCACGCCGCTGCCGACCGCGACGCCCGTCGTCGACGGCCGCACGCCCAACGGGCTGCGCATTCCGCCCCGTTTCTCGTTCGAGCATCTGCTGGGCTCACCACGGGTCGCGCTTCAGCGCACCCTCCTCCAGCAGCCGAACGCCCAGTCGCAGGACTACGGCGAGCAGATCGACGACATCCTCGCGCTGCTCGCCGGCACCTACCGGTCGGCGGAGGGGGTCGAGGCACACGCCGTGCCGGGCGAGGGCGCGGACGTGGAGCTGTGGATCCTGGGCAGCAGCGGCGGCCAGAGCGCCGACGTCGCGGGCCGCAACGGGCTCCGGTTCGCGGCGAACTACCACGTCAGTCCGGCCACCGTGCTGGAGGCGGCGGAGGGCTACCGGGCCGCGTTCCAGCCGTCCGACGTCCTCGACAAGCCGTACATCAGCGTGTCCGCGGACGTCGTGGTGGCCGAGGACGACGACACCGCCCGCGAACTCGCCACCGGATACGGCCTCTGGGTCCGCAGCATCCGCAACGCCGAGGGAGCGATCCAGTTCCCCACCCCGGACGAGGCACGCACCCACGTCTGGTCCGACGCGGACCGCGCGCTGGTCCAGGACCGCCTCGACACCCAGTTCGTCGGCTCCCCGGGCAGGGTGGCCGACCAGTTGGCGCAGCTCCAGGAGGCCACGGGCGCCGACGAGTTGCTGATCACCACGATCACCCATGGCCACACCGACCGGGTGCGGTCGTACGAGCTGCTCGCCGAGGAGTGGCGCAAGCGGTGAGCCCGAGCGGGACGGACGCCCAGCGGTCCTAGCCGATCAATTCACGCACCAGTGCGGCGACTTGTTCCACCTCGATGAGGAAGCCGTCGTGTCCGTACGGCGATCCGATCACCCGGAGGCGGTCCGCCGTGGGGATGCCGGCGGCCAACTCGGCCTGCTGGGAAGGTGGATAGAGACGGTCGGAGTCGACGCCGGCGACGAGCGTCCGCGCGGTCACCCGGCCCAGGGCTGAGCGCGTGCCGCCCCGGCCGCGTCCGACGTCGTGGCTGTTCATGGCCTCCGACAGCGTCACGTAGCTGCCCGCGTCGAAACGCCGGACCAGCTTCGCGGCCTGGTGGTCGAGGTAGGACCGTACCTGATAGCGGCCGCCGTCCCACGGATCCTCCGTGCCCTGTGGCGCGCGGCCGAAGCGGACCGCCAGCTCGGGTTCGCATCGATACGTGACGTGGGCGAGGCGGCGGGCCAGGCCCAGCCCCTCGTGCGGTCCGTGACCGGGGGCGGCGTCGTGGTAGCCGCCGCCCCGCCAGTTCGGGTCGCTTCGGATCGCCTGGGTCTGGATGTCGGCCCAGGCGATCTGCTCCGCGCTCGCCGCCGCCGTGGTGGCCAGCAGCAGGAGCGCGTCCGTACGCTCCGGATACGAAACCGCCCACTCCAGGGCGCGCATGCCGCCCATGGAACCGCCGACCACCAGGGCCCATCGGCCGATGCCCAGCGCGTCGGCCAGGCCGGCCTCCGCCGCCACCTGGTCGCGCTGGGTCAGGAACGGGAAGGCACTGCCCCAGGCCGCCCCGTCCGGGCGGGGCGAGGACGGACCGGTGCTGCCCTGGCAGCCGCCGAGCACGTTCGGCGCGACGACGAACCAGCGGCGCGGGTCCAGGGCGAGTCCGGGCCCGACCAGACCGTCCCACCAGCCGGCCGTCGGGTGACCGGACCCGGCAGGTCCGGCGACATGGCTGTCGCCGGTGAGGGCGTGCAGCACCAGCACGGCGTTGGAACCGTCCGGCGCGAGCCGCCCCCAGGTCTCGAACGCCAGCCGCACACCGGGCAGTTCACCGCCTGCCTCCAGGGGCAGCGCCTTGTCCTGGAGGTGCCACTGTCGGCGTCCGGGCGCGTCCCCCTCCCGCCAGCCCCCGGAGGCCGGCGGGAGGGGAATCTCGGACGGTGTGAGTACGGTGTTCAGGACGCGCCCTTCGCCGCGCGGAAGCCGGCCTCCAGGTCGGCCTTGAGATCGGCGAGGTTCTCGATGCCCACCGACAGCCGCACCAGACCGGGCGACGTACCGGTCGCCGCCAACTGCCCCTCGTCCAGCTGACTGTGGGTCGTCGAGGCCGGGTGGATGATCAGGCTGCGTACGTCCCCGATGTTGGCGAGATGACTGAACAGCTCGACCGCGTCCACGAACCGCTTTCCGGCCTCGACCCCGTCCCGCAGCTCGAACGCCAGGACCGCTCCGGCACCGCGCGGAAGATACCGCTGCCCTGCCGCGTACCAACGGTTGGACTTCAGTCCCGGGTAGTGGACGGCGGCGACCTCGTCGCGCTGCTCCAGCCACTCGGCCAGGGCCTGGGCGTTCGAGGAGTGCCGCTCGATGCGCAGGCTGAGCGTCTCCACCCCCTGGAGCAGCAGGAAGGCGGAGTGCGGCGAGAGGGCCGGCCCGAGGTCCCGCAGCAGCTGCACCCGCAGTTTGACCGCGAAGGCACCCGGGCCGAGCGCCGGCCAGTACTGGAGGCCGTGGTAGCTGGGGTCCGGCTCGGTGAAGCCGGGGAAGCGTTCGGCGTGCGCGCCGAAGTCGAAGCGGCCGCCGTCGACGACGACACCGGCGATGGTGGTGCCGTGTCCGCCGAGGAACTTGGTCGCCGAGTGGACGACGATGTCGGCGCCGTGCTCGATGGGCCGCAGCAGATACGGGGTCGGCACCGTGTTGTCCACGATGAGCGGCACGCCCGACGCGTGCGCGACGTCGGCCACGGCCCGCACGTCGAGCACGTTGCCGCGCGGATTGCCGAGCGTCTCGGCGAACAGGGCCTTGGTGTTCGGCCGGATCGCCGCACGCCAGGCTTCGGCGTCGTCCGGGTCGTCGACGAAGGACACCTCGATGCCGAAACGGGGGAGCGTATGGCGGAACAGGTTGTACGTGCCGCCGTACAGGGACGTGCTGGACACGATGTGGTCCCCGGCGGACGCCAGCGTCAGGGGATGGCGAGCGTCTCCGCCGCCTGTCCGGACGCGAGCGCCACGGCGGCGACGCCGCCCTCCAGCGCCGCGATGCGCTGCTCGAACACGTCCTGGGTGGGGTTGTGGATGCGGGTGTAGATGTTGCCCGGCTCGGCCAGCGAGAACAGGTCGGCGGCGTGCTGGGTGTCCCGGAAGACGAACGAGGTCGTCTGGTAGATCGGCACCGCCCGCGCCCCGGTCGTCGGGTCGGGCACGGCACCGGCGTGGATCTGCTTGGTCTCGAACGACCAGGCCGAGGTGTCGGGGCCGGTGGGCTCGTCGTCGGGGGTGTGCCCCGCGGTCACGGAGTCGACGGGCTGGCTCATGGTTCTCCCTTGTGCGGTGTGCGCTCTGTGGAGACGCACGGGGTGCGTGGAGTGCGCTGGTTCAGGCGTCGGCGAACGCACCGCGGGGCCGCGAATTCGCGCCCGGGCAGGGGCAGCGGGCAGCGCGGAGCGTGGTGGAGAAGGGTGTCCGGAGACCGGAGCGAGGGGGTCAGCTCACGGTGCGACAACCGGTGGTGGTGACACGCACGTAGTCAACGTGGCGGCGGGTCACGAGCACGGTCATGGAGCCAGGTAACCACAGATGGTCACGGCGCACCAGCATGAACGCCGGGCCGCGGAGTTGACGCACAGCTCGGGCCCCGGACGCCTGTCGAAGTGGCCCCGCCCTGACGCCGGACGCCCTCAGCCGGTGGACGCGAGTGCGGTCGTACGGCCTCCCAGCGCGGCGGAGAAGTGGTCCGTCACCTGCGCCAGGGCCTGGGCGGCGGCGGGTGCGATGACCGGTGAGCCGTCCTCGCCGACGGTGACGTCCTTGTCGAGCGTGAACCAGCCGGGCACGATGTGCGAGGCGCCCATGGAACTCAGCACCGGGCGCAACGCGTAGTCGATGGCGAGGACATGGGCCGTACTGCCGCCCGTGGCGAGGGGCAGCACCGTCTTGCCCGTCAGCGCGTACTGCGGGAGCAGGTCGAGGAGCGACTTCAGCAGGCCCGAGTAGGCCGCCTTGTACACGGGCGTGCCGATCACCACTCCGTCCGCCCCCTCGATCAGGGCGGTGGCCTCGACGATCGCGGGGTGCTGGAAGTCGGCTCCGAGCAGCGCGTGGGCGGGAAGGGCACGTACCTCCAGCGGAATCACCTCGTGGCCCTGGAGGCGGAGCCGGTCGTCCAGGTGACGCAGGAGACGTGTGGTGCGGGACGTGGGGGAGGGGCTTCCGGAGACGGACACGATCGTGGCCATGGCGGACCTTCCGGGTCGGATGCGGTGGTGAGGTGGGTGTGCGGCGCAGGGGTGAACGGGTGAAACGGGTGTCCGGCGCACGGTGGTGTGTGCCGCGGGCGCTCGGGGAGCCATGACGGCCGCACGCGGCGCCCTGGGCGCCCGCGGCGGTCCGGGCGTGCGCCCCGCGGACGGTGATGACCGTGCGGGCCGGGCGTCGCCGTGGGACAGGGGCGTCGTCCGACGTCCGGCGACGCCAGGCCGACGGGCCTTCACCAGGCGCTCGACCGCACCGTGATCAGCGGCCGCAGTTCGTTGCGGAGTGTTTCGAGGAAGGTGACGACCTCGGCCGCCACCGAGCGGTGCTGGAGGTCGTTGAGGACGTCGTGGTGGGCGCCGCGCACGACCGAAAGACGAGCCAGGGGCAGCGACTTGGCCAGGCGCGCGAGCGCCTCATGGTCGGCGAGCGGATCGGAGTCGCCGACGAGCAGCAGGGTGGGCAGGGGTGCCTCGCTGTCGTAGGCCGAGCCGAGCAGGGCGTCCGGCACCGCGTCGTTGAGCGACCCGCGTCGTACCTGGGGGTCCTGGGTGAGGTTGCCCCGGTGGGTCGGGCACGAGGTGCGGACGTCGAGTTCCTGGTCCCACGTGTCGGCGGCGCCGGTCCCGGCGGACGGCCCGGGAAGGCCGGCGAGGACGAGGGCGTCCGGCTGCCAGCCGGCCCGAGCCTGTGGCCGGCCCAGGAGCGCGGCGAGCGCGGCGGCCCCGGAGTCCGTCCCGACAAGGACGACGGGCCGTACGACACCGTCCTCGGACGCGGCGTCCTCGACCGCGTCGGTGAGCCGGGCGGCGAGGTCGGCCAGGGACGCGGCCGGGTCCTCGGCGTCGAGGTCCGGGGCGTCGATCACCCGGACGCGGTAGGCGTCGGCGGCGATCCGCCGGCCGAAGCGCGTGTAGGTCGCCCGGGTCTCGCCGCGGCCGGGAACCACGAGAACCGTGCCGCGGACAAGGAGGCCTTCGGGGCCGTGGTGGTCGGTGTACTGGGTCATCTCATACTCCTGCGGGTGCGGGTTCGGCCGTGTGCGCGGGCTGCCAGCCCAGGGCCGGCGCGACCTCGGTGGCGATGAGTTCGAGGGCACGCACGGCGGCGTCGTGGTCGGGGACGGCCGGGTTGAACTGCGCGATCAGGTCGGTCGCGACGGGCAGGACCTTCTCCTGCCGCAAGGCTTCGACGATCTCGTCGGGATGGCCGTAGAACGAATGGAAGCGGCGCAGCGCCTCGTCCGCGTCGAGCCCCTTGGGGAACGCGCCGCCCTCCGCCATGCGCAGCGCCGCCCGGTGCACGTCGTCGCCGATCACGCGGAGCGCCGTGCGCCGGTCCTTGGCAGGGAAGATGAAGCGGGACAGGCCGACGCGCGGGCGGTGCGGCTGGTCCCACGCGGCGAGGAAGGCGTCGGCCCAGGGGCGCTGCACCTCGTCGGTGGGGGCGTCGAAGCCGTACGCCGCCCGGTTGAGCAGCAGGTTGGAGCCGCGGCTCGCCGCGTACTCGGCTCCCCGCGCGCTGAACACGCCCTGCCAGACCCGGCGGCCGAAGTCGCCGGGGCGGGGCTGGATGCGGAAGTCGGGGGTGCCCACGTCGTCGTGGGCCAGGGCCCGCCGCAGGACGTCGAGGTTCTCACTGGTCAGTTCGCGCTTGCGGTCGGCGTCCTTGCCGAAGGCGGCGTACTCCAGGCCGCTCGTCCCGCTGCCCACGCCGATCTCGACGCGGCCGCCGCTGAGCGTGTCGACGGTGGCGATGTCCTCGGCGAGCCGGACGGGGTCCTCCAGCGGCAGGACGGTGACGGCGGTGCCGAGCCGGATCCGCTTGGTCCGCGCCGCGGCGTGGGCGAGGAAGGTCCACGGCGAGGAGAGTCCGCCGCCTCCGAGGGCGACGTGGTGCTGGGCGACCCAGCCGACGTCGAAGCCGAGTTCGTCGGCCACGGCGAACAGTTCCTGCGCGTTGCGGTAGGTGCGGGCGATGTCCTGGTCGCGTCCCTGGACGTGGGTGAGGAAGCCGAGCCGGAAGCGTGGTCGCTCGCTCGTCATGCGTGTCGGCCTTTCGGTGTCGGGCCGCCGCACCGGCCGGTTCCGGGTGAGCCGGCCGGTGTGCGGGGCCGCGGGGCGAGGGTGTGCTCGAACGGTCGGTCGCGGCGGGGACCTCAGTCGTTCACGAGCTGGGGCTCGCGGGTGTGGCGGTTGGCCGGGACGGGCAGGCCGAGGTTGCCGCGCAGGGTGTCGGCGGCGTATTCGGTGCGGAACAGCCCGCGCTTCTGGAGGATCGGGACGACGCCGTCGACGAAGAGATTCAGTTCGTCCTCGGTGCGGAAGGCCAGGTTGATGCCGTCGAAGGTGCCGGCGTCGAACCAGTTCTCGATGGTGTCGGCGACGGTCTCCGGCGCTCCGACGAAGGGCGAGCCGCGGAACTGGTTGACGGAATCGGCTACTTGACGCAGCGTCAACTTCTCGGTCCGGGCCCGCTCGATGAGGGCCGCCGCGCCGGTGCGGCCGCCCTTCTCGGCCAGGTGCGCGACGTCGGGGAACGGCGCGTCGAGGTCGTGGACGCTGAAGTCGTAGGCGCCGAAGGAGCGGCCGAGCAGCGCGAGGTTGCGGTCGAAGTCGTTGTCCTCCTCGAAGATCTCCCGCTCGCGACGCCGGGCCGCCTCGTCCGTGGCGGCCACGACCGGGCTTCCGTGGATGAAGATCTTGATGTGCTCGGGGTCGCGGCCGTACGCCGCGGTGCGCTTCTTGATGTCGGCGTAGTACTCCTGTGCCTGCTGGAGTGTGCCGCCCGGCGCGTAGATGCCCTCGGCGACCTGGGCCGCCAGGTCGCGGCCCTCCTCGGACACCCCGGCCTGGAAGATGACGGGCTGGCCCTGCGGGGAGCGGGAGAGGTTCAGCGGTCCCGCGACCTTGAAGTGCTCGCCCTCGTGGTCGAGGGCGTGCAGCTTGGCCGGGTCGAGGAACACGCCCCGGTCCACGTCGGCCGGGAACGCGTCGTCCTCGTAGGAGTCCCACAGGCCCCGGGCGACCCGGACGAACTCCAGGGCGCGGCCGTACCGGGCGGTGTAGTCGAGGTGTTCGTCGAGTCCGAAGTTCCGGGAGGTGCCGGTGTCGAAGCTGGTGACGACGTTCCAGCCGGCCCGGCCGCCGCTGATGTGGTCGAGGGAGGCGAACCGGCGGGCCAGGTTGAACGGCGAGTTGTACGTCGAACTCGCCGTGCCGACCAGGCCGATGTGCCGGGTGTGGGTGGCGACCGCGGACAACAGGGTCAGCGGTTCGAGGCGGTTGAGGTAGTGCGCCGGGTAGGTGGCGTTGATGAACTGGCTGTCGACGATGAACAGCGCGTCGAAGAGGGCGTGTTCGGCCGCCTTCGCCAGCCGGATGTAGTAGTCGATGTCGATGCTCGCGTTCTTCGCTACGCGCGGGTCCTTCCACAGGCCGTGCTGGCCGGGACCGCCGACGCCGTAGGGGTGCAGGGCGAGATGAATGGTGCGGGGCATGGCTGTTCTTCCTGTCTCTCGTGGGTTGCTCAGGTGTTCAGGCGCTCAGGTGCTCAGGCATTCAGGAGGGCGCGCAGGGCCGCGCGTTCGGCCCGGCCGGCCGACGCGGAGTGCAGCGTGGGAGCGGAACGGACGAGCAGGCGCGTATAGGCGTGCTGGGGCCGGGTGATGACGTCGCGCGCGGTACCCGCCTCGACCAGCTCGCCCTGGTACAGCACGGCGATGCGGTCGGCGATCCCGGCGACGGATCCGAGGTCGTGGGAGATGAAGACGAGGGCCACACCGTCGTCGCGGAGTTCCTGGAGGATCCGCAGGATCTGGACGCGGTTGGCCGAGTCCAGGGCGCTGACCGGCTCGTCGAGGATGACCAGCCGGGGTTCGGTGACCAACGCCCGTGCCACCGCCACGCGTTGGCGCTGCCCGCCGGAGAGTTCACCGGGCAGCCGGTCGAGCAGGTCCTCGGAGAGGTGCACACGGGCGAGGAACGCGCGTACCCGGCGAGCCGCCTCGTCGCGGGACACACCCCGGACGAGCAGCGGTTCGGACAGGGAGGCCTCGATGGTGAGATCCGGGTCGAGGCTGCGCAAAGGGTCCTGGAAGACGTACTGGATCACACCGCGGCGCCGCAGGGCGCGCCACTGGCGCCCGCTGTAGGCGCTGACGTCCTCACCGCCGACGAGGACGGACCCCGCCGAGGCGCGCACGAGGCCGAGTACGGCCCGGGCGAGGGTGGACTTGCCCGACCCCGTCTCGCCGATGACGCCGACGGTTTCGCCCGGCGCGACTCTGAGCGAGACGCCGCGCAGCGCGGGCCTGCGTCGCCGAAGCGTTCCGTAGTGCACTTCGAGGTCCTTGACCTCCAGGACGGGTTTCGTCGGCTCCTCGGTGGAACTGGTTCGCGGGGAGGGCTCGGTGGCCACGGCTTCGGTGCTCATGCGTCCCCCTCGGGATCGGGCGCGAGGAACTTCTCCAGGCCGTACTGCTCGTGTTCGGCGATCAGCAGCCGGGTGTACTCGTGCCGCGGACGGTGGAGTACGTCCCTGGTCGGGCCCTGTTCGACCACTTCGCCGCGGCGCATGACGAGGACCTCGTCGCAGAGCTGGGCGACGACGGCCAGGTCGTGCGAGACCACGACGAGGGCCAGCCCGGTCCGCTCGCGCAGGTCGGCCAGCAGGTCGAGGATCTCGGCCTGGACGGTGACGTCGAGCGCGGTGGTGGCCTCGTCGGCGATGAGGATCCGGGGGCCGGCGGCGATCGCCACCGCGATGAGGACCCGTTGGAGCATGCCGCCGGACAGTTCGTGCGGGTACTGGGCGTGAACGAGTTCCGGGTCCCGCAGATGGACCGCCCGCAGCAGTTCGACCGCCCGGCGGTGTGCCGCGCGCCGCTTCAGTCCGGTCTTGACCCGGACGACCTCGGCGATCTGCGCCCCCACGCGGATCGAGGGGTTGAGATAGGAGGCCGGGTCCTGGAAGACCGCGCTGATCGTGGCGCCCCGCAGGTCCGTCCACTGAGCGGGCGACAGCTCGGCGATGTCGCCGCCGTCGATCTCCACCGAACCGCCGGTGATCTCGAAGTGGGCGGGCAGGATCCCCAGCGCGGCACGGCAGGTGAGGGTCTTTCCGCTGCCGGACTCGCCGACGATGCCGACCGCTCTGCCGGGCGTGAGCGTGAAACTCACGCCGTGGACGATCTCCCGGTCCCCGGCCCGGTCGCCGATGCGGACATCGCGTACCGCCAGCACCGGGGACGGCGGATCGGCGGGCTGTGCCGAACCGGGCTCGGTGGTCTCCTCGGTCTCCTCGGCCTCGGCGAGGAACTTCTCGGACAGGGTGGTCATCGCACACCTCCTGCGGAAGCGGATTCGAGGTCGGCCTCGCGGCGGCGGTTGGCGCCGGCCCTGCGGCTGTTGGCCAGCGCGCGGCCCGCCTCGCCGGAGACGTCGCGGATCGCGTCGGCGAGCAGGTTGCAGGCCCAGACGGTGATCATGATCAGCAGGGCGGGGGCGAGCGGCGCCCACGGTTGGTGGCCGAGGTAGCCCAGATCCGAGGCGAGCAGGCCGCCCCAGGTGGGCGCGGGGGGCTGGACGCCGATCCCGAGGAAGGTCAGGCTCGACACGATGACGAAGCCGACGCCGACGGTCTGGGCGAGTGCGACCGCGATCGGCGGGAGCACCTTGGCCCAGACGTGACGGCGTACGACCCAGCCGATCGAGGCGCCGGAGACGATCGCGGCCTCCACGTACGGCGAGCGGGCCACGGCGAGGGTGGCCGCGCGGGCCACGCGGTAGAACAGCGGGGACACCAACGCACCCGTGACCAGCATCGCCTGGGTGAGACCGTTGCCGAGCAGCGCGATGACGGCGACGGCGAACAGCAGGAACGGCAGGGCCACCAGGGTGTCGGCGAGCCGGAGGGTGACCCATTCGAAGACCCGGCCGAGCTGGACCGACAGGATGCCGGGGACGGCGCCGATGGCCAGGGCCGTGAACGCGACCTCCAGTGACCCGAAGACGCTGACGCGGGAGCCGTCGAGGAGCCGGCTCAGCACGTCGCGGCCGAGGTAGTCGGTCCCCAGCCAGTGGGCGCCGGAGGCGGTGGCGAGCGTGTGGTCGCTGGTGGCCAGCGGGTTCTGCGGAGCGAGCAGCGGCCCGAACAGGGCGAGTACGGCGATCGTGGCGAGGACGGCCAGGGCGATCCGGCCGGAGGTCAGGGTGAGGACGCGGCGCACCATGGTCACACCCCCCGTCCGGAGGCCGGTGTGACGCGTGCCAGCACCAGGTTGACGAGCAGGTTGAAGGCGACGACCAGCACGATCGACACCACGAGGACGCCCTGCACGGCCGGTACGTCCCCGGCCTGCGCGGAGTCGTTGGCGAACCGTCCGAAGCCCTGGAGTCCGAAGATCCATTCTGTGACGACGGAGGCGCCGACCAGCGCCGGGAACTTCAGACCGAGGGTGGCGAGGGCGGGTCCGAGGCCGTTGCGCAGCACATGGCCGAAGAAGATCCGGCGCGGACTCAGCCCGCGGACCACCGCGCCCGTCACATAGTTCTCGCGGTACGCCCCGACGAGGCTGCCGCGTAGCTGCCGGGCGACATCGGCGACGACGTCGAAGCTCAGCGCGATGGCGGGGAGGGTGATGTGGGCGAGCCACGGACCGAAACCCTGTTCCGCCGGAACGTATCCGGCGGAGGGGAACAGGTGCAGTCCCACCGCGAAGACCGCGACCAGCACGATGCCGACGACGAAGGCCGGCATCACCGAGATCACCGTGACGAAGCCGGTGATCGCGCGGTCGACCCAGGTGGTGCGGCGCAGTGCCGCGACCGTGCCCAGGACGAATCCGGCGACGACGCCGATGAGCAGGGCGAAGGTCGCCACCGACAGGCTCACGCCTAGGCCGAGGCCGATGAGGGTGGAGATGTCGGCGCCGTTGGTCCAGCTCGTGCCGAGCCGTCCGTGCAGGACGCCGCCGAACCAGTCCGCGTACTGGACGAGGAAGGGCCGGTCGAGGCCCCAGTGGGCCTCGACACGGGCGACCGCTTCGGGAGTCGCCTCCTCGCCCAGCTGGATGCGCGCCGGGCTGAGCCCGCTCAGTGACCGCAGCGCGAAGGTCACGAACGTAGCGACCAGGAAGACGGGCACGAAGATCGCGACCGAGCGGGCGAGGGTGGCCAGGACCCGGCCCAGGGTGTGCCGTGCCCTGGCCGCGGCGGCCGGGAGACGGACGTCGGGCGGGGCCGGTGCCTCCGTCGTCGTCATGGGTTGCCCCCTCTCTGTCGTGGACGGAGTGTCAGTTGGAGCCGGCGATGGTCACGCCGGTCCAGTCGATGTGGGCCGGGTTCTTCGGCAGGGCGGAGATGGACTTGCTCTTGGCGATGAGGTTGGGCGAGGAGTACGTGAAGACCAGGGCCTTGCTCTCCAGACCGGCCCGGGTCGCCGCCTGCAGGACCTTCGCGTAGTCGGGCGAATCCAGCGGGGTCCGGCGGACCTTGGCGATGGCGGCCTCGAAACCGGCGGGCTCATAGGGCGAGCTGAGGTTGAGCGGGCCGTTCGGGCCGAAGTGCGCGGTGAGGGTCTGCGCCGCCGAGTCGCGCCCAGTGGTGCCGTACAGCGAGAACGTCAGGTCCTTGGCGAAGAACGGCGTGGCCCAGTTCTTGTCGATCTTGATGGTGACGGTGATGCCGACCTTCGCCAACTGCGCCTGGACGATCTCGGCTTGGGGGTCCTCGGCCGGGATGACCAGGTTGAGCTTGAGGGCACCCGCCTTGTAACCCGCCTCGCTCAGCAGCTTCTTCGCCTTCGCGGGGTCGTAGGCGTAGGCGTTCGCCGACTGCGGGTCGAAGGCGACGTACCCCTTGGGGAACGGCTGGTTGGTCACCGAGCCGTAGCCGAAGGTCAGCTTGTCGACGAACTCCTGACGGTTGATCGCGTACCGGACCGCGTCGACGACCTTGTCGTTGTCGAAGGGCGCCTTGTTGGTGTTGAGGCTGAGGTTGGAGGCGTTGAAGCCGGGCTGCACGAAGACGTCGAGTCCGGCCTTCTTGGCGGCGTCGGCCTGACTGGGCGCTATGTCCGCGAAGTTGTAGACGCCGGTCTGGAGGCCGGAGACCACGGTGGAGGCGTCGGGAGCGGAGCTCAGCTCGACGTTGTCGATGTGGATGTTCTTGGCGTCCCAGTAGTCCGGATTCTTCTTCAGGACGGCCTTGGTGCCCGGGACGAGCTGGGCGACGGTGAACGGGCCGGCGCCGACCGGGTTCTGGTCCAGCTTGTCGGGGGAGGCCGCCGCCTTGGGACTGGCGATCTGCAGGACGCGCTCGCCGAGGAGTTGGGGGATCTGGTAGTCGACCTGGCTGAGGTGGATCACCGCGTCGAGGCCGTTGGCGTCCACCGACTTGATGGAGGTCAGGTCGCCGAAGAGAGCGGAGTTCTTCTGCTTCTGGGCCCGTTCGATCGCGGCCTTCACGGCGGAGGCGTCGACCGGCGCACCGTCGCTGAACTTCAGGTGAGGGCGCAGGTGGAAGGTGATCACATCACCCTTGGCGTTGTAGTCCCAGCTCTTGGCCAGGTCGGGGACGGCCTTCCCGTTCTCGTCCGTCCGCGTCAACGAGGAGTACACCAGGGCGAGTTCGCGGAACTGGGCGCCGCTGCCGCTGACGACCGGGTCCCAGTGGGCGGGGAAGTAGGAGGAGGTCCATTTCAGCGCGGCGCCGCCGGTGGCCGACGCTGCCTCGCCGCCGCAGGCGCTGAGCGCGGGGACGAGCACGGTGGCAAGGGCGGTCCCCAGGGCGGCGGCGCGCAGCCGGTCGGAACGGAGGGTCGCTGTGCGGTTGCGGAGCGTGAGTCGTCCGGGCATCGGTTTTCTTTCTGCGAAGGCACCCGGCCGCCGCGCCGGGGCGGCGGGCAGGGAGCAAGGGCGGCACGCCCCGTGGACGCGGACACCGCACCGGCCGGGGACGGGCATGCCTGCGTGGCTTCGGTGCGCACGTGGGCGTGCCGCGCTCAGGGCAGGAGGCGTCGGCGGATCACGGGGGAGGGCCGGGAAGCGAGGGGAGTGGAAGCGACGAAACGCTGAGGGGACGGCGCGCGATGACGGGGGCCGGGCGGCGAAGCGGAGCGGGGCCGGTTCCGGCGTGAAGGCGTCAGGCGCCTGGGGGCCGCGGTTGGCGGGCGGTCAGCGACAGAGAGCGCTGCAGGTGCGCCGCAGGTCCACGTAGCGGCACACCACGCCGGGGTGCGTCGTGAGCATGGTGCACATCCTGGGGCCGGTTCTCCGCGGCTGTCAATGGACACCAATTGGTGTCTCATTGGTCGGGACGGACCTGACGGCTGATCAGAGGGCCGCCGGGGAACGGCAGGCAGCACCGCCACCGGTCACACCGCGCACCTGATCAGGAGCCCGTCACACGAGGACTGGGCCCAGCGGCGATCCGCCCGCGCTTCCGACCCCTGATCAGGAACCCGTCACGGGAGGAGGGCCCCTGATCAGGAACCCGTCACGGCGGAGCACAGGCAGGGCGGCCACTCGCCCGTGGCCTGACCTCCGCTCAGAAGCCCGTCAGGGCGCGGCGGGAGCGCCCGGGCCGCCGGCCGGGTGTACGGCGGCCTCCTCCGGGTGCAGCCACAGGGGGCCGTTGCCGGTCTGGACGCGTACGGCGTCGTCCGGAGGCCACGGGCCGTCGGTCAACGCCCCGCGCTCCGGATCGGTCAGGCTCCGGTAGCGCCTGAGCGCTTCCGCGGGACTCGGCCGCACGGCATCCGTCAGCAGCCCGGGTGCCAACTCCTCGAAAGCCGACGCGTACTCCTCGTACGGCCGCCAGCCCGGCACCACGCGACATCCAACGGGAGCGCGGACCAGCAGGGTCGGCAACGCGTAGCGGTACCCGCCGTCGGCGGTCTCCTTCGCGGCGCCGGGATGCGGCGATCCGCCGCGCACCGACAGCACCTCGCGGACCGGTCGGCGCGCCTCGGCGCGGTCGGCGCGGACCGCCTCCAGCACGGCCTCCGACGCGGCGTCGGTGGCCAGCCGCGCACGGTCCAGACCGGGCACGCTCCGCACCGCGGACTCCGCCAGCGCCGCGGTGTCCGCCGGCTCCCCGAGCACGAAGACGCTCTCCCGAAGCCGCCGCAGCACCCGCCCGGCCACCTCGTCGCCCTGGCGCTCGGCGGCCTTGGCGACCAGCGATGACGGCCATGAACTCGCCGCGACCCGGCTCAGTTGTCGCGCCCGCGGCGCCCTCGTGTGGGCGCTGACGTCCTCGACGTAGCGTGCGTACCAGGCGGTCTCCGCCGCCGGATCGGGCGCCGGGTCGTCGTCGTGGTCGAAGAGAACGCAGTACGCGCGGCGCCAGTGGACCCGGTCCGCGAGCGCGGCGCGGAGCCTGCGGAACACCGGTTCCGAACCCCAGGCCCAGGGACACAGCGGGTCGGTGTACTCCACCACCTCCACCGCGGGCCGCTCCGTCGCGCGGGTCACGCGGCTCCTTTGCGGTGCACCTGTTCGGCCGCCCCGGCGGGCAGCAGCGCGGTCAGGGTCGTCCCGCCCAGCACCGCCGCGGCGTCCGCCTCGATACGACGCCACACCCCCGGCAGTCCGGAGGCGGGACCCGGGTAGGCGAGCCCGGCCAGCGGCTCGCCCCGCAGGGTGATCAACTCACCGTCCACGGCGCGTACGACGTCCAGCAGTGTGATCTCGTCGGCGGGCCGGCCGAGCCAGTACCCGCCCTCGCAGCCCCGCTGGCTGCGCACCAGGCCGGCCCGGCGCAACTCGCCGACCACGGACTTCAGGAACCGGAACGGAACGTGCTGCGAGGAGGCCATGGCCTCGCATGTGAGGGGGCGGGCGGGTTCGCGGGCGAGCTCCAACAGGGCCCGTGTGGCGTAGTCCGCCTTCGCGGAGATATGCATGCGCACATGATGCCCGACACGGGGTGCGCCGGCAGGCCTTCCACCGGTTCCCCGCATACATTGCGGGAACATTGCCGCAGGTGAAGGGCAATGGACACCTCTTGACATCCTTTTCGGGGCCGCTCTAGCGTCGCCCTTCATGAGCGAGCCGTTGACCACCCCCGGCGAAGGTTTCCACCCCCATCTCCCGGACGCCGAAGGGCAGTCCGTACGTCCCCTGCGCACCCGCCTGCACCACATCCGCGCCGACGCTCTCGACGGCGACACGGCGCAGACCGGGGGCATGCGCAGATTCGCCGCCGTCAGCGGCACCACCGTCGGTTCCGAGAAGCTGTGGATGGGCCAGACGCACGTCGCCCCCTCCACCGCGTCCTCGGACCACCACCACGGAGAGTCCGAGACCGCGATCTATGTGGTGAGCGGACACCCCGAGTTCGTCTTCCTCGACGACTCCGGGGTGCAGCCCGAGGAAGTACGTCTGCGCACCTCACCCGGTGACTACATCTTCGTGCCGCCGTTCGTGCCGCACCGCGAGGAGAACCCGGACCCCGCCGACGAGGCGGTCGTCGTCATCGCCCGCAGCACCCAGGAGGCGATCGTGGTCAACCTGCCGCGGCTGTATGTGCTGCGGGACGGGGAGGAAGGCTCCGCAGAGGAAGCCTGACAGGACGGGCCGTTCGACCCGCGCGTCACGGCGAAGCGGTACGCCACCGATCCGGGGTACCGGTGGCGTACCGCACTCCCCACCCGTACGGGGGCCACGCCCCCCGGTGAGTACCGTAGCGAGAAGATCGTCGTGACCCGCGAAACCGCCGGACCCCGGAAGGAACCAACGAGATCATGCACGTCATCGTGGCCCGCGGACTGACGGAGGCTCTCGGATGAGCGGCACCGAGGCACCCGCCGCCGAGGAATCCGTCCTGGTGCACACCGACGGACGGGCCGGCCACCTCACCCTCAACCGGCCGAAGGCGCTGAACGCCCTGAACCACGCGATGGTGCGCCGGATCGACCGGGCGCTCACCGCCTGGGAACACGACCCGGCCGTCGAGACCGTCGTCATCACCGGCGCCGGGGAGCGCGGGCTGTGCGCGGGCGGCGACATCCGCTTCGTCCACGACGACGCGCGCGACGGGGACGGCACCGCGTCCGCCGCGTTCTGGCGCGACGAGTACCACCTCAACGCCCGCATCGCCCGCTACCCCAAGCCGTACGTGGCGGTCATGGACGGCATCGTCATGGGCGGGGGCGTCGGCGTCTCCGCGCACGGAAGTGTCCGGGTCGTCACCGAGCGCTCACGCGTGGCCATGCCCGAGACCGGCATCGGCTTCGTCCCCGACATCGGCGGCACCCATCTCCTCGCCCACGCCCCGGGCGAACTGGGCACCCATCTCGCCCTCACGGGTGCCTCGATCGGCGCCGGCGACGCACTGCTGTGCGGCCTCGCCGACCATTACCTGCCGTCCTCGTCGCTCAGGCAGTTCACAGCCGACCTCGCCGCCCTCCCGGTACCGGAGGCCCTGGCCCGCCAGGCGCAGCCGGCACCCCGGGGCGAGCTGGCGGAGCGGCGGGAGTGGATCGACGCCTGCTACAGCGCCGACACGGTCGAGGAGATCGTCCAGCGACTCCTCGCGGTGGGCGACCCGGCGGCGAAGGAGTCGGCGGAGACCCTCCTCGGCAACTCGCCCACGGCCTTGAAGGTCACACTGGCCGCCCTGCGCCGCGCCCGGCGGCTCGGTTCGCTGGAGCGCGTTCTGGACCAGGAGTTCCGCGTCTCCTGCGCCGCGCTGTCCGCCCCCGACCTGGTCGAGGGCATCCGGGCCCAGATCATCGACAAGGACCGCGACCCGCACTGGTCCCCGGCCACGCTCGCCGAGGTCACCGACGCCGACGTCGAGCGCTTCTTCGCCTCGCTGGGCGAACGTGAGCTGGGGCTCGCCGACCCGGGCGCGGCGACGGTGAGCGACTGAGGTCGGGCGAGCGGGAGGATCGGGTCCACGGCTGAACGAAGCGCAGCCGCCGGGCAGTTCTTCGGGCATCGTCCGAAACGGCACCCGGTGACCCGCTGTTCACAGAGGACCCGCCGACCTGGGACGAGAGGAAGATCACCCCAGGTGGCGCGGTCTTGGCCAGGTACGCGGCACGCGGTACGGTCGGTCCGATATTGATGACGTCAAGACGGAAGCCGGTGGAAATCCGGCACGGTCGCGCCACTGTGAACGAGCCGCTCCAGCCACGCTGGGCGCCCCGTGAGTCAGACCCGTAGGCGTCATCCTGTGCACCACCGAGATGGGACGCGAACTCCCGAGGAGGTCCTGCCATGGCGCAGACCGTCGCTCAGCCGACAGCCACCACCCCCGCACTTCCCGCCAAGCTGCCGCTGACCGCGATAGCTCCCTGGGCGGTCTTCTTCGGCATCCTGATGCTGGTTCTGCTGTACTTCGTCGGCGCCGAACAGGGCGCCACCTCCGTCGTCTCCGGCGAGGACGTCCACGAGTGGGTGCACGACGCCCGCCACCTGCTCGGTTTCCCCTGCCACTGACGCGAGGGACGACACACGCTCATGAACTCCGCAACGGTAAGAAACCTGCTCGTGCGAGGCATGCTCGCCGGCCTCGCGGCCGGTGTACTCGCCCTGGTCGTCGCCTACTTGCTCGGTGAACCGACCGTCGACAGCGCGATCGGCTTCGAGGAGGCCCACGCTCCAGCGCACGGGCACGAGGTCGAACTCGTCTCCCGCAGCCTCCAGTCCACCGCCGGCCTCGCCACCGGTGTCCTGGTCTACGGCATCTCCTTCGGCGGCATCGCCGCGCTCGCCTTTTGCTTCGCACTCGGCCGCGTGGGCCGCTTCAGTCCGCGCGCGACGGCGCTCCTGCTGTCCGGGACCGCGCTCCTCGCCGTGTACGTCGTGCCGTTCCTGAAGTACCCGGCCAATCCGCCGTCGGTGGGAGACCCCGACACCATCGGCAAGCGGACCACGCTGTACTTCCTGATGATGGTGCTCAGCGTGCTCCTGGCCGTCGGCGCCACCATCCTCGGCAAGCGCCTCGCGCCCAGCCTGGGCACCTGGTACGCCACCGTCACCGCGGTGGCCGCCTTCGCCGTCCTGATCGGCCTGGCCTACGAGTTCCTGCCCGTGATCAACGAGGTGCCCGGGGACTTCCCGGCCACCCTGCTGTGGCGGTTCAGGCTCTCCGCGCTGGCCATCCAGGCCACCCTGTGGGGCGGATTCGGCCTCGTCTTCGGCGAGTTGGCCGAGCGCATGCTCAACCCCCGGCCCGCGGCGGTCCCGTCCGGGCGGCGGTCGGTTCCGGCCGCGAACTGAATCCGTCGGGACACGAGAAAGCCCCCGGATGCTTCCGGGGGCTTTCCGGACGACGATGGTGGCGAGCCGCTCGCGGCCGGCCGGTGCTCCTTGCCGTCCTCGGTAGCGAAATCGATACGGCGCTCGATGGCGTCGAGCAGGGCGACCTGACCGCCTACCACGTTCTCCGATCGCTGCGGAGCGTGACGGTCTCTACGGGACGTTTCTGGACACGCTCAACGGAACCATCGGAACGTGGGCTGATGCACACGATCCCGAGGAGGGTGTATACGCCTCGTTGTCCGCTTTCTTCCAAGAGGCGGCGGACCGGCTGGAAGGGGTGTCCTCGGGAGACGGGAGAGGCCCCGGCAAGTCCGCTGGAACCCGTAAGCTCGATCCCCGTCCGGAGGACGAGCCGATACGCATGTGGGCACGCACCAACGGCTATCTGGTAAATGATCGGGGAGGTATCCCTGCGTCCATCCGCGAGGCTTACGAGGCAGCACAGAGGTGAGCACAGGATCCGGCCTGCGCCGGGTCCGGCCGTGAACGCGAACACGGGCGGTGACCGGGCTCAGCCCCGTCACCGCCCGTGCGGTTCAACTGCCTTCGCCCTGCCACCGCCCGAGCGGCCGGCTCAACGGGCTTCGCCGCCGAAGACCTTCAGAATGCGCTCCGCCGCGAGCGTGGCGGTCAACCCGCCCTCCCGTACCTGGCGTTCGAGGTCGGGGGTGATGGCCCGTACGGCCTGATCGCTGTGCAGGCGGCCGAGGAGTTCGTCGCGGACCATCGTCCAGGTCCAGTCGACCTGCTGGTCACGGCGCTTGTCGGCGAGACGGCCCGTCGAGTCGAGGAGCGTGCGGTGCTGCTCCAGGCGGTCCCAGACGGTGTCAAGACCGGCCGATTCGCGGGCGCTGCAACTCAGCACCGGAGGCGTCCAGGCCGCGTCCCTGCCGTGCATCAGCCGCAGGGCGCCCGCCAGTTCGCGCGCGGCGGACTGCGCGTCGCGCGCGTGCGGACCGTCCGCCTTGTTGACGGCGATCACGTCGGCCAGTTCCAGGACGCCCTTCTTGATGCCCTGCAACTGGTCCCCGGTGCGGGCCAGCGTCAACAGCAGGAAGGAGTCGACCATGTTGGCGACCGCGGTCTCGGACTGGCCGACCCCGACCGTCTCCACCAGCACCACGTCGTAGCCGGCCGCCTCCATCACCACGATCGACTCGCGGGTCGCCTTGGCCACCCCGCCGAGCGTTCCGGCGGTGGGGGAGGGGCGGATGAAGGCGGCCGGGTCCACGGCGAGGCGCTCCATCCGGGTCTTGTCACCCAGGATCGAGCCGCCCGTACGACTGGAGGACGGGTCGACGGCGAGCACCGCGACCCGGTACCCGAGCGAGGTCAGCATCGTGCCGAACGCGTCGATGAACGTCGACTTGCCCACGCCGGGCACCCCGCTGACGCCGATCCGCCGCGCCTTCCCGCTGTGCGGGAGCAGCTCGGTCAGCAACTCCTGCGCCAGCGCCCGGTGCTGGGGCCGGGTGGACTCGACGAGGGTGATGGCGCGGGCGACGAGCGCCCGCTTCCCGTCGAGTACACCCTTGACATAGGTGTCGAGTTCGATCACAGGGCGTGCCCGAGGTCGGCAGAGAGCCGCTGGACGAGGTCGTAGGCCGCGTCCGGGATCACCGTCCCCGGCGGGAACACGGCGGCCGCGCCCATCTCCAGCAGGGTCGGCACGTCCTGCGGCGGGATCACCCCGCCGACCACGATCATGATGTCCTCGCGGCCCTCCGCCGCCAGTTCCTCGCGCAGCGCCGGTACGAGGGTGAGGTGTCCCGCGGCCAGCGACGAGACGCCCACGATGTGCACGTCCGCCTCCACCGCCTGACGGGCCACCTCACCCGGCGTCTGGAACAGCGGGCCGACGTCGACGTCGAAGCCGAGGTCGGCGAAGGCGGTCGCGATCACCTTCTGGCCGCGGTCGTGACCGTCCTGGCCCATCTTGGCGACCAGGATGCGCGGGCGACGGCCCTCGGCCTCCTCGAACGCGTCCACCAGCGTACGGGTGCGGTCCACGGACGGGGACTCCCCTGCTTCGTTGCGGTACACCCCGGAGATCGTACGGATCTGGCCCGCGTGCCGCCCGTACACCTTCTCCAGGGCGTCGGAGATCTCCCCGACGGTGGCCATCGCGCGGGCCGCGCGCACCGCCAGCTCCAGCAGGTTGCCCTCGCCGCCCGCCGCCCGCGTCAGGTCGTCGAGCGCGTCCTGGCACGCCCGCTCGTCGCGCTCCGCCCGCAGCCGCCGCAGCTTCTCGATCTGCTGGGTGCGTACGGAGGAGTTGTCGACCTTGAGGACGTCGATCTTCTCGTCGGTCTCGACGCGGTACTTGTTGACGCCGATGACCGGCTGGCGGCCGGAGTCGATGCGGGCCTGGGTGCGGGCCGCCGCCTCCTCGATCCGGAGCTTGGGGATGCCGGCGTCGATGGCCTGCGCCATGCCGCCCGCCGCCTCGACCTCCTCGATGTGCTGCCAGGCCCGGCGCGCGAGGTCGTACGTCAGCTTCTCGATGTACGCGCTGCCGCCCCACGGGTCGATGACCCGGGTCGTGCCGGACTCCTGCTGGAGCAGCAACTGCGTGTTGCGGGCGATCCGCGCGGAGAAGTCGGTCGGCAGCGCCAGCGCCTCGTCCAGGGCGTTGGTGTGCAGCGACTGGGTGTGGCCCTGGGTGGCGGCCATGGCCTCCACACACGTACGCGTCACGTTGTTGAAGACGTCCTGCGCGGTGAGCGACCAGCCGGAGGTCTGCGAATGGGTGCGCAGGGAAAGGGACTTGGCGTTCTGCGGGTCGAACTGCTTCACCAGCTTCGCCCACAGCAGGCGCGCCGCCCGCAGCTTGGCGACCTCCATGAAGAAGTTCATGCCGATCGCCCAGAAGAACGACAGCCGCGGCGCGAACGCGTCCACGTCCAGGCCCGCCTCGCGGCCCGCCCGGATGTACTCGACCCCGTCCGCGAGCGTGTACGCCAGCTCCAGGTCGGCCGTCGCGCCCGCCTCCTGGATGTGATACCCGGAGATCGAGATGGAGTTGTAGCGCGGCATCCGCTGCGAGGTGTACGCGAAGATGTCGGAGATGATCCGCATCGACGGCTTCGGCGGATAGATGTAGGTGTTGCGGACCATGAACTCCTTCAGAATGTCGTTCTGAATGGTCCCGGCCAGCTTCTCGGGCGGCACGCCCTGTTCCTCGGCTGCCACGATGTACAGCGCGAGAACGGGCAGCACGGCGCCGTTCATCGTCATCGACACGGTCATCTTGTCCAGCGGGATGCCGTCGAAGAGCTGGCGCATGTCGTAGATGGAGTCGATGGCCACACCGGCCATGCCGACGTCGCCCGTCACGCGCGGGTGGTCGCTGTCGTAACCGCGGTGCGTGGGCAGGTCGAAGGCGATCGACAGGCCCTTCTGGCCGGCCGCGAGGTTGCGGCGGTAGAAGGCGTTGGACTCCTCGGCCGTGGAGAAGCCCGCGTACTGGCGGATCGTCCAGGGCTGGTTGACGTACATCGTGGGGTACGGACCGCGCAGATACGGGGCCACGCCCGGGTACGTGTCGAGGAAGTCCAGGCCTTCCGTGTCACGGCCCGTGTACAGCGGCTTGACGGCGATGCCCTCCGGGGTCTCCCAGAACGCCTCGCTCCCGCCCGTCGCCTTCTCTGCGGCGGCACTCCACTCGTCGGCGCTGCCTTCGGTGGTGGGCGTCCCCAGTTCGATTCCGGAGAAGTCGGGGATTCCCATCAGGACACTCCCATGCGGTCGAGGGTGGCGGAAAGGACGGCGACGGCGTCGCAGCCCGCGAAGACATAGTCGTCCACACCGGGGTACTGCCCGGGACGGCCGGCCAGGAACACATGCCGGGCACCCGCGGCTGTGAGGGCTTCGGCCGTGCTCGCGGCCTGCTCCTCGTACAGGGCGTCACTGGAGCACAGGCAGGCCTCGGTGGCGCCGCTGTCCTCGAACGTGCCGTCCGTGACCGGCTCGATGCCGCCGGCCTGGAACAGGTTCGCGACGAACGTCGACCGCGCGGTGTGCGCGGCGGCGGGGCCGATCGTGGCCAGGTAGATCCGCGGACGGGACCCGGTGGCGGCGAGGTGCGCGTCGGAGCGGGCCCGCAGTGCCTCGTACGCCTCGTCCCGCCGCACCCGCGGCAGGCCGCCGGACGGCGCCTCGGGCGCGGGCTCACGCTTCACCGGGCGCTCGGCCAGGTTCGGGAACTCGCTGACGCCGGTGATCGGTTCGCGCCGCTTGGCGAGCTTCACCGAGCGAGCCGCCCAGGTCTCCGCCAGGTCCTGGCCGAGACGCCCCGAGCGGAGTGCGGCGGCCTGGCCACCGCTCTGCTCGATCCCCTGGAAGAACTCCCAGCCCGCGTGGGCGAGTTCGTCGGTGAGCTTCTCCACGTACCAGGAGCCGCCCGCCGGGTCGGTCACCCGGGACAGGTGCGACTCCTCGATGAGGATCGTCGACGTGTTGCGGGCGATGCGCCGCGCGAAGGCGTCCGGCAGGCCGAGCTCGTGGTCGAAGGGCAGGACGGTGACGGAGTCGGCGCCGCCGACCCCGGCCGCGAGCGTCGCGATGGTCGTGCGCAGCATGTTCACCCACGGGTCGCGGCGCGACATCATCACCGGCGAGGTCACGGCGTGCTGCACCTGCGCACCCGCGCCCGGCGCTCCGCACACCTCGGCGACCCGCGCCCACAGCCTGCGCGCCGCCCGCAGCTTGGCGATCGTCAGGAACTGGTCGGCGGTCGCCGCGTACCGGAACTCGAGCTGGGCACAGGCCTGTTCGACGGACAGCCCCGCTGCGGTCAGCTCCCGCAGATAGGCGACACCGGTCGCCAGCGAGGCGCCCAGTTCCTGCGCGGCCGAGCCGCCGGCCTCGTGGTACGGCAGCGCGTCCACGGTGAGCGCCCGGAGCCCGGGGTACTCCTCGGCACACCGCAGGGCGAGCGGGACGACCGGGGCGAAGTCCATCGCCTCGCCCGTACGGGCTTCATGGCCGAGCGGGTCCGCGCCGAGGTTGCCGCGCGCGGCACTCGGGGCGACGCCGTTTTCCTCGTACAGCCGGAACAACTCCTGGGCCGCGGACACGACCTCGGTTCCCGCGTCGAGGACGACGGGGGCCAGATCGAGGTAGACGCCGGCGAGGACGCTCCGGAGCGAGGAGACCGGAAGGCCGCCCTCGCCGACGGCGAGCCACAGCGAGGTGACGCCGTTCTCCAGGTCACCGAGCACCAGGGCGTTGTCGGCCGCTGTGTGCCGCTGCCGTACGTCCCAGCCGCCGGCGGTGTTGCCCTCGGGCCGGCTACCTCGGACGAAGGGGGCGAATCCGGGGAAACCGGCATCGGCGGTCGTGTCACGCGCCGTGTACAACGGCCGGGTGGCGAGCCCGTCCTCGAGCGAGGTGGACAGCGCGGCTTCGGCTGTCGCGCTCGAGACCTCCTTGCCCGATTTGCGCAGCACGCCTTCTACCAGGAGCTGCCACTGGTCATGGGTCGCGGAAGGGAACTCGGCGGCCAGCGCGAGCCCGTCATTGGGCAGGACTGTCATGCTCGGATGCTAGGTCAGAGTTCTGGAGCGACAGCAGAGGGTAAGCCTGTGACCTTGGCCTCTTGCTGCCGGTGATCCAGATCTCAAGCACCCGGTCGACGCCCCTCGGGCCGTTCTGGCAGGGTGAACCGATGCGGATTCCCAGGCAAGCAGCCAGAGTCGCCGTACTGGATCCGGCGGGGGCTGTCTTCATGTTCCGGTACGACAACGAGGAGGTCGGCGCCCACTGGGCGCTGCCCGGCGGCGGAATGGACCCGGGCGAGACACCGCTCCAGGCGGCCGAGCGCGAACTGCGCGAGGAGACCGGGTGGACGGACATCGAGCTCGGCGGCACCGTGCTGTGTCTTTGGGAGCACGACTTCACCCGGGCCGGTGTCCCCGTGCGGCAGCACGAACACATCTTCCTCGCGTACGGGCCCCGCCGGGAACTGGTGGGCGAACTGGGCGAGGCGCATGCGGCGGACAGGATCCTTCGGGGGAGATGGTGGTCACCGGGTGATCTCTCGAACGCGGGAGAGCCGCTCTGGCCGCCCCGGCTCCCGGAACTGCTGGCTGCCGTACGACGGGACGGCCCACCCGCGACACCCGTCGACCTGGGCTTCGTGCCGAACGGGCCCGCCGGCGCCTCGTCCTGACCGCGGGGAGGACGCCCCTCAACGGGCAGGAAAGGAAGCCCGCGCACCTGCCTCGGCGGGCCGCCGACCCGCGGCCGATCAGTAGACGTCACGGACGTAGCGCTTCTCGGCCGCGAGTTGCTTGACGTACGCGGTGGCCCCGTCCGCGCTGTGGCCGCCGTGGGTGATGGCGATGTCCCGGAGGGCCTGGTCGACGTCCTTGGCCATACGGGAGGCGTCGCCGCACACGTAGAAGTGCGCCCCCTCCTGGAGCCAGGACCAGAGCTGCGGGCCGTGCTCGCGCATCCGGTCCTGGACGTAGACCTTGGCGCGCTGGTCGCGGGAGAAGGCGGTGTCCAGGCGGGCGAGCGTGCCGTCGGCGAGGAACGCGGTGAGCTCGTCCTCGTAGTAGAAGTCGGTGGCCCGGTGCTGTTCGCCGAAGAACAGCCAGTTGGGGGCGCGGTGGCCCAGGGCGCGACGTTCGTGCAGGAAGCCGATGAAGGGGGCGATCCCGGTGCCGGGTCCCACCATCACCATGGGCGTGGCGGGGTCGGCCGGTGGCCGGAACTTCGGGGAGGGCTGAACGAACACCGGTACCGGGGTGCCGGGGGCCGCGTCGGCGAGAAAGGGCGAGCAGACGCCCTGACGCGGTCGGCCGCCGGGGTTCTCGTACCGGACGACGGAGACCGTGAGCGAGACGAGGTGGGGGTCGGTCAGCGGGCTGGACGAAATGGAGTACAGGCGGGGCTGGAGCGGCCTCAGCACCTCGGCCCACTCCTGGGCGTCGGCCCGGACGGGGTGTTCGGCGATGACGTCGACGGCCTGACGCCCCCAGGACCACTTGGCCAGTTCGTCCTTGTTGTCGGGGCGCAGGAGTTTCTTCAGTACCCGGTCATGGGTGCGTTCGGCGACGAAGCGCAGCAGGTCAGGGGTGATCCGTGTGATGTCCAGACGCCGGTGCAGGGCCTCCTGGAAGGGGATCTGCCGGATCTCCCCGTGTCCGTTCGCAGTCACCGCGGTGTCCGGGGCGAGCCCGGTGGTGGCCAGCCATTCCCTCACGAGGCCGGGGGAGTTGACGGGACGCACGCCGAGCGCGTCGCCGGCCCGGTGGACGAGCGGGGTCTCGCTGTCGCGGGTGTCGAAGGTGAAACGCCGGACCTCCTTGCCCGCTCCGGGCAGGCTGAGCAGCCGGTTCCCGACCAGGAGCGTGGTGACGGGGGCCGGCCTCCTCTGCGGAGGAGGAACGGACGACGGCGCCGCCGGACCGGCCGATGCGGTGGGCGGCGCGGGCGGTACGGGCGACGTGGGCGTCGAGGCCGACTGCGAGCCGCTGGTGCCGTCCGTTCGCTCGGTTCTCTCGGTTCCCTCGGTCAGTGAAGCGAGGACCTGGTCGAGCCAGGCCAAGGCCGAGGGCTCGTAGGCGGGCTCGCAGTCCGTGCGCGGGGCGAGCCGGACGGCGCCCAGTTCGTCGAGGCGCTGGTCGAGGCGGCGGCCGTGGCCGCAGAAGTCGTCGTAGGAGGAGTCGCCGAACGCGAGCACCGCGTAGCGCACGCCGTCCAGGCGGGGCGTGTCGGGTGCGGAGAGGGCGTCCCAGAACCCGGACCCGTTGTCGGGGGCGTCGCCGTCGCCGAAGGTGCTGGTGATGAGGAGGATGTCGGCGCCGGTGGGCAGTGTCCCCGGGTGGGCGTCGTCCATGCCGACCAGGGTGGCCTTGTGCCCGGTGGTGGCGAGCCGGTCGGCGGCGGCCGTGGCGAAGTCCTCGGCGTTGCCCGTCTGCGAGGCCCACAGAACGACGACCTCCCGGACGGGGGTGGCTGGGGTCCCGGCCGGGGTCGGTGTCTCCGGAACGGCCCGGGAGTACATGCCGGCCAGCACACCGTTCACCCACAGGGCGTGCTCGGGGCTGAAGGGCGCACCCGGCGGCAGCACCGGCACGCCGGGCGCGCCCGACGCGAGGCCGGCGAGAAAGCCGATCAGATACCGCCGCTCGTGCTCGGCCAGGACCGGCGGCGGAGCCGGCTCGATTCCGAAGACGTCCGTGTGCCCGGAGGGTGCCGTGGGATCCGTGGGATCCGAGGGACCTGCGGGGGGCGCGGCCGACCGGGTCGGCCCCCCGGACCCGGCGGCCACCACGGCTGCGCTGTCCTGGGCGGTACTGGCGATACCGCCCACGGCCGGGGCCGTCACGGACACCGGAGTCGCCACCCTCGCGAGGGACACCGCGCAGACCTTGAACTCCGGCTGGAAGGACAGCGGATCGACGGCGTCGCTGGTGACGGCGTTGACGCTCAGGTACTCGCCGAACAGGTCGTTCCAGTGGAAGGGCGCGAAACAGCAGCCCGGGCGGACCCGGTCGGTCACCACGGCGGGCAGCACCGCCCGCCCGCGCCGCGAGGCGACCTCCACCGAATCGCCGTCGGCGATACCGAGGGCGGCGGCGTCGTCCGGGTGCACCTCCACGAAGGGTCCCGGGTCGAGCTTGTTGAGCTTGGCGACCCTGCCCGTCTTGGTGAGCGTGTGCCACTGGTGCTGCAACCGGCCGGTGTTCAGGACGTACGGGTAGTCGTCGTCCGGCATCTCGGCGGCGGGGAGGTGCGGGCGGGCGTGGAACACCGCGCGGCCGCTCGCCGTGGGGAAGACCGGACCGCCGCCGTCGGCGTCCAGATAGCGGATGGGATTGCGGTCGGGGCCGTCCTCGCGCGGGGCGGGCCACTGCACCGGGGTGGACCGCAGCCGGTCGTAGGTGACACCCCGCAGGTCGTAGCCGGTCTTCGGGTTGTGGGCTCGCTTGATCTCCTCGAAGACCTCCTCCGCGGAGTCGTACGAGAAGCCCCGCTCGTATCCCATCGCACGGGCCACAGCGGCGATGATCCGCCAGTCCGCCATCGCCTCACCGGGCGGTTCCACGGCGGGCCGGGCGAGGGTGACATTGCGCTCGCTGTTGACGAGGACGCCCTCCGCCTCGGTCCACAGGGCACCCGGCAGGACGACATCCGCGTACGCGTTGGTCTCCGTCTCGGCGAACACGTCCTGGGTGACGACGAACTCGGCCCGTTCGAGCCCCTCGATGACGGTCTTGCGGTTCGCCACGGAGGCGACGGGGTTGGTGCAGACGATCCAGCACGCCTTGATGTCACCGTCGGCCATCTTCCGGAACATCTCGATCGTGCCCTGGCCGACCCCGTCCTTGCGGACCGTGCCCGGGGGCAGCTCCCACAGCTCCTCGACGAAGGCGCGCTCCGCGTCGACCAGAACCGACCGCTGGCCGGGCAGCCCCGGACCCATGTAGCCCATCTCCCGGCCGCCCATGGCGTTGGGCTGACCGGTCAGCGAGAACGGACCGCTGCCCGGCCGGCAGATCGCGCCGGTCGCCAGATGCAGATTGACCAGCGCGTTGGTGTTCCACGTGCCGTGCGTGGACTGGTTGAGGCCCATGGTCCAGCAGCTCATCCACTCGCCGGCCTCGCCGATGAGCCGCGCCGCCTCCCGGATGTCGTCCTCGGGGACGCCGGTGATGCCGGCGACGGTGGCGGGCGGGTAGCCGGCCAGGAACTCCGGCATCGCCTCCCATCCCTCGGTGTGGGCGGCGATGAACCCGGGGTCGGTGTGCCCGTTCTCGTACAGCAGGTGCAGCAGGCCGTTGAGCAGGGCCAGATCCGTTCCGGGCCGGACCGGCAGGAAGAGGTCCGCCTTGTCGGCGGTCGCGCTGCGCCGCGGGTCGACGACGATCAGCTTGGCGCCGCCCGACCTGACCCGGTCCATCATCCTGAGGAAGAGGATGGGGTGGCAGTCGGCCATGTTGGAGCCGATGACGAAGAAGACGTCGGCGTGCTCGAAGTCCTGGTACGAGCCGGGCGGGCCGTCCGCGCCCAGCGACAGTTTGTAGCCGGTGCCCGCGCTGGCCATGCACAGCCGGGAGTTCGACTCGATCTGGTTCGTCCGTACGTAGCCCTTGGCCAGCTTGTTCGCCAGGTACTGGGCCTCCAGGCTCATCTGCCCGGAGACGTAGAACGCGAGGGCGTCCGGACCGTGCTCGTCGATCACCGCCCGGAGCCGCCGCGCGGTCTCGGCGATTGCGGTGTCCACCGGGACGGGCTCGGCCTCGGCCCCCCGCTCGGCGCGCACGAGGGCCGAGGTCAGCCGTCCGGGGGCGGCGAGCATGTCCGCCGTGGTCGCGCCCTTGGTGCACAGGCGCCCGAAGTTGGCGGGGTGCGCCTTGTCACCGGACGCCTTCAGCACCGTACGCCGGCCGCCGGGACCCGTCCCGATGTCGAGGACCATCCCGCAGCCGACACCGCAGTACGAGCAGACCGTCCGTACCCGCTGGGTGTTCGTGGTCACGAGCGGCCCCTCCGTGTGATCGGTACCTTCCTCCACCGACGCTACGAAGTGCCCATTACGCGGTTGTCACACCGCTCGATCAGCGGGGGTTACGCGCTCCACACACTCACGCGCCGACGCCTGTGAGGTGCGGCCCGCGGGGACGGGACCACGGCGCGGTGCGCGAGGTCCGTCCCCTCGCCGGGACCGCATCGGATCCATCGCATCGGCGGGGAGCGGGAGTCCGGGGGCTTCCACGAGGAGTCGCTCGACCTCGGACGGCTGGTCCGAGGCCTCCTGAGTCCGCGGGCGGCGACCCGGTCCGCCGGTGGGCGGGAATCCCCGGACCTTCTCCTGAAGTCCACCTCGCACAACGCACTTCGTCACCCGCTCCGATTTTCCGTTCGGAATCACCAGGTCACCGAGGGAAGAGTGGTCATACCGTGAGGCATCGTCAACTTGCTTTGACCTGAAGGTCATTGACATCGGTTGAGTGGCTGATCGATGATCACACTGCGCTTCCCGAGCTCTTCAAGGAACTCACGGGAATGTGATTTCGTCTGTTCAGTGTGAAGCCGAGGGAGTCAACGTGCGCAGCACCGATCGCGCGGGAGAACAGGTCATGACTGTCCATGAGGACTTCGGGGTCCTGCGGTAGATCGGGCAGTCCGCCCTCCGCTCCGGTCCGACGGGAGCGGCCCGTGGGGCCACTCGCCCCTTCATCCTCGTCCGAATGCCTGGCTTCTCCTGGTATGACCGCCCGGCCGGGCGTTCGACCTGTCCCCCAGCCTCCTCTGTGCGTCGTCGCTGTTCGCGACGCCATTCCCGACCCCTATTCCCTTCGGCTCTTCGCGGTCGTCCGTGCTTCCCGGCTCTCCGAGCGGTGATCCCGTCCGTCCGGTCGAACGACGCCAACCGTTCCCCAAAACATGGGAAGGCCAGGTTTCGGCTGTGCAGAAATCCCCCCACGCAATCCAACGTGATCCCGGCCTGCGGAATGCGGGATTACCCTTGAGTAATACCGCGGGCGCGCCGCCCCGTATGCGAGATGCTTCCTTCGCGCAGCAGCGTCTCTGGTTCCTGTCGCAATTGCCGGGAGCCAAGGAGGCCTACAACGAGGCACTCGCCTTCCGGCTCGAAGGGCCCCTGGACACCGACGTGTTCGGACAGGCCCTCGACGCGCTGGTCGCCCGTCACGAGGCGCTGCGCACGCGGCTCGTCGCCGTCGACGGGGAGCTCCGGCAGTGCGTCGATCCGCCGGTCGCGGGATTCCTCCTGCTCCGCACCGAACTGGCGGGGAGCCCGGACGCGCCCGAGGCGCTGTCCGCCCTGCGCGAGGCCGAGGCCCGCGTCGCCTTCGACCTCTCGGCCGGGCCGCTGTGCCGCGGGCATCTGGTCACGCTCGAACCCGAGGTTCACGTCCTGCTGCTGACGTTTCATCACAGCGTCTACGACGGCTGGTCGATGAACGTCATGATGCGCGAACTGGCCGCACTCTACGAGGCGTTGCTCGTCGGAGAAGCCGACCCGCTGCCGCCGCTCGCCGTCCAGTACGCCGACCACGCCGCCGCCCAGCGCGCCTCCGTGGCCGGTGGAGCGCTCGCGGCCCAGGAAGCCCACTGGCGACGCACCCTCGACGGCGCGCCCCCGCTGCTGGAGCTGCCCACCGACCGTCCCCGGCCCGCCGAACAGCAATACACCGGCGGACGTGTCGAGTTCCGTCTCGGCCCGGAGGACACGACGGCTCTGCGCACCCTCGCGCGGCAACACGGCGCGACCCTCTTCGTGGCCGTCCTGACCGGCTGGACGATCCTGCTGTCCCGGCTCTCCGGACAAAGCGACATCGTTGTCGGCAGTCCGGTGGCCAACCGCCGCGACCCCGGAGCCCGCTCCCTCATCGGCTTCGTCACCAACTCCCTCGCCCTGCGTACGGACCTGTCCGGCGCACCGTCCGGCGCCGAGGCCCTCACCCGCGTCCGCGCTGTCGTGCGAGCCGCCCTCGATCATCAGGACCTGCCCTTCGAACGGGTCGTGGAACTCGTCAACCCGCCGCGCAGCGCGGCCCATCCGCCCCTGTTCCAGACCATGCTGGCCTGGGTCCCCGACCGCGCGGGCCTGCTGCGCCTCAACGACGTCACCGCCGAACCGCTGCCCATCCCGCACGCGCCCGCCAAGTTCGACCTCGCCCTGTCCGTCACCGAGTCCGACGGCGCCCTCGCCGGCCATCTCGACTACGCCGTCGCCCTCTTCGACGCCGCCACGGCCCGGCGCTACGCCGACCACCTGCGACGCCTGCTCACCGACCTCGCCCGCCGACCCGAGACGGAGATCGGCGCCCTCGACCTGATGAGCCGGGAGGACCGCGACCGCCTGCTCGCCGAGGGCGAGGCCACCACACCCCCGACCTCTGACGGCACCGGCCGCGGCGGCCTTCCCGAGCACGCCGCACGTCACGTACCCGGCCTCACCGCGCCGGTCCCGTGGGCACCCGGCTCCCCGCTCACCGCCGACAGCCTCCTCGATCTGTTCGAGGCACAGGTCCGCGAGCGGCCGCGGCAGCCGGCGGTCGTCTGCGAGGACGGCACGACGGACTACGCGACGCTGGACCGCAGGGCCAACCGGCTCGCCCACGCCCTCGCCGCCCGCTCCGTGGGCCCCGGCGATGTGATCGGCCTGCACACCGGACGCACCGCCGACCTGCTCGTCGGCATCCTCGGCATCATGAAGGCGGGCGCGGCCTATCTGCCGCTGGATCCCGCCCAGCCGCGGGCCAGGCTCGACGGCATGGTCGAGGATGCCGCCTGCCCCCTGGTCCTGACGGACAGCCCCGAACACGCCCGCTCCTCGGGCTGGTCGTCCCTGGCCGCCATCGAGGCGCGGGGCACGGCGGCGACGCAGCCGCCCCCGGCCGTACCGCGGGCCCAGGACATGCTGGCCTACGTCATCTTCACGTCCGGCTCCACCGGCCGCCCCAAAGGCGTCGCCGTCGAACACCGCAGCGTGCTCAACCTCTTCGACAACTGGCAGGAACGGATGGGCACCGGGCCGGGCGACGCCGGATCCGCCTGGGCGAGCATCGGCTTCGACGCCTCCGTGCACGAACTGCTCCTCCCGCTGACCACGGGCGGCAGCGTGCACATCGTGCCCGAGGAACTGCGCGGCGACCCCGAAGCCCTCGTGGCCTGGCTGCGCGAGCACCGCGTCGTCCAGGCCTTCCTTCCCCCGGCGTACGTCCGCTGGCTCGACGAGGACCCCGGAACCCGCCTCCGCGGCCTGCGGCTGCGCACCCTGCTCACCGGAGTCGAGGCGCTCCCCGAGGCGGCCCTGCACCGCCTCACCAGCCATCTCCCCGGACTTGAGGTGTGCTTCGGATACGGGCCCACCGAGGCGACCCTGTACAGCACCGCACACTACGACCCGCGGCCCCTGGACCGGCAGAGCCCGCTGGGCCGCCCGCTGCGCAACACCCGGCTGCGCCTGCTCGACGACCACCGCCGGCCCGTACCCCCGGGCACTGTCGGTGAGCTGTACCTCGGGGGCGCCTGCCTGGCCCGCGGTTACCTCAACCGACCCGATCTCACCGCGGAACGATTCGTCCCCGACCCCTACCTGCCGGGTGAACGTCTCTACCGCACCGGCGACCTGGCCCGGCGGCTCCCCGACGGGCAACTCCACTACGTGGGCCGCGCCGACGACCAGGTGAAGCTGCGCGGATTCCGTATCGAACCCGCCGAGATCGAGGCCGCGCTGCTCGCCCAGCCCGGTGTGCGGGAGGCCGCCGTCCTCACCGACCGGGACGCCCCCGGCGGGCCGCGCCTGGTGGCGGCCGTCGGCCGCGGCCCGGCCGCCGGGGACGACGGGCATCCGTGGCGGACCGCGCTCGCCCGGCACCTGCCCGACTACATGATCCCGGCGGTCGTCCTCGACCTGCCGGACCTGCCGCTCAACCGCAGCGGAAAGGTCGACCGCCACGCCCTGCTCGACCTCGCCCGCTCCCACCACAGCGACCAGGTGAACACCGCCAGCCCACGCGACCACTTCGAACACGCCCTGTACCGCATATGGCGGGACATCCTGCTGCACCCCGACATAGGCATCGGCGACGACTTCTTCGAACTCGGGGGCACCTCCCTGGCCGCCATCAAGATGGCCCACGCGGTCGCCGAGGAGTTCGGCACCCACATCCCCGTCGCGGAGATCCTGCGCCGCCCCACCATCGAGGCGCTCGCCGGGACCCTGCGCGCCGGCGGGACCTCCGAGCCCCCCGGGAGCCTGGTCGAGCTCCGGGCCGGGACACACTCCACCGCCGGCACCCCGCGGGTGGTCTGCGTCCACCCCGCCGGCGGCACCGCGTTCTGCTATCTGCCCCTCGCCGCCCGGCTGCCCGAAGGGGTCGGCCTGTACGGCATCCAGTCGCCCGGTGTGAACCCCGGAGAGGACCTTCTGCCCAGCGTCGAGGCCATGGCCGAGGCCTATCTCGACCTGCTCGGCCCGCTCGACCGTGCCCCGCTCGTCCTCACCGGTCTGTCCTACGGCGGCCTCGTCGCCCATGAGATGGGCCGCCTGCTGGCCCGCGCCGGCCACACCGACGTGAGTGTCGTCCTGCTCGACACCCAGGCCACCGACGACCCGGCCGAACGCGCGGAGATGCAGTCCGTCGACATGACCGAATTCCGCGACAAACTCGTGAGGTTCAACGGGATGTACCCCGGTATCGACGACGCGCAGGTCGAGCGGTACTTCCGGATCTACAACCACAACCGCGCCACCGCCCGCGACCACCGGCCGCACCCGTCACCGGCCCGGCTCGTGCTGGCCCAGGCCGTCGGCGACGGCACCGACACCCCCCGTCACGAGGACGTGCGCGGCTTCTGGCAACGGCGCGCCCAGGGGCACTTCCGCGTGGAACCCGTGCCCTGCGACCACTGGGAGATGCTGGAGAAGACCGAGGCCGGGCGGGTCGCCGACGTCATCGCCGCCGAACTCACCCACCACTCGGCACCACCCCCCGCGCCCGTCCACCCCGGCCAGGCCATCCCGGCGGGGGAGGGACGATGAGCGACGCCGTCCTGTCGCGCCTCGCCGACGCCGTCCGCGCGCAGGCCGCACGCACCCCGGACACGCCGGCCGTCGAGGACGCCGGCCGCGTCATCGACTACGCGGAACTCGACGCCTTCGCGGACCGCGTCGCCGCCCGGCTGCGCGCCGCCGGCGTCAGCCCCGGACAAGCCGTCGCGGTGGCCCTGCCCCGCTCGTGGCAGCTCGTCTGCGTCATGCTCGGCATCCGCCGCAACGGCTGCACGGTCGTCCCTCTGGACCGGCTCAGCCCGCCGGACCGACGCGGCCACATCCTCAAGGACTCGGCCACGGTCGCCCTCGTCCACGACGGGACCGACGAGGCCGACCCGGCAGAGCGGCTGCTCCCTCCGGCCGCAGAGGTCGCCGCGGCCGTCGTGAGTCACCCGGTCGCGCTCACCGCCGACGCGCTCACCGCCCCCGGACCGGTGCCCGAAGAGCCCGCCCGCGGTGACGGAGCGGAGACCGGATTCCTCTTCTACACCTCCGGCACCACCGGCCGGCCCAAAGGCGTCGAGGTCACCGACGAGGGCGTGCTGCGCCTGGCCCGCCCCGGATACCTCCGCCTCGAACCCGGCGACCGCTACGCCTGCCTGGCCAACCCCGCCTTCGACGCCCTCAGCTTCGAGGTCTGGACACCCCTGCTCACCGGCGGCACCTGCGTCGTCCTCGACGACAGCGTGGTGCACGCCCCGGTCCGGCTGGCCGAGGAACTGCGCGACCGGGCCGTGGACACCGTGTTCATCACCGTGGCCCTGTTCAACGTGGTCGTCGACCAGGTCCCCGACTGCTTCGCCGCCGCCCGTCAGGTCCTCGTCGGAGGGGAACGGGTCGACGCCGGGATCCTCCGCGCCTGGTACCGGGCCAACCCGGACGCCCGGACCACCCTGCACAACGTGTACGGGCCCACGGAGGCGACCACGTTCGCCCTGTGCTTCGCCGTGCCCCGGGACTTCGAGGGCGACGAGGTCCCGATCGGCACACCCCTGCACGGAACGCGCTGCGCGACCGTCACGGAACAGGGCACCCCGGCCGCGCCCGGAACCGTCGCCGAACTCCTCCTGGCGGGCCAAGCGCTGGCCCTCGGCTACCGCAACCTCCCCGAGGAGACGGCCCGCAGCTTCGCCCCGCTGCCCGGCAGCGGCGATGACACCCGCTGGTACCGCACCGGCGACCTCGTCCGCCTCGACGAGGACGGCCTGGTGACGTACCTCGGACGAGCCGACCGCCAGGTCAAGGTGCGCGGCTTCCGCATCGAGCCGGGTGAGATCGAACGCGGCCTCATGACGCACCCCGCCGTCCGCCGCGCCGCTGTGTGCACCCGGCGTGACGACAGCGGCCGGAACGAACTTCTCGCCTTCCTCGTCCTCGAAGGGGATCTGTCCCACGAGGCGTACGAACGCCATCTCGACGCCGCCGTCCCGACGTACATGCGGCCCCACCACACCTACCGGGTAAGGGAGTTGCCGCTGACCGTCAACGGCAAGGTGGACGCCGCCCGGTTGCTGCGCGAGCGCGGCACACCCTGGCGCGCCGAGCCGCAGGCGGACACGCCCGTCACCGCGGACCAGCGCGGAGTGCTGGAGCTGGCCGAGGAGATTCTCGGCGTACGGGGTCTGCGACCGCAGGACCGCTGGATACCCAGCGGCGGTGACTCCCTCGCGGCGCTCCGCCTCCGCTTCGCCCTCCTGGAACGCCACGGCGCCGACCTCCCGCACCAACTCGTCCTGCGCGCCGACTTCGCGGCCATCGCCGAAGCCGTCCACGGGGCCGGCGCCCCGACCCGCATCCACCCGCCGGTCCGCGTCGCCCCCGGGACCCGCACCGCCCCCGCGACCAGCGAACAGCAACGGCTGTGGCTGCTGCGCCAACGGGACCCCGAGGACCGCTCCTACGACGTCCCGCTGGCCTTCCGTATCGAGGGCGCCGTGGACCGCGACGCGCTCCGGCACGCCCTTCGGGCCCTGGTCACCCGCCACCCGGCACTCCGCACCGGCCTGACCGCCACCCCGCAGGGACTCGTCCAGGAGACCGCCGAGCCCTACGACCCCTGGCGAGCCGCCGACACCCGCGCGGGGGAGGCATGGCAGGAGTCGGCCCGCCGGTTCTTCGCTCCCGGGTTCGACCTCGCCGACCCCCGGATGCTGCGCGCCGGATTCCTGCCGGACCCCGACGGCGGGGTGCTCCTGCTCCACCTGCACCACATCGCGGTGGACGGCTGGTCGCTCAACCTGCTCTTCCGCGACATCGGCACCGAATACACCGCCTCACGCGACGGCACCCCGGCGGCCACCGCCCCCGGACCGACCGTCACCACACTCGACTTCGCGGCCTGGCAGGACGAGTGGCGCGGCAGCCCCGCGTACGGCCGGACCCGTACCCGCCTGGCCGGGCAGTACCGGGCAGCCGCCGAACCCTCCCCCCTCCTGGAGACGGCACCCGGCTCCGGCTCCCAGCGCGGCGCCCGTCTGACGCGGACCTCCATCGACCCGGCACACCGCGCCGAACTCGACCGATTCGCCGCCCGACAAGGCGTGACCCGCTTCCAGTTGCTGCTGTCCGCGTTCGCCTGCGCCGTCTATGGCGTGACCGGACAGAGCCGCCCCCTGGTCGCCGCCCCGGTGACGGGCCGCTCTCGACCCGAATTCGCGGACACCGTCGGGATGTTCGCCAACACCGTCCTGCTGCCCCTGCACACCGCGCCCGGACGCAGCCTGCGCGCACAGCTCCATGAACACGCGACCCACGCCGACACCGTCCTGAGCGGCCAGGAGATCGCCCTCGCCGACGTCCTGGAGGACCACGCCTTCCGTCCCGGCGGCCCCCTCTTCGACTACCTCTTCGTCCTGGAGAACACCGAGTTCGACGCACTGCGCCTGCCGGGCTGCGCGCTACGGCCGCTGTGGACCGACCCTCCCGGCGCCAAGTGCGCCCTGACCCTGTCCGTCGTGGAACACGACTCCGGCCTCGAAGCCCTGTGGGAGTACGATCCCGCTCGGCTGCCGGCCGACCGGGTCGACGCCGTGACCCGGCTGTTCCGCACGGCCCTCGACCAGTTCACGCGCGACCCGGACGGCACCGTGGCCGAACTCGTCGCACCCTGGCGGACCGGTGCGGCCGCGACGGGTCGCGGCAGCGCGCTGCCCCCGGAGTACACCACGATCGCCGAGGGCTTCGCACGCCAGGTGCGGCGCACCCCGGACGCGCCGGCGCTCGCCCACTCGACGACCACTCTCAGTTACGCCGAACTCGACGCGTACGCAGCCTCGTTGGCCGACAGGATCGAACGTCTTCACCCGCTGCCCGCCGACCCCGCCGCCCCGGCCGCGGTGGCCCTCTACCTGGACCCGTCCCCCGAGCACATCGTCGCCCTGCTCGCCTGCGCCCGCCTCAACCTGACGGTCGTCCCCCTGGACCCCGCCTACCCGCCCGCCCTGCTGAACCATGTCCTGCGGCAGGCCGAGCCGCTCTGCGTCCTGTACGCCCCGGGCGCCGCCGAGGCCCTCGACGCCGTCGCCCCGGAGAGCCTGGCACGGCACCCGTTCGCCCTCGCGGACCTGCCTCCGGCGGGAGCCGGTCGAGGTCCGCACTCGGCGCAGCGGCCGCTCTACACCCTGTTCACCTCCGGCTCCACCGGCGTCCCCAAGGGCGTCCAGGTCCCGGACAGCACCCTGTGCAATCTGATCGCCTGGCAGCAGCACGAGGCGGGACCGGCCGGACCCGCCGTCACCCAGCAGTTCTCCATGCTGTCGTTCGACGTCTCCTTCCAGGAGATCCTCACCACCCTGTGCACCGGAGGCCTGCTGCGTCTGGTGGAACCCGCCTGGCGCCAGGACCTGGCCACCCTGCTGGAGCGGCTGGAGACCGACGGTGTGGAGCGCCTGTTCCTGCCGTACGTGGCCCTGCAACTGCTCGCCGAACACGGCGTCCGCAGCGGGCAGTACCCCGCCCGGCTGCGCGAAGTGATCACCGCGGGTGAGCAGTTGGTGTGCACGGACGCGATCCGCCGCTGGTTCGCCCGACTGGACGGCGCCCGCCTCTACAACCACTACGGGCCGACCGAGACCCATGTGGTCAGCGGCCTGTGCCTGAGCGGCGATCCGGCCGCGTGGCCACTGCGCCCGGCCATCGGCCGCCCGGTCGCCCACGCCGAACTGCGGGTCGTCGACGAGGAGGGCCACCCCGCCCCGCCGGGCGTGACCGGCCGCCTCCTTGTGGGCGGCCCCATGGCCGCCCCGTGCTACCTCGGCGATCCCGGCCTCAACCGCGGCCGCTTCACCTCCGGCCCCCACGGCGGCACCCTGTACCGCACCGGCGACCTGGCCCGCTTCGACCCACAGGGGCTGCTGCACTACGCCGGACGCGAGGACGCGCAGATCAAGTTCAGCGGGCACCGCCTGGAACTCGGCCAGGTCGAGGCCGCGTTGCTCCGGTATCCCGGTGTCACCAACGCGGTCGTGGTCGCCGAGCAGGACCGACTCGTCGCCTGCCTGGAGTGCCGGGGTCCCGACCCCGACCCGGCCGACCTGCACCGTCACCTGGGCGAACTGCTGCCCGCGTACGTCAGGTTGGCGCGGGTGCGCCGACTGGCCGCGCTGCCCCGCACCCCCAGCGGAAAGCTCGACCGAACCGCCGCCCTCACCGCCGACGGCGTCGACCTCGGTGGCACGGAAACCTCCGGCGAGGCGCTGTCGCCGACGGAAGTCCGGCTCACCAAGCTGTTCGCCGAGGCCACCGGCAAGCGGCCCCGCCCCGAACAGCACTACTTCGACGCGGGCGCCGGCAGCCTCGACCTCATGCGATTCCACCTGCGCTGCACCACGGAACCCGGACTGTCCTTCCGTATGGCCGACCTGTTCGAGCACGTCACCCTGCGGTCCCTGGCGGCATCGCTCGCGGGACCGGCCTCCACCGGGGTCCCTCCGACGGCCGCACCCCAGGCGGCCGGTACGGGATCACGGCCGGGGCCCTCCCCACGGCCGGACGCGACCCTGCACCCGTTGGCGACCACCGGCCCGTCGGTCACCACCGGCCTGTCCGCGGCCACCGGCCCGTCCGTGTCCACCGGCCCGTCCGCGGAGCCCGTCGCCGTCGTCGGAATGGCCGTACGGCTGCCCGGAGCCCCCGACCTCGCCGCCTTCTGGGAACTCGTCACCTCCGCAGGACGCGGCGTGGAGCACTTCCCGGCCTCGGGCCGACGGGTGGGCGCGCGCAGCCAGTCGGCGAGACCTCTGGCCTTCGACCCGGTGCGGTTCACCATCAGCCCCCACGAGGCACGCCTGATGGATCCCCAGCAGCGGCTGATGCTGATGGTCTGCGTGGAAGCCCTCGCCCACGCGGGCATCGCCGAACCGGCCGCCCGGCCGGTCGGGCTGATCGCGGCCTGCGGCGAGAACACGTACTTCCAGCGGCTGATCCGCGAGGCCGGCCCCGACGACCTTCCCGACAGCTTCAGGCTCGCCCTGCACCACGAGAAGGACTTCCTGGCGACCAAGGCCGCCTACCATCTAGGCCTGACCGGGCCCGCGTTCAGCGTCCAGTCCGCCTGTTCCAGCTCCCTGGTGGGCGTCCACCTGGCAGCCCAGCTCCTCCGGCAGGGCGACGCCGAGGTCATGCTCGCCGGGGGAGTCCTGGTGGACACGGAACTCACCGACGGCTACACCTACCGGCCCCAGCACATCTTCTCCCCGGACGGCCACTGCCGCCCCTTCAGCGCCGACGCCGACGGCACCATCGGCGGCAGTGGCGCCGCCGTCGTCGTCCTCAAGCCGCTGAGCCTGGCCCGCCGCGACGGCGACACGGTCTACGCCGTGGTCACCGGCTCCGCCGTCAACAACGACGGCACCCGCAAGCTGGGTTACAGCGCTCCCTCGCTTCCCGGACAGCGGGCGGCCATCCGTACGGCGCTGCGCCGCGCCGGACGCCGAGGTGCCGACGTCGGCTACGTGGAGGCCCACGGCACCGGCACCCGCCTCGGCGATCCCGTCGAGGCGGGCGCACTGCAGGACGCCTACGAACTGCCGCCGGGCCATCGGGTCGCCGTGTCGTCGGTGAAGAGCCAGATCGGCCACCTCGGCGCGGCCGCCGGAGTGACCGGCCTGGTCCGGGCGGTCCTGTCGGTTCACCACGCGACGATCCCCCCGACCGCCGACTTCGACCGGCTGAACCCGGAGATCGACGCCGGCGCCTTCCGCGTCCCCGTGGCCGCGGAGCCCTGGCCGCGCACCGGGCCACGGCTCGCCGCGGTCAGCAGCTTCGGCATCGGCGGGACCAACGCGCACCTCCTGGTCGAGGAGGCCGCACCGGCCCAGGACACGACAGCGGCGGAGGGCACCGCACCGGCCGAGGACGCAGCGACGCCGGACGCCGTACCGGCCGAGGACGCCGAACGCGTGATGGGGTCGTTCACACCGCTCCTCGCGCTGTCCGCACACAGCGCCTCGGCGCTGCGCGCGGACGCCCGCCGCATCGCCGACCACCTGAGTGCCCACCCCGGCGACTACGAGCACGTCGTACGCCATCTGCGCACCGGGCGACCGGCGTCGGCCCACCGGGCGGCACGCGTCCTTCCCGACGCGACGGCGGCCGTGGCGTGGCTGCGCGCCCTGGATCCCGCGACCGTCAGCGAGGCCCGGCCCGAGCGGGTCGATGCCCTCGCCATGACGGCGGAGGAGGTGGCGCGAGCCTGGATCGCGGGCCACGACGTCGACTGGCGGGAGCGGTCGGTCCCGGCCCCCTGGGACTTCCCGCCGCCCTCCTTCGACCTCACCGACCACGACCTCCGCCGCTCCGGCACCCCGTCGTCCGCCGACACGGAACCCCGGTTCCCCCCGCGGCTGCCGTCCGACCGGTGGCTCCACCAGAACCACTGGGTCCGCTGGCGCCGGGCCCGCTCCGGGGCCTCGCCCGCCTCAGGGCGCACCGTGGTGGTCGTCGGCGACGCTTCGGCCGAAGCGGCCTCCTGGGCGGCGCCGGCAGAGGGCGGCGTTCGCGTGGTGCGGGTTCGGGAGGACACGCGCGGCTTTGCCCGCCTCGGCCCCGACGAATACCGCGCCGATCCCGCTGACGCTCGTCAACTCGGGCGCATCCTCGCCGACTTGGAGGCGACCCCGGGCTCGCGGACCGACTGGCTGCACACGCTGCCCCTCGCCGTGCGCGGCCCCGTGGCCGAGTCCACGGCCGATGCCGCGGTCCGGGCCTGCCTGGACACCGTCGCGGCCCTGTGCACCGCGCTGGCGGACGTGCCCGCCGGCTCACGGCCCCGGCCCTGGGTGCTGACCCACGGGGCCCAGCCCGTGACGGGCCCAGTGAGCAGACCCGAACTCGCCCTGGCGGCCGCTGTCACCGAAGTGCCACGTCAAGAACTGGGGCTGACCGTACGCTGGGTGGACCTGCCGAATGACGAACCGGCCGACTGGGCCCACCAGTTGTCGGACCTCTTCGAGGCCGGCCCACCTCCCGCCGCACGGCTCGCCCTGCGCGACGGCCACTGGTGGTATCCCGTCCATCGGCCCGTGACCGAGATGGCCACCGGCGGCCTGCCCGCACCCGGCTCCTCCTCACGGCCGCAAGCCGGCACCCATCTGATCCTCGGCGGCACCGGCGGCATCGGCGCCACCCTCGCCGCCCGCATCCTGCGCGAGGCGGACACCAGGCTCGTACTCCTCTCCCGCACAGCGGAACTGCCCGCCCCGCTCGCCCCCTGGGCCGGCCGGATCACCTGCGTGCGGGCCGACCTCGCCGAGGAGCCGCTGGACGACATCACCAGCCGTCTGAGCCCCCACCTGGAAGGACTCACGGGCATCGTCCACGCGGCCGGTACCGCCCACGGCGCGCTGCTGGCACGCCGGGACGCTCCGGCCACCCGCCGCGCCATCGCCGCGAAGCTGCGCGGCGCCCTGCTGGCCGAGCGCCTGATCGCCACGCACCGGCCCGGCACCGTCCTGTATTGCTCCTCCATGGCCGCCGAGCTGGGCGGGACCGGACAGTTCGACTACGCCGCCGCGAACGCCCTCCTCGACGGCTTCGCCCACCACACCGGCGAAGACACCGCCACCGTAAGAACCGCACTCGCCTGGGACGCCTGGCGAGAGGTCGGCATGGCGCACAACACGCGCGTCCGGGACGCGCGCCACCGAGCCCACCTCCAGGTCGCGCTCACCCCGCAGGAGGGCACCGACGTCTTCGACCGGGCGATGGAACTCCAGCTGCCCCGTCTCCTGGTCTGCACAACCGACTTGGCCGACGCGGCGCGCTTCTACGAGGTCGCGCGGGAGGACACCGCCGCTGCGGGCGCCGACGCGGTGGCGCCGACCGAGGCCGGGACGGAGGTCCCCTCCGGGCCCGGGGAAGGGCACGGGGAAGGGCACGGGGAAGGTGACCCGGCCACCCGGCTCCGGGAAGCGACCCGATCCCTCCTCGGCCTGGACACCCTGGATCCGACCGCTTCCCTGTACGACCTCGGCGCGGACTCGCTGACCCTGCTGGAGCTTCTCGACGAGGTCAAACGGCTCTACGGCACGGACCTCGACCTGTCCCGGCTCAGCCACCGGGTCACCCTGGACGAGATCCTCGGCCACCTCACCGGCGGTGCGCTCGCGGCCGAACGGACCCGCACCGTCGCGGTCGACGTCTGGCAGCACGGCACCGGTGCCGACGTGCTCTGCCTCGTCCACCCCGTCGGCGGTGACGTCCAGGCCTATCGGACGCTGGTCTCGGCCTTGTCCGCCCATCTGACGGTCTGCCTGATCACCGACCCCGCTCTGAGCGCGCCGGACAGTCCCGACTGGTCCCTCACCGAACGCGCCGGCCACTACCTGACCGCCGTACGACGGAAGTTCCCCGCCTCCGATCATCAACTGCGCTTGGGAGGCTGGTCGTTCGGAGCGTGGACGGCCCTCACCATGGCCGCCCTCGCCGAAGAGAGCGGCGAGCCGGCCGAAGCCCTCTATCTGTTCGACCCGCCGTCCCCCGACCCGGGAAGCCGTCCCGCGCTCGACGATGACCAGGTCGCGGCCGTGTTCGCGCACGAACTGCGGGGCAACCGGGCCGACGAGGCACTCACCGAGCAGGGCAAGGCTTACGCCGACCGCCTCGCCCATTGCTGCAGGGCCAACCTCGCGGCCATGGCCGAACACCGGCTGCCCCGCGTGAGGAGCACCCCGAGCACACTGTGGCTCGCCCGACGGGCCGTCCAGGAACTCCCGGTGGCGATGGCCGCTCCGTCCACGGCGGGGGAGTGGAACACCCTTCTGCCGTCCTCGACCCGGATCCACCAAGTCCCCGCCACCCACTACGAACTCGTCGCCGACCCCCACGTGCGCGCGGTGACCGCCGCCATATCGAGCGACCTCACCACCCCGCCGCAGGCCCTCGCGGCCCCCGCGACCACCACCGGCGACCGCCGCGCCCCCGCGGCCCGCTCCTGACCCCGTCAGCCGAGGAGACCGACGAAGTGGCACACCCGTACACCCGACTGCCCGCCCGCTCGTTCTGGCGCACCGCCGTCGCCGAACCCGACCCCCAGGACATCCACGACCTGTGGAGCCCCAAGTTCCCCATCGGACACGACGATCCGGTCGTCACCGCGGGCTCCTGCTTCGCCCGCCACATCGGCCGTGCCCTGCTCGCCGAGGGCATGCACTGGTACGACGCCGAGCTGCCGCCGCCCGGACTGACCGCTGCGGAGCAGGACAAGCGCGGCTACCGCCGGTTCTCCTTTCGCACCGGCAACATCTACACGGCCGCCGCCCTGCGCCAGTGGGTCGCCTGGGCGCTGGACGAGGAGAAACCACCCGAGGAACTGTGGGGCGCTCAGGGCGCGTTCCTCGATCCGTACCGGCCGACCATCGAACCGGGTGGGTTCGCCTCGGCCGAACAGGCCCTCGCCGCGCGGACGGTGACCCTCGGCGCGATCCGAACGGCGCTGACCCGGGCGCACTGCCTCGTCTTCACCCTCGGTCTGACCGAGGCATGGTGGGACACGGCACACGGCACCGTCCTGCCCCTGTGCCCCGGCACGGCCGGCGGCACCTTCGACGCCACCCGGCACGTCCTGCGCAACCACACGGTCGCGGAGGTGGCCGACGACCTGAGGGCGGTGCTGGACCTGGCCCGCAGCGTCAACTCCCGGCTGCGGATGGTCCTCACGGTCTCGCCGGTGCCCCTGACGGCGACCGCCACCGGCCGGCACGCCCTCGTCGCGACCACCCACTCCAAGTCCGTGCTGCGCGCCGCGGCGGGTCAACTCGCCGACGAACTCGACCATGTCGACTACTTCCCCTCGTACGAGATCGTCACGGGTCTTCCCTACCGGGCGATGCACTACGAGCCCAACCTGCGCACCGTCACCCCCGACGGGGTCGCCTTCGTGATGCGGCACTTCTTCGCCGCGACGACCGGTCGTCCCCTTCGCACGGGGCCCACGGTCCCGCAACCCCACCCCACCGTCGGCGCAGAGGAGCAATGGTGTGACGACGTCATACTCGACTACTACGGCCCCGGCCAGGTTCCTCCTGCTCGGTGACTCCCATGCCGGAGCCGTCGGCCGCGCGGCCAAGGACGCGGACCTCCCCTTCGCGGGTGGTCCGATCGGCTCCGGGCGGGACTTCCTCGGGCCGTTCTTCGACCCGTCGGGAACGGACGACGTCACCTTCCGCGATCCTGAAGCGCAGGGTCTGTACCGGGAGTTCCTCGGCACGCTGGACACCCCGGCCCTGGGCCGGCTGACCGTGCCGCTGGTGTGCACCTTCGGCCTGAGCGTGCACACCGTGGCCACCGCCGCCAACTGGACGGTGCACCGGGACCCGCACGGCGCCTACACACCCGGCTTCCTGAACAGCGCCCACTTCAGGGACCTCGTACGCGCCACGGCCACCGGCGCGTTGGCCTTCTACGACCGCGCCACCGCCCTCGGACTGCGGACGCTCGTCCTGCTCCCGCCGCAGCGGGTCCCCGGCATGTCCGATCCCCGCGTGTTCTTCGCGGCCCAGGACGTACTCCACGGCGAACTGCGTGCCCGTGGCATCGAGAGCGTCGACGTTCGCGCCCGGGTCACCGGGAACGACGGCCTGCAACGTGCGCCGTTCTGCCAGGCGGACGACACCATCCACGGCAGCCTCGGCTTCGGCCGCCTGATCCTCTCCGAACTCCTCGACCGGGGTCTGTGACCCGGCCGGCCCCGCACCCCTGCCCGAACCCGCCGCAAGGCCCTGTGAGCCAGCGGCCCCGCCGCACATCACGACCACACCACCCACTCCACGGACAAGTGAGGACACCTCATGGAAGCGCACGCCCTGGAAGCCGTCGAGCGGCTCACCACCCGCCCCGCCGAGCCCTACGAGACCATCACCGTCGATCCCGTCACACCGCTGATCGGCGCCGAGGTGTCGGGCGTCGACCTGAGCGAGGAGCTCACCCCGCACCAGGAGAAGGAGATCCGGCACGCGTTCCTCGCCCACCATGTGCTGGTCTTCCGCGACCAGGACCTCACCACCGAGCAGCACAAGCGCTTCGCCGGCCTGTTCGGAGAGCTGCACCCGGTCGCCCTGCCGGAGGAGGGCAGCGACCCCCACGTCCTGGAGATCCGGGCGACCAAGGAGTCCCGTGCCGTCGCGGGCAACGGCTGGCACGCCGACGGCACCGCCGACGCCGAACCCTCCCTCGGCTCCCTGCTGCACATCACGACCGTCCCCGAGGGCGGCAGCGGTGGCGACACCCTGTTCGCCAACATGCACCTCGCCTACGAGCTTCTCTCGCCGGCCATGCGGACCTTCCTCGACGGCCTGACCGCCGTGCACGACGGCGCGCTGCCCTGGATGGGACAGCCCATACCGCCCGAGTACGACATCCCGCGCAACGAGCACCCCGTCGTGGTGCGCCACCCCGACACCGGCCGCAAGCTCCTCTTCGTCAACGGCCCCTACACCTCGCACATCACCCAGCTCTCACGCCCCGAGAGCGCGGCCCTGCTGGACATGCTCTACTCGCACATCGCCCGCACCCCGCTCCTTCAGTGCCGGGTCCGCTGGCAGCCGCGCACGCTGGTGTTCTGGGACAACCGCTGCGTGCAACACCATGCAATCTGGGACTACTTCCCCCACAGCCGCTACGGCCGTCGCGTCGCGGTCAACGGCACCCGCCCCCAGGCCTGACACCGAACAGGGCCAGCCCACCGAACATCCGACCGCCCCCCTCCTGCCCGGAAGCAAGGGACACCGCCGATGAACGCGCCCCCCGACACCGACCCGTCTCTCACCACGGAGGGAGAGCCGACCCGCGTCCGTGCCGGGGAGCCGGCCGGCCCCGGGGGCCCGCCGCACTGGGCCGAGCAACTGACCACGGTCCTGCGGGAGTTCCTCCCCACGCCCGAGGGCGTCCCCGGCACGGACGACCTGCGCCGTGCCGGACTGTCGGCGATCCACCGGTGGCAGGCCAGGACGGTCCTGCCCCTGCTGACCCGCGCGGAGCCGGACGGCGGACCGGTCGCCGAGCCCGGCGACGGTGCGGGAGCCGAGCCGGGGGCCGAATGCCCATCGCCTCCGCTGCCGACCGAGCGCTTGATCGGCCTGCACCTGCGCGCCGCCCGGGGCGACACCGCGGACGAGCCGGCCTGGGCCACCGCCCTGCACCCGGTGCTGCTCGACACCTACCGCAGGGCCTATCCGCACGCCGCCGCCTACGCCGAGGCACACGCCAACGCGCGCGACTACGCCCTGGCCAACGGCCGGTCGCCCGCCGAGGCCGACGACTACGGGCACGCCTATGCCCGGCTCAGCACCGCCGCGAACGCCGAGTCCTTCGCGACCGCTCACGCCGACGCCCTCACCCCCGCTCTCGCCCACGTCTACGCCACAGCCGACCCGGACGCCTACACCGAAACCTTCCCCGGATCCCAGGCCCGCGCGGCAGCCCACGCCTGTGCCCCCGCAGGCCGGCCACCGGACCCCGCCGTCTTCCGCCACCTGACCGAAGGCCTGGGGGCGGCCTTGACCGACACATCGGTCTGACAAGCCGTTCCGGCGCACTCCGCGACCGCGCGGGAGGAGTGCGGCACAAGGGAGCCGGGCGGTCCGACGGTCCGGCGGTCCGGCGGTCCTCATCCACCCGGGCCCCCGGAATCCGGGGGCCCGGCCCCGCCTCAGTAGCCGAGGCTCGTCATGTACGCGCACTCGGTGTAGACGTAGCCAGGCGACAGCTTGGCGGTGTCCGAGGCGGGGGATTTTCCGGTGCCGCTCCGGGACTTGTGCACGAAGTAGGTGGTGCCGACGGGCAGCCGGATGGTCCGCTGCGGGTAGTGCTTGCCGCTGTCGCTGCACGGCTTGAAACCGAGCCCCAGCGTGCTGCCGAGGCCGTACGTGGCGCAGCTCCCGCAGGCCGCCAGGTTGAAGCTCCCGGTCACCGGTCCGGTGTACAGGACAGTGATCTGGTCGGGGCTGTCGTTCTTGACCGTGACGGCGATGCTGCCGCCCGACGCGGTGGTCGGCAGTCGCTTGCCGGCCGCGGGCACCGTCTGCGCGACCTCGGCGGCGATCGCTATCTTCTGGGCGCGCGCCCGGTTCCTGTCGTGCGGGTTGGTCCTGGCGAAGTCGTTCATGGTGGTGACGGCGTCGCTGAAGTTCCCGTCCCTGTACTGATGGACCCCGCAGGCGTACGCGCCCGAACGCGCGCTCCGCGCGGCCCGGTCGGCGTCCTTGGCCAGGGCGTCGGCCAGGCCGGCCTGCTCTCCGGGCAGTCCGCGCACCCGGGTGTCGAGACCGTTGAGCTGCTGGACGGCGGCACAGGGGTCGTCGCCGCCCACCGTCCGGACCGCGTTGTCGACCGCGGTCCTCACGGCGGGCTCCACCCTCCCGGCCTGCGTGGACTTGGGGAAGGTCGACAGGAGCTCGCCGAACTGTGTGGTCCAGTCCGCGCCCCCGCCGCTCAGTGAGGCTGCCGCGCACTCGTAGAGCGAGGTGGCCAGGCGGTCGTCCGGCCAGGTGGCCAGGTTTCCGAGTTCCTTCCTGCTCATCGTGCGCGGGACGGTACGGAGGTACTTCAACGGCGGCACGGCCGAGCAGTAGTTCTTCTGCGCGTACGGGGCGCCGACGGTGGCGTAGAAGGTCTTGAGCCGGTCGGGAACACGCCGGGCGGCGCGTGAACCCGGGTGGTCGTCGCCGAGCGCGCGGTAGACGGCCAGCGCGCGGCGGTAGTCGGGCTCCGCGGACTCGAACGTCTGCTTCCCGGACTGACCGACCAGCTTGTCCGCCCGGTCGAGCCGGTCCAGGAGCATCTGCTCCGTGGCTTCGTCGCGCGCCCCGTCGTACAGGACGACCGCTCCGGCGGGTACGGCCAGCAGTACGACGCCGAGCACGGCCGCGATCAGGGCGCTCGGCAGGAACGCCAACCTGGTCCGCAGGCCCACGGCAGCGCCGTGCGCCGCCGCGAGCGCGAGGAAGATCAGGTAGAGCACGATCGTCGCGCCGGGAACCCCGTCGGGGTCCGCGGGCAGCGCCACCAGGAGCAGGACCGCCGTCGCGCCCCAGCACACGGCCATCAGCCCCCAGCGCCGGACGACCGCGTAACCGAGCCCGAGCCCGCTGAGGTTCAGCAGCGCCACCGCGACGGCCCGCCATGGATGGGCGGGAGCGGGCGGCGGGGCGGTCGGCATCGGTGGAACGACGATGTCGTCACGAGCACCTTGAGGATCCCAGGACATGACGGTTCCCCCCGTCAATCACGCCTGAAGTTCTATGACTTGTCAGCGTACGGTCAGAATGCGACCGGCGACAGGGCCGGAACCCGGCATCTCCAACCCGCCCGCCCCACCGGATGCCACACACCCCATCGGGCCGGATCTCCTGATTGTGCTCTGCGTCACTTGGGGCCGACCCGGCCGGTATGTCCTCGGGGGCTCTTCGCGCTCACGGGGACGGTGGCGCCCGTGTGGTCCGCCGGGCGGAAGGCCGTCGGAACGGCGGGCAACCACACCTCGCCGTAACGGAAGCGAGGCAAGATCGTCTTCTTGGTCCCGTTTGATGCCATCTTGGCGGACGGTTTGTGACGGAGCGCCATGTGCGGCCCACGCGTCGGCTCCGCTCGGCCACCAGGTCCGTTCACGGAGACCGAGTCGCCATGGCACTCATGTGTCGGCGCTACCGGTCCACCTGACGGCCCTTGCTCTCTGGTGAGAGGCGCTCTCGCCGTGTAACGTCGCTGGCAGATGTCGTGGTTCGCAGTACCTGCCCGCGCCGTGGTGCGGGCGTTTTGCTGTGCAGTGCCCGAGGACCAGGACGACTACCTCCGGGTCCGCGCGGTGCGGATCCGTCATCGAGTGAGAGGCACTGGCATGGCCAGCGGAACTGTCAAGTGGTTCAACGCCGAAAAGGGCTTCGGTTTCATCGCGCAGGACGGCGGCGGCCCCGACGTCTTCGCGCACTACTCCAACATCAACGCGAGTGGCTTCCGTGAGCTCCAGGAAGGCCAGGCGGTGACCTTCGACATCACCCAGGGTCAGAAGGGCCCCCAGGCGGAGAACATCACCCCCGCCTGACCATTGCGTCACGCCGGCACGGTGCCTCAAGGAACACCCACGTTTGAGGCACCGTGCATCGCGGCGGATCGCGAAGGCTCCGCCGATCTCCCGAGCGGACGGCCGGGTCGTCACGTGACGACGCAGCGGTAGCGCCACTCGCCCGAGGGGCGACCGCGCAGCATCTTTCCGGCGCCATCGGCGCCGAGGATCGGACGGCCCAAGTGCCGCCGCCCTCCCTCGCCCACGTCACATCCCGCGTCGATTCCATGGCCCACGCGGCCGTGTCGATGATGCGTGTCCTTCCTTCCGCCGCGGAAGCGCCCGCCCGCTCATCGGCTCCGCCGGCCCCTTCAGCGCCGACTCCACCGCCCCTTCAACGGCGCTTCGAGTGCGGTGCGTACGGCGTCGTAGGCCGTCGGCCTACCAGGGCGGACAAGGATCACCCGTCCGGCCCGTGCGGCCTCCCGGACCGATGGGGCGACTGCGGCACCCTGACCGAGAAGGACTTCTTTTCCCCTCCCACCGTGCGTGCGGTTCCGCACCGCCATCGGGTGACGGACTGGCAGAACGCTTACGCGAAGCCGCCGCCCATCGGATCGGGGCCGGTCACGGTGACGAGGTCTGCCCGGTGGCGAGCCCCGCCGGTCGTGTCACGCGGTCGGATCGGACCGGAGTGGTGTTACCCACTTTCGGGTGACGGGTGGGTGAGGTGCGACGATGTCACGGATGCCCGTTTATCACCTAGATGCTGTAGGAGTACGGGAGTTGGGGATGACAGACAACTACTCTTCGGCTTTCAGCAGTTAAAGGGCTGATACAGGTGCCTGTAACCGACATGTTCGCAATTGGTAACAGGGGCCGGTTGTTGCCCGTACCGGCCGGGGGTGTGGAGCAACTTATGAGTCCTCGGCCACCGGGCCGGGACTCGCACAGGGTCGCACCGTGCAGATCCCCGCAGTCGGGGTGCTCGCACGGGGTGTGCCGGCTCTCGAACCTTGAGGAGCATTCATGTCCGTTTCCACGTCTGTCACGGCCCGCCGTATGGTGGCCGCCGCTCTCGCGGCCGGCGCCTTGGTCGGCTCGGCCGCCGTGTCGGCCTCGGCCGCGGAGCCGCGCTTCGAGCGCACGCACGTCGCCATCAGCAGGGTGCAGGCCGACGCGCCGGGCTTTGACGACCGCTCCAGCCGTTCCCTGAACGCGGAGTGGGTGGAAATCACCAACGCCGACCGTCACGGGGTGAACCTGGACGGCTGGACGCTGTCGGACAAGGACGGCAACCACTACACCTTCCACCACTACCGTCTGGCCGGCCGTTCCACCGTCCGTGTCCACACGGGCTTCGGTCGCGACACCAGCCGTGACCTCTACCAGGACCGCCGCAACGAGGTGTGGGACAACCACTCGGACGTCGCCACGCTGCGGACCGACCGCGGCCGCTTCGTCGACAGCGTCTCGTGGGGCCGCCACCACGACCGCGACCACGGCCGTGACGACCACCGCGGGCACGGTGACAACCGTGGGCACGGCGACACCCGTGGGCACGGCGACAACCACGAGGGTGGCCACCACGGGCGCTGAACGGCCCTTGACGGCACGTCCGTTCAGAGGCTGGGAGATGGAGATGACCGGCTGAGTGCCGGGCACCGTCACACCCCGTGATCACTCGGCCTGTCGGACGGACTAGCTGAGGAAGACCCGCACCGGACGGTGCGGGTCTTCCGCGTCCCGGCGCATGTCACCGGGCACGGCGTCGCACGGAGCTCATGGCGCGCCCGTCCCGATCCCGATGCCGCCGAGCAGCAGGGTCACATCCACCGTTGCCACGACGATCGCCGTCGCGAACGCCAGCCGCTCCCAGCGGCGTCCGAGCACCGTCCCCGTCACGGCCACCAGGAAGACCATCGCCAGGGCCACCACCTCACGTCTGCCGGGCGGTCCCGCCGGCCCCAGGGCCAGCAGCGCGGACGCGATCACCAGAGGCACCGGAAGCAGCAGCCGCGCACGATCGGGCCCCAGCCGCTGCGGCCACCCTCGTACACCCGTCGCCAGATCCCCACGGATGTCCGGCAGGACATCGCCCAGATGCGCTCCGACCCCCAGCAGCGCCCCGGCTCCGAGGACCCACCAGGCCGGCCACGGACGGCCCGGCAGCCCGAGTGACACGAACGCCGGGAGCGCGGCGAAGGCCAGCGCGTAGGGCGCCCAGGACCAACGGGTGGCCTTCAGCCGCACGTTGTACGCCCAGCCCGCCCCGACCCCGGTCAGGTGCACGAGGCCGGCCCACAGGCCGCAGAAGAGCGAGAGCGGCACACACAGGGCCAGCGCCGCGTACGCGGCGGCCCAGACCTGCGTCACCCCGAGCACCCCGTCCACGACCGGCTTGCCACGCCGTGCCGCCGCAAGGTCCCGCCGCGCGTCGAACGCGTCGTTGCACCAGCCGACCGACAACTGCCCCGTCATGACGGCGGCGCCCACCAGGACGCAACCCCCGGTTCCGCGGCCCGCGATCACGGCCAGCGCCGCCGCCAGTGCGGTGACGGCCACGACCGGCCCGGGGTGGCACGCCCGGCCCAGACCACTCACCCGGCCGGACCCTTTTCCCGCGGTGTCACCGGTCGTCGAATGCTCGGGAGTACCCACCCCGCGATGGTAGGAGGCTTCGTCCGTCGGGCTCGGGCGCGCCACGGGACGAACCGCCGGACGGGCGATCCCTGGTGGCGAAGTACCGGTCCGGGGAAGGCATGCGGAACAGCCCACCCCAGTCGGTTTTCGGACGGGAGCCCTATGACGCGGATCGCCGCCGTGCACGGTGCCCTCGCGCCGCACCGCCATACCCAGTCCGAGATCACCGACATGGTGGCCCGCACGTGTCTGCCCGAGGGCGCCGACCGCCGTGTCCTGGACCGGCTGCACCGAGGCGCTCAGGTCCGTGCCCGCCACATGACGCTGCCGCTCGAACAGTACGAGGCCCTGGACGGATTCGGCGCCGCGAACGATGTCTTCATCACGGCCGCCACGGACATGGGAGCCAAGGCCGTCCGAGAGGCTCTGCGTCTCGCCGGTCTGTCCGCGGCCGACGTGGACCTGCTGATCTTCACCTCCGTCACGGGCATCGCGGCGCCCTCCATCGACGCCCTGATCGCGGGCCGCCTCGGACTGCGCCGGGACGTCAGGCGACTGCCGATGTTCGGCCTGGGCTGTGCCGGCGGTGCCGCGGGACTGTCCCGGATGCACGACTATCTGCTGGGCCGGCCCGAACAGGTGGCGGTGCTGCTGTCGGTCGAGCTGTGCTCGCTCACGTTCCAGCGCGGCGACCCTTCCCCGGCCAACATGGTCGCGACCGGTCTGTTCGGCGACGGCGCCGCCGCGGTGGTGGCCTGTGGATCGGGTCGTACGGGCGAGGCCGTCGGCCCGGCGATCGTGGACACGCGCAGCCGGCTGTACCCCGAGAGCGGTCGCATCATGGGCTGGGCCATCAAGGACTCGGGTTTCCAGGTCGTCCTGGACCCGGAGATCCCCGACGTGGTGCGCCGTCACCTCGCCGATGACGTCGAGGGGTTCCTCGGTGACCACGGTCTGAAGCCGCAGGACGTGAGCGCCTGGGTGTGCCACCCCGGAGGACCCAAGGTCCTGGACGCCGTCACCGAAGCGCTCGATCTTCCCGACGACGGCCTCGATGTGACCTGGCGTCATCTGGCCGAGGTGGGCAATCTCTCCTCGTCGTCCGTGCTTCATGTACTGCGCGACACGCTGGCCACCCGCCGCCCGCCCGCCGGTACGCCGGGTGTGCTCCTGGCGATGGGGCCGGGCTTCGCCTGCGAGCTGGTGCTGCTGCGCTGGTAGCCGCGCCCGGCGCACGACATGGAACGGTGGGACACGGACACATGATCTGGTACGGACTGCTGGTGGCCGCCGTCGCCGCCGAACGGGTCGGCGAACTCGCCGTCGCCCGCCGCAACGAACGGTGGAGCCACGCTCGCGGCGCGATCGAGGCGGGCCAGGGCCACTACCCGGCGATGGTCGCCCTGCACACCGCCCTGCTGCTCGGCTGCCCGCTCGAAGTATGGCTGGCCGACCGGCCGTTCCTCCCCGCCCTCGGCTGGCCGATGGTGGCGGTGCTGGCGGGCGCCCAGGCACTGCGGTGGTGGTGCATCGCCACACTGGGGTCCCGCTGGAACACCCGGGTGATCGTCGTGCCCGGCCTTCCGCTGGTGGCCCGTGGCCCGTACCGGGTCCTGCGGCACCCGAACTACGTGGCGGTCGTCGCGGAGGGCGTGGCGCTGCCGCTGGTGCACACCGCCTGGGTCACCGCGGCCGTCTTCACCGTGGCCAACGCGGCCGTCCTGACGGTACGCATCCGGTGCGAGAACCGGGCACTGGCCGCCCTGACCACCTCGCTCACCTCCGCTCCGGCGTGATCGACGTCCTGGTCGCCGGTGGCGGACCGGCCGGACTGGCCGCCGCGATGCACAGCGCGCTGGCGGGTCTTGAGGCCGTGGTCGTCGAGCCGCGGACCGCGCCCGTCGACAAGGCCTGCGGTGAAGGCGTCATGCCCAGCGGCGTCGCCGCGCTGCGGGCGCTCGGCGTCGAGGTCGACGGCATGGAACTGCGCGGCATCCGCTACGTGGACGGCACGGCCCGAGCCGAGGCGCTCTTCCGCGGCCGCAGAGGGCTCGGAATCCGCCGCACGGAGCTGCACCACGCACTCCACCAGCGTGCTCTGCGCCTCGGCGTGCGGATCGTGCCGGGCAAGGTGGGGGAGGTGCGCCAGACGGCGGACACCGTCACCGCCGCGGGATTCACTGCACGGTGGCTGATCGCCGCCGACGGCCTGCACTCCGGCGTCCGCCGCGGCCTCGGGCTGGAGCTGCCCGGCAGCGCGCACCGGCGTTACGGACTGCGCCGGCACTACCGCGTCGAGCCCTGGACGGACTTCGTGGAGGTCCACTGGTCGGGGCACGGCGAGGCGTACGTGACACCGGTCGGCGACGACCTGGTCGGCGTCGCGGTCCTCAGCCGTCTGCGCCGCGGCTACGACGAGCACCTGGGCGCGTTCCCGGCTCTGACCGCGTCGCTGCGCGGGGCCCCGGCGACCGAGGTGCGGGGCGCCGGGCCACTGCTGCAACGGGCGCGGCGCCGCGTCGCCGGACGCGTCCTGCTCGTCGGTGACGCGGCGGGCTACGTGGACGCCCTCACCGGGGAGGGCATCGCCCTCGGGCTCGGGACGGCCGGCGCCGCCGTCCGCTGCATCGCTGCGGGACGCGTCACGGACTACGAACGGATCTGGTCGCTGCTGACACGCCGTCACCGGCTGCTGACCGCAGCCCTGCTGACCGCGAACCGCCGTCCCGGCACCGCCCGCCTGATCGTCCCCATGGCGTCCCGGATGCCCCCGGTCTTCACGGCCGCGGTGCACGCGTTGCAGTAGCGCCTACGACAGAGGGGTCTCGCGGCCTGTTCAGGCGAACCGCGTTCGGCGTCCTGTCGTCGCGGTCGCTGCGGAGCTGTACCTTTTCGTCCGGTCTCGGTAGTCGGTGCCCCGGGTGTCTCCGGAGCCGGTGCGGGACGTCGTTCGGGAACCCATGGGTGTCGCCGGATGCCCGCGGTGGGCACGGCGGCCGGGCGGCCGTCACCACCGCGGACACGTGCGGGTTGCACGACGCGTGCGGGCGTCGTGGAGTCAGCGGTTGCGGATCGCGCTGGTGGTGAAGAATCCGGTTGCCGCGGCGGCGACGAGAGCACAGACAGACAACAACATGGTTCGACGCATGGGGCGTCCTCTCCGAATGATCGTGGGCAGGCACGTTGCACAACGCCGGTCATGCCTCCGGGGGCTCGCCGCGGTCCCATATGCCACCCGCATGGACGCGATCCCCGGTGCCGGGGCGCGGACGGAAGGGACGGGAAGCGAGCTCTCCCCGACTCGAGCGTTCCAACATGGCCGTCGCGGCGGCCACGGGCGTCATGTACCTGGAGGCCTGGGGCGTCCCGGTGAAACCCACCCGGGACGACGCCGTAGCCCCGCGTGATCTGCGATCTGCTCCGCGATCCCGCCTGCACCGTCGCGAGGATCGCCGTGCTGCTGCGTTCCTGGCCCGCGGTGACCTGATCCGCGGCGATCTGATCTGCGTGTGTCGGCTCCTCGGCGGGCCGGGCCGGCTCAGAGGACGCGGGCCACTCCCGCGTAGATGCCGCTGTCCTCCGGCCTCGGCCTGCGGGCCGACTTGAACCACTCCGTCGCCGTCACCAGGCCGGGCTCGACCATCTCGAGGCCCTCGAAGAAGCTCTGCACCCCTGTCCGGTTGCGGAAGCCGAGTTGGATGCCGCCCTTGGCGTACTCGGCGGTGACCTGGTCGGAGAGCTCCGGGAACAGGTCGGAGGACGCGTGCGACAGCACCAGGTAGCTGCCCGAGGGCAGGGTGGCGATCAGGTTGCGGACGATGTCGTGGGCGTCCTGCTCGTCGGGGATGAAATGCATCAGCGCGATCAGCGACAGTGCGATCGGGCGGGTGAAGTCCAGTATGTGCCGGGCGTGTTGGACGATCTCCTCGGGCCTCCGCACATCCGCCTGGATGTAGTCGGTGACTCCCTCGGGCCGGCTGACCAGCAGCGCCTCGGCGTGACGCAGGACGATCGGGTCGTTGTCCGTGTAGACGACCTTCGCCGTGGGCGTGATGTCCTGGACGATCTGGTGGAGGTTGGGCTTGGTCGGAATGCCGGTGCCGATGTCCAGGAACTGGTCGATGCCCTGCTCCGCGAGCCAGCCGGACGCCCGGTGCATGAACTCGCGATTCTGCCGGGCCGCGTCCCGCGCCTCCGGCGGCAGCTTCTCTCCTACGGCCTCGTCGACCGGGTAGTTGTCCTTGCCGCCCAGCAGCCAGTCGTAGACCCGCGCGGGATGCGCCTTGCTGGTGTCGAGCGTCGGAAACGACTGTCGGTCGATCGTCATGGAAGCTCCCATCGCACCACGAAAACGCGGCAGGCCGAGTGTTCGATCATCCTACTCGGAAGCGCCATGTGGTAACGGCCGTAAGGGAGTTGGACCGAGAACCGACCGCGCGGACTTGTGCGTGCACGGCCGACGCGGCGAAGGAGGTCGAGGTGACTCCTGGAACTCGCTCCGAGGCCAGGACCTCGTCAGGAAAAGACTTGGGCGGGACACCGCCCGGGCTGGTAGCTTGCAGGGGCCGTGACGTCGTACGAGGAGGTGAGACCCATGAACGCTGTATGCATGTGGGTGCTCCCCCCGTTGGTCACGGTTCGGCCTTTGACATAGGTGTCGCCGGGAGCGCCTCGACCACCAGGCGAACCCGAAAGGCAACAACCTATGCATTCTGTGCATTTCACCGCGGAGACATCGTCGAACGGTGTCGTGGAACGCGACTTCACCGTGGGTGAGGTCACCGGCGTGCTCTGGTCCCCCGCATCCGGCTCCGAACGGGCACCCCTCGTACTGATGGGGCACGGCGGCGGTACCCACAAGAGGGCGCCCGGCATGACAGGCCGTGCGCTCCGCCTCGTGACCGACGGCGGTTTCAACGTGGCCACGATCGACGCGCCTGGTCACGGCGGCCGGCCCCGCACGGCGCACGACGAGCGCGAGATCGCCGAGCTGTACCGTGCGAGGGCGGCGGGCGAGCCGGAAGGCCCGGTCGTCGTCCGCTACAACGCCCACCTCGCGGAGCGTGCCGTGCCGGAGTGGCAGGCGACCCTGGACGCGCTCCAGGAACTGCCGGAGATCGGCCCGGAGGGGCCGGTCGGGTACCTCGGCATCAACATGGGGACCGCGATCGGCGTGCCGCTCGTGGCGATCGAACCCAGGATCAGGGCCGCGGTCTTCGGCCAGCACTGGCCCGACGCCCTGGCCGAGAAGGCCCGGCAGATCACCGTTCCGGTCGAGTTCGACCTGCAGTGGGACGACGAGCACATCCCGCGCGCGTCCGGTCTCGCGTTGTTCGACGCCTTCGCCTCGAAGGAGAAGACACTGCACGCCAACGCGGGACGGCACAAGGAACTGCCCAGGTTCGAGGCCGACAGCGCTGTCCGGTTCTTCGTACGGCATCTCGGCCGGGCCGGTGTCGACTCACCGGCGTGACCTGACCTGAGCTGACGGGCGTCGGCGTCCGGCCACCGGCCGGGCGCCGACGCCGCCGTCCCGACAGAGCGTCATGCCGTGGTCGCCTCGCGCCTTCTCGCCGGTTCGCGCGGTCGGGCCGAGGCCGTACGAGGGCGGCGGGAGGGTCTCGCGGGTCCGTCGATCTGCGCCGCGGGGGACCTCTCGTGTCGGGTTTTGAATCGCGCTTTACACATCGTCTGCAACCGTGGGGGAACGCAGGTAGTCCAAAAGAACAGTGAGACAGGCACGAATGGTGAGCCGGGGTAGATGTGAAGCGACGTAGCGGTATATCGATGGCACTCGTCATGGTCGCGGTGCTGGCTGGCACCAGCGCCTGTGGCGGGGGGACACCGAAGGCGAGTTCCGACGACGGAAAGGCCGGGACAGGCAAGGCGACGGCCAGCGTGAAGCCGTCTCCATCGAAGCCCGCGGGGCCACCGATGCTGCTGGAGACGATCACGCCGCAGACCGGTGCCACGGTCGGCGTCGCGATGCCGATCTCGGTGATCTTCACGAATCCGGTGGGGGAGAAGGCCCGCGCCGATGTCGAGAAGCACATGAAGGTGACCAGCTCCCAGCCGATGACGGGCGCGTGGCACTGGTTCGGGGACCGGCGGGTCGACTGGCGGCCCAAGTCGTACTGGGCCACCGGTACGAAGGTGAAGATCACCGCTGACATGAAGGGAGTGGCCAACGGCAACGGCCGCTTCGGCACGCGTTCCTACGTGCACGACTTCACCGTCGGCGATGACGTCCGCGCGGATGTGTCCGTCACCGGACACACCATGAAGGTGACGAAGAACGGCGCGCCCGTGCGCACGCTGTCGATCAACGCGGGGAGCGCCGAGTACCCGACGTGGAACGGCGTCATGGCGGTGATCGACAAGCAGGAGAAGGTCCACATGACCTCGTGCAGCGTCGGCATCAGCTGCACCAAGGGCGCCGCCAACTACTACGACCTGACGCTGCCCTGGGATGTCCACCTCACCCAGTCCGGCACGTACGTCCACTACTCGACGGGTGACCCGAACCCCGGCAGCGGCAGTGCCCGGGGCTCGCACGGCTGTGTCCACCTGTCGATGTCCGACGCCAAGTGGTTCTACGGCCAGGTCAAGCAGGGCGACCCGGTCTCCGTCACGGGCTCCCCGCGGGCGAAGGCGTCGGCCGACAACGGCTACGCCGCCTTCAACCTGAGCTGGGACCAGTGGCTGGCGGGCAGCGCGAGCGGCGAATCCACCGCCGGGTGACGTGCGCGTCCGCGACGGGTCCGTCGCGGACGAGCCGGTGCACCGGGTCCAGCCTGGTCAGAAGAGCATGGCCAGATCGCCCGGCCGCACCCGGGCCGTGACGGGGAGGACGGCCTCGACCTCCCCGTCGGCCCCGTAGGGCACGGGCCGGTCCGCCTCGATGCGGATCTCCCGGCCCCGCAGGATCACCACTTCGGGCCGCTCGGTGTGGGCGCCGGTCTTCAGCTCGTTCATCAGGGTGAAGAACAGCCGGCGCGGGGCCTGGCGGATCATGACGACGTCCAGCAGGCCGTCGTCCGTCCGGGCCGCCGGGGCGATGATGCGCCCGGAGCCGTAGTAGGCGGAGTTGGCGGCCACGACGGTGTAGCCGCGGTGCAGATGTTCGTCGCCGTCGACGGTGACGCGGTACGACGCCGGACGCCAGCCGGTGACCGCGCGCAGACCCCCGGCGTAGTACGAGGCGGCCCCGCGCAGCACACGCGCGTTGTTGGCGTACTGATTGGCGAGCGCGTCGACGCCCGCGTAGACACTGCCCAGGACCACGGTTCGGGAGTGCGCAGCCGATTCCACCTCGATGGTGTCGACGCGTCGCGGCTCGTGACGCAGCAGGACGCGCGCCAGGTCCTCCGCGGCGGTGGGCAGTCGGAGCGCACGGGCGAAGTCGTTGCCGCGGCCGGCCGGTACCAGGCCCAGTACGGTGTCCGTCCCGCTGAGGGCGCCGCCGATGCCCCCGGCGATCCCGTCGCCGCCGACGGCGAGGACCACCCGGCCCTGCTCCCCGGCGCTCAGCGCCAGTTCCTGGGCGTGGGCCAGGCTGCGGCTGTACTCGGTCTCCAGTCCGGCTCCGGCCTCTCGCAGCAGACGGGCGACCGGGAGCAGCGCCGCCGCCCCGGTGGAGCCGCCCGCGGTCGGGTTGACGACGGCGGTGAACTGTCGCATCGGTGTGCCTCCGGGCGGTGTCGGGTGGGACGAAGGGGATTGGGGCGGATCCTGAACACGGCGACAAGCCGTAGCCGCGGCCGTAGCGGAGCCGGATCCCGGGCGCGGCAGCGGCGTCGGAGCCGGAGCCGGATGACGCACCGGCGGCCCCGAGGCCGCCGGGCGGCGTTCACGGTGGTGGTCAGTCGATGGGCAGCAGGATCCCGGGATTGAGCAGGCCGTCGGGGTCAAGCCGTCGCTTGACGGCGCGCAGGGCCTCGACGCCCAGCGGCCCCGCCTCCCGGAGATACCAGTCGCGGTGGTCCGTGCCCACTCCGTGGTGGTGGCTGATGGTTCCGCCCGCGCTCAGGACGGCCTCGTTGGCGGCCCGCTTGGCCGGCGCCCAGTGCGCCACCGCGTCCTCGCCCTGGGCGGAGACGACGGTGAAGTAGAGCGAGGCGCCGTTCTCGTAGACGTGCGAGATGTGGCACATGACCAGGGGCGGGGTTCCCGCGGCCGAGAGCGTCTCGGTCAGCGCGGTGCGCACGGCCGTGTAGAGCTCGGGAATGCGTGACCAGAAGGTCGCGGTCTCCAGGGTCTCCGCGAAGGCCCCGGCGTCGAGCAGCGCGTCGCGCAGATAGGGCGCCGAATAGCGGCCGTGCGCCCAGCGTTCACCGGGCTCGGCGCCCAGGTAGGTGCCTCCGGCCGCGCGCAGGACCGCGGCGGCCCGCTCACGACGGTACGCCGTGTCGTCCTCGGTCCCCTCGTACCCGGCGATCGCCGTGCATCCGGCGTCCGGCGGTGCCCCGGCCGACCCGATGGCGTCGGGCTGGGCGAGACCGACGAAGGTCTCGGTCTCGTCGGACAGCCGCAGCACCGTGGGGCGCGGTCCGTCCTGCGCGAGCCGGCGCAGGGCGGTGGCGCCCTCCTCGAAGGACGCGAACCGCCACCCTTCGTAGATGCGGGTCTGCGGCAGCGGCCTGATCCGTACGGTGACGGAGGTGATGACCCCGAAGGCGCCCTCGGAGCCGAGGATCAGCTGCCGCAGGTCGGGGCCGGCCGCCGAGCGGGGCGCGCGGCCCGTGTCCAGGGTGCCTTCCGGGGTCGCGACGGTGAGGCCGAGGACCATCTCGTCGAAGCGGCCGTATCCGGCGGAGGCCTGTCCGCTGGACCGGGCCGCGGCGAATCCGCCGATGGTGGCCCACTCGTAGGACTGCGGGAAGTGCCCGAGGGTGAACCCGTACTCGGCGAGGAGCGCCTCCGCGTCCGAGGCGCGCAGGCCCGGCTGGAACGTGGCCGTGCGGGAGACGGGGTCGATGTCGAGCAGGCCGTTCATCCGGCGCAGATCGAGGGCGACGAAGGCGCTCCGCTCGGGGGCGAGGCCGCCGACGACGGAGGTACCGCCGCCGAACGGGACGACGGCGAGGCCGTGTTCCGCGCAGGCGCGCAGCACGGCGAGCACCTCGTCGTGGGTGGCGGGCAGGACGACGGCCGCGGGGGCGTCCCCGGCGTCGCCCGCGCGGATCTTCAGCAGGTCGGGCGTGGACTTTCCGCGGGTGTGCCTCACGCGGCTCTCGGTGTCGGTGAGCACCTGGTCCGCACCGCCGACGGCGTCCGCCAGCGCGCTCAGGACGAGGGCGGACGGGGGTTCGGGGACGGAGATCTCCTCAAGGGCGTGTACGCCGGTGTCCCGCGGCTTGACGCCGAGCAGATCCCGCAGCAGGCCGGTCACCGCGTCGGGCAGCGGCGCCGCCTTGGCCGGGTCGCCCCAGCCACTCCACAGCATGTCCATGAACGTAGTCCTCATCGGTCGGTTCGCGACGCGCCGTCTCCCGCACGGCCGCACAGGGCGTTACACTGTTACACATGGCGCCTATTCGTCACAACCAGTCGGAACGCTCGGACAGCGATCCCGTCCTCGACGCCGTACGCGACTGCGTCCTGGCCGTGGGCGTCCGGCGCACCACCCTGACCGACGTGGCCCGCCGCGCCGGCGTCTCGCGCATGACCCTCTACCGGCGCTGGCCCGATGTGCGGTCGCTGGTCGGCGATCTGATGACCCGTGAGTGGGTCGACGCGGCGACCGGCGCCATGCCGGAGCGGCGGCCCGGCCAGTCGACGCGCTCCCTGATCGTGGACGGACTGGTGGCCGGGATCGAGGCATTCCGCGCCCACCCGCTCTTCCGCAAGATCATCGATGTCGATCCCGAACTGCTGCTGCCCTACGTACTGGACCGCCGCGGAGCCAGTCAGGAAGCTCTCCTGGGCCTCCTCGCCGACTCCCTGGCGGAGGGGCACGCCGACGGGTCGGTGCGGCTCGCGCCCACGAGACGGCAGGCGCGTGCCGTGCTGCTCGTGGTCCAGTCCTTCACCCTGTCGCTGCGGACCATGACCGACGAGGACGACCCCGAACTGACCAGCGCCGCCTTTCTCGACGAGCTGCGCATCCTTCTGGAGAGGACCCTCACGCCATGAGCCCCACCAGCAGTCCGTCCGGCCCGGCGGCCCCGGCCCCCGGATCGTCGCTCTCCGCCGCCCGCCGCCGCCGTGAACTGACCGAGGCCGTGGGCGGCGACGTGGTGGACGTCCTGGTCGTCGGGCTCGGCGCCACCGGCGCGGGCGTCGCCCTGGACGCCGCCGCGCGCGGTCTCAGCGTCGTCGCCGTCGACGCCCACGACCTCGCCTTCGGCACCTCGCGCTGGAGTTCCAAGCTCATCCACGGCGGACTGCGCTACCTGGCCTCCGGACAACTCGACGTCGCCCACGAGAGCGCGGTCGAACGCGGGGTCCTCATGGAGCGCACCGCCCCCCATCTGGTGCGCGCCCAGCCCTTCGTCCTGCCCCTGACGCCGCTGGTGTCGCGCGGTCAGGCATCCCTGGCCTGGGTCGGATTCAGGGCCGGGGACACCCTGCGGCTGGCGGCCCGCACCTCCCGCGCCACCCTGCCCGCGCCGCGCCGACTCTCCGCGGTGGAGGCCCGCCACCTGGCACCGTCCGTGCGCCCCGGCGGACTGCGCGGCGGCCTGCTGTCCTGGGACGGCAAGGTGACCGACGACGCCCGCCTCGTCACCGCGCTCGCCCGCAGCGCCGCCGTCCACGGCGCGAAGATCCTCACCCGGGTCAGGGCCCTGGAGGTCCGCGGGACCGGCGCCGCCGTCCGGGACGAACTCACCGGGGAGCAGGGCGAGATCAGGGCCCGCGCGGTCATCAACGCCTCCGGCGTGTGGGCGGGCGACCTGGTCGACGGCATCCGCATCCGCCCCTCCCGCGGAACCCATCTGGTCCTGCGCGCCGACCTGTTCGGGCCGCTGCCCGCCGGCCTGCACATCCCGATCCCGGGCGAGACCAACCGATTCGTCCTGGTCCTGCCGCAGGACGACGGCCGTGTGTACGTCGGCCTGACCGACGAACCCGTCGACGGGGACATACCGGATGTGCCGCAGGTGCCCGAGTCGGACATCGGCTTCCTGCTGGACGTCTTGGGCTCCGCCCTGGACACACCGGTCAGGCGAGAGGACGTCGTTGGCGCCTTCGCGGGGCTGCGCCCGCTGCTGGACTCCGCGCCGACCCGCTCGGGAGAGACCGCCCGCACCTCCGACATCTCTCGCCGGCACGCCGTTCTCACCTCTGGCGACGGAGTGACCACCGTGGTCGGCGGCAAGCTCACCACGTACCGGCGCATGGCACAGGACGCCGTGGACGCGGCGATCGACGCCCGGAGTCTCCGCGCCGGTCCTTCCCCCACCGCCTCGCTGCCGCTGGTCGGAGCCGCGGCCCCGCACCGGCTCGGCTCGCTGGCCGCACCCGCCCATCTGATCCGCCGCTACGGCGCCGAGGCCCCCGCCGTCCACGCGCTCGGCGCACGCGACCCCGAGCTGAACGAGCCCGTGGTGCCCGGACACCCCGTCACACGGGCCGCGCTGCTGTGGGCCGTGCTCCACGAGGGCGCCCTCGACGAGGCCGACCTCCTGGACCGGCGTACCCGCATCGGCCTGGTGCCGCAGGACCGGGCGGCGGCCGTGCCCGCCGCCCGGGAAGCCCTCGACGCGGCCGCCGCCCGGCCTGCCTGACACCGTCACGGACCGCCGCCGACGGACGGCCCTGAACCGGTCCGAAAGCGGCACCGTCCCACCGCCCGTGCCGCCCCCGAGGCGCCCGTGCCGTCCGCGGTGGCGCGTGGTGGAGCCATGCGGCGTCCCGGGCCTCGGGCACGGCCGGTCCGCCGGACGGCCGGCTCCATCGCACGTGGTGACGCTCCGAGCGCACACCCACCGCCGAGGCGCGCGTCGGAACCGGTCGGGCAGGGCGACACACCGACGGTGGGCCCCGCCGCACCGTCCATTGGCGGCACGCGTATCGCGTATCGGCCCGGCCACCACGGCTGCGGAGTCCGGGTTCCCGAGACTGACCCCATGAGCGACGAAGCCGGACCAACGTGGTCGGACGCACGGCGTGAACGTCAGCGGACCGTCGTCATGGCGACCCTCACCGTCCTGGCGGGAGCGGTCGACGCGGTCAGCTTCCTGACCATGGGACACGTCTTCACCGCCCTGGCCACGGGCAATCTGCTCTTCCTGTCCTTCGCCGTCGCCGGTGAGGGACAGGTGCCGGTGGCCCGCCCCGCCGTCGCCCTGATCGCCTTCGTCCTGGGGGCCGCGGTCGGGGCCCTCGCCACCCGTGTTCTCGTCGCACGACACCGGCACTGGTTCGCGGCAGCCCTGGCCGTCGAAGGGGTGCTCCTCGCGCTCGCGGGGGCGACGGCCCTGTGGCGGCACGGCTCCGGCTCACTCATCGACCACCCGGACAACCTGGTCATCGCCATGGTCGGCTTCGCCATGGGCCTGCGCGCGGACACCGCCCTGCGCGCGGCTGTTCCGGGGATGCCGACCCTGCTGGTCCAGGTGTCGCTGGTCCGCCTCATCCACGGCCTCACCGGCGCCACTCCCGCGACCGAGCAGCGGCCCACGATCCGGGGCCGGCTCGTCGCGACCGTCCTCGGAATCTTCGCGGGCGGCGCCCTGGGCACCCTCATCACCCCGTGGGGGACGGGCCACGCGCTGCTCGCCATCGCGGCCGCGGTCCTGGTCATCGCCGCGCTCAACGTACTCCTGGCCCGGTACCGCCTGCTCTCGCCGGAGCTCATCGGCTGAACGCCCGGGGGCCCCTCGATGTTGCCGGACACTGGCAGCGCAGCGGGAGTTCAACGCTTCCTAGTCGTATCCTGTCGGCCGATCGGGTGTGTGTGGCTGACTGCTGCTCCCGGAACGAAGGGGACACGGCAGTGGCTGCGCGGACGGTGGACAGGTGGGTGTCGGCACGGATCCGGCAGGAGTGGAGCCGTTCGGCGGCCTGGGCGCTGCTCGGGCTGGCCCTGCTGGCGGGGATGGCGGGCCCGAGCGCCTTCGTTCCCGGGAAGGTCGCCACGGAGGAGGCGTTCCTGGCCGCCCGCCCGTGCCACGGCGAAACGGCGGCACCGGACGTGACGAACTGCACGCGCACGACGCGTGGGACGGTGCTCAGCGTCGAATCGGCCAAGAGCGGCAGGGCGACGGTCTTCCGGGTGCGGCTGCGGCCGCCGATGCCGGCCCCTGCCGATCAGCCGATCGACCTCGACCGACACGGTGACCTGTCGGAGCGCATCAAGCCGGGGGAACAGGTGGAGGTCACCACCTGGCGGAACGTTCTGGTCGCCGTCAGCCAGGACGGCGTCCGCGAGACACTTCCCGGGCTGCCGGACGAGGATGCCACCGTCTTCGTCGCCGTCGCACTGATGGCTCTCTGGTCGGCGGCCCTGGCCTTTGTCGCGGCCTTCGGCGCCGGCCGGCGGGCACGCCGGCTTGCCACCGGCCGCCCCGCCCTTCCGCGGGTCTCGTTCGGCGGAGGCAAAGGTGTCGGCGTGATCGTCGTACCCGCGGCCGCGGCCTTCTGCGCCGGTCACTTCTGGGACGCCTGGACGGCTGTCGTCATGACGGTGATCGTCTGGGCGGTGGTGGCGGTCCCGGTCACCGTCCTCGCTCTGTACTGGGACCGGGAGCCGTCCCCGGCGTCCTCGTCAGCCGGGCAGCCCGACGCCGAGCTGGAGCGGTCCAACTGACGTGGTGTGAACCGGGGTTCGAGGCGCCGTACGTCCGTGTTGTCGAACCCGGCCGCCCGCGGTCAACGCTCTCGATCGCGCGCACGCTCCTTCAAAGCCCGTGCCACGGTGGAGATCTCCTCGGACGCCAGTCGCCCCAGCAACGCGCCGGCGAAGACGACGACGCCCACTCCGACCAGCCAGGACTGGACGACCAGGACGGTGCCGAAAGGGCCGTAGGTGACGGCGCTGGAAGCGATGAGCGGTGAGAAGACCAGGCGTGAGAAGAACCGGAGACCGAGCAGGCCCAGCGCGGTGAGGAACGCGCCGGGCAACAGGGCCCTCACCGCGATCCGGCCGCCGAGCAGCATCCACTGCGACCACCAGAAGAACAGGACGGCGGTCAGGGTCGCGGTCAGGGTGCCGACGGCCGAGTGGCGCCACAACGTGGTGGTCGCGGACACGTACAGGGATCCGATGAGCACGGCGAGCCACACCAGTTGGCGCCATCGCGCGTACCAGCGGGCCGGCGGCAGGTCCCAGACCTTCTCGTAGCCGGTCTGTACCGCCGCCCCGAAGCTCAGACCGAACACGGCGAGGGCGGCGAGGCCGAACGCGGTCGTGGTCTGCAGGACCTGCGCGGGCCCGGAGAAGAGCCGCGCGACCTGGTGCCGGGCGGCTCCCGACACCCCGAGCCCGTCGCCCAGCCACTGCGCGAACCCGCGCCCGTGCGCCGGATCGGCGGCCGAGACGACGATCAGGAGGGGGACCAGGGTGAGGAAGCCGAGCGCCGCGAAGCTCAGTGACCTCTGCCCGAGTTCGATCGCTCTGCTCCGCCGCAATCCCCGGCCTGCCGGGGAATCGCGCAGCGCCCGGCACACCCGTACCCGCGCGGGTGGTTGGCCGCGGTGGTCGTCGGCCGGGGGAGCCTTCTTCGGCATGCAGATCGATTACCACAGTCGGCGGCCTTTCCAACAGCTCGGGGAGAGAGCCGTGTTGGCCTGGTCTCCGCCGAATCCCGCGGAGGGCGGCCGACGGTGGGACATCCGTGCCCCGCGTCATGGGCGGGCCCGGCCGGACGTCGAGCGGTCCGGCCGGGCCGAGGGGCGACGAGACGGGGTCAGCCCAGTGCGAACTTCTGGGCGGCAGCCCCGTTGCAGTCCCAGATCTGCAGACGGGTGCCGTTGGCGGTGGCGCCGTTGGGGGAGTCCAGGCAGCGGCCCGACTGCGGGTTGAGCAGAGAGCCGTCGGCCTGCTGCTGCCAGATCTGTCCGCCGGCCGAGCCGCAGTCCCAGAGTTCGACCTGGGTGCCGTTGGCGGTGCCGTTGCCGATGATGTCGAGACAGCGGCCCAGCGTGTGCAGCCGCCCGTCCGAGCTGTGGAACCAGTGCTGGTCGACCGCGTACGACTGGCAGCCCCAGAGCTGTACGGCCGTGGCGTTGGACCCGTTGTCGTCGCCGGCCACATCGGCGCAGGTGCCGCCCGGTCCGATGACGGGCGCGCCCGCGTTGACGGCGAAGTTCTGCGCGGCGGAGCCGTTGCAGTCCCAGATCCGCAGACGGGTGCCGTTGGCGGTGGCGCCGTTGGGGGAGTCCAGGCAGCGGCCCGACTGCGGGTTGAACAGCGAACCGTCGGCGCGCTGCACCCACTTCTGGCCGCCGACCCCGTTGCAGTCCCACAGTTCGACCTGGGTGCCGTTCGCGGTGCCGTTGCCGATGATGTCCAGGCACCGGCCGATGGTGGCGAGGGATCCGTTGGCGTTGTGCGTCCAGTGCTGGTCCTCGGCGTACGACTGGCAGTTCCACAGCTGTACGGCGGTGCCGTTCACCCCGGTGTCGTCGGCGGCCACGTCGACGCACTGGTTCCCGGGGCCGGTGACGGTGGCCTGCGGGCCGTTCGGGACGTTGGTCTGGCCCGCGTAGCCGACGGAGACGATGTTCGCCTGGACGGAGTTCTCGGCCGCGTCGGTCGGATAGCCCGACACCATGACGCCCTCGAAGAACGACCCCATGTTCCAGTTGCTGTTGTCGCCGCCCGTGCCCAGGATGATGCCGCCCTCCTGCTGCATCGGCCGGTAGCCGCCGCGTGTGGGCAGTGCTCCGTCCCACCAGGTCGACAGCCCGCCCGTCTGTGCGTTGCCGCCCTTCAGCGCGTAGGTGGTCTGTCCGTTGTTCTTCAGGACGGCGGTCACGTACGTGCTGTTGTTGCCCTTGTTCGCGGTGTTGGAGCCGTTGTCGCCCTGGAACATGCCGTTCTCCAGGTCGGCTTCGATCCAGGGGCCGGATCCGCTGCACGGCGCGAAGTAGCAGGTGGTGGCGATGGACACGGCGTCCATGTGGCCGTTGCCGGTGTCGGCCGGGGTGGACTCCGCGTTGCCGTAGTCGAAGCAGCAGGCGGAGCCGACGTGGGTACCGCTGGCGACCATGTAGGCGCCCTCCGGCTGGCCGTTCACGGCGACGCCCGAAGCGGCGCCGTGCGAGCGGTAGCCGACACCGGGGGAGATCCAGATCCCGTACACCTTGTGGCCGCCGGCGGTGACGGCCAGCTCACTCGCGTCCGCGCCTCGGTCGGCACCCATTCCGGCCGTGCCCGCGGGGCCGGGGAACAGGTCGTTGTGGCGGGACGTCTGGTCGTACACCTTGGAGATGCTGCACGTGGTGTTCGCGCAGAAGCTGTCCTGCTGGGCTGCGTTCGCGTAACCGCCGGCCGACAGCAGCCCGATGTCGGCGGTCGCGCCGTCGGAGGCACGCGTGACTTGATAGAGCGGACCGTTGTAGGCCGAGAACAGCGCGCGGGTCGTGCTGTGGGCGGCGACGCACGGGGTTCCCGCGCCGGCGTAGATGTCGCAGGGCTGCGATCCCGCCGCCTGGGCGACACCGGGCATCGCGACCAGAACGGTCACCAGGAGGCCGAGGGCGGCGGCGACGGACAGCAGGGCGCGACGCAGTCGAGCCCATCGGGGTACCGGCCCGGCCGCCGGAGAGGGGAAGAGACGCGAGGAGGCAGATCTTCTTCTGCGCATGTGTGCTCCCAAGGTGGAGGGTGGAGCTACAACTCGCCCTCGGAACAGCCGAGTTCAGGCTGCCTGACGACTGCGTCGGAAGTTACGCGCGTTGGTCGATTGCGTCAATATTTGTTGCTTTCCTTTCTGGTCGACTCTTGCCTGTGTCCGAATATGTGGTTTTGTGGCAACCAATTGCCGGTGCGGTGCGGTGCGGTGCGGTGCGGTGCGCTGTCCGGCCGCAAGCTCCTCGCTCCACCGGAGCGTCGTGCCGATCCGGACGGATGCGGTGGTGCCGCCGGGTGCCGCCCGCCGCGGCCCGGCCCGCCGTCCGAGCCGGGGTGACCCACTTCGGCCTGATCGTCCCGTTACCCGGCGCGCCCGCGGCGCTCGCCCTGAACAGCGGCTTACGGATGGGAATTTGAAAAGCCTACGACGACCGAAAAGCGTCTACGGCGGCCCGCCGGAGTTTTTTTGACCGGCTTCGCTGTGCAACATTCGGGCGAGGTCGAGTAACACCCTTGGAGGGGAAACGCGTTGTCGCCCACCACGGGATCCGAACATCGGTCCCTGCACGTTCTCACGCCATCCAGTGACGAATCCCTTACCATCGAATGGGCCGGTGGGAAAGGGAAGAACCTGTACACCCTGACCGCGTCCGGATTTCAAGTACCGCGCTGGTCGATCATCGGCCTGGACGTATTCGCGGAATTCTGCCGCGGCGGCGGACTGGACGAGCGTCTGGCGCAACTGCTCACCGACGGCTGGGAGTCGGACGCCGGGCGGATCGCGGAGGAGATCGGCCGTCTGATCGAGGCCGCGCCGTTCGACGACCATGTCACCGACGCCATCGGACTGGCCTACGGGCTGGCCGGCGGCGGCGCGGTGGCCGTGCGCTCGTCCGGGGCGCAGGAGGACGGCGCCCGCCACTCCTTCGCCGGCCAGTTCGACAGCTTCCTCAATGTCCGCGGCCTCGGCGAGGTCGTCGCCCACGTCCGCCGCTGCTGGGCCTCCGCGTTCTCCGAACGGTCCCTGCGCTACCGCGCGCGACACGGGCTGCCGCCCGACGCCGGTGGCGTGGCGGTGGTCGTGCAGCGCATGGTGGCCGCCGAGCGCAGCGGCGTGCTGTTCACCGCAGACCCGACGACCGGACGTACCGACCGGCATGTCGTGAGCGCTGTCCACGGGCTGGGGGAGGGGCTGGTCTCCGGCGCGGTCGACGCCGACACCGTCGTCCTGGACGCCACCACCGGCGAGCCGCTGGCCACGGTGATCGGCGGCCAACAGGAGCGCTACGACGCCGGGTCCGGAGCCGGCTGCCGGGTGTCACCCGTCGCCGACGAGGACCGCGCGGCGCCGGCCCTGACCGCCGCCGACCTCGCCCGGCTGCACCAGGCGGGGGTCCGTGTCACCGCTCGCTACGGCGCCCCCCAGGACATCGAATGGGCCATCGCCGAGGGCACCCTGTGGATCCTGCAGAGCCGACCGGTCACCACCCTCGGACCGGTCACCACCCTCGGACCGGCCGCAGGCCTCGTCCCGGAGCCCGGGGGAGACCTGCGGATCTGGGACAACTCCAACATCATCGAAAGCTTCAGCGGGGTCGTGTCCCCGCTCACCTACAGCTTCGCCGCCGACACCTACGCGAAGGTATACGACAGTTACGCCCGCGCCCTGGGCGTCCGCGGGGAGCAACTGCGCGCGGTGCAGGAGTGGACCCCGCACCTGCTCGGCTATGTCCACGGCCGGGTCTACTACAACCTGTTCCACTGGTACCGCATGGTGCGCCTCGCCCCGTTGTACCGGCTCAACCGGCGCGTCCTGGAGAAATCCCTGGGCGTCGCCGAGAGCGTTTCCGACGAAGTCGCCGACACGCTCCAACCGTTCACGCCCCGGCCCGGACTGCGCGGCCGGATCGCACGCCTGACACGTACGGCGATCTTCGCGGCGAGATTCCTCACCATCCGGAAATCGGTGGAGACGTTTCACCGAGATTTCTATCGGGCCTACGCGGTATTCAACAATGTCGACTACGAAACCCTGCCCGGGGACGAGACCTACCGTCGATTCCGGCGGCTGCAACGGGAACTCATCGAGAAATGGGGCCCGATGCAGACCCTGGACGCCACCATCCTGCTCTCCGTGGGACTGCTCGCCCTGCTCACCCGCAGATGGCTGCCGGGCGCGCCCGAGTGGTTCACCTGGGCCGCGGCAGCCCCCGGCAGCGGCGTGGAGTCCGCCGAACCGGTGTGGGCGCTGCGTGAGTTGGCCGCACAGGCCCGCGCCGACGACGAGATCCCGCGCCTGCTGGAGCGCACCCCCGACGCCGAGGCCCACCGGGCGCTGCGCGACGCCGGCCACACCCGGTTCCTGGCCGCCGTCGACGCCTACATCGCCGACTACGGCTACCGCAGCCCCGACGAACTCAAGCTGGAGGTCCCCGATCTGCACGAGAACCCCGCGGGACTGTTCGCCCTGCTGCGCGACGCGCTGCCGGAGACCGGCGACAGCCGTACACCGGATCGTAGCGGCGAGGCGGACGCCTACCTCGACGAGCAACTGACCGGCCCGCGGCGTCTGTTGTACGAACGGGTGCGGGGCAAGGCCCGCGCGGCGCTCGCCGACCGGGAACGGCTGAGGTTCTGCCGTACCCGCGCCTTCGGAGCGGCCAAGCGCATGCTGCGCGCGCTGGGCCGCGATCTCGCGCGCGCCGGTGCCATCGACGCCTGGGACGACGTGTTCCTGCTGCGCCTGGAGGAGATCAGGGGCGCCTACGAGGGCATGATCGCCCACACCGAACTGCGGGACCTGGTGGCGCTGCGCCGCGGGCGACTCGCCGCCGACAGCGAGCTGCACGCCCCGTCCCGCTTCACCACCCGCGGCGCCCCCTACTGGTCGGGCAACCTGGAACGGGCCGGCTGGACCGGCGGCCCGGCCGCCCGCAGCGGTGCCCGCGAACTGCGCGGCGTCCCCTGCTGCCCCGGCGTCGCCGAAGGACCCGCCGTCGTCATCGACACCCCGCGCGACGTCGGCGGCGGCATCCTGCTCACCTACCGCACCGACCCGGGATGGGTGACCGCGCTGCCCTCGGCCGCCGCCCTCGTCATCGAACGCGGCAGCCCGCTCACTCATGTCGCCGTCGTGGCAAGGGAGTTGGGCATTCCGACCGTGGTGCAGGTCAAGGGCGCCACCACCGAGATCCGCACCGGCACCCGGCTGCGGGTCGACGGTGCCGCCGGGACGGTCGCCGTCCTCGCCGACCCGCCCGGCGACAGCGCGACCGCCGCGGCGGACAGCTCCCGAACGGAGGCCCATCAGTGATCCTGAGCGAGGACCGTCTGCAGGACCTGCTCGACAAGTCCCTCGCCGAACTGCCCCCGGGCGACTGGGCCGTGACCCTGGAGGGATCCATCGCGGAGGGGTTCGGCAACCCCTCCTCCGACATCGACTTCCTGCTCATCGGCCGCTGCGACGAGGACCTGCCGACCATGCCGTCGCTGCTTTTCGTGGACGGACGACGGGTGGAGATCCGCACCCGTTCGGTGCGCCAACTCGCCGACCAGTCAAGGGCGGTGGAGCAGGGAGCCGAGCGGCCCGGCCGGCTCTCCGAGGATCTCCTCAACCGCTGCCAGCGGGTGCTGCACAGCCACCCGCTGCGCGGCCACGCCCTGGTGGAGGAGGTGAAGGCGATGCTGCCGTTGGAGCGGTTCCGCCGGATCACCGCCGACTGGTGGGCGCACCGGGCCCGTCAGTCCCTGCGGCACGCGATGGCATTGCAGTGCCTCGGTGAGCGCGACGAGGCCCTCGACTGGACCCGCGCCGCACTCGTCCAGAGCGTCAAGTCATGGGCGGCCGGCCTGGGCGAGACCTATCTCGAACCCAAGTGGCTGTCCATGCAACTGGACCGGGCCGGCCGGGCCGACATACGCGACCGCTACTGGGAGTTGGAAGCGGCCGCTCTCCACCCCGCCGACGCCGACGCCCACGCCCACGCCGACATCGACCTCGACGACGACATCCAGGGTGGCACCGCCCAAGCCCACTTGGCCGCCTGCCTCGACTTCGCCGAGAGTCTCGGAATCGCCGACGTCCCCCGGCAGCCCGAGCGGCTGACCGTCCGACGCGTGGCCGGGGTGACCACCTGGCAGACGGGCGAGCGGGTCCACGTCATCCGCGGCCGACGCGACGTGTTCGCGCTCGGCGACGAGGCCGGAACCGTCTGGCGCTCCCTCGTCCTCGGCAAGCCGCTGCCCCGAGTGCTGGCCCGGGCCGCCGGCACCGGCGTCCGTGACCCCGGCCCGCTGCTCGCCGTCTTCCTGCGCTACGGACTGATCCGCCTGTCCTGGAAGGGCGGCGGCACCGTCACCCCCTCGCTGCCGCTCGCCGCCCCGCCCGGCCCCGTAACCCCGCCGCCCTCCACGGCGCAGCCGCTGCTGTCGGTGAGCGGCGCGTCGGTCCGCCGACCCCGGGCGGTCGACCTGATGCCCGTGCCGGCCGACCGGTTCGCCGCCGCCGCCATGGCCCTGGTGTGGTCCAACGTGGTCGTCGAGAACGCGGTCGAGGATCTGACCGGGGCCCTGCAACGCGGTCAGTGGAGGGTCGCCGAACTCACCGCCCGGCGCGCCGTGCACGCCGCGCTGCGCGGACTGGTCAGTGCCCACGGAGTCAATCCGCTGCCGGCCGACTCCGACCTCGTACGCCGAATGGACCTGCTGCCGCCCGCCGCATGGCCGCTCGGGGCACGCGCCGGGGATCTGCTCCGGTTCGGTGTGGACTCGGCCAAGGAAGGCGACGCTCTCCTCGGGGAACTGCGCTTCTTCATCGCCCTGGTGCGCGGGGCTGTGGGCGCCGACTCCTTCCCGCTCTCCTTCGACTCCGCGGACACCTGGCGGGCGACGCTGCAACTCGGCCACGACTGGCTGCGTATCGGCGCCCATCTGGGCGCGGAGCTGCCCATCGAAGAGGCCCGCGACCTGCTGGCCGGCAACGGGGACCGGCCCCACCAGGCCCCGTGACGGCACCCGGCTCCTGGACGACACCCGGACAACACCCCACCCCACGCTCCGCGCGGAGGATCCCCCGATGCCCGATCCGATCATGTCCGATCCGGATACGTCCCATCCGGTCACGTCCGAGCCGACGACGTCCGAGCCGATGACGGTCCTGGTGACCGGTGCCAGCGGATTCGTGGGCGCCGAGGTGACCGCCCGGCTCACCGCCGCGGGCCACACCGTGCTGGCGCTGCTGCACCGCAACGGCGACCTCGTCCGCAACAACGGCAGAAGACTCACCCCCGGTCCGGGCGCCCTCACCCGGATCGGCGGCGACATCACCCGCCCCGGCCTCGGCCTGAGCGACGACGACCGGCGGCTCGCCGCCTCCGCCGACCGGATCGTGCACTGCGCCGCCGTCACCGACTTCGGACTGCCCAAGGACCGGTACGAGCGCGTCAACATCGAGGGCACCCGGAACATCCTGGACCTCGCCCTGACAGGCCGTACGCCACTGGTGTACGTCAGCACCGCCTACGTGTGCGGAGAACGTGACGGGATCGCGTACGAGGACGAACTCGACCTCGGGCAACGCCCCGGCAACGACTACGAGAAGAGCAAACTGGCCGCCGAGGCGCTGGTCCGCAAGGCCGCGGGAGACGGCCTGCCCGTGACCGTGGTCCGCCCGAGCATCGTCACCGGCGCCACCCGCACCGGCCGCGTCCGCGACCTCAAGACCGTCTACCCCGTGCTCCGGGTCCTCACCAGGGGCCTGGTGCGCACCGTGCCCGGCCACCACGACGCCGTCCTCGACCTGGTCCCCGTCGACCGCGTCGCCGACCTGGTGACCGCGGCCGCCACCCGTTTCCATGAGGCCGGAGGCCGCACCCTGCACGCCGTCGGCCACGAACTGACCCTGCGGGACATGTCCGACGTCCTCGCCGAGTACCCGGCCTTCCACGTGCCGCGGTTCGTCCCCCCGTCAGCGTTCTCCGCCACGGCGCTACCCGACCGCGAACGCCCCTACTACGAACGGATCGTGTCCCTGTACGCCCCCTACTTCCGGCGCCGCGTGCGCTTCGACGCCGCGCACGCCGAGGTCTTCGGCCACCGCCCGGCTCCGTCCGGCGGACGGCCGTACCTGCGCCGGCTCCTGGACCACTGCCTCGCGACCGGCTACCTCGGCCCGCCCCCGCGCAGGGAGCCGGCCGCCGCCCGCCCCGAAGGGAGCACCCACCGATGACCCCCGCCCACCTCGCCGAGCCCTCGTACGGCATACCGGTGTCCCCTCTGCTGACCTGCCACCCCGACAAGCGACGGCTGTACGGCGCCGACACCTACTTCCAGGAGGGTTACGAGCAACTCGCCGCCCTCACCGACGACATCACCGGTTTCGCGCACCGGCACGCCGCGCTGCTGCTCAAGCCGGACGCCGTCGTGGCCCGCAGGCTGGACGCGGCCGTGGACTGGCTGGCCGGGCAGGGCTTCAGGATCGTCGGCGCGGCGGTCACCCGACTGACCCGCACCATGATCCGCTCCCTGTGGTACTTCCAGTGGAACCTCGCCACCCCCTACCGCAGGCGGCTGGCGGCACTCTTCCTGGAGGACGCCGACGCCCTCGTCCTGCTCGTCCGCGCCGACCACGACCTGGACGTGCCCGCCTCGGTCGAACTCACCCGGCTCAAGGGGCCCACCGACCCCGACGCCCGCCGGCCCGGCCAGCTCCGTCATCTCCTCGGCCGTTACAGCTACTTGCTGAACCTGGCGCACACTCCCGACGAACCCGCCGACGTCCTGCGCGAGTTGGCCGTCCACTTCGACGACACCGCGCGCGACCGCCTGTTCCGCTCCGCCCTCGCCGAAGAGGACCGAACCGCCGACGCCCTGGAGTTGACCGGCCGGCTGTACGCCGCCGCCAAGCCCCGGGCCCTCGACTTCGACCCCGCCGTGTCACGGCTGCGCGAGGCCGTCTCCCGGCACGGCGGTGCCGACCCCATCGCCACCCCGTGCGGGCTGCTGGAGTTCGCGTGGGAACGCGGGATCGACCTCGATCCGTGGGACACCGTCATCGTCGGCTCGAAGGTGCTCCCCATGCGACAGCCCGGCCGCGCGCCCGTGCTGGACGGAGCCGACGCGGACGCCTGGCGCCGGCACCTGGGCACTGTCCGCTCCACCGCGAACTGAGGGGGAGGCCCGTGCAGTTCACCCGGACACTTCCCAAGGACCTCGTGCACCGTTCCGCCGTCGCGGAGGTCTTCCTGACCGACGCCGAACGCCACAGCGAGGACGAGACGCTGCTGGCCGCCCGGTTCCCCCGCCGCCACGCCTTCTACGACGACACCCTCGGATCCCGCACCCGCCACGATCCCTTCCTGCTCCTCGAGGCGTGCAGGCAGGGCATCTTCGTGGTGGCCCACCGCAGCCTCGGCGTCCCGCCGGGGCACAAGTTCCTGCTGCGAGCGGTCGAGTTCGAGGTGCCGGACCCGGTGGCCCGCACGCGCGGCGACGGCCCCACCGAAGCGGTCATCGCCACCCGGATCGAGCGGCGGTTCCGCACCCGGGCCGGAGTGAGGGGCCTGCGGCTGCGCTTCACCCTGACCATCGGCGCACGCGAGGCCCTGCTGGCCCACATCGACTACTCCTGGATGCCCCCCGAGGACTGGGCGAGTCTGCGTGCCGGACAGCGCGGCGCGCTCGGCCTGCCCGCCGTGCCCGTCGCCCTGCGCGGACCACACATCGACCCCGCCCTCGTCGGCCGACGCGCCCCCGCCAACACGGTCATCTCCCCGCCGCGCATCGCGAACGACGGCACCCACACGGCGCGCCTGTTCGCCGAGACCACGCATCCGACCCTGTACGACCACTGGGTGGACCATGTGCCCGGCATGCTGGAGCTGGAGGCCTTCCGCCAACTCGCCCTGCGCGCGGCCACGGCCGCCGGAACCGTCCGTACGGCCGGTGCGTTGCCGGTCGCTCTGGCCGCACGGTTCCGGCGCTTCGCCGAGATGGACCTGCCGCTGGAGTGCCGGACCGCTCCGGTCCTGCCCGGCGCCGACATCGAGTGCACCCTGCGCCAGCCCGGCGCCCTGGCCGCCGAGGCCCGGATCAGGCTCGCCGATCCGGACACCGCCGGACCGGCACGTGCCCTCGCGGCGCCGACGACCCACGCGGCCGCGTGAACCATCCCGCACGCATCCCACAAGCACCCGCCCCGCAAGCCCACACCACAAGCACCCACCCCGCAAGCTCACCCCACAAGCACCCGTCCACGCGCACCGCCGGCACCCGAAGGCAGCCGACAGGTACCCCACACGCTTCCGACACGCACCCGACCGGAAGGTCCCCGCAGTGACCGCCGTCGCCGCTCCACAAGTGCCCGCCAGACTGGGCCGGTTCGTGCTGCGCATGTTCCGGCCGCGGATCTACGTCACCTACGGACTGCTGTGGGTCCTCGCACTGGAGGGTTCCGCGGTGGCCGCGACCGGCACCGCCTGGCGTCCGTCCGGTGCCACCTGGGTGCGGGTCGTCAGCGTCGTACTGGCGCTGCTGTTCATGCGGATGCTGGACGAGCAGAAGGATCTCGACCACGACCGTGTCCACCACCCGGACCGGCCGCTCGTCACCGGCGCCATCACCTCGACCGAACTGCGCGGCGCGATGGCGGTGATCACCTCGGTGGTGACGGGCCTGAACGCGGTCCGGTCGGCCACCGACGCCCTGCTGATCCTCGCGGCCCTCGGATACGGGCTGTTCCTCGCCGTACTGGAAGGCCTGTCGCCCGCGGTGCGCGACCGGCTGCTGCTGAACCTCGCGGTCACCTACCCGGTGCAGTTGCTGCTCGGCGGCTATGTCTACGGCTCGCTCGTCGCCGCGGGGACCGTCACGGCGGACTGGCGCGGTGCGGCACTGCTCGCCCTGTGCGCCTGCGTCTTCCTGCACTTCGAGTTCGCCCGCAAGACGGCCTGGGAGGCTCCACCCGGTGCCCGCCTGTACTCGGGCCGCCTCGGTCCGCGCCGCGCAGCCCTGGTCACCGCGGGTTTCGCGGCCGGGGCGGTCGGCTGCCAGGTCCTGCTGTTCGCGCCGCGCGGCCCGCTCGCGCTGCTGCCCTGCCTGGCGGCCGTCCTGCCCGCACGGGCCGCTCGTCGATTCCTGGCGGCCGGACGCGGCGGGTGGCCGATGACTTCCGCGACGGGCTTCGTCGTGGCCACCTACCTCGCACTGGCGGTCATGGCGGCGCTGCTGCGATGACCGACGAACTTCCCCTGTCCAGTGAGGAGTTGCTGACCACCACGCGCTGCGTGCGCTACGGCCTGGACCTGGAGCGGGCGGTGGACCCGGCCCTGGTCGAGGACTGTCTGCGGATCGCCCTGCAGGCCCCCAACGGCAACAACCGGCAGAACTGGCGATGGATCCTGCTGACCGACCCGCCGATCCGCGCGGCCGTCGCCGAGGTGTACCGAGCCGCGTTCTACGACCGCAACTCCGCCGCGCTGGAGCGACTGGCGGAGCGGCCCGACGCGTCGCGCTCCGTGCTCACCGCCGCCCGTGCGCTGGCTGACCGGCTGCACCGGGTGCCGGTCCTGGTCATCCCCTGCCTCGAACTGGCCGACGAACGGCTGCCGACGGGCAACCAGGCCGGTCTGTGGGCGTCGTTGCTCCCCGCTGCCTGGAGCTACGCGCTGGCCGCCCGCAGCCGTGGACTGGTCACCGCGTGGACGGCGGTCCATCTGGACCGGGAGCGGGAGGTGGCCGACCTGCTGGGTCTGCCGCCCACCGTCCGGCAGGGCGCGCTGCTGCCGACGGCCCACCCGCTGCGCGGCACGTTCCGTCCGGGGCCACGGCTGCCTCTGGACCAGGTCCTGCACCACAACGGCTGGCAATGACATGAGCGTCTTCTGCCCCTGCTGATCCGAACCGCCGACGCCCGGGTGCCGTGGAGGCGCCCGGGCGTCCGTGTTCCCGCCAGGCCTTGCCCGGGTGCGGTGCGGCGGTCAGCCGACCGTCGGGCTGGGCGTCGGGGAGTCGGTGTGCACGTTCAGGTCGGGCCGCGCGGTGAGGACGACCATCGGGGCACCCGGCTGCGGCGGGGGCGGCGTGAGCTGGTCCTTGGGGAGCGTCGGCGGGGCGGTCTGCTGGGCGAGCACCTGGGCGAAGTCGATGGTGCCGGTCTTCTCCATCATGGTGATGTGGTCGAGGACCGTGTCGTTCGCGAGGTCCGCGAGCGCGCGTACGAGCGAGTTCTCGGTGGTGGCGCGGACCTTGGCGATGACCGAGAAGATGCTCCCGTGCGTGACGCGCAGGATATTCGCGGCGGTCGTGTCGAACTGCTTGCCGTTCTGGGCGACCGAGGTCGCCACGAACTGCTGCTGCTGCGGAGACGCCTGGTTCGGCAGAGTGATGTTCAGTTGTACGGCTACCTTGCGGTCCAGATCGTCGAGGCGGGCGTGTCCCACGATCAGGTGCTTGCCGGCCTCCCGCATCGCCGGTGTCGAGCCCTTCTTCAGCGCGATCTCACCCAAGGGGTACTCCCACAGCCCGGCCGCGCGGACCTTGACCACGAAGTCGCGGTCGGCCTCGGTGAGCGGGCCCCACTGCGTGTTCGCGATGACGCGGGTCTGGGCGCTGGACGTGGTCTGGAAGCCCAGCATGGTGGGGTAGGCCAGCGCGGTGAGCGTCAGGGCCACCGCGCCGCCCACGAAGACCGCTCCTGCCAAGTTGCGTGAGACGGGCATGATGCCTCCTGCCGTAAAGATGGGATTTCGCAGGTGGTACGGCCCTCGCGGCTCCATTGATCATCGTGTTGGGTAAAAAACGCCACCTCGCCCTGTGTCGTGCGTCACAGGGCGGATGGTGCGGAGGACGGTTCCTCCCTTGGCGCCGCCTGTGAGGCGGGTCGAGGCCGGCGGGGCCGCGAGGCGTCGCGTCCCGGCCGGGTGAGATCGGTCGGGTGAGGTCGGTCGGCCGTGAGGTGTGGGGTGCCGGTCGGTCGAGGCCGGTGGGGCCGCCGAGATCGTGGGTGCGGTCGGGTGAGGTCGGCGAAATTACCTCCATCAATCGATTGATCGGCGTGCTCCGGCGACGTATCGTCCCCGCCATGCCCGACTCACCGCCCGCCTCACCGGCCCCCGCGCCACCGCCCGCCGACGCCAGTCGTGAACGCATCATCGCGGTGGCCACCTCCCTCTTCGCCGAACACGGCTACGACGGCACCAGCACCCGTCGGATCGCCGCCGACGCCGGGCTGAACATGGCCACCGTCGCCTACCACGTCGGCGGAAAGCCGGACCTCTACCGGGAGGTCATGCTCCGTGCGCACCTCGCCGAGCAGCGGGTGCTGGCGGACGCGCTGGTCGAGTTCCGGGCACTCGCGCCCACCGATCCGGTCGCGGCCGTCACCTGCCTGGTCGACCGGTACCTCGACTTCTGTCTCGACCAGCCGCACATCCCGGCCCTGTGGATGCGCCGCTGGCTCTCGGACGCCGCCGAGTTCGCGGATCTGGAGGCCGCCTACGCGCGCCCGCTGATCGCATCCGTCCGCGACACGGTGCGTGAGGTCGTCCCGGCCGCGCTGACGGCCGGGGCCGCAGCGCCCGCCGACATCGAGATGACCGTCTGGACGGTGCTGTGGAGCACCCACGGCTTCTGCCGCTCGGGCATCCGCGCCGAGGTCCCGCGCTTCCGCGCCCACCTGCGTGCCCTCGTCCTGCGTGATCTGGGGCTCGGAGCCCAGGAACCGCGCGCCCAGGAACCGCGCGCCCAGGGGCGCGGATGACGACCGCCCTGGTCCCCCCGACCACCGACGACGAGATCACCCGCCGCCGCCTCTTCGTCTACGGCATCGGCTCGGTCGGCACCGGTATCTTCTCCACCGTCCCCGGCCTGCTCCTGCTCTACTTCATGACCGACGCGCTGGGCGTCCCCGCCGGTATCGCCGGACTCGTGGTCGCCCTGCCCAAGGCATGGGACGCCGTGTTCAACCCCCTGGTCGGTGCGGCGAGCGACCGGGAGGCCGTCCGTACCGGCCGACGGACCCGGCTGCTCGTCGCCGGCGGGCTCGCACTGCCCGCCGCGTTCGCGGCGATGTTCCTGTCCCCGATGACCGGCACGGGCGCGGCGGTCTGGGTGACCGTCACGTTCGTCCTGGCCGCGAGCGCCTTCTCACTGTTCCAGGTGCCGTACGTCGCCCTGCCCGCCGAGATGTCGCCCGTGCCGGCCGTCCGCACCCGGATCATGGTCTGGCGGATCGTCTTCCTGACCCTGGGCATCCTCGTCGCGGGCGGCGCGGCCCCCCTCGTCGTCAGCGTCGCGGGTGGCGGCCGTACCGGCTACGGAGCGATGGGCCTGATCGTGGGCCTGGTCGTCGCGGCCGTCCTGCTGGTGCCCGCCCTCGGTACCCGCTGGGTGCGTTCACGGCCCGGGCCCGAACCCCTCGGCCTGGTCGCGGCCTTCCGCACCGCACGCGGCAACCGCGCGTTCTTCGCGCTGCTCGCCTCCTTCGTGCTGCAGGCCGCCGCCGTCGCGATCATGCTCGCCGCCGCACCGTACGTCGCCACCTACCGCCTGGGCGGCTACGGCCTGACCTCGGTGCTCTTCGTCTGCCTGGTCGCACCCAGCGCCGTCGCCGTCCCGCTCTGGGCCAAGGCCGCCGGACGCTGGGGGCGGCTGCGCTGCCTCACGGTCGCGACCTGCGGATACGCTGCCGGCGCGGCGGCCCTGCTCCCGGCGGCCGGCAGCGGCAGCGGCACCGTGGCTGTCGCCGCGACGCTCGCGCTCTGCGGGCTGCTCGGCGTCTGCTACGCCGCCCTGCAGGTCCTCCCGCTCGCCCTGCTGCCCGACACGGTGCACGCCGACAAGGCCAGGACCGGCCAGGTCCAGTCCGGCGCGTTCACCGGACTGTGGACGGCCGGTGAGACCGTCGGCCTCGCGGCCGGACCCGGCGCGTACTCGATCGCGCTGGCCGCCACCGGCTTCGTCTCCTCGACGCTGAACCATCCGGTCGCCCAGACCGCCACCGCGCGGACCGGCATCCTCCTCGGCTTCAGCCTCGTCCCCGCCCTGCTCATGCTGCTCTCGCTGCCCGCCCTGCGCGCCTACGGCCGCCGCCGCGCCGCGCAAGAAACGGAAACCCTCTGATGACGACTCCCCAGCAGGCCACCGTCCCCGCCCCGGCCGCCCACCCCGGCCTGCCCGAGACCGGCCGCGCCGGCGCCGACCTTCTCGCCGAACTCGCCGTCCTCACCGCCGCCGACCTGCCCACCCGAGGCGGACACACCACGGCCTACGTCTACGACAGCGGCCGTCCCGAGGTACGCGAAGCCGCCGAACGGGCCTACCTGACGATGATGGAGGTCAACGGTCTGGACCCGACCGCGTTCCCCAGCATCGTCGCGCTGGAACGCCAGGTCGTCGGCGCGACCGCCGTCCGCCTCGGCGGCGACGACAGCACCCCGGGCATCTTCACCAGCGGCGGAACCGAGTCGATCATTCTCGCGGTGAAGGCCGCCCGGGACGCCCGCCCGGACGTCCTCGCCCCGGAGATCGTCGTACCGGTCACCGCCCACGCCGCCTTCCACAAGGCCGGCAGCTACCTCCGGGTCACCGTACGCAGCGCACCCGTCGACCCCCGTACCTACCGGGCCGACCCGGCCGCGATGGCCGCGCTCTGCAACGAGAACACGGTCCTCGTCGTCGCCTCCGCCCCGTCCTACGCCCACGGCGTCATCGACCCCGTCGAGGAGATAGCCGCCGACGCCGCCGCCCGCGGCATCCCCTGCCACGTCGACGCCTGTGTCGGAGGCTGGCTGCTGCCGTGGCTCGCCGAGGCCGGCGCGCCCGTCCCGGCCTTCGACCTCTCCGTCCCCGGCGTCACCTCGCTCTCCTGCGACCTGCACAAGTTCGGCTACGCCCCCAAGGGCGCCTCCGTGCTGCTGTTCCGCGACGAGGCCCTGCGCCTCAACGCCTACTACGCCTGTGCCGCCTGGCCCGGCTACAGCGTCGTCAACTCCACGATCCAGAGCAGCAAGGGAGCCGGACCCCTCGCCGGGGCCTGGGCCACACTGCAGGCTCTCGGCGCCGACGGCTACCGCGAACTCGGCCGTGCCGCCCTGTCCGCGACCCGCCGGCTGATCAGCGGCGTGAAGGAGATCGACGGCCTCACCGTGCTGGGCACCCCCGAGGCCACCCTCGTCGCCATCGGCACCGACCCGACGGCCGAGACCCCGCTCGACCTCTTCGCCCTCGCCGACGAGACCCGCGCCCGCGGCTTCTTCCTCCAGCCCCAGCTCAGCCTCGACGGCCTCCCGGCCAACCTGCATCTGACCCTCACGGGGGTCAGCGAGCACGGCGTCGAGGAGCTGCTCGCCGTCCTGCGCGCATGCGTCGACCTCGTCCGTCCGCTCGGGCCCCCGACACCCCCCGCCGACATCGTCGACCTGCTCCAGCAGGTGGACCTGACCGAACTCGACAACGCGTCCTTCGCGGCACTGCTCCCCGCCGCGGGCGTCGACCTGAGCGGCGACAACGCGGCCCGGATGGCCCCGGTCAACCGCCTCCTGGACGCCCTCCCGGCGGCGACCCGCGAGGTCATCGTCACCCGCTTCCTGTCCGCGCTCTACAGCCCGTACCTGGGCGGCTGAGGACAGCTCCGGCAGGCGCCGTGAAGGTTGTCGCCCAGGAGCCGTCAGGGCCACGACGGCTGTGGCCGGGTACGACGAGGACGTACCCGGCCATGATCGCTTTCGTCCCGGTACCGCCGGCCAGGAGGGCCGGACGAGGGCGTCCGCTGCCGGGGAGCCCGGTGCCGGGCCGCCCGGGCTCAACGGGCTGTGCGATGCCTTCGTCCGCCGCGGCGGAAACGCATGCCGGCATAGGCGAGATCGGCTATCAGGACGAGGCAGCCGATGATCAGCAGGTAGAACAGTCCGTGGGCGGTGAATCCGATGATGCCCAGGACGAGGGCTGCGAGGAGCAGGAACAGGAACAGGCTCATCGGCTCTCCCAGGGACTTTCGGGGCTTTCGGGGACTTTCGGCGGTCAGCGACGGGCGAGACGGCGCTCGCCCTTGACGCCCGGTGTGTAGGTGAGTTCGTAGTGTGCGAAGACTCCCGGCTCGTCCGTGGCGGGCAGCACGCCGTCCGTGTCGATGGCGGGGGCCTTCTTCACCAGGTTCTTGTCGTGAGCGACCTTCAGGTACCCGGGCCCGACGGTCGCGCCGTCAAGGGGTACGAACACCAGGCGACGGCGCGTGGGCAGGCCCACGGTCACGGTGGCGAAGGACGGACTGTCGGTCGCCGTGTCGACGTAGACGGATTCCAGTGTGCCGATCTTGTGGCCACCGGGATCCACCACGTCGTGACCACGCCACTCGCGGATGTCACCTGCCTCGAACATCATGAACCTCCACAGGGCAGGTACCCCCGATCGTCGGCCTGATGCGCAGGTCGCCGACGTTGCGCCGCCGGGAACCGGCCCGGACGGCCGCGATCACGCGGAAATCGATCGCCGCGGCGGGCCGGGTCACAGCAAGCTGCTCCAGTACGGCCAGAAGCGGGTGAGGACGAGCAGGGCGATCACTCCGTACCAGGCGCCGAGCAGCAGCAGATGGGTGTCGCGGAGGACCATCAGCACGCGTCGCGGCGCGGGGAGGATTCCCTGTTCCAGGCAGTGCAGGGTGACGTACCAGAACAGAGCGATGGTGGAGATCCACACGCAGGCGCAGTAAGGGCAGATCTTGTTGAGTTCGTAGAGCGACTGGACGATCAGCCAGTGGACGAACACCACCCCCGTCAGCGCCCCGGCGTCCAGCGCGAGCCAGAGCCCGCGGTGCAGTCGGGCGCCGGTGAGGACGGCGACCCCCAGCGCGGCCACGGCGGCGAAGGCACCGAGCCCGAGCAGCATATTGGGGAAGCCGAACAGGCTGCCCTGCGAGCTGGACATGACGCTGCCGCAGCTCACGACCGGGCTGATGTTGCACGGCGGTCGGTAGGTGGGGTCGCGGAGCAACCGCCAGTCGTCCACCGTCAGTTGGAAGGAGGCGAGCCAGCCGACGATTCCGGTGATGAGCATCACCAGGGCCGTTCGGCGGCCGGCTCCCGTCGTCTGTGCGGCCGCGGCGGCCGTGGACCGCGCCGAGAGCACGGGACCGTGGCTCATCGGGTCCGCCCGGAGGGGGAGGGCCGCCGGGTCCGGCTCGCGGCTGACGGGAGCGGCGCCGGTGCGGCCCTCCGGCGGCAGACCAGGTCGCGACGCCTGCCCCCGTACGTTCTGATCGTTCTCCATGATGGGGACGCTAGGGGCCCCGGACCTCGGCGTACCTGGTCCGGCGGGCCCTGCCCGACCACCATCCGGCCCACTCCGGTCGGTCGCGACAGGGCCGAACGGTCCCTGTACCGGGGTCCGGTCGGCCGATGGGTCGGAATCGCCGCGGCGGGCCACGGCATCGCACAGGCCGGGGACCGGAAGTCCTTCCGGTGTCGTGCCCACCCCGATCGAGGCCGCCCGGAGCGAAGCGGCGGTGTGCCCCGCACGTACTGATCCGCTTCGGATACGGCACCGACGGGAGGCGCCCGCCGCGTGCCTGCGTGGACCCCGTACCGGGTACGGTCACGGGGCCGGATCCCGAAGATCGCTGACACGGGCACTGACACCCGGATCCGTACGTGGACGGGGCCGACGGTTCGACCCGGTGGGCCGAGGACACGGCCCGTCCTCACGCGCCCTGGCCGCGCAGCCTCGGCACGTGTCCCTCGACCGTGCGGCGGGCGGTTCCGAGACCCCGGCCGGCGCGGACGGGTGCCGTCACTGCGGCCCGTACGCTCCCCGGAGGTCGCGTCCGGTGACGAGGTCCGAGTCGATCCGCACGAACACCACGTTCCGCAACGGCATCCACGACGTGGGGCCGACCTGCGACAGCCGTGCGTGCTCGGCGGGGTCGGCCACGACAGTGGCACGTCCCGTGACGACCACGCTCCACCCGGACCGGGTCTCCGTATCGAACTCGTCCGCCTCGAAGGCGACCACGACACCGTCGATCGCGCGGACGAGATCCGAGTCCGACGAGGTGCGCAGCAGGACAGAACTGTCCGTGTCCAGGCAGAAATTGACAGGAAGGACCGCGGGCAAGGCCTGTCGGGTGTACACCACGCGGCCGACCGGGACCTTGGCCAGGAGGCGTAGGCACTCCTGCCGGTCGAGTTCGTGAAAGACGTCGTCCTGGGACATCGGACCATCGTCTCTCCGCGCGCCGGGACCGTGTAGGGCCGGTCGGCCCTACTCCGGGGCAGGCCAGGACGGAGTTTGCGGGCGTGGCCGATGCCGGCTCTGGCCACCGTCGGCTTCGCCGTGAACTTCTGGGCGTGGGCCCTGGCCAGCCCGCTCGGCCCCGGTTCAAGGACACCCTCGACATGTCGTCGCTCCAGCAGTCGCTGCTGGTGGCGGTGCCCGTCGTGGTCGGATCCCTGCGCCGTGTGCCGGTCGGCGCGCCGACCGGCCGGTACGACTGTCGCGTCCTGTTCCCGATCGTGTCGGCGGCCACCGTTCTGCCGGTCCTCCACCTCGGCCCGGCTGGGCACTCCTCCCTCACCGCGCTGCTGATCGGCGGCTTCTTCCTCGGCATCGGAGGCACCCACCGCCTTCGCCGTCGGCGTGCCCCCGGCTAGCGGGCGAGTTCGCGCACCATGAACACATCCACCGGATTCTCCGACTCGACGGTGAACCCGTGCCGCTCGTAGAGCCGTTGCGCCGGACTGCCCTGCAGCACGTTGAGCCGGATCGGGACACCCAGGTCATCGCACCGCTTCAGCAACTCGCTCAGCACGCCCGAACCGATTCCGCTGCCCTGAAGATGTGGCGCCAGGTAGAAATGCTCGAGCCAGTGCGCGTCCTCGGCCGGTCGCAGGGCCACACAGCCGGCCGGCGCACGACCGACCTCGATCACCCAGGTGTGCGCCGGGTCGAAGCCGTCCCGCAGCCGCTGCCGCACGCGTCGGGCGTCGTACCGCCCGAGCCGTTCCAGATCCGCCCGCAGCACCACGGCACGCAACTCGGCGACCGCCTCGACATCTCGAAGCGACGCCGGCCGAAGCTCCCAATCCACCATGATCATCACGCTACCGCGCGGTGGGCCCACCGGTGCCGGTTGCGTGCGGTGCCGACTCGGTGCCGTCATGTCGAGCAGGAGCGGGCCGTCGTGGTCGAGTGCCGGGCTCGGCCGTGTACACGCCGAGGCGCCGGCCAACCGACGCCTGGACGGATGAACCAGTCGGCGGGGGCGGCGGACGCCCAGCGGACCGTCGCTGTCCGACCGCCGCGCGGCGGCAGCCGCTCCGAACCGTGCCACTGTGGAAGCGGGCCAGTAGCGACGTCGACAGGGGCCCGCCCGCGGATGTCCGGCGCCCCGGACGGCTCGCGGGAGGGCAGGGGACCGCCCCGCTTCGCCCTCGCCGACGTCGCGTCGTGTGCGATCCGAAGAAGGGCCGGTCATGACCACATTTCCCACCGCGCGAGCCGTCCGGACAACCCCGGAGGGCCTTCTCTGGGAGCCCAGTGAACGCTGGGTGCGCGGCCGCGAGGGCGAGGTCACCGTCGTGGACAGCAGGCACCCCGTCCTCGTGTGGGAACCCTCGGTACCGGTGCCGCTGTACGCCTTCCCGCGCGGCGAGGTCCGCGAGGACCTGCTCCGCCCCGCGAAGAACCCGCCGACGGGCACGCACACCGGATCGCGGATCTTCTACGATCTCGAACTCGACGGCGAGCTGCTGGAGAACGCGGCCTGGACGTTCCCCGCCTCCGACCTGGCCGGTCACATCGCGTTCGAGTGGTTCCGGCGCACCGGCCGCGGCCTGCAGCACTGGTACGAGGAGGAGGAAGAGATCTTCATCCACCCACGGGACCCGCACAAACGCGTGGACGCCATGCCGAGCAGCCGCCACGTCCGGGTCGAGGTCGACGGCACCCTCGTCGCCGACACCCACCGCCCGGTCCTGCTCTTCGAGACAGGCCTGCCGACGCGGTTCTACATCCCGCGCGAAGACGTCCGCCTGGAACTGTTCGTCCCCACCGACCACCACACCGGCTGCCCGTACAAGGGCACGGCCCGGTACTGGTCGTGGCGGGGTGGACCCGCCGTCCCGCCGAACGTCGTCTGGAGCTACCCGGAACCGCTGCCCGCCGTGGGCCCGGTCAAGAATCTCCTGGCCTTCTACAACGAGGCGGTCGACATCACCGTGGACGGCGAAGTCCTGGAGCGTCCCGTCACCCCGTTCACCAAAGGGCTCGCGGAGCAGACCCCGCACTGACGGAACCCCGGCGCCGAAGTCTCCCTGTTCTTGAACTCCTCTTCCGCGTGGGTCAGTTCCTCAGGGGGTGACGGCCTCGCGTTCGTGCTCCGTCAGCGGCGGGCCTTCCAGGGAAGGCTCCTTCCGGCCGAGGTAGACAAGGGCGAGCATGTCGGGCATCAGCAGCCGGGCGGGCGGACTTTCCATGCTCATCACATCCAGCAGGATGCGCAGGGCATGCGGATTGCGCGAACCGGCGTCGACCGCCTTGTCGACGAACGCGGCGAGAGCCCTTTCGAGGCGGGTCGGAGGCTGGTCACTGGCGCCCGGGTAGAACACGTCCTGGCCGACGGCAAGGTTCCAGGCGTTCTCCACCGGGCGCGCCGCGGCCTTTTGGATACGCCGTGCGGTGCCGGGTGCGCTGATGTGCCGTTGCCGCAGGATGCGGCGCAGGGCGATGACGCTCTGCGCGGCGGCGCTCAGCCCGTGGCCGTAGACCGGGTTGTAGCCGGCGACGGCGTCGCCGAGCACGGCGAAGCCGTCGGGCCAGCGGACGGCCTTCTCGTAGTAGCGCCGCTTGTTGGCTGTGCTGCGGGTGGTGATGACGTCCGTTTCGGGTTCGGCCCCGGCCAGGAGTTCGCCGATGACGGGATGAGGCAGGCTCAGGGCGAAGGCCAGGAATTCGTCGTTGTCGCCGCTGGGCTGCCCGCCGCGGGTTCCGGAGAGCGTCACGAGCCATCGGCCGTCTTCGATGGGGGCGATGATGCCGCCGCGGCCGGGGACCTGGCGGGGATCGGCCTGGACATTGACGATGGGGAAGCCGTCCGCCGCTCTGCCGGGTGCGCGGTATATCCGGCTGGCGTAGCCGGTACCGGTGTCGACGGACCGCTCCTCGATCGGCGGCAGTCCGAGATCCTTCAGCCAGGCGGGGGCACGGCTCGCCCGACCGCTCGCGTCGATCACCATGTCGGCCGGGATGGACTGTTCGGACCGGTCCGCCCGAATCCTGACGCCGGTCACACGGGCCCCGTTGCCCTGCAGGCAGAGCAGTTCGGTCCGCTGGAGGAGGGTGACGCGTTCGTCGCGCAGAACCCTGGTGCGGATCACGGCGTCGAGGAGGTCGCGGCTGCACAGGAGGTTGGTGTGGCGTGCGTGGTCGAACCTGCGGAACCACTGGCCGGACGGAGCCTTGGACACCAAGTCGGTCATGATGCGCGGTGTGTGGGCACCGTGGGCGACGAGCTGCGCGACGATGCCGGGCAGGAGTTCATCGAGGGCTTTGACGCCGCCCGACCACAGCACGTGAGCGTGGCGGGCCTGCGGAAGTCCCTTGCGGGGCTGTGGGCCGTCGGGCAGCACATCGCGCTCAATGATCCGAACGTCTGCGAAGTCGGCGAGCACGGCTGCGGCGAGCATGCCCGTCATTCCGCCTCCGATCACCACCACGGTGGGACGGGAGGCGGTTCTGGCAGACGATGGCATGGGGTGCACTCATTTCTCTTACGGGCAACGGTCGTACGTCGGTCTGTTCAGCTCTGCGCGACAGCGGCGTCAACTGCGACCGGGGCGTGGACGGCGGGGTCCTGCTCCGGCAGGTTCCATCGCCGCTACGTCTGCCGGGTGGCCTGGGCGGCGGCGCGTCGCCGTGCCCCGGCCACGACCGGCGACGACGACAGCGCTCGCGAGAGACGCACCATCAACTGCGGTTTCGAAAGGGACTGCAGCGCCCCCGCCCTCGCCGGTACCTGGACGCTTTCGTTGTGGACGACGTGCACGCGGGCCGCGGCCAGCATCGCCGCCTCGGCGACCAACGCGGCCTGGTGGGCAACTTGCCCGGGTACGCCGTCAGTTGCGGGCGTCATCGGCGTCATCGGCGTCATCGGCGTTGCGCGGAAGGGTTGCACGACCGCACCGGCCGTCGACCGCAGGAACGTTCGTACTCCTGAAGTACCGGCAGCGGCCGAGGACGCCACAGCCTCTGTGTACGCGGTCGCGCGCACCTGGTCGTCAAGATAGGGCGAGCAGGCCAGAACGCCGTCCCAGATCGCGATCTCCTGACGGGCCAGGCGTACGACGGGCGGATCCCACCAGCGGATGATCCCCTCCGTCGGCGTCCGCAGCGTCCGCATCTCCGCCCACAGGGGCTTCAGCAGCCGGTAGCGCCGCCAGGCACGGAGATTGTCAACGGCCGGCGGCCCGACCCTGGGTACGGCGAAACCGCAGGCGCAGGTCACGCCGGCGAGCATGACCAGCGGTGGGGAGACGTCGGTGGAGAGGAAGTCCCAGTCGACGCCTGCCCAACGGGCCGCCATGGCGGTGTACTTGGCGACCTGGTAGCCCGCGTCGAACGTCAGGCCGACGACGAGCAGGACCAGGCCGGCGCGGGTCACGCCCCGCACCTCCCGGAGCCAGTTCACGCTCATGGCCGCGAGGGCGACGGTGGCGGCGGTGTGCGCGACCATGTACAGCACGATCATTTCGCGCATGTAGGGCGTGTTGGCGTAGTAGGTGTCCAGATCCCGGGCCCGTTCCACGGGCACGTCCGCCTGGGCGAACAGGACCCAGATGCCCGCGATCACCAGCCCGTACACGGCCAGCACGAGCCGGACGCCGCGGTGTCGGGTATCCGGCGGCCCACCCCTCCAATTGACCATCAGAACGAGGTAGGCCGCGCTGAGCGCGGTCATGCCCGAGTAGACCAGTGGGGCGCTGAAGTTCGCCACGCCGGTCGCGTCGTTGACGAACCGGATCGTCGGCGGGGCGGACAGGATGCACGCGGACGACCCGGCCAGAAGGATCGCGCTGCTCGACGCGATGAGCGAGTCGCGCCAGACGGCCGTGCCCGCCGACAGTTTCAGCCCAGCGGCAAGCAGGAGGACGACACCGGGGATGTAGAAGACGACGCCGCTGTCCACTAGGCCGTCGCTCCTTCGGGGGCGTGCGCCGGACTCGGTCGTCCCGTCGGCGGTCGGCCGGGTGCGACCGGGCAGGCGGGTAACGCGAGGTGGAGGGTGGAGAGGGTCATGCCCGGGTCCCTTCGTCGACTGCGGCCGCGGCACGTGCTGCCGCGACGATGGGGGACGAACGCAGAGCACGTGCCACACCCACCAAGGTGGCGCGCGTGGAGAGACCGGCACAGGGGTCGAATCCGTTGCTCGGGGACGGAGCGTCGTCGGACCGGTTGTGTACAGCGGCAGTGATCATCGCCGCGAGGCCGATGTGTGAGGCGTCCTCGCCCTCGAGGCCCGCGGACCGGGCCGCCGTCTGCGCGCGCGAGCGAACCCGGTCGTCGAGATGCGGGCGGACGAGGTTCAGTCCGTCCTGAATACCCGCCTCACGCTGGGTGAGCCGCACGGCGTACGACGAGTACCAGGGGATGGGGGCGACGAGCCGGCTGTGGGGGGAGGCGCTGCTGAGCTCATGCCACAGCGGTCCAAGCCGCCACCAGGTGACCACGCCGTGCCACAGCCGGACCATCCGCGGTCCCAGCAGCGGCACCGTGAACCCGACGGTGGCGATCGTGGCGGCCAGGCCCACGAGACCGGGCGCCAGGAGGGTGCTCAGCACGTCCCAGTCGTTGCCGGTCCACCTCGCCGCCACGGCGATGATCTTGAGCGTGCTGAACGAAAGGTTCAACAGCCAGGCCGCGACGAGGAGCCACAGTCCGGCCCGTAGCCATCCATGGACCTGCAGCGCCCAGCGCCAGCACAGTGCTGTGGTGGTCACCGCGGCGGTCATGTGGCCGAGCAGGTACAACGCGATCATCTGCCCTATCCAGGGCGTGGTGGCGTAGTAGGTGTCAAGATCTGTACGCCGCTCGACGGAGGCGTTTCCCATGATGAACAGGACGACGAGCAGCGCGATCAGGACGGTGTAGCCGATCTGCCAGCGTCGGGCCACACGTCGTACACGGCCGGTCGGCCCTCCGCGCCAGTGAAGAATCAACAGCAGGCAGGAGGCGCTGTAGGCGCTGACGATGGCGTAGTCGAGGGGAGCGGCGAGATTCGGGATGCCGCTGGCATGGTTCACGGCCGCGACGGTCGGCGGCGCGGCGAAGACGAATCCGGCACCCCCCAGGAAGATCACCCAGCAGACCGACCGGATCAGCGGGTCACGCCAGGTTCGCACCAGATCGGGCAGTTTCGCCGCGAGACCGGCCCACAGGGCAAGCGCGGGTATGTAGTAGGGCGAGGCGTCCACGGGTCAGGCCTTGGACCGGCGGTGTCCCAGTGAAGCTCCGATCCGGCCCGCGATCTGGGTCCGGTCCGCGGCGGGACTGCCCGGTTCCCCCTCCAGCCAGATCCGCAGATGCGTTACCGCCCGGAGGGCGAAGGTCTCGGCTTCCTGCTCCGAGCGCTCGTGGAATTCGGTACGCGCAGCCGCGGCCCGCACCGCCTCGTGGAGGTCGGTCCGTTCGTTCAGGGCCCGTTCCGCGACGGAGACGCCCGCCGCGTGTTGCCCGCAATCCCCCTCGATCATGTGCCAGATCTCGTGGCAGATGATCGCCAACATATGGACGGGCGCCGCACGCTTGTCCACCACGATGATGTCGTGCTCCGGCATGTCGAGCCACAGGCCCGTCGCAGTGCGGTGCGGGAACTCTTCCTTGAGGAGGATGACCGGACGGCCCCGGATTTCGGAGACCCTGTCGATCAGCGCGGCGAACAGGGTGTCCGGGGTCGTCGGAACGGGCGGTTCGAGTCCGTCGGCCAGTCGGCCGATCAGCTTACGCATCTCCTTGGCTTTGCCTGTACGCACTGCTCTCCCCGCGAAGCTCAGCATGAGCGCCGCCGCACGGCGCCCATCGTAACCACCTTGCCCGAAACACCCAGCCGAAGAAGTTCACGGCTCGTGCCGACGACTCGATCGCTCCCGGCGGGTCACGCGTCCCGCCCATCCGGTCATCAACTGGACTTCATCCTAGGTAAGTTACTGTGCTCGCGCGGCCAACTCCCGTAGTCCGCACGTGTTGCGCAGCCGGACCCGCCGATGGGCCGAGGGACGGGGCGCAGAGTCCCCGGGGTGGCGGAGACGCCGGGTCCGGCTCGGGCGGCGGTCCCCTCAGCCCCGCAGATACCCCAGCACCGACCGCACCGCGCGTTCCACCGCGCGGGCCGCCTGCTCGGTATGGTCGGTCGTCTCGAAACCGTGGTGGCCGCCTGGTACGTCGATCACCTCGACCTCGGCGTCGCACTCCTTGGCGGTGGCCAGGAACTCCTCGACCGTCACCGCGATCTCCGCGCGCTCCCGTTCCACCCGGGTCACCACGATCGGCAACCGGCCCGCGGTCCGTACCGCGACCGCCGGGCGGAAACGGGAATCGACGAGCGCCCAGTTCGGCAGCGGTGCGAGGACCGGATAGGTCGCCGCCACACACCGCAACCACGGTGGGGGCGCCGCCAGCCAATCCGCCGACAACAGCCCGCCGGCGGAGAAGAACCACAGCGCCACGCGGTCCTCATCGACGCGCGGATCAGCCCGTACGAGATCGACCGCTTCGGCGAGGTCGTCGGCGGCCCGCCCGTAGTCGGCGAGATCGTGCAGCCGATGGTCCAGTGTCACACCGACCGCTCCCATACCCGCCACGCAGCGGGCGTAGCCGATGAAGCCCGGCCAGTCGCGTGGAGTCGGCCGCACGTCGGGGTGGACCGGGCCGCCGTGGACGAACACCACCGCCGGCCAGGGACCCTCGGCTTCGGAGCGGTCGCCGGAGAGACCATCGGAGACGCCCTCGGGGACGCCATCGGGGAGGTGCAGATCGACCCGCCCGATCCGCTCGCGACGTTGCTCCGGCACCTCCATGAGGAACGGGCGGAGGTGCGACGGTGGTCCGCTCGCCGCGGCGCTCACCCGGTGCCCCTCTCCCGCGGCGGCCCGGAGCAGTATCCCGGCCACGTCGTCGGCGCGGGAGAGCATCGGCCAGTGCCCGGTGTCGAGCTCGAAGAAGCTCACCCGAGGCTCGGCGAGGGCCTGGAAACGGGGGTCACCCAATCCCACCAAGCCCTCGACCATCGCGATGCTCGAACCGTTCCCGGTGCACAGGACGCCGGTCGACGGCAGCGAGGACACCGCACCCGACAGGCGGAGCGGCTGGGTCAGTGTGCCCACCGGCTGCGGGACGGCGTTCTCCGCCAGCCGGGCCAGGACGGCCGACGGGAGTCCTGCGACGCTGCCCCAGCGCTGCCACTCCTCACGTGACGGCGGAGAAATCCGCCAGTCGTCCTCGGACGCACCGGCACCGTGCAGAAGACGGTCGCGGACCTTGTCGTCGGGCACCAGGGCCAGGGCCCGGTCGCCGTGCTGGGGCGTGCCGGCATCCAGGTGGACGATCCGGGCGATCCGCTCCGGACGCCGGTCGGCCGCGCCGAGTACCGGATAGATGCCGTAGCAGTGACCGACCATCACCACCTCCGCCGCGTCCACCTCGTCGATCGTCCGCAGCACATCGTGGACATGCGTCTCCAGGTCCGTGTCGGGCCCCGCCGCCGGGCCGCCCTCCTCCATGCCGGTGAGCGTCACGGGATACACCTGCGCCCCCGACTCCCGTAGCCGGGCGGCCACTTCCCGCCATACCCAGCCGCCGGTATGGGCGCCCGCCACCAGGATGAATGCCGTCATCAGCGTCTCCTCGCACACGATGGTCCGCGGAGCCGGCCGTACCGGAGCTCCGCGCTCGCCGGTACGGTAGGAACTCCCCCTGAGGGAGGTTCAAGCCCGTGTCCCCCGACACCATGTGGAGCATCGGAGAGCTCGCCGAGCGCGCGGGCGTCACCGTCAAGACCGTCCGCTTCTACTCGGACCAGGGTCTGTTGCCCGAAGGCGCCCGCAGCGGCGGCGGCCACCGCCGGTACGGCCCCGAGGCGCTCGACAGGCTCCATCTCATCCGCTCCCTGCGCACCCTCGACCTGCCGGTTCCCCAAGTAGGACGGGTCCTCGACCAGGAGGACACCCTGGAGGACGTCGTCGCGGGGCAACTGCGGCAGATCGGCTCCCGGCTCACCGCTCTGCGCTGGCAGGAGGCGGCCCTCCAACTGCTCCAGGACTGCGCCCCCGAGGAACGTGCCGAGCGGCTGCGGCTGATCGGCGCCGTGTCCGTGCCGCCCAGCACGGCACCGTTGGCACGCTTCTGGCGGCGCTGGCTGCCGCCGCGGCTCCCGGCCCGCCTCGTCTCCGCCATTGTCGAACACTCCGTCCCGCAGCTCCCCGAAGGCCCGACGCCGGCCCAGGTGCTGGCTTTCACCCGGCTGCACGCCTTCGTCTCCGCTCCTTGCCCCGGCACGGGCAACGGCCAGCCCGCGGCACACCGGCCCGACGGGGGCCGTCCCGCTGTCCTCTACGACGGTCTCGTCGAGGCGTACGCGCTGGCATCGCCGCACCTGGTGGCCGAGCGGACACCGCACGAGGGCGAGGCACTCGACTGCTTCGTCTCCGCCTACGCCCGCTCACGCGACACGCGGGACACGCCCGCCTTCCGCCGCCGACTCAGCGGGCAACTGGCCGCGGACCCCCGTATCGACCACTACTGGAAACTCACCGCCGAGCTCTGCGACACGCCACAGCCGACCCCCGGCGCCACCCACGACTGGCTCTGCACCGCGCTGGACAACCAGATCGCCCGCTCGGCGGACTGAACCGGGCGGTTTCCGGTGGCTTTCCCCGTGGTCGGGCAAGCCACCGCCCCGCGTCGGATCCCGGCTCGCGGCTCCCGGACGCACAGGTGAAGCGACAGGCTCACGGGCCCGGCATCCTCCGGATGCCCGAGCCTCAGGGAGCCTCGCCGCTCAGAACGCCCACCGCGTATGGGTGTAGACCCCGTCGTCGCGGCCGAAGCCGTACGCCGTGGCCGGGGCCACCCCGAACACCGTCACGTCCCCTTTTCGGAACCCGTCCCCGATCCCGTGGAAGGTGCCCTCGGGCGAGGTGATGTGCGATCCGTACTTCGCCTCGTACGCCGCGATCACCTTCTCCAGCGTCGCCGGATCGGCAACGTGCTCCGCCCTGCCCTCGATCACGAGGTCGAGCCCCTCGGTGAGCGAGTTCCCGCCCGTGGTCAGCGCGCAGTGACCGTCGCGGGCGAGGTTCTTCGCCTTCTGCTCCCCAGGGCCGGTGGAGAAGTACAGCACCCCGGCGTGCCAGGCGGCGATGACGGGAGTGACGTGCAGCCGACCGTCCGGCCGCACCGTCGACAGCCAGAAGATCTCGGCGCTCTCCAACTGCCGCTGCGCCTCGGCCCACTCGGTGGCGGTGACGTCCGCGGCACCTGGACGCGGATTGACAGCGGAGCTGTAGCGGGGATCGAGCTCGGTGGTGGGTAGCTCCACGGGTTCCTGCGTCGGCATGGCGGATCACCCTTCCTCTCGCTGATAACGACCGGCCGCCCGCCCCGAAATCATCGCTGCGTCGGCTGCTTTTCTGCCAGCTGACGCGGCTCGCCCTGCGTTGATGGTCCGGACCGGCTCCGGAATGTGCGTCCGTCCGGGATGCGTCCACGGTGAGGGGGTTCGTGCCGTCAGCCCTGCACAGCGCCCTCGGGAAGAGCGGGCACACGGCCGGGTCAGGAACCGACGACGGCGTTCAGCCCGTAGTCCAGCTCCGAGCCGTCGACGAGCACTGCCTCGACCGTGCGCGTACGAGGGTCGATGTCGGCCACGATCCCGTCCCCCGCGTAGCGCGGGTAGCCCGTTTGGCCCGTCTCGCCGGTCGCTTCGACGACCGCCGATCGCACAGCCGAGTCCTGCGGGGAGGCCGCGCCCGTGTTCTCGAGGTATTCGGGGACCAGCAAGACGGTGAACCGCTGAGACTCGGTAGCCATGGTCCGCTATTTAAGTGCCTCTCCCGGCGCCCGTAGCGCAGGCGCACGGTAGGTCTTTCGCACACCGGATCCATCGGTAGGAACGGGCGGCTTGTTGGTGCCGTTCTGAACGCGTTGTCGACGCGTGGGTCGGCCGAGCGGGCGATGGCAGGGGGATGCGACGCGTCACGGGGGAAGGCATCGACCATGCCGCCGAGCTGGGCGCCGCCCGAACCCACGACGGCGTCTCCGTTCCGGACGGGCGCTCGTCGTACCAGCGGTGCTGCTCTGTGCCCGAGCGGCGGCAACCGTTTCCGCAGACGGTCGGCCCCGCGCCGACCGTCGAGAACAGATGGGCGAAACGTGAAGCGCAGGACAACGGAATCAGGAACGCGCGAAACGTCGACCGGTGAGGGCCGCAGGGGACGCTGGGCCCGGCGGATCGCGGCCACCGCAGGGGTCTTCGTGCTCTGTGCACTGCCCACCGGACCGGCGGGCGCGACACAGGAGGATGGTCCCTCACCGGCCAGACCGCCTCTGTTCGTGTCCGACTACGGCAACGACCGCGTCGTGAGATCGCCGGCGAACGGGGATGGTCAGACGACGGTGCCGCTCAACGGCGTAGTACGTCCGACCGGCCTGGCGTGGGACACCGCCCGTGAGCTCTACGTCTCCGACACGGGCAACAACAGGGTCGTGAAGCTCGAGTCGAGGGGCGGGGAGCAGGCCACCGTCCCCACCGTCGGCCTGTCACGCCCCTTGGGCCTCGCCGTCGACGCGCATGGCAGCCTCTACATCGCCGACAGCTTCAACGACCGCATCGTGAAGGTCCCCTCCGACGGCAGCGGCCAGACGACCGTCCCCACCACGGGACTTCTCCATCCCTGGGGCCTGGCACTGAGCACCGGCGGGGACCTGTACATTTCCGACTTCGTCAACAACCGGGTGGTGAAGGTTCCCGCGGACGGCAGCGGTCAGATCACCGTCCCCGCCGTCGGCCTGTCCCAGCCGACCGGTCTGGCGCTGAACGCCGCCGGGGACCTGTACATCTCGGACAGCGGCAACAACCGCGTGGTGAAGCTGCCCGCGGACGGCGGTACGCAGACCACGGTACCCACCACCGGTCTGAGCGATCCGCTGGGCCTCGCCCTGGATGGCCGAGGCTTCCTCTATGTGGCCGATGGTCTCAACAACCGGGTGGTACGGGTCAGCGAGGCCGGCGGCGGGCAGGACACCCTTCCCGCTTCCGGCCTCAACACCCCGACCGGTCTCGCGTTCCCGCCGATCGACAACCGGCCCTCGGGCACTGACGACCACTAAGGAAGGAGCGGGCTGCCGACGCTGCCGGGCCGGATCGGATCGGGTCGGGAGCAGAGCCCAGGCGCCGGTGTGGTGGCCCGGTTCCTGCTCCGGACCCGGCCCCTGATACCGACCGGTGCAGCACCTGGGCGTCGGCGCGCGGCCGAGGGCGTCATGATCCGTCCGGTACGGAGGCGGTCACGGCCTGGAGCGGTGTGGGCCCGGTGTGGACCTCGGGGACGGAACCGCGGCGTAGTTCCGGCGTCTTCGCGCCGACCCAGACGACCGCGAACAGGCAGAGGAGCCCGCCGCTGACCAGGGCGGTCGCGCCGGACGCCCAGCCGGCGACGACGCCGCCACGCAGGTTGCCGAGGTTGGGGCCGGCCTGGCCGACGATCTGCTCGGCCGCCGTCACCCGGCCCAGCAGGGCGTCCGGCGTGTGGGTCTGCACGATCGTGCTGCGCGAGATCACCGAGACGGCGTCGGCGGCGCCGGCGAGGACCAGAAGCCCGAGCCCGGCCCACGGATCGTGCGTCAGACCGAAGCCCGCCAGGGCCAGCCCCCAGATCCCCGCGCCGCAGAGCATCACCTGCCCGGGACGCCCGAGCCGCGTGACCCGGCCCGACAGCGTGGACGCGGCGATGCCGCCGACGGCCAGTGCGGACAGGAACAGACCGAGCGTGCGTGGACTGCCGCCGAACCGTTCGGCGTTGACCAGCGGGAACAGACTGGTCGGCATCGAGAGCACGGTGGCGGCCAGGTCGGTGATCAGGGCGCCGCGTACCGCTCGGTGCCCGGCCAGGAAGCGGAGGCCGTCCAGCACCCCGTGCAGCCCGGCCCGGGACGGTTCACCCGAGGGAGGCAGAGCCGGCAGTCCGAACGCGCCGTAGAACGCGAGCCCGAAGGACAGGGCGTCGACGAGGTAACAGGGGCCGATACCGACCCAGCCGAGCAGGATGCCGCCGAGCGCCGGACCGGCGAGCATCATCGCCTGACCGGAGACCTGCTGGAGCGCCAGCCCGGCCGCCACCTGGTCCTTCGGCAGCAGCCTCGGCACGAACACGCCCGCCGCGGGACCGCCGACCGCCGAACAGCAGGACTGAGCGGCGACCAGGCCCAGCACGCCCACCACCGGGACGTGCCCGGTGAAGCCCTGCACCGCGAGCAACAGGGAGACGGCCGCCTGGCCGACGGTGGCGAACAGGAAGATGCGCCGACGGTCGCCACGGTCCGCCCGTGAGCCGGCGAACAGCCCGAACACCACCATCGGCAGCGCCTGCGCCAGCCCCACCGCGCCGGTCCAGACCGCGCTGTGCGCCATGTCCCAGACTTGGTACATGACGGTGACCATGGTCATGAAGCTGCCCAGCACCGACACGGTCCGGCCGATCAGCAGACGCCTGAAGACCGGGGACGTACGCAACGGCCGGACGTCGATCAGGGTTCGGGCGAGACTCATGAGGGACGGCGGGATGCGCGGGGGTGGTTCACGTCGCGCAGGGTAACGGGCGCGCCCTGGCCAGGGCGAATCGTTTTGGCCTCAGCCCCCGCCGTGGCCGTCGCGGTTGCCGTCGCCGCTCTCCGCGCGGAGTCGGCCCCGCTGCCGGGCCCGGCGCCCGCAGCGGTGGCCCCGTGGCCCCCTTCAAAAGCATCGAGCACGACGAGGAACTGCGGCGCATCGGCCGAGGCAGACTCACACGGCTCGTCCGATCCCACCGATGCCCGCTCCGGCAGACGGACGCACCGCGTCAGTGCGACCGACGGCGGGCCTGCCTCACCTCCCGGTCGACCGCCCAGACGTCGGTGACCGGCCCGAGGTGGCCGAGCTTGTCAGGATTGATCACCGCACGGATCGCCTGGATCCGCCCGTCGAGCACGTCGAGGGCGAGGATGTGCAGGATCTTGCCGTCCCGGGCGCGGAAGATCGCACCGGGCTGGCCGTTCACCTCGTGCGGTTCGCACGTCACATCGATCCGGGCCATCAGAGGGAAGACGGAGGCAAGCAGCCGGGCGACGTTGTCGGCCCCGCTGACGGCCCGGGCCAGCTGCGGGGCCTTGCCCCCGCTGTCCCCGACCAGTTGTACGTCGGCGGCCAGCACACCCCGCAGCGCCCCCACATCACCGTCCCTCAACGCGTCGAAGAACCGCGCCGCAAGTTCCTGCCGCTCCTGACGGTCCGCCTCGAACCGGGGCCGCCCGGCCTCCATGTGCCGCCGTGCCCGCACCAGCAACTGCCGGCACGCCGCCTCCGAACGTCCGACGGCCTTGGCGATCTCGTCGAACCCGAACGCGAACACCTCCCGCAGGACGAACACCGACCGCTCGAGCGGGCTGAGCCGTTCCAGCAACAGCAGCGCCGCCATCGACACGGAGTCGGCCAGCTCCGCCGAGCGCTCCGGATCCTGGTAGGGATCGTTCAGCAGCGGCTCGGGAAGCCACGAGCCCACGTACTCCTCCCGCCGTACGCGCGCGGAGCGCAGTACGTCGATCGACACCCGCGTCACCGTGGCGGAGAGAAAGGCCTTGGCCGACGTGGGCGCGGTCGTCGAGCGGTCGAAGCGGAGCCAGGTCTCCTGCACCGCGTCCTCGGCCTCACTCACGCTGCCCAGAATCCGGTAGGCGATCGAGAAGAGCAGCGGTCGCAGCTCCTCGAACTCCTCGACCTTGTCCACGGCGAGTCCCTCTCTCTTGGCCCGGCGTCGGCAACTCTCCTGGCCCGGGGTCGGCAACCGGGCCTCGAACCCGATGCCGGTGCCGTTCAGTGGAACTGTCCGGGCTCGTAGTCGCCGGCCGGCTGCTGGGTGATGATGTTCAGCCTGTTCGCCGAGTTCATGAAGGAAACCAGGATCACCAGGGCCGTGAGCTGTTCCTCGTCGTAGTGCTTGACGGCGTACGCCCACACCTCGTCGCTGACGCCCTTGGCCGCGTCCGCGACCCTGGTGCCTTCCTCCGCCAGCGCCAGCGCGGCCCGCTCGGCCTCGGTGAACACCGTGGCCTCCCGCCACACCGCGACGAGGTTCAGCCGTACCGAGGTCTCGCCGGCGGCGGCGGCCTCCTTGGTGTGCATGTCGACGCAGACGGCGCATCCGTTGATCTGGCTCACACGCAGTGCCACCAGTTCCTGCGTCGCGGCGGGCAGCGGCGAGTCCTTGAGCGCCTTGCCGGCCGACATGAAGTACTTGAGGGCCTTGCCCGCGGTCGGGCTGGCGAAGTAGTTCAGCCGCTGATCCATGTTGGAGCTCCTCGGTCGTCGTCAGTGGTTGTATCCCTTGAGACGAGGTAGCCCGGTTCCCTGTGACATGAACGAAGGCGACCCCCATCGCATCACCTCGGCGCGCGGGGCGTGCGGCGGTCGACGGAGCACCCATCGTCCTGGACGGTCGTGCCGCTGGTTAACCTGCCCGGATGTCACCGTTGTCGCTCACCCCGCTCCGTTTCTCCCCGGAAGAGATCGCCGAGGTGGTCGGTCTCTACGCGAGCAACCCGGAGTACTGCCGGGCCGCGGGCGAGTACGATCCCGAGCGCATTCCGGCCGACAGGGTCGAGGCGGATCTGCGGGAGGAAGCGGAGACCGAGGGCTGCGAGGTCCTGCTCGCCCGTGACGGGCAGGACCGGATCGTCGGCTTGTTGTGTCTGCTCGACCGTCACCCCACCGACGGACATCCGTGGATCGGGCTGCTGCTGGTGCACGGGAGTCTGCACCGGCACGGGTTCGGCCGACGGTTGGCCGGGCTCGTAGAGGAACGCTTTCGCCGCGACGGCAGGGAGGGCCTTCGGCTGGCCGTCCTGGAGAACAACCCCGCCGCGTTCGCGTTCTGGACCTCCCTGGGCTGGCAGGAGATCGACCGTCGAACCGACATCCAGTACCGGCGTCCCTGCATCGTCCTGCACAAGCGACTGGTCTGACGGGCGGGCCGCTCCCGCCGAGCTCAACGGCTGGAGGCCGCTGTCGGCCGACGGTCCCTACCGGGAAGCGGGTTGCGTCGAGCCGCAAGCCGGTCGCTGAGAGCCGACGACCGAACGCTCTCGCTCTCTCGTCGCGGTGTCAGCGGAGCGCGAACGACGCCCGCTGCCGCCACCGCGATCCGTCATGGACCATGAGATCGACCGACGACACATCGACCAGGACGGGAAGCCGGCCGCGAAGGTCGGCTTCGGCCTCGTCCAGGGCTGTGTCGTCCGGTGCCTGGGCGATGGTCAGATGCGGGACGATGTCATCGAACTGCCCGCCGAACGGCGGGGTTTCGGGCCACCGACTCACGATGGCCTCGGTGAGCCGACGAAACGGCGCGTCCGGTTCAGGGGCGAGATACAGAACCCCGGGGAATCGACCGAAGTGCTCGAACCGGGCCTCGAAGGGGTGATGACGCCCGATCACGCCATCGATGGCGGCCAGGGTGTCGCTGTCGATGCGGCTCTCGTCGAGAAACGGGAAAAGCACGGTGACATGCGCCGGGACCCCCGCACGGGCCGACGGGTCCAGCCGGTCCCGCCACGCCCGTACGACAGGTTCCAGTTCAGGGACCCTCACGACCAGTCCTGACTGCCCTGCCTGAGATGCGCCGGAGTTGTCACCTGCCATCGCACCTGTCTACCAGCTCGGTCACCGGGTGCAGAAGGCCACGACCGATCGTCTCTGCCAGCGGGGGCGGAAGGCCCGGCCCGATCGTCGAAGCCGGGCCTTGAGGGAATTCACGCCGATCGCCTGGATCGCTTGCCCTCTCGTGGGGCCGGTGTGCGCTTCGCGTGTCACGGCCGCAGGCCCGCCTGCCTCAGGGTCACCTTGGACAGGTCGGCGATGACCTGTTGGTCTCCGCGCCGCCAGGCGTCGGCGAGGCCACCCGGCGGGGTGGGGACCGCGGCGAGATCGCGCTGCCGTCCGGTCAGGGCGCGCAGGGCGAGCAGGTCGGCGCCTCCAGGGGCGTCCAGGAGACGTCGGGTGGTGGCACTGCGCCGGATCCAGTGCAGGCGAGGAGGAAGCCACAACAGCAGGACGAAGGCCACGGAGAGCACGATCAGGGCGATGGCGGCCAACGTGGCCACGCGGCCCACCAAGTCCGCCAACGATTGACCGGCGTCGGAGAGACCGGTGGCGGCGTCGGCCGCGGACAGGAGCGGCTTCTTCAGGGAGCCTCCGACGAACGGCACCTTCGAGGCCGCGTCGCCGGCGTCACCGAGGCCGCCGGCGAGGCTGTCGCCCGCGCTCTGGGCCTTCCGCCCCGGCTCGGCCAGCAGCAGGATCGCGTCGCGGACGGCCAGGGCGAACCACACCGCGGCCGCGATCAGGGCCACGGCGATCAGGTCGGCGAGTACCTGACGGCTCCGGCGCGCTGGGGTCTGGGCGTAGAGGCGCATGAGTGTGCTCCTGTTCCGGCGAAGCCATCGAACCGGGCCGGCTCCCGTCACGTGAGGTGCGGCGATCGTGATGGCGAGGCTCGGCCGGTCGCGTGCGTACGTGGGACTCGAGGCGGGTTGCGAGGCACGGGTGTCCACGGCCCGTGAGGTGATGCGGAGCGGTCGAGAGGGGCGGTCCAGGATGCCGATGGTTGCCACGGGGGTGGGCTCGGAGCGGTTCTCCGGGCCATGGTGACATTCCGTCAGAGCTCCTACCCGTCTTTCGCGAAGTTGTGCACGGTGCCCGACACGGGGGGAGGGCGGCCCTGTCAGGAACGGCGGACCCTCCGGCCCTGGAGCGTCGCTCCGGTCAGTCACGCCCCGCCCGGGCCAGGGCACGGCCGGCCTCGGAGGCGAGGGCGGCGACAAGATCGGCCGCGGGTGGCAGGTCGGTGACCAGGTCGACGCCCTCGCCCGCCCAGACCGGCGACGCGGGTACATCACCACGGGCCACCTCGCCCTCATAGGCCAGGCGGGCTGCCGCGGGGTCCGCGGCGAGTTCCGCTTCCCGGCTCCTCCACCGGTCGAGGTAGGGGTGGCCCAGAGTGCGAGCCGTGTACCTCGACGGCCATCGGGAGTTCCGGGCGATGTCGAGGATGCGGTTGCGCTCCGTGTCCTGTCCGCGTCCCTCCACGAGCGCCTTGGCGGTCGAGGGGTCGACGAGGGCCTCGGACGTGGCCTGGAAGCGGGTGCCGATGACCGCCCCGGCCGCGCCCAGCGCCAGGACGGCCGCCAGGCCACGGCCGTCCGCGATCCCACCGGCCGCCAGTACCGGTACTCCCTGCGCCAGATCCACCACCACCGCTACGAAGGGGAGGGTGGACCGCCCGTGCCGGGCGCCGTGCCCGCCGCTCTCCGTGCCCTGCGCCACGACGACGTCGGCGCCCAGGTCCAACGCCTGCCGGGCTTCCTCCAGATCGGTGACCTGGATGATCACCGCCGCGCCGGCCTCATGGACCCGTTCGACGAACGGGCCCGGATCTCCGAAGGAGAACATCACCGCTCCGGGGCCGTGCTCAAGTGTCAGCTCGATCACCTCGATGGTGGTCGCCCAGGCCTGGAACCCGACGCCCCACGGCACCCCGGCACCCGCCACGATCGGCAGCTCGCGCGCCAGCCACTCCGGGTCGCCACCTCCGGCGCCCAGCAAGCCGAGCCCGCCCCCGCGCGAGACGGCCGCGGCCAGCTCACCGCCGGCCGAACCGCCCATCGGAGCCAGGGCGATCGGGTGCCGGACACCGAACAATCTCGTGAACGCCGTCGACAGTGTCATGGCTGCCATCGTCGCCCGAACGGACGGCGCCACGCCATCCCGCGGACGAGGTGTCCGGGAACGGTCGGAGGCCGGCGGTCAGATGCTGTTGAGCAAGCCGTCGAGCGGGGCAGGCACGCGGTCGGGGGAGAGTGCCTCGGCAAGGACACGGCCGTAGCGGATCTTGCGCCCCTTCTTCGTGCTGAGGAAACGCCGCAACTGCCGCTGTAGGGTGCGCCCGTGCTGTGCGGGCTGACGCAGGAAGGTCCGCAGGGCGCGCAAGTCGCCTTCTTCCCGGACGAGTTCCTCCACCCGCGTCACGCCGAGCGCGCGGATGAGTTCGTCCTCCAGATCCGCGGCGCAGACGAAGAAGCCTCGCTCCGCCGCACCGGCCCGCTCCAAGCCGCGTGCGTAGTAGCCCTGTTCCGCCTCGTCGCACAGTCCCGTGAGACGGAGGCCCAGGCCCGGCGGCCCGAGGAGTGACGCGAAGCGCGCGACGCTCATCGCACCGCCCATCGCCAGGACGCAGACGCCCTCGGCCTCCAGGTTCCTGCCGCGGCTCTCGGCCAGTGCGCTGACCGCCGCGGCATCGCTCGGTCCTTCGAGCAGAACGGCAGTCCGGACGGACAGCCGCGCGGCCACCTCGCGCGCCGGGTCACCGGGCCCACCGGCCGCCCACGCGGTAACGGCCTCGCGGAACGCCTCCATGTCACTCACCCGCAGAGTCTGAGCCTTCCGCGACCGGCACGACAGCCAATTTCCTCGCCGGCCCCGGACGCTCGAAAACCAGTGGAACAGCGCCGCCGTGTGCCCATACCGTGCTGCCGACCCAAGTCGTCTGGTCAAGGACGTGCCGTTGTACACCCTGTGAGACCTCCCGAGCGCTGAATCGTCGCGCGTCGCGCCTGTGCGCCGCGCTCCTTTTTGCTGCGGACTTCTCACTGGAACCGGTGTACTTCTGTGCTCGAAAACTGGGTGGTCGTGCCCACCTGCCTGCCGATCGTCCTCCGCCGTTGCCACGCGTGCGCGTCCGAGCGCCTCCGGGCAAGCGGCAAATTCCGCGTCAACGCCCACCACAAGCTCCTTGACGTCTGGCTCCTCGCGCTCTGTACCGCGTGCGGGGAAACCGCCAAACTCACCGTCCTGGAGCGGATGAACGTGCGGTCCATACGACCTGAGCTGCTGGACCGACTGCATGCCAACGACCCTGGCCTGGCAGCGGAGCTGCTCCAGGATCCGGTCGTACGGCGCCGTAACCGCGTCGCCCTCGACTGGGGCAACGCCTGGCGTCTCGACACCGGCGGACCGGATCATCCGGACCGCGAGGTGATCGACGTCTCGGTCCGGTTCGCGGCGCGGATCCCCGTCAGGCCGGGGCGACTGATCGCTGAAGGGTGCGGTCTCTCGCGGGCCGACGTCGAGAGACTGATCGCGGAGGGCAAACTCGTCTCCGCAGTCCGGCTGAGCGGCAAGCTCTCCGGCGACTTCACCTTCACGCTCAAGCGCTGAGCCCTGCTCGGAACCAGGGCCTGCCCGGCAAGACCAGCCGGGCAGGCCCTGGTCGACAGCCGTCCCGTGACACGCGGGGCGGACCGGCCCCGGCGCTGCCGACGGGTGGCGGCTCCCTCCTGCCCGGCGGATGACACGACCGCCCACCACCTTGCCCGCACGCATCGGCCGGCACTTCTTGTGCCGGTGTGCGGAAACCCGCGCATCAGGTGCAGGAGCGCCGCCGGGCCTCCACCGGCGGCACACGACGGCAGTCGCCGGCAATCAGCAACTGGCGCTCTCCGGCTGCCAGGTGGTCCGTATCAGCGCCCGCTCGACCCCCGTCAGATAGACGGCCGCGGCGAGCCACGCCCGGGCGTAGCGGTCCGGGTCGGCGTTGTCGGTGCGGCCGAAGACGTCGCGGGTGCGCCGGTCCGCCTCCGCGGCGAGGTCGGCCGCCAAGTCCGCGGCCGTGTGGAAGCCGCCGCGTCGCATGGCCGCACCACCCCCGCTCCGGTCGCCGTCGCGCGCGGGTTCGGCTACGGCCCTGCGGCCACCCGACACGGCGACCTCGGTCAGCCGCCGCAGCCGCCACAGGGGAGCCTCTGCCAGCGGGTCCGGTGGCATGTCGCTCGGGCCGTCCACGGCGGGCGTGGCAGGCATGACGTCCGGAGGCGGCACGTGCGCGCCCTCCAGACGGTCGTAGCCCAGGTCGGCGTGGCCCTGCCAGGCCGCCGGAAGTCGCAGCGTCGCCTCGGTGTCCGGCAGCGGGGCGACGGCGAGGGGACGGAACGTGGCGGCGCGGTCGGGGTCCAGACGGCCGATCACGCGGAGCCGCAGCCCCGGCCGGGACGCGAGCCGACGGAAGTTGACCGTGTGGGCGAGGCCGGGGTGGCCGTCGGACGGGGCCAGGCGGATCAGCAGGCCTTCCGTGTCCGGCCGTCCGGCAGACAGTTCCCGGGCGATCAGGTGCTCGCCGACCGCTCCGACGAGGACCACGTCGCAGCCGATCAGCTCGCGTGCCGCCCGCTCCGCCCGCTCCGGGTCGGCTCCCGGTGCCACGGCGAGCCGTTCGGCGACAACCTCGCTCAGCGGGCGCGCGAACAGCGCGGCGAGCGGGCCCGATGTCCACGACTGACCGGTGAGCGGAGTCGCCCGAACTCCCTTGCCGGAGCCGAGGCGCCCGTCGGAGGAGACCGTCGCGCCGGTGATCAGAAGTCCGCCACGGGCGAGTTGGGCATGGTCGAGGCTTCCCGAGCCGAGCACGACCGTGGCCGTGGCCGCGCCCTGGGCGCGGGCCGGGCCGCCGGGCTTGACGTCGGCGACCGAGAACCAGCGTCCGTCGTCGGAGACGAGATGGGTGACGACTCCGCCGTACCCGGTGGCCGCGATCACCGGTTCCCGGCACACTCCGTGAACCCGCAGGCTGCCGCCCGGTCGGTAGGTGCGGCGGGCGGTGCCGATCAGGTCCTGTTCCGGGTCGGCCGCGGCCAACAGGGCGGTGGTGAGCAGCAGTTCCCGCACGGCGGCGACGAGGTCGGCCAGCCGGTGGCCGTCGTGGCGGGCACGCGCTCCACGCAGCCCCCGCACGACGCGCAGCGCGGCCGCCTCGGCGCGGTGCAGCCCGGCGAGCCGGGCCGTGTGGGCGGCCCGCAGCAACTCGGCCTGGGGGACCGCGCCCGCGGCGGGCACCCCGGCGGCGAGGACGGCCGCTGCCGCCGCCCACAGCTCGGACGCGGCGGCCGACTGGGCATCGGTGAGCGGGTTCGGCTCCTCGGGCTCCGGGACGGTTTCGGCGCCGAGCGATGGGGCGGGCCGGGCGCCGGTCGTCGCACCGGGGGTCGCGGCCGCCACGGCGTCGGAGTCCTCCCGCGGCACGCCGTCGCCATGGCCCTCGTCGTCGGTACCGGTATCAGCGGCGGCTTCGGCGATCGTGTCGGCCAGTGGGCAGGCGCCGAGGACGGCGGCCCGGTGCAGGCAGCGGGGGGCGAGCAGACAACTGCACACCACCTGGTCCGCGTCGGTGACCGTGCCGGAGGGACCGGGTGTGAGCGTGACCTCCGCGTCCTCACCGCACCGCACGCGCCGGACGGTGCCGTCGGTGACGACCGGTACGGCCGCGTACGACTCGATCGTGGCGTCCAGCTTCTTGCGCAGCCTGGTCGTCAGACTCTCCACGGCGCCGGCGACCACATCGGGCGCCACCGGGGGCAGTTCGGTGTTCATCGGGTCGCTCCGCGGAGACGGTCGCCCACCCAGCGGGCGAGGGCGAGTGGACTGAGCGCGGCGACGGGCATGCCTGCCGCGACGAGCTGCTGGGCGACGGGAACCGAATAGCGCGGGGTGCCGGTGTCGTCCAGGGCGGCGCAGCCCATCAGATGCACCCCGGAGCTCGCCAGGGCCCGTACCTCGCCGAGGAGTCCGCCCAGCGGGTAGCCCTCCTCGAAGTCGCTCACCACCACGACGAGGGTCCGGCTGGGCACGGTGACCAGGGAGCGCGCGTGGGCGAGCCCGGCCGCGATGTGGGTGCCGCCGCCGACCCGTACTTCAAGGAGCAGCGACAGCGGGTCCTGGACCCGGTCCGTCAGGTCGATCACGTCCGTCGAGAACGCGAGGAAGTGCGTGGACAGGGTGGGGACGCCGCCCAGGACCGCCGCGGTCAGGGCCGACCAGATGACGGAGGCCTCCATCGACCCGGACACGTCGACCACCAGGATCAGCCGCCAGTCGGCCTCCTTGCGCGAGCGGGTGCTGAACACCGGCCGCTCCGGTACGACCATCGTCCGGCCGTCGGCCGTCCGGCGTGCGTGGGCGAGGTTGGCCCGCAGGGTGCGCGGCAGATCGAGCCGGCCGCCGAGCCGTCGGGTGGGGCGGGGTGTCGCGAGCCCCGTGAGGGCCGGACGCATCCGGGTGGCGAGTTCCTTGGCGAGTTCGTCGACCAGCCGGCGTACGAGGGGGCGCAGCCTGGCCAGTTGCCGCTCGGGCATCCCGCCTGCGAGGGACAGCACGGAGGTCAGCAGGTCGACCGACGGCCGGACCGCGGCGGGGTCGAGTTCGGCCAGTACCTCGGTGCGCCCCTGGTCGGCGGCGCGTGCCAGCACCTCCTCACGGACCTCGGCTCCGAACAGCGCCTCCAGTTCCTCGGCCCATTCGCGAGCCGTCGGGAAGGACGCGTCCCGGCCGCCTCCCTGGCCCCGGGCGGCGCCTTCCCGGCCGAGGTCCGAGGAGCCCTCACCGCGGCCGGTGCCGTACAACTCGTCGAGCGCGTGCGCGTATCGGCGGGCGCTCTGCGGGAGTTTGTCGGTCTCCCGGCCGAGAAGCAGCCGCCAGCGGTCGGTGGGGGTGATCCGGAGGGCGGAAGCGGGGTCGGTCGGGCCGGCTGTCTGTACGGAGTGCGGCGCTGCAGAGGGCGTGGATGCTGCGGGGTCGTCGGCTTTACCCGGGACCGCCGGGGGCTCGGAGTCCGCGCAGGCCGCGCCGTTCGTTCCGGTCGGCAGGCGCAGTGCGCGCAGGGCCGCGAGGCCCTCGGCGTCCGCGGCCGTCCACAGGGCGAGGAGTCGCGGCGAGGTGGTGAGTGACAGGTCGAGGCGGTCGCCGAGCCGCTCGGTCACGGTGTGCAGGAGACGGTCGCGGCCGGCCGGGGTCAGCGTGTCGAAACCCCCGCGCAGGGCGGGCAGTCGGTCGAGGAAGCCCTGATCGGCGAGCGTGTCGATGCGGTCGAGGAGCGGGTCCAGTGCCGTCGGTGCCGACTGGAGCAACGCGGCCGTGCCAATGAGCAGCCCGCCGAGCCTTCGGCCCAGCGCAAGGCGGGTTTCAGGGCCGGTGGCCGTGTCGATCCAGCCCGCCGTCCGCGCGCCGAGGGTGCCAGCGTCGTCGAGGTCGAGCAGGACCCGGGCGGCCAGCGCGGCGCCCTGGACCATCGGGGAGCCCGTGCGAGCGAGGGTGTCGAGGGCGTCGTCCATCCGCAGCCCGAGACGGTGTTCACCGGCCCGGGAGGCCAGCTCGATGAGCGCGGCCGTGTCCTCCGGCCGGTCACTGCCCGCCAGCCCGGGCAGGGCGCGGACCGCCGACCCCAGCAGGTCGGTGGCCAGTTCGGCGGCGGCCTGTCGACTGTCCGGGGTGGTGCCGGGCAGATGACCGCGGCACAGCGTCTCCAACAGGTCCAGTGCGGTGAGGAGTTCGGGCAGGGTGGCCGCAGCGGGGAGTACGGCGGCGGCGTCGGCCAGCCGTTCGGTCACCAGCGCCGGCAGATCGCAGCGGGCGGCCGCACCGAGTGCCGCGAGGACATGGGCGCAGGTGGGCCCGCCGTCCGCCGTCTCCCTGCGGAAGGTCTCCCGCAGGGTGCCCTCGGCGGCCAGGGCCACGGTCACGCCCCGTATCCCGGCCAGATCCAGCCGTACGGGGACGGCCGGTGTCCATGACACGCGCCAGCGGGTGGTCAGGGCGGCCGCGTCGCCCGTACCGGCCACCGCCACGGCCTCGCCGTAGCCGGCGCCGCACACGGCGAGCCGCTGGAGGAGGATTTCGCGGCGCCCGTCGAGAGCGGAACGCAGCGGGTCGAGCCGAACCTCGCGTGCCGAGGGGTCGTCAGGGCCGGGCAGCCGCAGGGCGGCGACCTCGGCCTCCACACACGGGCCGAGACCGGAGCGCGGGGTACCCGGCGCGATCCGGCCCCGGTCGGTGCCGACCAGGACGACTTCGAGCGCCCGGGCGAGGGCCCGGCCGCGGCCGAGCGGTTCGCCCTGGCCCATCACGGTCGTCAGCGCTTCGATGACCTCGCCCCGCCCCGGTGCCGGGAGTCCGCGCACCCGGGCGAGGTCCCCTGCCATCCGCAGGGTCTCGGCGGCCTCGCCCGTACCGGCGGTGTGCCCGGCCGCGCGGAGTTCCCGGCACACGTCGGTGACCGCTCGCGCGGCGGCGCCCCGCACCTGCTCGGGATCTCCTGCGGCCGTGAACACCGCCTGCTGCCAGCGGGGGTCCCGGATGCCGGCCGGGTAGCCGGAACGGGAGTCCAGCAGATCGAAGGCGTAGGGGACGAGGGAGGTGACCGTGCCCGGGTGCTCCCCGACAACGGCCTGATCGACCACGGTCGACACGGCATCGGTGGCACCGGGGCCCGGAAGCGGAACGGGACCGGCCGACAGGGCGGCCGGTGTCAGTGCCGGGGCGTGGAACGCGCCGACGACGGCCGCGACCCGCCGCCCCGCCCCCGTGGCGCGGGCGATCGTCTCGCGCATGTGGGCCTCGCGGGCCAGGTCCACCGAGGGAATCCCGCCCGCGGTCTCGGCGTCGCTGCGCAGTGCCCAGCCGACGCCGAGGGCAGCGCGGCGGATCGCCTCGGCGGTGGATCCCGGGGCGAGGACCTCCACACAGCGGTCCCACAGATCGTCGCCGTCCCGGCCGGTCCCGGAGGCGGCGAGCGCGTTCCCGAACGTCACGGCGGGGATCTCGGACACCCCGTCGGCGACCGCGGACCGCGTGTCGCCCGACGGGAGGGGGCCGTCCGACGTCCACCGCGGATCGGACATCGGCAGATCGCAGCACACGACCTCCGCTCCCCGCTCCCGCGCCCAGCGGACGGCGGCCAGCTCCGGGGAGAAATCGGCGAACGGATAGAAGCCGAGCCGCCCGTTCCCACCCGCACCGGCGAGCGCGACCGGGGCGACCGTGCCCGGCGCGGCCAGATGGATCAGCCACGGCTGGAAGTCCGCGGGCAGTTCCACGCAGACGACCTCCGCCCCGCAGGCGTCGAGCAGGGCGGGCACCGCCGCGGCGAGCGCCGGGCTGTGGTGCCGTACGCCCAGCAGGTACGGCGCCACGGAGCCGGCCAGGGCGGTGACGGCCGCCCGTGGATCCTGGGTGTATGTCACCGGAGGTTCTCCCGCAGGTCCCAGAGTCGGCGCCACAGCGCGGAACCGTCCTCGGCGCGGCGGCGCACCGGGCCGTCCCAGTAGCCGAGCAGCCGTGCGTGGTCGGCCGGGTCGTCCTTGCGGACCACGCCGAGGAGGTGACCGGGGACCAGGTCGAGGGAGTCGGCCCCGGGGAGGTAGGCGGCGGCCACCCCGAGGGAGACGGCGACCTGCACGGCCTCGGCCGTCGACATCACCGTGCCGGGCCGCTCCACGTCCCAGCCCTCCGCGGACCGTCCGGCCCGCAGATCGCGGAAGACGGTGACCAGCACATCCAGCACCGCGTCGTCGACGCCGAAAGCGGCGCCCGCCCGCTCGACGGCCGCCACGGCCTGCCGCCGTACGAGCTCGGTCTCGGCGTCGACGTCGGCGATCGGGTGCACGGTCTCGAAGTTGAAGCGGCGCTTGAGAGCGGCGGACATCTCCGACACTCCGCGGTCGCGCAGGTTGGCGGTGGCGATGACGGTGAATCCGGGTGCGGCGGAGACCTGGGCGTCGTCCGTGCCGACCAGTTCGGGCACGCTCATCCGCCGGTCGGACAGGATCGACACCAGGGCGTCCTGCACCTCGGGCAGACAGCGGGTGATCTCCTCGACACGGGCCACCCGGCCGGCCCGCATGGCGGCCAGCACCGGGGAGTCGACCAGCGCCTCGGGGGTGGGGCCCTGGGCGAGGAGCAGGGCGTAGTTCCACCCGTACCTCAGGGCGTCCTCGGTGGTGCCCGCGGTGCCCTGCACGGTCAGCGCGCTGGTGCCGCAGACGGCGGCGGACAGCAGCTCGGAGAGCATCGACTTGGCTGTGCCCGGCTCACCGACCAGCAGGAGACCGCGCTCTCCGGCGAGGGTCACCACGCACCGCTCCACCAGAGCGCGTTCGCCGACGAACTTCGGGGCGACGACCAGGCGGTCCGGCAGCGTCGCGTGCCGCTCGGCCAGCTTGAGCGCTTCGCCGCCGCTGCCGCAGACGAAGGTGATCGCGGAGCGGGGTGTCAGCCGCCAGCCGGGCGGGCGGGGGCCCGTGTCGTGGGCGGCGAGGAAGGCGAGTTCGGTGGCGTGGCGCTCTTCGGCGGGCAGGGTCTGCCGGGCCGGAGGGGCCGTAGCCGTGTCGGTCGGGGGCATGCGTGTGTCCTTGTTCGGTAGGTCGGTCGGTCGTTGTGGCAGGGGGTGGCGGGGGCGCCGGCCGGTCGGGGCCGGCGCCCGGGAGGGAGGCCGGTGACCGCGCCCCGGAGGTACGTCAGCGGCGGCGGCCCCGCCGCACCTTGAACTCCTGGAACCGGGGCCCGCCACTCTCCTGGACCAGTTGCCAGACCCTTCGGTACAGCTCCGCCGCAGGCTCGGTCGGCACGATCACCCCCAGCAGAGCCTCGTCGCCGTACAACAGGCAGTCGAACAGCGGCCGTTTCCACTCCTCCAGCGGAGCGCGCGGAGCGCTCGGCTGGATCCAGCCGCCGGGCAGGAAGAGCGAACGTCCGGCCCTGGTGCGGGTGGCCTCCACCACCAGGTCGGTGGCGGCCAGTTCGGCCCGGGCGGCCTTGAGTCGAGCGGGCTTCCAGCCCGTCCACCGGGCCGTCATGCGGTCGGTCGGGTCGGGCATGGCGAGCAGCATCAGATAGATCGACGCGGCGTCCTCGCTCAGGCCGTACTCCTTCGCGGCCTCGGTCACCAGATCCGGCACCGAGCGGCTCGGGTCCTGCGGCCACCAGGTGCCGTCCTTGCCCCGCTCGCCCGCCCGGGGGTCGCCCGGATCGGCGAGGAGAGCCGAGAAGTGCGCGGAGCGGGCCAGACGCAGTGCCACCTCGACCCGATAGGGGCGTTGGCCGTCGGCCCGCAGTGCGGGCAGGTACGGGTCCTGGCCCGCCTCGTCGAGCAGCGCGACCCGGAGGGCGGGGCACGGCTGGTCGTCCTGGGTGGCGAGGACGACGGCACCGTACCGCTCGAATCCCTTGCCGACCTGGGTCGGTGCGCCCGCGGTCTTCCGGAAGCCGGGGAGGTTCACGTACTGCCCGAGGTCGAGCAGCAGTCCGGGGTGGGCCAACCGCTCCCGTACGGCGTCGAGCGCGGCCGGCAGCGCGGCACGGATCGGATCGCCGGCGGGCAGACGGTGGGCGAGCCAGGCGGTGAGACCGATGGCGCCGTCCAGCGTCCGTCCGGTGAATCCGACCGCCTCCTTGTCGACGGGCTTGACCCGGTCGCCGTCGACCGCCCACTCCAGATCGCGGGTGAGCTGGGGCTCACCGGCCGGGTTCAGGAGTGCGGGCAGCGCCTCGCGGACGAACCACTGGCTTTGCTTGAACGTGCGTACCACTTCGCTCAGCAATTCCTCGGGTACGGCCTCCCGCCGGCCCTTCCTGCTGTTCCAGACCTCGGCCGCGGCGGCCCAGTCCGGCCCCTCGGTCCACAGCCGGGCGGGATCGGCCGGCAGGAGAGCGGCCACCACCGCGGTACGGATCGCGGGACCGATGAATCGCAGTTCGTCCTTCGCGACCGCCGCCGGGGCGGCCTTCACCCCGATGGCGTCGCGTGCCTGCGTGGTCAGGAACGCCCGCTCGTAGACGTCGACCTGCGGCAGACCGGCCACGATCAGCCGGGCCATGCTTTCGGTGACGCCCGTCAGCCGCGCGAACCCTTCGGCCGCCTGCGGGAACCACGGTGCCGGTCCGCGCGCGGCCAGCTCCGTGAGAAACGCGCCGAGCCGGCCCGCGTGCCCGTCGTCGCCCAGCGGGGCCGACGACCGGAGCGTGTAGGGCTCCGGCGTCGCGAAGCGCCCGGCCGGATCGTGGAAGTAGCCGGTGAACACGCAGCCCTCGTCACCCTGCGCGGTACGTCCCACGACGGCGATGAAGGAACCGCCGCCCAGGGGCAGCAACCCGTTCCACGCGCCCTCACGCCACTCGCCGGACGGGGTGCGCAGCAGGCCCGCCTCCACGTGCAGTTCCACCTTGCGCCAGAGCGCGGGCTCGGCGGCCGGCACCAGGCCCAGGGCTTCGAACTCGGTGAGCAGCGCGTGCAGCGCCTTCCGGTGGTCCTCGGAGGTGGTGCCAGCGGCTGTCCGGAAGGCCAGGGCGGTGATGCGGTCGAGCAGCGTCTCCAGGCCGGGCCTTCCGACGGGGAGCGGGCGCCCGTCGAGATGGAGACGCGCGGCCGGTTCCTCCACCACGGCGGAGTCGCGGCGTTGGGCCGCCCGCTTGAACTCGCGCAGGACGCGGAACACGGTGTCGGCCTCCTCGTCACGGCTCCACCACGTGCGGGGGGAACCGCCGAGACCGTTCATCGCCTCGATGAGCACGGCGTCCGGCGGCCCGGCCGGGCCTTCGTCCCGCAGGTCGCCGTCGAGTGCCCGGGTCAGCCTGACCACCGCCGCGTCCAGGACGGCCTGCTGACCGGCGGCGTGGCGCACGACTCCGGCGATGCCCGCGAGCAGCGCCGTGTGGGTGACCGGGAGGAGGGAACGGATGGCGTCGGGCAGCACCTCCTTGTCCTCGTGGGCCGCGGCGACCAGCAGGGCCGCCGCGGTGTCGCGGTCGATGTGCCGCAGCGACTCCGAACCCTGTGGGTCGCGGGCTGTCAGGCACTCCCAGTACTGAACCGGCGGCAGCAGCAGCGAGCCCTCGCCGAAGGCACCGGGCGCACGGTCGGTCTTGGCCACCGAGGTGGTGACGCCGTCCGTGTCCACGATGGCGAGCCGCCAGCTGTTGCGGACGACGGCCCGCGCCTCCTGGGCGCCGGGGAAGACCACGAGCTTGGCCGGCCGGCCGGTTTCCGCGGGCAGGGTGACGGTGTGTCCGGACAGATCCTGGGCGCGCAGGGAGCCGTCGGGCAGCCGCACCACGCGCAGACCGACCAGCCCGTCCACGGGCGCGCACGCCGGCGTGGTGCCGGTGGTCGGCGAGGGGCGCAGTCGGCCACCTTCGAAACGACTGCCCTCAGGGGCATCGCCGAGCGCGTCCGCGAGGAAGGCGGGCCTGCTCATACGCCCCCGCTCACCCGTCAGCGGGTCGTACTCGTACCAGCCGTGCGCCTTGTGGTCCTCGCCCTCCGCGTTCCACACCCAGTACGAGGTGCCGTCGCAGAGGACGGGCCGCTCCGCGGGCAGGGTGGTGTCTCCGGCGTGCAGGACGCCGCCACCGGTGGTCCGGCCGCCGCCGGGGAGCGGCAGCGTGATCGGCATGTTGCCCCGGTACCAGTCCATCTGGGTGCCCCGCGAGTTCCGGGCGCCCTCCAGGGACTGGGGGCGGTCGGCGCGGGTGTGCCAGTAGCCGCGCAGGCCGTCGGTGCGGTCGTTCCAGTAGACGAGGAGCTCTCCGTCCACGTGGTGGAAGCCGGGGTCGCCCCAGCTGCTGTTCGCCGGGATCCGCAGGTCGTGGGTGAGGAGGGTGCCCTCGGCGCCGATCACCCGGGCCTGGGCGGCGCCGGCGACGATGAGGTTGGGCCAGGCGTCGGCGACGATCACGTCCTCGATGTCGGCCTTGGGAACCAAGGTGGCGACCGCGTCCTCCCAGGCGGGCCAGCCGAGTTCGTCGAAGAGCCCGGCCCGCAGCGTGCGCGCCAGTACCGGAGCGAGGTCGGTGCCGGCGGCCTCACGCACCGCGTCCTCGGCCAGCGCCAGCGCCTCGGCGGGCAGCCACTTCAGCCGGGAGAGCGCTTCGGGCAGCTCGGGAAGACCGACCGCGGTGAACCGTCGTACGACGGTACGCACCCAGTCCGCCAGCAGCGGGCTGCCGCCCGGCGACGCCGCCAGGAGCCTGATCGCCCGCAGCGAGTGGTCGTCGTTGCCGAACCGGTCCGCGCCGCGCCGGAAGGCCGCGCGGAATCGGGTGTCGGCCGCCAGCGACAGCAGGTCACGGTGCCCCTCGCCCGGGGCCCACTGCGACAGCAGCAGGACGTCGTCCTTCTGCGGAGCGGCCACCGGAACACCCAGGGACAGCAGCAGGTCGATCAGGTCGAGGTCGTGGAGGACCTTCAACGCGCCACCGGAAGCGGCGAGTTCGGTGTGCAGCCGGTCCGCCGTCCGTTCCACCAGCGGATACAGCTCGGCCATACGACCGGAGTCGCGCCACGACCGGGCCCGCTCTCGGTAGGTCAGGAACCGCTCCAGCCAGCCCGCCGTACCGTCGTTCGGTCGCTGGTCCTGGGGCAGGGAGGCATCCCACAGTCCGGCCGTGGCACCGGAGGCCTCCAGCAGCCCGAGCCACATCGCCGGCATCTCGGTGTCGTGGCTCGAAGGGAGCAGGCCGAGCAGAGTGCCCCGCACGCGCGGCTCGCGCTCGGCCAGCGCCACCAGCGCCGTACGGTGGCCCTTCCACCAGCCGGCCGCCGCGCGCAGAGTCGCCGGCAGACCGAGCAGCTCGGCCAGGTACTCCTGTTCGACGAGGTTCGCGTCCCGGCCGGCGGCTCGGGCCAGCTTCCGCAGGTCGTTCGCCATCTGTGCCGACGGCGGCAGGCCGCCCGCCGTCCGGCGCAGGCACAGACGGGTGAAGCGCCGCAGTGCCTCCTCGGCCGGCACGCGGGCCGCGAGTTCCCGTGCGTAGGCCGACAGCACCTTCACCGGGAGCGCCCCGGCCAGCGCGAACTCCAGGAACACGGCGTCCAGTCGCTCCTCCTGGACCGTCAGCCCGTGCTCCGCCTCGGCCCTGCGGGCGCGGGTGAACAACTGGGCCGCGTACGTGGCGTTCTCCTCCGCCAGGAACACCCGCCCGGCCTGCTCGTAGAACGTCGGCAGGAAGTGCGGCACCGAGGCCGCCAGCCGCTCGCCGAGTTCCACGAAGGCGTCCATGGCGGCCTTCGGACGGGACTTGGCCTGCCGGGCCGCCCGCTCCAGGTCCGGCACGACGCCCAGGGCGTGATGGCCGTCCTTCGGATGGTGCACCAGCACCCACTCCGGAAAGCCCAGCGACTGACGCAGTCCGATCCCGACCACGGCGGGCTCGGTGTCCTGCTCCAGGCCGAGGAATCCGGCGGCCAGGTCCTCCGCCGCCCCCAGCTCGCCGGCGACCAGCCGCACCACCACCCGGTCGTCCAGGCCCGGGTGACGGTACGTCCGTGCCGTCAGCGGCACCCCCCGCTCCCCGCTGTCCTCCGTGTCGGGCGGCAGCACCGCGCCCGCCGTCAGCAGTCCCTCGTACGACACCTGCGTCCCCCCGCTCATGCGCTTTTGCCCTCCTCGATGACGCGGCCGGCGTACAGCGCCGCGGCCATCCGCATCCCCTCCGACCAGGCGACCGGTCCCACCTCACGCAGCGGCAGGGCACGGCCGTCCTGGTCCTGCCAGGTGAGCGCGCCGGTCTCGACCCCGTCCTCCCAGTACGGCTCCCCGATCCACACCGAGGCTTCGACGGTGTGTCCGCCGTCGCGCACCCTGGCGGTCGCGTAACCACCGGACACGCGGTAGCCGAGCGAACTGGCCCGGGCGGCGAGCGCGAAGCGGGAGCGGAACGAGCCCCCGGTGAAGTCCCGTATCTCGGTGGATGTGGCGTCGAGGTTTTCGGGCCGCCGCCACATGGCCCGGTGGATCTGCTCGACGCGCTGGACGATGCCCAGCTCAGCCGCGAACTCCCGCAGTTCGTCGAGGTCCGGCAGCAGCACCGGGTGCGGCAGCGTGACCGTGCGCGGGGCCATCCGGACGGTCTCGCCGTCCAGGTTCACCAGCCGCAGTTCACCGGCTTCGGTGGCGCCGCGCAGGAAGCCCACCTCGTCCGGGTCGTCGCCCACCACGGCCAGATCGCGCAGCGCGGACTGCCAGGCCTCGTCCGGCCACACCCGGGCCAGCAGCCCGGTGGGGACGGGCAGCGACGACACCATCCACGCGTCGACCTGTGCCACACACGCCGAGGCATGCCGGTCCAGCCACTCGGCGAACCGCCGCAGCCGGTCCACCTCCGGGTGGTCCTTGAGCGCGCGCGGGAGCGACTTCAGCTGCCGTCCCGCCGATCGGCCCGAGGTGGCACGCGCCGCCACCCGCCCCTCCACAAGGGCGACTTCATACCCGTCACCCGCTGACAGCCAACCCACGCGCCACAGCCTTCCGCGTCAAGAACACCAGATGAGAGCACACTTCAGCCAGGGGAGTCCGTCCCGGGCCGAGTGCGACTGTGAGCTGAACGCTAGTGCCGACCACTGACAATCGGTCTCGGCCCGGGCGTGGGGGAGTGGGCGGCTGCGGTCGCGCTCAGCGGTCATGTCCGGTCGCCGCTCGCGGTGTTGCCCGGCTGCGATGGTGTTCGGCGACCGAACGGCGTACGGCCCGGCGGAATTCCTCAGGGCGTGGGTCCGGCAACCGGGCTTCCGGCTCTTGAAGTAACCGCGGACCGGCCCGCTGATTCCGCCGATATCCTGCGTGACGTGATCAACTCGTATGCGAGCGTTGGTGATGCCGAGGTCGCGACGGCCGCGGCGGGTGCCGGTGCGGACGTGGTGCGCGCCCTGTACGGCCGACGCCTCACGCGGGTCGACAAGGGCGGCGGAGACTTCGCCACCGAGGCCGATGTGGAGGCCGAGAAGACGATCCTCGGCGTCCTTCGCGCCGCCCGGCCCGATGACGCCGTACTGGGTGAGGAAGGTGGGCAGCAGGGCGCCGCGGACGGCGCGCGCCAGTGGTTGGTGGATCCCCTGTGCGGCACGCTGAACTACGCCGTCGGCACCATGCTGGTGGCGGTCAACGTGGCGCTTCGCGGCGGTGCCGCGGCGGTGGCCGACCCGTTCAGCGGCGAGGTCCTCTTCACCGACGGTGAGAAGGCGTGGGTGCGGCACGACGGTGCCGATGCCCCGCTGGTGCCCACATCCGCCACCCGGCTCGTGGACGTCAATCTGGACCCACCGTTCACCAGCGCGCCCGACTTCAGGGCCGTGGATCTGCTGGCTCAGCCCACCTTCGTCGAACGGTTTCGGCCCCGGGTCGTGTCCACGACATTGGCGTTGGCCTGGGTCGCCGCGGGTAAGCGCGCCGCGTACGTGACGGACGGCGGCGACCTGTCCGGGGGCGTGCACTTCGCCGCCGGCATCGCCTTGTGCCAGGCCGCGGGCTGCGTCGTCACCGGGATCGACGGTGGCCCGCTCGGGCAGGCCGCCCGGGGACTTGTGGTGGCGGCGGACGACGAGACCCACCGGCTGCTGATGTCGATGATCCGAACCTGAAGCGGGCACTTGTGCCTGAAGCGCATGCGATGAGTCGGCTCTCGCGGCAGGCGCTCGGGTGAGTGGGAGTAGGAAACGGGAGTGACGAATGTGATCGACATGAGTGAGCGTGAGTTCTTCGCCCAGCTCGCCCAGCGGACCAGCATGTTCATCGCCCCCACATCCCTCGCGGGTGTGACGGCCTTCATGGTGGGCTACGACCTGGCGGCCCGTCGGCACGGTGGCCCGGGTCTGGGCGGTTGGCGTGAATGGCTGATGGCGAACTACGAGGTCAGCGGCAACCTCGTGTGGGAAGCCCAAGTCCGCGAGATCGCCCTGCCGAACCGGACGGGCGGCCGGAAGCTCACACCCGAGCAGGAAACGCATGTGCTCACGGTGCTCTTCGACCTCTTCGACACCTTCCTTGCCGAACGTGAGGGTGCCGATTCGGGGCCGTGAGGTACCTGTCCCGGCCGAGGGGGTGGTGTGGCCGCGGTGGTGTGGCCGCCCCCGTTCATTCCGTCCCTGGTTGGGATTCAGAAGCCTTGGGCGCCCGCGAGGATGGCGGCCCGCTCCATCATGCGTGTCGGTTCACGGCCGTTGGCCCAGGCGTCGTTGAAGGACGGCACGGATTCCACGTGAGGGCCGAACTCTCCGCGGATCGCTTCCAGCAGCACCTCCAAGGCCTGCGCCTCCATGCGACGGTCGCCGCCGGACTCCCTGCGGATCGCGCCCTGGGAACACAGGCTCCCTTCCTCATCGATCAGCGCTCCCGCGCACCAGCCACCCTCCCGTAGCCGCAGGGAGGCGCGGTGCAGGAGCGCCGCAATCGGTGTGGCGTACGGGCAAGGGGCGGGGAGCGGTGCGACGGGAGCCAGCGGGGCTGCGATGGTGGACCAGTCCACGGGGGCGGTCTCGATGTGCGCGGTGTTGACCTCGTAGGCGACGGCCGCCAGCGCGAGCCGGGCGTCCATGTCCTTTTTGACGGCGGCCATGCGGGCCTCCAGGCCGTCGCAGGGATCCCGTACCGGCCTCGCCCCGACAGGTGGGACGCAGCCGGGGGACTCGGCGGGGGCTGGTCCGGCGGCGGTGCACGTGGAGGGCTGCATGATGGATGGATTCCTCGCGCCCGGGTGACCTCAGCGCCGCCAAACGGGCGGTATCGGCAACACATGCCGCGGGGCGGACCGGGCCCTTGCCCACCTGCGGCGTCCTCGCCCACGAGAACAGGACCCTGACGAAGTGCACGGCGACCGGATGGCCATGCGGGCGGTCGCGTATCCCCGGTGTCGTGCACGCACGGCATGCGTCTGGCGCGATCGCGCGGACCGGCGTCCCGGGCCCTTTCCCCTTGACCGGCGTCGCGTCGCCCGTGGCACCGGCCGGGTTGCCGGTCCGCGCGAAGGACCGCCGCCCCGCCGCCCCGCTGGCCCGCCGTCCCGGCGCTGCGACGTCGGGGCGGCAGAATGGGGCAGCTACTCGACCGAGCCCTACTGTCCGTTCGGGTCGAGGAAGAAGGCGGGCTTCCGTACGGTGAGGGACTTGGCCATGACCCTCAGGTCGTGGTCGGAAACGGTCCGACCGCCGCCGGTGAGCACCACGATGACGCCTTCGCGTCGCGCGATGTAGCGGATGGACCCGTACCGGGACGAGCGCCAGGTGCCAGGGGCCACTTGTTCGCACGGGCCCCCGTCGGCCCATGTGCCGCCGCTGTCGACCTCGCACGCCTTCGGGGGCGCGAAACCGGCGACCTGTGGGGCGACGGTCACCCGGACCCCGCGGTCCTCCCGGTCGGCGGCGCTGGTCTTCACCGGCCGGGGCAGCAGCAGATAGCCGAACGTGCCGCTGTACTCGTCGGCCCTCGGAAAGTAGACGCGATAGCCGTGCAGCTCGGGTGCCAGCAACGGGACCCGGGAAGCCGCGAGTTCCTGCTCCGTGTGCTCGCGGATGCTGCGTTCGCCGAGGACCGCCGTCAACGGCCACATCAGCAGCAGGACGGCGGCGAGCACCCCCCAGCGCCGGAGGGAGCCGACTCCGGGCAGCGCGACAGCCGCCGCGGCCGCGTAGGCCGCGGCCAGCAGGAGTGGTGCCGTGTACGAAGCCAGGAGTGGCCCGCCTCCCGCCCGGGTGGACAGGTGCTCGGCCGCCAATGCCAGAACTCCGCCCAGGGCGGCCACCCGCCAGGCAGGACGGACACCTGCCACGCGCAGCAGCACCCAGCCGACCAGAGTGGCGGCGAGTGGGACGGCCGCGAGCAACATGAGTCCGAACCCCAGGCACCCCCAGGGCTCCTCACTCCGGCATAAGTCGTCGAACGTCCAGGGCAGCGCCTCCACGAGCAGGCACATGACACCCAGCAGCGCACCCGTACCGGCGGGCCGGGCCAACGGCCTGAGTACCGCACGGCCGCCGTGCGCACTTCCGCCGTCGCTCTCGCCGCCGCGTTCCTCCACGGTCGCACCCATGCCTGTTGTCCCCCTCGGTGAAGATCCGTTCCAGGACCCATCGTGGCTTGTAGGCATGCTCACGCCATGAGTACGGATACTCATCCTGACGGGCAGTGACAGCCGTGTCCGAGCCGTACCCGCCGGGACACTCTCGCGGCCTGCCCGTCCGGAGGGCCCCGTTCGTCGGGCGGACCCTTGGACGGCGGGCGGGACGGAGTGCACCTTGTCGAGAGGGGGCGGAAGGGGGCCCGCCGGAGCTGCGAAGATCCTCCAACCGCGGCTGTCGAGGTGGAGCAGCGTGGCTCCGAAGCCGAGGACTCGCTCCTCGGCCTGGTCAACGTCTGGGACATCGAGGTCCAGAGGAAAGTGCTGCGGATGTCTGCTGGAGGGTGCGTGGCCAGACGCCCAGCAGCTTTGCGATCGAGGTGACGGAGTGGCCCGGGCCGGTCGGCAGCCCCGGCGCCCGGACCCCGGCAGCCGCCCTCGGGCCCGACCTGGCGACCAGCGCAGGCGGCACCTTCGTACTGGACTGACCGCGCCGACGCCCGCTGTCTCGATCGCACGCCATAATCCCGTCGACGCGGACGGTCATCCCCGGGATACTGGTCGCCCATGGATGAGGTCGAAGTCGTCGTCGCCCATTCCGAGCGCGCGACTCTGCGCGTCGGCGATGTGTTCCTGAAGGTGGACGGCGATCAGACGCGCATCGACGTCGAGGTCGCGGCGATGGCCCTGGCGCCGGTCCCGACCCCGGAGGTCCTGTGGCGCAAGCCGCCCGTGCTCGCGATCGCCGCACTCCCGGGGACGACGCTCGGACGCCTCGGCGGGCCGTCGACCGGGTCGCCGGCGGCGTGGGCCGCGGCGGGTGCCGCCATCCGGAAGCTGCACGAAGCGCCCCTGCCGCCCTGGCGAGACAGGGGAAGAAGCCTCGGTGAGTTGGCGGCGGAACTCGACGACGAGTGCGAGCGGCTCGTGACGAACGGCGTCCTGCCCGCCGACCTGGTCACCCGCAACCGCCAGGTCGCCGAGGCCGCGCTTCGGCCGTGGACTCCGGCGTTCACGCACGGCGACCTGCAGATCGCCCACGTCTTCGTCGACGCCGACGAGGTCACGGGCATCATCGACTGGTCCGAGGCGGGCCGGGGTGATGCCCTGTACGACCTCGCCACCTTCACGCTCGGACACGAGGAGCGCCTCGACGACGTCGTCGCCGGCTATGGCACCGACGTCGACCTCGATGTGATCCGCGCGTGGTGGTCGTTCCGAAGCCTGCTGGTGGTTCGCTGGCTGGCCGAGCACGGCTTCGACCCGTTCGCGCCGGGCTGCGAGGTCGACGTGCTGAGATCCCGTATGTGAGGCTGCGCGGGCCCGACTCCTCCGTGTGCGTTCTGACGCGTCGAGCAGGCCATCTCCTCCGAACCGGTGCAGCAGCGCGACCGCTCCGTAGCAGGCGCCGGGACCGACCCGCCGCTACGGAGGGGGGGCACCGAGCGGTTGCGACGGACGGTGGGTGACTACGGAACGGTCGTGATCGACGCCGAGACCCCACCAGGTCCTCGACCTGCTGCCCGAGCGCGATGCCGCCACACGTGCCCGTGGCTTGCGGCCCATTCCGGAATCCGGGTCATCTGCCGCGACCGCGCGGGCGTAAACGCCGAGGCGGCCGACACTGCCGCACCCCAGGACCTCCAGGTCGCCGACCGGTTCAGCACGGCGACGGCCTCCATCACGCGGTCCGAGCCGTCGCCCACGCGCGCCAGCTCGCCGGTACCGCGTGATCAGAACACCCCAGGTCAGGACCCTGACCTGCGCATCACAGGCTTCCGCGCCAGGCTTCAGGCGACGGGGGAGACGAGGTCGGGAAGAGGGCGTCGGGCGACCTCGCGGGCTTCGTCCGACGGGACGCCCAGCATGCGCAGGACCATCTCGGCGAGGTTCGCCGCGGCCTTGTCCCCGTCCAGGTCGGGGCGCGCGAACCGCAGCTCCACCAGGGCCAGGAGGGTTCCGCCCAGAGCCGTGAGGGCGACCGCCGGATCGACGGCGGTGAAGCGGCCGGAGGCGACGCCCGCCTGGAGGTCCCGCAGCGCCCGGGCGGCCAGGCCGTTGTCGGAGTGGATGTGGGACAGGCCGCAGTGGCGCAGGACCTGCATCAGTTCCGGGTGGGACGTGGTCAGCCGGGCGCTGAGGCGGAAACCGGCCGCGACGAGCTCGGCCGGGTCGTCGATGCCGGTCAGGCTCTCGTCGAAGGTCCTGCCGAACTCCTCCAAGGCGTCGACCGCGGCCGCGTCGAACAGCTCCGTCTTGGACTCGAAGTGGTTGTAGAAGGAGCCGAAGCCGACATCGGCGCGTTCGGCGATCACCTGGATGCTGGCGCTGGTGTCCCCGGTCTCGGCAAGGATCTGCCGGGCCGCGTGGACGAGGGCGCCACGGGTCTTGGCGCGGCGCCGATCGAACCGGTTGCCGGGCGGGGCTGACGTAGGCATGCGCAGATTCTAACCGCTGCGGCGATGACAGTCACAGTCCTGATGAACTCATCATTTCCCGTCGCGAACATATTGACGAAAGAACCGTCACAGTTGATGATTTCATCATAACGGCGATGTCGCTGGGAGGACACCATGTCGGAAACCCGCCTCAACGGGGCTGACGCGAAGACAGCCCATCAAGACCTCCACAGTGAGCAGGGCGCCCAGCGCGGTGAGCATCCGGGACGCTCCCGGAATCCCGTGATCAAGGTGGCGGACCTGGCCTGGCTGGAATTCGAGAAGCCGGACCTGGACCGGGCGGAAGTCTTCGCCCGCGACTTCGGCTTCCACACCGCCGCACGCACCGAGCACGAACTGTGGCTGCGGGGCACCTTCGCCGGATCGCCCTGCATGGTGATCCGGCGCGGCCGCACGTCCCGCTTCATCGGCCCCGCCTTCCGCGCGGCCGAACGGGACGACCTGGACCGCCTCGCGCGCCATACGGGTGGCGACGTGCGCGGTGCGGACGTGCCCGGCGGCGGCACGGTGGTCGACCTGCTCGACCCCTCCGGCTTTCCGGTACGGGTCGTACACGGCGCGGAACCGCTCGCCGAACTGCCGGGTCAGCAGCCGCAGCTCCTCAATGTCGGCACCGATCACCGTCGTACGGACGCCACCCAGCGCCCACCGCGGGAGCCGTCCCGGATCCAGCGCCTGGGACATGTGGTGCTGGAGACACGGGTGTTCACGCGGGCCCTGGACTGGTACCTCGACACCCTCGGCATGATCGTGTCGGACTTCCTGTTCCTGGACGGGCAGCGCGGGCGCGGCCCGACGATGGCGTTCATCCGCTGCGACCAGGGCGGTCTGGCCGTCGACCACCACACCCTGGCCATGCACCTCGGCCCCGCCAACGGCTACGTCCACTCCGCCTACCAGGTCACCGACCTGGACTCGATCGCGGCAGGCGGCGAATACCTGCGCGAGCGCGGCTACAAGCGGAGCTGGGGCATCGGCCGGCACATCCAGGGCAGCCAGCTGTTCGACTACTGGCGCGACCCCGACCGCTTCATGCTGGAGCACTTCGCCGACGGCGACCTGTTCTCCTGCGACCTCGAACCCGGCTGGGCGCCGATGTCGACCAGCGGACTGGCCCAGTGGGGGCCGCCCGCCACCCGCGACTTCCTCGGCGCGAGCCCCTCCTCGCAACGGATCCGCGACGTGATCCAGGCCCTGCGCGGCGACAACGAGATGGACCCCGCCCGTCTGCTCGGCCTGTTGAAGGCCACCAACTCCTGACCCCGCCCCCTCACAAAGGCACCGACATGAGCACCAACATCCTGCGCACCGCCGACGGCTGGTGGGTGGTGCGTGACGAGCACGCCGTCCTCATCGACACCAAGGCAGTCACCACCGCCGACCTGATCGCCGACCGCCAGGCCGTCCGTGCGGCCGCCGAGAGCACCGCGACGGGCACGCCCGTCGCGGACCTGGCCGCCCTCTCCCCGGTCACCACCCCCTGCCGGGTAGTCGCCCAGATGGTCAACTACCGCAGCCACGCACGCGACTCCGGCTTCACCGGCGACATCCCGCCCACCTTCTTCCGTAAGGCCTCCGGCTCGGTGAGCGGCCCGGCCGATGCCATCGTCCGCCCCCAGCATGTGCGGTTCCTCGACTACGAGGTGGAACTCGGCCTGGTCATAGCCGCGCCGCTGACCGTCGGCACCGTCGTCCAGGAGCGCGACCTGCCCTCGTACGTCGCCGGCCTCGTCATCACGAACGACGTCAGCGCGCGGGACGTGCAGTTGACCAAGACGCAGTTCTACGAGAGCAAGTCGTACCCGACCTTCACCCCCACCGGCCCCCACCTGGCCCTGCTGGACGCGGAAGACTTCGCCCACCTCCTCGACCTGCGACTGAGGTTGAGTGTCAACGGCGACCTCCGCCAGGACCGCACCCTCGCCGACATGATCGTGCGGCCGGCCGAGGCGCTGACACTGCTCGCCCGGTTCCAGACCCTCGACGCCGGAGACCTCCTGCTGACCGGCACCCCCGGCGGCACCGCGCTCAAAGCCCCGCCGAAGGCCATCGAGAAGATCGGCGCCCTCCTGCCGCCCGCAGTGAAATGGAAGGCGTTCTTCAAGAGCCAGGCCCGCAATCCTCACTACCTGCACCCCGGCGACGTCGTGACCGCGACCATCGCCACCCCGGACAGGCGCATCGACCTCGGCGAGCAGCGCACGTGCGTGTCCGACGTGAAGTGACCGACGTGACCGACGTGAACTGAACCGAAACGAGCCGCACATGACCGTCGAGCACATCCCGGCCGACATACCCGTGGTGATCATCGGCGCCGGACCGGTGGGCGTGACCGCCGCCCTCCTCCTGGCCCGGCGCGGAGTCCGTACCGTCGTCCTGGAACGCCACCACGCCCCCTACCCGCTGCCACGCGCTGTCGCAGTCGACGACGAGGTCCACCGGATCCTCCAGGCCGCCGGTGTCGGTGAGGAGTTCACCGCGATCAGCCGCCCGGCCCGCGGACTGCGACTGCTGGACGCCCGGCACCGGGTGATGGCCGAGTTCCCGCGCGCGGCGCTCGGCCACCACGGCTACCCGCAGACCAGCATGTTCGACCAGCCCGAGCTGGAGCGGCTGCTGCGCGACGCCCTCACCCTGCGCCCGGAGTGCGAACTGCGCAGCGGCGCGGAAGTGACCGGCATCCGCCAGGACGGCGCGGGCCCCGTCCGCGTGACCTACCGCGACGAGCACGGCGAGCACCAGCTACGGGCGGAGGCCGTCCTGGGCTGCGACGGTGCGAACAGCATCACCCGTACGGCCATCGGCGCCGCCTGGGAAGACCTGCGCTTCGAAGAGCGCTGGACCGTCCTCGACATCCGCACCGATGCCGACATCCGCTGCTGGGAGGGGGTCGAGCAGATCTGCGACCCCCACCGGCCGGCCACCTTCATGCGTGTCGGCGAGGACCGCTACCGCTGGGAGTTCCGCCTGCAAGACGGCCACGAGACGGTCCGTGAGCTCCTCGCCCCATGGCTGCCGCCCTCGCACGCAGGAGACTTCGAGGTCGTCCGTGAAAGCCAGTACACCTTCCGGGCGCTCGTCGCCGACCGGTGGCACAGCGGACGCGTCTTCCTCCTCGGCGACGCCGCCCACCTGACACCGCCCTTCGTCGGACAGGGGCTGTGCTCGGGCCTGCGCGACGCCTACAACCTCACCTGGAAACTCGCCCGCGTCCTCGAACAAGGCGCCGACGAACGGCTGCTGGACACCTACGAGAGCGAACGCAGGCCGCACGCCCGGCACATGATCCGCCTCGCGGTCGCCATGGGCTGGGCCATGACAGGCGGCCAGGACGGCGCCGCGGCACTCCGCCGCAGACTCCTGGCCGCGGCCTGCCGCATACCCGGCCTGAGTGCGGCGGCGGCCCGGGACCTCAGCCCGGCCCTGACCGCCGGTCCGCTCGTGCGACGCCGGAGGCGGCCCGGCCGGCGCGGCCTCGCGGGCACCCACTGCCCGCAGCCGTGGACCGACATCACCACAGGCGGAACCCGCCTCGACGACCTGCTCGGCGACACCTTCACCATCCTAACCGCCGACGCCCCCACCCCCTCGCTGAGCGCCCTCGCCCACAGCCTCGGCACCCGCCCGATCCGCGTGTCCGAACTGGGCGACGACGGCACCCTCGCCGCCTGGCTGCGCGCCGGCCGGGCGGACGCTGTCCTCCTACGCCCCGACCGCGTCGTCCTGGACGTCATCCCCACAGGCAGAGGCGCCTTCACCGACACCGCCGCCTGGGCATTCCTCCTGCACACCACGCGCAGCCCCCGCCCCTGCCCACAAACCGCCCGGAAGAACCCGCTGAGGAGCGCCACCCGATGACCACCAGTCCCGACCCGGCGCCCTTCACGACACCCGACCCGAAGGACGTCGCCGACAGCCGCATCGCCGACTTCGCCCGCCACGCAGGACTGGACGGCACCGACTACGCCGCCCTTCACCACTGGTCGGTCACCGACCTCGAAGGCTTCTGGCGTTCCGTGTGGGAGTACTTCGACATCGACGCCGACACCCCTTACGAGCAGGTGCTCGCCGAAGAGACCATGCCCGGCGCCCGTTGGTTCACCGGAGCCACCCTCAACTACACCCACCACGCCCTGCGTCATCTCCCGGACGACCAGAGCGCCGTCATCGCCCTGGACGAGACCGGCGCCGCCTACGAGCTGACCGGCAGCCAGTTGCGCGCGCGTGTCGCTTCCGTCGCCGCCACCCTGCGCGACCTCGGCGTCCGCCCCGGCGACCGCGTCGTCGGCTACCTGCCCAACACCCCGCACGCCATCGTCGCGTTCCTGGCCGCCGCGAGCCTGGGCGCCGTCTGGTCGGTGTGCGGGCAGGACTACGCCCCCACCGCGGCCGCCGACCGGTTCGCCCAGCTGGAGCCGACCGTCCTGGTCGCCGCCGACGGCTACCTCTTCAACGGCACCACACACGACCGGCGCGATGCCGCCCTCGAACTGGCCGGCGCCCTGCCCACGCTCAAGGCCACCCTGCTCGTGGACCACGTCGGCCTGCCCTGGCCGTCCCGCACCTGTCCCTCGCTCGTCGTCCCGTGGGAGGACGCCTCCACCCGCTCGGAAGAACTCACCTGCACACCCGTACCGTTCGACCACCCCCTGTGGGTCGTCTTCTCCTCCGGCACCACGGGCCTGCCCAAGGGCATCGTGCACGGCCACGGCGGCGTCCTGCTGGAGCACCTCAAGACCCTCGGCCTGCACTCCGACCTCGGCCCCGGCGACCGTCTCCTGTGGTACACCACCACCCACTGGATGATGTGGAACCTGATCGCCTCCACCCTCCTGACCGGCGCCACGACCTGTACCTACGACGGCAGCCCGGCACCGTTCGCACAACCCGCCATCCTGTGGAAACTGGCCTCCCGCCACCGGGTCACCGTCTTCGGCACCAGCCCCCAATACCTGCTGGGCATGGCCAAGTTCGGCATCGATCCTGCCGTCCACGACCTGTCGTCCGTCCGCGTGGTCGGCTGCACCGGCTCCGCCCTGCCCGCTTCCGCCTACCCCTGGGTCCGCGACCACGTCGGCGAGGGCGTCCTGCTCGCCTCCACCAGCGGCGGCACCGACGTCGTCTCCGGCTTCGCCGGCAGCGCACCCAACACCCCCATCCGGGCCGGAGAACTCTCGGCACCCAACCTCGGCGTGGCGCTGGCCGCCTACGACCCCGCGGGGCTCCCCGTCACCGACCAGGTCGGCGAACTCGTCGTCACCCGCCCCATGCCGTCCATGCCGCTGTACTTCTGGAACGACCCCGACGGCACCCGCTACCGCGACGCCTACTTCACCGCCTACCCCGGCATCTGGCGTCACGGCGACTGGATCACCCTCACCGGGCACGGCTCGGTCATCGTCCACGGCCGATCCGACTCCACCCTCAACCGCAACGGCGTCCGCCTGGGCAGCGCCGACATCCACGACATCGTCGAACGCCTCCCCGAGATCACCGAAGCCCTCGTCATCGGCGCGGAAGAGCCCGACGGCGGCTACTGGATGCCGCTGTTCGTGACCCTGACGACCGGAGCCGTCCTGGACGACGACCTGCGCAACCGGATCAAGGACGCGATCCGCAGCGGCGTCTCACCCCGCCATGTCCCCGACGAGATCCTCGAAGTGCCGGGCATCCCGCACACCCGCACCGGCAAGAAACTGGAAGTCCCCGTCAAACGCCTCCTCCAGGGCGCCCCGGTCGAAGACGTCGTCAACCCGGCCACGGTGGACGCGCCCGACCTCATCGACTACTACGCCCGCCTGGGCACCGAACGCCGAACCCGAGTGGCATGACGGCCGCACAGATCACCCTCGCTGTGCCGTGCAGGACCACCTGGTTACTGAAACCCTCTTGACCATTGCCCGTCGTGTTGCGGGCCATCGGCATCTCGTAGTCGCGGCACAAGGCGCAGCTGTCACGTGTTTGTCCGACCCGGTGTTTCACGCCTGCTTCCCGGTCCGGGTCTGGAGGTCCGGGGTGATGACAGGTCCAGGGCCGGCGCAGCGAGAAATCCCCTTGCGCAATGGTCAAGAATCGTTGACCATTGCTGGCATGCCTACCGAGGATCTTCCCGAGACGTTTCACGTCACCACCGACGACCAGTTGCGCGCCGTCTCCAATCTCACGCGCCACCGGATCATGGCCGTGCTCCGCTTCGAGCCGGCGACGATCACACAGATCGCCGAGCGACTGGGCCTTGCGAAGGGGAGTTCCAGCTATCACGTGCGGCTGCTGGAGCGGGCCGGCCTGGTGAAGGTGGTGCGGACGCGAAAGGTGCGGGGGGTCACCGAGCGGTACTACGCGATGGCCGCACGATCGATCGAGCTGCCGGACCCCGGGGTGGGGCAGCCCGATGTGCTGATGCGGCATGCGGTGGCGGACTTGGAGGCGTCGCCGGTGGAGGGCGAGCGCCATGTGGGAATGGCTCATCTACGGCTCACCGAGGAGCAGTTCACGCAGCTGGGGGCGCGGCTGGAGACACTGGTGGAGGAGTACCGGGAGCTGTCCGATCCGTCTCTGCCGGACGCGTCGCTCGTCTTCGCACTGTTCCACCCGGCATCGCGCCAGCAGACCGAGGAGGGCACCAAGTGACCTCGGACATCCGGAAGTTGCCGACCGGGTTCGGACGGCTGTGGACCGCGCAGACGATCTCCTCGCTCGGTGACGGGGTGACCCATGCCGCGCTGCCGCTGCTCGCGTTGACGTTGACGCGGGATCCGATGGCGCTCGCCGTCGTCACGGCCGCGGGGACGCTGCCGTGGCTGCTCTTCGGGGTGCTCGGGGGTGCGCTGGTGGACCGCTGGGACCGTCGGCGCACGATGTGCATCGCGGACACGGCTCGTGCGGTGCTGCTCGGGATACCCGCGGCGGCGGCCGTGCTCGACGTGCTGAGCATTCCGCTGCTCGCGGCCGTCGCCTTCCTGCTCGGCCTCGGCGGACTCTTCTTCGACACGGCCGCCACGGCCTATCTGCCGGATCTGCTCCGCCGCGACCCCGCACTCCTGGAGCGCGCCAACTCCCGCTTGCGCGGCGCCCAGACCGCCATGTCCGGCTTCGCGGGGCCGCCCGCGGGCAGTGCGCTGCTCGCGCTCGGGCGGGCGGTTCCGCTGCTCGCCGACGCGGTGTCGTTCATGGTCTCCGCACTGCTCGTACGTACGCTGCCCGCGATGCCCCAACCCGAGCCGGAGGTCCGCGAGTCGCTGCTTCGACAGGCGCGTGCCGGGGCCTCGTACGTCTTCCGGGACCGGTTGCTGCTCGGGCTCGCGCTCCGCCCGGCGGTCGGGAACATCGCCTTCCTCGCCGTGGAGACCGTCCTCGCGCTCTTCGCGCACGACCGCCTCGGCATCGACACCTACGGCTTCGGCCTGCTCCTCACGGCAGAGGCCACCGGCGGAGTGCTCGGCGCGGGCATCGCCTCCTACCTCGGCCGACGACTCGGCACCGGCACCGCACTGACCTGCACGGCCGCCGTCGAAGGGCTTGCCATCCTCGGCCTGGCCGCTGCCCCGAATCCGTACGTGGCCGGGCTGGCGCTCGCGGTCTGCGGGGCCGGCATGGGCGCCACGATGGTGCTCGGGCCCTCCCTCCGGCAGGCGATCGTTGCGCCCCACCTGATGGGCAGGGTCGCCTCCACCTCCCGCATGCTGGCCATGTGCGCCGCCCCCGCCGGAGCCTTCCTCGGCGGCTGGCTGGCCACCACCTACGACATCCGCACCCCGCTCTACGCCGCCGCCGCCATCCTCCTGGCGATGACGGGCGTCACGGCATCCATGACCAGCAACCGCCGGGTCGAAGCGGCGCTGCGTGCCGTCGCCCCGGCCGGCGGTCCAGATCACCCGGCATCGAAGGATCCGGCCCAGGAGAGCGCATCCGACTTGTTGTGACGCCTGCCGCGAGAGGGTCACACAAGTCGGGTGCCAGGCCCTCGCGGGAGCGACGAGTGGCCGGGTCGGTCGGGTGGGCCGGCCGTCAGTCCTCTTCCTCGCTGCTGAGGGCATGGGCCGGCGCGAGTTCCGGGTTCCGGATGCCTTGCGGCTGCCGGCGTTCCTACGGCGGGCGCCCTCGCGCCGACCGGCCCAGCGGCTCGGCCTGACGGTCGTGGCCGGCGGCCCGGAGACGCCGGGCAGCTTGCTGGCACCAGCGACGGTGAACCGGATCCAGCCGCCGGGTGACGGTCCGCAAGCGCGACGACCACCCGCGCACGGTGACGTAGTGGTTCGACGTGGTGGTCATGCCTGCTCCTCCTGACTCCGAACAGCAGCGTTGTGCGCCGTTCACGACTCGACACTCAGCCCCGGGAAGCGTCGGCGGGAGCTACGGGACTTCGTGGGACAGCGCGTACCACCCAGCGGGGCGGGGTGTGCGCGAGGATGGCGCGCATGGATCAACTCGGCGCCGCGCTGCGGGCGTGGCGGGACCGACTGGACCCCGCGACGGTGGGCTTCGCGCACGGCTCACCCCGTAGGGTCCCCGGTCTGCGACGCGCCGAGCTGGCGACGCTGGCCGGCATCTCGGTCGAGTACGTGGTCCGACTGGAGCAGGGACGGGTGGCGACGCCCTCGGCGCAGGTCTGCTCGGCCCTGGCTCGCGCCCTGCACCTGTCCGTCGACGAGCATGCGCACCTTTTGCGCATGGCCGGTCACGCAGCGGATCCGAGCCGGGTTCCGCGCATGGTCCCAGGGACCCTGTACCGGATCGTGGACCAGCTCGCCGGCAACCCGTTGGCGATCTACGACGCCACCTGGCAGTTGCTGCACTGGAATCCGCTGTTCGCGGCCACGTTCGGCGATCCCACGGTCCGCGGTGGGGGAGAGCGCAACGTCCTGGCCCGACAGTTCCTGGGTGAGCTGCCCCGGGTCCGGCAGACGGCGGCCGAGCGGGCGGCGTTCGAGGAGTCCCTCGTCGCCGACCTGCGCGCGACGACGAGCCGGTACCCCGACGATCCCGACCTCGCGGCGTTGGTATCGAGGCTGAACCTCAGCCCACGGTTCCGCGAGTTGTGGAGCCGCCGAGCGGTGGGCGGTCACCAGAGTGCGCACAAACTCGTCCAGCACCCGGATGTCGGAGACATCGCGCTGAACTCCGACATCCTCAACACCCAGGACACGAACCTGCGTCTCGTGGTGTACACGCCGCAGCCAGGCACCGACGCCCGCAGCAAACTCGAACTCCTTGCGGCCATCGGGGTCCAGAGGATGTCTCCTCAGAAATGAAGGCCCGCGTTGCGCCTCGTCCGGTGGACCAGGCGGCTGGGTGGTACGCGCGGTACCAGGAAGTTCCGTAGCTCCCGCCGGCCCTCCCGGGGACCCAGCATGAAGTGCGTGAACAGCGCACGACCGTGCTGTTCGGACCAGGAGGAGCCAGCATGACCACCACCTTCATCACCGGGGCCAACAAGTCCCTCGGTTTTGAAACCGCTCGTCGCCTCGTCGAGGCGGGGCACACTGTCCTCCTCGGTGCCCGCCACCGTGAGCGCGGTCGGGCCGCGGCCGAGTCGCTCGGCGCCCGGTTCGTTCAGATCGACGTGACCGACGACGCCTCGGTCCAGGCCGCGGCCGCGGATGTCGCCGCGCATGAGGGAACGATCGACGTCCTGGTCAACAACGCCGGCCTCCTCGGCAAGGTCGGCCCCGTCGAGGAGTACACCGCGGCCGATGTGAGCGCCGTGCTCGACGTGAACGTCGTCGGGATCGTGCGCGTCACGCACGCCTTCCTCCCGCTGCTGCGTAAGTCGCCCAATCCCGTCATCGTCAACGTGTCCAGCGGGATGGGCTCCTTCGGCATGACCCAGGACCCGGCGCGGATCGAGTCGCGGTATGCCCTGCCCCTCTACTGCGCCTCGAAGGCCGCGGTCACGATGCTCACGACGCAGTACGCGAAGGAACTGAAGGACGTGAAGGTCAACGCCGCAGACCCCGGGCAGACCGCGACCGACTTCACCGGCGGCCTCGGACACAGCGTCGCCGACGGCGCAGAGTCCATCGTGACCCTCGCGACGATCGGCCCGGATGGGCCGACGGGACAGTTCATCGACCGATCCGGGAACCTCCCGTGGTGAACCTGCCCTGAGCTCAGGGTCGGCCGACCCGCCGCCCTGCGCGTACCTCGTGCTCGTCATCTCTCTGCTCAGTGATCACGAAGGACGGCCGTGCTCGCGCTGGTCCATGGTTCCGGCTACGAGCGGATCTCCCCGCACGGATGCTCGGACCGCACCATCCGCCGACGCCTCAAAGAGCGCTCCCGGCAAGGGACTTCCACAAGCGCTGCACGCTCTCGCCCTGGATGCCTACCACCGGATCATCGGCCTCGACCTTGGCGAGATCTCGGTGGACGGCTGCATCACCAAGGCCCCGTCCGGCGGGGAGAAGGCCGGGGGCCAGCGTTCCGGGCGACTTCGCGTACCTGATCCTTCGGCAGGCCTGGCGGATAGGCTCGACACCGTGCGAGAGACCACCAAAGCCCTGGTTCCGGGCACCGAGGACTCGTCCATGCACCAACCGGACCCGCGGCATGCCGCGCGGCTCGCCACCTATGGGACCGTGGCAACGCGCCTGTCCCTGCTGAGCGACCGTCAGCTCGGCGAGGTCGTGGCCGCCGCCGACCCGCTCGGGTCCGGCATCGGCGGCAGGTCGGCCGAGCTGGACATCGACGGCACGCGGGTGTTCGTCAAGCGGGTCCCCCTCACGGACACCGAGTTGCGGCCGGAGAACGCGCGGTCGACGGCGAACCTCTTCGGACTGCCGATGTTCTACCAGTATGGGGTGGGCTCGGCCGGGTTCGGGGCCTGGCGGGAGCTGGCCGTGCATGTCATGACCACCAACTGGGTCCTCGGGAACGAGTACGAGGGCTTTCCGCTGATGTACCACTGGCGCATCCTGCCCGACTCCCCTCCCGAGGGTTTCACCGACGCGTTCGGGGGCGTCGACGGGGCGGTCGTGCACTGGGAGGGATCATCGGCCGTGCGTGAGCGTCTGGAGGCCATCGGCTGTTCCTCGTTCAGTCTGGTGCTCTTCCTGGAGCACGTTCCGCAGACACTCGCCGACTGGCTGCACGACCACCGGACCGCCGCGCCGGAGGTCAGCGAGGGTTCGCCGTACCCATGGGTGGAGGAGGCCCTGGCGCGCGGGAGTGGCTTCATGAGCTCGCGCGGACTCGTCCACTTCGATGCCCACTTCGCCAATGTCCTGACCGACGGTCAGCTGCTCTACTTCGCGGACTTCGGGCTCGCTCTGAGCTCCGGTTTCGAACTGTCAGCGGCCGAGACGGAGTTCCTCTCCGACCACCTCGTGTATGACCGCTGCCACACCGTGAGCCATCTGCTCCGCCACCACCTGCCCGATGGTCTGCGCGGCGGTATGGAACACGAGGCGTTCCTGCGCGAGTGGATCGCCGGTTACCGGCCCGGTGACGTCCCGCGCGAGATCGCCGCGATCATCGACCGGCATTCCCGAGCTGCCGTGGTCTTGGGCGAATTCCAGCGCCGCTTTCTCACCGAGAACAAGCGGACGCCATTTCCGGCCGCCGAGATCGAGCGGGCCTGGGGCACTGCGGTCGCGGCGCCTCACTGAGGCCGGCCTTCGGCAGAAGACCGCCGTCAGGACGTCTCGCCCGGTGATGTGATCACCACGCACGAGACCCAACCAGCCGTCGGCATTGCCGAGATCATCGAGGTCCTGCCGCCTCGCGTCTGAGGAGGCGTCCGCATTCCGTTCGGAGTTTTGATCGGTCGAACGATGAGTTCTTGCGGGCTGCCGGGTCAGTACGGACATGACTGCAACGAACACGCCGCCTGTCGTCTCCCGTCTGGAGTGGCTGGCCGCAATCGATACCCTGCGCGCCCGGGAGAAGGCGCACACCCGGGAGGGCGACGCGATCGCCGCCGCCCGGCGCCGCCTGCCCATGACCGAGGTGGACCCCTCGACCCCGCTCGTCGGAGACAAGGGACCCGTCCCCTTGATCGACGTCTTCGAGGGCCGTACCCAGCTGTTCGTGTCGTATCACATGTGGCATGACGGCCACACGGCCGCCGAGCAGTGTGAGGGCTGCACCTTCTTCACCGGCCAGGTCCGTGAACTGTCCTATCTGCACCAGCGTGACGTCACTTTCGCTGTCTTCTGCCAGGGTCCCTACGACGAGTCGGACCGCTACCGTCGCTTCATGGGCTGGGAGCTGCCCTGGTACTCCGTACCCGCCGAGTCCCACGAACGGCTCGTCGCCGAACGCCACTTCGGGATGAAGGCGTGCTACCTCCGCGACGGGGACCGCGTCTACGAGACGTACTGGACCACCGGCCGCGGCGTCGAACCCATGGCGGCGTCGTACGGCATCCTGGACATGACCGTCTACGGGCGGCAGGAGACCTGGGAGGACTGCCCGCCGGGCTGGCCGCAGCCGTACGAGACCCGCGGTCAGCAGTTCCGCAAGGACGGGCGGCCGACCGCGCAATGGGCACGGATCGCCGCAGGGCACGACGACGCCCTCCACGACGGACAGGCCGGCACGGGCAGCTCGGGCTGCTGCTCGTGAAGCCGGGCCCGAAGGCCACAGCCCAGCCGGATCCGAGACAGTAGTCCGAACATGCACCCCACCGCGCCGAAAACCTCACGCCGGCCGCTGCACGCAGCCGCTCAGAAGGCATCCGCTTGCCGTTCGGCGGTCTTGACCAGTCGAACGAGGTTCCTGATGGGGTGATGCCGGCGGTGCCGGGGCATGACGGCAGGGCCTCTTGGTGGTTCGGGGGTGCGAACCGATCCGAGTACCGGGAGGCCCTGGTGTCGCAGTCTGTCGTGTCGACGACGGCTACGCCGTTGACGGCCTCGCCTGGCAACGGGCAGCGCTGCAGGCCGGACAGCGGCAGAGATGGGGGAGCGGGTACGGCGCAAGATCAAGCGGCTCGGCAACGAGGACACGCGCCGCCGGAACCCGGCAGCCGCTCCTGCCCGCTCAGCCTCCGCTGCCAAGAGGGTGCCGATGCCGTATCGTTCCTCAACGCCCGAGCCGGTGCCGACCTCAACCCCCTCCAGGCTGGGCCTTGTCCAGGTTCAAGCAGTTCCGTTCAGCGAGGGCTGTTGAGCCGGCGTGACGACCACTGATCGCCGGGCAGATGCTCCCGCTCGTCCTGCTCTCCAAGAGTAGAAGGCTCACCACGTGATCCATGAGAAAACGCCCGCGTTTGTCGACGAGCCGCGGGAGGGGGCGAATCGCCGGCCGGTCTCCTGGGAGCGGCGGCTGCGGCACTTCGGGCACGTCGAGCGCCCGCCTACGTCGGTGCGCGACCGCCTGGTCGTGCCGTTTCCCGAACCCGGGTCACGGCTTTGGCTCACGCTCGGGCTGTCCCCGGTGGCGGCGTGCCGGTTGGCGCGCTGGTCGCAATGGGGCTGGCCGCTGCTGGTGGCGCTCCTTGCCGGGCTGCCGCGCTTTTGGCGTCTGGGCAGCCCGAGGGCGGTCGTGTTCGACGAGACGTACTACGCCAAGGACGCATGGTCCTTGCTGCGGTTCGGCTACGAGGGCACCTGGCCCAGCAGCAAGATCTCCGACCCGCAGATCCTGGCCGATCCCCAGGTGATCCCGCTCTCCGACACCGGGTCCTTCGTCGCCCACCCGCCGACGGGCAAATGGGTCATCGCCCTCGGCGAGTGGATGTTCGGCCTCACCCCCTTCGGCTGGCGCTTCATGACCGCGCTCCTCGGCACGCTGTCGGTGCTGATGCTGTGCCGAATAGGACGCCGCCTGTTCCGTTCGACACCGCTGGGCTGTCTGGCCGGAGCACTGATGGCGGTGGACGGTCTGCAGTACGTGATGAGCCGCACCGCTCTGCTCGACCTCGTCGTCATGTTCTTCGTACTGGCGGCGTTCGGCTGCCTGCTCATCGACCGCGACAGCGCGCGAGCCCGGCTCGCGGCAGCTCTGCCGGTCGACGAGGACGGCCGGGTGCGCCCGGACGGACACACCGGCGACCATGCCGGGACGGGAGCGCGTCCCTGGCGGCTCGCTGCCGGCCTGTGCCTGGGACTGGCGGCCTCGACCAAATGGAACGGCCTGTACTTCCTCGCCTTCTTCGTGATCCTCACCCTGCTGTGGGACGTCGGCGCTCGCCGCGTAGCGGGGGCGCGCCACCCCTACCGCGCGGTGCTGCGCAAGGACCTCGGCTGGTCGGTGCTGTCCCTCGTACCGACCGCTGTCCTGACGTACCTGGCGGCATGGACCGGCTGGTTCCTGTCCGACAACGGCTACGGACGCCACTGGGCGGACGCCCGCGGCGGCACATGGTCGTGGATTCCGGCCCCGTTGCGCAGCCTGTGGCACTACGAGCACGGCGTCTACCAGTTCAACGTGGGGCTGAGTACTCCCCACAAGTACCAGTCGAACCCTTGGAGTTGGCTGGTCCTCGGCCGCCCTGTGCTGTTCCACTACCAGTCACCGGCACCCGGGAAGGACGGCTGCCACGCGACGGCCGGCTGCACACAGGCGGTCCTCGCCCTGGGAACACCGGTCCTGTGGTGGTCGGCGTGCTGCGCACTCGTGTACCTGCTCTACCGGTGGGCGCTGCGCCGCGACTGGCGCTCGGGTGCCATCCTCTGTGCGGTAGGTGCCGGCTATCTGCCCTGGTTCCTGTACCAGGACCGCACGATCTTCTCCTTCTACGCGGTCGTCTTCGTGCCGTACCTGTGCTTGGCCGTGACGATGATGCTGGGGGCCCTGCTGGGTCCGGCGGGAGCGACTGAGAGGCGCCGCATACGAGGTGCGGTGGCCGCGGGCGTACTTGTTCTGCTCATCGCCTGGAACTTCATCTATTTCTTCCCGATCTACACCGGACAGACGATCCCGTATGCCGACTGGCGCGCCAGAATGTGGCTCGACACCTGGATCTGAGCCCGGCCCCCAGTACGCGACCTGCGCGTGCCCTCGACCGGATGGGGACCGGTCGGTGTCACCCACGGGGCTGCGAACGACGTGAACCCTCAAGCAATTCCGCACTGTCGGGGACCAGTTGGGCCTGCGGCAGTCCGTTCGCGTCCGACAGGACGTGCAACTCGGACAGGCCTCGGGAGAGGCTTGTGCGAAACCTCGCACGGAACTCGGGTCGACAGATCGTGCCCTGATCTCCCGGTCAAACGGTTCATGCGACAGGCGGACGCCGCTTGAGCAGCCGGTTCATGTGGCTGATCGCCTCCCGTTGGGTGTCGTGCACGACATACGTACAGACGTCCGTCGTGATGCTGAACCTCAGGTGCGGTTCCCCGCTGTCGGCAGCGCAATGCCGTCGTAGCCCGCCTGCCGGTCCCGCACCTCGTCCGACACGGATGTGGCGGCGCGGACGAGCGCCGCCGTGGCCGTCGAACGGGACTGCTGCGGCCAGGCGATGACGAGGACCGCGGGTGGAGCGTCCGGGACCGGGCGGTAGACGACGCCCGGACGCGGATAGCGAGCGGCGACGCCCGCTGACCGAGCTGTCGGCGAGCCGTCGTACGTACCGGCTGTGCACCCGAGACGACAGCGTCCCGCACGCTGGACATACGGCCCGCTCCGCAACCGCCCGGGCCCGCACTACCACCAACTCGCCGTCAGGCACAACGTTTTCGATCACGACACCTTGGACCTGGTGGAACCACAAGTTCTGGAGGAGGACATCAGCCACGGCCGTTCATGATCGCGGTTTCGGTGACCCTCCGTGGCCCCAGCACTGAAAGTGATCCAGAACCAGGATTCGAGCGACGCCGAGAGCCTGGGCCACGTCGAACACGCCGGTCATGCCGCGACCGTACCGGAAGCACACGCCGCATCACCCAGAGACGATCAGGCCGCCAGCGAGAGCAGACATACCGAGTCAGTCCGAAGCTCCTCGCCAAGATCTGTACGCCCTGGGCGAGGACGAGTGATCGTGCACCAGAACGTCGCGAAGGTGCGGGCGACGCTGGACTGGATCGAGACTGCCGTGGACTCCGGCAAGGTCGACATGGGCGACGAGGTCGAGCGCAGCAGGCGAGTTGTGCCCAAGACCCGCACCAGTTGTTGAAGCATGTGCACGCGTCGGGACCCGCTGATGAAGAGACCGGTGGCGCTGCCCACCCTGCAGAGGAGGCAGCGCCACCGGTGTTTTGCGGGCGTGCTCAGTTGGTAGTGAGCATGCCTTCGCGGAGTTTGGCGAGGGTGCGGTTGAGGAGGCGGGAGACGTGCATCTGGGAGATACCGAGGTGTTCGCCGATCTGGGCCTGGGTGAGTTCGTCGACGAAGCGCATGTGGATGATGCGGCGTTCGCGGTCGTCGAGCTGGGCGATCAGAGGGGTGAGGGCGTGGAAGTCCTCGACGAGTTCGAGGGCGTTGTCGTCCACCCCGATGAAGTCGGCGAGTGCGGCTTCGCCGTCTTCGCTGGAAGTGATTACGGCATCGAGGGAGGTTGACGTGTAGCCGTTGGAGGCCTTGCGGGCCTCGATGACGTCCTTCTCCGACAGGGACATCAGCTGGGAGAGTTCATGGGTGGTGGGCGTGCGCCCGAGCCGGCTGCGTAGTTCTTCGGTGGCTTTGGCGAGCTGGACGCGGGCTTCCTGGAGGCGGCGGGGTACGTGGACGGCCCAGCTCGTGTCGCGGAAGAAGCGCTTGATCTCACCGACGATGTAGGGGACGGCGAAGGAGGTGAACTCGACTTCGCGGGACAGCTCGAACCGGTCGATGGCCTTGATCAGTCCGATCGTGCCGACCTGGACGATGTCCTCCATCTCGTCCTGGCCGCGGCTGCGGAAGCGCCCGGCGGCGTACTGGACAAGGGTGATGTTCATTTCGATGAGGGTGTCGCGCACGTACTGGTACTCGGGCGTGCCCTCTTCCAGGACGGCGAGCTGGTCGAAGAACAGCCGGGACAACTGCCGGGCATCCTTGGGGGCGATCCGGGAAGGGTCCGCGATCTCGGGCAGCACCGCGGTGCGTGCCTCTGCTGTCTTCGTCACTGTCATGTCAGGCCCCTCCTGCGTGATCCAGCCTTCAGCCACCGGCCCCGTGCACGCCGGCGACAGACGATGTACCCGGGTCCGAAAAATGCATGCCGGCAGATTTTAGAACGGACTCAGCGCACCCGAGCGACCGCCTGGCGGGCGGTCTCCGGCACACGAGAAGTGGGGCCACCCGGAACGTCTCCGGGTGGCCCCACTTCTGGGCTGGTGCTCGACGTCAGATACCGCGCTGGGTCTGGTAGTAGCCGCCGACCTGCTCGTGATAGCCGGCGTCGCCGACGTGCTTGTCCTTGTCGAACTCGGGGGAGTCCTTGATCTGTTCCTTGGTGAGGTCGACGTAGATCTTCCGTTCGGCCTGGTCGACCGACTTCACGGTCCCGGCCGGCAGCAGAACGTGCTTGCCGAAGATCCATACGCCGGTGTCGACGACGAGGTAGGCGGAGTTGACGTCGTCCGAGTGCTTGTCGACCTTGCCGATGCTTCCGTCGGTGGCCTCGACCTTGTATCCGATCAGGTCGGTGCCTGCGGTGTGGCCGGTGGTCGGCTGGTAGCCCCAGATGTTGTCACTCATAAAGAACGGCTCCCTTGTCGAGATTCCTTGCTGCTGTCGCAGCCGAACTGCGGGTTGTAAAGGCGTCATCGAATGCGGTGACGCCTCCTCGGAAAGCCGGGTTCCCCGGCCTCCCGGGCCCCACACATTCACGTCGAGACGAAATGCGGATGGCCGGAGGTGCCGTGCTGGAGGCCATGGTTCCTGGCGTCACGGCCACCTCCGGCCATGGTCTCCAGGTACCCCGTATCGGCAGAATCACCACTTTCATCCCTGCAGTGACAGGAAGACAGGAAACGGGTGGGGCCCGACGCCGTGGCGTCGGGCCCCACCCGTGTTGGTGCGCTGCTCAGGCCCGCTTACCAGCGGTACCAGCGGCCGCGCTTGCCGCCGCTTGCCGCAGGCCGGATCACGAAGCCGAGAACCCACACCACCAGCACGATGACGGCGATCCACCACAGGGCCTTCAGCGCGAAACCGGCACCGAAGAGGATCAGGGCGAGCAGAAGAACCAGAAGAATAGGAACCATAGTTATCAACCTCCGATCCGTCGTGTGCCCTGCGGATCGATCTCCACTCCTACGGATCTTATTTAACTTTTAGAGCGCCCGCAGCTACGGAGCATCTGTGCGGCAGTCTTGCGGTTTAGCGGTGGAATCCGGGGTGACACGGGGGATGAACCTATTTCGAGTGAGACAGGGTGTGAGCGTTGTGGCTGCGGACGGGAAGGCTCAGGCCAAGGGCGAGCAGGCCAAGGGCAAGGTCAAGAAGGTCCTCGGCGGAGCGGTCGGCAACGAGTCCCTGAAGGCCAAGGGGCAGGCCGAGGAGTCCAAGGGCGACCTGCGCGCCGCCAAGGAGAAGGCCAAGGACGCCATCAAGCCCAAGTAGGCGCATCACTCCTGATCCCGGCAGCCTGTTGGCTGCCGGGATTTGTACTGTCCGGCCCGGCAGCCGTCTGTGCCGCCCACCCGAGGGTGCCCTCTCGTCGAAAGTGTCTCCCGCCGCACCGAGCCCCACGCGCGAGCGGGTCGTGCGTCGACGCCCCGGGGCCACTTCGCATGTCGCGGCTTGGTCGAGGCCGATGAGTTCGGGAGTCACTGCGCCCTTCGTTGCCGCGTCGTGTGCCGCCATCCTGGGTTCGGGGGTGATGCAGGTGCCGGGGCGGCGCCGGTGTGCGCTCGAGAGCTGGGGCCGTCTGCCGGCGAGGAAGAGTCTGCGCACCGCCGGTATGACGGTCCTCACTGAGGCGCCGACGCTGACCATTTGGTCATGACGGAGGCCGCTGGTCATCCGGTCGGTGGTCGACGCTTTGGCGCCGACGGGGGAGGAGGGCGCTGGCGGTCTTGCCGTCGGCGGCGCGGTGGTGGTGCGGGCGGGATGGTTTGACCGTAGGCCCGGCCCGAGCCCTCCGGTGCCGCCGTTCAGGCCGGGGGTGCGCATGCGCGGCGTCCGCGGACTGCGGTCATGCGCGGCCACCTCGATGTGTCCGAGTGCGAGGTCAGGTCCAGGGTGCAGATTCCGCCGCCGTGGCGCAGGGCATTGGTGACGAGATCCAAGACCACCAGGACCACGGGTTCCACAGCCTTTGGCCGTGATCGCCGGGGCGAGGTCATCGAGGAAGCGCCGGGCGCTCACGCGCGCGTCGGCTGCGGATGCCGTGGAGCGGACGGTCGCGACGCTGACGCTCTTCGTGTCCATCAGGTCCCCTGGTCCCTGCATCGTCATCGCCGTTCGTCCGCGCGATGCCTGTGCCCTGGCCCGCTGCTCGCTAACCCGGCTGTGACGGCTTCGCTCCTCTTGGCGTAGCTGTTCGAGGCCGACTACCTCTCCGTCGGACACGCGAAAATCTATGTTGGGCAGAGTAGACATTGGATGGTGGCATGGCTATGGTTTCTCTCGTAGCCCAGAGAGACAGCAGGGCCCGGCAGACACGAACTGCCGGGAGCAGTACATGCAGTTGCAGTTGGCAGGACGGTGCGGTGGTGGAGTTTCGAAGCCAGGGTGGTTGCAGGACGGCGACGGGACTGACGGCCGGACCGGGTGGCCCGCAGTGATCAGGGGTCACCGTGAGCAGACCGCAGTTGATGCAGTGGCATTACCCGCAAGTGCAGTTCGCAGTGCCCAGCAGTGAAGTCAGTGAGCAGTACCTCGGTAAAGGCGTCGGCTGCGGGCGCGCGTACCGGGAGGTTCGGCAGTGGGGTTCCAAGCCAGAGCAGACGCAGGACGGGCGACGGGGCTGGCTGCCGAAGAGTGGCGCTCACTCAGGCCACCAGCAGTACAGAGCAGTGGGCAGTCCCCGACGGTAAGTGTTGGTCAAGAGGGAAAGAACGGAGGAGCCGAGCGCCATCAGGATCGCCCGGGCGGAATGACTGAGCCCGGGTACCGCAGGACATCGATAGTGAGGTGGTCTCCGGTCGAGCAACCGCGATCCCCGCATTCCCCGTCCTCTCCCGGGTGGGCGTGCGGAAACAGAAGGCCGGCGCAGTATCAGGGCCGGCAGATGGTGTAGCAGTTCCTTCGGGGCCCTGGCGCTACTGGCGCCAGGGCCCCTCCACGCGTTCAACAGAGAGGTGCAATGACAGCAGACGACTCGTACGGCCGACTCGATGACGACGACTACCCCGCCTACACGATGGGCCGGGCCGCCGCGTTGCTCGGCACCACCCAGGGCTTTCTCCGCGCTATCGGCGAGGCCCGCCTCATCACCCCGCTGCGCTCCGCGGGAGGACACCGCCGCTACTCCCGCTACCAGCTGCGCATCGCCGCCCGTGCCCGGGAACTCGTCGACCGGGGCACTCCCATCGAGGCCGCCTGCCGCATCGTCATCCTCGAAGACCAGCTGGAAGAAGCCCAGCGCATCAACGCCGAACACCACCTCGCCGCCGGATAGCGGACCACATGCCAGGGCCCGAGGCAGCTTGGGACCGGCACTTCCTCTCCGGTCTGATACTTAGGCCTCGGCAGCAGGGATCCGGCGATGAAGTCACCGGAGCCCCTTCACGTTCCCACAGGCAAGTCGGCCAGGTCGTCACCCGCCAGGACCGCTGTGATTTCACCGCTGGCGAGGTCCTCCGGCCTTGACGCGGCTCGGCTGCACCTGCCGCACTCTCCCAAGGCCGCGCCCGTGCTCATCCTCAGCTCGCTCCAGTGTGCTTCCGCGATGCTCCGCGCTTCCGTATCCGTCTGACCGAGGGAAACAGGCGCGAGCCGGCACCTGGACAGCAATGTGGCCCCGGCCGGCGTGCACTGGTCGGGCCCACACTGCGTGGGTAGCGGATTCGTGCCGCAGTGGTTCCTCAGTGGTCGGAGTAGCTGAAGTCGCCCATGGTCCAGGCGCCGACGTCGGCGATCGCCACGCGGTACATCCCGCCCGTCTCCGGGATCCCCACCGTGCCCTGCAGGATCCGGGCGACATGGAAGTGCAGATGCGTGGGCGGTCCGTTCTTCTGCGCGGGAGTGTCGAAGACGATGGAGAACTCGCCCAAGCGGGCGGAATCCGTCAGCACGTCCGACACCCTCTGCCTCCACACTGCTTCGGGAGCCAGCCGGCCGGTGATGACCGCACCACCGGTGACCACGGTCAGGGACATCTGGTTGCTCTGCCCGGACTCCACCAGGGTGGCGACGTCAACGAGCAGTTCGTCAGGCTTGGACATGGGGAAGATTATATTTAGTGGCCCATCCGGTCTTTTGAGCGGTACCGGCAGCGGGTGGGGCGGGCGTTCACGGTATTGGCGCCGAAGGCCCGGCGGGTAACTGCGGTGGCGCGTGCGAGACGATGAAGCCTGGGCCAGCCGAAGCCGGCGCTGCCATCGTTCTGGTCAAGGGCGCGCCGATGGCGGCGGTCTGGGGTCCATTGGGTGAGGACCCATGGCGGTGGTGACGATCATTGACTCGCGGTCAGTCAAGCGGCGCCGACTGTCGGGAAGGACTCCCGCGGTTACGACCCTGAAAGAAGCGAAATTCAAACGGTCGCGGGACACCGTAGCGACGACGCGAGCGTGCGTTTCGTGACCTCCTAAAGGCTGTCCAGGTGCCGTCTTTTAGCATGGCCCCATGATCACCGGTGACGCCCAGGAATCCACAGGAGGACGGGAAGCTGTGTCCCGCGACGCCGCTGAAGCCGAATACATTCACGTCGCCCCAGGGCGTGGAGAACGTCGTGAAGACGGGCTGCCCGTCGGATCACGAGATGACAAAGCAGAAGAGATCGCTCATCCGGTTGCCGCTCTGGTGGAGCGGGCAGCCGGCCTGGCTGAGCCGATCAAGCCGAGGTTGCGTGGCTGGCTCCATGCAGGAATGGTCCCCGCCTCACTGATCGCGGGCATCGTGCTCATCTGCCTGGCCCGCACGCCGCAGGCGGCCCTGGCCTGTGCCGTGTACTCGGTCACCGCCTGGATGCTGTTCGCAACGAGCGCCATCTACCACCGCGGCACCTGGGGGCCGCTCGGCGAGGCTCTCCTACGACGTCTCGACCACGCCAACATCTTCCTCATCATCGCCGGCACCTGCACGCCCCTGGCCGTACTCCTGCTCCCGCCGGACCAGCGGTCCATTCTGCTGTGGATCGTGTGGGCAGGCGCACTGGCCGGCATCGCGTTCCGCGTCTTGTGGGTCGCAGCTCCGCGCTGGCTGTACACCCCGTGCTACCTGGCCCTGGGATGGGCACCGGTGCGCTACCTTCCCGACTTCCTGCACACCGGAGGAGCGGCTGTACTTACCCTGATCGTGGTCGGCGGCCTCCTCTACAGCGCGGGAGCGGTCGTCTACGCCCTCCAGCGCCCCGACCCCTCACCCCGCTGGTTCGGCTTCCACGAGGTATTCCACGCCCTGACCGTGGCAGCCTTCACCGCGCACTACATCGCCATCTCCCTGGCCACCTACTGACCGGCAAGCCCGCGCCGCTCGTCGCGCTCGTTCGTGCTGACAGTCCGGAGGGGCCCTGGCGCCGTTGGCGCCAGGGCCCCTCCACGCATTCCGTGAAAGAGGTGCCGGACCGCGGACGACTCGTACGGCCGTCTCGACGACAACCACCCTGTTCTTCACCATGGGCCCGGCCGCCGAGATGCTCGGCACCACCCAGGGCTTCCTCGATGAAGCGCAGCGCATCAACGGCGAATACCGGTGCGTTGCCGGATCAGCGAACCCAGCGGTCGGGGCCTGAGGCGGGTAGGTTCTGCAACTTCCCTGCGGGCTTCGCGGCTGCCGCTCATGCAGACTGCCCGGAACGCAAGCGTTCCGGGCAGTCTCGTCTTTGAAAGACCTGGGGCTGAGAGCGATCCAAGGTACGGAGAGGCACTCTCACTGGAATTCGCTGCTGAACCGCTGCGGCATCAGGTGTGGTCGCTTTGGGCGGCGTTCGTGGTGCCGCCGCACTGCTCGGGCGGGCACGACGGCCACTCGGACTTGCGTGCCGTCCTTGTCCGGTAGCGATACTGGGTTCCGCCTTGGTTGTCAGGCAGCCCGAGCGAGTTGGGCCCGTCCGAACAGCAGGGCGTAGCCGTCGGGGAGCTGTCCGATGATCCGGGCGATCAGGTCGTCTCCGGCCAGGCGGGCGACGACGCCAAGGACCGATCCGGTGTCCCAGCGGGTTGTCGCCAGAGAGCCGCCGGTCCGTTCGGCGAGGTCCTTCACGAAGTCCCAGCCGGTCAGGGGACTGCTGGCGGGGATCTGCGAGGCGAGGTAGCCGGCTGCTTCCTGGGGCAGGCGGGCGGCGAGCTCCACCCGCTCGTCGCCCGTCAACTGGCGGCCCAGCGCCTCAAGCACCCGGCGTACGACGTCTTGTGCCTGTCGGCGTGTGGGGTAAACACCTTCGTATCGCACCTTCTCCAGCATCTGGTCGAAGGTGACTGCCGTCGGAACAGAGGGCGCGGGGGGAGAGAGAAGAGTCATGGCGACGACTTTCCTTGCGTGAACCGTTATTCCTGCTGCGGTGAACCGATTGCCCCGTGCGGACCGCGTGAACCGCGCTCCTCGAGGAATCGGTTCTCCGGTGTGGAGCAAGGGACCAGAACCGGGGCCGCCGGGGCCCAAGGCGGAAAACGTGGGTGAACAACCCTTGGGCCCCGGTCGGCGAAGGTGCGGCCGGAGGATCAGCTGTCGAGTTCCTTGCGGTCGCCGGTACTGCGGACGCTGATCTTGCGGGGCCTGGCCCGCTCGGCGATCGGGATGCGCAGCGTCAGGACGCCAGCCTCGTAGTCGGCGGCGATCCGCTCGGTGTCGAGGGTGTCGGCCAGGACGAGCTGGCGGGAGAAGGCACCCAGAGGCCGTTCGGACAGTTCCGTCTGGGCGCTCTCGGACCGCGGCAGCGGGCGTCGCTCCGCCCTCACGGTGAGCATGTTCCGCTCGACGTCGATGCCGAGGGCGTCGGGGTCGATGCCCGGCAGGTCGAAGGCGATGACGTACTGAGGAAGTTCCATCGTGATTCATGCAGGTCAATGGTCCTGGTGTGATGAGTCGTTGGGGTGCTCGCGCAGCTCATCACGGTGATCATTGGGGGGAGATCATCGGTCACCGAGCCACCTGGTGGTGCGTCAGCACCAGAAGGGCCCGCACCAACGCGGTCGCGTGCCGCGGATGCATGCGCACCTTGGTCAGGAGAGAACTGGTTGCAGGGCAGTAGTCGCCGGAGCCGCTCTCCGATAGCGTACCGACCAGACGGTACGGCTAGGTGTGCCCCACGCGCCGTCGTGTGCTCGATGAACAGCAACGTTTCATCCGCCACAGGACGGAGAGCCCCTCATGGCGCAGAACACGGACCGCGACAGCCTGGCCCTCGCTCGCCAGACCTGGAGAACTCTCGAGCCCTACCATGGGGCTGTCTACTTCTCGCCCGAAGCCGCGGGCCAGTACGCCGAGTTGGGCGTGGACGTCAGGACGGGGTACTTCGCGTCCCGCTCCGCCGCGCTCGGCGCCGCTCCGGCGGATCTGGTCATCGCCACGTTCTACAACTTCAATCCCCAACTGGTGCGCCGAGCCATACCCGCGGCATGGGAAGCCGCCACGCCGCAGCGGTTCGCCGCCGCCCGGCTCACCGGGATCGATACCACGCTCCGCCGGATCCTCGGCGCGGACGTCTCCTCACCGGCGCTGGCCCGCGCAGCGGAATTGGCCCGTACCGCGGCTGAAGTGACCGTGCGCCATCCACAAGGCCGCCCCCTCTTCGCCGCGCACGCCGCACTGCCGTGGCCGAGCGCACCCCACCTCGTGCTCTGGCACGCGCAGACTCTGCTGCGGGAGTTCCGTGGCGACGGTCACGTGGCGGCACTACTGACTGCCGGACTGAGCGGGCTCGAGGCTCTCGTCACGCACGCCGCCACAGGCGACATCGACGCAGGTGTGCTGCGCGACTCGCGGGCATGGACGCCGGAGCAGTGGGGACAGGCCGTGCAGAACCTGCATGAGCGTGGATGGCTCGACGACGGACCCCACCTGACCTTGACCGAGGACGGTACGCGGCGCAGGGCGGAGATCGAGCACACCACCGACAGGCTGGCTGCCCTCCCTTACATCACGCTCGGTCCTGCCGCCTGCGCCGAACTTCGTTCGCTGGTGAGGCCGTTCAGCCTTGCAGTGGCCAAGGAGCTCCTTCCGTGGGCAGTCGACCGCCTCAGCGAAGAGAGCGCATGAGAGAAGAGAGCGAGGTCGGGAATTCTCGACGGCGGGTCCATCTCGACGCCCCCCGAAGCAGCCGAGGTGCTCGCGGCACTGCCCTGGCGCACATCGCCTGGCCTGTGGAGTTGAGGCGCCTCGACCGGCACAGGCTTCTGACCTGACTGGAGTCGCCTCCCTGACCGACCCGCATGCGGTGCGCTCGGGTGTGGACGGACAGGTCGGCGCCATGGGGAAGGAACTGAGGAAGTCTCGTCGTGGATCGACAGGTCAACGGCCCTCGTGTGACGGGCGGTTGGGCTGCTCGCGCATGTCACGAGCGTGATCGCGTCGGGGAGATCATCTGTCGGCCCGCTTCGGGTCGTCCTCCTCCGATCTCCTGCACGCTGCGCACTGGTGCCCCTACCGTGCGGGCAGGGTCGCGACGGCGAGCCCGCGAAGGGAAGGGGACATGGCCCAGAACCTGATGGTGTGACTGATAGAGCGCCGGGTGGTGCTGGAAGAACGCGCCGCGCAGCTGCGCAAGCAGTTGGCCGACACCGAGGCCGAAGTGGCCCGGCTCGGGGCCGCCGAGGTCGTCTACCAGCAGTACCAGGAGGAGGATGCCGAGGCCGGGCACCCTGACGCCGCGGCCTGGCAGCAGGCCCTGGAAGAGGCCACCGGCGGCACGCCCGCGGCGCCCCCGCGTCCCGTCGGCACGCCCGGAGCCGCCGGCCAGCTGCTGATTCCCCACCGCGGCCCCGGCACCGGCACGGACGACCTGCCCGCCGACTACCAGAAGATCATGGAGATCGTCGCGGGCGGCGACAGCCCGCTGCAGGCCAAGGACGTGGCCCGCGAGCTGGGATTGGATGCGGCGCCGGCGAAGGTGGAGCCGGTGCGCGGGAAGCTGCGCAAGCCGGCCGAGCGCGGCTGGATCACCCGCACCCCCGCCGGACGCTACCTGCCCCGGTAGCCTGCGGCCGACCTGCCACAACGGCCGATTCCTGCCGCAACGCAAGCGCCCCCGGCGGGTGTTGGCCCATGCGTGAACAAGAACACCAGCCCCACCGAGGGCGACACCGGCCTTGTCTACTCCGTCCGCCTGCCGCTGTCCAGCGCGACCGTCAACCGAGTGGCCGGCCTGATCCGCGCCCACCGCAGACAGATCCGCTCCCGGTGGCGCAAGCTCGACGCCGGGCAGATAGCGCTGATCGTGCTGGCCCACCTGCGCAACGACGAGCGCCTGGCCGACCTGGCTGGCGGGAACGCGGTCTCGGCCTCCACAGTGCGGCGCTGGGTATGGAGGTGCTCGGCCTGCTGGCCGCACGTTCCCCCCGCCTGGACCGCGCGCTGGCCAAGGTGGCCAAGGACAGCGGCTGCGTGGTCTTGTTGGACGGGACGCTGATCCGCACCCGGCGGCGCAGCGGGCGGGCGAACCGGAAGAACTACTCGGGGAAGCACAAGGCGCATGGCCTGCTGTTTCTCGCCCTGACCGATGCGAAGGGGCGGCTTTTGTGGATCTCCTCGGCCCGCCGCGGCGCCTGCAGCGAGATCACGGCGGCCAGCTACGAGAAGCTGTGCGCGCGACTGCGCGAGCTGGAGCCTGCAGCGGTGGCCGACCTGGGGTTCGTCGGTCTGGACGAGGGGGCCGAAGAGCAGCCGGCGGTCATCACGGGGTTCAAGGCGAGCAGCGGCAAGCACCTGTCTGCACCGAAGAAGGTCGTGAACCGGCTGATCAGCAGCCTGCGGGCGCCGGCCGAGCACGGCTTCGCGAGCCTGAAGACCTTCCGGATCCTGACCAAGGTGCGCATGCATCCGCGGCACGCGACCGCGTTGGTGCGGGCCCTTCTGGTGCTGACGCACCATCAGGTGGCTCGGTGACCGATGATCTCCCCCCAATGATCACCGTGATGAGCTGCGCGAGCACCCCAACGACTCATCACACCAGGACCGTTGACCTGCATGAATCACGATGGAACTTCCTCAATACGGCTCCCGGGCCTTCGCCGGCCTCTGCGACCAGCTCGGGGTCACCCGGTCGATGGGTGCGGTCGGCACCAGCGCCGACAACGCGGCCTGCGAGAGTTTCCACGCGTCCCTGAAACGCGAGACCCTCCAGGGCACCCACGACTACGGCGACGCTGACACCTGCAGAAGGACCGTCTTCGCCTGGCTGACCCGCTACAACACCCGCCGTCGGCACTCCGCCAACGGCCACCTCAGCCCCAACGAATACGAACGCCGACACCACACCGCTAGACTCACGCTCGCCGCGTGATCAATATCCGCGTGCCCACCTTCACGGGGGAAGGCCCGGCCACGCCGTCACCAGATTCCTTCTCCCCGGAACCGGCTGCCTGTGGTGCGACGGACTGATCAACCCCCCCCGACCTCGCCATCGACATGCACACTCCCACCGACCGAGCCGCCGCACAATACGTCCCCGGCACACCAGCCGCCAGCGTCCTCCCCCTCAACGCCCTCACCGCCGCCGAAGGCATCAGCCACTTCATGCACGCCGTCAGCTGCCTCCACGACGACGATCTCGACCACGCCAACGTCTTGCACCGCCCCCGCACCCGAACACGAGAACTCATCAACTCCCGCACCAATCCTGACTGCCGATGGTGCGCCCCGAAAGAGCAGTTCGCGCTCGGAGACCGACCGGCAACGTGGCAGGCATCCAGCTGACAGAGCAGCCTCACGAACCGAAGCGATTCACCGAGAGTTTCCCTTCGGTAGCGGGACCTACCAGCGCATGCCCAACTGATCGAGTTCCGCGCGGCGCTCCGGGCGAGCTTGTCGGCCCGCCGCCGGGTGTTGTCGAGCCACCCTCCGAGGCGGACGGACGTACCGTTCCTCATGCAGGTGCTGACAGTCCATCACTCTCATGACTGACTGGGAGGGTTGGGCCCGGAGAGTGAGAAGTTGGAAGGGGAAATAGTGCAGGGGAAGGCTGAGGTCTTTTATCGACGAGAGCATGCGGACAAGCACCCCGTGTTGGGCGTCGACGATATTAACGGCCTCATCGACACGCTTCTCGCCAGTTCAGAACTCGAGAATACGGCCATCCTGTACTGCTTGGATCGGCCGCTTCTCGAGTATGGTAATCCGGATCATGAGCTCCGGGTCGGCGTGGACAAGGACCTCCAGGTGGGGATTCTCGCCTTCATCGACGAAATGGGAAACTTCGTTTCGCTCGATAGTGGGAAAGGGCGTGGGGTTGTTACCTACGGTCTGGATGGGGAAGGGAAGGACTTCCCTGAGTGCTCGGAAGTTCCTGTTGTTCTCGTGCGCCAGGCCTTGAAAGAGTTCTTGACTTCCGGGGGGCAGCGACCCTCGTGCCTCCGGTGGCAGGACTGGTGATGCCACATCTCATGGCTCGGCCCGTAGGGGACCCGCGCCATGAGGCGGTTGGGCACCACATGCGATTGCGCCGTTGAGAGGAACAGGCCTGGTTGTCAGCAGGGGACGGGCGGGCCGGCGAGGAAGGCTGCCGCGCAGGAGGAGCCGGCGGCCAGTGGAGCGTGGACGTGCCGGGCCTGTTGCGCGCGACTGCTGCTTGCTTCCCGGTGGTGGGGCGGCGAGCGTGGTCCGGCCGAGTCTCTGGCTCATCCGGATCCGTGGGCGTTCGCCGACTCGAGTGTTCACCCCGGTGCCGAGACGGCCGGGGCGGTGGCACTGCCGCGGGTCTCCGCAAGGTGGATGTTGATATAGCGGATGAGGGTCAGCGGGTCCTGAGGGTGGTCAGCCTCGAAGGTGACGCGGCGCAGAAGGCCGACTGAACCGAGTGCGACGCCCTCGCGGGCCAGCACGAAGACTAGGGCGAGAAAGGCGGACCGGGCGTTGCCGTCGTCGAAGGGGTGGAAGAAGCAGACGTCGAGGTAGGTGCGGGCGGCGCGGGCGGTAAGTCCGAGGGGTTCGCCGGCGGTGGCTGCGCTCTCGGCCAGGCTGGTGTCGAAGCGGGCGGGCGTGTCCGGTCCGAGGCCGTAACGCTCCCGGCCGCCCTTGGCGAAGGCGGAGAAGGTGCGGAATGGCGGCGGCTGCGGAGAACCCAGGACGTGCTGATGCCATGTGCTGAGCAACGCGAAGTCGAGCCGCGCTCCGCGTGCCGCGTCGGCCCGGAGCAGTTCGAGGGCGCGGAGCAGGCCTTCGGCCCGAGCAGGGTCGATGACGCCGTCGAAGGCCCGGATGTCCTCCGCGGGGCCGTCGCGTAGGTCGGCCACTGGTCCGTCCGCGCCGGCATCCGGGATCTCGTGCCACGGCACCGACGCGCGGATCGCGAGCCAGCGCTGCAAGTGGTCCTGAGCCTGGACGGCCGCTCGAGTACCGCCGTCGCCCGGCTGTAGAGAGCGAGCGAGCTGCTCAGCGACGTCGTCGATGACCACCGTGTCAGGGCCGGTCCAGCTGTGGAATCGTCCACCGACCGCCTCCTCGACCAGGCCCTGGGCTACCTCCACCGCGACTCCCCAGCGGTCGAGGAACCAGGCGAGCACCTGGCGGCAGTGGTTGTGCCAGCCGCTGCCGCACCCCGTGCGGTCGACGACCTGCAGAATCAGGTTCCGCGCCGCGCGTTCCCACAGGATCCGCTGGTCTTCGATGGCGCTGAGGTCCAGCGGGTAGGCCTCGAACCAGGCGGCGAGGTGTTCCAGCCACTCGCGCCACTCCCGCAGGGCCGCCTCCACACGGGCCAGTGTCTCTTCCGGCGTGGTGATCGAGTCCCGCGGGCAGCACCAGTTCCCCACCGGTCCGCCGTCGAAGTCACCCTCGTCGTGAGCCCAGCGCCACCCGAGGGTCCACCGACCGTAGTGCAGGACGAGCGCATACGACATGGCATCGGCCCAGGACTCGGCCTCTTCGCTGCTTCGTGAACCGCTGTCAGCAGCAGGAACGTCGGGGCGGATGGGCACGCACCGGGCAGGACCGAGCGAACGCACCGTCTGCGCTACGGATGCGCTGTCGAAGGCGTGGCGGGCGGGGTCCACGTCGGCCCAGGTCAGGAAGCGAGGAGCCAGGTCAACGATCACCGCGTAAGCATGCCAGGCCCGTCAGCACGGGATCGACGCACGAGGGTCTCCATCAATTCATGCACATCAGGGCTATGAGCCTTCTGACCAGCCAGAATGCGCACAGTAACGCGTGCCGGGATCCGCGATCATGCGGGGGTCCATATGTTTTTGGTCAAGAAACACCGACCACTTTGCGCCAACAGGTGGAAGACAAAGCTTCCTGGGACGCCCTCCTGCAGACCACTAGACTGGTCAGGAGCGACGGAGGTCGGTTGCCATGGGCTTCTATGCCAAGCAGGTCGTCCCGCGGATCATCAACGTCGTCTGCGGAATGAAGGAGGCCGATCGTCTTCGGCGCCGGGTCTGCGAGGGCCTGGAGGGCGATGTCCTGGAGATCGGGTTCGGCTCGGGGCTGAACGTTCCGTTCTATTCGGAAGCCGTCACGCGGGTGGACGCGGTCGATCCATCCGACGTCGGATGGAAACTTGCAGGCAAGCGCCTCGCGGCGACACCGGTCCGCGTGGAGCGCACCGGCCTGGACGGCCAGGTGCTGCCGTTCGCCGACCACAGTTTCGACGCCGCCCTGTCGACCTGGACGCTGTGCACCATCCCGGACACCGATGCCGCTCTGCATGAAGTGCGACGTGTCCTCAAACCGGGCGGGACGCTGCACTTCATCGAACACGGCCTCGCCCCGGCCGAAGACGAGAGCGTGCGCCGCTGGCAGCAGCGACTCGACCCCATGGAACAGCGGCTCTTCGACGGATGCCACCTGACCCGGCCGATCGTCGACATGCTGACCACAGCGGGCTTCGTCATCACCGACCTCGACGTCTTCTACGAGAAGGGCGCCCCGAAGCCGATGGGTGCCGACTCCCTCGGCATCGCCGTGTCCCCTGGCTGACCGCTCGACGAACATCAGGTCGACGCGCCCATCCGGCGCGACCCGGGCTGGATGGGTCCGGCCTTGATGTCAGCCGACTCTCACCCGCACCGTCAGGGCACCCGGACGGCCAAGCGCCGCATCGGCGCGTGACTGACCTCCGGTCTGCACCACTCACTGGCCGGACTGAACACGACGCACGCGCAGCTCCGCTTCACGTGACACGCCCGCGGCGGATAGTGCGGCACACCCCGCTCGGGATCGGGTTTCTCATGCGATCCCAGGCCGTGACCGCACCGTCCGCACGAGCTTCGCCCGCACCCACTCGACCGCCGTGTCCATACCGGCCCAACGAGCTGTACGGCAAACCCGTCACGACCACCGACATGTCATGTTGGCCTCAGGAACAGGCTCTCAGCTTAAGCTTAGGTCAGCCGGTTGGCGGTGTTCTCGGTCCACAGCAGCGTCCATTCCACTCCGGCCTGACACCCAGACTTCCACCGGTCCTGCGTCTCAGCCACCACCCCCGTCGTCGGGTGAGACTCCGGTGATGGCATGTGTCTCCCGTTCGATCATCTCCACCAACGGCACGTCGTCGCGGTTGGCGAGGATGACGCCGACCCAGTCGGTGTCCGGGTAGCTGCTCCAGTTGGCGCAGACACCGGGGTCGCCGCCGGCGCGCTGGATCGCCCACTGGCCGCCGACGATGGAGGCCGAAGGGCCGTACGTACCGAACCCCGTCGCGCCGTGGGGGATCTTGGCCGCGGTGAGGACGTCGGCCCAGGGCCGGTCCAGCAGCGTGCCGTCGCCCAGCGCGCGGACAAAACGGACCAGGTTTGGCGCGGTGGCGAAGCCGCCGTCCCCCATGGGGTCGATGAAGGCACGGCCCGGGTTCCTGTCGAGGATGTAATCGTCCGGGCTGCCCTTGTCCAGGTTGCGGACGGCGTCTACGTAGCTGCCGTCCTCCATTTTCATGTACGGGTGTGCGATGTGTGCGTCGGTGAGCCACTGCGGCCTGGTGTAGAACGCCGAGGCGGTCATGCCGCAGCGCCGGAAGATGTTCTCCTCGACGTAGTCCCAGTACGTCTTGCCGCTCACGGCCTCCACGATCAGCGCGGGAATGACGGTGTTGGCGCCGGCGTGAAATTCGTCGGGAACGCCGGGGGTGCCCACCAGCTTCGACTGCCGGGCCCACCACTCCTGGTACTCATGGACTTCCTCCCGGCTCTGGAAGACCCGCTGGATGTCCTCTTCGGGGGTGTTCAGCCCGGAGATACCGGAAAGCATGTAGTGGATGGTCACCTTTTCGGCGATGTCCTGGTCGAAGCCCGTCAGGTGTTCGCGGACCAGGTCCGACAGCTGTAACTTGCCCTGCTGCGCCAGCTGCAGGATGGCTATCGCGTTGAACGGTTTGCCCGCCGAGCTGAGGGCGAACGCGGTGCCCTCGCCGTTGGGGATCCCCTTCTCCTTGTCGGCCATGCCGTAGCTGCGTAACAGGACCGTCCGGCCGCGGTGCGACAGCAGCACCACGCCGGAGAACTTGCCCTCGGCGGCCAACTGCGCCACGTACCGGTCGTAGGCTCCGCCGGGCAGGGTGTCCGGCGGGATCCGGTCGTTTTCGGCCGAGTCGGCGTTGCCGATCCCGGCGCTCACCAGCGGTGCCCCGGCCGCCACCACGCCGGCGGTGGCCAGCCCGCCCCATCTGAACAGCTGCCGCCGGTCGATACCACGTGCCGAAACCGATTCCATAATCACGGTCCCTTCCAGTCAACAAACCTGACGCTGATGGTGGTGCGCTGTGGTCCAGTACCTCCACTGAAGACGGAAGACCGTTGCGGTGGCGTATGCGTTTTTCGATACGCCCGCGATACGCGTTCCGGGAAGGCCGGTGGGCGGCCTCCGGCCTTCGACCGCGAGGACTACAAGGCCCGGCACGTCGTCGAGATGAGCAAGCCGCAGTGCTGTCATACGTGTGGTTCGACGTCATCGCCGTGGTTTCCTTCCTCGTCTCGGATTGTCGTCGCCTGCTGGTGGTCGAGCCAGGCTTGTCGTGGTCGGTGGCCGCGGGACTGCTGGTGGAGCTGGCGGAGTCGCTCGACTTCTGCGGGGTCGGCGTGGATGGTCCAGGACCGCCGCTGGTCGGTGAGCTGGTGGGCAGTGACCCAGTCGCGCTTGATCCATCCGAAGAGCGTCACCCGGGGCATGCCGAGCTCGCGGGCGAGGTCGGTCAGCCACCACTCGTGGTGGCCGAGTGGTGCGGCTCCTCGCCGAAGAGCTTGTTCCTGCTGGCTGACACAGCCCAGTTCCTGCAGCAGCAAGCGGACGCCCTGGGTGCCGAAGTGTTCGCGACGTTTGGGCGGGCGGAAGCCCTCGGAGTTGAGGATTTTCGCGATGGCCGTGGCGGAGTGGCCGGCTTCGGCGAGTTCGCGGGCCCGCGCGGCCAGGCGAGGAAAGTAGCTGAGCTGGTCCAGGCGGGCGACCGGGCGGACGAGTTCGCCGGCGGTGCGGTGTCCGCCGGCCCAGGTGACCTGGGCGGTGACGCGCTCGCTGTCCCCGACGACGGTGACGGTGACCCTCTCGATCAAGTGCCTGGTCAGCTGTTTTCGGTCCGCATCGGTCGTGGTGGGTGCCTGCCAGACGGCGGGGAGGTCGGCGGCCAGGGCCCGGATCTGGTCACGCTCGGCGACGGTGAGGATGCGGGGCCGGGTTGCGATGAAGCGGTCGTACTCCTCACCGAGCCGCCGCCGTTCGGCCAGCGCATGCTCCCAGTCCTTCTCCAGTTCCCGCACCACCAGGCGGTTCTCGGGCTCGGCCAACTGATACTGGCGCCGGGCCCGGTCGGCCGCATAGCCCGCTCGTTCCAGACGCTGCTGCCAGATCCGGTCCACCTCTTTGCGCCGTTGCTGGGCCTGCCCGGCCGCCTGCAGCGAGACCTCCAGGGCGGCCGGCGCCATCGCTGCAAGCAGTAGACCGGTCACATAGCGGTCGACGCAGATCCCGGACAACTGCTGGCACAGCTCACCGCCGTAGTCGGCCTTCGCCCGGCTGCACTCGTACTTTGGCCACAGCTTTCCGCCCTGGCCGCGCTGGTAGTGCACGACCATGCGAGTGTCGCACCGCCCGCAGAAGACCAGCCCGACCAGCAGGGCCGGCCCGTCGCGCAGGGCGCCCATGCTCTGGGAACGGGCCCGGTTCGCCTCGATCCGCGCAAGGTTGCGTTCATGCCGCTCGGCGCTGATATAGGCAGGCAGGACGTCGGGCAGATAGACCAGCCAGTCCTCGGGCGGCCTGCGGACGCGCCCGGTGAACGGGCGTCCCGCCACACGGCGGCGGGGATCGGTGCGGCTGCGGCCATAGACATAGACCCCGGCATAGGCGGGGTGGCGGAGCATGTTCTGGATCACGATCCGGCTGGGACGCCGCCAGGCCAGCGTCCCGCGTTCGGGGCCCTCGCGCACCCGGATGCCTATCTGGATGCCGTGGTCGGCCAGGAACCGCAACACCGCGTTGATCGTGGCGAGTTCGTCGAACAGGTCGAAGACCAGACGGACCACGGCCTGCACCTGCTCGTCCGGATCACGCACGACCTGACCGTCCGGGCGGCGCAGATAGCCCACGGGCAGTGGCACTGCCAGCTCGCCGCGACGGGCCTTGCCGATCCGTCCGTTCCACATCCGCTGCTTGATCAGATGCAGTTCCGCTTCGCTGATCGTGCCCTTCAGTCCCAGCAGCATCCGGTCGTTGTGCTCGGCGGGGTCATAGATCCCGTCCGGGTCCGCCAGCAGAGCACCCGACAGCGCGCACAGCTCCAGCAGTTGATGCCATTCGCGGCCGCTGCGGGCCAGGCGCGACATTTCCATGCCCAGCACCAGGCCCACGTGGTCCAGGCCGACCTCGGAGACCAGACGCTGGAATCCGGCCCGGTCCACGACGCCGGATGCGGAGTGGCCCAGGTCCTCGTCGATCACCAGGACCCGGGACGCAGCCCAGCCCAGGTCGACGGCCCGTTGCGTGAGTCCGTACTGCAGCCGGGTGGACTCGGCGTGATCGAGGACCTGCTGGGGAGTCGACTGACGGACATGGACCACCGCGAGCCGGTCACGATGCCACGGCTGGATCTTGCCCTCAACCCGGTCCCATGGCGCTGCAGCCATCGTGCTCACCGAGGTCACCCCCGTCCTGCGCGTCCGGTTCCGCCGCGGTCACCATCCGTGCGGCCAGCACTGCCAGCAACCGCACCACGAGGTGGCGGTTCAGCTCCGGAACGGCTCCCCACTGCGGAATCTGGGGAGCTCAGCGGCGGCATGTCCGTCCAATGACCCTCACCGCCCTCTTCGTCATCAGCCAGTCGCTCACGCAACTGCCGAACAAAAGCAGCGGTGTTGAGCAGGCCATCAACCCCTACAACAGGCCTGTTCCCCGCCTCGGGCACATCTATGTGGGCATTACGGCTTGCTCCTTGAGCGCGGGATCAACCGGCTCAAGCGCAACCGGGCGGTCGCCACGCGGTTCGACAAACTCGCAGTCCGCTTCGAAGCCACCGTCCCGCTCGCCGCGATCGGCGAATGGTTAAGACCGGCCTGAACTGTCGGTTCCCCGTGCCATGCTGACCGCGACCAGGGTGAACGGGCGAAGGAGTGGCATCGATGGGAGTCCAGTACTACGGCGCCGACAGTGAGAACGGTGATCGCATCGACGACCCCTCCGAGGACGCGCTGTTCATGATGATCAGCGACCTCAACGACTCCGACAACACCTTCGTCGTCGTTCAGCCCGACGAGGACGAACCCGTCTGGTTCACCTCGGTAGCCGTCCTGGACAACGGGGGCTACGAGATCGTCCGCCGCGACACCACCCGAGCCGAGCACGAGGTCACCACCTCGACCAGCGTCAATGACATCGCCCGCGACCTCACCATCTGGATGGCCGCCCGCCACTTCCCCGGACGGACAGCCAGGCAGATCACCGACTTCTAAAACAGGGCCTAGCCAGGGCCGACAAGTGTCGTGATCGCCGTAACGCCATCGTGCACGCCATCTGTGCGCCGGCCGAGTCTGGCGTCGGCATCGAGGCGATGAACCCGATGGGTAAGAAGCTCGGTTACCGCGTGTCCTCCATTTCCATCGAGCAGATGGAGGCGCTCGCGGATGAGGTCACCGTGCTGCGCGACGATATGTTCCGCGCGGGGTGGAACGCTCATGCTGGAAAGATGCCTGGCCTGGGGCTGATCCCTCCGCGCGCCCCCGGCCAGACCGTCAACGGCATCACCCCGAAGCAGTAGCCGTCGCGCGCCCGCCGGGCGGCCAACGGTGCCCTGGCAGATCCGCCGCGCGACGGGCTACGGTGCGGGCCACCGTCTACCCAAGGGGGACCTCATACCCGCAAGCTGTGGAAAGTCGGCACGAACTCCGGCAACGACGGATGCCCCACCTTGTACGAGATCCCTGGTACGGACCGCTTCGTCGTGCAGGGCGACCGCGTCACCGACGCCGGCGAACTCGGCCAACTGGAGAACCTCACCGCGGACGAGGGCGCGGTGTCCGTGCCGCGTGAGCTGCTCGCGAACTTCGGCCCGAAGGAGCCCGTGCACGTGCCCCAGTTCGTCAGCTTCGAGGACTTCGGCGGCATGTTCACCCAGCTGAAGCACTCCACCTGGAGGCTGGAGACCCGCCGCCGCTACGCCTCCGACGAGACCACCGATACCTACGCGCAGTTCCTCGCCAAGGGCCGCCTCGACTGGGACCTCGACGACCCGTGGTGTGTCGGCCGCCCGAACAGTCCGCGCTCGGCAAGCGGTTCGAGCGGGTCCGGATCCTCGACGGGCCGCCGACCCAGGGGCAGCGGTACCTCCTCGACAACGCGCGCCGCAACACCGCGGTGGGCGAGGACATCCGCGTCCTGGCCCGCACCCGGGCCGACGAACTGGTCCTCCCGCGCGAGGACTTCTGGATCTTCGACGCGCGGGTGGTCGCCCTGCTCCACCACGACGACGCCGACAACCTGACTGACGCCGAGCTGATCACCGAGCCTGTCCAGGTGCTCCGCTATGCCCAAGCCCGGGAAGGTGCTTGGCATCACGCGGTGCCCTACGAGCGGGCCGCGGGTAACTTGCCGATGTGACCACGGACTTCCAGCAGGCCCGCGAGGCGCTCGGCCGCCGGCTCCGCGAACTCCGCGGCGACCGGACCCAGCGGGACGCCCAACCCCTCTCCTCGATCACCGCAATGCGACCAAAGTGAGGCGAGCACAACAGAGGCAGGGTCAGAACGCCGGAAACCGGGACAACAGGCCGTCAGATCGGCCACAGAAAGCCACTTGTCACTTGGTGGCAGCTTCGGGAGTACAGGGCCATGTCGGGCCGGCAGGTCCTGTGGCTGTGCCGGATGGCGGCGCGGACTTCACCGCCCTGGCCGGCATCGCCTCCAACCTCAGGGAGTGGAACACCTGTCGCTTCCTCGCCGCGGTCGGCGTGGGCGAGAGGGCCATGGTCGGCACCCTGCTTGCCGAGGTCATGCCCGAAGGGGTCCGCGAACTTTTCGGCGGGCTCCTGCACTCTTCGCGGGCGATGGCCGGCGGCGGACGGCGGGGTGCGGTGGGACTCGATGGTCTCGCGCACGATCGCGGCCAGGATGTCGGGTGGCAGGGTCTGAGGCGTTCTCAGCCCGCCGAGCCAAGCTGCAGGGTCACCTCGTGGTCGCGTACGGGTGGCAGGCAGCCGGTGGTCTCGCTGCACGCCCCGTACGTGAGGAACACCCTTGCGCTGTCGGTGCCTTCGACCCGCCGGACGGGGAGTTCGAGGGTGACGAGCCCGTCCTTGTAGACCGGCAGCCTGACGTCGAGGCCGGCCGGGCGCAGTATCCGCGGCTTCGCGTCGGTGGTCGCCGGGCCGGTGGCCCTCAGACCGCCTTCGGTACGGATACGGGTCGGTATGCCGATCCCGTCGACGCCGCCGTTCGGAAGGGTGAGGCTGTAGAGGTGAAAACCCGCCCGCTCCGGCCGCAGCTCCGCGAGGATCCGCAAGCTGCCCTCATGGGATTGCGCCCGCACCGTGACAGTCACGCCGCCGACCGTGACAGGGGCGGCATTCGTTGTGGTCCTGCTCTCTCCCGGAGTTGCGCACCCGGTGAGTACGGCAGCGGCGGCCGCTACGAGCGCGCAGCCGACCTTCGAACGGTGGGCCCGGAGCCGAGCGGCTACTGCCATCGCTTCAGGAACTCCTCGACCTGCGCGGTCGGCATCGTGCGGGCGTTGGCGAACTCGCCCCGGTTCGTGGCCACTTCGATCCGACCGGACGCGGGGTCCAGGACGGTCAGGGCAGGTATGCCGCTCGTGCGCAGGTCTACGTAGTGTTCGGCCACGTTCAGGTTGTGGTCGAACTCGCCGACGTCCACCTTCACTACGTGGTACTTGACCAGTAGCGCGGACGGTCCGGACTCCTTGAACCGGGCGCTCAGGACACGGCAGTCCAGGCACCAGTCGGCGCCGAAGTCGACGAGCACCGGACGGCCGTCCCGCTTCGCCGCCTTGAGAGCGGCCGCTATGTCGGCCGCGGCATCCGCCTTCGGGTTGTATTCGACGACGCCCTTCGCCGCGGAGGGGGCCTGCGAAGTCCTGCTCGGTGACGCCGATTTCGTGGCAGGCGCTGTTGAGAGGCCGTCAGTGCCCCCGTGGGAGTCGATGCCCTCGCTGTCGCAGCCGCTGAGTGCCGACAGGGCGAGTGCGGCCAGTGCCAGTGCCGCGGGAAGCAGGGGACGTCTCACGTGACTCCTTGTCGTTCTCTCCTCGGAACCCGTCGCCTGTGCGGGCGCCACTGGTGTCCCGGGTGTCCTGCCGAAAGCGGCAGATGCGCGCGTATCTTCGCATACGCGCGGGTAGTCGCCGCCCTCCGGGTTCCCCGTGGCCACCCCGCGGCAGTCCCGGCACACAGGCTGTCCACCTCGTCGATACGCGAGGCCGAAGTCAGCCAGGTCTCGCCGACGCCCGTACGAAGCAGGGGCATTCGCAGCACAGGCAGGGGTGAACGAGTGAACGTACGGCTACGACAACTTCGTCGATGCTCCTCGCATTCAAAGTCCCACGGAGAGCGGGGTGTTGACGGGCTGCGCATGGGCGTCGTCGTGTGAGGCGTCGGCGCGGCAGCCCGCCGGTCTTCTCGGCCAGGGCCGTAAGCGGCGGATCGCCGAAGAAGGCTGGCTGAAAATGCCCTGGTGGCCCGTCAGATGGTTGGCGCCGCGCGCACCATGTTCAGCGTCACGCGGTCGGCCGCGCCTCCTCCTTCTCCTCGTCCTGGTCCACCTCGACGCTCTCCCAGCCGTCGGTGTACCGCAGCACGTGGACGGCATCTCGTGGTCGGCGGCGGCGGGCGTGTGACTGAGTGCCGCAGTTGTCCCTTCATAAGGCCCTCGGATGGCCCATCGTGTGCGTGACCTGAAGATTTCCAGGTTGATCCCCTACACCACGACAGGGGGCACGATCGACCTGGTCGTCACTGCGCTTTTGCGGGGGCAGGCCCCGGGCGGCCGCGACCTGGAGAACCAGGGGCTTCAGGAAGGCCAGGTCGTGTCCCTTGACGTGGAGCGGCGAACAGAAGGAGTCCGAGTAGGTGTCGAGTGTGCCGCCGCTCAGCAGCACGATCTCGCTGCCGTCGACGGCCATTCGGTGGGCGCGCGCTGACACCGGCAGATGCACCGTCTCCGCCAACCCCGGCCACTCGGCCGGGTCGAGCCGGACCGGGATCTCGTCGTCCGTCCGCGTGACGCTCGACGACGTGCAACTGTCCGCCTCGGTAGAGACATCTGGAAGGCGGGGGAGTTGGGGTCGGCCAAGACAGCCTCGGGGGAACCGGGGTCCGCGAGCCGTGGGCAGGGTCTGTTCCCGCTCAGCCGCCGCCGGAGAGCCGTGGGCACGGTCTGTCCCCGCTCAGCCGCCGCCGGACAGCAGCCCGCGACCCCCGGTGCGGTCCGCGGGCGCCGGTGTCTGTTTGGCCGGTCGCAGGGCCGGGGCGCCGAGCGCCACGAAGAAGACCAGGAGCGCCGGGAGGCCCAGGGCGAGGGGCAGACCGACGAGTGTGCTGACGCTGCCGATGACGAGGGGACCGACGAGGAAGCCGACGTAGCCGAGGCTGACCACGAGGGAGAGCGCGGCACCCGCGCGGGCAGGATCGCGCTGTCCGGCCGCCGAGTAGACCTGCGGGGCGATGCAGGACATGCCCGCTCCCAGGCAGGCGAACCCGGCGACCCCGGCCCACGGCTGGCCGACGGCCAGGGCGGCCGTCATGCCGACGGAGGCGAGCACACCGCAGCCCCGGACGAGGGCCACCGGCCCGAACCGCGCCGTGAGCCGGTCGCCCAGCAGCCGTCCGGTGGTCATCGCCACCGAGAACGCGGCGAACGCCGCCGCCGCGAAACCGGGGGAGCTACCGAGGTCCTCGTGCAGGTAGACGGCGCTCCAGTCGGCCGCCGTGCCCTCGCCCACCAGAGCACACATCGCCAGCGCGCCGAGGAACCACAGCTCCGGCGAGCGTATGACGCTGCTCCCCGACGCCTTGGCGGGCGCGTCCTGCGGCCCGGCGGAAGCAGGTTCGGTGGGCAGCGCCCAGGCGGTCGCCCAGAGAGCCATGAGGAAGACGGCGGCACCCACAGAGATGAACGTCGCCCCGGCGCTCAGGTCCTGACGGGCGAACAGACCGCCGACCGCGGAGCCCAGGAAGCCGCCGATGCTGTAAACGGCGTGGAACGACGACATGATCGGCCGACCGCAGGCTCGCTGGACCTTGATCGCGTTGGCGTTCATCGCGATGTTCAGGGTCCCGTGCACCAGGCCGAACAGGAACAGGGCCAATATCAGCCCGGCGAGGTCCGGCACATAGGCCAGTGGGACGAGGAGAAGCCCCTCCAGCAGGGCCGTCGGCACCATGACCCGGGTGCTGCCGAGCCGGTCGACGAGCCGGCCGAGCACCATCATGCCGGCGATCGCCCCCAGCGCGAAGGCGAGCAGGGCGAGGCTCAGCAGACCGTCGCTCAGGCCGAGGCGGCTCTTCACACTGGGGATGCGGCTTGTCCAGGAGCCCAGGGCGGTGCCGAACAGCAGGAAGAGGAGTGACGTGGCGGTGCGTCCTCGCCGCAGCGCGGCGCGGTCTGTCACGAGTGTCATGTGTGCTGTCTCCAATTGGCGCCGACGGCGAGATCACCGGGGGGCGGTGGTTTGGGGGTCGCAACTGTCTCGTGCGGGCAGTCGGCTTCAGGCGACGGGACGGCCTTCGCAGGTGTCCCGGACGAGCGCGGCACGGATGCCGTCAGGGGGAGAAACAGGGTCAGCACGGCCATCAGCGCGAAGGAGCCAGGCAGCGCCGTGGTGGCGTCGGAGATGAAGCCCATGACGGCCGGGGGGAGCAGATGGGAGGTGTAGGCGATGGTCGCGACACCGGCGATGGTGCGGCTGGGGTCGGTGGCTGCCGTCCCTGCGGCGGTGAAGGACAGCGGCAGGACGACCGCCACGCCGATCCCCAGCAGGGCGAGGCCGTAGATCGGGGGTGCGGGGGTGCGCGCGACGACGAGGACCGTACCGGCGGTGGCGACCGCCCCGTTGAGCCGCACCGTGTTCACCACGCCGATCCGCCGGACCACGTGGTCGTCGAGCAGCCTGCTTGTCGGGAGGGCGCAGGCGAGTGCAGCAGCCGACCGTGATGCCGTCGGAGGCGTGCGCGGCGGAACTTGGATACAGGGCGTCCAAGGAGCCGAGGGCCGGGGCAAGCAGGGCTACGCTCAGCGAGCCGTCACTTATGTCCAGATGGGAGACGATCCACGGGATCCGGGTGGCGAAGCTGCCGTCGACGGCGCCGCGCACGGCGAAGACGGTCGAGGCGCGGACCCGGGCCTCCCGTAAGCCGGGGACCTGCTGGAAGGCCCGCTCGGTCGTCGCGTCCATGCAGGTTCTCCTCGGGAGGTGCGGTGACGGCACGTGCTGGTGGTGGGTCCGGGACGGGATGCTCGTCCGGACCTCTTATTGTTCAGGGAGCTTTCCTGAAAAATAAGGGCGGGTATTGGTCGTTGGGATCCACAGGTCCCCGGCACTCGGGGTCGCATGCGCTCCGGGCCGGGTACCCGCACCACACCACCGAGCCGCCTGAGCACGGGAGTTGGCCCGTTGAGCATCGTGGTTGCCCCGGCACCGCGGCCGGCGCTCGTCGCGAGGCCGGAGGCCGGCGCTCGCTGCGGCGAGCGCGCGCACGCGAATTCGCCCGCGAACACGCCGATCGCGCGGTTGCCGAAGAGCGGGCCGAGCGAGCGATGATCCTCGTGCAGGAACCACGCCTTCCGGTCGCCCAGTACGTCATCCGGCTGCTTCTGGAGCACCGCCGCAGCTCCCCGACCCCGAGCACACCACCGGGTAGCAACGGCCACCGCACTGACCACAGCGGTGCGCACCCCGAGCCGGCCACCACAAAGGTGACGGGACACCGGATATTCGAGTCGATGTGTGGTGGGGCGCGGTCGGTTCAGCGGTCGGCGCGACAGGGGGCCGATGTTCTGCGATCAGCCGCTCCACCGGCTCTCTCTGCAGGCGACGCCCGCCCTTGACGCAGGCGACGCCCGCCCTTGACGTAGGCGCGAGCGCGCGCCGACGGGGCTCGTCAGGCCATGACGCCAGCGGCAAGAGGTGCTCGATGGCGATGCCGGCGGCCGTGAACGGGTCAGCCGGCAGCGCCCGTCCGGGAACGTGGGCACGGCACGCAGGACGGGCCTGTCGCGGGAGACGGCGGGGCATACGGTGATGACGTCCGCCATGCTGTGCTCGGCCACGGGTGAGGAGACGCCACATGAGGATCGTCGTCACGGGCGCGTCAGGATTTCTCGGCCGCCTGCTTGTCGGGCGCCTTGTGCGGATGCGGACGTTCGCCGGCGCGCCGATCACCCGTCTGGTGCTCGTCGACCGAGTCGTGGCGCCCGGCTGCCGTTCGGCGGACGACCCGCTGGTGGATGTGGTGCACGGTGATCTGACCGACCGTCTCGAGGACGTGTTCGCGGAGCCGGTTGACGTGGTGTTCCATCTGGCCGCCGCGGTGTCGGCCGCGTGCGAGGCGGATTTCGATCTCGGTATGAGCGCGAACCTCGACACCACTCGTGCCCTGCTGGAGGCGGTTCGGGCGCAGTCGCTGACTGGCGGGCCGGTAGCACGGTTGCTGTTCGCCAGCAGCCTTGCGGTCTACGGTTCCGACGCGGCGCTGCCCCTGCCGGCCGTCGTCAGCGAGGCGACGGTGCCCCTGCCTCAGTCGAGTTACGGAACACAGAAGCTCGCGTGCGAACACCTGATCGCGGACTTCACTCGCCGTGGCTTCGTCGACGGACGTGTCGCCCGCCTGATGACCGTCGTGGTGCGGCCCGGCCGGCCGAACGCGGCCGCTTCCGGTTTCCTGTCCGGCATCATCCGCGAACCGCTCGCCCAACTGCCCGCAACTTGTCCCGTGGACTCAGGCATGCGGGTGGCCCTGGCCTCGCCGCGACGCACCATCGAGGGAATCCTCCGTGTCGCGGAGGCCGAGCGTGGCACCCGGCCGGGATGCCTGCAGGGTCGGCTGCCGGTCAACCTTCCCGCGCTCACGGTCGGCGTCGCCGAGATGCTGGCCACGTTGCGGCAGGTGGCCGGCGATGCCGCCACCGACCTGGTGACCTTCACACCCGATCCCGTCATCGAGGCCGTCGTCGGTTCGTGGCCGGCCGTCATCGACAACCGGCGCGCCGCCGCGCTCGGTCTGGAGCCCGACCCGAGTTTCCTGTCGGTCGTCCAGGACTACGTCACCGATCACCCCGACGCGGTCACCGTTCATCGGTCTGGCCCTGGATGTTGATACTGCCCCGGGCGTCGTGCGGGGGTCGGGTGTCTTCGTGGTGTGCGTGAACTCTGGACAGGCGGACTTGGCCGTGCTGTCATGTCCGCGGCATGAATTTCCAACGTTGTAGAGGACCAAGGCGCTCCCCACCTTCCACCTGGAAACGACGCTGTGGATCCGTCGTTCCGCATCTGGATGATCTGGCGTTGTCCAGCAGGGACGGACAACGTTGTCGCGCTGAGAGTCGACCCCTTTTGGAAGGCAGGTCACCTGCATGTCCATCAGCAGGCGGAAAATCCTCGGTATAGGTTCCAGTGCTTTGGGGGCCGCGGCTCTCGGAGTCACCTTCGCGGGAGCCGCGGCCGCGGTGCCCCAACCGCGAGCTGAAACGCAGTTGCCCGACAGGTTCCAGAAGTTGCCGCCAGGCAGCGTGGTCGCCCGTGGCTGGCTCGCCGGCCAACTCCGGTTGCAGCTCAACGGATTGTGCGGCACGTACGAAAACCTCTCGCACTTCCTCGACTTCTCCGCCACCGGCTGGGTCCATCCCGAGCACAATGCCTGGGAGGAGGTGCCGTACTGGCTGCGCGGCTACATACCGCTGGCGATCGCCACGGGGGACCCGCACGCTCTGACCCGTTCGCGCGAATGGGTGGACGGGGTCCTCGCAACCCAGCAGAGCGACGGATTCTTCGGACCGCGTGCCTTACGCACCGCACTCAACGGCGGTCCGGACTTCTGGCCGTTCCTGCCTCTCCTGCAGGCTCTGCGAACACACGAGGAGTACACCCACGATCAGCGGGTGGTGCCGTTCCTGGTCCGCTTCCTGAGCTACATGAACGCCCAGGGGCCGGGCGCCTTCAACACCAGCTGGGTGTCGTACCGCTGGGGCGACGGTCTCGACGTCGTCGTGTGGCTCTACCGGCGAACCGGCGAGGCGTTCCTCCTCGATCTCGCCGCCAAGATGCACACGTACGGCGTCGACTGGACCGGCGCCACTCCGAGTCGGCACAACGTGAACATCGCCCAGGGCTTCCGGGAGCCCGCTCAATATGCCCAGTTGACCGGCTCCGCCGATCTCACCCAGGCCACCTACCGTGCCTACGCCACCGTGATGGACACCTACGGGCGTTTCCCCGGGGGCGGGTTGGCCGGCGACGAGAACTTCCGGCCCGGGTTCACAGATCCCCGGCAGGGCTTCGAGACCTGCGGCATCGTCGAATTCATGGCCAGCCACGAGCTGTTGACCAGGATCACAGGGGACCCGGTGTGGGCGGACCGCTGCGAGGACCTGGCCTTCAACATGCTCCCGGCGTCCCTCGACCCCGACGGCAAATCGGTTCACTACATCACCAGCGCCAACAGCATCGACCTCGACAACCGTCCGAAGACACAAGGGCAGTTCCAGAACGGCTTCGCCATGCAGGGATTCCAAGCCGGCGTCGACCAGTACCGCTGTTGCCCCCACAACTACGGCATGGGCTGGCCGTACTTCACCGAGGAACTCTGGCTCGCCAGTGCCGACGGCGGTCTGGCCGCCGCCCTCTACGCTCCGAGCAGGGTCCAAGCCACGGTCGCAGGCGGAACGACGGTGACCGTCACCGAAGAAACGGGCTATCCCTTCGCGGACACGGTCACCCTCACCGTCTCCACGCCCCATCCCGTGCGCTTCCCCCTGCAGTTGCGAGTTCCCGGCTGGTGCAAAGGCCCCCAACTGCACGTCAACGGCACTTCGGCAGTGGCTTCGGACGGCCCGTCGTGGGCGCGGGTGGACCGCGTCTGGCTCGACGGCGACGTCGTTCGTCTGCGGTTGCCGCAGCAGGCCCGACTCCGTCCCTGGCCCGGCCAGCACGGTGCGGTCAGTGTCGAACGAGGCCCGCTCACCTACTCGTTGAAGATCGGCGAACGCTACGACCGTTACGCGGGAGACGCCACGTTCCCCGCATACGAGGTCCACGCGACCACACCATGGAACTACGGCCTCCTTCCCGATACGGCGCTCACTCCCACCCAGACCAGCACCGTCGTGTCGGACCAGCCTTTTACTCCCGGCACCACGCCTGTGTACATCTCGGCGCAGGCCCGGAAGATCCAGGAGTGGGTCGCCGACGACGAACATGTGGTCGCGCCGCTCCAGGACAGTCCCGCCGGCAGCGATGCTCCGGCGGAGACGGTCACCCTCATCCCCATGGGCGCCGCGCGGCTTCGCATCGCGTCCTTCCCCACGACGGCACCCGACGGCCCACGCTGGACACCGGAACCCGCCTTCCGCAGACTCGCCAACAAGAACAGCGGCAAGGTCCTCGCCGTCGACGGAATGTCCACCGAGAACAGCGCACGCGTTGTGCAGTTCGACAACACCGGGACGGGTGACCACGCCTGGCAGCTCGTCGACAAGGGTGACGGCTGGTATCTGATCCGCAACGGCAACAGTGGCAAGGTTCTCGGCGTCGACCACATGTCAATGGACAACAGCGCGATCGTTGTGCAATTCGAGGACAACGGAACAGACGATCACTTGTGGACACTGGTCGACAACGGCGACGGCTGGTATCGCATACGCAACAAGCACAGCGGAAAAGTCCTCGGCGTGGACGGCATGTCCATCGAAAACAGCGCGAAGGTGGTCCAGTTCGACGACAACGGCACCACGGACCACTTGTGGCGGTTCCTGTGAAGGACTGACCCGGAAGCAGCGGCGATCGGCGGCCGCCTCCAACCGGCCGCCGGCCTCGGTCCACCGGTCCTTCGTGCCTAGTGCTGGATTTCTCTTTCATCGGCATATGTCCTGGTGGCGGGGTAGTTGAGGGAGCCTCGCGGTAGTGGGGCAAGGTGGGTGGCCCCAGCCCGCCGTAGGCGGGCGCATGCGGCTTCGCATCGGCGGGCCGGGCGACCTCCACCGTCTACCCGGGGAATCTGGAGGCGCGTGTTCTACATGGCGGGCCGCCGCGAGCCGCTGTGGTGTCCCTTGAGGAACACCACCCGGGACCGCGAATGTACGCGTTTGATCTGCTGGTGATCACAGTGCCTTGCGGAGGTGAATTTTTGCCCCTCCCTGCTTAATGGGGACCGGTATTCTCCTTCATTGATCGCGAGCCCCAGTAAGAGCCTCTCGCTTGTAATCTCGGCTGCATGGCTGAAGCGATTGGCGGGGGGCAGCCTGTACCCGACGGCGAGCCCACTCCTGCGGCTGGTTCCGACGGTGGTGCTCCTGCGGACCCCACACCTCAAAATCCTGCAAGCCCCACCCCTGATGACGACGCTCCTACTGACCCCACCGTTCCTGTGCCGACATGGGAGACGATCGGGAAGGGAGTGGTTGCGGTGATCACCGTTGTTGCTGCGGCCGGGGGGTTGTTTCTCGGTGTCAGGTCGGAGCAGCGCGCTGGCAGGGAGGAGCAGCGTGCCGCCGCAGAGCGGAGGCACGCGGTTGAAGAGAGTCGGAAAGCAGATCTGAAAGCTCTCGCTGAGCAGATCGACTTCTACCGAACGCGGTCCACGGTCGTCGTGATGAACAGCAACCGCCACCCGCTACCGATGCGTTTGGTCTTGCCAGAAAGGCATGTTTGGTGGAATTTGTATTCGCTGCGGCCGTGCAGCCAGATCAAGATCCCCACTGATGATCTACGTGCCAGCATGCGCAAGGCGGTCCCATCTGTGTGGGTCACCGATGGAGAGCTGTCATCGCTGTGGTTGGAGTTCGGGGACGGAAGGGGCAATTTCTGGATCCGCAGCGGGAGCGGTGGAGCGCTGGTCTCATCCCCGCGGGAGGCGCAGCGCGGCGTGCAATTGGTCGACTCCGACGAGGGCTGGATCAAGACCTCGGAGGACTCACCTATTTGCGGTGCGCCTTGAGAGCCTGCTTCCGGGCTGTTCTTCAGGGGAACGCTGCCGTGTTCCCCTGAAGAACAGCCCGGCTGGAGCGCGCGGCAGCGGCGAAACCTGCTCGACCGTACGCACGATGAAGGCAATCATGAGCTGGTGACCTCGATCGAAGCAGCAGCAACCGAATACGGCGACAGAACGCAGGCGCAGGTCGATGCGATGTCACGGCCGAAGTTCTTCGGCTCACGCAGCATCCTCGTGTTCCAACCGAACCCACGGGTCTACCGACCTGAAGCAGACCGGTGCACCCGTGGGTTCAGGCTGAAGGACTTTCGGTTTCTTTGAACCCGCGGGGATCCTGGGGTGTGACCGAGATACGCGTCAAAGGGGCAACGAGGTGATCTTGAAGCCCTGATGCCCTCGGCTCGCAGCGGCCTCCGAATTCGGTCCGAGGCCGGTGCTTGACCGTCCTGAACGACCTTCCCGAGATTGACCGTTGCCCTCCTTGCGCATGGTTGCCGAGACCGACGATGTGCGGCGCGTCATCGCTGTTACCGTCACGCCATGTCCAAGATCGAGATAGACGCCGTGACCGCCGAGTTCTTCGGTTCCTTTGACAACCGGGGCGGCAGGGCTGCCGACGTGGCCCGGATCCGCCGGCTGGTTCTTCCGGATGGCGTGATCGTCAAGACCGGCCGGGAGTTCACGGTCTACACCGTGGAGGAGTTCATCGAGCCTCGCCGGCGCCTGCTGACCGACGGTCGGCTGGTCGAGTTCTCCGAGTGGGAGACCTCTGAACGGACAGAGATCGCGGGCGATATCGCGTCGCGGTTCGGCGAGTACCGCAAGTCCGGGATCTTGGATGGTGAGGCGTTCGAGGGAGGCGGGACCAAGACCATCCAGTACGTCCGCACCCCAGACGGCTGGCGGATCGCAGCATTTGCCTGGTACGACGAGCCCTGACCGTTCGTGAGGTCACGCCTGACCACTGACCATTCATCGCGAGCCGAACCAGCCCTGCAAATGCGGCACGCAGAGCTGGTGCGGGAGCGAGTGTCAGTCTTGTTCGCCGGGGTGCGTGTAGGTGGTGGTGTAGTCCTCCACGGGCGTGGCCATGTCGGCGGCGTAGTCGGCGCGTGCCTGGAGGTCGGCCTCGGTGATGTCGGGGTGGGCGGGGGGTGTGGGGGGTGCGGGCCAGAGTTGGACCAGGTGGCGTTCCCCGTGGTCGCCGATGCCGGGTTCGGGGTCGTCGGCGTGGCAGTACAGGCGCATCCGCACCCAGTGCGACTCGTTGGATGGGAACTCCAGGAGAGGCTCCTCATCCGGCCACGCGTCCAGGAGGTCGCCCTGCTCGAGGGTTGCGACGTGGAGGGCGGGGAGGTCGGCCCGAAGGCTGATCTCCTCCGCGGGCTCCCACTCGCCGCCCTTCTCTGGGGTCGGCGGGGCATCATGGACCTGGACGGTCAGCTGGAGGGGGCCCGTGTCGGTGGTGGTGAGGACGACGGCGCCGGCGTCGGTGGCCGGGCCGCAGCGCCAGCCGAAGGGCATCTCTTGGGGGTACGCGTAGTCGTCGGTGAAGCCGATCAGGTAGCCGCCTTCGCCGAGGTCGACGGTGAACGAGGATGCACGGACCAGCATGGGAGTCTCCTTGAACGGGGCAGGGTGCCCCCTCCCGGACGATGCGGGAAGAGGCACCCAAGTCTTGCGGGGACTGTCGTCGTGTTCAGGCGATCACGAAGAACGGGTCGTGATCCATGACGTGCATCTGGCCGCGCCATGCGGTGATGCGTCCGCCCTGGGACTTGTTCTCGTTCACCTTGACCCAGGTGATCTCCCGCTGGGCGGCAGCAAGGGCGGTGCCGCCCTCGTAGGTGGAAGCGAACGGGTACTCGTCACACGAGGTGCGGCCGGCGCGCCGCATGTCCGCCGGTGCGGTCCGCGGGCACACCGCGGCCCGGTTGCGGGCCTCCTGCGTCTTGTTGATCATCCAGTGCAGGGGCTTGCCGCCGTTCGGGTCGCCGTAGTGGCCGCCGCGGGAGCGGAGGTTGCGGATGCCCTCGTCTATGCGGGCCAGGCCGACCATGCTCACCCCGGTGGGCGCGTCCGGGATGGCGCATCCGGCCCGGCTGGCCCGGGTGCTGCCGTAGTAGTTGTCGCACCGGTAGACGGCGGAGGCGTAGGAGACGCCGGCGGGGCTGTAGCCGGCCTTGGTGAAGGTGTAGCCGTAGGTGGTCTTCGCCTTGGGGTTGATCTTCTTCGGGGCGATCGCGGCGGTCTTGTAGTCGACGCTGCCGCCGGCCGCGCTGTCGAGGGTGTGGCCCTGCGGGAAGTGCGCGGTGGCACGGGTGCCGCCGCCGGAGGTGGCGGAGAACTTGACGGCCACGCCCCTGCCTTGGCCGGTGGTCGCCGCCCTGGAGACGGTGAACTTCTCACTCCAGTTGGCGGAGTTGGTCTTGAGCGTCATCTGGTGCTTGACGCTGAAGTCGGCGGTGCCCTCAAGGACCGGGCTCCCGTTGACTATCTTCACGACGTCGAGATGGACGGTGACCCACTCGCACTCGCTGAAGCGGTTGACCGTGATGCGGTTGACGGTACAGGACGCGTTCACGGCCGCACTGGCCGAAGCGCTCGCCCGGGACCCGGGCCGGCCGATGGTCACGCGCAACTGTCCGGCCCCCGAATGGCCGGCCGCAGCCAACGCTGAAGGAGCGGCGGCTGTCACCAGCAGCCCCAGCGCCACGGCCCCTGTCGTGAGCAGCTTTCTCGATTTCAAGTTGTACCCCCGGTTGTTGGTCTCAGCCAACGGAGGAACAACGTCAACTCACGCGTACCCCCGTCGCGTTGACGACATCCAAGCACAGCCAACGTAAAGACTGCCAACCGTTTTGGTCTGTTTCAGTCATAGGTGATCGGGTGTCACGCATTGACGGCCGATATCACCCAGCCTGACAGCGCGCACAGCGCAGCAGGCCTCACGCTGTGGCAGGGGCTGCATCCCGACCACCGTGGTGATCAGCCCGCTCACAGACCGGGCGGCCGGTCTGTCCAAGGTTCTGTGCGAGCACCACCCGCACTGCGTTCTGCTCGACGGGACGCTCGCCGAGTGCGACCGCGTCGGCGGCGACAGGACCGACTACTCCGCCAAGCGCCAGGTCCAGGGCCAGCCGCTGCCCGGCGTCGTCGGCCCGGGCACCGTGGCTGCTCACCGCTGCGCTCGCCATCCTGCTGGCCATCGCGATGTTGACCGTGCTCCCCGCATGGGCCCACACCCGCAAACCCGCAGGGCCGGCCCTCAACGCCGAAACCGCATGACGGATCCCTTCACCGGGCCACTATGGCTCTGTACGCGAGAACGACCTGGCCATCAGTGACGGCAAGCACCGTTGCCGTACTAGCCGCGATGTGTGGCGGTCACGAGTCGGGGTCATGGGATGTCGTCCGTCGCGGCCGCAGTCGCGGTCGGCGGCGGCGCCTTGTGGTAGTCGTACGGGGTGAAATGCGCGGGTGTGTGATCGATGGGCAGGTCGGGCCGCCAGGCTGTGAGGATCTGGGCGCTGCACACGAACAGACCGTCAGGCAACTGGTCCAGGGGATACCAGGCCCAGTCGCCGACGCTTTCGTTCGGTTGGGTGGCAGGCCGGCCCCGCCAGTCCTCGACGATGGCGCCGACGGTGACCCGTACGACGTCCTCGATGTGGTCGACCAGCGTGCCCAGGAGCCTGACATCGGAGAGCCCGGTGACCAGGCCGGTCTCTTCGGCGAGTTCGCGGATCACGGTCGCTTCGAGGGATTCGCCGGGCTCTACGGTTCCGCCGGGTAGTTCGAGAGTGCCGTGACGGTGGCGGCCGAGGAGCAGACCCTCGTCGCTGAGGAGGATGGCGCCGACACCGACGGTCGCGTGCGGCGCGGGTCGCCCCGGGGTGCGGGGGCGGCTCGAGATCCGTGCGGGCTGGTCCGGGAGGCGGCGGGCCCGGATGAGCTGCTGCACGACCGGGACGTTCTTGTCGGGGTGTCGCAGGAGGTCGACGGCCTCGACTCGGAAGCCGTGTTCCGCGAGCAGGTCCTCCCACAGCTCGGGTGCCAGGACCCACATCTGGACAGCCAACGGAGGATCCTCCCGGAGCCTGATCAGCTGTTCGCGCGAGGCGACGGTCGCGGACGGGCCGCGCTCGTCGAGGTCCGTGTGGAGGAGGGACAGGATCAACGGCGCTTCGGGACGGAGTCCGTTGCGCAGAGCGGGCAGGGCGCGGTGCGGGTCGGTGAAGGCGAGACTGCCGATGGCGTACGCCGCGTCGAAGGGTTCTGCCGTGGGGAGGTAGTCGACCACGTCGCCCAGGACGAACTGGACACCGGGAACGCCGGCGTGGGAATCGATGGCGCGTTGGTGCTGGGTGGGCGACAACTCGATCGCGGTTACCTGCGCGCCGTGGGTGCGGGACAGGTGCACGGCGTGGTGGCCTGCGCCGGAGCCGATGTCCAGGACGCGTTTGCCGGTGATGGCACCGAGAATCTCGGCACCGGGGCCGATGCCTTCCCACGGGGTCCAGGTCAGCTGCTCCGGGACGGGCGGCACGTACTTTCGATTCAACTGACGCCGGCCGTAGACCGTCCAAGCGTCGGCGTTGAGGTCCTCATCGGACACGGGAACTCCCGTAAGCGGTAGAGGGGATGACTGTGTGACAGGTCCAACAGTCCATCCACGTTGCCGTCTCGCATGCGTTGCACGTGCAGCTCCAGTGGACTTGAGCGTATCGGGGGCTGCCTTGTCGACTGCGAAGGTCACCGCGGGCAACCCGTGCCCGCTTGTTCGGCGGTGGAGCCACTGGTCGCGGAGCCTCAGGATGCATTGCATCCTGAGGCTCGCGCTTTCAGTCGGTGCGAATCGAGTCAATCAAGAAGGGCGACGAGCCCGTTCACCCAGATCGCGAGGAACACGAGCACCGCCACCAGGCATCCGGCCCCGGCCAGGAGACCGGCGAAGGCGCCACGCTTGCTCTCTGTCTCCTTGCCGGATGGCACGGCGTCCCAAATGACCGTGTGCCCCATGTCGTCGGAGCAAGCTGTTCGCACCGCTGCCAGTTGTTGTCTGGCAAAGGCCGTTTGGGCAACCGACTCGGGACCATGCCAGGCAAGTGCCCGCATGCGCTGCGGGCCGGTGCCGTACCTCGCCTCGAAGGCCGAGGTCTCAGACGCGTCCCGGTCCTGTTCGAGGTACATCCAGCGGCCCGCTTCCGCAGGCTCTCCGTACAGCCGGTACGTCTCGGCCAGGCGCCGACGGAGCATCAGGTCGTTCGGAAAGGACGACACCAGCCCGCGCAGGCGCTGGCGCGCGACAGGGATGCGGCCGGCGGCCAGGTCCGCGTCGACTCGGGCAAGGGTGTCTGTCAGTGGCATGGGTGCATGATAGGGTGCAGCGTGACCGCCGTCGACCCGGTTTGTGGCGCAGTGCTCGCTCGTAAGTCTCTGGCGGCGTGCAGCGTGAGGTCAGACCCGGGCCGTCAGGTGTCTGCCATGATCGTCGTCATGGGGATAGTCATAACACCGGCCGAGGTGGCCGACTTTCATGAGGTCCTGGCGGATCACCCCCGATACTGGGGCGAACGCGACCTGCGCTCGCTGCATCTTCTGGCATTGGTGCAGGAGTTCGGTTCCATGTGCTTGATTGCCCGTGCCGAGGACGGAATCCGCGGGTACGTCTTCGGGTTTGTCACGCCGGACGGCACCGGCTACGTGCATCTGATCGCGACGCGGGACGACGCCCGCGGAACCGGTCTCGGGCGCAGTCTCTATGCGGCGTTCGCCGAGGCGGCGATGCGTCACGGTGCACACAAGTTGAAGGCGATCACGTCCGTCGAGAACACCGACTCCATCGCTTTCCACCGAAGCCTCGGCTTCGACGCGAAAATCGTCGACGATTACAACGGCCCCGGCCGGAGTATGGCCGTGTTCCACCGCGACCTGCCGCTCAACTCTTCGTCGTCCAGGTCGAACTGCCGTCACTCACACCCGTAGCCCCCAAGCCGTATACCAGGCAGGCGTGTTGACCTCTCCTGGATATCAACGGCGGCGCGGGGGAGTGAAGTCGATCGGAAGCGGCCGAGGCCGCTCTTGAAGCGTCGTCAAGCGCTGGGGTCAGCCTTCGATGCGATGGCTGTCCAGACCTGCTGAGCGAGGTCGGTGGCGGCGAGGCTGCCGTCGACGACGAGGTCGCAGACGTCTCGCAGGGGTTCGACGTACTGGTCGTGGGCGGCACGTCGATGGTTCAAGTAGTTCCGCAGCAGGACATCGAGGGGGAAGCCGTCCCTCAGGCATTTTCGTTGGATCTTACGGGCCAGGCGGACGTCGGCCGGGAGATCGACGAAGACGTCGAAGCGCGCGCACGCGCGGTGTGGAGCGACGTGCCGGGCGAACAGGCCGTCCACGACGGTGACCCGCGAGGTGGCCAGCGCGGTTTCGGTGTCGTGGGAGAGACTCACGAAGTCCAACGACCGGGGGTCGCCGACATCCAGTCGATCGACCCCGGCCTCATCAGGGACCCACGCTCCGTGCTCACGCGTCTGGAAGTAGTAATCGTCGCCGTGGAGCACCCGAACGGGCGCCCCCGGCGTTCCGGGCGCGGTGGCCATCAGCGCGGCCGCCAGTGTCGTCTTGCCCGCCCCGGCTCCTCCGGTCAGTGTCACCAGCATGTGATGCCCGTCCTCCTCACACTCAAGGCGATAGCTCGCGAAGTCGTCGTCCAGCGACTCCGGTTCGCGGGTTCCGGCTCAGCTTCTGGGCCACGCCACGGTACGTGTTGACCAAGGTCCGCTTGCCAGTGGTGCGCGGATGGCAGGTCTTCGCGGGGTGGCGGAGCGGTACGGGTACGCGGTCACCGCGCGCGCGGACGCACGTGCACGCACGGACAAACGTCGACGAGCACCGTAGGAACCCGCAAAGTAGAATGACCAAGGGTGTCCGGGATTGTTCTCCGGAGCAGGGTTGAACACTTCCGCTGGGCGTTGTCACGATTGAGGTGTTCGTATGCTCGCCCATGATTACCCCTACATTCGCGACCTGGTGACCATCGACGCGGGGCTGCAGGAATTCTGCAACAGACCTGGTGACGGCCCCGTTTTCCTGTTGGGACGGAAAGTCGAACATGCTTCCGGGTTCGATCTGCGGGTAACCGAAAGGCCGTTGATCATCGTCGCCGATACCTACGACGGCACGAACGGGATGATCGACGCGCGGGGCGCCGACGGTGTTGGTGGCGGGGCCTCCGGAGCGAACGGTGTGTATCCCTGGCCGGATTCTGTCACCGACGCATCGGGTGAGGATCATCCGGTCGGGCCGGGCGGCAGCGGGCAAGGCGGGGGACCAGGGGTCCACGGCAAGCCCGGCGGATCGGTCACGGTGATGTGCCGGCGGTCGATCAACGCACGCGTGAGCGTAGCGGGCGGCAAATGGAACCGGTGGCGGTCCGGGCGGCAACGGCACGCAAGGGGTGAACGGGCACGTCACTCCGGATCGACAGGTCTTCGTCGATGACGAGCCGGGGAGTGAACCGCCGGTCGGACACTATGAGTTGGTGCCCGGCCAGACTGTTCCCGGAACCGCGGGCGGCGATGGCGGCTGGGGTGGCAGAGGTGGTGACGGCGGTAGTGGCGGCACGATCGCTTTCACCAGCATCGTCGACGACACGTCGCCGGTTCTTGAGGCCACCGGCGGCCGGGGCGGGCCGGGCGGGCCAGGTGGAGCGGCGGGCCCCGACGGCGCCGGCAGCGAGGCAACAGCCGTCGAGGGATCGTTCGGAACGGACGGCGCTTCGGGCATCGATGGGCAGGTTGTCCAGAGCAATGTCGCCGAGCCCGACTATCCGGCGGGACTGCGGCCGCTGCTCGACAGCACCGGGCCGTCCTACGCGAACTACTGGGCTCCGTTCCGGATTGTCACCGGCGAGTACTACTACCACAGGTACAACCCGAGCGTGCCGGAGCGCGTCGACTTCGGCCGTGTAGCCGCCGGCGAGTTCGAGCGGGCCCTCGAACTCCAGCCTGACAACGTGGATGCCCAGCGACTCCAGCAGCAACTCGTCGGCTTTCCGACGGGCGATGGCGCTGTGTGGGCCGGTGGAGGAACCAATGCACTCGGGCTTCCGCGCGACCTCGATGTACTGCCCAGCTTCGACGAGTACATCAACGCGTTCACGGGATTTGAGGATCCGGTCCTGACCTTTCTGAGCCTGGGTATCAACACGATCCTCGCTCGGAAGACGATCAGCGATCTGGCCGAAATCGTTGATCTGAAGCGTCGGGAGTCGGTTGCGGCGCGTGACAACAGCAGTGATGATCTGGACATCGCCAAGTCGGAGCGGAAGCTGGCGGGCGACGAGGTCGCATACGCGCAACAACAACTGGACCAGGCGACGAGCGATATACAGACAGCCTTGGTCGAGATGCAACAGCAGGGTTCGCCGAGTGTCAGCTTCGGCGACATCATCGGAACGGTCGCCGAGATCGGCGGTGTTGTCCTGAGCGTGGCGGCGGCGGTGGCGACCGGCGGTGCCAGCCTTGTGGCGCTCGTGCCCGCCATGGTGGCGCTGGCGGACTCGGTGACCGACAACGCGGCGCCGATCGCCAAGGCGGTGTTCTCCGGTGAAGAGGCCGACACCATGGCGGTGGAGGACGCCTACGAGAACGTCGACCAAAATGCGTCGACGGTCATCGCGGGCGCCAGGTCGATCGTCAACTTCGTGAACGTAGTGCAGAAGCTCGGCCAGGCGACGACGCCCGAGAATTCCGCGCCCATGGCCCTGGTCAGGCGTGGCACGGAGCTCACGCACCAACTGTTGATCGCCCGGAACCGCGCGGCGCTCGCCCAGCAGCGCGTCGACGCGGGACAGGCCCGGTTGTCGCGCGCGGACGATGTGGTGCGGCAGGCGGAAGCGCTGCAGAGCGGACTGGCGATGGACGCCGAGTCCATCAAGCAAGCGGGACTCCTGGCGATCGCCACCGCCCAGTCGAAGGCCGAGGCTTTGCTGGGCCTCGCCTTTCGTGCGCAGCGATCGGTTGAGATCTACACCCTGCAGAGGGAGGAGGAACACCTCGTTTTTGAGGCCGGCTTGATCAGTCCCGATGCCGCGCTCGCCTACTACGAGGAGGACATGCGCGAGGACGAACTCGCGCAGCGCCTCATTTCGTCGTGGGGAAGCATGCTCGATCCGCTCCATATCCAGTCGGACTACATCTCCTATTTCGACCAGCCGCACGATCAGGACACGCTCAGGCGATCGTTCAAGGCCGCCGATCCGCAGCTGGGCGACATCAGGACACGGCATCAACTCACGTTTCGGATCGACGGGTCCGAAGTACCGGACGGTCATTTCGACGCGAAGATCAAGAGCGTGCGGCTGGCGCTCGTCGGAGCGTCGCATCCGGCCGGCGAGATCTCGTGCGAGGTGCGACATGGCGGGACGTATGAGCAGCGACGCTCCGACAACAGCATCGCGATCCAACTGTTGAAGCCGCGCGTCAGTACGCGGCCCGCCAAGACCACGCCGCTGGCGCCCGACGAGGGGCTTGGCGACGACCCGCCCCTGACAGCCCCGCGATCCCTGGCGTTTTGGGGCCGAGGCGTGGGCGGGGACTGGCAAGTGGCGATCCCACAGGGGCAGTTCGACTCGGGCCTGGATCTGAGCGGGCTGACAGAGGTCCAAGTCTGGATCGGCTATCAGTTCGTCCGCTGACGGCGCCCGACAGGCCATCAACGACCGGGTGGTGAACCCCTGCCCCGGGCCTGCCTGTCCAGGTACTCGATCAACCCGGATTCGCTCCGTTGGATACGCTCCCGCTGATCGTGGGGCAACGATGCCAGCGCATCCACGAGAACGCGCTTCCGGGGAACGAAAACCATCGAGCCGGTGTAGATCCGGCAGCCGGAGCACCATGCGAACCCGACGCATCGCTCGAACATGTCGGACTCAGGCGGATAGTACCGGTACTGGTACGAGCGGACAGGCGTCCCGCAGGCAACACAGAACCGCCGGTCCCCGTCGGCAACCGTTTCCCAGGTCCCGACCTTGAGCCATTTGTGCCGGTCGGCCGGTGCTCTTCACATCATCATGCCGAGCATTCTTCCTCATGACGAACCCTCCCTGCATCAAAGTTTCGGGCCCCTGCGTGCAGCCGCACGTTCGCTGCTCGGGAGCTTGATGGGCTCATCGCCTCCACCTCTGGCAGGGGAGTGCGCCCCGCACGTCGAGGATGTGAGCGCCGGAACTCCGACGCATCGGTCTACCGGCTGTTCGGTGGCGTCGAGATCGTCCTGAGCAGGACTTGCGGTCGGTAGTACGATTTCGTAATATACGAAATCGTGAAGTCGGAATCCGTGTCACCCGAACGGTCGGCGCTGCTGACCCTGCAGCGCGCGACCCACGCCACCTTGCAGCTGATCGCCACCGAACTCGTCGACCTCGACCTGACCGCCTCCGAGATCAACGCATTGGCCAACCTCGCCGACGGCATGGGCCGCACCGTGTCCCAACTGGGCGCAGCCGTCGGAGCCCGTCCCACAACGCTGACGAGCGTGCTCGATCGCTTGGAGCGACGCGGACACATCACCCGGGGCACGCGCGCCGGGGACCGCCGCTCGGTGCTCATCGAACTCACCCCGTCCGGGCATGCGACGGCAGTGCTGATCAAGCAGACGCTCAACGACATGGAGCGGCGCGCACTGGACGGCCTGCCCACCGAGGCGGTCGCCGGCTTCTATGCCGTACTGGAGGCGCTGACAGGGGAGAGGAAATGATGGCGCATCACGACGGCGAGAACGAGCCGCCCTCACCCTTCGCGGAACTGATGGGAGAGGTGATGGCCGCAGCCGAACGTTTTGGGCACCGTCAGCACATTCATCTCACGTGGTTGGCCGTCCGGCGCTTCGGAACGGCCGAGGCCGTTGACCTGGTCAGCGACGGGATCCAGCGCACCGCCCGCTACGCAGGCGCACCGCAGAAGTACAACGCCACCGTCAGCCGGGCCTGGGTCGAACTGGTGGGCCACCACGCGGAAGAGTCGGACGCCACCGACTTCAACACCTTCGCGAGCCGGCAGCCTGTCCTGCTCCACAAGAAGCTGCTGACTCGTTTCTACCGGCCCGCAACCCTGGCAGGCGCGGCGGCCAGGACCGGTTGGGTCGAACCCGACCTCGAGCCCTTCCCTTGGCGGCAAGGTGCGAAGGGGCGATGACCGCGCGGCCTTGTTCCCTGTCGTGCTGAACTTCGGCCTTGGCACACGCCGGGAGGATGGCTGAGCGTGCGACAGCGCATAAGGCCGACAGGGCGCGTTGTCAAGGGGTAGCGGAAGTGGTCTGTGAGTCACCCGACGACCGCGATCACCAAGCGGTCGTCCGCGTTCGCGCCGCCGTGATCTCCTGTCCGCCGGTCTGGACAGCCGGCGGTGGAGCCGCACACGTCGGTCCCGGGCCGCCTCGGGCGCGGCGTCGTCAAGCCCGGTCGGCGAGGGATCCCTCAGCAGGGAACTCCGGCCCGCTGTCGCTCACTTGAGGTGGTCCTCGCGGCTGGACGGAGGACCACCTTCCTTGGTTGTGGAGCGTAGGCAGGAACTGGAAGCAGTACTTGCTGGTGTCCGTGCGGCCCCCGGTGGAGGTCGCGGGACGGGCTCCGGCAGAGGCTGCCACCAGTCCGCCTCTGCCGGCGGTGGATCAGGATGCTCGTGTGACCCGCCCGAAGAGTCGGCCGGCGAGGTCGACGCCTGTGATCGTGCCGTTGGTGTCGCGGGAGAAGTAGCCGCGCTGCCCGTCGAGTCCGCCTTCGGTGATGACGTAGTCGTCACCGTCGCCGGGAAGGAAGCCGATGCTCGCGGCCGGGTAGTCCGGGGGCATGTCCTCGTCCGAGGCCGCGCGGATCTCCGGTTTGATCCCGACCCTCAGGGTGAGACGGTTTCCGTCGGTGGCGATGTCGAGGTTCATGGCGTCCATCTCGTAACGTCCGACGACCTGTTGGGCCCGTCCTTCGTCGTACGGGAGCGGTTCCGCGGACTTCTTGGTGACCCCCAGGTAGTGCTCGAGCGCCCACTTCACGACGGACTGGTTGAAGGGGTATCCCTCCGGACCGAGGTTGGACAGGCAGGCCACGGCGAAATTGCGCTCGGGCACGATGAGCAGTTCGGCGAACTGGCCGTTGCCCGATCCTCCATGGCCGATCGCGCGGAGGCCGTCGAAGTCGTGCAGGAACCAGCAGATGCCGAAGCCGTCGCCGAGCGTACTGGCGCGCAGTGCGACCGTCTGCTCCCGCATGCGGTGCAGGTCCGCGGCGGGCAGCACACCGTCGCCGTCGCCGAGTTGAAACCGCGCCCAGCGCAGCAGATCGCTCATGGAGGAGGCGAGTCCGCCACCGGGGTTGTCGCCGCGCGCACCCTCCCTGAATGCGCTCCACGGTCGAGCGGCTCGCAGCGTGCCGTCCTCGTCGCGGTTGTAGCCCACGGCGAACTTACGGACCATCACCTCCGCCAGCCCGTACACGGTGTCCTCCAGACCCACCGGCTCCAGGACGAGTGAGGCCATGGCCTGCTCGAAGGGAAGGCCCGTGACCTTCTCGACGATCCGGCCGGCCAGGTTGTAACCGGCCTGGCTGTACGAGGCGCGGGTCCCTGGGGGCGCGATCAGCGGAAGCCCGGGCAGCTTTTCCACCAGCCCGGCCAGGGAACGGTCGCCCTCGCCGTCGTCGATCAGGTTCCAGTCCAGACCCGCGGTGTGGTTCAGCAGGTTGAGGACGGTGATCCGTGCCGCGGCCTGTTCGTCGGCCAGTTTCAGTTCGGGAACGTAGCGCCGCACCGGGGCGTCCAGGTCCACCCTTCCCTGCGCGACCAGGCTCATCAGCGCGGTCGCCGTGAAGGTCTTGGACACCGACGCCACGGGGAAGAGGGTCTTCTCGTCCACCGGCATCGGGTTGGCGAGACCGGTCACACCGTGCGAGGCGTAGATCTCCTGCCCGTCGAGCAATACGCCGACGGAGACTCCAGGAACGCCGAGTTCCGTGGCCTGCGACGTGACGAACTCCGAAAGCTTGTCCTGCGACATGGCTCCCCCTTTTTCGACGTTTTCGGCGCTTGAACTAAGTACGAGTGCGAGCGTAGAGCTCGCTTGAACAAAGTGCAAGACTCGTCATGAACTAAGTTCAAGTAGCATGGTGGCCATGCCACGGGACACGCTGACCGCAGACCGGATCATTCGTGCGGCCATCGAGCTGCTCGACGACGAGGGGCTGGACGGCCTCAACATGCGGAGCCTGGCGCAACGCCTCGGCTCGGCCGCCACGGCCGTCTACTGGCACATCAAGAACAAGGACGACCTGGTCCGGCTCGCCAGCGACGCCGTCTGGCAGGAGGTGGAGGCGCCCGATCTCGACGCCGCCGACTGGCGTACGGCCGCCACCGCCCATGCCGTCGGCGTGCACGCGATGCTCACCCGGCACCCCTGGCTCGTCCAGGCGTTCGGCAGCCACCTCCTGTACGGCCCCGCCCAGGCCCGGCACAACGACCTCAGCCTGGCCATCTACGAGCAGGCCGGTTTCGCAGCCGCCGACGCCGACCGCGCGGCCGGCGCCGCACTCGCCTTCGTGCTCGGCAGCACGCTCGGGCCCGCAGCGCAGGTCTCGCTGAACCGCAGGCTGAGCATGAACGGCGCGGACGCCGAGCAGCGGTTGGCCGACGCCATGGCACGCGCCACCGAGACCGCCATGCAATTCCCGCACCTGCGGAAACGCCTCGACACCACGGCCGCCGTGGAATACGCGGGAGCGCCCGACCATTCCTTCGAGTTCGGTCTCCAGTCCCTCCTGGACGGCTTCGAGGCCCGTCTTGCCGTCGACAGCGGCGGGACAGGCGCCCGCTGACACGCCGGCCTACTGGGCGGTCGGGGGCCTGGGCACCGGAAGCCAACCCCTTGACCCTCACGTGGCGTCATGCCGCATGGTCGGTGGCGTGGAGGAACACCTGACTGTGGGACGCGTGGCCGAGCTGGCCGGGGTGAGCGTTCGGACGTTGCATCACTACGACGAGATCGGCCTCGTACAGCCGTCCGCGCGGACCGCGGTCGGGTATCGGGCCTACTCGGCGGGTGACATGGAGCGACTGCGGGAGGTGCTCGCGTACCGGCGGCTCGGCTTCGGATTGCGCGAGATCGCGGATCTGATCGACGACCCGGCCACCGACGGGGTCGCGCACCTGCACCGGCTGCGCGGACTGCTGCTGGAACAGCGCGACCGCGCCGCTGCCACGGTGACGGCCATCGACACGGAACTGAGGGCGCGAGCCATGGGGATCAGGACGACGTCGGAAGAACAACTGACAGCGGTCGGGGCGCAGTTGTACGAAGCCATCGGGTCCGCCTACCCGGCGACGCGGCGCACCGAACCGCGGATCGCCGCGAGGGTGTGGGACGCGCTCGGCGACGCGCGGACGGTACTGAATGTCGGGGCCGGCACCGGCTCGTACGAGCCCCCCGACCGCGACGTGATCGCGGTGGAACCGTCGGCGGTCATGCGGGCCCAGCGTCCCGCGGGCGCGGCGCCGTGCGTGGCGGCCCGCGCGGAGAGCCTTCCGTTCGAGGACCAGTCCTTCGATGCCGCGATGGCCTTCAGTACCGCTCATCACTGGCACGATCCGATCGCCGGGCTGCGCGAGATGCGGCGCGTGGCCCGGCGCGTGGTGGTGTTCACACACGATGCCAGCGACGCAGGCTGGCTTCACCGGTTCTGGCTCACCCGCGACTATCTGCCCGAGGCCGCCGGCCTCGTCGTGGGCCGGCCCTCGGTGGACCGGCTGGCCCGCGCGATCGGGGCCCGTATCGAGCCGGTGCTCATCCCGTGGGACTGCGCCGACGGCTTCTTCGAGGCCCACTGGCGCCGGCCCGAGGCGTACCTGGACGATCCTGTGCGCCGCGCGGTATCGGTCTGGACCAGAGTCGGGCCGGAGGCCGAACAGCGGGCGGTGAACAGGCTCCGCGACGACCTTTCCTCGGGCCGGTGGGCCGAGCGCAACCGCGACCTCGTCGATCTCGACGCGGCAGAGCTCGGCCTCCGCCTGCTCGTGGCCTGAACCAACGTTCGCGAAACCGCGGCAAGGGAGCCGGTCCGCCGGGATCACTAAATCTTGCCGCGGCGGAGCGTCGACGTCGTGAGGCAGTTCGGCGGCTTTGCCGGGAAGCGGACGGAGCGGAGGCCGGTCGGTGTCCTGGGGGCGATCGGCGGTATTCGCGGGGTCGTCACCGTTCGGCCTTCGGCAGGGGCCGGGTCTGCACGAGTGCCTGGAAACGCCGGAACGCATCGCGGCGGACGCCCGGCGGCGCCGACGTCATCGGCTTCATGGATAACGCCCTCACGGCCGGCGCGACAACGCTGAAGCCCGCCACGAAGTCCCTGTGGGGGCTGGGACACGGTGAGCGCCAGGGTGAATCCGCGGAAGCCGGTCGTGGGCGCCTCGGACGCTCGCAGGCGCACCAGGGAGCCGAGTTTGAAGGCGGCGGCGTAGAACTGCTCGGTGGTGGCCGGGTCGTCCACCTCAAGGGTGACGGATGCGATGGACGTCATACCGATCACGGTAGGCGTGGTTCGGTCGATTCGGCTTTTTCATTCCTGATCGATCCGCTCACGGGGTGAGTCACCCGCCCCGCGGTGCCGCATGGTCCGCCTGCCGACCGGTGGAAGCGGGGGCCGAGGGCCGACCGGTTGTCCCGTCCTGCCTGGTTCTCTCAGCGTCCGGTGACTGCCTGGCTCGCGATGAGCTCTTGGTAGGGCGCGCAGCGTGCCAGGAGTGTGGGGTGGTTGCCGGTGTCGGTGATGGTGCCCTGGTTGAGCATGATCACGTGCTGGGCGTGCTGGACGGTGGACAGGCGGTGCGCGACGACGATGACGGCGCGGGTGGTCGCGAGGTTTTCGATGACGGTGCGGAAGCGTTGTTCGTTGAGGCCGTCGAGTTGGCTGGTGGGTTCGTCGAGGAGGACGATTTCGGCGTCCGAGAGCAGGGCACGAGCGAGTGCCATGCGTTGCCTCTGGCCTCCGGAGAGGTCCGTTTCGCGGCCCAGGTGGGTGTCGAGGCCCTGGGGGAGACGGGTGATGTCCTCGGCGAGTCCGACGGCGTCCAGGGCGGTGGCGAGTTCGGAGTCGGTGGCGGGGGCGGTACGGCCGAGCTGGAGGTTCTCGCGGGCGGTGGCCTCCAGGAGAGTGAAGGTCTGGTCGACGTACGTGATGCGGGCACGGAGGGCGTTCAGGGGCCAGTGCCGGGTGTCGTGGCCCAGGACGGTGATGGTGCCGGAGGAGGGCCGGATGAACCGGTCGATGAGGGCGAGCGTGGTGGTTTTGCCGGCTCCCGAAGGGCCCACCACGGCGGTGAGGCCGGTACGGGCGGTGGTGAAGGAGATGCCCTGCAGGGTGGGGTGGCCGGCACCGGCGTGGGTGTAGGAGACGGAGTCGAAGGTGACGGCGGGTGCGTCGGGCAGCGGGGAGGGGGCGGCCTTGTCGTTGTCGGCCGGGTCGTTCTCCGGCGGGAGCAGCAGCAGGTCGTTGCAGCGGTCGCGGGCGGCGAGGCCGGACTGCAGGCGGCCGAGGCCGGTGGCCAGGGTGTTGACGGAGGGGATGGCCTGCAGGAGGTAGAGAAGGAACGCGGCGAAGGCGGCGGCTCGGATGTCGCCGGCGGCGAGGCGGGCGCCTCCGGTGAGGATCACGGCGATCATGGCGAGCTGGTTGCCGAGGGTGAGCACGGCGGGGATCAGGGTGCCCAGGCGGGCACCTTCCAGGGAGATGGCGCGCAGCCGCTCCGCGTCCGCGGCCAGAGCGCGGGTGGCCAGCTGCTCGGCCCGGTTGGCCTTGATGGTGGTGAGCGCCTCCAGGTTCGCGGTGAAGCGCTGGGCGATGTGTCCGACGGCGTCCTGCTGGCCGGTCACGTTGGCCCGCATGCGGCGCAGGACCAGCATCACCATGAGCGTCAAGCCGGTCAGGGAGACGAGGGTGACCAGGGTGAGGACCCAGTCGATCCACACCATCACGGCCAGTGTCGCGGCGATGGTCACGGTGGCCAGGGGCAACTGGGTTGCCACGTCGACGACTTGGCGCAACAGCAGGGCGTCGGACGTGATCCGGGCGGCGAGTTCCCCGGTGCCCTGGGTCCGGACGACGGGCAGGGGCAGTCGTAGCGCGTGTTCCATCAGGCTGATGCGCAGCCTGTAGGCCATGCGTTCGCCGATACGGGCGAGGAGGAAGCCGGAGCAGGCCTGGGTGAGGGCGCCGGCTGCGGCGGCTGCGCACATCAGGGTGATGTGGCCGGCCAATGGGTGGTGGCCGGAGAAGTCGGTGATGACGTCCTGCAGGAAGAGGGGGAGGGCGAGAGTGGCGACGGTGGCGGCGAGGGCGAGGAGCAGGGCCGCGGTGAGCGGGCCGGGCTCGGCGGTCAGTTCACGGCGCAGCCGCAGCGGGCCGGTTGTCCGGGGGGCGGGGGGAGGAGGCTCGTCGGCCACGGGGAACCTCTCTGATGGGCGAGTGGGTGTCGCATGTGGGCGCGCACTTGGCGGAGGGGCGGGGCTGTCGACGTCGAGGCCGAGGGGCGCCGGGCCGGAGAAGTCGTGGGCGCGAGCCGGGCCTTGGCGGTTGCGCGCAATGGCGGGAGGGTGTCGGGACAGCGTGACCTGTGACCTGTGACCTGTGACCGGGGGCCTGTGACCTGGGACCTGGGGCCGGTGGGCGACCGGCCGGGCCGCTGGTGGCGGCCCGGCCGGCTGTGCTGTGTGCCCCTACGGGGTGGTGCTGGTCAGACGCAGAGGATCGTGCTCACGGTGCTGGTGCCGCAGTTGAGCACGCTCAGGGAGCTGGTGCTGGCGAGGGTGTCGTCGATGGGGGTGGCCTCGGTCTCGGGCAGGTCCATCGTCTGGAGGTCGAGGATCATCATGGTTGTTCTCCTTTTTGTCACTGACAGGTGGATCACCCGGCCGGCGGCCGGGGGTCTGGGGTGCGCAACTCGGCTGCGCCTGTCGCGGCTTGTGATGACGTGGTCTGTGGTGGCCGGCCGCTTGGGTCCGGGCGGCGCTCAGCCCGGGCCGACCGTGTCCGGGCGGAGCTCAGCGAGGGCCGGCGATGCGCGGGCGGCGCTCAGCGAGGGCCAGTGGTACCTGGGCGGTGTGGTCGGCGGTGGCTGGTGACGTTCTCAGCGGCGGTCGGCCGTGGCCGGTGGTGCGGTCAGCGGTGTCCGGCCGTGGCCGGCGGCGCCGTGTTCCGCCGCGGTCGGGTGGTGGCCGACCGCGGCCGGTGCCGACGGGGTGGGGGCCGGTGGCGTCGGAACGGGTCCGCTGGTCCAGGGGAGGAAGGGAGTGCCGGCCAGGGCGGTGCCCAGCGCCAGGAGGACGCCCGCGGACCCGGTCGCCAGGTCTGCGGAGAGTCGTAGAAGCTGGTCTCCGGGGAAGGCGAGGTGGCCCTGGTAGGAGATCTGGTGGAGGGCCAGGAGCCTGCGGTGGCGGTCCAGCGCTGTCCGGTAGCGGTCGGCTGCGTCCGGACCGTCCGCATACGGGGCGTCCAGGGTGCGCGAGCCGTCCGTGTCCGGTGCGTCCAGGGTGGGGAGGCCGCCCGAAGCGGGCGGGTGTGGCTGGGGCCGGGTGAGGGCGAGGTAGCCGAGGAGCCCCGCACGGCCGTTGAACAGGCCGGGCTGGATGATGAATTCGGGTTCGGCCGCGCGGCCGATCGGCGCCCGGTAGCGGGCTGTGGGGCTGGCGGGATGGTGGGCGAGCAGGGCGTTCAGTGCCAGTCCGATGCCGACGCTGCCGGTTTCGATGTAGGGGAGTACCCGGTACTCGTCGAGGACCTGGACGGTACCGTCCGCCGCGGTCACGCATCGTTCGAGGTCCAGTTCGAGCAGCGTCTGCGCCCGGTCGAGGAGAGTGTGGTCGCCGGTGTGCTCGTAGAGGCGGACGAGGGCGAGGGCCGCGCCGGACGCTCCACCCATCAGGCCGGCTTTGCGACGGCCGCCCGAGGGTCCGGCTTTCTCCAACTCGTCGGCCGCGGCCTGCGCGTGGGTGAGGGAGGCGTCCAGCAGGCCGGAATCGCCGGTGGCCGTGGCGAAGTGCAGGAGGGCCAGGGCGATCCCTGCTCGGCCGGACGCGAGATCCGGGCCGAGCGGGCTGTCCGGGGTGGCGCGGGTGAGCCGCTCCAGCAGGTCGATTGCGGCTGCCCGTTCGCCGAGCAGGTCGAGGGTGTACGCCACCCCGTGTCCGCCGGTGTAGAGGCCGGGTTGAGCCGGACGGGTGAGGGCGGCGTCGGTGAGCCATCGGACGTGTTCGGCGTCGACGGCGGCCCCGGTGGTGTGCAGGGCGTAGAGGACGCCGGCCGCTCCGTGGGACAGGCCCAGGCTGCCCTGGGTGAACTGGGCGATGTCGCCGGGGAAGAGCCGGTCGCTGCGGCGGGGGGTGGCCATCGCCTGGATGCCGGCCGCGAGCGAGTCGCGGATGGCGGTCCAGTCGGCGTGCGGCCCGCTCAGCAGGGCCTGCGTCTGGGCCCTGCGCAGGCCCAGTTCGGGCCGGGGGATGCGGCCGTCCGAGGCCGAGGGGGCGAGCAGGCGGCGGATCTCGGCGGTGTATCCGGGAGGTACGGGGAAGCGGCGTTCGATGACGTCGGCGAGTTCGGCGCCCTTGCCCGCGTCCAGGGTGGGCAGTTGCGCCAGCGGCAGGAACAGCCACAGCCGGATCGCGGCCAGCCCGTACCGGTCGATCTCGGGCCCGGTGTATCCCCTCGGAGCGGTGAAGCCCGCGGCGCCCAGCGCGGGACGCACGAAGTCGTCGACGGGGCTGGCGAGTTCGAAGTCGATGAAACAGATGTCGCCGTCCGGCCTGATGATCAGGTTGCGGGGGTGGAGGTCTCCGAAGACGACCCCTCGGGCGTGCATGGCCCCGAGGATCCGCTCGATCCCGTCCACGAGAGCGATCGCCTCGCGGGTGTACTCGGCGACCGTGGTGTCGTCGGCGTCCGGATGGATCAGCGGGTACTTCGCGGTCAGCCACTCGCTCAGTGACTGTCCCTCGATGAACTCCTGGACCAGGAAACGGTGTTCCCACACCGTCAGCATTTCGTGCAGGGCGGGGACGCCGGGCAGTCCGGCCAGGCGGGCCATCATGTCGTGTTCCTGCTGCAGCCGGGTGACCGCGTCGACCCCGCGCTGGTCGAGGCCCGCATGGGGGCGGGCCTCCTTCAGCACCACCTGCGGACTGTCGGCGTTCTTGCGCCCCAGGTAGACGCCGCCCGCGTTGGAGAAGTGCAGGACCCGTTCCACGGTGTAGGGCAGCGCGGGCTCCTGCGGCGCGGTGCGCTCGGCGATGGCCGACGCGACGAACGCGGGCACGGGCGCCCAGTCGGGGACCGAGAAGCCGGGGCCGCGGACATCGGGGACCAGCCGGCCGTCCGGGTCTTCGAGGGCCAGCACCCGCTCGCCGGCGTCGTTGCGGCAGTGGCGCTCGGCGAATCCCCCGTAGCGCAGATACAGCGGGCCGTCCCCCCAGCGCAGATCGCTGAGGATGTACGGTCCGCGGCGGCCCGCCAGCAGCCGGCCGAGACCGTCCAGACACCGTCGCAGTTCGGCGTCGCCCACGGGGTAGATCGTGCAGAACTTCCCGCTCGAACCGCGTGGCGAGTACTTGGAGTTCTGCATCTGCAGGATCGGCAGTCCGCGCAGGAACTTGAACGTGAGGTGTTCGCGCAGGCAGTAGTCGTAGACCTGCTCCAGTACCTCCTCGGCGTCCTCGGTGCACGCGGACACGTGGATCTTCCAGCCCTGCGGGGGCAGTTGTACGTCCTGGGGGCGTACCACCGACCAGATCTCCAGGTCGCCGAGCTCCCATCCGGCGGGGAGCGGCCGGCTGACGGCCGTGAACTCCTCCTGTGCGCCCCACCGTCGCGGGGAGTCGTAGAAGATGGGATCTGCATAGGCGTAGGCCTCGTACCGGTTGTCCATCGGACTTCTCCTCAGGGCAGGGACGTGTGCGGGCGGGGACAGCAAAGGGGAGTGGGGAGCTGTCCCGGCCCGGGAAGCGGGAGCGGGTTGCGCTTCTTCGGTGGTGGCCGGATTCCCTGGCAGGGCTGCGACAACTCGAAGTATCGGGAAAGCGATACTTCGTCTACAACAGCGCGAAAGAAGGCTTTTCCGAAGATATTCACCCCGGCGTGATCGCTGGACCGTGAAATTGCATGAGCGCCAAGGCGCACACCGGATCACTGCACCCGCCCGCCACGCCGCGCGGTTGTCGTCGCGGTCAAAGTCGATACTGTCCCACCGGCGCTGTGACCAGCGAGTTTCGCGGGACGGGGTCGTGTCGAGAGTCCGCGATCAGGTGGGCCCTGGGGCGCGGCGAAGACGGCATATGCCGGGGTGCCGGGAGAAGCAGAGTATGACCCGGGTGTGTTGCCGCGCCCCCGGCGATCTATTTGTCGTACCGGCGCGGGCGGCGGACAGGTGGCTCCGCGGGCCGCCCGGACCCCGATCGTGGACCCGGCAGCGGGTCGCGGGGCGATGTCCGCCCGCTCAGGACCTGCGAGCCGGACCGGCTCGGCGGGTCGCGGAATTTACGGGCGCCATCGCATCGCCGGGTTTCATGGCACGGCCGTACGGGGTTTGCCCAGCCGCGGAAGGACGAACGTCAGCGCGGGTTCCCGGTCGCCGGTCGGTCGCCCGTCGGCGAGTGCCGGACAGCGCGGTGCGAACGGTGGGTCCGGGGCGGAGGGCCAGCGGGCGGGCAGCCGTTCGCGGGTACCGCGTCGGCCGCGGCCGGTCCGAGCACGGCGAGGGCACCGTGCCCGTACCGCGGCCTGGGCCCGAAGCCCCTCGCGGGCTGGAGCGCCCAGGCCAGACCCCGCTCGACGGGTACCTGAAGCGGGCGTCAGGAAAGCGGCGGCCTTGTCGTCGCTCAAGGGTGCCAGCGGGGGGCCTCGTCGTCCGGGGTGTCCGCACTGGCGAAGTGGAAGGGGACCGAGAGGTGGGCGGCCAGGGAACTGCCGGCCCGCTCGGCGGCTACCGCTGCGGGGTGGCGCGACGTCTGGTTCTCGTCCTCGCCGAGGTACCGCTTGGCCGTGGACCAGTAGACGGTGGCCATCTGAGCCTCCCCCGCAGGGTCGGCGGTGATGGCCAGCAGCTGCACGAACCAGTCGTGGACGGTGTCGCCGTCCCAGACGGCCTCGATCGCGACGACGCGGCCGGCGCACCCGGCCGCCCGGCACGCCAGGGACTCCAGGTCGAGAGGACTCTCCGGCTCACGGGCGATCCGGTCCCCGTAGTGGAGGTAGCGGTCGTTGGCGATCAACTGGGCGGTGTCGAGGCCTATTCCATGAGGGACGCGGCCGATGTCGAGGATGACGCGCACCGCCCTGAGGAGGGAATCCTTGAGGACGTAGCCGTCGATCTCCTCGCGGATCCCGGCCGGCAGATTCTCCCACCACACGGTCCTGGCCGCTTCGTCCATCACCATCAAGAGCCCCGTTCCCCCGTCGGCCCTCCCAGTGGGGCCTGCGCCAGTCTACGGAGGACGGCACAGGTGTCCGTATGGCGGGCGGGTAGGGCACCCCGTCCTGGACGTGGTGGAAGCACACGTTCGGCGCGCCGTCCGAGTGGGGATCAGCTCGTCGATCGTCGTCATCGGGCGACACCGTCCAGGACAGCCGTCGCCCAGCGATCGAGTACCGGAGACCCGGATGCGGGATCACGCGTGTCCCGCGCTCGTGACCGGTGACCTGGGATCCGTGCGTCCCCCGCGTGTTACCCGTGACCGGGATCAGTGTGACCAGCGCTCGTGATTAGGCATCCGGCTCGGGGACAGAAGGGTGTGGTGCTGATGAAACGACTGGTCGTCCTGCTCGGCCTGCTGGCGGTGGGCGGTCTGGTGGCCGCCGTCCTCGTATCCCCCTGGTGGTGGGGTGCGGCCGTCCCGCTGCTCCTGGCGGTGGTGGTGGCCGTGCACGATCTTGTTCAACGACGGCACTCGGTGCTGCGCAACTATCCGCTGCTCGGGCATCTCCGCTTCGCGCTGGAGGCGCTGCGGCCCGAACTCCAGCAGTACTTCATCGAGCGGAACTTCGACGGCCGCCCCTTCGACCGCGACACCCGCAGCATCGTCTACGAGCGGGCCAAGGGAACCGCCGCCGAGGAGCCGTTCGGCACGGAACTCGACCTCTACCGGGCGGGCAGCGAGTACCTCACCCCGTCCATGGCCCCCAGAGCCGTGCCCGACGACCCGCCCCGGGTCCGGATCGGCGGCCCCGACTGCGAACATCCCTACGACATGGCCCTGCTCAACGTCTCGGCGATGAGCTTCGGTTCCCTGTCGGCCAACGCCGTGCTGGCGCTCAACACAGGAGCCCGGCTCGGCGGCTTCGCCCATGACACCGGCGAGGGCGGCCTGTCCGAGTACCACCTGCGGCCGGGCGGCGATCTCGTGTGGGAGATCGGTACCGGCTACTTCGGCTGCCGGACGCACGACGGGGGTTTCGACGAGCGGCAGTTCGCGGACAAGGCGGCACACGAGCAGGTCAAGTGCGTGTCGTTGAAGATCAGCCAAGGAGCCAAGCCGGGAATCGGCGGGGTGTTGCCGGGCGCCAAGGTGAACGCGGAGATCGCGCGGGTCCGCGGCGTTCCGCAAGGAGAGACGGTCGTCTCACCCCCGTTCCACCGGGTGTACTCCACGCCGCGTGAACTGGTGCGTTTCCTGGGCCGGATGCGGGAACTGGCCGGTGGCAAACCCGTCGGCTTCAAGCTGTGCGTCGGATCGCGCCGTGAATTCCTCGCCGTGTGCAAGGCCATGTTGGCTGAAGGCATCGCGCCGGACTTCATCATCGTCGACGGCGCCGAGGGCGGAACCGGCGCGGCTCCGCTGGAGTTCGCCGACAATGTCGGACTGCCGCTCGGCGAGGGACTGATGACCGTCCACAACGCCCTCGTCGGCGTCGGGTTGCGGGACCGGATCCGCATCGGCGCCGGCGGAAAGGTCGCCACCGGCAGCGACTTGGTCAAGCGCCTGCTCCAGGGCGCCGACTACACCAACGCCGCCCGCGCCATGATGTTCGCGATCGGATGCATCCAGGCGCAGCGCTGTCACACCAACACCTGCCCGGTCGGGGTCGCCACCCAGGACGAACGCCGCGGCCGCGCCGTCGACATCGCGGACAAGTCCCGGCGCGTGCACCGCTATCAGCAGGCGACGGTGAAGAGTGCCCTGCAGATCATGGCGTCGATGGGCGTCGACGATCCGCGGGGCCTGCGCCCCCACATGCTCCTTCAGCGGGTGGACCCGCACACCGTCCGTTCCTACGCCGAACTCCATGAATGGCTCACGCCCGGGCAACTGCTCGCATCGGTCCCGGACAACTGGGCAACCGACTGGCAGGCGGCCGACCCGGACCGCTTCACCCACTGACCCGGGCTCCCGCGCCGAGGGGCCTACCGGACCGAAGGACATTCCTGTGGCACGCACTGTCGCCCAAGTGATCGTCGACGCACTCGAGGAACTGGGCGTCAGGCACGTCTTCGGAGTCGTCGGAGACGCCTTGAACCCGCTGACCGACGCCATCCGCACCACGGAGGAACTGACTTGGGTGGGCTGTCGGCACGAAGAGGCCGCGGCCTTCGCCGCAGGGGCCCAGTCGCAGCTCTCGGGCACCCTCGGAGTGTGCATGGGCACCGTGGGACCGGGCTCGGTACACCTGCTCAACGGACTCTACGACGCGGCCAAGAGCCGGACTCCGGTCCTCGCGATCTGCGGGCAGGTGCCCCTCGCCGAGATCGGCAGCGAGTACTTCCAGGAAGTGGACAACGACCTGCTCTTCCGCGACGTGGCCGTCTACCGCGCCACCGTCACCTCTCCGGATCAGATGCCGCGGATGCTCGAGTCGGCCGTACGCGCGGCGGTCAGCCAGGGCGGAGTGGCCGTCCTGACCGTCCCCGGTGACCTGGGCGACCAGGAACTGGGCGAGGACCGGCCGGCACGCTTCGCCCTCGACCGCGCCCTGACCCGGCCCGACGACCCCGCGCTCGTCGAGGCGGCCGAACTCCTCAACAGCGCCTCGCGCGTGACCCTCCTCGTCGGCCGCGGGGCGCGTGATGCCCGCGCCGAAGTGCTCCGCACCGCCGAGCTGCTCGCCGCGCCCATGGTGCTCACCCTCAAAGCGAAGGAAGGGTTCGAGGCGGACAACACCTTCCAGGTCGGCCAGACCGGCCTCATCGGAAATCCCGCCGCCGCCCACGCGCTCGACAAAGGTGACGCACTCCTGATGCTGGGCACCGACTTCCCCTACCGCGACTGGTATCCGCAGGACTGCAAAGTCGTACAGGTCGACGCCCGAGAGGAGCACCTGGGCCGCAGGGTTCCGGTGACCGTGGGCCTCGCCGGTGACGTCGGAGCCACGCTGCGCGGTCTGCTCCCGCTGCTGGAGGCGGCGTCCGACCGTGCCCACCTGGACGGTGCCCGCGACCGGTTCGCCCAGTGGCAGGAAGGACAGCAGCGCCTGGCCCGCCCCGACCACGATCACCGCTGGACCGGAAAGCTGCGTGCGGCGCTCGACAATCGCGACCACGAGATTCGCCCTGAAGCGCTGGCGGCCGCGGTCGACACCTACGCCGACGAGGACGCCGTCTTCACCTCCGACACCGGCATGGCCACCGTCTGGCTCTCCCGTTTCGTCACCATGAGCGGCACCCGGCGCCTGATCGGCTCCTACAATCTCGGCTCCATGGCCAACGCCATGCCCCAGGCCCTCGGTGCCCAACTCTGGGCGCCGGACCGCCAGATCGTCGCCTTCTGCGGTGACGGCGGGCTGAGCATGCTCCTGGGAGACCTCATGACCATCAAGACGTACGAGTTGCCGGTGAAGCTCGTCGTCTTCGACAACCGCCGCCTCGGCATGGTCAAGCTGGAACAGGAACAAGCGGGCCTGCCCGAGTTCGGCACGCAACTCGACAACCCCGACTTCGCCGCGGTCGCCACCGCACTCGGCCTCACCGGAATCCGGGTCACCGACCCTGCCGAACTCCACGACAGTGTGCGCCGGGCGTTCGACACACCGGGTCCGGTCGTCCTCGACGTGCTGACCAACCCCGAGGAGGTGGCCGTGCCGGGCAAGCCGACCGTGTCACAGGGCTGGGGCTTCGCCATCGCCAAGATCAAGGAAGTCCTGTCGAGCCGCGAGAACTGACGCACTCGGACGTCGGTTGTCTGCCTCGCAGGGATGCTCAACGGTCGGCCGCGAGCGTCTTGCCCACGACTCCTGACCGGGTGACACCGGCGACTGCCACACAGATGCCGAAGACACGATCGTGGCTGGTCCAGCCGTTGACGCGGCCACGGCTATTGCTGATCTGCAGGCCGAGCTCACCATGACGGCGGTACTGGTTGACCCACTTGGAGGCGCATGCCCTGGAGATGCCCATCTCCGCAGCGACGTGGGCGGCCGGACGTGACTGGCATCGCTCGACCAGTCGCCTGCGGTCCTCCATGGAGAGCGGTGCGGTGGCGTGAGTGCCATCAGATCGCGGCGAGTTTGTTGAGCAGGTGGCCCAGCTCTGCCGGCGCCTGGATGTGGGCCAGGTGGCCCTGGCCAGGGAGTTCGTGGACTTCGGCGTGCGCGACGTGCTGCCGCACGTGGTCGAACGACGTTCCGTAGGGGGCCGTTCCGCGATTGCGCTGGCCGATGATCAGGTCTGCTTGATCTGCCTGCTGTGCCATCAGATCCGGAGGTAACTCCGCGTTGAGGGCGCTGAGTTCGGCGTACAGCGGTCCGCTCAATCGACGCAGTGTCGCCCAACTGTGGGGATCGGCCCGAAGGTCGTCGACATGTGCTGCGGAGAAGCCGGAGATCTGCCGATTGACGATCTCGACGCAGCGATCCCAGTCCGCCGTCCCCTCGGCGGCCTTTAGGTCCGGCAATGCATGACGTCCGAATGGTCGCATCACCGGCTCGTAGGCGATCACCTGGGGAATCGGGCGCTCGTTGGCGGCCAGCAAGGCGATCAAGCCGCCGTAGCTCCAGCCGAAGAGAGTCCGCGCGCTGTCGAACGCGTCAAGGACCACGCCGAGGTCCTCGATCTCTGTCCGCAGCGAGTACGAGTTGGCCAGCGCCCCCGAGGGGGCGCGGCCCCGGCGGTTTACGACTACCACCGAGGGCCAGGCGTCGACGGAGCCCGCAACGTGGCGCCACGTGTGCGCGTCGCTCATCACGCCGGGGACGACGACGAGGCCCGGAGCGTCCGGCTCCCCGTACACATCGACCGTCACCCAACTGTCCCCGCCGACCGGCAGCCTTTTCTGAATCGTTCGCTCCATAAATTTATTATGGAGCAAACGATCTACAATGCAAGCGTGACCGAACGAAAGCGTGGACGACCACGAGCCTTTGACCGTGACCGCGTGGTCCTTGATGCAGCTCGCCTCTTCTGGCGACGCGGCTACTCCGGCACTTCGACCCGCGCCCTGACCGCGGCCCTCGGTCTGTCCACCTCCAGTCTCTATGCCGCCTTCGGCAGCAAGGCTGGACTGTTCGAGGAAGCGGTTCGGACCTATGCCGAGCGGTACCGCGAGATCTATCAGCAGGCGGTCGCCGAGAACGACATCCTGACCGTGATCAAACGCATCCTTGCCGACTCGGTGCACGAGTTCACCCAGCCAAGCGACACGCACCCCGGCTGCCTCATCAGCAGTGCCGTGATGAGCGACAGCACGAGCACGCTCGACACCAGCGCCTACGTCGCCGAACTGCACAGCTCGAACGAGCAGGCCCTCCTCGCACGCATCGAACGAGCGATCCAGGAAGGGGAACTGGCCGCCGGCACCAACGCAGCGGTCCTGACCGGGCTCGTCCAATGCGTCTGGCACGGATTGTCAGTGCGATCCAACGGCGACACATCTCGCGAGGACCTGCTCGCGACGGCGCAACTTGCTCACCATCTGATCTGCCGACAACTCACGTCACCAACGTCCTGACCCGCAACAACTAGAGATCTTTAATGATGCGGGCTACTTCGGGTCGTGACGGGATGGTGTCCTGCCGGGTGGTGTAGGCCGTGAGGATCTGCGCAGCGGGTCTGGCATGGACCAGGACCGTAGGGTTCGACATAACCGATCGACGTCCCTGATCTTGATCAGGTTGGCTGGGTGGCATGCCAGAGCTGCGAACCGATCGTCTTCTGCTCCGCCGGTGGCGGGAGTCCGACCTCGGACCGTGGGCGGCTATGAACGCCGATCCTGAAGTCCGAGAACACCTGGGAGCACTGCTGACGCGGGAGCAGAGCGATGCAGCGGTGGCACTCATGCAGACGGAGTTTGACGAGCGAGGTTGTGGGTGGTGGGCGCTCGAAGCGCGGGAGACTGGTGAGTTCATCGGCCGTGTCGGCTTGGACGAGGTGGGCGAGGACATGCCGTTCGCGGGGGTGGATATCGGTTGGCGGTTGATGCGTTCGGCGTGGGGTCACGGTTACGCCACCGAGGCCGCCCTGGCCTGCCTGGCTTTCGGCTTCGAGGCCCTCGCGCTGCCGGAAGTGGTGGCGTCGACGACTGTCCACAACCTTCGTTCCCAGGCAGTGATGCGGCGGATCGGCATGGCCCGGGACCCGGCCGACGACTTCGAGGATCCGAGCGTGCCCGAGGGGTCGCTTCGACAGTGCGTGCTGAACCGGATCTCCCGAGATGCTCACGACTTGCACCACGGGGCGAGGCACGACCCGTGACGGCCGTCGTGGGCTGCGCTGTGCCGGGAGGATGAGGTGTCCCGATGGTGGTGGACTGACGGCCGAGGAACGGGCTCGGCGCGAGCGAGTCCGGCTCGCTGCCGCTCACCTGATGGAGGCGGGGACCAGTGAACGGGAGGTGGCCCGACGGTTCAGGGTGACCCGGATGTCGGCGAACCGCTGGCGGCGGGCGTTGGCTTCCGGTGGTCGGCAGCTCTGGCCTCCAAGGGACCTGGCGGCGCCCGCTGCAAGCTCGATGCGGGACAACTCCGTCTTCTGGAGACGGTGTTGGATGCCGGCCCGGCCGCCTCTGCTGGAGTGACCAGTGCTGGACGCTGGCCCGGATCGCCGAGATCGTGCGCCGCCGGTTCGGTATCGAGTACACCCTGGCCGGGCTGGACCTGCTGCTGCATCGCATCGGCTGGAGCGTGCAGGTCCCCTGCCGCAAGGCCACCGAGCGCGATGAGGAGAAGATCGCTGCCTGGAGGGATGAGCAGTGGCCCGTCGTAAAAAGACGGCGGCGGACCTGGGCGCCTGGATCTGTTTCGAGGACGAGGCCGGCCAGGGGCTGGAGGCCGCCCAAAGGGCGAACCTGGGGCCGACGAGGCCACACACCCGTCGTGCGGGTCACCGCCGCGGGCACCAAGCGGGTCTCGGTGGCGGCGCTGATCTGCACCAGGCCCGGCCGCCGGTCCCGGCTGATCTATCGCATCCACCTCGACCGCGGCCCTGCCAAAGGCCGGCGCAAGGGCTCCACCGAGACCGACTACGCCCGCCTGCTCGACGCCGCACACCAACAACTCGGCGGCCCGATCGTCCTGGTCTGGGACAACTTGAACACCTCGACCAATGCGGCAACGTCCTCCACGCGCCAGGGGCGAAGAACGAGAGCGGGAGAGACCGGCGACGCGGCCGCCTGAAGTACGACCGGGGCACTCATCAACCGATCATATGTGGCGGCGTTTTCACCCGACGCCAGCCGCGTCCGCCCCATGCCGCCTCGGGACCGCCCCGTCATTGCTGTGTCCGGACGTGCAGAGCCTGGATGGACCAGTCGAACACTGGAGCCAGACTCTCCGGGGCCGGCCAGCCGTTGACCACTGCGAGCAGCTGGAGGTATCGCTCCCTGCGGGGGTCGTTCACGCTCTCCAGCCGAGTCGCCAGCCGGCGGCGAAGCGCGACGTCGTCGGGGCGGCCGAGGAGGTGCGCGTAGTGCGCCGTGAACGCCGAGACGATCGGATCGGCCTGGGGCGAGGCCGGGTCGATGCCGGCGGTCAGGGCCGGGCCGACCTGGTCACGGACGACTGCGGCAATGTCGCGGCGCGGGACCATCATGTCGCTTCGGGTCTGCTGGGCTGCCTGTTCCTCGGCCATCCGCCGCACCAGGGTGCGGAAGCCCAGGTCCAGGGACATTTCGGCCAACTCCACCCACGCCTGGACCTGCTCTGTCTCCGGGTTTTCGGGCAACTCGGCGGTCATCGAGCGCATGACCCCTGCGAATGCGGGGGCGGCGTCAAGACCGCCGAAGACGGCGTCGAGGAAATCGCCGATCAGATGTCGGCGTTCGTCCTCGGAAAGCTGGGCCAGCCGGTGCATGAGTTCCGTCTCCTCAGGTGTGGACCCGCGCTCGGCCACAGTCATCAGCACCGCGCGCCGCAGGCGCAGGACGCGGATCTGCACTGCCAGTGCTTCGGCGTGCGCCGCGGCGACCTCGGGAAGCGAGAGCTCGCGGTCCGCGACCTTGTGGATCGTGGGAAGGTCCAGTCCCAGCTCGCGCAGGGTCCGCACGAGGTCCAGGCGTGCGACCGCGTCGATGCTGTAGAGGCGGTAGCCGGCCGGGCTGCGGTCCGTCGGCGCCACGATTCCGCGATCGGAGTAGAACCGAATGGTCTTGACCGTGAGACCGGTCCGTCGAGCGAGTTCGCCGATCGAGTAGAGCGTGTCGCCGTCCATGCCCCCACCTTTGTGTCTCCCCCTACTGGAGACTCAAGTCCCTTCGCCTGCCAACAGGCAACCACTCCTCATCCACAAGTCTTGACAATTCCTCGCGGCCAGGGCGTCAAGGTCGTTCGTGCAGTGGCGCGTTCCACCTTGGCGCCCTGAACCACGCCCGCTCCACGGTGTGTGGGCCGACGGCAGACGGGATGGAAGCTCGGGTAAGTGGTGGGTGGGCGCAAGTGGGATCATCACGCATGAAGTTTGCGGAGGACATGACAGACACCGAGGAAGATCGATGGTGGCCGCAGGGGCTCGGGTGCACGGCCGGAGCGGTCTGGGCCGGCGTCCGCGCGTTGGGCGGGGGTCAACCGCCGTTGATTCGGTGGGGCCTGGGCATAGGGGCGTTGTGCTTCTTTATTGGACTTGTGTTGCCCATCGTCAACCGCATCCGGGCAGCCAGGCGAGGCCGCAAGACCTCTGCGGTTGACACTGGCACAGGTGAGCGGCATGAGCCTTGACGCCAGACGGCATGGGAGTCAGCTGTCGTCCGCGGTTGTCGCTACGAGCCCGCCGCAGGGTCGCCGTCGCCGAGGCCTATCCACCAGTGCCCGTCATCCTTCACCAGCAGCAGTTCCTGCCGCTGACCGGTTTGCTTGTACGCCACTGTCACCGGGTTGAAGTAGCTGACGGATCCCTCCAGTACGGTGACTTCGACGGGGCCGCCCGCTGCCTGGCCGTACTCGGGCACGTAGTTGGCCGCGGTAGGCCCGGGCTGCTTGTAAGCGGGGCCGGCCAGCTCGGCTATTCCCTTCGCGTCTCCATCCTTGAGCCGCTGCACGTAGACCCGTACGAGAGTGTCGACGTCCTCGGTCGTCTCCTGCACGTCGGGGTACGTGGACTTTTCCGCGCGCACCTTCACGTCGACCTTGGGCGCGTCGGCCAGGGCGTAGGGCTCGCGGAATCAGTTCCACCACACCCCTGCGGTGATCCCGACGACCAGCAGGCCGCTGCCGAGCGAAACAGCCAACTTCGTCATATGCACCTTCCGCTAGTGCCAGTTGAACTTGACGCGGTGAACGTGCGGTGCGCGCTGACCGAGATCACAGGTCACGTCAACGGGGTGCGCGATCGGGAGGAGCCGGCGAGCCTCCTGACGACCCTGGCCCACCTGCGCTGCAACGGCACCTTCGCCGAGTACGCATCCAGATTCCGCGTGGGTCTGCCCCAGCCGTACCGCCGCTCGAAGTCAAGAACCAGCCTGCGGAGGAATGTCTGATCGCACGAGGCGGACTCGCGCGGCTGGTATGCGGCCGGGCAGGTAGAAGAATCCGTTGCCGTTGTCGAGGAGCAACCCCTCATCGACCCCGTCCACGGACCAGAGATCAACCGGCCCACCGGTGTTGTTGATCTGAAGGAAGAACCCCGTCTCCTCGTCCCGACAGACGAAGATCCCCTCCACTTCAGGGCGGCGGCTGCCGGCGATTCCCCGAGCGGCGCCCATCCGGGTCCAATCCAGGCCATGCTGCGCGATCGACCGCCGATTGAGCACGGACGAAACGTGGAAGAGGTTCGACGTATCAAGCACGGCAGGAGTGTAGGAAGCGGTGAGGCTTCCTCCTCAAGCTGGGGGGCTGCTCCAGGGTGAGGACAGCCTTGACACCGCGGCCGTGTCGAGTGGCAGGAGCGTTCATCGGCTCGTCTCAGTTTCCGTCTCATTCAGACCCGTTCACCGCCGTTCAGGCGAGACTACGAGTCCGACACGACGCGAGGCCACGACGTCCATGAACGCAGGTGAACGCGCCTGCACTCAGCCCACCGCCCCACCAACACAGTTGGACAGCGTGTTGGTCTCGCGCACCCGAACGTGGAGGCGTTGCGGTCTCCTGTCGACAACGCTCGCCGCTCTGACCATGATTGGCCCATGCCCGAGTTCAGTTGGCCGGACCGTTCCCTGGTTCCAGCCTCGGATGTCATAGGCCAGTGCTGGCCAGCAACAGTCTCCGCACTACCCCTTGGATCTCACGTCAGCGGACGAGTCATCGGCCGACAGCCGTTCGGCGTCTTCCTCCTCCTCGATGGCGTGCCGAACGCAGTAGGCCTTGCCGAGATCACCGCCATGCCCCGCAGCATGGAACTGCCTGCCTTGGGTGCCACCGTCGCCGGTGAGGTGATCTGGCACGCGGACCACAACTGTCAGGTGAAGGTCCGCCTCGATGAATGGCGCGTGCCCGGCTGATCGCCCCCTGGTCGCCGCAACTCTGCACCACTACCGCACCAGAACGAGCGGGGAGCAGCGGGGAACCACGGTAAAAGCTGCCGAACCCGGAAGGGGCAGGATCCGAACGTTCACCCAGGTCAGCGCCCGAACTGGCCTCAAAGAACGCAGCTTCCCAAGCTCGTGTCTCTGCGCGCCGTTGGGAGGGCGGATCGCGATGTCAGACCTGCGCTGTACGGTCCGCTCCATGGCAGAAAGACCTACGACGAGCTGGCGGGATGGCATAGCCGAGGAAGCCGCGGAACCGGCCGCCGGCACTCTCGATCCTGGGTGCGGGTGTATGGCGGAGCTGTACCCCGAAGAACTGCTCGTGGCGACCGATGCCGTCCTCGACACCTTCGAGGAAGAGCTCCCCGCGCTCGCCGAGGCAGACGATACGCAGATCTTCGCCGCAGTGGAACGCGTCGTCGTCGCCCTGAACTCGGTGGACGAAGTCCACAACGGATTCGAGACTGACGAGCGGGAAGCGCTGTGCGATTACATCGACCAGTCGCTCACTGAGCACGGCGTAGACGTCGTTGCGCTCACCGCCCGCCACGGACTGGGCCAGTACCAGCTCACGAACAAGTGGCGGAAATGGTGAAGGCATCTTCTGAGCCCGTAGCGCTCTCTGCGTGCCACAGTCGTGCCACATAGTGCGGTCAACCACGGTCAACGGCGGTTCGCCACAGTCGAGATGCGGCGATGGGGCGGTCCCTCGCCGAACCCGAGGTGACCTGCGCGCCTTCGCTGCCTCGCACAGCCGCCCTTACAAGGCCGCGGTCGACGAGCCTTCGGTGCAGTCGCGCTCGGGCCGGCAACTGACCATGGATTCGCGAGCCGCTTCAGGCGATTCGGATGTTTTGGCCTCAAGGTCAGGGCGTTGTTTCTACGCTGAGTCCTTTCGGAGCCGCATAGGTTGGGGGATCAAGTGGGTGCGGAAATCGTACAGTTGGCCGGGCAGGCGGCGCCGGCCGTGACGGCTGCGGTCGGGGCATATGGGGCAGCTGTGCTGACCCGTGCGCAGGATGCTGCGGCCGACGCCACGGTTGGTCTCGGGCAACGGATCATTCAACTCGTCTGGCGACGACGGGACGAAGCGGGTCGGACGGAGCTGGAACGCGTGGTGGACGAGGCCGCCGACGAACAGGACAAGTCCTACACCGCTGCGGTGCTGGGCAGGCTGCTCCGGCGCGCGTTGCAGGAGGATGCCGAGTTGTGTGCGGAGCTGTCCGCGATGCTGCCGGCCCCGGTCGCCGGTTCGGTCAATGTCACGGCGTCCGGTGAGCGGTCGATCGCCGCTCAGCACATCGGTACCGCGATCACCGGTGACGGTCACACCGCACCACAGCTGTGAGCAGTAATGAAGACACGTCTCGGCCGAGGATTGAGGCGGCCGGACCAAAGTCGATCGCCGCCGAGCGAATCGGCAACGCCTTCACGGGCGATGTACTGCCTGCCGAGGCACTGCAGGCGCCGGGCAAGGTCGCTGCGGCGCCGGGTACCTCCAATCTGCCCCCGGCCGCCCTCTGCCTGGGGCGTGAAGAGGAACTGGCCCGGTTGCGGCTTATCCTGACCAGCCGCCATGAGAGTGCGATCACGCAGAGCGGGACGGTGCACGGTCTCGGCGGAATCGGCAAGAGCACGCTCGCCCTGCGCTACGCACACCGCCACCGTGGCGACTACGCCCTCATCTGGTGGATCAACGCCGCGTCCCCCGATGAGATCGAGACCTCCCTTACCAGCCTCACCCACACTTTGGTACCCGACTGGGCCACCACCGCTGAGCGGGAGGCACAGGTGGCGTGGGCGATGCAGTGGCTGGCCTGGCATCCGGACTGGCTGCTGGTCTATGACAACGTGGAGAACCCCGACGATCTCATCCCGTACACCGGCGCCCTCCATCAAGGTCATCACCTTGCCACCAGCCGCCGTACCGTTGGCTGGCCCGACGGCGCCCCCACCCTGACCCTGGGCAATCTCGACCCCGACGACGCCACCACCTTGCTGGGCCGACTCGTGTTCAAGGAGACCCCTCCCACGCCCCGGCAGCAGGCCGAAGCCCGCTCCCTTGCCGCCGAGTTGGGGTACTTCCCTCTGGCGATCAAACAGGCCGGCGCCTACCTGGCCCAGAACCGCGGCATCAGCCCGGACTCCTACCGCCGCCGTCTGGACACCAAACTCGCCAAGACCGCCCACGGCACCGATACCGAGCGGACCCTTGCCCGCATCTGGAACGTCACCCTCCATGCCTTGGAACAGGCCGATCCGCTGGCGGTCGAGGTGCTGCACACCGCCGCTTGGCTGGCCCCCGACGACATCCCCCATAGCCTGCTCACCCCGCCCGGCACCGACCCGGACAACGTCGCCGAAGCTGTCGGAATCCTTGCCGCCTACAGCATGGTCACTGACACCGGCATCACTTTGAGTATCCACCGCCTGGTCCAGACCGTCCTGCGTAGCACTCAGAACACTGACGACACACAATTGCCCCGATACCTGGAGGGGCGCGACCGCGCTGAACGAGCGGTCCTCCACAGCCTGACCCCCCTCCCCGCCCAAGACACCGCTGCCGAAGAGCAGTGGGACACGCTGACACCCCATCTCGTTGCCCTAGCGGGCACCAGACAGGCCGAACACCACGACAGCCCATTGACCAGCCTTTACGAGATCGCCGGCCATCGGCTTCACCAGCAAGGCCACACAGCGCGCGCCATCCCCCTACGCGAAGCCACCCTCGCCCAATACGAGCAGGCCTTGGGCGACACCCACCCCAACACCCTCGGCAGCCGCAATAACCTCGCCAGCTCCTACAGTGCGGCGGGCGATCTGCAGCGCGCCATCCCTCTGTATGAGGCCACCCTCGCCCAGTACGAGCAGACCTTGGGTGACACCCACCCCAACACCCTCAACAGCCGCAACAACCTCGCGAGCGCCTACTACGCAGCGGGCGATCTGCGGCGCGCCATCCCCCTGCTGGAAGCCACCCTCGCCCAGTACGAGCAGGCCCTGGGTGACACCCACCCCAGCACCCTGCGATGCCGTAACAACCTCGCCAGCTCCTACGAATCCGCGGGGGACCTGGGCCGCGCCATCCCTCTGTACGAGGCCACCCTCATCCAACGCGAGCAGACCCTGGGCGACACCCACCCCGACACCTTGCAAAGCCGCAGTAACCTCGCCTACGCCTACAAGGCGGCGGGGGACCTGGGGCGCGCCATCCGCCTGCACGAGGCCACCCTCACCCAACGCGAGCAGACCTTGGGCGACACCCACCCCGACACCCTCAACAGCCGCAACAACCTCGCCAGCTCCTACAATGCGGCGGGTGACCTGGGGCGCGCCATCCCTCTGTACGAGGCCACCCTCACCCAACGCGAGCAGACCTTGGGCGACACCCACCCCGACACCCTCAACAGCCGCAACAACCTCGCCATCGCCTATCACGCGGCGGGCGATCTGCGGCGCGCTATCCCTTTGCTGGAAGCCACCCTCGCCCAGTGCGAGCAGGTCCTAGGTGATACCCATCCGGACACCCTGAACGGCCGCATCAACGTCGCCGGTGCCTACACGGCGGCAGGGAAACCTGACCGTGCCGTCCCTCTGCTGGAGGCCACCCTCGCCCAGTGCGAGCAGGCCCTGGGCGACACCCACCCCCACACTCTCAACAGCCGCATCAACCTCGCCAGCTCCTACAAGGCGGCGGGGGACCTGGGCCGCGCCATCCCTCTGTACGAGGCCGCCCTCACCCAATTCGAGCAGATCCTGGGCGACACCCACCCCGACACCCTCAACGGCCGCAACAACCTCGCCTACGCCTACAAGGCGGCAGGGGACCTGGGCCGCGCCATCCCTCTGTACGAGGCCACCCTCACCCAATTCGAGCAGACCCTGGGCGACACCCACCCCAACACCCTGACCAGCCGCAACAACCTCGCGAGTGCCTACACGGCAGCGGGCGATTTGCAGCGTGCTCTCCCTCTGTACGAGGCCACCCGAGCACAGTGCGAGCAGGTCCTCGGCGACACCCACCCCCACACCTTGCAATGCCGCAACAGCCTCGCCAGCGCCTACTACGCGGCAGGCGATCTTCTGCGCGCCAGCCCACTACTAGAAGCCACCCTCGCGCAGTGCGAGCAGACCCTGGGCGACACCCACCCCCTCACTCTCAACAGCCGCATCAACCTCGCCGTCGTCTATCACGCGGCGGGCGATCTGCGGCGCGCTGTCCCTCTGCTGGAAGCCACCCTCGCCCAGTGCGAGCAGACCCTAGGCGACACCCACCCCCACACCTTGCAATGCCGCAACAACCTCGCCAACGCCCGTCAACAAGCCGAAGCTGTACAGCACGGAAGCACAGCAACCTCAGCGACCGAGGCTGTACCTCAAGAGCCGTCCACGGCTGATTGAGCAGCCCCAGAACCATCAATGACCTACCTGCCGAGAGTTCGGGACGAAGAGGCCGTGCCAGACCCGTGCCAGATCGTGCGGGGAACCACGGGCAACACCGGGGAGCCAGCTGGCCTCGCACCGTGCGCCGATACCGCTCAGCAGCAGGTCAGCCTCGGAGCAAGCTCCAGATCACCTCAGCTTCCCAAGCTGGGAGTGCGAGTTCGATTCTCGTCACCCGCTCCATGACAGAGGCCCAGGTCATCGACCCGGGCCTTGTCGCTGTCCGCTGTGATCACTCGCCGCGTGCCAGATCCGTGCCAGAGCGCAGATCGTCTGGATCACCGGTGTTCTCCGCTGGCACGGCAGCAGCTTCCTGTACTTCCTGGCGCGCTCTGCGGACGGTCGCGTCGAGTCCGGCAGCAACTTCCTGCTGTCGATCGTCGTCGGAGTGCTGATAGATCAGCGCCGCCCTCTCCGAGGACTGCCCGGCCCGCACCATCGTGTCCTTGAGCGTCGCACCGGAGCGCGTGGACAGAGTGTGACCGGTGTGGCGGAGATCGTAGAACCGGAAGCCCTCGGGCATGCCGACCATCTCACGTGCCTTTCTCCACTTCCGGCCGAAGGAACTCCGCCGGAAAGGGGCGCCCTTCTCCCCGACGAAGATCAGACGATCAGGCCCGGCCTCGGCGTACGACTCCAGATGCCAGCGCAGCTCGCGGCGGAGGAACGCTGGAAGGACGACCGTCCGGGAGCCCGCCGCGGACTTGGTGTCGCCCTGCACGCGCCGCCCGTTCATCCGTTCCGGCTCGGCGAGGCAAACGCGAATGCGCAGGGTGTCGAGGTCGACGTCTCGGCGACGGAGGCCGGCCAACTCTTCCGGCCGCATCGGGCCGTAGGCGCCGAGGTAGACCATGAGGCGCCACCGCATCCCGACAGCGTTGGCGAGAGCGTCAACCTGGGGGACGGTCGCGATGCGCCGCTCGACTGCCTTCTCTTTGCCGCCGCCCTTGATCCGGTACGGGTTGCGCGGGATCAGCTCGTCATCAACCGCCGTTTCCATGATGGCTTTGAGGAGCCGGTACGCCTTGGCGGTGATCGTCTTGGCGCCGGTGGTCCGCAGCCGCTCGGTTCGCCACTCGCGGACGCAAGGTGTGGTGCTCTCGTCCAAGTCCGTGCCGGCGAAGGCGAAGGGGTGCTTGTCGAGGAGGTACCGGTAGAGATCTTGGGTCAGGGGTGCGAGTTCCCGCTCCGCGACCCACTTGTCCGCGTACGCACGGAAGCTCACGGCTCCCGCCTCGGGGTCACGCCACTCGCCCCGGCGGATCTCGGTCTGCTTTTCAGCGAGCCAGTCGTCCGCGTCTGCCAGTCTCGAAGGTGAACGGCGCCGGACGGGTCTACGCCCCCTCACGCGGGAAGTCGTCTGGCACCGGGCGATCGGGCTCGAGCAGTATCTGGAGGCGCTTGCCGAGGAGGAACGGCCCGCAGAGACGGTCGTCAGGGTGTCACAGAGGAAGCCGGTCGGACCTCGACGTGCCGTGCCGCATGGGCCGGTGCGTCGACCAGACGTATCGGCCGGCCCCGCACGGTACAGACAAGGCCGCTCGCGCGAGAAGAGCCCGAAGAAGGCCGCGGCCTGGGTCCACGGCAGAGTCGGCGTCGCCTCCACCAGCCAGCCCCGTTCCAGCAGCCTCTTCAGACGAGCCCTCGAGCCCTCGACGCGCGAGGCCAACGCGCTGGCCCAGCCGAGTACCACAGCCGCCCGCCTGGCACCCAGCCCCTCGACTCCGGCCTCCGCGGCGGCAGCCATCACCGCCTGATAGTCCACCGACAGGTCCTCGACCCCGGCCGCGTTCTCCCTCGCACCGCTTCCTTCCGAATAGGGTCAGCAGCCGCCCGAGTGCGGGCCGTCCCAGTCCTGCCCGCCGTACCAGTGCTCCGTGCCCAACGCCCAGGAGCCGCAGTTGTTCACGATCGCCCGCGCGTGCCAGGCGTCCGGGTTCGCCGAGTGGATGTCAACTGTGCCTGTGGGGACGTCCTTGGTGTAGGTGTACCCACCGCCGTATCCGTACACAGCGCTGTAGTAGGAGATGATGTTGACGTCCACCCACGCGCCTGGGTGGGAGTTCTGGAAGCCGCCCGCCCACTGCCAGTGCGCGGACGCCTGCCCGTTGCAGGTGTTGTACTGCTGCTCGACCTGCCCGGCGTACTCACCGCCGTAATTGACGTTGCCGGGCAGCCCGATGTTGATCACGCCGCAGCTGAGGGCCTTGGCCGGCTGGCGGGGGGCGGTCTGTGCCGAGGCGGTCCCCGCCAGCGACGCTGCGAGCATTCCGGTGGTTAGGGCGAGCAGTGCGAGTTTCTTGATCATCTCGTGGTTCCCCTGTTCCTGTTCGTGACTTGGATGGTTCGACGGCGATGAACCACGCGGTGGTGGTTGACGTCTTCGTTCTCAGCACAACGCCCATGGGCAGGTGCTCGGAACGCTGCTTCCGCAGTGACTCGGTGCCTCTACGATTGCCCGCCGGCCGGGCGTCCGACTACGCTTTTGCGCCGGCGCGCAAAGGCCTCAGGACATCAACGCAAGGCACGAGTTGGGGGACTCAGGTTGATACGGATACGCCTCGGCGCCGATGATCTTGAACGGGTGCAGATTGCTGATGCGCCCGACTTCGGCTATGAACTCGCCCTGGGCGGGTCCGTGTTGGCCGACCGGACCCGAGCCAGTCATCTCTCACAATGGCGACGTGAGGTCGCCCGCAACTGGAACCCGGGCTACTCCAGGCTATTTGACCTCTATACCCCGGGCTATCTGCCGACGTTCTCCGGCCTGGCCGCCCGTCCCGTCCAGGCCCAGATGGCCCACCCGGCCGTCGATCCCGACTCCACCGGCACTGTCCTCCACGTGCGCGACCTGGCTCGGGCCCGTGCCCTGACGCCCTTCACCACTGCTCTGGCCGATGGACATGCTCCCGCGTACAGCGCGTTAAGCAAGCTGGTCTCCGGCTTCCAGACCATCGCGTTGGATCCGTTCCGACGCCGGATCACCTCCGTTGTGGCTACCGCTTCGGCTCGGGCCGGAACCCGGACTGCGACATCCGGTATCGATGCCATGCTGCGCACTCTGCACCCCATGGTGCACTGGGACGGGTCTGTACTGGCCCTGGACATCCTCCACGACTGCCACGAGCCGCTTGAAGGCCGCCCGTTGGTTCTTCAGCCCTCGGCGCTCGCGATCGGGATCAGCATGAACCCCGCTGCCGACTCGGTCACCATCACGTACCCGGCAACCAACGGTGTCCTTGCCCTTGATCCCGCATCACGCGCGCCCAGCTTGGCCTTGGCAACATTGCTCGGCTCCACCAGGGCGGCCGCTTTGGCCGCCGTGGTCGAGGCTCCGGCTCTGACCACCGGAGACCTCGCGGCGGTCCTGGGCCTGTCTGCTGCCGCCGCCTCCCGGCAGGCCACCGCCCTGCGCGAGGCCGGCCTGATTGCCACGTTCCGCAACGCCCAGACCGTTCACCATCACCCGACCCGGCTCGGTAGGGACCTGCTCAGCGGCTCGGACGACGCCAGGGACCGGTGAAAGGGGAGGTGACGACATCTCGAACGCTCTCCCCGCGCGAGCGGGGGTGGTCCGTTCCCCCTTCCGGGATCGAGGGGAACCTCCCCGGTTCTTCCTGCACAGGCGGGGGAGTCCGGCTGCGGGTCACGGCCGTAGCCGGCGTCGGCCAGCACCCAGGAGAACGGCACGTGGGTTGCGCGGGCGTGCTCGGGCGTCGTGCTGGCCAGTTCGGGCTTGGTGGCGAAGCCGACGTCCTGGGGCACCCCGGCTTCACGGCATCGCTGCTGGTCGGCGGTCCATTCCTCGGGCAGGTACAGGCGGCGGTCGATGAAGGCATGCCCGGTTTGGATGGCGTAGGTGAGCATCACCATGGTCCGGCAGTTGGGGACATCGCTCGTCAGACCGCAGTGCCGGTAGGCCACCCCGACCGACTTGGTGACCTTCTTCTGCGCCTGTGTGTCGATGATCACCAGCGAGGCGTCCGGATCGCCCAGATGTGTCACGACGTACTCGCGGACCGCGTCCCGCAGCAGGTCAGCACACCACACCGAGCCGTGCAGCAGCCACTGCATCCGATCCGCGGTCACATGCCCGGCCCGCTCGGCCAACGTCCAACCGTTCTTCCTCGGCAACTCCGCCAGCAGCCCCGCGACGAACTGCGCGAACACCACCCAGGCTCCGGCCGGTTGAACAAACGCCCAATCGAGCCGCTCAGTTCGGTCAGCGCTGCGTCCCACCCGGCTATCTCGGCCAACCTTCGAACCTCGCAAGCCACCTGGACGCCTTCAGGGACCTGATGGGCCCGGTGAACGGCGTGATGCTGCTGGCTGTAGGCACTGAGACCTACCGCAACGGTGGTTCCATGGGCTGGCCCATCGCGGGAGCGGTCCTGCTTGTGATCAATCTCCGGGTTGCCTGGCGCCGCCTCGCCAGGCGCCGGAATCCGACCCCCTCGCCGTAGAGATGCCAGACAACCGTCAGCTTCTGACATCCACGGCAGACCGTGAGGATGCCGGTGGTCCCGCCTTGGGGCCTGGCTCTCCATCAACGGCGCCGGACGGGGGCGACTCCAGCGTTCAGTCCGCGCCCTCGCACCAGTCGCCGACCGCAGCAGGAGCGGGTTCGGCGGCGGCGAGGTTGTGATTTTCGCCTATGGCCCTGATGCGGAAGCTCTGCCGTGTGATGGAGCCCGACTTGCGCGCGCTCCCGTTTCGGCCGGCGCACGCCGTATTGCGCTACGGATGGCCTGCCTGACGGTGTCCTGACAGAGCGCATGGAGCTCTGAGCGTGCGTGCCGACGACGGGGAGAGCCTCCGGCAAAGGAGGTTCATGGCTCTGTCGAATACGCGTCGAAGGTGCACTCGACTTCTGAAGTGGCTGTTGCCATGCCTGCTGCCATGCTGGTCAGTGGCCTGTCGGTATCGAACCGACCAGCCTCTTCCAACGACCAGGTTCCCGAGTGACCGGGTCGCCCCGAGCGGGAGGCCGCGGAGACCCGCCCTCTGCGCGGGCGGGTCCTCGGGTGGGACAGCCGTGTGGCGGTCCGAGCGGTTCATGCGACCGGTGGCTGCCGGTAGCGGAGGGCGAGGCGGGCGTGGTTGCCCCGGTGGAGCAACGTGGGTTCGGTGTCCGTCCAGTTCTGGATCGTCTCAGGGTTGTCGATGCCGGGGACGCACAGTGTTTCGTCGTGCCGGTGGGCGATGAGCAGGGCTTGGGCGACGTCCGGGGCGGGCATGGCGCGCGGGTCGGTGTGGTTGATCCCGCCGGACCATTCGGCGTCGACCAGGCCCGGGCACACGACGGTGGCCTTCACCCCGGTGCCGCGCAGTTCGCCCGAGAGGCTTCGGGTGAAGGCCACGACGGCGGATTTGGCGGCGACGTAGAGGGTGCGGGGGAAGCCCATGTCGAGGCCCGCGCTGAAGGCGAGCAGGGAGGCGACGGTGATGATGCCCCCCGAGCCGGCTTGGAGCATCGCGGGGAGTACCGCGCGGGCGAGGGTGATGTGAGCGGTGGCGTTGAGCCTCCACAGGCGGTCGACGTCGTCGGGGGAGAGGTCGGCGAGGGCGGTGTAGCCGCCGGTGCCGGCGTTGGACACCAGCAGGTCCACGCGTCCGGTCCGGGCGCGGTCCACCACCGTGCGCAGGCCCTCGCTGTCGGCGAGGTCGGCGGGCAGTGTCTCGACCCGGCTTCCGGAGCGGCGCAGGGACTCGGCCTCGGCGGTCAGTCTGTCCTCGCGGCGGGCCACCAGGATCAGGTCGTGGCCTTCCTGGGCGAGCAGGCGGGCGGTGGCGAGGCCGATGCCGCTGCTGGCTCCGGTGACGAGTGCGGTGGGCCGGTCGGTCATGCCACGGCCTGCTTCGGCGAGGTGACCGTGTCCAGGCGGTGGCGCAGGAAGGCCGCGGCCCGGTCGAGTGCCGCCGCGGCCTCGTCCAGGACGGCGGCGAACGCCTGGAAGACGTGCGGTGCCCCGGCCACCACATCGAGGGTGACGTCGAGGTCGCACTCGGCGGCGCGGGCCGCCAGGCGTACCGCGTCGTCGAGCAGGACCTCGTGGCTGCCGGCCTGGATGAGGAGCGGTGCGAGGCCGCGCAGGTCGGCGAAGACGGGGCTGGCCAGCTCGTCCGTGGGATCGGTGTCGCCCAGGTAGTCCGCGGCTCGTACGCGCAGCGCGGTGGCGGTCATCGAGGGGTCGGCCTCCGCCTTGGACCGGAGGCTGCGGCCCGACTGGGTCAGGTCCGCCCAGGGGGACAGCAGCAGTCCCGCGGCAGGCTGGGGCAGCCCCGCCCGCCGGGCGCTCAGCAGGGTCGCCACCGCCAGTCCGGCGCCGGCGGACTCTCCCGCGACGGCGATCCGCGCGGGGTCGCCACCGGCTTCCAGCAGGGTGCGGTATGCGGTGAGGGCGTCGTCGGTGGCGGCCGGGTAGCGGTGCTCGGGGGCGAGCCGGTAGTCGACCGAGAGCACCTCGGCGCCGGTGCGGCGGGCGAGGCCGGCGACCAGGTTGAGGCTGGTTTCCGGGGCGCCGACGGCGTAGCAGCCGCCGTGGAAGTGCACGATGGTGGCGGTCGGGACGGTCCCGTCGACGCGCACCCGAAGGGTGGGGACCCCGCCGAGTGTGGTGCGCTCGGTCCGTACGTCCGCCGGTACGGGGGCGGCGGTGAGCATGGCGCGGAACACCGGCCGTGTCTCGAGCGGATCCCGGGCCAGGTCCAGTGCGGCGTTGCGCAGAATCGCGGTGACATTGTCCATCTGGGTGGTGCTCATGGTTGTGGTCCTCGACGTTGTCCGGAGATGCAGTTGATTAGGGCTAATATACTAAGTGCTATGAACCATGAGAGCAACACTTCGAGGAGCGGATCAGTGGACAACGAGGACTTCCTGCGGCTGCTGGTGCGCGCCCAGATCCACCTGTGGGACGTGGCGGACAACGCGCTGCGCGCCGGTCACGGCCTGCCGCTCGCCCACTATCTGCCGATGCGCGTCATCGCCGGGACCCCCGACTGCCGCGTCCAGGACATCGCGGACGGGCTCGCCATCACGAGCGGTGGCGCCAGCCAGGCCGTCGACCGGATCGAGAAGGCCGGTCACGTCCAGCGCCGACCCCACCCCGCCAACCGGCGTTCCTCCATCGTGGAGTTGACCACGCAGGGACGCACGCTCCTGGACGCCGCCGCGACCACGCTCGACCAGGAGGTCGAACGCCACTTGACCTCACTGTCGCCGACCGCTCGCACTCAGGTCGCCGACGGTCTGGCCGCCATGCTTCCCCAGCGCTGATGAAGGCGGTCTCCGGACCGGGCCCCGGAGTCGTCCGCCGAGGCCCGGTCCGGGATTCCAGTCCCTCAGCCCGTCCGTGCGGTCGCCTCCGGCGGTGGAGCGGTGGGCAGCGTGATGACGAGTCGGGCGCCGCCGTCGGGGTTCTCCGCGGCATGGATGCTGGGTGGTGTGCCTTGGCGATTTCGCGGGCGCTGACCAGGCCGAGGCCGTCGTTCCCCGTGCGGCGCTCGCGGCTCGCGTCCGGACGGATGAAGCGGTCGAAGGTACGGTCACGGTCGGCGGCCGGGATGCCCGGGCCGTCGTCGGTGATCTCGACGACGGTGTCCTCTCCGGTGGTCGCGGCGGTCACGTGGACGGTCGTACGGGCGTGGCGGACCGCGTCGTCGATGACGTTGCCGAACAGTCGCTCCAGGCGGTCCGCGTTGCACCACCGGGTCGAACTCGCCCCGGAATCCAACGGGTTGCCTCCCCTCCTCATCGCCTGCACCGACGCGCCCCGGCCCGAGGGCGAGGCGTACGTCGAGGCCGACGGCCCCGTCCACCCGGTCGAAGAACCCGCGGTGCCCCTGCCCTGAGCGGCTTACGAGACCGAGCCGCGGCGTTCCAGGACGGAAGGCGACAGGGTCACAGCCGTGTGGCCGTGCGGACCAGCCCGGCGAGGGCGAGCGAGCGGCTGTGCGCGGGCCAGGCGATGTGGGTCACGACGGGCGGCGCGTCCGCCAACGGGACGGCGACGTGATCGGCCCACAGCCAGGTGCGGGCGGAGTCGGGGAGGACGCCGACGGTGCGTCCCAGGGCGATCAACTGGGCCAGCTGCGTCTGGTCGTGGATCTCGGGCCCCGGGCCGGGCGGGTACGTGCCGTGGCGGGGCCAGCGGGCGAGCGGAAGATCGGGGATGTCGCTCACCTCGGCCAGGGACAGCGTCCCGCGCACGGCGAGAGGATGCCCGGCGGGCAGCACGGCGATCTGTCCCTCGGTCATCAGTTCCTCGCTGTCGAACCCGGCGAGGGAGTTGAACGGCGCGTGCATGAGCGCCACATCGGCGCTGCCGTCCCGGAGCAGCCCTCCCTGCTCACACACGCCGCACGGCAGGACCTCGATCTCGGCGGCGCCGGGCTCGGCCGCGTAGGCGTCGAGAAGCTTCCGCAGCAGTTCGTGGGACCCCGCGGCCTTCACCGCCAGCACCAGGCGATTGCGGCGGCCCCCCGGACCGTCGGCGCCACCGGCACGGCGGGTGCGGCGAGCGGCAGCGGTGGTCGCGTCGAGGGCCGCGCGGCCCTCGACGAGCAGCACCTGTCCGGCATCGGTCAGGGAGACTCCGCGGCGGTTGCGTTCCAGGAGGCGGACGCCGAGGCGTCGTTCAAGCTGCTGGATCGCCCGGGACAAGGGTGGTTGGGCCATGCCCAGGCGTTCGGCGGCGCGGCCGAAGTGCAGTTCCTCGGCGACGGCGATGAAGTACCTCAACTCGCGGGTCTCCAAGATGTCCACCGCACCAGCGTAAGCCCGTGATACCTGCAGGGTATGACTGGGCACCGTATCGGTGTTGGATGCGCCACGCCTCCGCGAGCGAACATCAACGGTATGAGCGAAACGAAGACAGCGCTGGTGACCGGCGCGAACAAGGGAATCGGCTACGAGATCGCGGCCGGGCTGGGCGCCCTCGGGTACCGCGTGGGCGTGGGAGCCCGCGACGACGCCCGGCGTGCCGCCGCCGTCGGGAAGCTGCGCGCCGCCGGGGCGGACGCCTTCGGCGTGCCGCTGGACGTGACCGGCGACCGGAGCGTCACCGATGCCGCGGAACTGCTCGAACAGCAGGCCGGGCGCCTGGACGTCCTGGTCAACAACGCCGGCATCTCGGGAGAGACGGGTCCGGGATGGGTGCAGGACCCGACCACCCTCGACCTCGACCTCGTCCGCGCCGTCGTGGACACCAACGTCCTCGGTGTCATCCGCGTGACCAACGCGATGCTGCCGTTGCTGCGCCGCTCGTCGTCGCCCCGCATCGTCAACGTCTCCAGCGCGGTCGCCTCCCTGACCCGGCAGGCCGACCCGGACATCGAGATCGGCCCCGTCATGGCGGCCTACGCGCCGTCGAAGACGTTCCTCAACGCCGTCACCGTGCAGTACGCCCGGCACTTCGCCGGCACGAACATCCTGATCAACGCCGCGTGCCCGGGCCTGGTCGCGACCGACTTCACCGGCTTCCACGGACCCCGCACTCCTGAGCAGGGCGCGGCCACGGCGATCCGGCTCGCCACGCTGCCCGACGGCGGCCCGACCGGTTCGTTCGTCGAGGACGACGGCGTCATCTCCTGGTGAGCGAACCTGCCGTGGTCACGCCGTGGTCCCCATTGGAACGGCCTCCGGAATCTCCCTTCGGACGCGCGGCTTGTCAGAGAACTCGTTCCCTTGGCGTACAGGCTTCTCAAGGTCAGGTGTTCGGTCACCGATACATCCGCTGGAAACCCGATTCCTAGGAAAGGCTTGTTGCTGTGACATCAGCGTCGGTGCCGCAGTTGCCGGACCCGCTCGCGCTCGCCGTCGACGATCTGCGGGCCGAGAGGCCGGTCATCGTGGTCGACGACGCGGACCGGGAGAACGAGGGGGACCTGGTCATGGCGGCCGAGTTCGCGACCTCCGAGGCCATGGGATTCTTCGTCCGCTGGACCAGCGGGCTGATCTGCGCGCCCATGGCCCCCGAGGTCGCCGACCGGCTGGAGCTCCCGCTGATGGTTCCGCCCGCCCCCGGGACGGACATCATCGAGACCACCGCCTACACGGTCTCCGTCGACGCGGTCGGTGTCGGCTCGGGGGATCTCCGCCGCGGACCGGGCACTCACCGTGCGCGCACTGGCCGACCCCACGACCCGGCCCGAGCGGCTGGTCAGGCCCGGGCACGTTTTCCCGCTCCGGGCCCGCCCCGGTGGGGTCGCCGAACGGCGCGGGCACACCGAGGCGAGCGTCGACCTGCTGCGGCTGGCCGGTCTCTCGCCGGTCGCAGTGATCAGCGAGGTCTGCGAGGACGACGGTTCCGTCGCCGGCTCCGACGGTTTGCGCGCCTTCGCCGACCAGCACGGCCTTGCGGTGGTATCCATCGAGGAACTGCCCGACGCCCTGCGGCTCGCCGACACGGCGACCGTATCACCTGGACGCACCGTGCGACGGTCTTCGACCTGGACGACACACTGATCGACACCGCGAGCGCCTGGGCGCGGGCGTGCGCCCGCTTCACCACCGGTCACGGGCACGTCTGGCGTGCCCAGGACACCGCCGCACTGCACGGAAACGGCAACTGGGCCTCGTACGTCGCCGGTCTGTGCGGTGGTACGGCGACCACCGCCGAGGTCGTCGAGGCCTGTACCGCCGAGATGGTCGACGCCTGCGCGGCAGGAGAGGTGCGGGCGCTGCCAGGAGCGGTGGAGCTGGTCCTCGAAGCCCGACGCCACGGACCGGTCGGCGTGGCCAGCGCCAGCCCGCGCCGCTTTGTCCGGGCCGCCCTCGAAGAGGTGGGCCTGGCCGCGGAGTTGCGAGCTGTGGTGTGCGGTGAGGACGTGGTCCGGGTCAAGCCCGCACCCGACCCCTATCTCCGCGCGGCGGCCGAGATCGGGGTCCCGCCGTCCGGCGGCGTGGCCGTCGAGGACTCCCCGGACGGCATCAGGTCGGCGGCCGCCGCCGGCATGCGGGTCCTCGCCGTGCCCCGCGCGGGCATGACCCTGCCGGACGATGTGGCCCACCTGCCCGTGGCCCTGGCCCGCACCGCGACCGAGGCACTGCCCCTGCTGACCCGGCTGCTCACCTCCCGGCCCGAGCCCCTGATCCGCGTAACCACCCCCACGTGACCAAGGGAACCCGACCCGCCGCCGAGGCGGGTCGGGACTCGGCCCGGACCTCGCCACCGCTGAAGGGTTCCGGCTGAGCGCCGCCCGCGCGTCAAGTACCGCTGGTGCGCCACCCAGTGGAGGAGATACTCGGTGTCAGTGACGGGCCACTTCGCCACGGTGTTCTCGTCCGACGGCCGAACGGATCGACGTGGTCGGCCTTCACCACGTTCTCGCAGGAGCGCGTGGTCGGCGGCGGCCGGGTCGCCCGAGCGACCGTTGTGAGGGCAGATCGCGATGGGCCAGGCTCGGACCGGTGCCGGGAAGTACTGTCGCGGGCATGGTCGAACATGATGTCCTCCGCGTGACCCGCGAGGCCTACGACGATGTTGCCCCCGTGTATGCGCAGCTGTTCCGCGACGAGCTGCGGGAAAGTCCTTTGGAGCGTGCGATCTTGAGTGCGTTCGCCGAGGTGGTAGGTGCGAGTGGGGACGGTCAGGTCGCGGATCTGGGGTGTGGACCTGGCCATATCACGGCTCATCTTGATGGGTTGGGGCTGTCGGTTTTCGGTGTCGACGCTTCGTCCGCGATGGTCGCATTGGCTCGACAGGCCTATCCGGGCCTGCGGTTCGACATGGGCACCATGGCCGAGTTGAACATCGCTGACGGCGCGCTGGGCGGCGTACTCTCCCGTTGGTCCATCATCCACACTCCGCCGCCAGAACTCCCCGCCATCCTGGCGGAGTTCCACCGTGTGCTGGCACCTGGCGGTCACCTTCTGGTCGGATTCTGGGCCAGCGAAGATCCGTCCCATCCGACGCAGATCTTCGACCACACCGTCGCGCCGGCCTATCGCTGGTCGCCTGATCACCTCTCAGCGATGCTCCGCACGGCAGGGTTGGCCGAAGTGGCCCGGATGGTTCGCGAGCCCGAGCCCACCGACCGACGCCAGTTCCAGGCGATTCATCTGCTCGCACGCAAGGCTTCGGCAGGGACTGTCTGATGGAACGCATGACCGCGCGGGCTTCGTAAAGCGGGAGCGCGGTGGGCCAGGAGCGCGGTGTGCTGGGCTGCTTCGGGCAGGGTACGGGTCCGGTTCGCCGCGGTCGAAGCGGTGCTCGCCGCTGGGGCCGGTCGGCAGGGGGAGGGGCGATCGTCGTCGAGTCGCCGCCATGGTGCGCGAGAACGCCTCCCACGACCACGGCAGCGGTCCGGAAGGCGGCCGACGCCTTCCTGGAGGCCGAACGGGACGGGAACCCCGTGCCCGCCGGTGCGCGACCTGTTCGCCGACACGGACACCGTCTCGGCCTATGCCGTCCATGCGGATCGACATCGAGCGCAGGCTCGACGCGGGCCGCCGGATCGTCGGCCGCGAGATCGGCCCCACCTCACCCGCCATGCAACGCCAACTGGACCTCGGGCAGCCCGACTTCGGCGCGCTGCTCTCCGACATGGCCCTGGCCGACGGCGGAGTCGTCCCCCACGGGCGGCCGCTCCAGCCCAAGATGCGTGCCTCGTCGTCGCCGACGTCATCACCCTGGTCGCCGTCCGCCGTCGTTCATCTGCCGGGTCCGAGCCCGAGGGCAGCGGCAAGACCAGCTAATGAATCAACCCACCAACAACGTAAGGAATTTGAACTCGTGATGTCGGCGATGGTGCTGCTGCGGGCGTCGCCGACATCGCGTGGAGGCCGCCAGGGTCGGCGTCAGTGGGCCCGCTCGAGACGGTCGGCGTCCGGGTGTCCGGCGCTCAGGTGGGCGGTGAGGAAGCGGGCGGCGCGGTCGAGTGCGGCGTCCGCCTCGTCGAGGTGGCCGTAGTGGTGCTGGAAGACGTGGGGGAGGCCGGGCCCGACTTCGAGGGTGACCTCGACGTCGTCGGCGCCCGCGCGGCCGGCCAGCCTGACCGCGTCGTCGAGCAGCACCTCGTTCGCCCCGACCTGCACGAGTAGTGGGGGCAGCCCGGTGAGGTCGGCGAACACCGGGCTGGCCAGGGGATGCGCCCGGTCACCCGCGCCGACGTAGGGATCGGCGTAGGCGCGCACGTCTGCCTCGGTGAAAATGGGGTCGACGCCGTCCTTGGAACGGATGCTTTCGCCCGTGAGGGTGAGGTCGGCCCACGGGGAGAAGACGACCACGGCGGCCGGTTGCGGCAGCCCGGCCTCGCGGGCCGCGAGCAGCGTGGCGATGCTCAGGCCGCCACCGGCGGAGTCACCGGCCATGACGAGGTCCCGTGCGTCTGTGCCCGCCGCCAGCAGCTCGCGATAGGCCGCCAGCCCGTCGTCGACGGCCGCGGGGAAGGGGTGCTCGGGCGCCAGCCGGTAATCCACCGATATCGCTCGCAGTCCGGCGCGGCGGGCCAGTTCGCCGACCAGTCCCGCATGGGTGTCCGGTGAGCCGACGACGTAGCCGCCGCCGTGCAGGTAGAGCAGTCGGCCGCGGCCGGAGACTTCGGCCGGCTCCAGCTCCAGGGCCGGCCGCCCGCCCAGGACGGTCCTGCGGGTGAGCACGCCCTCCGGCGCGGGGCGGGTGACGGCTCCGGCGAAACCGCTGCGCTGCTTCCCGGGAGCGGGCCGCGTCTCGCTGCGAGGGGCGGAACGGAGCATGGCGTCCAGGGCGTCGCGCTGCTGTCGGGACATGAGGGCCTCCATGGGGTGGGCGGGATGCGAGGATGCATTCCTGGGAATCCATCCGCCTGAGCCCAACCAGATTCCAAGGAAGATGATTCCCAGGAATCTACCTGGAGGGATACTTTGAGCCACGTCACCCCGATCTTCACCGACCTCGTCCGCGTCGAGACCCGGCTCTACAACGCGGTGAGCGCCCGGCTGCGCGCCGAACAAGGCCTGGGGCTGGGACAGTTCGAGTTTCTGGAGATCATCGACCGTGTGCCGGGGTGCCGCGTGCTCGACATCGTCGGCGAACTGGCGATCACCGTCGGGGCCGTCAGCAAGGCGGTCGACCGGCTGGTGGCTGTCGGCTGGTGCCTGCGGGTCGCGCACCCCCAGGACCGCCGCTCGTCCGTCCTGCGCCTCACGTCCGAGGGCGAGAAGCAGTTGGCCGCTTCCCGCCCCCTTGTCGAAAGCGCACTCATCTCGCTGACCGCGACCATTCCCCCTGACGACCTGACCCGCATCGCCGCAACCCTGACCACCCTTCGCGCGACCCTCGAAGAGGGCTCCCACGGCCGACCGGGCTGAGGGGACATGACCCACGCTCGGCCCCGCGAGGGCGACATCCCGGGGCGTCAGCAGTGGTGGGCTGCGGGCATGGCCTTTCGCAGAACGGGGGCGGGGAGCGTGGGAGAGGGCGGGTAGACGGTCCTGCCCTCCTTGATGGTCTCCACGACGGTGATGTCCTTGATCTTCCGCTCGGGGATCGTGAGCGGGTTGTGGCTGAGGATCACGAAGTCCGCGAGCTTGCCCACCTCGATGCTGCCCTTGGTGTCCTCTTCGAAGTACTGGCGGGCGGCGTTGATGGTGATGGACTTCACCGCGTCCAGCGCCGACACGCACTGGTCCGGACCGAGAACGCTTCCTGAGGTGCGGGTGACGCGGGTGACCTGGCTGGACAGGATGGCGATCGAGTTGGGCAGGGCCACGGGTGCGTCGTGGTGCGAGGTGTAGGCCATGCCGCGGTCCACCGCCCACCGGGCGGGCGAGATGTCGACGGCGCGTTCGGGGCCGAGCACGGTCTTGCGGTACCAGTCGCCCCAGTAGTAGGTGTGCATGGAGAAGAACGACGGGATGATCCCGAGTTCCCGGAACGCCTCGATCTGGTCCTCACGGGCCGTCTGGCAGTGGATCGCCGTCGTACGCCGGTCCTGTCCGGCTTCTTCGGTGGCCGAGCGCACGCACCGGATGAGCTGGTCGATGGCGGCGTCGCCGTTCACGTGCGCGATGACATGCCAGTTGTTGGCGAATCCCGCCCGGACCTGGGCCAGGACATCCTGGTCCGGCAGGGCCGCATAGCCGCAGTACTCCTCGTCCTGGCCGTCGGGCGGGGTGAGGTAGGGCTCGGTGAGCCAGGCGGTGCGCCCCTGGGGTGAGCCGTCCAGGACCAGCTTCACCCCGGCCGCGCGCAGGCCCTTGGTGTACTCCCGGCTCGCCTGGACCGTGGCAGGGGATTTCATGGCCTGCTCGGCCTTCACGTAGACGACCACGTCGGTGGGCAGGCCGGCGGGGTAGGCGTCCGCGACCTGCCGCATGAGGCCCAGGACCTCCAGGCTCGCTGCCCCCTCCTGCACGGTCGTGAAGCCGAAGCTCGCCGCCGACAGGAGGCCCACGGTCAGGAACTGCCCGCTGTCGACGGGGTCCATCCCGGCGACGGCCAGGTCGGCGGCGGGGATGAACGCGGTCTCTTCCAGCACGCCGCTCGGCTCCCCGTACACGGGCCCGGAGTCGGTTGCGCGCTCCAGCCTCCGCCGGATCACTCCGCCCTCCGGGTCCGGTGTCATGGCGGTGTACCCGAGTCGTTCGAGCCCCAGGCTGTTGACCGCTCCCAGATGGAAGGACTGATGGATCGCCAGCACGGGCTTCTCGGTGGACACCGCGTCCAGGTCGTCGCGGGTGGGGTGCTTGCCGTCGGCGAGCATGGAGTCGTCGTAACCGAAACCGATGACCCAGTCCGAGCGTTTCCCCACCTCGCTCTCGGCGAACTCGCGCAGCTTGTCCTGGAGGGACGCGATGTCGGTGATGTCGCCGTCGGGAGCGGCCAGGAGATTGGCGATCGTGGCCTGCAGGCCGGTGCCGGTGACGTGGCCGTGTGCATCGATGAAGCCCGGCAGCAGAGCCTGATCGGGCAGCAGTGCGTGCATCCGCGTGTCTGGTCCCTGCCACGCGGCCCGCGCCTGGGGCAGATTGCCGACGAAGACGATCCGGCCGTCCTTGACGGCCACCGCCTCGGGCGCTGCCGACTTGTCGTCGGTGACCGTCACGATGGAACCGCCGGAGAAGATGATGTCGGCATCCCCAGACCGCGCTCCCGGCGGGATTACCTGAGACATCACACACCACCTGTTCGCCTATGAGTGACCAGCCTTCACTACGAAGAGTAGTCACTTGCATGCGAATCGCGAGCGGGCGACGCCGGCCAGTAGCGCAGGGTGAAGCCGACTCGGCACATCGCACACGGGACTCACCCGACGAACGTCTCTGGGACACCCGGGATCGGCAGAAGGTCGCGGCGGTGCGCCGGACATCGTGAAGCCGTCCGCCACGGACGCTCGCCGCCGGGCCGCATCGGGTCAGGAGGAATACCAGACGAGCCCGTCGCCGTCGTCGTGGGCGATCGTTTGAGCCATGACATCGCCGTCATGTCAGTAGAGCCCGTGTGTGCCGGTGAGGAAGCCGTAGGCCGACGCAAGCGACGCGGTATCGCACGCAAGGCCGTTGTGGATGCAGAAGCGCTCGACCAGGACCCCCGGGAACTGAGTGAGGCCGGCTCCGGGCGATGTGAAGCCGAGCGCGCTCCAGCCCTCGGGGACCACAGCCCCGATCCCGGTGCCGGGCTGCATCGGGTCGGCGTAGAGCATGCCGTCGCGGGCGCTGCTGCTGCGACCGTCACCGACGGCTTCCGCCCCTGACCCGTCCGGGGGCCCCTCCGGACCCCCGGACGACGTGTCAGTTCCCGCCGCGGGACCGTCGGGAGAGCGCTACGGCCACACCACCGGCCAGCAACAGCGCGCCGGCCGCCCCGACGATCCAGCCGCCGCCGAATCCGGTGTCGGCCAGCGGTCCGGACCCTGTCGAAGGGCCGCCCGAAACGGAGCCGGACGCTCCGGCCGCGCCGCCGGAGCCGGACCCGCCGGGCGTACCGCCGCCCCCGGACCCGCCGGCCGTACCGCCGCCCCCGGACCCGCCGGCCGTGCCGCCGCCCGCGGAGCCGTCCTGCGCCAGCCGCAGGGTCAGCGCCGCGCTGTCGTTGGAGGCGTCGGGGTCGAGCCCCTTCATGACCTCCAGCGTGCGGACCTGTCCCGTGGAGACGGCCGGGGTACGGGGGCCGATAGCGACGGTGAACGACAGGACGTGTCTGTCCCCCGGGGCGGGGTCACCGAAGTAGCACTGGTAGGAGGACCGGCCCATCCGGGGGCCGGGGTCCGACCCGTCGTCCGTGGGCGGCGGCTGGCAGTTGTCCGGGATCTTCGTGGCCTTCGTGCCCGGCGGCAGCTTGACGAGGACCGGGAGGAAGGCCTCGTCGTCGAGGAGGTCCTCCACCACCGCCGGCCCCCGGTCGATCACCGTGGCGTGCAGCGTGGCGTGACCGCCACGCCGCCCGGTGACGGTGTCTCCGGTGACGGCGAAGTCGGCGTGGTTGACGCTGTTGACGTAGGTGGTGAAGTACGGGTCGATGTTCCCGTCGGACGGCATCGCGCCCCTCGGGACCAGGGTCAGCGGGGTCCCGGGGCCGTTCGCCGGGGCGGCGCTGGTCAGCGGGGTGAATTCGTAGAAGATCTTGTCGCGCAGGGCCTCGTCGCCGACCTTGACGCGCAGCGGCGACGACAACGCGTACTGCCGGCCGGGCTCCACCGGGGTGGGGAAGTCGCACAGGGTCTCGCGCACGATGTGCCCCCCGCGGCCGCTCGCGGACACGTCGCGGCAGTTGGCCCAGGAGCCCTGGAGGTGCAGCCCGGCGGTGGTGTCGATCCGCAGCTCCACCCCCTTGGCCGCCGGGCGTTGGCCGTTGTTCCACACGTCGAGCGGAAAGTTCAGCATGTCGCCCGGCACCTGGTCCAGCTGCTCGGCGGACGCGCTGACCTTCAGCTGCGTCTTGCCGTTGGTCAGGGTGAGGTGGTCGCCGGTGACGGTGGCGTCCGACGCCGTGCCGGAGACGGTCACGGTGCCACTGCTGCCGACGGCCGCACCGGGCTTCGGCACCAGCGTGATGGCGTGGAAGTCCGAGGTGGCGGACGCCAGGTCCAGCGTGCAGAGGTTGCCCTTGCAGTGCTCCGACGGTGCCGGCTCGGCGAAGTCGGCCACTCCGGACAGGTCGACGGTCAGGTGGACGTGGTGTGCTGTGCCCCCGCCGGCCACCTTCCACCGGTAGGACAGGTTCACGCTCGCCGGCTCCGTCCCGATGAAGAGCTCGTGCTCGGCGAACTGGACCGTCATCCCTCGTGCGGCGTCCGCCGTGTCGGCGCGGGCCGGACCCGTGCCGAACACCCCTGCCACCAGCGCCACCGCGCCCGCCGCCGCCGTCGCGACCGCGCGTACCCGTGCTTGTCGTGCCATCCGACCGAAACCTTCCCCGTGCGCCGGGAGGGTCCCGGCCCGCCGTGCTTCGCAGGTGTGACCCGCAAGGTGCGTAAATGGTTGTGGCCCGCCGTGAATCAGGTGTCCGCGCCGCCGGGCACGATGTGACGTGGTCCAGGAGGCCGGACACGGATGAGCACAGTCGTCGACCTGTCGCGCTCAGGCTCGACGCGCTTCTCGCCGCCGGGCGTGAGGGCGAGGCACGCGAGTGCTTCGCCAAGACGGTCGAGTCCGACAAGGACAGCAGCACGGACGCCTCCGACCGGCTCGCGGAGCTGGACGGCGTCGAGTTCGTGGATGCGCTCGTCGAGGACGACCGCGAGGACGACGCTCCTCACCGTCCGCAGAGCTGACGCCGGTACCGCGGCGCAAACACGTGGGCGGCGGGACACTGGAAGGTGTACCGCCGCCCACGTGGCGTTTCCGGGGCCGCGACCGTCAGGGAGTCAGCGCCCGCAGGACCAGTCCCGACGCCGGCTTCGGGCCGAACGACGTCGAGTTGCGCGGCATCGTGACCCGCTGGCGGGCGAGATCGCGTACGACCTCCTCGTGGACCGGGTGCATCAGGACGGCCGTGCCTCCGTCCGGCGGCGTCGGGACACCCAGTGGGAGGCCTACGAACTCCTTGCAGGTGCCCGAGAGTTACGCATGACGACGTGCGCGGCTCAGCACGCAACGCCCCGACCTCAGTGGCGAGCTGAGGCGCAGTACCGAGTCGACTACCCTCCGCGGTCGGACGGCGCCCAGGCCGGGGCACTGGACAGGCATTTTGCAGCGCATCGAACCGAGCCCCGACCTGACGCACTCTGACCACGCGCGTATCGCCGCACATGGTCAGACGACGAAGTCCACCTGGAGGAGGGGGCTATCGCATGATCTTGTGGGGAGCCTGGCGGCCGTCTTGCGTGCCTTACCCGGACCGGGCGTCGCGGGTCCGGGCCCTGCCTCGTGCGGTGCCGCCCTGCGGCGGCGGTGCGTCAGCTCTGTGCGGTGTCGTCGCCCGCCTGCCCGGCGCCCTCAGCTGCGGCTGCCTTCTCGCGCATCTTGCGCACCAGCTCCGCCTTCTGGTCGGCTGCACCCTGTCGGTCGAGGTTGCGGTGCGGACCGTTGTTCTGCCGTTCGGCGCGGGACAGCCTCTTGCGTTGGCCGCCGCCCATGCCCACGGGGTTGTTGATGTTCTTGCTCACGGTCACGGGTTCTCCCGGTAATGATGTGAAGTGATCTACGGATTCAGCGGTGGGGACGGGCGGCGCCGTCGAAGGAGGTCAGCGGGGGCCCGTCACGCTCTCACTCGTAAATCGGCGTCTGGAAGAACATGGCAAAGACGTTACCCGGTTCCGTCGGCCCCGCACACCAACCGTTTCGCCGTCCCGGCGTCGGCCGGGTCTTCGGCGAGTGCCCGGGGTCAGCCGTTTCCCTCCGGGAATCTCAGCACTGCCGGCACCTGCCGATGGTCGCCGCCCGACCGGGTGGGCAGACCCCATTCTTCGACCGGGTACGGGCTGTCGACAATGGACAGCGCCTGTTCGCGGTGGCCGATGCCCATGACCTGGTCGAAGGGCACATGGTCGGGAGCCCATGAGGTCGGCCGGCTTGTGGGGAAGGCGTCCCGACTGGATACGACCAGGCCCCCGTTCTGCTTGCGGAGGAGACCGAGCAGGGAGACAGGGAGCGTGACGTTCAACAGCCGCTCAGCCTCCAGAATCGCCAGGTCGGTCAGAGGCAGTTGGACTCCACGGTCGCTTTTGATGTCCCAGAACGGTTCCGGCAGATCTTCACCGTGTGCCATGAAGCTCATCCTAGGAGCCCGGCCGAGGAAAGCTGGCAGACCTGTTACGGCCGGCACCGGCACTGGTCCGCGGATGGCACTTGGGAGAGGATCGTCCGGGCCGTCCAGGCTGGTGCCGACGCGGACGGCCGGATCGACTGGTCCATGGTGAGTGTGGACTCCAGGGTGTGCCGCGCTCATCAACACGCCGCCGGCGCACGCAAGCAGGCGCCGCAGTAAGCGCGCGAGCGCACCCGGCCCGCTCAGCACCGCCCCGATGAGGCGCTGGGCCGTTCGCGCGGCGGCCTGACAACGAAGATTCCCTTGGCAGGTGAGGGCGGTCTTCGGCCTCCTGCCATGCTGGTCACCCCCCGGCCAGTGGGGCGATGCCCCCAGCTGATCCCGGTTCTCGACCGCCTTCGCGTGCCTCGGCTGGACGGCGGCCGTCCCCGCACCAGGCCGGACCATCTCAGCGGCGGCAAAGCGTACTCGTCACGCCGCAACCGCCGTTACCTGCGGCGTCGGCAGATCAAGCACACCATCCCCGAACGCCGTGATCAGCGGGCCCACCGCCTGCGCCGTGGCAGCAGCGGCGGCAGACCCACCGGCTTCGATGCGGCACGCTACGGCCCCAGAAACGAAGTCGAGCGGCTGATCAACCGATTGAAGGCGAACCGGGCAGTAGTCATGCGCTTCGACCAGAGGGAGTATGTCTTTTACGGCACCGTGACCGTCGCAGCCCTGCACCTCTGGCTTTGCGCATGACCCGCCAACAACCTAGCGTGAGCCGAGGAACTCGATCGCCCGCTGGGTCAGGAGCTTGGCGGCGTCCGGGTCGTAGGACGACAGCGAATTGGAGCTCGCCAACGACTACGCGCAGCTCACGCGCGCAGGCGATGTGGTGTATGGCTTCGCGGCCGGGCTCTACCCGACCGACTATCCGGCGCTACCGGAGGCTGAATCTGCCGCAGCGGACGCGGACTGACCCGTACCGCAGATCGCGTCATCCATAACCGCGACTTACAGCATCGGAACCACCTTCACCACCCTGCCCCGAACAACCCGCCAACTCGCATGATCCGTCGGCCAGGCTAAGACTTGTCGCGCCAACTGCCTGCTCAGGGACCGATGGCATGATCGAAGCGTGATCAGTGAATCCGGTCGGTCCGGTGCGATGAGGTATGTCCTGTTTGATGTTGATGGCACGTTGATCGACGCCGTGGACAATCAGCGCCTGGTTTGGCGAACGTGGGCAGAGCGATACGGACTGGACCCCGATGAGGTCTACCGAGTGGCGTTGCGGACGAGGCCGATGGAGACCTTCGCGCAGGTTGCTCCGGACCAGGATCCCGGGGAGTGTCTTGCCTCACTGCATGCGTTGGAGGATGAGGACGTCCGTTCCGGTGTCTATACGGCCTTCGGTGGCGCCGCGGAGCTGCTGAGTGCTCTGCGGCCCGGGTCCTGGGCGTTGGTGACTTCGAACTATGGGCACCGGGTGCGTGGACGTTTCGCACGGACGGGCTTGCCGGTCCCGGAGGTCCTGGTGGATGCGGCCGCCGTGGAGGAAGGCAAGCCGTCGCCTGTGCCGTATCTGCAGGCAGCCGCGCGACTTGGTGCCAGACCGGAGGACTGTCTGGTCATCGAGGACGCTCCTTCCGGGGTGGAGTCCGGGCTGCGTGCCGGGATGACGGTGTGGGGTGTCAACGCCCCTGCGGCGGTGGACGGCGTACATCGTCACTTCGGCAGCCTGCGCGAAGCGGCCCGCGACGTCCTTGCCTTCGTGTCCGGACCCCACCCTCATGGGCTGGAGGGACCAGCCGCGGTGGAATGATCTTGACGGGGCTGGTGTGATCACGGCGTCGGAGCCGTCTTGGACAGTCCCGTACTCCGGGCTGAGCCCGCGCCAGTTCATGAAACTGGTGACGGCGCCGCGTCGCGAGGGGGTCGACGCCACCCGCCGGGGCAGGGCGTGGAGCCTGCCGCCGGCAGACAGGACGCTGTTGGTCACGGCGTACTGGCGCACAAACTTGACGATGCGCCGGCTCGCCCCGCTGTTGGCATCTCTAAATCCGCTGCCGACCGCATCATCGACCACCTCGGTCCGCTCCTCGCGCTTCAGCCCCGGCGCCGCTTCGCGAGAGGCGCCGTACTCATCGCGGACGGCACCCTGGTATCCACCCGCGACCACACGATCGCCGAGCAGTCCAAGAACTACAGGTACTCCACCAACCACCAGATGGTCATCGACGCCGATACCCGCCGGGTCGTCGTGGTCGGCCGGCCTCTGCCGGGCAACCGCAACGACTGCAGGGCGTGGGAGCAATCCGGCGCCAAAGCCGCTGCCGGGTGGTGTCCGCGGCACTGCGGTCGCTGCCCTGGCCCAAGGTGAGCGCCTGCCACTATCAGCGCGGACGTGGGCACGGCCGCCGTGAAACCCGCGCGGTGCGCGTGCTCACCATCACCGACCTGGGCCTGGACTTCCCCCACGCAGTCCAAGCCGCCCGGATCACCCGATACCGCATCAACGTGAAGTCGGCGAAGCTGACCCGGCAGACCGTCTACGCGCCACTGACCCGTCGCACCAGCAGGCCTCACCCCAACGGATCGGGGAACTCGCCCGCGCGCAGTGGACCATCGAGAACCGGCTACGCTGCCAGGGGATTCATGCTCGTCCGCCGCCAGGTCCCGCTCGATCCGTACCGGTCAAGATGGCTCGGTGTCCGAGTTTGAACCGAATGCCCAGTGGACCTCACAGCCGGGGCGTGCCCTGCTGGCCGTGCACAAGGGAGAATCCGCGGTTGGTCGCGCTTGCGACGCAGTACCGTGGGCCGGTGGATGAGATGCCAGCCCCGACGCCGGGTATGACGATCAGCGTTCGGATGCGCCAGGACGTGGTGATCATCGATCCGGAGCGCTTTGTCGCTTCGGCCCGCGAGGCGTACCGCGAAGCCTCCCCTGAAATCACCGACGAAAGGGCAGCCGAGGAAATCCGTGATGTCTACGACGCTGTGTGGGCTCTGCTGGACCGCTTCGGTCGACTCGCAGCCGACGCACCAGCGTCCGCCGGACTCCCAGGCCAACGAGTTCTGGACCGCCCAGACGGACTCTCACCTGCGGGCGAGTGGAAGCGCATCGTGCTCAACGATCCGCAACCACTGCAGGACTACGGCTGTTTCATGCCTGAGGGGTATGACCCGTTCGCCATCCCGTCAGGGATGTGATTCCGTCCACCGCGACAGGCTGGTTCGCAAGATCATTTCTCTGAGAAAACCTCAGTAACGGGATTGAGGATTCCGGGCTGACCCGCAGGTCAGTCATGGCGGCGTCCGGCACCTCGCGCTGCTCGGCCTCAGCTCGCGCAGAGTTCCCCGGCCGTGTCCGCCTACGGCTTGAACGTCAGCGCGAGCGACTCCGGTGTCATGATGCTGCCCGGCCGGCCTGGTAGCCGCCCCGGCGGCGACGTCGTGGCGACGCTGTTCGCGGCGGCCGCGACCGCTCTTGCCCTGCCGTCTCTCCTTCAACGCGATCGGGAGCCCAGGGCGACTCGGCAGGTGGTGACCACCCGCCCGTCCTTCGCGGGCCGCGCCGCTGGAGTCCCCGCCGGGCCCGGGCCCGGCGGCGCGACCCAAACGTCGGAGCGGTAGCGGTGCGAGCGTCGGCGGTCGGGCTGCCGCGAGCACGAGCGCTCCGCGATACCGGGGGTGACTCTTACGGGAGTCTGACGTGAGTCCCCTGTGTCTTCAGGTCCGCCGGTACATCCGCGACTCTTGTCCCGTGCGCACCGGGTCAGGGCAGGGGAGCGGCGCGTGACCATGGGCATCGAACGGAGGTCGAAACCGCGGAGGTGAATCATCTGCACGGGCGACGGTGTCGTAGCCGAGGCGGCCGTTGGTACCGCGGCCCTCGCCGGTGTACGTTGCGTGCGGGCACGCCCCTGCGGAGAGGATCTCGCGTCGTCTTCGCCCTCCAACGAACCGGGTGACCGAACTGTGCACTTCCTGCGGTACGGCACAGAGGACAGGCCCTCCCGTGGAGGGGCGTATGCGATTGCTGGAAAGCGCGGGATCCCGGTGCGACGCAGCGACCGGCTCGCTCGCGCGTTGAGGGTTGCCCGAGCCTCCGGCAATCCTGACCTCGTACGCGACCCTCAGCCGGCGATCAGCGGACCGACGGAGGGTCAAAGACACTGTTCGCCGGCCTGGCTGTGATGACGGCTGCACGGGCCGTCGCTCCTCTCGGGACGTGACTTCGCCACCGCACTTCGATGTGGCGTCAAAACATAGGGAATCGGTAAAGGTAGGCATCCGTGGTCAACGTCGTAATCGATTACGTCCAGCACGGTCCGATGACGTTCCTCGATCCGGGTCAGCACTGGCTGCTCGACGGTCTCCCCGACGATCCCGTGTCGATCTGTGCGTCCGCGCGGAGTCTGGTTCTCTCGCCGGAGGACGCGACTGCGGCCGGTGTCCCCAAGGACAGGCTCAAGGAGCAGAACATTCGGCCGGTCCGTGATCTGCTCGCCGTCCTGAGCCGGTTGTGGCCGGAACGTCTCGTCAGCCCGCGTCCGCTCGAAGCCCGCGTGGTGGGCACGACGCGCCATTCCGCCACCCTGGCTTGTTCCTTGCTGCGGGCGCGTGGCTACGCCGCCCGCGTACGCTGCGGCTTCCGCACCGCCACCGGCCGGCAGACGCCTCCCATGCGGTGGACAGCGGAGTGGTGGAGCGCCTGCGACGAACGCTGGATACGCATGGATCCCGACCCGGCCGGCACCGGGGCCCCTGCCGGTGCGGCAGAGGCGTCGATCGACTTCGTCACGGCCGGTGAGACGTGGCAGCTCTACAGGAACGGTTCGTTGGACCGGCGTGGGTCCAAGGCGCCGGGCACCGACAGCGCTCACATGGCACCCGGGATCAGTGCCGGTGTGGTCCTGGATCTTGCGGCGCTCTGCAAGCTGGAGATGCTTCCCACGGACAGGTGGGGCCGCATGGCAGTGCCTCAGCACGGTTTCACATCAGCCGCGTATCCCCATCTGATCGACGTGGTCGCCTCGCACTGTGTCCGGGACGAACCCGCGGGCCTGGCACGTCTCTTCGCCAGCGCCGACCTCGCGGTCCCGCCGCACTTGATCGAGCCGCCGCTGTGAAATCTTGCTGGCGTTGATGGTGATCGGCGACAAGTCTCAGTGCCGTACGGGCTCGTCGAGCCGCAGGGCCAGCGCGCCGTAGGTGAGTGCGTCCGGGAGACGGCCTCGTAGGAGTCTCAGGTGCTGGAGCTGGGTCGGGCGGAGTTGGTAGGCGGAGGCGGGACGGCCGGGACCGTTGCCCCGTGAGCCGGTGACGACCGACAGGGTTCCGCGGTCGAGGCCGGTCCAGTGCCCCTTAGCGCAGACCCGCGCCGGAATCCCAGCGGCTCCAGGCGGGAATGTCTTCGCGGGCCTGCCGCCAAGCGGCCGGGACACCACCTGTGCCGGTGCGGGCCGCGACGATGCCTCCCGCGATGGCGCAGGTCGTATCGCGGTCACCCCACCCGGCGACGGTCTGCCAGAGAGCTTCGGGCAGGTCGTCCAGTTGCCCGGCGGCAGACCACAGGGCGAACGGCACGGTGTCCGGAGCCGAGATCAGCGTCCCCGAGCCCAGTACGGACGCCGCGTGGCGCACCGAAGTGCGCTCGGAGAAGTCCGCGGCCACCCGCAGCCCGGAGCGGACGTCGCTGTCCGGCACGTGCGAGGCGACTTCACGCAGGAACTCGGCGCGCGGCGGAGCGTCCTGCCCCACGCTGGAGGCTGCCAGCGCGGCGGCGACGGCCACGGCCACTGCCCCCGCGACCGCCTCTGCGTGAGCGTGGGTGGTCAGCGCCGACAGCCGGGCCTGCTCGACGGCGGCCGTCAGGTCGTCCCGGAACCAGGCCCCCAGCGGGGCAACTCTCATGGCGGCGCCGTTGCCGTAGGAACCCTGTCCGCCGAACTGCCCCGTGGTGACGGCCTGCCAGTCCGCGCCCTCACCGACGCGCCGCAGAACACCGTGCATGGACGGTCCGTACTTACGCCCCGGGTCGCGCTCGTACTCGGCGGCGAACTCCCGTGCCAGGTCGTCCTGACGGATCTCCCCATGAGCCGTCAGATGCGCGAACAGGACGAACGACATGGCCGAATCGTCCGTCCACAGCCACGGCACAGGCCGCGGACTCCGCGAAGCCAGCAGATCCTCGGCGCACTCGTCGGAGCGAGTGAACCAGCCGTCACCGAAGGCGTCGCCCATCGCGAGCCCGTCCAGGCTGGAGTGGGCGTGCTGGTGACTGCTCATGGCAAAGCTCCTCAGATGATCGGTGGCCTTGGCATTCTCGCCGTAGGACGGCTGAGTGTGCGAGCGGGTTGTCAGGCAGCAGCGAAGCCGCGGGGGCCCTGGCGGTTGGCCGAGGTGCTGGAGGCCGTGGACGCGGCGCTGGACCTGCCGGTGATCGTGCGGGCCGGCGGCGGATTAGGCGTAAACACGGTCCAGGCGGGGGAGCCCGCGGGCATGGCACCCACGAGCCTTCGCCCGCGACGAGACACCGGATCGCGCGCACCTGGCGGTGACAGCAGTCTTCCGGCTGCTGCCCGCCCCGCACCGGGAGCCGGGCAGACGCCGACGGCAGCGGCCGCAACCGGAGCCTGGCGGGAGGCCAACCCTCTGCCCATCTTGTGCACCCGATGCCTTCGGCTGTTCCATACAGGGCTATGGCGCAACGATCTTTCACCGGCGAGCTCAAACGACTTTTCAGCCCACACCCCGCTCATATTCCACGAACAATGTGGCTTCGGCTCAACCGAGCCAAAACGGACTCAGGGTGGCCGCTACTGGCCATCAACTTGTGCTATTTTATTGGTTTTTCAATTCTTTTCCTGTATTGGGCAATGTCAGGATCGGGGGTCATCTCGGCCTTCTTGTACTACGGAACCGTCGGTTCGTTTCTTGGCGCGCTTCGGACGGGCTACGTGATGCTGTGCGTCGCCAGAGGTCAGACTGGCCGGCTGGCGCCAGAAAGGCCGGAAGCCTCGGCTGGTGAGCGGCTGCGTCAACGGGGGAGACATACCTGATTTCTACGCGCCCTGGGGTCCCGTGATCGTGCCGCGATCCCCGCGGCTGCCTCCGGATCGGGTGCGCCCGCACGCCGACGATCGACCGTCACCAGGCCCAAGTGGCCGCCTGACGTACCGGCAGACCTCAGAGACCCTTCGCGAGCAGAGGTGACCTCGGCTGCCCTGACAGGCATTCGGTGCGGGCGGTCCGAGCAGGACAGAAGCCCGGAAGTTCACATCGAGCCGGCAGCAGCGCCCGTACGCAACATTCCTGGGGTGCGCGGGGTTGGAGGGACGTCGAAAGAGACACCGCCGACCGCCTGGGCATGCACAAACCCAGGGATTCAGGCTCCGGGTCCGCTCGCCCGGCAGACCTAGGCGGGGGCTGTCGCCGTCAGTGCGCGTTCCAACCTGTGAATGAGCTGCCAGACGACGATGACCGACAGTGCGGCGGCACAGATGTCCAGGCCGTCGCTGACCATGATCTGGCGCAGAGCCTGGCGAGCCTGGCTCGCGGTGGCCGCCCTCTTCAGTTCCTTGGGGGCATCGGTGTACGTATTCGCCGCGACGAGGACGGACAGCCACCATGCCGTGAGCAGGGGATGTCCGCGACGGCGCCGCGGTTCTGGCCGGGCGGCAGCCCACAGGTCGTTGACGAACATCTTGGGTACGAAGAGCTGCGCCACCGGTATCACCCAGCCGAAGACCAGCCACGCCCTGCGCCGACGCTGTCCCTGCCGCCAGAGGACCTCCGCGACGTCGCGCATATTCGCGAGCCAGATGCTGAACTGGAGCAGGGCGGCGAGGAGCAGCCCTGTCCGCCAGCCCATCAGGTTTCTGAAGTACGTGTCGACCTCGACCAGTGGGTTGTCGACGTACGGCCCGGGTGCGGCTGATCCCGCGAGCAGTTGGTACTTGTGCCATGCGGCCAGCCCGGCCGCGACGGTCACCAGCGCGAACGCGGCGAGCGCGACGCAAGCGAACCGGCCCTGCCCGCGCGGAATTCTGACCGCTTCCGCCATTTCACACCCCCTGGAAGCCGCCCATTCGGACTTCCCGCAGGTCGGCAGCGGATCTTATCCCCGGGGAAGCTCGGGTACACAGTGGGGCGAAGCGACAGGACGGTAGGCCGGAGCGGTCCGTGACGTGCGAGCAGGCAACCGCGACCACTGGACCTCAGCTTTTGACGGCCTCTGCGATGTCGAGCACGCGGGCATCCCATGCCGACTCATTGACCACCCGCACCGGCAGTCCTTCATCGTCGGAACAGCTGCACCCCGTAACGGCGATGGCAGTGATGCTCATCGTGACCAGCAGCGAAATAGTCGCTGGTTTCATGCTGCGACGGGACGCGGTGTTGAGACTTCGTAGCCTCAACAGTCGCATGTCTGAAGTCCCCTGTGATCATCATGGATCGGCCTCGGATCATGGCAGGTCATGGACCTGATGAGCAACGGGCCAAACCGCTATCGGTCTGACCTGGTGTGCGGCCGGTTGGGCGGGGTAGTCCGGGGCCAGAAGCGGCGTCGTCGAGACGGAGACTCGTCCTCGTCCTCGTCCTCGAAGAGGGTTGTCTCCATATCCCGGTTGTCTCCATGTCCCCATACCCACCGACCACGATCAACCGAACGTCGGCCCCATAGGGTCGGAGGCATGACGACACCCCTTGCCGGCAGTGCCTTCGACTCGCTCCGCCTCGACGCCGTACCCGACCAGGAGACGCTGCGCCAGGTCTACGAACTCCCCGGTGACGCGGCCGTGCGCAAGCAGATGTCCGAACTCACCGAACAGACCCGGCGGTTGATCGGCTGCTCATCATTGGTCCTGATCGCCAGCGCGGACGCCGACGGCAACTGTGACGTTTCCCCGCGCGGCGGCCCCGCCGGGTTCGTCGCCGTCCTGGACGCACGGACGCTGGCGATACCCGACGCGACCGGCAACAAGCGTCTGGACACCCTGCAGAACGTCGTCGCCACCGGACGGGCCGGACTGCTGTTCCTCATCCCGGGGCGCACCACGACGCTCAGGGTGAACGGCCGGGCCTGCGTCTCCACCCGCCCGGAGCTGCTGTCGCAGCTGACCGCCGTGGGCAAGCCGCCGGCCAGCGCGCTGGTGCTGGGGATCGAGGAGGTCTACCCGCATTGCCCCAAGTCGCTTCTGCGCAGCGCGGCCTGGAAGCCGGAGCAGTGGCTGTCGGCGGACGCCCAGCCGACCTCCGCCGAGGTGACGCTGGCTCAGCTGCGGATGCCGGAGCTGACGATCGCCGACATCCAGCAGGCGGAGGCGGACTCGCTGAAGTACCGGTACGAGTAACGGGCCGACCGGTGGCCGCTGAACCACCAACCCCGCCCCAGCCCCAGACCAAGCACGTCCCGAGATCAATCGCGGCGCGTCCCGTAATTGGCCTTCTGGGCACCCCTGTTGACAGGTGCATCCGGGCCGCTCGGGTACGGCCCTGCGGAGGTGGTGGCCGCCAAGGCCGCGCGGCTTCCCCTCCGCCGGCGGAGCTACGGCCACAGCATGTGGCGTTCCCACGAGCTGTGACGATCAGGGCGTTCGTAGCGCAGCCGGGTGTGGAGACGGCCCTTGTCCGCCTGCCAGAACTCGACCGTGCCCGGAACGAGGGTGCAGAGCGTCCACTCGGGGCTGATCTGAGTGGGATCCGACTCGATGCGGGCCAGCGCCGTACGGAAGGCGCGGTCGCGCTCCTCGGAGCTCTCCAGACGCTCGCTCTGGCGGCCCAGCAGCACCTCGGCGCGGGCGGAGGGCGCCCGGGCCAGCAGATCGGCGGCGCTCTGCTCGGGGGACTCGCGCTCCAATGTGCCCCGCACCCGCACTTGGCGGCCGAGGAGGGGCCAGTAGAGGGTGAGCGCCGCGCTGGGCCGATCGGCCAGCTGGCGGCCCTTGGGGCTGCCGGCGTGCACGGCGAACTGCCAGCCATGGGCATCCACGTTCTTGAGGATGAGGACCCGGGCATCAGGGCTGCCGTCCTCGGCGACGGTCGACAGCGTCATGGCATGGGCATCGGGCACACCTGCGGCGACGGCCTTCCTCAGCCAGCCGAGGAACAACGCGACCGGCTCAGTCGGGGCGTCGGCAGGCTCGAAGTCCGCGAGCGGGCCCGCGAACACTTCCAGACCCCGCAGCCACTCCCGCACGCCAACGGCCTCCCGAGCACCATCATTCGCGTCCACTGGGCCCCCTTGATCGTCAGTACCTCGGACCGGAATCCCCTCGACCCTATAGAGCCGTGGTCCGGGAAGCAGTGCCGCAACTGACTGAGCGGCGTGGATCGGGACGGCGCACGGCCGAGGCCCTGACCTGCATGTCAACACGGTCCACTACCGCGTCCAGCGCATCGAGCACTTCACCGGCCGCGACCTGTCCCGCCCCGCCGACCGCTTCGACCTGTGGACCGTCCTGCTGTGCCACGACAACCTGCCACCGTCGGATACGAAGGTGCCCGCCGCGCGCGCTCGACGTGCACGCTCGTCGAGCTGAACCCCACGCACCGGGCGAAGCGGGAGTGCGAGCGGCCCGTGGCACGGCGGCAATCGTGGGTGCCGCACCCGGAAAGACAGCGGCGCCAGGCTGTCGCCATGACCGTTCTTGCGCCGCTGTCCTGTCCGTAGCCGCGCATGGCGCTCCGCAGGGAAGTCCTGACGTCCAAGATCCCGGACAGCGTCACCTACCGAGCAGCCTCCAGTGCCCTTCGGAGACGACCTCGACGCCGTCGTCGGTCACTTTGATGGCGGTCTGAGCGTCGATGGCGTACGCCGGACCCCCTATCTCGGTGGCCCATCGTTCCGCCTCGGCCATGGTGTTCTCCGGACAGCCCGGGCTGTCGAGGTGCGGGAAGATGGAGAAATCGACGACTCCCAACGTGCTGTCGTCACCGGTGGGCGGCATCCAGCCGACGAAGGCCTCCCCGATGCGAGGAGTCAGGACCATGCTCCCGGCGCTGAGCCCTACGTAGACCGTGTCGCGCAGCGACGGGAAGAGGTCGGCCAGTCCGGACTCCCGCATCCAATGGCACAGGTACAGCGAGTCGCCGCCGTTCACGAGGAGAACGTCTGCCTCTTGGACCCAGGAGACCCAGCGTCCCTTGTCCATGCTGGGCAGTGCGGTGAGCTCCAGCACGCCCACCGACTTCCACCCCAACTCGGTCATGGGATTGGGCGACCGTCCGCTGAGGAATCGCCATGGGCCGCCTGGATCCCCGTACGGGCCCCCGTACCCTGCTGTGGGGATGCAGAGGGCGCTGGCCTCGGCGATCGGCTTGCCCAAAAGATCGACCAGCGCCGCCAGCATGCTGGCGTTCCTGACACCGGAGTCGGTAAGGAGAAGCTTCATTACACCACCCTAAGCCGACGACCACGTCAGCAACCGCTCGAACGAGGCCGCAGCCAACCGCTGTTGAGGCGGGCCGAATCTCCGGTGCTGTCGGCGCGGCGAGAACGTTCAACATCGGTCTATTGGTCCTTCGTGGCCTTGGGGCCGGCCTGGCCCTGGCCTCATGGGGGGTGAGCCTGTACGAGCGTCGGCGGGAGGGCGTCGCAATTCGTGACGAGGAATGTCGTCGACAGGTTGAATCGGGAGCCTGTTGACGGCTCGGGTGCAGCAGTAGGGCCGGGAGAGAAGATCTTCCCGGCGAGGAGCGCAGATCGTCGGCGTCCTCCGCTTGCCCAGGGGTCCTGACCTAGGCGTGGGCGCGAGGCGGCGGCTCACAGCCTGGCATGCCGCCGAGCAGGCTGGAGGGGTTTGAACGGCCGGTAGGCCGTTGCGATATACAACAAGACCGGCTTCGCATGGATCGTGAGGGGGAGGGGGCGCGTTCATGCCCGGGGGCCGAAATGGTTGTCCTGGCGGTTGTGGTTGCCGACCTGGAACGCCGTCGGACCCTGGAAGACGTTGCCCGACACCCGTGCGCCCGGTCCGGCAGCACCGGGGGCGGCTTCCTCGACCAGCGCCCGCAGCTCGGCCACCGCTCGGTCACGCTGCTCGCCGTCGAGGCTTTCCAACAGGATCTCGATACGAGCCTGCCAGGACGCCTCCTGACGTATCCTCACCTGCTCCGCTTCCGGCCCCCCAACGGCGGTGAGCTCGGCAGCGCTGCTGTCCAGCCGCTCCAACTCGGCCCGTTCCCGTTCACTGTCACCGCGACCGAACCAGCCTGCGACCCTTCCTCTCAAGGCCGACCAAGCGTCGGTGCCCGCCGCCTGCGCCACCGCCGTACCGCCCGCCGCGGCCAGTGCTGTCAACGCCGTCTCCAGCATTCCGTCCCACCCCACTCAATTCCCTGTCATTCAGGTCGATTTGTGACCGTGGTGTCGTCCACCCGATAGCCGCAAGTTTCTTGCCCGTACCCACGCGCGAAATCCCGTTGTCCTGTGCCCGGCTCACCCAACGGCCCGGCCTCAAAACTCAGGACGCACGCTCGTGCTGCACGCGTCCAGCGCGCGGAGCGAGGGCGTCCTGGGCCAGGCACTGCTGCAGACGACCGTGCATGAACTGGTAAACGGGTCCCACGGTGCGCAGGACACCGCGGTCGCGTGCGTCCTCGAGGAACGTCATCAACCGGAGCGGGGTCTCTTCCTGCAAGGCCAATTGCGCTGAAGCCAGTGCGGTCGTGCAGGCCAGGTTTCCGACCGGACCCGACCACAGAGAGGACCACATGGCTATGCCGATGGCGGTGTACAGGGCCGTCGTGGGACCGTAGGAGGAGATGAGCAGCACGCCGGGGCCGAGCCCCGCGGCGAGCCCTGTCAACAGTCCCAGCGGCAGGCGGAATTGGAGATGGTGGCGCCAGGCGGAGCGCGGGGTGATGCAGCGCGCCTGCATCTCGGCCGGCGGTCGTTCCTCGTCGGCGGGGAGCATGGAGGAGCCGATCGCGAATGTGGTTGCCTTGGTCATCTCGCGTCCCGCGCCGCGCACCAGCATGGAGCCGAATCCGTAGCAGGCGGCGAAGAAGACGGAGACCCACATCGACGGGGCGGGTATGCCAAGCAGCGGAAGCGGGTTGGCGAAGTTCAGCAGCAGGCCGGTACCCAGACCGGACAGAAGACCGAACCGGACGGTTGATCTGTTCACGATGTCCCGCCACCGGGTACTGGACAGAGCGCGTTGGTCGCCGATTGTCGCGGTGCGGTAGGCGACGGCGCCGCAGTTCACGATGCCGATCAGGGCACCGATCCATGGTCCTGCCGGGGTGTGGAGTGCCGATCCGATCAGGACGGTGGATCCGGGCACGAGGAGCAGCCCGCACACCACGGCGGTGAGCACGATCCGCACCCGCCGGTCGGCCCAGGCGGGAATGTGCCACCACAGCAGATCACGCGTGCCGTCCGTCTCCAGCCGCCGGGCGATGAAGCGCAGAGTGCGCACCGCGGTCTCCGGCGAGAACGGCGGGGCCTTGTACCCCTCGCGCGGTGTGTAGGCGGCCCGCACCAGATGGCTGAGAAGGTGATTTTCGATCGCCTCCTGGCTCGCGTGCAGGCTTTCGTCGAAGAGGTCTTCGACCGGCCCGCCGTCGAGGTAGACGTCGCACAGCAGGCGGATCGCGAGCGGGCTGGACAGCGCCTGCGCCAAGGGGCTGTCCGGGGCCCGGCGCACGCGTCTGGTCAGCTCCTGCCAGACGGGCGGGGCGGGCTCATGGAACTTGTTCAACAGGTACGCCGCCGCCTCCTCGGCGGGCACCGGCAGGACCTCCAGTGCGACAGCCCCACCCAGCCTGCACCGTCTCCCGCGACCCGCCACGACGGCCTGGCGCGCCCTGGAGAGCACCACCAGCCGGAACGTGGTGGCCTCCAGCGCACTGAGCACCACACGGGGCCGGGGAACCTCGTCCAGCCCGTCCAGGAATACCGCGACACGTCCGCTGGTCAGCAACTCCTTTGCCCGAGTGAGCCTGTCACGGCCCCAGGGCAGGACGTACTCGGAGGACAGCTTCTCCGCGAGCCACTCCGTGGCTGCCTGCTCCTTGGGGTCCCAGCCGTGCAGGGTGAACATCACCGGGACCGGGACGCGGGCCCGGTCGGCCTTGGGAACTTTCTCGCGGTAGGCGAGGGCCTCCAGCAGCAGATGTACGGCCGCTGTCGTCTTTCCCGCCGCGGGAAGCCCCGTAAGGAGCAGGCGCCCCGAGGCCAGGCCCCCGTAGACCTCATGCAGTTCCTCCCACCCGCCGCCCCGGTTCAGCGACTTGAGGGTGGTCGCCCGCAGCCCCGGCAGCGGATCGAAGGCGGTTCGTCCCCCGGCGACCGCCCCCTCGATGCGGTTGCCGACGGGGCGGCTGCTCACGCGCCAGTGCAGGGGAAGCAGGTCGCCAGGCCCGATCCGGCGCCTGGCGGCTTCTGCGGTCCACTGCCCGAGTACGGCGTCGTACAGATGCGCCGCCAGGACATCCGCACGGCTGGGGGCGAATCCGAGGTGGATCTCATTGTGCTGGACATTGTGATTGCCCATCTGGACGCCGGCCGGGCCGTAGAAGGTGTGATTCGGCGGGCCGCCCGGCGACTCGGGCTCCCGCGGCTTCCCGATGGGTGGTTCGGGATCGTGTGACCGGCTGCCTGGTTCCGGCTCAGGCTTCGGCTCCTGTGGTTCTCCCGTGGTCATGACACGGGCCCGCAGTGCATGTCCTGGTTGCGGCGTTCCCCGGTCGGGAACACAGCGGCTCCCTCGCCCCCGCACCTGTACGCAGCCGTGTCGGCGACCCGCTCGGTCGCACCGGCGTTCCGGGACGGGGTACGACGCTGACTCACCCACCGCCCGGGCCGGGCGCCGCGCCCGCCCTCCCGAAGACGCACGTGTTCCTGGGCCGCCCGCCACCAGGCGGGCTGGCTGCTTGCGCCGGCAGCCCTGGCTGCCCCGCCATCTTCCACTGTCGTCAATCCCCCTCGCCGATGTGCCAGGGAATCTACTGACGGATATGTCCGTACAGCATTCGAAAACGCCAAGATGCTGTGTTGCACCCCCTTGACGGTGAGCAGCGCCGGGCCGCCGTTGTGGCGGAGCACCTCGTCACCGTGGCCGCGGTGTTCGGGGGCGAGCACGGTCGCGGCCGACAGCGGGACGACGCGCGTCGACCAACGGTGGTCGTTGCTGCTGTTGGCGGTCGTGACACGCAGGTGGGTGGCGTCAGCGGGCAGGTAACAACGTCCGCGGTATTCATCGATGACGGAGATCAGAGAAACGCCGGTGTCGGTCAGATCCTCGGTGCGCGTCACGGTCCGCGGGAAGAAGTTGCCCTCGCCGGTGACATCGGCCTCCACCAGGGCTGGCCAGCCGGACTCGGGACGGTCGATGAGCACCTCGGTCTTCCCGTCGCCGAAACCGGTCGACACATGACGTTCGCCGGTGCCGGTGAGCGCTCGCGGGCGGCTGGGGCCGGCGGTCTACGGGAGGGCGTCGACCGGGACCGGTGGTCGGCCATTGCGTCGGGCGTCGAGACGGATCATGGCAGCGCGGCGATCGCGCAGGGCGGTCAGCGCATCGGGTTCCGTGCGCGCCGCACTGGCCCGGTCGTACGCCTCCAACGCCGCCCGGCACTCCTTCAGGACGACCGGGGTGGCGTCGGTGCCGTTGGCTTCGAACTCCAAGGCGGCGACCTCCTCCCCGAAGACGGTCACCGACTCCTGCACCGCTGCGGGCAGTTCCGCAGCAGGTAGTTCCACGGCGTCGGGTCGGCGCTGACGCAACATCGGGTAGAGCCCGCCCAGCCCCAGACCGAGTAGGAAGCTCACCCGTAGCCGATCACGACCGAGACCCTCGCACAGGCGTCCACCACTCAACTGCCCCTACAACCAATCCAATCGCTGGCCGGGTGAACCATCCGGGTCAGGGCACCAGTCGCGCCCGAACAGAACCAGTGCGACTGAGCGCGTCAGCCGAAGCGCGGTATTTGCAGCAAAGCTGCCTCGACGTCGCTGCGGGCCCGTCCCAGGTCGAGCTTGACCCTTGAGTGCGCCGGGGAAGAGTATTTCCTCGATGAAACGAGTCCTGGTCGCCGGAAGTACGGGCGCAGGCAAGACCACCCTTGCCCGCGCGATCGCCGAGCGCCTCGCGATCCCCTTTCACGAGATGGATGCGCTGGCCATCGTCGGCCCCCAATGGGAGGAGAACCCACGCCTGTTCGAGGACGTGTCCCAGATCAGCTCCGGCCCCTCGTGGATCTTCGACTCCTTCGGCTACCCGCAGGTCCGAGACCTGTTGTGGTCCCGAGCCGACACTGTCGTCTGGCTCGACTACTCCCGCCCGGTGATCATGCGCCGCGTATTGCGCCGGTCAGCGGCCCGTACCCTGTTCCGCCGTCGGATCTTCGGCGGAAACGTCGAAACCGCGAGCGACTGGTTCAGGGCCGATCACCCGGCTTGGTGGGCCTGGTCGCAACACGCGCATCGCAGGGTTGACATCGCCACCCGCTGCGCCGACCCCCGGTTCGCACCCCTCGAAGTCATCCACCTCGCCACCCCACAGGCAGCGCGGGCATGGCTCAACATCGCCACAACGGCTGGTGACAAGACGATGGCAAATCAGGTGAAATTGACGGAATCGTTTCCTCGTCGGTGACAGCCGGATTGCTTCAAGGGATATGCGCGGACCAGGTCAGCCCACCTGTGGCGGACCAGGTCAGCCCACCTGCGGGTGACAGCTAGCCTGCTGCGGCTCAAATGTGGCTGAGCGCTCCAGTCGGCCGGCTGAGTGTTCTGTTGGTTGGTTCTGTTCTGGTGTCCGGCGATGTGAATGAGGGTCGGCACCCGCGTTCAGGCGTCCGGGGCTCGCCGGCGATCAGATCGGGGCGCCGTCGGTCTGCGAAGGCTTGGTACGCAGGACCATGAGCGAGTCCTCCCAGGCCGCCACCATGGCAAAAGGGAACCGGTCGAGCTCAAGACAGAGCGACACGTCATCGGGATGGACTCCTTGGCGCACGCCCTCCCTCAGTTCGGCGGCGGCGCGCGACTCGGCAGCACGGCGCAGGAAGTCAGCGGCATCCGTCCCAGCCTCGTTTGCCCTCCGGGCGATGTATTGAGCGCACGCCAGATCTTCGTCGGCCCGACCGTCCTCGCCAGTGACCACGAACGTGACACGGTCACCCCCGCGTGACCGCAAGAGCCTGGCCGTTGCCTCCGCCACCACGAAGCCGGCGCACAGCACCAACGACGCGTCCTTGACCGCGAGGGCACCGACCGTCCCTGCCGTGGTCTTCTGCACAACGGTCCGTCCGCCAAGGTCACTGGACCGCAGCAGGCCCGGCGAGTTGACGAGGTCGAACCCGGGCGCGGGCGGACCGTCCTTGAGCGCCACCCAATCCGGGCGGCGGGCCTTGAGTGTCAGGGCTTCGTCCAGCGACTCGGCAAGAACGATCTTTTCCGCCCCTCGGGCAAAGGCCCAGGCGGCCACGGTGAATGCACGCATGACGTCGACCACGACCGCCACGGACGGGGCTTCGACCAGCTCAGGGATGCCAAGGAAACGAGCGTCCATACCGATCATGATCGCGCATGTCCGACCCGAAGCGCCCAGGGAGTCGCCCGCGTCACAGCGGCGGCTCAAAAAGCAACACCTCCGACCGTCTGCGGCGTGGGCCACCAGGCCGCCCACCCCGCCGAGGTGGAGGGCCTGCAGGTCAGCCTCGTCGGCGCTCAGGACGAGCTCGCGCAGCTCGATGCCGAAGCGAAGCGCGCTGCCAATACGGCCAGCCTCGGTATCCCGGCTTTCGGCTAGATCACCCTCGGTCAGATCACCTTCGGCCGCGGGAGATGGGAGCTCCCTTCCAACTGCTGACCGGGGTGCGGTCAGTGGTTCAGAGGTACGGTTCCTGGCTTCACTCGGTGCGCTGTCCGACACGCAGGACGCTCAGATAGCGGCGTGACGCTCGGGTGCCTACCGCAGCCCACCTCCAGCACCGACGACTTCTGGTCCATGGCGGTGATGGAGACAAGGTCTGCGAACAGCTCGTCGGGGTATCCCGGCCGGACTCGGTCGTAGAGTTCCGGCACCTCGTTGAACACCCGTCCGAGGGCATGCCGATTCGGGTGCGCCACCGGGTCATCAGCCACGAGCGCACAACCTACGAGTCTCGTCCACGGAGACGCGAGGGATGACCGGCTGCCGCCGGTGGTGCAGAGAAGTCCCACATGTCGTGGCGGAACCTCACGGCTGATGCCGGATGGATTCAAGCGTGCGCGTGCGCCGTGGGTGCCCGGGGCGCTATGTGGAGTGGCGGCGCGGCTATCGTGGGCGTACGGCGTAGGTCAGGTGGGTTACGCGCGAGGACGGCTCCGATCGGACCGGCTCCAGAGCGATCCTGGACGCGTCCACGCCGTCGAACAGGCGGGTGCCGGCGCCGAAGAGCACCGGTGACAGCGTGATCGAGAACTCGTCGACCAGGCCGGCGTTCAGGTGCTCCAGGATCGTCGCGCCGCCGCCGGCGATGCGGACGTCGCGGTCGCCGGCGGCCTCGCGGGCCTGGTCGAGGGCGTGCTCGATGCCGTCGTTGACGAAGTGGAACGTGGTGCCGCCGGGCCGCTCCCAGGGGTCACGCTTGGTGTGTGTCACGACGAAGACCGGGGTGTGGAACGGCGCCTCCTCCGGCCATGACTGCTCGCCCAGGTCGAACATTCGCTTGCCCATGACGCTGGCGCCGGTGCGCTCGAACGTCTCCCGGGCGACGTCGTCGTCTCGGCCCTCCTCGCCGCCCTCGCCCAGCTTCAGGTTCTCCCGGAAGAATCGCAGCGGGAAGATCCACTGCTGCAGTTCCATCCACTGCGCCATCCAGCGCTGAACGTCGGGGTCGTCCTGCTTGTCGGGCGCGAAGAGCTCGTCTTCGACGGGCACGGACTCGGGCGCGATGAAGCCGTCCAGCGACATCGACACGCTGAAGAACACCTTCCCGGCCATCAGCCCTGCGCCCCCTTCCGCGCGAGATCGGCGACGTAGGCCGCCAGGCTGCTCAGGGTCTGCCGGCCGCCCTCGATCGCGTGGTACTTCTCGACCGCCTCGTCGCGCAGATCCTTGGTGGGGAACACCGTGTGCATCACGATCCGGGTCGCCGCGCCGTCCGGCGCGAAGGTCAGGACCGACTCGAAGGCGTTCGGGTCGTCGCGTGACTCGCCGTGCAGCAGCGTGATCCGCTCCGGCGGGACGATCCGCAGCCAGCGGATCCACTCGGAGTAGTCGGTCCCGTCCGGCCCGTGCAGCACGAAGTCCCACTCCCCGCCCTCGCGGAACTCGAAGGACCGCGTGGTGGCGGTGAACCCCTCCGGACCCCACCACCGCGACAGGTGCCGGACCTCGGTGAACGCCTCGAACACCAGCTCCCGCGGGGCGTCGATGACCCGGGAGATCACGATCTCCCGGTCGGCCGTCGCCGGCTCCGTCCGCGTTTCTTGCCTCGCCCTTGCCATCGGTCAGTCCTCCTGCTGTGTCTGCTTGAGGTCCTGCACGTAGGTGTCCAGCCGGTCGAAACTCTCGTTCCAGAACCGCTCGAATCCGCCGACCCACTCGTGGACCGGCCGCAGCCCGCGGGCGTCCAGGCCGTAAAGGCGCTGCTTGCCCACCCCGCGAACCCGCACCAGCCCCACCTCCCGGAGCACCCGCAGGTGCTTGGACGCCCCCGGCTGGCTCATCCCCAGCTCCTGGGCCAGGTCGGTCACCGGCCGCTCACCCGCCCGCAGCAGCGCCAGGATGTCCCGGCGCTGCGGCTCGGCGATCGCGTTGAACGCGTCCGACGTCGTCGCTGCTCGTGCCATGTCGTCATCGTATTCCCATATCGGAATACGTCAAGCGGACTGGGAATCCGGCGGGTCTTGTGGAATGGCTATTGCCCCATATTTGGTGTTTTACGTCATTCGCCTGGTCCGGCTCTCGCTGTACCCGCCACGGGTGGGACTGGCCTCGCAGCCGGGACTGACCTCGCAGCCGTTCCGGGTGACCGGGTGACGCGGCGGGGGAGCGGCGCCGGATCGCGCATACGCCGGACTGCTGCGCGCGGCTGGAGGGCGATTCGGGCCTGGTCGTCCATGTCCGGCTGACGGACCAGGTCGGCCCGGAAGGCGCGGGGAAGCTCTCGGCAATCGAGGCGATGTGCCGCCCTCGACCCCAGAGACCTCTACCTGGCGACGACCGCCGAGTTGGCCGACGATTCGCGCGGTTTCGTACCGCCCTCGGAACCCAGGGCCCGCCTGCCGGAGGTTCTGCCTCGATCTGCGGCTCCGCGGCGTGGGCGGCGAGGGGCCGGAAGCGATGCGGCAGCCGGCAGCCGGGCCGGAAGACCCCGGCTGCCCGTTCGTTCGGACGGTGTGTCAGACCACGGCGAGCCGGTCCACCAGCAGCTCCACCCTCCGCTCGGCGTCCGCCGGCGGCAGCCGTCCCGCCCGGGTCAGCGTGGCCAGCCCGTGCAGGGCCGCCCAGAACACCTCGGTGAACAGCCCTGGGTGGACGCCGTCCCCGGCGACCTCGCCGAGGCTTTCCAGCAGGGCGGCGAAGGCGTCCTTCAGCGGCTCCGGCGTGTCCTCGTGTGCGAACGCCAGCCCCCCGTCGAGCTGGAACATGGCGTCGTAGACCGCCGGGTTGCTCTCGGCGAAGTCGAGGTACGTGCGGGCGAGGGCGGTGACCCGGGTGCGAGGGCCGTCCGCGGCGGAGGTCGCGGCCCGCAGCGCCGCGGCCATCTCGGCGGCACCTTCGAGGGCGACAGCGCCGATGATCTCGCGCTTGCCGCGGAAATGGCTGTAGAGGACGGGCTGGCTGTATTCGATGCGCTCGGCGAGCCGGCGGGTGGTGACCGCGTCCCAGCCCTGCTGCTCGGCGAGTTCGCGGGCCGTCGCCACGATGAGACGCTCACGGCCCGCCCGCTCGCGCTCCTTGCGTTCCTGTACCGACATGACTCGATCCTAGCACCGCTAGACAATCGATCGGCAGTAGCGCTAGCGTTGCCTCATCAGCTAGCGACACTAGATCCCAGGGAGATTGTCATGCTCAACGCACTAGAGGTCCTCACCACCGTGGTCGTCGGCCTGATGGTGGGGGTGGAGTTCTCCGTCGCCTTCGTCATGAACCCGATCCTCGACGCGCTCCCCGAGGACAGCGGCCAACTCGGCCACGCCCACGGGGGCCGGATGCTCGGCGCCGTGATGCCGTTCTGGTACATCGGCTCCCTCGTCCTCGTCGTGGTCTGGGCCGTCGCCGGACGGCACGACCCCGGCACCGGCCTCGTCATCACCGCCGGCGCGCTGTTGCTCCTCAGCGTGGTCATGTCGATCCTGCTGCTCGTCCCGATCAACAACCGGAGCAAGACGTGGACCCCTGACAACAGGCCCGCCGACTGGAAGCAGCAGATGAAGCGCTGGGACCGCTACCACTACGTCCGCGTCGCCGTCATCATCGCCGCCTTCGTCCTGCTGGCCGCCGCCCTCGCCTGAGCCCGCGGGCCGAGACCGCGCCGGTGGCGGCGCTCCTTTGCTCCGCGGGCCGTAGCCGACGCATACTCCGCAGGTGGTAGCCGGTCATTCGCAGGGATCCACACCACCCTCGGAACCCAGAACCCCCTCTGCGGGAGGTTCTGCCCCTATCGAGATCGCGTCTTCGGCGAAGCCGGGTCGTTCGAGAACCACGGGCCTCCGCCTTCTCGATCGACCTGGCATCCCTGCAGGCCAATGGCTCGCTGTCTGACAGATGCGCTGCCACAGGGCACAGGTCGTGCCTGCAGGTCGTTCTCGTTGGAAAGCCGACGCTTGGAAGGCCAAGCGCCCGCGCCGGGAACATCCGGTCCGGTCGGCACGGTTGCATCGACCGGGGGACCGGCGCCGCACGGGTGAGGAACACGGAGGCCACGAGGTCGCCGCCCCACCCGGATCCTGGGCCCAGGATCGCGCTCCGCCCGCCGCGCCTTTGGACCAAGACGTATTTCCGCAGGAGGACTTTTTCATGACTGACCGGCCCTTGACGCTCATGGCAGTACACGCCCACCCCGACGACGAGGCCACCGGAACCGGAGGGGTCCTCGCGCAGTACGCGGCGGAAGGCATCCGCACGGTTCTCGTGACGTGTACCGACGGCGGTTGCGGTGACGGACCGGAGGGTGTCAAGCCGGGCGATCCCGGGCACGATCCGGCGGCGGTCGCCTTGATGCGCCGTCAAGAACTCGAGGCGAGCTGCGAGGTCCTGAAGGTCAGCGATCTGGAGATGCTGGACTATGCCGACTCCGGGATGATGGGCTGGGCGAGCAACGACGCCCCCGGATCCTTCTGGCGGACCCCGGTTCAGGAAGGTGCCGCCCGACTCGCGGAACTCATGCGGCATTACCGACCTGATGTGGTCGTCACCTATGACGAGAACGGCTTCTACGGCCACCCCGATCACATCCAGGCCCACCGCATCACGATGGCGGCGCTGGAGATGACCGAGCTGACGCCGAAGGTGTACTGGACGACGATGCCCCGCTCGATGATGCAGCGGTTCGGCGAGATCATGAGCGAGTTTCATGAGGACATGCCGGAGCCGGATCCTGCCGAGGCCGCCGCGATGGCCAAGATCGGCCTCCCCGACGACGAGATCACCACGTGGGTGGACGCCACCGCGTTCAGCGGTCAGAAGTTCGACGCGCTGGCCGCGCACGCCAGCCAGGGCGAGAACATCTCCTTCCTCAAGATGGGCAAGGAGAGGTTCGGCGAGTTGATGGGCATGGAGACCTTCGTACGTGTCCAGGACCCCACCGGCGCGGCCGTACCCGAGAACGATCTCTTCGCCGGACTGCGCTGATCCGCTCGTCCGACCGGCCCGGGAAAGCCCATCGACCGAACGGCGCGATCGAGCAGGGCACACCCCCGGAGACCGATCGGCGGCGGAGAGTTCTCATCCGTGTTCAGCGTCGACGATCCGCGACGGCGGTTGGCGGTGCGGGAAGCGGCTGCCTCGAGCGGTGCCCGCCGTGACAAGCTGTGCTTTGCCCTGCCTTTCCATTGCACAGTCCCAGGAGGTCACCATGGCCACAGAGTCTCCATCACCCGAAGAGCCGGTTGACGGCGAGAGCCCTGCCCTTTCGCCCGACGATGAGGGCCAGGACGACTTGAAGCGCAAGTTCCGGGAGGCTCTGGCGCGCAAGCGTGGTACGCAGGCGGATGCCAATGACCTCGCTGCGCGCACGAACACGTCGAAGATCCACGGCGCGCACGGCCCGGCCGCCAGCCAGCGGTCGTTCCGTCGAAAGAGCGGTGGCTGAGTCCCGGAACGGACTCAGGCAGGAATCGCCAGCGTCAGGCGATGCCTGGCGCTGGCCAGTTGGGCCGCGACCATGACGACATCGAGCGGTCCGCCCTGGACAACGACTGCGAACCGGCCGACTCGGCCGGGATGATCGCGGCGTGCTCAGCTGGTTGCGGGGCGGCCGGGCCGCCGCGCCGCGTCGTGTTCCGTCCCGGCGGCAGAGCCGGGACGGACGACACGGTGTCCCGGTACTGTCCTTCGGGCGCCGAGCCGCGCCAAGGGGTGAGGCCGGAGGGTTCCGCCGGATGGCGGTACCGCCGTGATCGTCCGGCTGCTGGGCGGCCCGCCCGCTGCTCGCCACCGGCAGTGCCGCTACGCGTTGACGCCCTGAGGAGTTGCACGGCTGGTGCCGTCGCCGTCGGCGCGACGGGGCCGATCGTCTCGCCGAGATCTTGTCGGCGTCTCATCGGGCAGTTCGTTCGGGGATCCTCGGAAGGACCTTCTGAGCGATGTCGAGGAGAACGCTGTCGTTCGGGAGAGCTCCGGACTTGCTCCACACGGTGATCTCGCAGTAGCCGCCTCGGTCCTTGCGGTCCAGGGCCACGGTCAGCGTCCTGGCCGGTGGGCCCTGTTCGACCGGTCCGCCGGATCCGCCACTCCCGAGATTGATCTCGATCTTCATGGTGTGATCCGAGGAGAGGACCGCGGGCCGACCGAGAACCGTAAGGGTCTTGATGTCCGTCTCATCCCCGAACTTCATCAGCTTCACGTACTGGTGGGTCGACAGCTCGTTGTAACTGGCCGAGACATTCAAGGTGTACGTGTCGAACGTGACCTCGGTCTCCGGTTGGGCGACCTTCCCATCGGTCAGCGGACCGGTGTCGCTGCTGCTGGAAACATCGGTCGCGGTCTCTCCGGGCGTCCCAAGGAGCTTGGCCAGGTCGGGCCGGTTGACCGCGTTGCACAGCTCTTCACCGGTCACAGGCCGGGGCGTCTGCTTGAAGACCTTCGGCAGCTTTTCCTTTGACCCGTCCGAACACGACGCGGGCTGCGGAACGTTGTCGTCGGCCGGCATGAAACGTGGGCCCAACCACACCGTGGCCGCGAGGGCCCCGAACACGGCAAAGGCCGCGAAGGCCTGGCCCCACGCGTTGTGATCCTTCTCCGGAGTGCTCGGGCCGGGACGCGGCCCGGTTCCGGCCTGGGCCTGGGCCTGGGGTTGGGCGGCAGCATCGGCTGCCACCCCGTGTGCGGGGGCGGCCGTACTCGGGTTCCGGCGTGCGCGCAGGGCCCGGATCACCGCGTAGACGCGTATGGCGGTGAACACGAGGAACAGCACGCCGAGACCGGCCGTGCCCCAATGCTGATCGCGGACGGCGAGGTATATGAGTCGTACGCCGAGAACAGACCCGACCGCGATGAGCAGGGGCTCACGGACCCAGAACGGCAGAAGACGGAGGATGAAACCGAGCATCCGGCGATCTCATCAGGACAAGATCACATTCGCCATGATGGAAGCCACAGTTCCGGGTACGTGGTACGTGGTGCGCGAGGGCTGAGGGCTGTCGACGGGCGCCCGGGGTGTGGTTCCGGACGGCGGGACGGCCGTCTCGCCGTGCTGGGCGGTCATCGGAGGGTTTCCGGTCGGAGCAGGGGCGGGTGCAGGGCGGTGGCCGGGCCGGCGCGGTACAGCGCGGCGGGTTTGCCGCGGCCGCCGGTCAGGCGGGCGCCGCCGGGGACGGCCTGCACGAAGCCGGGCGTGGCGAGCACCTTGCGGCGGAAGTTGGGGCGGTCGAGGCCGGTGTCCCAGACGGTTTCGTAGACGGCTTGCAACTCGCCGAGGGTGAACTCGGGCGGGCAGAAGGCGGTGGCCAGGCAGGTGAACTCCAGCCTGGCCTGGACCTGTTCGCGGGCATCGGCGAGGATGCGGTCGTGGTCGAAGGCGAGGGCGGCGACCTCGGCCTCGGCGAGTGGCACCCAGCGGGCCTGGGCGGCGTCGCCGCCGGCCGCAGGTTCGGGCAGATCGGGGACCAACGCGGCGAAGGCCACGGAGACCACCCGCATCCGGGGGTCGCGATCCGGGTCGCTGTAGGTGCGTACCTGCTCCAGGTGAAGGCCGTCGAGCAGGGACTCCGGCAGGCCGGTCTCCTCGGCGAGTTCGCGGCGGGAGGCCTCCTCGGCCGACTCGTGGGGAAGCAGGAAGCCGCCGGGCAGCGCCCAGGCGCCCGCGTACGGCTCCTGGCCGCGCCGGATCAGCAGCACATGAAGGGCGGCGGCGCGCACGGTCAGCACGGCGAGGTCGACGGTCACCGCGAACGGCTCGTACGCGGACGGGTCGTACGAGGCGGCGGATGTCACCGGTGCTCCGGGAGCGGGTCGTTGAAGTGCCAGCCCTCGGTGAGCAGGCCGTCCACCGCGGCCACGGCTGTGCGCAGCCGCTCCTCGGGGCTGCCGGTGACCAGCAGGAACCGGCGGCCGGTGCGCTCCAGTTCCTCCCGGAAACGGCCGGTCATCCACGGGCGCAGGTGCGGGCCGTCACGCAGGCCGTCGTCCTCGAAGGGCACGCCCTCGTGGTCGGTGAGCAGGTACAGATGGCGCGGGGTGCGGGCGGCGACGGCGGCCACCTCGGGGCTGGGCGCGCCGAGGTAGCGCTCGTGCCAGATCGTGGTGGCGAACGAGTCGGTGTCGCAGATGAGCACGGGGGAGCCGTCCCGGGCTGCGCGCTGTTCGTCGGCGTCCTGGCGGCGGGCGATGACGGGGAACTCCTCCGAGGCGAACTCGGCCTGCGCCCAGTCGGCTTCGGGGTCGGTGGCCCTCAGTGCGGCGAGCTTCTCCTCGCTGTACGCGCGCCCGTACTCGGGTACCCAGCCGGTGTCCGTCCAGATGCCGCCGCGCGCACGGTAGTGGGCGGCCAGTGCCAGGGAGAGGGTGGTGGTGCCGGTGGACTCGGCGCCGAGGACGACCACGCGCCGGACGAGGGAGGCGCGTACGCCCGGGCCGAGGAACGCCCAAGAGCCCACCGGGTCCTTGCGTACGGCGGTACCGGAGACGGGGTAGGTGGTGCGGTCGGGGTCCACGCTGACCTCGGCCGCACCGAACCGGCGGGCCAGCTCGGCGCCGTAGGACTCGGAGGTGAACACGGCGTCCACCGGCTCCGGGACGGCCGTACGGAAGACAGCCATATGGGCGTCCCACACCGCGGGGTCGTGCAGGTCGACCGGGTGGTCGTCGACGGCGCCGACGACCACGGCTCCCGGGTGGGCCTCGCGCATCCACGTCACCCGGTCGGCGAGCGGCACCGACTCCACGGAGGCGGCGCAGACCAGGACGGTCAGCCGGTCGCACTGCGCGAGGGCGGTGCGGACGAGGTGGTGGTGGCCGGCGTGCGGCGGATAGAACTTGCCGAGCACCAAGCCGTGTCGGTACGGGCGGGTGGCGGCGCTCATGCGGTCACCGCCCTGGCGGGGCGGGGGTCGGCGGCCACGAGGGTGCGCCGCCAGCCGACGAGGCCGGTCACGCACAGGGCGAGGAAGCCGACGTACAGCAGGGACGTCAGGTACAGGCCCTTGTAGGCGTACAGCGGGATGTAGACCAGGTCGGCGGCGATCCACAGCCACCAGGACTCCAGCAGCTTGCGGCACTGGCCGTACGTGGCCGTCAGGGAGAGGGCGGTGGTGAGGGCGTCCCAGAAGGGGACGGTGGAGTCGGTGGCCTGGTCCAGCAGCAGGGTGAGGGCGGCGGTGCTCAGTACTCCGGCAGCAGCGAGCCAGGCCCATTCGACACCCGTCGTGCGGCGCACGGGCAGGGCCCCGGCGGTGGCGGGTCCGCCGCCGTGGGCCCAGCTCCACCAGCCGTAGGCGGCCAGTGCGATGAAGACAACCTGGAGGCCGGCGTCGGCGTACAGGCCGGACTCAAGGAAGAGCGCGATGAAGAAGACGTTGTTGGCGATGCCGACGGGCCAGTTGGCGATGTGCTGGCGGGCCACCAGCCAGACGCAGAGGGCGCCGGTGGCGAAGCCGAGCGCTTCGGTCCAGCTGAGGTTCCAGTTCACGGACGACTCCTTTATGGTCATCGTGACTATAAAGGAGTCGGCGGGTGGAGGACAAGGGAGAAGCCCGCAGTGCCACGGGCGCCGCGGGCGGGTGGATCGGAGGCTGCTTTGCTGTGCCCTGGCCGCCCTGGCCCGCCTGGCTGGTCTTGCGGTGCGGCGCCGGTTCGTGGGACTGGGGCCTTCGCGCGGTGTCGCGGCTGCCGTCCGGCTCATGACGGAGCGGACCCGCGCCGGCGTCCTGGGTGGCGGTCGGCGCGGGCCCTTGTTCAGCGGAAGGTCTGCCGCATCTCTCCCAGGCCGTCGATCCGGCTGACCAGGACGTCGTCGGGACCGAGGAACCGCTGGGGAACACGACGGTTGCCCACCCCGGCCGGGGTCCCCGTGAAGATCAGGTCGCCGGGGTGGAGCGGGCACACCGCACTGATGAACTCCACCAACTGGGGAACGGAGAAGATCATCTCGCTGGTGCGGGCCGCCTGGACGCTCTCGCCGTTCAGCAGGCACTCGATCGCGATGTCGTCCCGGTCCGGCAGTTCGTCGGGGGTCACCAGCGCCGGACCCGTCGGGCCGAAGCCCGGGTACGACTTGCCCAGCGAGAACTGCGGCGGCTTGCCCGTGAGTTGGAGGACGCGCTCGGAGAGGTCCTGCCCCACGGTGAGCCCGGCCACCGCCTCCCAGCCCTCGCTCGCGGGCACCCGATGGCAGGGTGCGCCGATGACGGCGACCATTTCCAGCTCCCAGTCGACATTGCCCTTGGGCAGTTCGACCTCCGCGGCCGGGCCGACGATGCAGCTGGGGAACTTGGTGAAGAGCAGCGGGATCTCGGGCGGGACGTAGCCGGCTTCTGCGGCGTGAGGACGGTAGTTCAGCGCCACCGCGAAGACCTGGCGGGGGCGCGGGACAGGCGCGTCCAGATCGGCGGTCCGGTACGGGCTCGCCGCGGGCAGCTCGGCACTCCCGGCCCAGGCCCGGAACTCGGTCCAGTCGGTCAGAACGTCCATGGGGTCCGGGCCGAAGCGTCCCGAAGAGGCGTCGGCGATGTCGACCGCGCCGTCCTCGGTGAGCAGGACGGCCCGGTCGGAAAGCGTGGCCAGTCGCATCTGTTCCGCCTCAGTTCGCCGGGCCGTAGAGGTCGATGGAGAACGGCTCGGTGTCGTGTGCGTCCTTCCAGCCGATCACGTGGTTCCGCAGCGTGCCGACGCCCTCGATCTCCGCCTCGATGCGGTCACCCGGCTTGAGATAGAAGTCGAACGGGTTCGGCTGCACGGCGGCGACGCCCGAGATGGTGCCGGTGGTGATGATGTCGCCGGCCGTGTAGCCCTGGGCCGAGTGGTAGGCGACCAGGTGCGGGATCGAGATGATCATCTTCTTGGTGTTGCCGGTCTGCCGCCGCTCGCCGTTGACCCGGAGCTCCATCGCGAGCGCGTGCGGGTCGGGAACCTCGTCCTTCGTGACGATCCAGGGGCCGATGGGGCAGAAGGTGTCGATCCCCTTCGAGAAGGAGAAGACGCCCGACTGCATCTCGCGGCGCTGGATGTCACGCGCGGTGATGTCGTTGAAGACCGTGTAGCCGGCGATGTAGTCCTCGGCTTCCTCCGGGCCGAAGAACTTGCCGCTCTTGCCGATCACGATGGCCAGCTCGAGCTCGTAGTCGAGCTCCTTGGTGAGCCCCTCGGGGTACACGATCGGCTGGTCGGGACCGATGATCGCGTCGACGTTCTGGAAGAAGACGATCCCCTTGTGCACCGGGTGCGACCAGTCGACGGCGGTCAGCTCGTCGTGGTGGTCGGTGAAGTTGCCGGCGGTGTGGAAGAACTTCTTGGGGACGATGGGCGCCTGAAGGGTGACCTCGCCGAGGGGGAATCGGCGCCCGGTCTCCTCGACCCTCCCTTCCTGTTCGAAGTAGTCGCGCATCGACGGGACGTCGAGCTCGACCACGGCCTCGCCGTCGACGTAGCCGACCTGGCCGTCGTTGAAGGTCACGAGTTTCATGCGGAGTCTCCTGGTGTTCCGACGCGGAAGACGCGCAACTGCAGCGCGAGCGTTGCGTAGTAGCCCACCAGGGTGGTGAGCTCCACCACCGCCTCCATGCCGTTCAATGAAACGGCCCGGTCGAAGACGGCGTCGTCGGCGTCACCGCTCGCGACCAGGACCCGCGCCAGTTCGAGGGCGGCGGCTTCGGCGGGGTCCGAGAGCTCGGGTGCCGTGCCGGCGCTCACCGCGGCGATCTCCGCGTCGGTCAGACCCGCGGCCCGGCCGATCGGCTCGTGGGCGTAGCGCTCGAAGGCCGAGTCCCAGTGGGCCGCGACTGCGAGGACGGCGAGTTCGCGGATCCGATCGCTGAGCGAGGTCCGGTAGCGGATCGCCGAGCCCAGCTCTTGGAGGGCAACCCCGACCCCGGGTGCGAACAGCAGCGCGTTGAAGGGGCCGTTGAGTCTTCCCTGTGTATCGGTGAGGGCGAAGAGCTGGGGACCACTGGCGCGGGGCCCTCCGGTGATCGCGTCGTAGAGGCGGCGTTGGCCGAGGTCGAGTTCACCTGGGGCAAGGCGGGGCAACCGAGTCATGGCGCCCAGTGTCGTGCGCGCACCGGAGCACACGCGGTGCTGTGCCAAGCAATGGCATCGCGCCTTCGCGGGTTCCAATGATTGAAACGAACGTAGTGCGGATCACACGGCATCGCCTTTCATCCCTCGCATGGATGACTGGCTCGGACTCGATCATCGCTCGGCCTTGGTGGCCGGTGCCGGCGGCATCGGTGCGGCTGCGGCCCTCGGCCTCGCCGAACACGGTGCCCGCGTGACCGTCACGGACGTCGACGAGGAGCGACTTGCCGCCCTCGCCGAGCAGGCCGTGGAGGCGGGACTCTCGATCGCGACCCGCGCGGCCGACCTCACCGACCCGCGGAGCGCCCGTTCCGCGGTCGACGAGACAGCCGAGACGATGGGCGGCCTCGACGTCTTCGTCCACGCGGTCGGCATCAACGACCGGCGCCCGGTGCTCGAGACGCCCGACGACGTCTGGCATCGGATCATCGACGTCAACCTCAAGAGCGCCGTGTGGAGCGCTCAGGCGGCCGGCGCCCTGATGGTGTCCGGTGGTTACGGCCGGATCGTCCTGCTGTCCTCGGTCTCCGGATTGCTGGCGCACGCCAACCACGCCCCGTATGCCGCCACCAAGGGCGGTGTCAACCAGCTCTGCCGCGTCATGGCCCGCGAGTGGGCGCCGCACGGCGTCACGGTCAATGCCATCGCGCCCGGTTACACGGAGACCGACCTGACGCGCGCCTACCTCGACAAGCCCGGCATACGCGAAGGCATGGTCGGTCTCGTTCCGGCCGGCCGGCTCGGCACCGCCGACGACGTCGTCGCCCCCCTGCTGTTTCTCTGCTCCCCGCAGTCCGCGTTCGTGACGGGTCACGTCATGTACGTCGACGGCGGTCGCACCCTCGTCTGAAAGGCGGACCCATGAATCATCCGCAGCGCTTCACCGACAAGGTCGTCCTGGTCACCGGTGCCGGCACCGGCCTCGGCGCCGAGATCGCCGTCCGGGCGGCCCAGGAGGGCGCCGACGTGGCGATCCACTACCGCAGCTCGCAGGCGGGTGCACGCCGTACGGCCGACCGGGTCGAGGCCGAGGGGCGCAATGCCTTCCTCGTCCAGGCCGACATCGTCGAATGGGCGCAGATCGCGCGCATGGCCGACGAGGTGTGGGGCCACTTCGGCCGGGTCGACGTGGCGATCAACAACGTGGGCGACATGGCCAGTGACCAGATGTCGTGGCGTGAGATCACCGAAGAGGCGATCGACCATACGCTCGCCGTCGACCTCAAGGGCACCTTGCTGTGCACCCACGAGTTCGGCTCGCGGATGCTCGAGCAGTCGGGCGGCGGCTCGATCGTCAACGTTGGTTCCACGGTCGTGGTCCGCGGCAGCGCGAGGGCGCCGCAGTACGCGGCAGCGAAGTACGGCATCCTCGGCATCACGAAGTCCTACGCCCAGGCCTTCGCGCCCAGGGTCCGGGTGAACACCTTCGCACCCGGATTCATGGAGACCGAGCGCATGCTCAACCGTGAGGACTACAAGAACGGACGCGGCGAGAAGCTGCGGGAGATGACCCCGATGCACCACATCCCGAAGCCCGAGGAGGTCGCCGGTACGGCGCTGCTCCTCGCGACCGCGGACGCCCAGCACATCACCGGCAGCTACTTCGTCGCCGACGGCGGCTACAACATGATCGGGGCCTGACATGTCCGAGCGGCGCATCCTCTTCGTCAACGGGAATGTCTTCGACGGCTCGGGCGCCCCGGCCGTCCGTGCCGATGTGGTCGTCCGCGGCGAGACGATCGAGGCGGTCGTCGTCGGCGGTGGCGTACAGACGCAACCGGGCGACCAGGTCGTCGACTGCACGGGCAGGACGGTCATGCCGGGAATGATCGAGTCGCACTGCCACCTCACCTTCCCCTCGGCCGTCGGTCACATAGATTCCTCCTTCAACCCGCCCCTGGACGTCAGCTTCTTCCGTCACATGCCGACGCCGGACGAGCACCTCGAGATCGCGAAGCGCAACGCGCGCATCCTGCTCGACCAAGGCTTCACCAGCGCCTACTCGGCCGGCTCGCTGACCCCGGTGCCGACCGAGGTGATCCTCCGCGACCAGATCAAGGCCGGTGCCGCGGTGGGACCCCGGATGCGTGCCGCGTCGTTCGAGCGCGACAACAACCCGGTGCGGATGGGCCCCGACGGCCCGCGCGAACAGAAGACGGGGCCGGACGCGGTACGCGCGTTCATCCGTGAGCAGGCCGCGATCGGCTTCGACAGCGTCAAGCTGCTGATGAGCAACGACGACGTCTTCTTCGAGGGCGGCTCGATGGTGACGCAGTACAGCGCCGAAGAGGCACTGGCCGCCGGGGAGCAGGCGCGCGAGTCCGGTGTCTGGCTCAACTGCCATGCCCAGAACCCCGAGTCGATCAAGCGGGCGGTCACCAGTGGCTTCCGCTCGATCTACCACTGCTCCTACGCCGACCAGGAGGCGATCGACCTGCTCGAAGAGGCGAAGGACTCGATCTTCCTCTCGCCTGCTGTCGGCATCATGTGGGCCAACGTCCACGAGGGCGAGGAGTTCGGCATCGACACCGCGATGGCCCAGAAGATGGGCTCGGTGAAGGCGCTCGACGCGATGACGAAGCTCTACCCCGAGCTCCGCGCGCGCGGCCTGCGCGTGCTGCCGGGCGGCGACTACGGCTTCCCCAACAACCCGATCGGCCGCAACGCCCGCGACCTCGAACTCTTCGTCAAGCTCTTCGGCTACAGCCCGCTCGAGGCACTCAAGGCGGCCACCTTCCACGGAGGTCAGGTCCTCGACTTCCCGGTCGGCCTCCTGGCCCCGGAATACCTGGCCGACATCCTCGTGGTGGACGGAGACCCGACGAAGGACGTGAGCGTGCTCCAGGACGCCGAGAAACTCGTCGCCATCGTGCAGGGCGGCCGGTTCCACAAGAGCGCCGAGCACCTCACGCGTGATGTCGCGTGAGGCGGTTCGACGGCATCGAGTACGCCGCGATCCCGGGCTTCCGCCCGCTCGAACTCGACCTGTACCTGCCCGACGCGGAGTCCGCGGCGGGCGCCGTCGAGGTGCCGGTCATCGTCCACGTGCACGGCGGTGGATGGCGACGCGGTTCGCGTCGTCACCCGCTGCCGCGCCTGGGTGAGGACTTCTACCCCGCGATGGTGCGGGCGGGCTTCGCGGTGGCGGCGATCGACTACCGGCTCAGTGGCGAGGCGACCTACCCGGCCGCGGCCGACGACGTTCGCGCCGCGGTCGCGGCCGTGGCCGAGATCATGGCGCCCCACGAGGTCGGCGCGGGGCAGGTGTTCCTCTGGGGCGACTCCGCCGGCGGCCACCTCGCCCTGCTGGCCGCGCTGACCGGCTCCGCCGTGGCCGGAGTGGTCGCGTGGTTCCCGGTCACCGACCTGACCGCCATGCCCGACCCCGCCGATCCGCAGACGCGCGAGGCGCTCTTCCTGGGAGCGCCCGCCGCGGAGATCCCGGACCTCGCCCGTGAGGCCAGCCCGATTCACCACGTGCGTGCCGACGCGCCGCCCGTGCTGGTCATGCACGGCGACAGCGACACGATGGTGCCGACCGCGCAGAGCGTCGACTTCGCCGCGGCCATGACCGCGGCGGGAGGGTCCGCGCAGGTGCAACTCGTGCCCGGCGCGAGCCACTTCTGGGACGGCGCCGAGGACGTGACCGCACTGCAACAGGAGTCGCTCGCCTTCCTGCAGAAGCTCGTCACGCCGTGACCCGTCCGTTGATCCCGGGATTCAACCCGGACCCCAGCGTGGTGCGCGTCGGTGACGACTACTACCTCGTCACCTCGTCGTTCGAATACCTGCCGGGGCTGCCGGTCTACCACAGCACCGATCTGCTGGACTGGCGTCAGATCGGTCATGTGGCGACCAGGCCGGAGCAGGTCGAACTCGATCGGATTCCGACGCCCGGCGGAGTCTGGGCCCCGACGCTGCGCTACCGAGACGGTGTCTTCCACCTCATCGTCACCGTCTTCCTCGGCGGCCGGGGCTGCGTCGTCTTCACGGCGACCGATCCGGCCGGACCGTGGAGCGACGGGGTGAGCATCCCCGCCGTCGACGGGATCGACCCCGATCTCGCCTGGGACGACGACGGCACCCCGATCGTCACGTTCGCCCGCCATCCCGACCCGATCCAGCAGGTCCGCGTCGACCTGACGACCGGCCGGGCCATCGACACACCCCGCGCGATCTGGGCCGGCAGCGGCGGTTACTCGCCCGAGGGCCCGCACCTCTACCGCCGTGGCGCCTGGTGGTACCTGGTGGTGGCCGAAGGCGGCACGGACCGAGGCCACGCCGTCACGGTGGCCCGCGCCCGAAGGCCGGACGGACCGTTCGAGGGCTGCCCGGGGAATCCGGTCCTCACCGCCGCCGGCACCGGCCGGCCGGAGCAGAACCTCGGCCACGCCGACCTGGTCGAGACCGACGCAGGGACGGCGCTCGTCTGCCTCGGGGTCCGACCCGTAGGGCTGGCGCAGTCGTTCTCGCCCCTCGGCCGCGAGACCTTCCTGGCCGACGTCGACTGGGCCGACGACTGGCCGACCGCGCGGCTGACCGAGTTGCCGCCGGCGCCGGACGAGGAGGTGACCTACGACCTCGCCGCTCCGGACGCGCTGACCGACCCGGTCTGGATCGCCGTACGCCAGTTGCCGGCCGCGGTCGCCACTCCCACGCCGGACGGCCTCGTCATCCGCCGCACTCCCGGTCACACCGGGCTGGACGGCCCACGCCCGGCCTTCGTCGGGCGTCGGCAGCGGCATCTGGGCACCGTGGTGAGCGCCGTATTCGACGTCCGGGAGGGGCGCGGGGGCCTCGCGTTCCGCAACGCGGAGGACAACCTGGTGGCGCTGGAGGCCCACGCCACCGGAACCGGGGTCGAGGTCGAGGCGCGGGTGGTGGTGGCAGGATTCGACCGGGCCTGGCACGCCACCCTGCCGTACGGAGACGTCGAACTCACCATCGCGACGGCGCCGCCATCCTCCGACTTCTCCGCCGGTGCGGTCGGGGGCGACCGGATCCGGTTGACCGCCCGGGTGGCCGACCACGAGGTGACGCTTGTCGAGCTGGACGGCCGACACTGGTGCTTCGAGACCGCCAAGGCGTTCACGGGCCGGGTCGTCGGGCCGTTCGCGACCGAGGGCGCGGTACGGGTCCGCCGCCTCCGGTACTCGGGCCGGTCCTGACGCTCCGTTCCGTCGGTCCTGGCGTTCCATTCAATGGAGCGGCCAGGTGACGTGGATCAGCGCGAACGGAACGCTGCGAGGCATGCCGATTCATCCTGAGACCCTCCGGCGCTTCGCGCACATCGAGGGTGTTCCCAGCATGCAAGCCTTCTTCGAGGACCCGCAGTACGCCGAGCGGCGGGTCGCGTTCGAGTCCTGGCCGGACTATGAAGTCCCCGACGTCGTGGTGCGCGCGGCGCAAGCGCCCGGGCCGCACGGTCCCGTGCCGGTACGGATCTACGGCGAGCGTCCAGGCGCGACCGGGCGCCCCGCACTCGTGTGGATGCACGGCGGCGCCTTCATGATGGGCGACCTGGACATGCCCGAGGCGGACTGGACCTCGCGGGAGGTGGCGCGGCGTGCCGACGCGGTCGTGGTCTCGGTCGACTACCGGCTGTGCCAGAACGGCGTGCACTACCCGGTGCCTCACGACGACGTCGTGGCCGTGGTGCGCTGGGTCCGCGAGAACGCGGCCGAGCTGGGTGTCGATCCCGAGTGGATCTCGGTCGGCGGGGCCAGTGCCGGGGCCAACCTCGCCGCGGGAGCCGCCCTGAAGCTGCGCGACGAGGACCGCCGGCCACCCTCCCACCTGATCTTCGCCTACGGGGTCGCCCACGCGGTGCTCCCGCCGCTCGGTCCCGAGCTGGCCGAGCTGATGAGCCACGTGCCCCAAGTGCTGCATTTCCCGCCGGAGATGCACGGCTTCTTCAATCACAACTATCTCGGTGGTCCCCTCAGCAAGGCCGACGGATACGCCTTCCCGATCCTGGCCGACCTGCGAGGGATGTGCCCGACGCTGGTGCTCAACGCCGAGTACGACGACCTGAGGGTCTCCGGCGAGGCCTTCGCGGCGGCGCTCGCGGCCACGGGTGTGGACGTGCGCCAGGTGATGGTGCGCTCGATGATGCACGGCTACCTCAACCTTCCGGCCACGTTGGGGCCGACCGCCGCCGCGCTGGACCTGATCGCAGCCGCAGTCGGCCGACCCGTGCCGCTCGACGTATGAGCGCGCCGACCGCGTCGGCCGTCGAACATCTCGGTTCTCCGCTCGGGCTCGGTGAACCCGCGCCCCGGCTGTCCTGGCGGCTCCCGGAGGACACGCTCGCCCAGACCGCATACCGGATCCGGGCGGAGTTCGGTGGCGTGGTGCACGACTCGGACTGGGTCGAGTCCCCCGGAAGTGTCCTCGAGGCATGGCCCTTCGATCCGGTCGGGTCGGCGCAGCCGGTGAGCTGGCAGGTGCGGGTGCGCACCGATCGAGGTGAGTCCGGCTGGTCGGCCGTGGCGAGCTTCGAGACAGGTCTGCTCGCCGCCGGCGACTGGACCGCCTCGTGGATCCGGCCCGGCGAACCGGAACCGCTTCCCCAGGCCCCGCGCCCCGCTTATGAGTTGCGCGGTCGCCTGGTCATCCAGAAGCCAGTACGCCGCGCTCGGCTCTACGCGACGGCGCACGGTCTCTACGAGACCTTCCTCGACGGGGTCCGGGTCGGCGATCTCGAGTTGACTCCCGGGTACACGCACTACTCCGCCCGGGTGCCGGTTCAGGCCTATGACGCCTCCCCGCTGCTCCGGCCGGGGCCGGTCACCTGGACGGCTCTGCTCAGCGACGGCTGGTTCCGCGGCCAGGTCGGGATCTTCCGTGCGGTCGATCAGTGGGGTGAGCGCACGGCGTTCCTCGCGCAGTTGCACGTGGAGTACGACGACGGCACCACCGAGGTGTTCGGCACCGACGCGGGTTGGGAGTCGCGGCCGTCGAGCCTCGTCCGCGCCGACCTGATCGACGGGGTGTCCGACGACCGGCGTGCCACCGACGCGGCCGGATGGCGCCCTGTGGAGCCGGCCGGCCTGGGTTACGAGACGCTGTTCTGGTCCCCGGCGCCCCCGACACGTCGCATCGAAGAGCTACGGCCGAGGTCGGTGGTGCGACGCGGCGACGACCGACAACTGGTCGACCTGGGCCAGAACATCAACGGCTGGGTCCGTCTGGGCAACCTCGGCCCGGCGGGCGGCGAGGTGACGCTCGTGCACGGTGAGGCGCTCGATCCGGACGGCGATCTCACCACCGACCACCTCAGACCCGCGGTGCCGTTCCTGCCCGAGCCGCTTCCCGCCGGGCAGGTCGACCGCGTCGTCTCCGCCGGTCGGCCCGGCGACGTGTTCGAGCCGCGGCACACCACCCACGGCTTCCGGTACGTCACCATCGAGGGTCATCCCGACGAACTGACCCCGGAGGATGTCACAGGCGTCGTGGTGCACAGCGATCTGCGCCGCACGGGATGGTTCTCGTGCAGCGACGAGCGGATCAACCGGCTCCACGAGGCCGCCGTGTGGAGCTTTCGAGACAACGCCTGCGAGATCCCAACCGACTGTCCCCACCGGGAGCGGGCGGGGTGGACCGGCGACTGGCAGCTCTACGCACCGACGGCCGCGTTCCTGTACGACGTCGCCGGATTCTCGGCGAAATGGCTGGGCGACGTCGCGATCGAGCAATGGCCCGACGGCACGATCGCCAACATCTCGCCGCACGGTCCGGCGGAGGGCCCGGACGGTCCCACCGCGCCGCTGCAGGGTTCGGCCGGCTGGGGTGACGCCGTCGTCATCGTGCCCTGGGAGCTCTACCGGGCGTACGGCGACGAGCGGATCCTGGCCGAGCTGTGGCCGAACATGGTGCGCTGGGTCGGCCGTGCCGAGCGGATGGCCGCCGCCGGCCGGCACCCCGGTCGCACCGGACCCGAGGCGGCGCACGAGCGCTACCTGTGGGATACGGGCTTCCACTGGGGTGAGTGGCTGGAGCCGGGCAACGAGGTCGACGACTTCGGCGCCTTCGTCGCCGCCGACAGGAGCGATGTCGCCACGGCGTACTTCGCGCATTCGGCGGGGCTGATGGCCCGTATCGCCGAGGTGCTCGACAAGCCCGCGGAGTCGGCTCGGTACGCCGAACTCGCCGCCCGCGTCACCGCCGCCTGGCGCACCGAGTTCCTCGCCGCGGACGGCACGGTGCGGCCCGCCACACAGGCCAACCTCGCGCGGGCACTGACCTTCGGGCTCGTCCCGGAGGACGCCGTGCCGGACGCCGTGGCGCAGCTCGTCGGCCTCGTCCGGGCCGCGGGCACCCATGTCGGCACCGGCTTCCTGGCGACGCCCTTCCTCCTGCCGGTGCTGGCCGAACACGGCGAGGCGGATCTTGCCTACGAGCTCCTGTTCCAGGACGGTCCGCCGTCCTGGCTGCACATGCTCGATCGCGGTGCGACCACGATGTGGGAGCGCTGGAACGGGATCGCGGACGACGGCACGCCCCACGAGTCGCTCAACCACTACTCGAAGGGAGCGGTGATCAGCTTCCTCCACCGGCACACCGCGGGGCTGCGGCCGCTCGATCCGGCCTACCGCCGCTTCCGGGTGGCCCCGCTTCCGGGCGGTGGTCTCACCCAGGCCTCCGCGACGCTCGACTCGCCCTACGGGCGCATCGGTTCGGCCTGGCAAATCAGAGACGGGCGGTTTCTTCTCGAGGTCGTCGTGCCCCCGGGCACGACCGCCGAGGTCGTCCTGCCGAACGGAAAGGCGGACAGGGCCGGCCCCGGTCGGCACACCTTCACGACCTGAGTGCCGCCGGTGGCAGGGCCGCGCTGGGGGCGCCGAGGGCCCGCGAGATGCCCTGCGCGGCGATCCTCACCGCGTACGTGAGCCGGCGTGGCTGCGCCTCCCGTTCGGGGAGCAGCACGCCGATCGCGGCGACCGCTTCGTCGCGCTCGTCGAAGATCGGCGCCGCCACGGCCACCAGCGTCTCCAGCTCGGTACGACGGAAGATGGCCACCCGCTCCCGGCGCACGTCGGCGAGCGTGCGCCGCATCGCCGCGGCCGGAATCAGCGCCTTGTCCGGCTCGCTGTGCAGCGGCCGCGCGAGCAGTTCGTCCTGCACCTCGCCCGGTGCGAAGGCGAGGAGCGCCAGCCCCATGCCGGTCGCGTGCAGCGGCATCTTGCCGCCGACCCGGTACCGCACCTGGACCGCTCTGTGCGCCGAGAGACGCTCGACCAGCGTCGCCTCGAGACCGTCGCGGACCGCGAGCTGCACATGCTGATGCGTGACCGCTCCCAGGTCGCTCATGAAAGGCAGAGCTGTCTGGCGCAGCCCGTGACCGCGCGGGGCGAGGGAGGCAACCTCCAGCAGCCGCAGGCCGATCGAGTACCGGCCGGCCTCGTCCCGTTCGAGAGCACCCCAGTCGAGCAGCCGGTTGGCCAGCCGCAACGTCGTGCTGACCGGAATGCTGCTGAGCACGCTCAGCTCGCGCAGGGTCAGGTGCCGCCGCGTCGCGTCGAACGTCTCGAGCAGCGACAACGCCCGGTCGATGACGGGTTCCCCCTGCGGTGGTCGCTTGCCCCGGCGTCGGGTGGGGGCGGCATCCGTCTCGCTCACCAATGAGTCCTTCCGATGAAGCGCGCGTTTCAATCAATGGCAATCATGGCTGACTTGTGTGACTGGCGCCACTCATTGTTCTCGTCAAGTTGGGCGAAGGCCCCGACCCGGACAACCCGAGAGGCTTCGATGACCGGCTTCACCTTCAAGCGTCTGGCGGCCAGCACACTGGCCCTGGCGGTAGCCACCGTCTCTCTGGCGGCGTGCGGCTCTTCGACGAACAGCGCAGATGGTTCTTCGAGCACCACGCTCACCCTCGGCTACGACTCCGACCCGGCACCCCAGGCCTACGACCCGCTGCTCTACGGCGGCGGCCAGCGACTCTTCTACGAGTCGGTCTACCAGTCGCTCTTCGCGGAGGGCCCCGACGGTCAGCCCGTCCCCGAGCTCGTCTCGAGCTTCGGCTACAACAAGTCCAAGACCCAGATGACGCTGAAGCTCAAGTCCGGCGTCACCTTCACCGACGGCTCCAAGCTCACCGCTCAGCTGGTCAAGGCGAACCTCGACCGTCGCACCGACTCCAAGCTCCAGGCCTACTCCGGCTTCGCCAAGGGCGGCTCGACCGAGATCGCCGACGTCAAGGCCCCGAGCGCGGACACCGTGGTGCTCACCTTCCCCGCCGCGCAGGGGTCGTTCCAGACGAACCTCGAGGGCGTCCCCGGGACGATCGTCGGAGCGAAGGCGATCAGCGACCCGAGCCTGCTCCATCAGGGTCCGGACGGCTCGGGCCCGTACAAGATGAACTCCGCGGTCAAGGGCAGCAGTTACACGATGAGCCGCCAGCCCGGCACGAACGCGGGCACCTACCCGTTCCGGACGATCGTCTACAAGCCGTACCTGGACAAGAACGCTCGTCTGAACGCGCAGATATCCGGCCAGACCGACGCGTCGCTCATCGACACGTCCACGGAGGGGACGGCGGAGTCCAACCACGTCTCGCTGGTCAAGAACGGCGGCACGATGCTGGACCTGCTGGTCTTCGACAAGAGCGGGGTGAGCTCGAAGCCGTTCGGCAAGAAGGACGTCCGCCTGGCACTGAGCTACGCGATCGACCGGAACGCCTTCGTCAAGACCGTGGCGAAGGGCGCCGAGCCGACGGCCAACGCCTTCCCCAAGTCCTCGCCCGGCTACGACCCCGCCCTGAACACCCGCTACGCCTACGACGTCGCCAAGGCGAAGCAGACGCTGAGCCGGGCCGGCTACCCGAACGGCTTCTCGTTCACCATCACCGCCAGCCCGACCGATCAGGCCGCGCTGGAGTTCCTGCAGAACGAGTTCAAGGCGATCGGCGTCGACATGAAGATCGACGTCACCACCTCGACCGGCCAGCTCTTCGCGGCGGTCAACACCCAGCCGGCGGGCTTCATCCCGCTGACGATGAGCAACGAGATCGGCGTCACCGCGGGGGTTCTCGTGGGCGGCTTCGCGAACCCGCACAAGACGCAGGACCCGGTGATCGGGGCCGCGCTCGGGGCGGCGTCGAACGCCTCCGGTGCGGACCACCCCGCCGCGCTGAAGAAGCTGAACGGCTCGCTGATCGACGAGGGCTGGCTGATCCCGGTCGCCGAGCAGTACGCGTACGCCGGCTACAACGCCAAGGTGCTCAAGGCTCCGACCTATCCCGGCACCGACGGCTACCCGCTGCTCAGCTCGTTCAAGCCGGTCGCCTGACCGTTCCGGCGGGTCGGCCGGCGGTCCTCAGGACCGTCGGCCGACCGACGGGACAGCACGCCCGGTGCCGTGATCTCGGAAAGGAACCGCATGCTCACCTACCTCGCCCGTCGTATCGGACTCGGTGCCGTCACCGTCCTGGTGGCGTCCGCCCTCAGCTTCCTCCTGGTGCACGCCTCCGGCGGCAGCCCAGGAGCCATCACCGCCGGGGAGGGGGCCACCAGGGCCCAGATCGCGGCGGAGAACGCCCGGCTCGGCTGGGACCGCCCGCTCGTCGCCCAGTACGCGAGCTGGCTCGGACACGCGGTCCGCAGCGACCTCGGGGTCTCGTTGATCGACGGTCGCGGCATCTGGCCGGACCTGACGCAGCGCATACCGGTCACCGCTTCGGCGGCGGTCTTCGCGACCCTGTTCAGCGGGATCCTGGGGATCCTGGTCGGAGTCGTGGCGGCGGTACGCCGGGGCCGACTCGATCGCCTGATCACGGTGACCAGCGGGATCATGCTCTCCCTGCCGCAGTTCTGGCTCGGCATCCTGCTGGTGTACCTGCTCTCGGTGAAGGCGCATCTGCTGCCCGCCACCGGCTATGTCGGGTTCATGACCTCGCCGACGCAGTACGTCCGAAGTCTCGTTCTCCCGGTGCTCGCGCTGGGCCTGACGGGAGCCGCGATCATCGCGCGCACGACCAGGGCCGGCATGGTCGACGCACTGCGGCAGGAGCACATCCGCACCCTGCGCGCCCTCGGCACACCGGTCTGGCGGATCCGCTACCTGCACGCGCTCCGCTTCGCCGCCGCGCCGGTGGTGTCGGTGCTCGGCATCCAGTTCATCGCCCTCTTCGGCGGCTCGGTCATCATCGAGCAGCTCTTCGCGCTGCCGGGGCTCGGCCAGGCCGCACAGGCCGCGATCAACACCCACGACTTCCCAGCGGTCCAGGGCGTCGTCGTCATCGCGACGGTGGTGGTGGTTGTCACCAACCTGCTCCTCGACCTCGTCCTCGCCGCCCTCGACCCGAAGGTTCGTGCCGCGTGAACGCCCTCACCCAACCCGTCCAGGTGCCCCCGGCGTCCGAACCGACGCCCGGCCGGCGCCCCCTGCCGGCCTCGCTGCGCCGCCCCGGCACCGTGCTCGCGATCGCCTGGCTGGTCGCGATCGTGATCGCCTCGGCGACCACGCACTGGTGGGTGCCGGTCCCTGTCGACCGGCAGGACCTCGCTCACGTCCTGACCGGCCCTTCGGGCGGGCACTGGCTCGGCACCGACGAACTGGGTCGCGACATCTTCTCCCGGATCGTCACCGGTGGCTGGATCTCCATCGGCCCGGCACTGCTGGCCGTGACGGTGGCCTTCTGCGTCGGCGTGCCGATGGCGTTGCTCGCGGCCGAGCACGGCCGGAGCGTCGAACGGACCGGCAGCCGCGTCGCCGAGCTGCTCCTGGCACTGCCGACCACCGTGATCCTGCTCGCCTTCGTCGGCGCGGTGGGGGTCCACGTCTGGGCCATCATGGCCGTTCTCGGGCTCCTGCTCGCGGCGCCGGTGTACCGGATCCTGCTCGCGCTGGCCCAGTCGCTGCGCACCCGCCTCTATGTCGACGCGGCGAAGGTGAACGGCGTCGGCTCCCTCCTGGTGAACGTGCGTCACGTACTGCCCGGCATGGCGACCACGATCGCCGTCCAGGCGGCGCAGCTCTTCGCCCTCGGCATCCTGATCGAAGCCGGCCTGGCCTTCATGGGCTACGGGCCCGCCATACCCGCGCCGAGCTGGGGCGGCCTCATCGGCGACGCCCAGCAGCACATCTACGACGACGCCTGGATGATGGTCCCCACCGGTGTCGTGCTCGCGCTGACCGTGATCGCGGCCAACCAGATCGCCGACGCCCTGGCCGGTGAGCGGGAGCGGACCGCCCCGGCTCGCCGCCCCGCGCGACGAGCGACGCGACCTCCGACAGCGGCTCCGGCGGCGGGCGAGGCACACCCCGGGACCGACGGAGCCCTGCTCGCCGTGCGCGATCTGCACGTCGGGGTCGTGGAGGGTACGGAACTGGTCACCGGTGTCTCGGTCTCGGTCCGGTCCGGCACCGTGCTCGGCCTGGTCGGCGAGTCCGGGTGCGGCAAGACGATGACCGCACGGTCCCTGATGGGACTGCTGCCCGACGGCGTCGAGGTCAGCGGCGGTTCCATCCTCTTCGAGGGCCGGGACCTGGTCGGGCTTTCCGACAAGGAGTACCAGGCCGTCCGCGGGCGGGACATCGCGCTGATCTCCCAGGAGCCGATGGTCGCGCTCGACCCGATGTTCTCCATCGGCCATCAACTCACCCAGCCCATCCGCCGCTTCCGTGGGGTCGGCCGCGGCGAGGCCCGCCGTATCGCGCTCGACCTGCTGGCCCAGGTCGGCATCGTCGACCCCGAGCGGATCCTGCGCAGCTACCCGCACGCACTGTCCGGCGGCATGGCCCAGCGTGTGTGTATCGCCCTCGCGCTCACCGGCTCGCCGAAGCTCCTGATCGCCGACGAGCCGACCACCGCTCTGGACGTGACCGTGCAGGCCGAGATCCTCAGCCTGCTGCGCTCACTGGTGCGCGGCACCGGCCTGTCGGTCGTCCTGGTCAGTCACGACCTCGGTGTGGTGGCGGACCTGTGCGACGACGTCGCCGTCATGTACGCCGGCCAAGTGGTCGAGTCCGGGACCGTGGCCGAGGTCCTGGACCGGGCCGCGCATCCCTACACGAGCGCGCTGCTCAGCGCGAACCCCCACATCCCGCAGGGGGAGGAGGTCCCGGACCGGCTGCCCTCGATCCCGGGCACGGTGCCGGCGCCGAAGGACTGGCCCACCGGCTGCCGGTTCGCAAGCCGGTGTCCCCTCGTCACCCCGGAATGCCACGAGCCGATCGCGGCGGCGCCGGCGCACGGCGCGGGAACCGCGCGCTGCATCCATCCGCTGGCCCCGGCGCCCAGCACGGCCATGCCGAACGAATCCGGAGCCGTCCGATGAACCAGTCAGCCCTCAGCGTGCGGGATCTCGTCGTCCACTACGGACGCCGCCACAGGACGCCTCCCGCCGTCGACGGGGTCAGCTTCGACATCGCGCCGGGCGAGACCCTCGGGCTGGTCGGTGAGTCCGGCTCCGGCAAGTCCACCATCGGCAAGGCGATCCTGGGACTTCAGGCGGCGAGTTCCGGATCGATCACGCTGAACGGGACGGACATCACCAGGGCCTCGCTGCGACAGCGGCGGGTCAGCGCGATCGACCTGCGCGCGGTCTTCCAGGACCCCTACTCCTCGCTCAATCCGGCCCAGAGCATCGGCCGGACCCTGGTGGAGCCGCTCCGGGTGTTGCGTGTCCCGAAGCAGGAGCAGTGGCAGCGGGCCCGAGACGCACTCGAAGCGGTCGGTCTCCCGAAGGACGCGATCGACCGCGACCCGGCGCAGCTCTCCGGCGGCCAGCGTCAGCGCGTGGCGATCGCCCGTGCCCTGGTCTGCGACCCGAAGGTGATCGTGCTCGACGAACCGGTCAGCGCCCTCGATCTCTCGACCCAGGCGCAGGTGCTGAACCTGCTGGCCGATCTGCGCGACCAGCGACAACTCGCGCTGCTCTTCATCGCGCACGACCTGGGCGTCGTCCGGTTCCTCTCCCAGCGGGTCGCGGTTCTCTACCGAGGCCAGGTGATGGAGCAGGGCGCTGTCGAATCGGTGACCCAGGAACCGCGTCACCCCTACACCGTGGCGCTGACCGCGGCCGCACCTGTGCCCCATCCGGCCGAGCAGGCTCTCCGCCGCGCCGCGCGCGAAGCCTTGGGCATCGGCGCGGCCGGGACCGCCGGGGCGGCACCGAAGGGCTGTCCCTTCGCGAACCGGTGCCCGCTAGCGGAGGACCTCTGCCGTACCGAACGGCCCCCTCTCAGCGGCACCGGTGACGCCTCCGCGGCCTGCCATCGCCTCGACGAGGTCGCCGCACTTCGCGCGACCTCCTGACCCTGGCACCACCTTGCGACCTCCTGACCCTCGCACCACTTGCGACCCACTGAAACCTCGCACCACCTACGGAGATCTCATGCACCAGTTCCCCGCCGACTTCCTCTGGGGAGTGGCCAGTGCCGGCCACCAGACCGAGGGCGACAACGCGACCAGTGACTGCTGGTTCGCCGAGAACGTGACACCGACCGTCTTCAAGGAGCGGTCGGGCAAGGCCTGCGACGGCTGGGAACGCTGGCGCGAGGATGTCGACCTGGCCGCCGCCATGAACCTCAACGCCTACCGCTTCTCCGTCGAGTGGGCGCGGGTCGAGCCCGTCGAAGGCGAGTTCTCCGCCGCCGCGCTGGCCCACTACGAGGCGATCGTCGACCACTGCGTCGAGCGGGGTCTGGCGCCGGTCGTCACGTTCCACCACTTCGTCGCCCCGCACTGGTTCGCCGCGCGCGGCGGATGGCTGGACGCCGAAGCCCCGGAACGGTTCGCGCGCTTCTGCGACCGGATCATGGCAGCCTTCGGCGACCGGATCGCGGTGGCGGTGACGATGAACGAACCCAACCTGCCGCCGATGCTCGCCTGGGCCGGGCTGCCCGACTTCGTCCGGGACCTGGAGCGCGCGACGCTGGAGGCCTGCACCCGGGCGGCCGGCGTCGAGCGCTACCGCCTCACCAACATCACGCTCGCCGAGGAGTCCGGCGCCCTGCTCGCGGGCCAGGCCGCGGGGCACCGCGCGGCTCGCGCGGCGATCAAGGCGCGTCGCGCGGATCTTCCCGTCGGCCTGTCGATCGCGATCGTGGACGACCTCGTCCACGGCTCGGACCCCACCCTGCGTGACCGCAAGCGCGCCGAGGTCTACCAGCCCTGGCTGGAGATCGCTCGCGAGGACGACTTCATCGGAGTCCAGAACTACGAGCGCCACTACTACGACGCGACGCGGGCGGTGAACCTCGACGGCACACCCGCCGAGGGCGGGGTGATGAACCGCACCGACCCGGCGTCGCTCGGCAGTTGCGCGCAGTACGCCCACGCGGTGAGCGGCGTGCCGGTCCTGGTCACCGAGCACGGCATGCAGGCGGACGACGACACGCAGCGCGCCGTTTTCATCGAGCCGTCGCTGGCAGGTCTGCAGCAGGCGATGGACGTCGGCGTCCCGGTGCTCGGCTACTTCCACTGGACTCTTGTGGACAACTTCGAGTGGATCTTCGGCTTCGGGCCCAAGCTCGGGCTGCACAGCTTCGACCCCATCACCTTCGAGCGCACACCGAAGCCGAGCGCGGGCCGCTACGGCGACCTGGTCGCGGAGCTGCGTCGTGGATGAGGTCTCCGCCGTCCGCTTCGAACATCGCGACGATCCGCTCGGCATCGGGGAGGATCGCCCGCGACTCTCCTGGCAGGTCGCCGGCCAACAGGGCCGGCGACAGGCCGCCTACGAACTGACCATCGGCGACGAGTTCTTCCACGTCGACTCCGCCGACTCCGTGCTGGTGCCGTGGCCCGCGAGGCCACTGGCGTCCCGCGAGGCGCGCGAGGTCCGGGTCCGCGTCATCGGCACCGAGGGCGAAGTCTCCGACTGGAGCGACCCGGTCGGCGTGGAACGCGGTCTCACCGCCGACGACTGGAAGGCCGCGCTGATCGAGCCCGCCGGAGACGAACGCGGGCCGGCGGCACTGCTCCGACGCTCCTTCGTCGCCGACGGCACGATCGCCCGCGCCCGCCTCTACATCACCGCGCACGGGCTGTACGTCGCCGAACTCAACGGCGAGCGGGTCGGCGACGACGCCCTCGCCCCGGGGTGGACCAGCTACCACCACCGGCTGCGCTACCAGACCTACGACGTCACCCGGCAGGTGCGCGCCGGTGAGAACGCGATCGGGGTGCAGGTCGCCGACGGCTGGTGGCGAGGCCGGGTCGGGTTCGTGCCCGGCTGGCGCGACACCTACGGCAGCTCACTGGGGCTGCTCGCCCAACTCGAGATCGACTACGTCGACGGCCGGCGTCAGGTGATTGCCACCGACGAGGGCTGGTGCTCCTCGACCGGGCCGATCCGGTCCGCGGATCTCTACGAGGGCGAGACCTACGACGCGACGATGGCGCTCCCCGGCTGGTCGAGTCCCGGATTCGACGACCTGGAGTGGGGCGGGGTGCGCCGCGGCGAGCGCGACCCCGCCACTCTGGTGGCTCCGTCGGGGCCTCCGGTCCGGGCGGTCGAGGAGCGCGTTCCGGTCGACACGATCACCACTCCCTCCGGCCGTACCGTCCTCGACTTCGGCCAGAACCTGGTGGGACGACTCCGCATCCGGGTGTGCGGCCGCCGCGGCGCGACGGTCACCATGCGCCATGCCGAGGTACTCGAGAACGGCGAGCTGGGGGTCCGACCGCTGCGCACGGCGACGGCCACGGACCGGTACGTGCTCGCCGGGGATGCCGACGGCGAGTACTGGGAGCCGTCCTTCACCTGCCACGGCTTTCGCTACGCCGAGGTGAGCGGTGACTACGACGAACTCGAGGCGACGGCCGTCGTCTACCACTCGGACATGCGCCGGACCGGCTGGTTCGAGTGTTCCGACCCCTTGCTCAACCGTCTCCACGAGAACGTCGTGTGGGGGATGCGCGGTAATTTCGTCGACGTCCCCACCGACTGTCCGCAACGTGACGAGCGCCTGGGCTGGACCGGTGACATCCAGGTCTTCGCGCCCACGGCCGCCTACCTCTTCGACTGCGCCGGCCTGCTCACCTCCTGGCTGGCCGATCTCGCCGCGGACCAGACCGCGGAGGGCGTCGTCCCGCTGTTCGTGCCGCGGATCGACTTCCCCGGCCCCTTCGCGGAACCGGCCCCGACGGCCGGCTGGAGTGACGCCGCGGTGATCGTCCCCTGGGTGCTCCACCACCGGTTCGGCGATGCGGAGCTGCTCCGTCGCCAGTATCCGAGCATGCGGGCCTGGGTCGACGGCGTGACCGCCTCGCTGGGGCCGGCCGGCCTCTTCGACAAGCCGGCGTTGCAGCTCGGCGACTGGCTCGACCCGGCGGCACCTGCCGACGCTCCCTGGCAGGCCGAGACCGACGCGCACCTGGTGGCCACCGCCTACCGCGCGCACGTCGCCGGCCTGCTCTCCCGGATCGCCGCGGTGATCGGCGAGGTGGCGGACGCGGTCAAGTACGGCGAACTCGCCAACGGAGTCCGGCAGGCGTTCCACGACGAGTACGTGACGCAGGGGGGCCGGATCGCGAGCTCCGGGCAGACCGGCTATGCCCTGGCGCTCGAGTTCGCTCTGCTGACCGACGCCGAACAGCGCGAGCGGGCGGCACGGCAACTGGTCCGGCTGGTGCGGGAGAAGGGGCACAAGGTCGCCACGGGCTTCCTCGGTACCCCGGTGATCTGCGACGCCCTCACCTCCGCGGGAGCGATCGACGACGCGTACCAGATGCTGCTCCAGACCGAGTGCCCCTCCTGGCTGTATCCGGTGACGATGGGGGCCACCACGATCTGGGAGCGCTGGGACTCCCTGCTTCCCGACGGTTCGGTCAACCCCGGGGAGATGACGTCGTTCAACCACTACGCTTTCGGCGCGGTGGCCGATTGGATGCATCGGGTGGTCGCCGGGCTCGGACCCGGCTCGCCGGGGTACCGGTCCCTGTGGGTCGAGCCGCGACCCGGGGGACGGCTCTCGTGGGCACGCACGGCGCACCGCACTCCCTACGGCTTGGCCGAGGTCGCGTGGGAGCGAGCCGAGGGCGAACTCCGCGTCGACGTCACCGTGCCGACCGGATCGGTCGCGACAGTCGTCCTGCCGGGTCTCGAACCCCAGGAGATCGAATGTGGCCGGCACCGCTTCGTGGTGCCGCACCCGGGCCCGCTGGACGATCACGAATGGCACCCGTCCCCACCCTTTCCGCTCGACCTGTTTGCCGAGGGAGAACGCTGACGGACAAGGCCACGGGTTCGGCTGCCGCGGCGGTGACAGCCGAACCCACTGGCGGCGCCGTTGCGGTGGGCGACTTGGGCCGGGCGCCATCCCGGCCTCGTCAACCGGGAGCCGACTCCCAGGCGGCCGCCATCGGCAACTCGGAGGTCGCCTCCCGCAGCCCCCGCCCGTTCCCGTTCCCGTTCCCGGCCCCGGTCGTCAGCCCGCGGCGGCGGTGAGCGCTCCGAGGGCGCTGGCCTGGGTACGCCAGTCGGTCTGCTGGGGGACGGTGCCGGCCCACCGTTCACCGAGGGCGTTGAGGGAGCTGCGGTCCTGCGCCCACAGGGAGTCCGCCTGCTTCTGAACGTAACTCTGGTAGGTACTGGACCCGGTGGCCTTCGCGAGGTCGGCGAAGTTCCGCATGAAGATGCCCTTGAACTGCTTCTGGTTGTCGTCGCATGACGCGGAGCCGACATCGCAGGACTCGGTGAGGACTCCGCTCCGGGTCAGCGCAGGGCTGCTGATCGCGGCGTCGGCAAGGGTCCGCGCGGTGGCCAGCGGAGCAGCGTCCCCGGTCGCCCTCCACAGTTCGGTGAAGCCGCCGATGGCCAGTCCCTGGTTGTAACTCCACACGGTGCCGCCGTTGTTGGCACAGGCCGAGGTGAGCCCGTCGTTCACCAGACCCGAGGAGTTGATCATCCCGCTGGACCGGTACCAGGCGGCGGCCGTCCTGGCCCGCTGGAGCCAGACGGTGTCACCCGTGATGCGTCGGTGCAGCGCCGCGGTCAGCCAGAGGTACTGCCCGTTCGTCACGGCATTCTTGTAGGTGCGCTCGCGGTCCCACCACACGCCGCCGCCGCAGGTGCCGGGGTCCCAGTACTGCTGGACGTAGTCGGCGATGGTGACGGCCTCGCTCAGATAGCGGGCGTCGCCTGTGTAGTCGTACGCGTCGAGCCAGGCGATGGCCCACCAGCCCGAGTCGTCGATGGAACGGCTGATGAAGTGGCCCTCGATCGCGTCCGAGCTGCGCACACCGGCGGCGAAGACGCCCTTGTTCTGGTCGAAGGTGCGCGCGATGACCCAGTCGTAGTCGTGCCGGCCGGTGGTCTTCGCGAAGTCGACGAGGGAGGTGAGCGTGGCGGCGGAGTTCCACCAACTGCTCGGCCACCAGCCGTTGTAGGGGTCGTACGCGGTCATCAGCGCGTCCGCCGCGGCGCGCGCCCTGGTCGGCGCGGGCCTGACCCACGCGGTGCAGCTGCCCTCCTGGTGCGCGGCCTCCCGGCCGCACGCGCGGACCGCGCCGCCGGGAAGGAGGCCGCGCGGATCGCGGGTGGCGTACATCGCGGTACGGGTGCCGGTCGCCCCGGACGGGGTGCTGGTGCGGCCGAGGGAGGAGCCGTCGGGCCAGGTCGCGCCGCCGTCCCAGGAGCGGTCGAGCCAGATCTCGTCGCCGGCGCCGCCGGTGTCGATACCGGCCCAGGCCATGGAGTTCTTCTGGTCGACGTGCAGGCGGATCGTGCGGCCGTAGAGGGTGGTGGACGGCACCGGTTGATCGTCAGCGGCCGCCTGGCCGGCGTCGGTTCCGTCACAGAGCGCGTCGCACACGGCGGGGTAGGCCCAGTTCGTACAGCCGACCCCGGCGGCGTCGCCGCAGGCCCGCACGAGCCCGCGTCGGTGGTTGCGCGGATCGGTGATGTTGTACATCAGCGTTCGGGTGCCGGTCCAGGTTCCCGGGACGCTCGCCTTGCCGAGCAGCCCCTCCCAGGTGGCGCCGCCGTCCCAGGAGCGGTCCAGCCACACCGAGTCGCCGGTCACGCCGTCGTCGATGCTGGCCCAGGCCATGTCGTCCGTGTCGGAGACGTGCAGTTCGAGGCGACGGCCGTTGAGGTTCTTGTTCGGCACGGGGAAGCTCTCCTGCCGTGCCTGCGACGGGTCCAGCGTGTCACAGGCCAGTACGCACACCTGCGTGGTGGCGGCGGCGGGCGTCGCGGCCGGGCCCAAGGCCACGAACGCCAGCACGGTCGTCAGCAGGAAGCTGAGGAGTCGTGATCCGACAACGATGTCTGGGCTTCGTGAGAACACCGGAACTCGCCTCGATTTCACGATGGGGGCCAACGGCTCGCATCGAGCCGGGCGGCAATCGAGCACTGGTCCATACCTTCCTCGGAGGCAGTGAACCGGCATGACGAGGTCCTGTCAACAACTCAAGTCGTGGCTTCTGCGGGGGAGTTCGAGGATGCCGCGAAGGATGGACACTTCGTTTCGGCACCTCTGTCGTCGGCGCAGCTTCGGCGAGGCGAGGTGCCCCGTAGATCCACTGGCACGTTGGCGGTGGCAGCACGCCGGAGCGACGACCTCACAAGCCCAACTGGTCGCGCATCGCGTCGGCGTCGCGCAGGGCCCAGTGCTCGACGATTCGGCCGTTGCGGACACGGACCATGTCCATGCTGAGAACCTCGTAGCGCCGGCCGGAGTCCGTGTGGGTGCCCCGGCTGGTGTACCGGTTGACGGAGGTGTCGCCGGAGACGACGTTCTGCTCGATCGTCACCGAGACGTCGTGGAACGCGCTGGCCGCGCTCATCCGCTCCCACTTCTCTCGCCAGGCTTCGCGTCCCCGGTGATCGCCTTGGGTGCCTCCCCGGTGGTCGACGACCTCAGGGTCGATCAGCGTCAGGGCAACTTCGAGCCGGCCTTCCAGGATCTGCGCATAGCTCTCGACGATGCGCCGGTGAATCTCTCCCGGGCCCGGGTGTGCGATGTCTCTTGCTCCCTGCGGCATGCGGCATCTCCTCTGATGGGGATACGTGAGACAGCAAGTGGGGAACTCCCCGTTTAGCTGTTCGGCTACCGTAACCGGGGGAGTCCCCGATTAACAAGGAGGGTCATGCCATCGCAGAGCGCCGGACCTGCGCCGCGTTCGGAACCTCAGCGCCGTCGTCGCGCGGATGCCCAGCGCAACTACGACCTGCTCGTGGCCGCGGCCAGGGGTGTCTTCCACGACCACGGCGTCGACGCCCCGCTCGACGACATCGCCCGCCGGGCCGGCGTCGGGAACGCCACGATGTACCGACACTTCCCGACGCGCCGCGAACTGATCATCGCTGTCTACTCCGAGGAAGTGGCCGAGCTCTGCGCCCGGAGCCGGTCCCTGCTGGCCGAGGATCCTCCCGGCGACGCCCTGTTCGACTGGCTTCAGGATTTCATCGCACACGTGGCAGCCAAGCGGGAACTGGCGCTGTCGATCACTGATGACCGCACCGGTCAGCGATCGGCGCTGTTCGACCGCTGGCACCACTCGATGCATACAGCCGCGTCCGCGCTGCTGACCCGGGCGCAAAGCGCCGGTACTGTCCGGCCCGACCTCACCGCATCGGAACTGCTCGCCCTGGCCAACGGGATCGCCCTGACCACCGCCGACGCCACTCAGGCAGAGCGACTCGTCGAGCTCGTCAGACAGGGCACAGACGTGTAGACCGGCTGGTGATCCGCAGAGGTTCGATTCGGTCGCCTCAGCTGATAAGTGCTGGCTCGCGCCCCGTCTCGTGCCTCAGAATTCTCGGCGTGACAGACACGGAACCCACCGAAGAAGAGACGCCGGACGGGCTGTTGGGCTGGTGCCTGGTGGCCAACGTGGCGCGAGAAACCGCGCACGGCGAGAGCGGCCTCGACATCCAGCACGGCACGAAGCACTTCCGCACAGGTGCCCTGCTGTGGCTCCCGCCCGTGCGCTGGGACCCCGGCTGGGGTCGCTGGCCTGCGGTGGGCCGCCACCGAGGCAACACCCGCCGGTACGTCAACATGATCGTACGCGCGGAAGACCTGGAGAACTTCCGGGTCAAGGGTGTCTACAGCGAAGCTCTGGTGCGCAGCCTCAACGGCTACGATCACGACCCGACCGCCCCGCGGACCCTGCAGAACCCGTGGACCCGCGAGCGGGCCCAGGACTGGGCGGACAGCGGGAACAGCCACCGGGAGCCTCTCTTCATCGAAGGCCACCCCTACGCCCACCCGCGGATCTCCGTTCCGAACCCGCCGCCGGCAGAGATCCAGCTCGACGGTGAGACCCTCCATCTCGCCCGCTACGGCACCAGAGGCGCGCACTACAGCCGCATGCCCCCTCCCGTGGAATGGACCCCCGAGCCGTGATCCGCACGTTCGAACGGCAGGGCGGGGAAGTCTGGCGTCACGGGTGGGGAACTACGTGACGTTCCGCAACTCGTTTCCTTGCTGGAGAGCGGGCATCGCCGAGCGGCAGCAGAGGTCCAGCCTGCCTCTCGTCCTCGTCAGCCACGGAGGAGGCAGAAGGGGTGGCCCGCCGGATCTGCGAAGACCCTCCAACCGCGGGGGTCGACGCGGAGCAGTGTGGCGCCGAAGCTGAGGACTTGCTCCTGGGCCTGGTCCAGGTCCGGGACGTCGAGGTCCAGATGAAACTGCTGCGGATACCTGCTGTCCGGCCATTGCGGCGACCGGTAATCCTTCACGCGCTGAAACGCGAATACGAGGCCAGAGCCCGTGTGAAGGGTCGAAAAGTCGTCACTGACCGCCCACCTGGGATCGGGCTGGTCGACCTCGCCGCCGAGGAGCGACTGGTAGAACGTGGCGAGTTCAAGGACGTCCGGACAGTCCAGAACCACGCACTGCAACTTACCGATCACTGGTGATCCTCCGACAGCAAGGGCCCCGGCTCCGGTGAGCCACGGCCCGACGTGCAGGAAGCACAGCGTGGGGCCGCCGAGCGCGTAGACCTTAGCCGCATCCGAGATGCGGTACTCGGGTGTGGGGATCCGGGCCGGCGCCCTTCACCGTCGAGCCCGTGGACCGGCCGGTCGACACGCCCCGGCGGAACCGCCCGCCCCTCGTGGTCGTCTTGTGCGCTGACTGTGCGACAAGCGGGGATACGGGGGACGTTGTGACGCGGAACGTAACGAAGGCCGGTCTTCTGCTGGCGGCCATGGTGACGGTGCTCGGGGTCTCGGCCTGCGGCGGGGGAGGCGGCGCGGCGGCTGCGGGGACCGGCGGGGCGGTTCCCGTGCACGGGAAGGGGGAGTCCGTGGCGCCCTTCGGGTACGCGACGTCGTCCGGCTCGGCGCCGATGTCTCCCGGCACGGTGGGGACGTTGTCCGGGATCACGCGGACCGCGGCCTCGCCCATCACCCGGCACGTGCCATGGAACCTGGACATTCTGGATCAGCGAGCGCGGCCGCTGAACGGGAGGTTCACAACAACCGCCACGGGCAAAGGCGTTCACGTCTATGTGATCGACACCGGGATGGACATCGCCCACAAGGAGTTCGGCGGACGCGCCCGCCTCGGTGCCGACTTCGTGGGCCCGAAGGACTCCGGTGACTGCTTCAGCGAAGGGGGTATCGGCCACGGCACGTTCGTCGCGGGCATCATCGGCGGGGCCAGGTACGGGGTGGCGCCCAAGGCGGAGCTCGTACGGGTCCAGGGCGTCCTGTGCGAGAGCGAGGGAGGCGGTTCCCCGGCAGCGGCCGAGGCGGCCGTGGTGAAGTCGGTCAAGTGGGTCACCGCGCACGCTCAGAAGCCTGCCGTGGTGAACATGTCGCTCAACTTCGACCACCGGTCGGCGGCCGTGGAGTCCGCCGTGAAGAAGATGGTCGATGCGGGGATCCCGACGGTGGTGGCGGCCGGCAACTTCCACGACGACGCCTGCAAGCACTCCCCGGCCGGCGTCCCCGGCACGATCGTCGTGGCGGCCTCCACCTCGAACGACCGTGCGTGGAGCGACGGCGGGTCCTATGGGTCGGGTTACGGACGGTGCGTGGACCTGTACGCCCCCGGCCAGAAGGTGACCGCCGCGCTGGCCGGCGGCGGTACGACCACGGAGAACGACGGCGCGACATCCTGGGCCGCACCGCACGCGACCGGCGTGATCGCGCTGTACCTGTCGGTACACCCCCACGCCACGGCTCACGAGGTTCACGTCTGGCTCGACCGCACGGCCACTCGCGGTGTCGTACACGGCGTCCGCTCCGACACTCCCAACCGGCTGCTCAACACCGGCGGCCTGTGACCCGTTCCGGGAAAACGCTCACTCTCGTCACCGCCGGCTACGGGACAGAGCCGTTCTCCTTGCAGTCCCGTTCCGGTCGGTGTTGATGTGGGTACTTGCGCATTTTGACGGGGCCGCCCCCGCTTGGACGTTGCCCTTCCTTCGTGGGCACGAGAATGCGTTTCGACAACAGGTACGTGAAAGGGATGGCGACGACTGCGGCCACCAGCGGTGCGTACCGCTTGTCCAGACCCATCCAGTGCACCAGGGCGAACAGGCCCGCGCTCTGCACCACGAAATTCGTGATGTTGGTGAGGGGGAAGAGGAGAAATTTCTTCCAGGTGGGTCGGGTTCGGTAGGTGAAGTACGTGTTCATGAAAAACGAGCCGAGCATGCTCAGCAGGAAGGCGATGGTGTAGGCGCCGAAGTAGGGCATCCACGGCAGCAGCAGCCGATAGAAGACGTAGAACGTTCCGGTGTTGACCGCGCCGACCAGACTGAAGCGAAGGATCTGTTGCAGTTGTCCGGCGCTCATCCGGCGGGGCAAGATCAGATCACCCGGTCGTGTCGGTCGGCGCCCCGCCCGTCACGCCGATCGACGCGTTCGGGGTTGCCGGAGCACCGGTGGGCCTCCTTCACGAGGAAGTGAGGGCGCCGCTTGGTCTCGTAGTAGATGCGTCCGACGTACTCGCCGATCAGACCGAGCATCACCATCTGTACACCGCCGAGGGCCACGATGATCGCGACGAGCGTGACGTAGCCGGGTGTGCTGATGCCGTTGGTCACTGCCTGGACGATGATCCAGAGGGCGTAGGCCGCGCCGACGGCGACCAGACTCAGGCCGCCCCAGATCGCGATGCGCAGTGGCCGGTTGTTGAAAGAGATCAGGCCGTCCATGCCGTAGTTCAGCAGGGAACCGAACTTCCACTTGGTCTCGCCGGCTTCTCGCCGGGCGTTCTGGTAGTCGAAGGTGACGGTGTCGAAGCCGATCCAGGAGAAGAGGCCTTTGGAGAAGCGGTTGTATTCGCCGAGGGAGAGCAGCGCGTCCACCGCGGGCCGGGACAGCATCCTGAAGTCACCGGCGCCATCGGCGAGTTCCACGTCGATCCACCTGTTGACGGCGTAGTAGTAGAGGTGGCTGAGAGTGGAGCGGACCTTCTTGTCTCCCGTGCGGGAGCGACGCGCGATGATCTGGTCATGCCCGAGCTCGTACAGGTCGAGCATCTTCTTGATGAGTTTCGGTGGGTGCTGCAGGTCCGCGTCCATGATCACAACGGCGTCGCCGGTGGCTTCGCGCAGGCCTGCGATCATGCCTGCCTCCTTGCCGAAGTTGCGGCTGAAGGAGACGTAGCGGGTGGCCGCCGGCGCCTTGCGGGCCAGGGCGCGCAGCTTGGCCAGGGTCCCGTCGCAACTGCCGTCATCGACGTAACAGATCTCGTACTCGATCGCCAGGCTGTCGAGCACGCTGCGGGTTGTGGCGTCGAACTGGTCGATGACCGCTTCTTCGTTGAAGCAGGGGACGACGACCGACAGCTTCATCATCGGTTCCTCCTGGCCAGGGAAGCGGTTGAGCGGGTACGGACCACGCCGACGACCGCGGTGGCCAGCAGCACGGCCATGGCCAGAGCGCTCATCAGCAGTCCCGACCTGAGCCCGGGAGTGCGGTAGGAGCAGGCGATGCGCGAGCCGTTGCCCCCCAGATGTACGGCGATCAGCCCACCCAGGGTCCCGGGGGCCCGGGCCGCCTTCCCGCCCACAGAGCACTGCCAGCCCGTCACCGCCGGGACCGAGACCACGGCGGTGCCGGTGGTTCCCTTCGGGAAGGTGGCCGCGATCGAGTGACCGCCGGCTGAGATGTTCGAGGGTCCCGTTTCTCTGAGGTGTCCGACGGCGCGGTCGAGCTTCGCGCGGTCCAGGCAGCCAACCGGGGACTTCGGGATGTACTGCGCCTGGGTGGCGGCGATCTGGACGGTGAGCTTCCCCCCGGCGGCCACCGTGCCCAGCGGGGCCATCCCGTTACTGGTCATGTTGAACAGTCCGGCCTGCTCGAGACCGGGGCCGAGGGCCTTTCCGCGGGAGTCGACCGCGTACACCTGACCGTGGTACCAGGGCGCGTACCAGAGGGCTTCGCTTCCGGACGGGCAGCTCGTCGTGAAGGAGGTCCCTTTGGCGCTCCCGGCGTGGCCCGGCACGTGCCAGTCGCCGTTCCGCCCGATGGCGGGTGCGGGGCCGCCGGCGGGGGCGAGCGGGGGCACTGTGTAGACCTGGGCACCGAGCACCCGTTCCTGGTGTGCCCAGACGGTGGTGTCTTCGACGCGTCGGGTCTGGTCGCCGGGGCGCAGCGTCACCACCGGCGGCGCAGGGGTGGAGTGCTGGGTGAACCCGTTCTTGTTCTGGGCCCGGTCGAGATAGCTGCCTACGCCCATGATCGCGCGGCCGACGGGGTCGTTGAAGCTGAGTGTGTGGCGGCCCTGGATGTACCAGCCGGCGCCCAATGCGTGCAGGGCCGCGGCGGTCTCGGCGGGCACGTAGCTGCTGTAGTACGAACCGCCGGAGCCACCGATGAGCAGAGGATCATTGTCGGCGAACTCGTGCGGGCCGGGGTCGCTGCGGGTGGTGGGCCAGTGATCGTGGGCACGGACCGCGTCGTAGGCGGCCAGGGATCGGCTGCTGAAGGTGTTCTTCGGCCTCCACCAGGGGTTCTCGTCGCGGATCGCGGTGACCGAGAAGACGGTGTACGCGGTGGCGAAGAAGACGGTCATGGTGAGGGCGCCGGTGACGGCGAGCCGGATGCGGCGGTCGGCCTGTCCGCGGTACAGCAGCACCAGCAGGCCGAGGGCGACGGCGCCGCCGGCGATGGTGAGAATCCAGGTGCCGTGAGTGAGGTAGTTGCTGGGACTGACGACCAGGACCAGCACCGTCGTGACGGCCGCGCCGGCCAGAAGCTCCGAAGGGCGTGGAGAGCGGGCAAGGGCCAGCCAGGCGACCATCACCAGCATCGCGGTCAACGCGATGGAGGCACGGTAGGGGCTGCCGTTCGGCATGGCGAGGCCATGCCACAGCAGGATGGTGGGTACCCAGACGTACGAAAGTGCGACCACCACCAGCAGGGCGCACCAGATGAGGCGTTCCTTGCCACGGATGCGACGCATAAAGGGAAAGGTGAAAACCAGGAGCAGCGGCAGCAGGCCGACAGAGATCTGCGGGGCCGCCGGGTTCAGGCCTCCGGGCAGCAGATGAGCCAGGTAGTCGCGGGTGTGTGGCGCGCCCCTATAAGTAGCGGCTGGAGGGGACTGGGAGAACTGACGGGCCTTGAAACTGACCGTGAGGACGGGCGCCGCGAGAAGAATGCCCGTCACGGTCATGGCGGCGGCCCGGAGCAGGGCGTGCCACCGCATGCGTGCAGGGCTCTCGTCGAGCAGCACGCGCACCACGAGGACCAGGACCATGCCGATGGTGGCCATGGCGGCGGTGTAGAAGTTGCCGGCCCAGGCGGCGAAGACGAAGAGGGAACCGAGGATCCAGCGCCGACCCTGCAGACACCAGTCGAAGGCGATGCCGAGAAGGGGGAAGGAGACCAGGCCCCACATCCACATGGGATCGGAGAAGCCGTCAGAAATCATCCAGGCGCTGACCGCGTACCCGACCGCCAGCAGGGCGCGCAGCCAGGGCGAACCGGAACGCAGCCGACCCAGGAAGAGGGTCATCAGGCCGGCCGCGAGCCCCACACTGAAGAGCGTGACGAAGAAGACCGGCAGTTCGACCATGTCGCGAGGGAAAATTCCGACGAGCCAGGAGAACGGGTTCATCAGGTAGGTGATGAAGTCGACGAGAAACGGTGAACCGAATCCACTGCCCCAGTTGAAGATCAAATCACCGTTGGTGTTGCCGTGGATGAGATCCCATAGATGGGCATGGAACGGCACGAACTGATTGCCCAGGTCGTTGACCGCTCGCGACCGCGCGCCGAAGGGATATGTCCCGTGCGCGACCATCGCCAGGCAGTACGCCCCCATGGAGACGGCGGCCGACAGGAGCGCCGCCAGGATCTGCGGACGGGGAGAGTGCCGCGTCGCGGTGGGACAGGTAGGCGTGCGCACTTCGGGGGAAGGTCTCAGCACCGCTCTCTCCCACCCGTCAAATCCCCTCATGTGGCGAACAGTCATAGTTCACCATGAAGTGCCGAAATCTGCCGCGCACGAGGCTCCTGCGTGGCGGCCGCTGCCGAGTCATCGGGGTGCGCCCATTTGGACGGTTGGCTGCTCCCCGGGAACTGCAGAGATCGGACTGCTCCGCTCGGCATACCTACGTCGGGCGGGTGAGTATCGCTGCGCGACGACGGTGGTGCCGACGGCGGTCGGCGAGTTTGTCTCTGTGGGGCTTGCGGGGGCGTCGTCGGCGAGGTCCTCGCCGGGACCGGATCGGTGGGTTGCCCCGCCCCAGTTCTCCGCGGCCGCCGAGCCGCTGCCCGTGGGGGAGCCCAGATAAGCAGGCCCACGGCTTGCGTGCTGGAGGGACGGAGAGGCCGCAGTGCCCTGGCGGTCGCTCAGAGGTGGTCGTCCAGGAACTCCCGTATCTCGGTCATGGTCAGGGGCCCCGAGCCGTGCGCGACCGCCTCTCCTTCCTTCAGCAGGACGTAGGAGGGGGCTCCGGTGATTCCGTATCGCTCTGTCGCGGACGGGCAGCGCGTGATGTCGGTGCGGACGGCCGTCAGGCGGCCCGTGTACTCGTCGGCGATGTCACCCACGACGAGGTCCATCGCCCGGCAGGGCTCGATCGCCTTGGGCCAGGTCCCGGTGAAGTAGGCGAGGACCGGGACTCCGCTCATCCGGAGGATGAAATCGAACTCCGCGTCCTCACGGGGCTGGTGAACCCGCTTCGCCATGCACGCTCCTGACCTCGCGTTCCGTCATTCCTTCCCCATCATCCCCCGCGCGTTGCGGCGGGCCGGACCGGTCGGCTTGCGAGAAGCACGGCAACTACGACCGGGCAGTGACGGCTGTCGCCGTGCTCCGTGCGCCGGGCAGGGTGATGTCCTGGTCCTGTGCGGCCGGCCCTGGGCGGAGGGTCCATGGCACCGGATCGGTATTCGTCAGCCAGCCGGTGGACAGAAGGTGTTGCACGATGAGCCCGCGCATCTGACGCCTCTTGCCCCAGCCCAGGCCCGCGCACAGTTGGCCGAACGAGGGACCATGCCCGTGTTCGGCCCGGTACGCCACGGTGAACCTGGCGACCAGCGGGCCGCACTCCGGGTGCGCCTCCTGCCACCGGTCGTACGCGGCCTTGGCGCCTTCGGAGACGGACGGAGGCGGGTAGGGAGTCATGAACGCCTCCGCAACCCGTTCCGGAGGCAGTGCGCACAGGGCACAGCGCTCGACGGCCTCCGCGTGCCGTCGTAGGGCTGGTGTGGCCGAGTTCTTCCACTCGGCCCATGCGTCAGCGCTGAATTCGAATCTCGGCGTCCTCGGCGGCACGGCCTCGGCGCGGGCAATCGAGGGCGCTGCCACCTCCTCTTCGCCGGTATGCGGACGCAGGCCCGACAAGTGCCGTACTTGAGGGTCCAGGCGGAACCGGTCGGCGGAGAGCTCGGCGAGGAAGCCCTTGTCCAGAAGGCTCGGCACAGCTGCCCGGCAGGCTTCGGGAAGGTCGGACGGGATCTGCCCGAGGAGCGTGGAGGTGCCGTGCGCGGCGAGGAACAGGCCGGCCAGCCGTGCGGCGGGCGGGAGCTTCTTGACCGGCTTGACGGACAGAGCACGTGTGGTCCATCCGGACACGCGCGAGCGCATGATCTTCCCGAAGGGCAGCGGGTGGTCCGTCCCGCAGGCCAGGTCAGGAACGGTGATGGGCACCGGAGGCGCGGCGGGATCGACGTCGAAGAGCGCGTCTCCCACCTGCCAGCCCAGACCCCGAAGGGCATCAACGGCTTCTCGCGAATCGCCCAGCCGCAGAGCGGACAGGTCCGCCCCGGTGACGTTGCCGACGCCACTGCGTGCGGCCCGGACGGCCACCACCACGGCAAGAAGCTGCGCGTCGGGTCCGGGAAGTGACAGCGAGACCACATAACTCAGCAGCCTGCGAGCCGCTTCGCCCTGCTGGGGGGTCAGCAGGAACGGCAGTTGCCGAGACCCCTCGACCGTGACCGCGACGGCGCTGCTGGAGCTGGATTCAGGTTGTGGCACGACCTGTTCAACGCACGAGACAGACCAAAGTCACCCTCCACGTCGACCCTGCCACGCGGGTCACCGAAGAAGACGAAGGTCCCACCCAGTCGCCGGTCCGCCGGCTGACCGCTGGCAAGGCACGCTCCGCCGGAGTCGCTGAACAACGTCTTGTAGATCATGGCCTGGGTGCTGGTGTCCTTGGGCGAGTGGGTTGCCCAGGAAGCCGTCTTCCGATGTGCCCTGGGCCCCAGGACCCGTGAAGACGCTCGGGCCTGGGTGGCGAAGCCGGTCGGCCGCGTGAGATTGCCCAAGCCCGGCTGTATCCCTTCGGCCCGCACGCCTCTCGGTGGCGACCTGCGCAAAGAGCGATCGCGCGCTCCGGCCGGGTCGTCGGCCGGGGAGCCCGCCGCACATATTTTGCGGACGCCGCACAACCCTTCCGATGTCCCGCGGGTCACATCAGGCAGGAGCAAACATCTCCAAAGATCACAAGGGGGAAATATGCGATTCAACCGTTCTGTCCTGACGGCGGCCGCGTTCGCGGCCCTGGCGGTGGGGGCGTCCACCGCTCTGGCGGCGCCCGCCTCGGCCGCGCCCAACACCACGCCGCAGAAGGTCTGCGGCAGCGCCTACAAGACCGTGAACTCCGCGCCCGTCGGCTCCCTGGGCACCGTCTACCTGACGTACAACTCCTCCAACGGCCAGAACTGCGTCGCGACCATCCGCAACAACCCGGGCACCGCCGTGGACATGTCCACTTGGATCTACGTCTCCGACACCGACCAGGGCGACCAGGACTACGGCCAGTACACCTCGTACGCGGGACCGGCCTACGTCTACGGCAAGGGCCACTGCGTCGACTGGGGCGGCAACATCAGCAACGTGTACACCCAGGTGACCGGCTCCAACTGCGCCGCCCTCAAGGAGAACCGGGTCACCGTCACGCGCTGACCCGCCGTTCCCTGCCGGCCGCCACACTCCCGCACCGCCGTCTCCTGACTCGGGTGCCCAGAGCCGACGGGCCCCGGGCCGATGCCCACAACCCGATAGCGGCGCGGGAACGCGACGGCCGACTCGCCCTGGCAGACTCACCGAGTTCTGCCGGGGCGAGCACGTGTTTCAGCTTCCGCAACTCCGCCGCAGACAGGACCCGGTTCCGGCTCGTCGACCGGACCGGTGGCGCGCATCCAGGGTCCGTCCGTGCAAGCTTCGCAACGGATCACTGGATCCCCGCTACCCGGGGACCTTCGGGTTCGCGTCCCGCACATTGTTCATCGGCGAGCGATGAGTTCGGGCAGCGGATCAGGTCTGCCCTGGTATGACTCGAATCATCGCTGACATCTCGGTCTCCCTGGACGGTTTCGTCACCGGGCCCGACCCCGGTCCGGACAGCGGTCTGGGCACCGGCGGCGAGGCCCTGCACACCTGGGCGTTCTCCGATGACCCCGAGGACCGCCGATTCCTCCGTGAGGGGACTGCCCGCTCGGGTGCCGTCGTCCTCGGCCGTCGGCTCTTCGACATTGTCGACGGGCCGAACGGCTGGGACGACGAGACCGGCTACGGCGCCGGCGAGGTCGGCACGCCCGCGTTCGTCGTCGTGACGAGCTCACCGCCGGAGTCGGTGCGGCTCACCGACCTCGACTGGACGTTCGTCACCACCGGTCTGCCCGACGCCGTCGCCGCCGCGCGCGAGCGCGCCGAGGCGGCGTCGTCGGACACCGGCAGGGACCTCGACGTCGTCCTCATGGGCGGCGGCGCCACCGTCGGCTCGGCGCTCGACGCCGGACTGGTCGACACCCTTTCTCTGCACCTGGCGCCCGTCGTTCTGGGCGCCGGAACACCCCTGTTCACCGGCAAAACGCCGCGCACGCTGGTGCAGCGGAGCGTGACCTCGACATCGACCGCGACACATCTGACCTACGACGTCCTCTGACGCGTCGTCGCGACCGGGCTGCGCGGCGACGGCCTCGCCGAGTTCGGCGCCGTCGTACGGCCAGTTGGCGCCTTCACCGTGGGTTCGGCCGGGCGCCGAGCACGGTCGCGACCGGGCCCTGGAAGAGGAACGCACCGGGCGTCTCGGCCAATAACCGGTCGTGCCGTCGGCCCGGACCGAGCCCCCCGGCGGCCGGACCGAGCCCCCCCGGCCGCCGGTCCGCCCGGCGACGGCCGCCACGGTCCGGGACCCGCTGCAGCCGACCCCGATCCGGGGCTGTCCGTACTGCCGGCGGCGACCACGATCGTCGCGCTGCCGGTCACCCCGGAAGCTGCCCGGCCCACGATGCCGCACCTGCGGACCGACATCGTCCCGATCCGCCGTACGCAGTGATCAGCCGGTGGCCCGCTCACGAGGCGAGGCGGGCCGCCGTACAGACGCTCACAGCCACGCGTTCGCCCACGCCACCCCGGTCGGCCGGGCTGCCGGATCCCGCCTGAAGTCCACGAATACGGAGACCACTTGCTCACGGTCATCGAGCACACAGCGGTAGTGACGCTCGGGTGAACCGTCACGGAACTCGACCGCGTAGCCGCCGTCAGCCGCTCCCGCCCGGGCACCGGTTCCGGCCTGGACGTACCGTCCTGACGGACCTTCGAGGATCACGAACCAGTTGTCGTCCGACAAGCGGAGTACGGCCCGTTCCACGGTCTCCAGATCCGGGTCGTCGACCGGCAGGCCGACACACGACCGAAGCCCCAGGGCATCCGCACTCCGCAGCGCGGGCGGGGCATGCACGACGTCGGCCTGCGGGTCGAAGCAGATCAGCCCGCTCTGACCGGCCAGTTCGACGACGCGTGGCGCCACCTCCGCTGCCCGGCCCCACTGCATCCCCATGAGCACATAGCCGTCGCCGACATCCAGGCCCGCCGACCACGGCGACGACTCGTCCGTCGCATCCTCAGCCTCGGGAAACTCGGCAACCAGTGCCGCATAGAACCCGGACAGCCCCGCATGAGGCCGGACAGCCGCGGCCTCGCCGGCGCACAGACGCCGGTGCGTCTCCGACGCCGCGGCAGGCGAGGGGCGCACCTCCTCGAACCACACCGCAAGATCAAAGCTCACGACATCCCCCTGCGAAGATCACCAGCCTCCGACGAAGCGGGATCCTACGCGACCGCACTGACAACCGGCCCTCCGTTCGCCATGCCCCCGGACCGCTACAAGATCCAACAATCTGAGGCGGGGAGCCACCCTGAGGAAAAGTGCCGATCCTCATCACCGGAAGGTCGGGCCGTGCGGTGGGCGGCCCGGCTGACCCCAACTACGGCCGCGACGCCCTCGCCCATGGCCATGGGCCGCACCCGAGCCCTCTCCCGCCGAGGCGGGCCGGACCGGCAACCGGTGGAACTGATTCCGTCGCAAGGGGCAGCGCTGCGGGTGTCTGTCGGCCTCACCGGCCAACTCCACGTCGGCTGATGGGCTGGCGGACAGGCGTCGGCGTACGCGCTGATGTCCGCAGGCGCGCACGGATGAACGTGTTCAGGAAGGACTGCGTGTCGGAGTGGGGCGACGGGAGCCCGGGTTGACGCTTGGGCCGGGCGATCGTCGGCAGGATGACCGGTATCAGGAGGCTGAAGCGCATGCTTGTTCTGGGCCGCTCGCAGGTCGAGGCGCTGCTCGACATGGACGCGCTGATCGATGCCCTGGCGTCGGCGATGGCGGACCTCAGCGCGGGCCGCGCCTCGGTACCCGACCGTGTCGCCGCTCTGGTGCCCGAACGCGACGGATTCCTGGCGGCCATGCCAGGCTTCCTGCCGTCGGCCGGGGCACTGATGACCAAACTGGTGTCCCTCTTCCCGCACAACGACGGGGCACGGATGCCTACCCATCAGGCGCTGATCGTCGCGTTCGATCCGGACACCGGCGAGCCCACCGCCCTACTGGACGGCACCGCCATCACGGCTGCGCGGACCGGCGCCTGCTCCGCGTTGTCGGTGCGCCTGCTGGCCCGGGAGGACGCGACCGTGCTGGCCGTGCTGGGCACGGGCGTCCAGGCCCGGTCCCACGCTCGTGCGATCTGCCGGGTCCGCCCGATCCGGCAGATCCGCGTGGCCGGCCGGGACCCGGCGAAAGCCACGGCCCTGGCCGAGGAACTCTCAGCCGTACTGGAGGCCGAAGTACAGGCCGTGTCCAGCTATGCCGAGGCGCTCGACGGCGCGGACATCGCCGCCGCGACGACGCACGGTGTCGAACCCGTGATTCGCCGCCCCTGGCTGACACCCGGGGTGCACATCACGTCCGTGGGGTTCAACCCGGCGGGCCGGGAGATCGACGACGCCACGATCGCCGAGGCACTGGTGTGCGTCGAATCGCGCCACGCCGTGCTCTCCCCGCTCTTCGGGGGCAGTAACGACCTGCTCATGCCGATCCGCGACGGCCTCATCACAGCCGACCACGTACACGCCGAGCTGGGCGAACTCGTCGCCGGCAGCAAACCGGGGCGCACCGCGCCGGACCAGATCACCCTCTACAAATCAGTCGGCGTGGCAGTACAGGACGCCGCGGCCACGGCCCTGGTCGTCGCGTCCGCCCGCGAGCAGTCGATCGGCGAGGAGATCACCCTGCGCTGAGGCCGCTACCAGCCAACGATTCCCCCGTGCCGAGTGGGGTGTGATCCCGCAACGTAGAACCGTCGCCACCGCACACTTCGGCCGGGGCAGCCGCATCACCTCTGTCCAGGACAGCGCCGACGCTCGGCTCACATACAACCGTGCAGGCTCCTTGTTCGATCTGGTCTATGTGGACTGCCGTCCGGGGAGGTTCCCCCGCCTTGCCGACCTGATCGCTCTCCTCAAGCCGGGCGGCCTGTACATCGTGGACGCCCTGTTGCCACAAGCCACCTGTCCCGCAGACCACCCGGAACGCGTCAACGACTTCTTCGCATGCCTGAACGACTTCTTCGCACGCTTGCCCGATACGCCAACTCCCTTGCCGAGCCGCCTAGATGGGCCTCGGGGTTGATGGAGAGAGCCCGGCTCTGACGCACTATCGTGTACGACATGTCCGCCCCTGAGCTGATCCGCATCGTTTCCCGTGACTCGCCCATGGCCCTGGCCCAGGTGGAGCGCGTCCGCGCCGAACTCGACGCGCTCCACCCCGGCATCCAGACCGTGGTGATCCCGGTCAAGACCACCGGTGACAAATGGATGGGAGACCTCTCCAAGGTCGAGGGCAAGGGGGCGTTCACCAAGGAGGTCGACGCCGCGCTCGTGGCCGGGGAGGCGGACCTCGCGGTGCACTGCGTCAAGGACGTGCCGGCGGACAGACCGCTCCCGGCCGGCACGACCTTCGCGGCGTTCCTCAAGCGCGACGACATCCGGGACGCCCTCGTCCACCCCGGCGGACTGCTCCTCGACGAGCTCCCCGCGGGAACCCGGATCGGAACCTCGTCGGTGCGCCGGGTCGCGCAACTCGCCGCCTCCCACCCGCACCTGGAATGCGTGCCGTTCCGCGGCAACGCCAACCGCCGCCTGGACAAACTCGCCGCGGGCGAAGTCGACGCGCTGCTGCTGGCCGCCTCCGGCCTGGAGCGCATCGGCCGGCCCGACGTGATCACCGAGATCCTGTCGACCGAGGCGATGATCCCACCCATCGGTGCCGGCGTTCTGGCCCTTCAGTGCCGGGAAACCGACACCCCCACGATCGACGTCATCAGCGCCCTGAACGATTCCGACACCTACCGCGAGACCACCGCGGAACGGATGTTCCTGCACGTCCTCCAAGGCCACTGCAACAGCCCGATCGCCGGATACGCGAAAGCGTCTCGGGGTGATCTGTCGCTGCGCGCCTGTGTGTTCAGTCCCGACGGAAAGACCGTCCTGAACGCCCATGAATGGGCCGGGCGACTCAGTCCCTCAGACCTCGGTGCCTCCGTCGCACTGGCTCTACTGAGGCAGGGAGCTCGCGAACTGATCGACAGCATCGCCCACTGACGTACGAACGCCAGGCCTGCGTTCTCTCGCGGGAGGACAACAGTGAGGACGGGCCGGCTGCCCCGTCTCCCTCATGTACCCCGTCTCCCTCACACAACCTGGCCGCGAGGGCTGTCGGCGGCATCGGTGGTAGGAGCTCTCGATGCGCCCGGCAACGTTCTCAGGCCGGGCAACAGCGTTGTTCAGGCGGTCACGGCGGGGCGGGACCTTCCGTGCTGACCCCGAGCTCCCGGGCCACCTCCGGGACGGTCTTCCCGGAAAAGTGCCGAGAGCGACCGTGTCCCGTTTGAACTCCTCCGTGTACTGCCCGCAGAGGTCGTCCTTGCTTCCCACCTGGCACTACACCTTTGTGGGACCTCACGTCCCGGTCTCCTAGCGTCCATGATCAAGGGGAAGGTGTACTCCCGACGGCCACCCGGTGTGCGTGGGCACCCGTTGACCTGCTAGCGTCCTCCTCACCTCGAAAACCTGTTGACACGGGTCGAGCGGGGAGGCAGGGTTGAACAGTTGCCTAGAGCTGGACACGTCCGGCGGCAGCGGTTAGAGTTTGCTCGCTTCTCAAAGAAATCGACACGTCGATTCAGAAGAAGCCACTCCTGATGATTCAGAAAT
>NZ_JBIVVR010000007.1:396969-546367 GCF_044757755.1 Streptomyces sp. NPDC091209 | reverse complement strand
CCGACTCTATCAGACCGTTTCCGTATCCGATTTCCTCGGCGCTTTCCAGGTTCCCGCTTCCGCGTTTCCCTTTCCGGCGAGTCCGACTCTATCAGTGCTTTTCCGTCTCCCTGACCACCGTCCCACAGGCATGCGGAACAGGACCCCGAGATAGGATCTGACAAGTTGGGTGCTGCCGGGCAACGACGCTTGGTCACGCCGCTCAGCCTCAAGCAGGAGTACGACTGTACATGGGGTGCGGGAGCAGGCGCAAATCGTTTGCCCTGTGCTCTACGGCGCCAACCGGGATCTCTCGCGCGGAACCGGCACTTCATATGACATACCCTGCTCAACAGTGCGCTGTCCGGGACAGGCAGTGACGGCCCGTATAGATCTCCACCCCCTCGGAGGCTTTCCATGACCACCGTGACGTCCCCTCTTGCAGGACGCGCCATCGGACTCGCCGCGGTACCGGACCCCGTGTTCTCCGGAGCGATGGTCGGCCCCGGCACGGCGATCGACCCCGTGCGTGAGCCCTCGGAGGCTGTCTCCCCCGTGGACGGCGTGATCGTCTCCCTTCATCCGCACGCGTTCGTCGTCGTCGACAGCGAGGGCCACGGTGTGCTGACGCACCTGGGCATCGACACCGTGCAGCTCAATGGCGAGGGCTTCGAGCTCCTCGTCAACAAGGGGGACACCGTGACCCGCGGCCAGGGCGTCGTGCGATGGAACCCCGCCACCGTCGAGGAGGCCGGCAAGTCCCCGGTGTGCCCGGTCGTGGCCCTCGAGGCCACGGCGGACTCCCTCTCCGCCGTCCGTGAGGACGGCGATGTGAAGGCCGGCGACGAGCTCTTCGGCTGGCAGTGACTTCAACGCTGTCCTTGACGACGCGTTCGACAACCATCACGGCGGCGAAACCGGCCGCACTATCGGAGACGGGTGAGATGGAGACAACGCTGCGAGGCGTCGGCGTGAGCCACGGTGTGGCGATCGGCGAAGTTCGGCACATGGGTACGGCGGTCCTTGAGCCGCCTGCCAAGCAGATCCCGGCGGAGGACGCGGCGCGCGAACAGGGTCGCGCCCGCAAGGCCGTGGAGGCTGTGGCGGCCGACCTGATTGCGCGCGGCAATCTGGCGGGGGGCGAGGCCCAGGCGGTTCTCGAAGCCCAGGCCATGATGGCCCAGGACCCCGAGCTGATGGCCGATGTGGACCGGCGGATCGCCGTCGGCAGCACCGCCGAACGCGCGGTCTACGACGCGCTGGCCGCTTACCGGGCGCTGCTGGCCGGCGCCGGTGAGTACCTCGCCGGACGCGTGGCGGACCTCGACGACGTGCGGAACCGTATCGTCGCCCGGCTGCTCGGCGTGCCCATGCCGGGTGTCCCGGACAGCGACGAGCCCTACGTCCTCATCGCGCGTGACCTCGCGCCCGCCGACACGGCCCTGCTGGACCCGACCCTGGTCCTCGGCTTCGTCACGGAGGAGGGCGGTCCGACCAGCCACAGCGCGATCCTGGCGCGTGCGCTCGGTGTACCGGCCGTCGTGGCGCTCCCCGGCGCCGGTGAGCTCGCCGAGGGCACCGTGATCGCCGTCGACGGCAGCACCGGTGAGGTCTTCGTGGAGCCGAGCGCCGAGAAGAAGGCACAGCTCGAGTCCGCGGCGGCCCAGCGCAAGGCGGCACTGTCCGCCTCGACGGGTCCGGGTGCCACCTCCGACGGACACAAGGTGCCGTTGCTGGCCAACGTCGGCGGTCCGGCGGACGTGCCGGCGGCCGTGGAGGCCGGTGCCGAGGGCGTCGGTCTGTTCCGCACCGAGTTCCTCTTCCTCGACGACAGCAAGCAGGCGCCGTCCGAGGAGAAGCAGGTCGAGGCGTATCGCCAGGTGCTCGAGGCCTTCCCCGAGGGCCGTGTCGTGGTGCGCGTGCTCGACGCGGGCGCGGACAAGCCGCTGGACTTCCTGACTCCGGCCGACGAGCCCAATCCGGCGCTCGGCGTGCGGGGTCTGCGTTCGCTGCTCGATCATCCCGATGTGCTGCGTACGCAGCTCACCGCCCTCGCGAAGGCTTCGGACGGGCTGCCGGTCTACCTCGAGGTCATGGCGCCGATGGTCGCGGACCGTACGGACGCCAAGGCGTTCGCGGACGCGTGCCGCGCGGCCGGATTGCGGGCGAAGTTCGGCGCGATGGTGGAGATCCCGTCGGCCGCGCTGCGGGCGCGGTCGATTCTGCAGGAGGTCGAGTTCCTCTCCCTGGGGACCAACGACCTAGCGCAGTACACGTTCGCCGCGGATCGACAGGTGGGCGCGGTGTCCCGGCTTCAGGACCCGTGGCAGCCCGCGCTGCTCGACCTGGTCGCGCTGTCCGCCGAGGCGGCGAAGGCCGAGGGCAAGAGCTGTGGTGTCTGCGGTGAGGCCGCGTCGGACCCGCTGCTCGCCTGTGTGCTGACCGGTCTGGGTGTCACCTCCCTCTCGATGGGTGCCGCGTCGATCCCCTATGTGCGGGCCACGCTGGCGAAGTACACGCTGGCCCAGTGCGAGCGCGCGGCCTCGGCCGCACGTGCCTCGGACACCGCGGAAGAGGCGCGCACCGCGGCGCAGGCGGTGCTGTCCGGCGAGTAGACGGGCCCGCCGTCCACTGAGCGACGGTGATTGGCGGTCGGGAGGGGCGCTCCATCTGCGGATGGAGCGCCCCTTTCGCATTCAGTGCGTGTGAGCCGTCCCCTTTCCCTCGTCTCCGAGGTCTGGGGGCACGCAATAGTCGACGCCCGATTCAGGGGAGACCAGGTCGCCGGATTCGATGTCGGTGCAATAGGCGTCGAACACCTCCCCGGCGGTGAGGGGCTCCAGACCGTCGCCGCGCAGACGCCATCCGTAGACACGGTCGGTGGTGTCGGGCGCGGTGGTGCGCATGACGAGTCCGCCCGCGCTCCGGGTGGCGATACCGAGCGCGAGGACGGTGGTGAATTCGAGGGCTTCGGATTCGTCGAGGCGTGTGGTGCCTTCGGTTCGGCCCTCCGCCCGGAGCACGGCGACGAGCGTGTCGGGTGTTGACGAGACGCTGCACACCAGGTGGAGGTCTCCGGGGCCCGCGGTGTCGACGACGCGGGTGAGGAGGTGGGCGGCGCGGATGAAGGAGGTGCGGCCGATGTCCTCGCCGCAGGTCGCACAGGCGCCGATACGGGCCAGGAGTGTGGTCGCGTACTCCCAGGTGGCGCGGCGGACCGCTTCGTCGACGAGGTCCGGGACCAACTGGTCGAGGGGCTGCCCGTCGTAGGGAAGGGTGGGACCGGTCGCTGCCAGTTGCGCGGTGAAGCGGATGCGGCTGGCGGGGGTGTCGGGTTCCAGGCCGCTTTCGGCGCAGAACTCCGCGTACTCCTCGGGATCGAAGAGTGCCACCGTGGTGTGGCCGCCCTGGGCGGCGAGGGTCTTGAGCAGAGCTTCGACCTGCTGGAGGTAGGTCGTGTGGTCGTCGAAGGCGAAGGTGCGGTAGCGCCGCATCGCCCGGAAGTCCTGTTCGTCGGTCAGCAGGCCGATGGTGCCGGCGATTTCGCGGCGCAGGACGCGTCGCATGGTGTGGTGTTGGGTGTGCGCCATTTTTCCCCCTGTACACAGTCGATCAATGCTCACTCACAGTAACCGGCGGCACTGACAACGCGGGGCGGGAGAGTCGGTCACGCAGGATGCGACGCAGAAACATGCAGGTCATGGCTATGTCGGCGCCGAAGAGGGGCCAGCCGAGGGACCTGCGGCGACGGCCGCGGTGACGGCGAGTGGTCCGGTGCCGCGTTGTACCTGCGGCGGAAGCTTCTCGGCAGAGTGGCGGGATGCGCTCGTCGACGTGCTGCACCAGGAGTCCGGGGTGCTGGTCGTCGAGAACGATCACGCCTCGTCGGTCGCTGACGCGCCACTGAGCACCCTGGCCTCGGGCGGTCTGAACCGCTCGGTCCATCGCCCTGGGCCGGAACGCGCCGCGCCGTGAGCTCGCCGGCCGTGACACGGCGGCTCACGGCGTGAGGGGGCTGATCAACCGCGCTCGCGGGCCAGCTCCTCGTAGAAGCGCAGGAGTTCGACGTTGTCCACGGAGCCGATGTTGACGGCCTTCTCCATGGGGGCGCCCTGGAGAAGGCGTTTGACGGGCACTTCGATGCGCTTGCCGGTCAGGGTGTGGGGCACTCCGGGTACTTCGATGACCTCGTCGGGAACGTGGCGCGGGGAGAGCTGTTCACGAATGGTCCCCTTGATGCGTTTCAGAAGAGCCTCGTCCAGGACGGCTCCGGGAGCCAGGTGCACGAACAGCGGCATCCAGTAACCGCCGTCTGGCTGCTCCACGCCGATGACGAGGGACTCCTTGATCTCGGGAAGTCGCTCGACCGCTTCGTAGATGTCGGCCGAACCCATGCGCACGCCCTGCCGGTTGAGCGTCGAATCGGAGCGGCCGTGGATGACGACCGAGCCGCGCGAGGTGACGGTGATCCAGTCGCCGTGGCGCCACACTCCGGGATACGTGTCGAAGTAACTGTCGTGGTAGCGGCTGCCGTCCGGGTCGTTCCAGAAGCGGATCGGCATCGACGGCATCGGGTTGGTGACGACCAGTTCGCCCACCTCGTCGGTGAGGGGCTTTCCGCTGGGGTCCCAGGACTGGAGGTCGGTGCCGAGGCCCGCGGCCTGGAGTTCTCCGATGTACACCGGGAGCGTCGGCACCGCTCCGGCGAAGCAGGAGCACACGTCGGTGCCGCCGCTGACGGAGGCGATCCACAGGTCGTCGCGGACCTCGTCGTGCAGCCAGCGGAATCCGTCGGGCGGGAGCGGCGAGCCGGTGGTGGCGACGCAGCGCACACGGGAGAGGTCGAAGTCGCGCGAGGGGTGGACGCCCGCCTTGCGGCACGCCATGACGTACGCGGCGGACGTCCCGTAGAGGGTCGCCCCGGTCCGTTCGGCGATGCGCCACTGGGCGCCCGTGTCCGGGTACCCGGGGCTGCCGTCGTAGAGCACGATCGTGGTGCCCGTGAGCAGCCCGGAGACGAGGAAGTTCCACATCATCCAGCCGGTGGACGTGTACCAGAAGAAGCGGTCCTCGGGACCCAGGTCGCAGTGCAGGCCGAGCTGCTTGAGGTGCTCGACGAGGATGCCGCCCTGGGACTGGACGATGGCCTTGGGGAGGCCGGTCGTGCCGGAGGAGTAGAGCACCCACAGGGGGTGGTCGAAGGGAACCTGCTCGAAGACGGGCTCCACGTCCGCGGAGGTCAGGGCCGACCATTCCAGGGAGCCTTCGGGTGCCTCGGTGCCCAGCAGCGGGATGTGCACGACGGCGCGCAGGGTGGGCAGTTCACGACGCAGTTCGGCGAACGTGTCACGGCGGTCGTGCTCCTTGCCGCCGTAGCGGTAGCCGTCGACGGCGAACAGGACCACGGGTTCGACCTGCTGGAAGCGGTCGAGGACGCTGCGGGCGCCGAAGTCGGGGGCGCAGGACGTCCAGACACCGCCCACGGCCGCTGTGGCGAGCAGCGCGACCACGGCCTGGGGGATGTTCGGGAGATAGCCGCTGACGCGGTCCCCGGGACGTACGCCGAGCGCGCGCAGTCCGGCGGCCAGGGAGCCGACCTGGCGGCGCAGGTCGGACCAGGTCACAGGGACGGCCTCGTGGGTCTCGTCGACATACAGGAGGGCCGGTTCGTCCGCGCGGGTCTCCGCGGCGCGCAGGGCGTGCTCCGCGTAGTTGAGGGACCCTCCGGGGAACCATGCCGCGCCGGGCATGGAGCGGTCGCCGAGCACGCGCGCGTAGGGAGTCGAAAAGCGTACGTCGAACCACTCGGTGACGGCTTTCCAGAACGTGTCCAGTTCATCGACCGACCAGCGGTGCAGGGCCGCGTAGCCGCCGTCGGACGGGGCTCCGTGCCGTTCTGCCGCCCAGGCCTGGAACTTCGTGACCTGCGCCCGGGCGATGACCTCGTCGGCGGGCTGCCAGAGCGGTGAGGGGTTCGTGGTGGACATGGGGCGGCTCCCGGACTGTGCGCGTCGTGTGCGTCGGTCGCGCACGAGCGGGGGTGTGCGCGTCACGCGGCTGACACGGACGATGCCATGTGATCGACTTCTGCACCAGGGCACGCCACACATAGTCCGCGACATGAAGATGTGGCGTCACTACAGGTGAACGGCAGTTGAACGACTCACTCATCGGGCGCCGATAGTGGCAGGGTGAGCAGCATGGACGGTCGTGACCTGGTGCGTTCGGTGAAAGCGGTCGGCTCGGGGGGTGCCACTCAGGGGTTGCTCACAGTGCGGGCCGCGTGGCGTAGGAGGCGTGCCGACGCCACCGGGTTGCCGCAGCGGGGCGCAGAGCGGGCGCGGGTGCCCGGGCCGGTGCTCGGTGTGGAGCCGGGCCCCGGTGGCGGCGTCGTCCGCTTCACGCGCTCGGAACTGCGGATCACGGTCGCGGTGGGCGGAGCGGTGTTCTGGGGCTGGGACGCGGTCGCGCCGGAGCCGTCGTACGCCCTCGCGGGCCGCTGCCCGGAGCCGGACCCGCGAGCCCTCCTGGAGCCGGACAAGGACGGTGGCTGGCGCGTCGTGGCCGAGCGGGTCACGGTCGTGGTCTCACGGCACGGCGCGGTCCAGGTGCTTACCCCCGGTGGGGTGATCCTGCGTCGCGATCTGCCGCCCCGCTGGTGGGAGCCCGTCGACGGCGGCGCGGCCCGCTGGATGCAGCGCTCCGAAGTTGCGGCCGACGCCCGCTTCTTCGGTCTGGGCGGGCGCGCGGCGGGGGCCCGGCTGCGGGATGGGACGTACCGGCTGTGGAACACCGACCCCGGACAGGCCTTCGGGCCGGGCGACGATCCGCTGTATCTCACGATGCCTGTGCAGGTGGTGGTGGCCGACGCGGCCACGCATCTCGTGTTCCACGACACGTCGTGGGACGGCACCGTGACCTTGCGCGAGGGCAAGGAGGGCGCCGGCTCCGGGCACGACCGGGCCGGATCGTGCGAGCTGCGCATGGACGGCGGCCCGCTGCGCTGCTGGGTGATGGTGGGAACTCCCGCGCGCGTGCTGCACTCCTGGGCGTCGCTGACCGGCGCCGCAGCGCTGCCGCCGGCCTGGGCACTGGGGCACCAGCACGCGCGGTGGGGCTTCGGCAGCGAGCAGGAGGTGCGCAGGATCGTCGCGGGCTATCAGGAGCGCGGCCTGCCGCTCGACGCCGTACACCTGGACATCGACCACTACGACGACCACCAGGTGTTCACGGTCGATCGCGACACGTTCCCTAAGCTTCCCGTGCTCGCGGAGGAGCTGCGGCGCGGCGGAATCCGTCTGGTGTCCGTCATCGATCCGGCGGTCAAGGCCGAGCCGGGCAACGCCGTCTACGACAGCGGTCTCGCCGAGGACGCCTTTGTGCGGGACGCCTCGGGACAGCTCGTACGGGGGGTCGTGTGGCCCGGAGAGTCCGTGTATCCGGACTTCACGGACGCGCGGGCGCGTGCGTGGTGGGGCACGCTCTACGAGGAACGGCTCGCGCAGGGCTTCGCGGGGTTCTGGCACGACATGAACGAGCCGACGTCGTTCACGGCCTTCGGGGAGCCGACACTGCCGCGTTCGGCCCGGCATTCCCTGGAGGGCCGTGGCGGTGACCACCGCGAGGCGCACAACGTGTACGCGCTGGGCATGGCCCGGGCCGCCTATGAGGGGTTGCGTGAACTCGCGCCCCAGGAGCGGCCGTTCCTCTTCTCACGTTCCGGGTGGGCGGGACTGCAGCGCTACGGAGGGACCTGGTCCGGAGACGTGGCCACGGGCTGGCCCGGCTTGCGGGCGTCGTTGTCCCTGGTGATAGGACTCGGGCTGTCCGGGGTGCCGTACTCGGGACCCGATGTGGGCGGCTTCGACGGCAGCCCGTCGCCCGAGCTCTATCTGCGGTGGTTCCAGCTCGGGGCGTACCTCCCGCTGTTCCGTACGCACGCGAGCCTGCGTGCCGGGCGCAGGGAACCCTGGGAGTTCGGTGGCGAGGTGCTGGAGCACGCGCGCGTGGCGCTCGTCGAACGGCGGCGGCTGCTCCCGTACTTCATGACGCTGGCGCACATCGCGCGCCGTACGGGTGCCCCGTACGTCCGGCCGCTGTGGTGGGGCAATCCGGAGGACCGGGCGCTGCGCGACTGCGAGGACGCCTTCCTGCTGGGCGACAGCCTCCTCGTCGCTCCGGTAATGGACCACGGGGCGGTCCGGCGGGCGGTGCAACTGCCCCGGGGGCGTTGGTACGACACGGCCACCGGGGAGGCGTACGAAGGTCCGGCGCAGGTGCTGGTCGACGCCCCCTTGTCACGGATCCCGGTGCTCGCGCGCGCCGGTACCGTCCTGCCCGTACGTGGTGCCGACGGGGGTCTGGAGCTGGAGGCGTGGGCGCCCGCGCGCGGGCGCAGCGGAGGCGGGCTCGTCGTGCCGGACGCGGGTGACGGGTGGGAGGAGCCGGAGGCCGAGCGTTACGTGACCCGCTGGGAGGGGGACGAGGTGGTGGTGCGACGGGCCGGCGGAGCGGGGGGTCTCAGCGAGCCGTCGTATCCCGTACGGGTGCGAGGAGCGGGGACACCCTGACCCTCAGATGTACCGTCCTTCGAACCAGGCACGGACCGCCAGGGTGTGGAGCGGGAAGGCGAGTTCGGCCGCTCGGCGCAGCAGATGCCAGCCTTCCGTCTCGTCGGTGGCCGCCGACCGGGGCAGTTCGGCGGCGGGGCGCTCCGGGAGGAGCCCGAAGAGCAGCAGATGGCCCGCGGGCGAGCTCATCGCGTCGGCGAGCCGCACTTCCCTGCTCGCCACCTCGATGCCCGTCTCCTCCTTGAGCTCGCGCACGACGGCGTGCCGCCAGTCCTCCCGGTGGTCGATGAATCCCCCGGGCAGAGCCACTCCCCCGCGCGCGGGGGCGATGGTCCGGGTGATGACGACCAGGGCCGCGCCCCTGTCGTCGTAGACGGGTTGCAGGGCAACCGCTACCGGGAGGGGATTGCGGTAGGCCACCGTGCCGCAGGCGGCGCAGGTGCGGGGCCAGCCGGAGACGCCCTCTCCGTAGGGGGCGCCACAGCTCGAGCAGTGCGAATCGGGCGCGAAGTCGGCGGGTGGGTGCGGGGTTTCGGACACGCCGCGGACTGTAGCCGATCACCGAAAGGACGTCTTCGGGTCGGACCGGATGAGTTGGCCGGGACAGGGCGGCCGGGCCGGGTGGCCGGGACCACCCCCGTGTGCCCCGGCCATCCCTGCAAGGACTCCGACGCCCGAGAGGCACCCGTCGGTTCGCCCGCACGCCCTGCCCAATTCTCGCGGCCCGTGGCACACTTCTGACGCCCAGTCAGATTCAGTCGCATGGAGGGACCGTGTCGCGTACCCGCACACCTGTGGTGGCCGGGTGGTTCACCGGGGAAGGGGCGGCATTCCGCCTGCTCGGCACACGTTGCTCGGCGTGCGGCTCGGTGTTCTTCCCCCGCGAGGACGCCTTCTGCCGCAATCCGGGGTGTACGGGCGAGGAGCTGACCGAGGTGCCACTGTCCTCGCGCGGCCGCGTCTGGTCGTACACCGACAGCCGGTACCGACCACCGTCACCCTATGTGACCGATCCGGAACTCTCCTGGAACCCCTACGCGTTGATCGCTGTGGAGCTGGAATCCGAGCGCCTCGTGGTCCTCGGCCAGGCGGCTCCCGGGATCACCGTCGCCGACCTGACGGTGGGCATGGAGGTCGAGGCCGTCCCCGGTGTGCTGCACGAGGACACGGAGACGATCTGGACGACGTGGCACTGGCGGCCGACAGGACTGACGTCATGAAGGACACACGGGAGACGGGGAGGTGACGGCGTGACCGATGACGTGGCGGTGCTCGGGGTGGGGATGCACCCATGGGGCAAGTGGGGGCGGGGTTTCGCCGAGTACGGGGTGGCGGCGGCGCGCGCGGCACTGGCCGACGCGGGGATCGACTGGCGGGACGTCGACTCCATCGTGGGCGCGGACACCGTGCGAGGAGGCTATCCGGGGTATGTGGCGGGGGCGACCTTCGCGAAGGCGCTGGGGTGGCAGGGGGCCCGCGTCGCGAGCGTGTACGCGGCGTGCGCCTCCGGGGCTCAGGCGCTCGGCACGGCACGTGCGCAGATCCTCTCCGGTCTCGCGGAGGTCGTCCTCGTGGTGGGCGCGGACGCGGCACCCAAGGGGTTCTTCCGCCCGGCCGGCGGGGACCGCCCGGACGATCCCGACTGGCTGCGCTTCCGCGTCCTCGGGGCGACGAATCCGACGTACTTCGGGCTGTACGCGCGGCGCCGGATGGCTCTGTACGGCGACACTCCGGAGGACTTCGCCCAGGTCAAGGTGAAGAACGCGGCCCTGGGCGCGCTCAACCCCAACGCGCGCTACCGGAAGAGAGTCACAGCCGAGGAGGTCGCCGCGTCGGCCGTGGTCGCCGATCCGCTGCGGCTGCTCGACATCTGCGCGACCTCCGACGGCGGCGCGGCCGTGGTGCTGGCCGGCATGGAGTTCGCGCGTCGGCACGGGGCTTCCGAGCCGGTGCGGATCCGCGCGGTGTCGACCGTGACGCCGCGCTATCCCAACACCGTGCTGGATCTGCCGGACATCGCCACGGACTCCGCGGTCGCGGTGGAGCCGGCGGCCGGGACGTTCCGGGCGTCCATCGCCCGGGCCGCCTACGAGGAGGCGGGGATCGGTCCAGACGATCTCTCGTTCGCCGAGGTGTACGACCTGTCCACCGCCCTGGAGCTCCAGTGGTACGAGGACCTCGGGCTCTGCGGGGAGGGCGAGGCCGTCAAGCTGCTGAGGGAGGGCGCCACGGCGCTGGGCGGACGCATACCGGTCAACGTCAGCGGCGGCCTCGCCTCCTTCGGAGAGGCCGTTCCCGCGCAGGCCATCGCCCAGGTGTGCGAGCTGACGTGGCAGTTGCGGGACGGCGCGGGTGACCGGCAGGTCGCCGGAGCGAATGTCGGGATCACGGCGAACCAGGGGCTGTTCGGACACGGCTCCTCGGTCGTGGCGGTGCGGTAGCGCGGCGGTGGTCCGCGCCGGACCCGGGGCTTCGCGGCACCGGCCGCCGCGCGCAGTCCGGGTGCGATGGCGCCGCGGTGGCCGGCGCCGGACCTGAGGGGTCGGAGGGCCGGCCCGTGCTTCCTCAGCCCGGAGGCTGGCCCCGTGCGCCCCTCCCGACCCGGGCGTCACGGCCGTCGAACGGGCCCCAGTGGAGAGGTGTGTTCGGCATGTCCCGGCTCCCGTACACACACGGTGATGACCTCGGAATCCTGCGTGAACACCTCATGAATCGCCCACCGGCGTACGCCGGTAGCGGCAGTATGCTGTTGTGCCCTCCTGGACGGATATTGTCCGCTTCGCCTTCCAGCCGGTCGTCAATCTGACGACCGGAGGGGTCGCGGCGCTGGAGATACTCGCCCGTCCGGAGTCCGGCGACATCCTGGCGCAGGCCCGCCGGGACCCCGAACTGGACGGCAGGCTGGCCGCGTTGGCCATCCGGGCCGCCGCACGCAGGGAGACGCTGCTGCCGCTGCACGTCAACGTGTTCGCCGGCACCCTGGCCGACCTCGGCAGGCTCTCGGCACTGCGGAACGAGGTGCGGGAAGCCGGACGGCTGCCCTGGGAGATCACCGTCGACATCGGCCCGCCGTACACACACGTGCCGCAGCACGCCCTGCTGGAGGCTGTGGCCGCGGTGCGCGGCGAGGGCTTCCGGATCTGCGCGGACGGCATCGGCGACGGCGACGTACCCTTGCGCCTGCTCACGGATCTGGCACCCGAGCTGATGAAGCTCGACGTGTCCCTGCTGTCCCGTCCCGCCGCGGTCCGCGCGATGCGGACGCTGTGCGAACAGATCGGCGCGCTGCTGTCCGTCGAAGGCGTCGAGACGGAGCTGCAGTGCGCCGCCGCGGTGTCGGCGGGCGCGCAACTCGCCCAGGGCGAACTGTTCGCACCGCCCGCCCGGCTGCCCTCGGCGGACGTATACGTTCCGGCGCTGTCACCCGGCGTCCACAGCGCACCCCGGTCCGGGCCGTCCGTGCGGCAGTTCGTACGCCCGGCCGCGCTGTTGCCGGCCACAGCGTCGGCCGGACAGGTCAGGGCGCTGCTCACCGGGTCGCCCGACGTCTCCGGGGTGCTGCTCGTGGATCCGTCCGGGATGCCGGTCCGCTCGGTGCACCGGTCGCGGTTCCTTTTGTCGATGTCCGGGCGCTACGGGCATGCGCTGTACGCCGATCGGCCCGCGTCCAAGCTCGGTGATCCACCGCGCACGGTCGGCGTCGACGCCACGGCCTGGGAAGTGCTGAACGTCGTCGCGGACGGGGACCGGGACCGCACCTCCGACGATGTCGCGGTCGTCGACCGGTACGGGCGGTGCGTGGGCGTCGTACGCCTCGCCGACCTCGTACGGGCGCTGTCCGAGAGCCGGGTCGAGGAGGCGGCGGGGCTCAACCCGCTGACCCGGCTGCCCGGTTCGGACGCGATCACCGGGGAGGTGGACCGGAGGATCGCGGACGGCCGCGTGTTCGCGCTGAGCTGGCTGGACATCGACCACTTCAAGCAGGTCAACGACGGAGCGGGATTCGCGGCCGGCGACGAGTTGATCCGGGGGGTGGGACGGACGTTGCAGCTCTCGGCGTCCGAGGCGACGCTCGTCGGGCACATCGGCGGCGACGACTTCCTGGTCCTCGCCGACCCGGACAGCCTCGACCCGCTGGCCGCCTCGGTACTCGACACCCCCTGGGCTGCGGGCGGCCGCGCCGTAACGCTGTCGCTGGCCACGGTGCTGTGCGCCCCCGGCACCGTGATCGACCACCGGCAGGCGGCCGCCTCGCTGGCGCCCCTCAAGCAGGCCGCCAAGGCTCTGGACGGGGCGAGTTGGGTGCTGGGGCGCGCGGGTCTGCCCGGTCATGAGGTCCGCCGTGGCACGAGTACCGCGCCGATGCAGCCGTACGGGCAGACGCTGACGGGCTGACGCCTGGCTGACGGACCGGGGGCTGGCCGGCTGGCCGGCTGGCCGGCTGGCCGGCTGGCCGGCTGGCCGAGAATGGTTCACCGCACGACGCCGGCGGCCTTCGGTCCGCGTCCTCTTTGCGCCCTCCAACCGTTGCGGTCCGCAACCTTGACGCCCCCTGGGCGTCGGAGAACACTGCCGGGTGTCAGTCGGCATCGCCGCATTCGGGCGTCTTCAGGCACCGCACCGCTCGGGTTCCGACCTGCTCCCAGGGCCGTCCCCACGGCGATTCCGCTGCGACGGCACGCTCGTCACGGACGCCGGGCGGGGCGCGGGATCTCCCTGCCTCGGCTGAAGTAGCCATGGGAACGCACCCTGCACGGTGGCCCGGAGTGGATCGCCCCGGGCGTGAGCCTAGGAGCCGCCATGAGCAACGGAGACATCTTTGTCGGCGAGTTGATCGGCACCGCGATTCTCATTCTGTTCGGCGCGGGTGTGTGCGCCGCTGTCACCCTGAACAGATCCAAGGCCCAAGGAGCGGGCTGGGTCGTCATCGCCTTCGGGTGGGGCTTCGGCGTCCTCGCCGGCGCCTACACCGCCGCACCGCTGTCGGGAGGGCAGATCAACCCGGCGGTCACCATCGGATTCGCGATCGAGGGCTCCACGAAGTGGTCGGACGTGCCCTTCTACCTCCTCGGGCAGTTCGCCGGAGCCGTCATCGGGGCGGCCCTGTGCTGGCTGCTCTACCTCGGCCAGTTCAACCTCAACGCCGAGGAGGACAAGGCCATCGAGACGCTGGGGATCTTCTCGACGCGCCCCGAGATCGACAACCCGGTGCAGAACCTGATCACCGAGATCATCGCCACGGCCGCCCTCATGCTGCCCATCCTCGCGCTGGTCGGCGGCGGCAAGCACGTCGCGGGTATCGGGAACGCGGGCCTTCCGGTGCTGCTCATCTCCTTCCTCGTCGTCGGCATCGGCCTCTCACTGGGAGGCCCCACCGGGTACGCCATCAACCCGGCCCGCGACCTGGGACCGCGCCTCGCCCACGCGCTGCTGCCGATTCCCAACAAGGGCACATCGGAGTGGGGTTACTCCTGGATTCCGGTGGTCGGCCCGATCGCGGGCGCCGCCCTGGGCGCCGCGATCTACAACGTGGCCTTCTGACAACACGACCGCCTCCCCGAAGAGCGGCCTGCTGACGAGAACGCAGCCTCCTGACGAACACGTAAGGGGACGACATGACGGACAACGCCGAGAAATACGTCGCCGCAATCGACCAGGGCACCACTTCGAGCCGCTGCATCATCTTCGACCGGAACGGCGCGATCGTCGCCGTCGACCAGCGCGAACACCGCCAGATCTTCCCCAAACCGGGCTGGGTGGAGCACGACGCCACCGAGATCTGGTCCAAGGTGCAGGCCGTGGTCGCCGGAGCGATCGCCAAGGCCGGGCTGCGCGCCGACCAGCTGAGCGCGCTCGGCATCACCAACCAGCGCGAGACGACGGTTCTGTGGGACCGCGCCACCGGCAAGCCCGTCCACAACGCGATCGTCTGGCAGGACACCCGCACGTCGGCGCTCTGCAACGAACTGGGCGGCTCGGACGGCCAGGACCGCTTCCGCGAGCAGACCGGGCTCCCCCTGGCGAGCTACTTCTCCGGGCCCAAGGCGGCCTGGCTGCTCGACAACGTCCCGGGCCTGCGCACGCGCGCCGAACGCGGTGAGATCGCCTTCGGGACCATCGACTCCTGGCTCATCTGGAACCTGACCGGCGGAACGGACGGCGGGCGGCACGTCACCGACGTGACCAACGCCGGACGCACCATGCTGATGAACCTGGAAACCCTCCAGTGGGACCCGTCCATCCTTTCCGCGATGAACATCCCCGAAGCGGTGCTCCCCGAGATCAGGTCGTCCGCCGAGGTGTACGGCACCGCCGTGGGGCAACTCGGCGGCGTCCCGGTCGCGTCGGCGCTCGGCGACCAGCAGGCGGCGGTCTTCGGACAGGCCTGCTACGACGTCGGCACGGCGAAGAACACCTACGGCACCGGCAGCTTCCTGCTGCTGAACACCGGTACCAGGCCCGTTCCCTCGAAGAACGGACTGCTGACGACCATGGGATACAAGATCGGCACCGAGGCGCCGGTCTACTGCCTCGAGGGTTCGATCGCGATCACGGGCGCGCTGGTGCAATGGTTCCGGGACCAGTTGGGCATCATCCGTTCCGCCGACGAGATCGAGACGCTGGCGGCGAGCGTCGAGGACAACGGCGGCGCGTACATCGTGCCCGCCTTCTCGGGCCTGTTCGCCCCCTACTGGCGTTCGGACGCGCGCGGCGTCATCACCGGACTCACGCGGTACGTCACGAAGGCGCACCTCGCGCGCGCGGTCCTGGAGGCCACGAGCTGGCAGACGCGTGAGGTCGTCGACGCCATGTACCAGGACTCAGGCGTGCAGATCACCACCCTGAAGGTGGACGGTGGCATGACCAAGAACCATCTGCTGATGCAGCACCAGGCGGATGTACTCGGCGTGCCGGTGATCCGGCCGAAGGTGTCCGAGACGACCTGTCTGGGCGCCGCGTACGCGGCCGGGCTCGCGACCGGAGTGTGGAACGACCTCGACGAGCTGAAGACGCACTGGCAGAAGGACGTCGCATGGACGCCGTCCATGGAGTCCTCGGTGCGCGACAGCGAGTACCACAACTGGCGCAAGGCGGTGGAGAAGAGCTTCGGCTGGCACGACGACACCATCGAATGACCCCTGAGCCCGCGCCGGCGGAGTCGGACGCGGGCGCGGGCGCGGGCGGAGCATTCGGCGCAAAAAAAGAGGTGTCCACGCGCGCGTACACCTCACGTGAGCCACGCGCGCGTGCAAGACCGCGGCCCGTACCCCGGTCGGTGGGGGTACGGGCCGCACCCGCGCGGGATGACGGTCGCGGAGCCGGGCGCGCGTCAGGTCGTGACGGTCTCGCGGCGGGCGGCGGCGTACGCCATCGCGTGCTGGACTACGCGGATGAGGACTTCCTTGACGGACTCCCGGTCCCGCGCGTCGCAGAGGACGACGGGCACACCCGGGTCGAGGTCGAGGGCCTGGCGGACGTCCTCCGCGGGGTAACGGGCGGCTTCCTCGAAGCAGTTGACTCCGACCACGAAGGGTATGGAGCGCCGTTCGAAGTAGTCGACCGCGGCGAAGCAGTCCTCCAGGCGACGGGTGTCGGCCAGCACGACGGCGCCCAGGGCGCCCGTGGCGAGCTCGTCCCAGAGGAACCAGAAACGGTCCTGGCCGGGGGTCCCGAAGAGGTAGAGCACCAAGTCCTCGCGCAGCGTGATCCGGCCGAAGTCCATGGCGACGGTGGTGGTGTGCTTGCCCTCCACACCGCTGGTGTCGTCGATGGGCCGGCCCGCCTCGGTGAGGAGTTCCTCGGTGCGCAGCGGCTTGATCTCGCTGACCGCGCCGACGAGAGTCGTCTTGCCCACGCCGAAGCCGCCGGCCACCAGGATCTTGAGCGTGACGGGCTCGACCGGAGGCTTGCCGCGCTCAGAACGCCCGAAGATCATCGATCTCTTCTCCTGCTTGATGGGGGTCGCGCGGCGGTGGGCCGTAGCCCCCGCCGCCGGGGGTTTCGATGACGAGTACGTCGCCGGGGCCGACGTCCGCCGCGTCGCTTCCGTCGAGTTCCGTGACCGTGCCGTCGGCGCGCTCGACCCGGTTGACGCCGAGAGCACCGGGCTCGCCGCCCGCCATACCGTACGGCGGCACCCTGCGGTGTTGGGAGAGCGTCGAGACGGTCATCGGTTCCAGGAACCGGATGCGGCGTACGGCGCCGTCGCCGCCCCGCCAATGTCCGCGGCCGCCACTGCCGCGCCGGACGGCGAACTCGTCGAGCTGGACGGGCAGTCGCCACTCCAGTACCTCGGGGTCGGTGAGCCGCGAGTTGGTCATATGGGTCTGTACGACGGAGGCGCCGGGGAAGCCGTCGCCGGCGCCCGATCCGGAGGCCACGGTCTCGTAGTACTGGTAACGCTCGTTGCCGAAGGTGATGTTGTTCATGGTGCCTGAGCCCTCGGCCTGCACGCCCAGGGCCCCGTAGAGAGCGCCGGTGATCGCCTGGGATGTCTCCACGTTGCCCGCGACGACGGCGGCGGGGGGCTCGGGGGCCAGCATCGACCCCGGCGGCACCACGATCCGCAGGGGGCGAAGACAGCCGTCGTTGAGCGGGATGTCGTCGTCCACCAGGGTGCGGAAGACGTACAGGACCGCGGCGTTGACCACGGCGAAGGGTGCGTTGAAGTTGGTGGCGAGCTGCGCGGACGTGCCTGTGAAGTCGACCGTGGCGGAGCGTGTTTCGCGGTCCACCGAGACACGCACACGGATGACCGCCCCTGAGTCGGTCTCGTAGGCGAACTGGCCGTCTTCGAGGGTTTCGATGACACGGCGCACCGCGTCCTCAGCGTTGTCCTGGACGTGCCGCATGTACGCCTGGACGACGTCGAGCCCGAAGTCCTCGATCATCCGGCCGACTTCGTCGACGCCCTTGCGGTTGGCGGCGATCTGGGCGCGTAGGTCGGCGAGGTTGGTCTTCGGGTTGCGCGAGGGGTGGGGCGGCTCGGTGAGCAGGGCCAGTGTCTCCGCCTCGCGGAAGCGGCCGTTCTCGGCGAGCAGCCAGTTGTCGAAGAGGACGCCCTCCTCGTCGATGGTGCGGCTGTTCGCCGGCATGGAGCCGGGGGCGATGCCGCCGATCTCGGCGTGGTGTCCGCGCGAGGCGACGTAGAACAGGATCCGCTCACCCTCCGTGTCGAAGACCGGGGTGATCACGGTGACGTCGGGGAGGTGGGTGCCTCCGTGGTACGGATCGTTGACGGCGTAGGTGTCACCGGGCCGCATGGTGTCGCCGCGCCGCCGGACGACCTCCTGCACGCTCGTCCCCATCGAGCCCAGGTGGACCGGGATGTGTGGGGCGTTGGCCACCAGGCTGCCGTCGGGGTCGAACAGGGCGCAGGAGAAGTCCAGGCGCTCCTTGATGTTGACCGACTGGGCGGTCGATTCCAGGCGGGCGCCCATCTGTTCCGCGATGGACATGAAGAGATTGTTGAAGACCTCGAGCAGAACGGGGTCCGCCTCCGTGTCGAGATCGGAACTCTCCGTAATCGCCGCGCGTTCCATGACCAGATGCCCGTCGTCGGTCGTCGCGGCCCGCCAGCCGTCGTCGACGACGGTCGTCGCGCCCGCTTCGGCGATGATCGCGGGTCCGTTCACGGTCTCGCCGGGCGGGAGTTCCTCGCGGCGGTGCAGGGGCACAGCGCGCCAGGTGCCGCCCGTGTGGAGGCGGACGGTCTCCGCGGTGGCGGAGCGGGACGCGGATGCGGCCTCGTAGGGGGCGAGGGCGGAGAGATCGGGGGGTTCGGTGAGACCGGTGGCTTCCACGGAGAGGGCTTCGACGACGACCGGACGGTCGAGGGTGAAGGAGTAGGTGGCGCGATGACGTTCTTCGAAGGCGTGGGTCATGGTGTCGGGCTCGGTGAGCTCGATGGTCAGTGCTGTGTCCGTGCCGTCATAGCGAAGTTGGGCACGGCGGGTGATCCGGATGCGGTCCTCGGGGACGTCCTCGGCGAGGAGTTCGGCACGGGTGGCGCTCTCCAGGTCGTCGGCCGTCTTGAGAATGGCGGGCATCGAGGACGCGTCGAGGGGCGCCTCGACGGACTGTTCGCGCATGGCCGTCGTATCGGCGAGTCCGATGCCGAGGGCGGACAGGACACCCGCCATGGGCGGCACCAGGACGGTGCGGATGCCGAGCGAGTCGGCGACCATGCACGCGTGCTGGCCGCCGGCGCCGCCGAAGGTGGTCAGCGCGTAGCGGGTGACGTCGTGGCCCTTCTGTACGGAGATCCGCTTGACGGCGTTGGAGATGTTGGCCACGGCGACCTGCAGGTAGCCCTCGGCGACCTGCTCCGGGGTGCGGTCGTCGCCGGTCCTTTCGCGGATCTCGTGCGCGAGGGCGGTGAACCGGTCACGGACCAGGGCACTGTCGAGGGGTTGGTCGCCGCCGGGGCCGAACACCTTCGGGAAGTGGGTGGGCTGGATGCGGCCGAGTGCGACGTTGGCGTCGGTGACCGTCAGCGGGCCGCCGTTCCGGTAGCAGGCGGGTCCGGGGTCGGCGCCGGCCGAGCCGGGACCCACACGGTAGCGGGAGCCGTCGAAGTGGAGCACCGATCCGCCGCCCGCGGCGACGGTGTGGATGTCCAGCATGGGGGCACGCAGCCGGACTCCGGCGATCCCGGTGGTGAACGTCCGCTCGTACGCTCCGGCGAAGTGGGAGACGTCCGTGGACGTGCCCCCCATGTCGAAGCCGATGACGCGGTCGAAGCCGGCGAGCTGCGACATCCGGGCCATGCCGACGATGCCGCCCGCGGGTCCGGACAGGATGGCGTCCTTGCCGCGGAACTGACCCGCCTCGGCGAGGCCTCCGTTGGACTGCATGAACATGAGCCGTACGCCCCGGAGTTCGGCGGCGACCTGCTGGACGTAACGGCGCAGCACGGGCGACAGGTAGGCGTCGACGACGGCCGTGTCACCGCGTGGCACCAGCTTCATCAGCGGGCTGACCTCGCTGGACAGGGAGATCTGCGGGAAGCCCACGCGGGCCGCCAGCTCGCCCACGGCTTGCTCGTGTGCGGGGTGGAGGTGGCTGTGCATGCAGACCACGGCGACCGCGCGGATCCCGTCGTCGTACGCCTCCTCGAGGAGGGGGGCGAGGGCGTCGAGGTCGGGGGCCCGCAGGACGGTGCCGTCGGCGGCGATCCGCTCGTCGACCTCGATCACCCGCTCGTGGAGCAGCTCGGGGAGTTCGATCGCACGGGCGAAGATACGGGGACGGTTCTGGTAGGCGATGCGCAGGGCGTCGCGAAAGCCCCGGGTGGTGACGAGGAGCGTGCGTTCGCCCTTGCGTTCCAGGAGGGCGTTGGTCGCGACGGTCGTGCCCATGCGGACGGCGTCGACCGGTGCGCCCGCGGGGGCCCCTTCGCTGTCGAGGAGTTCACGGACGCCCGCGACGGCCGCGTCGGCGTAGCGGGCCGGATGGTCGGACAGCAGTTTGTGCGTGACCAGCCGGCCGTCGGGGCGACGCGCGACGATGTCCGTGAAGGTACCGCCCCGGTCGACCCAGAACTGCCAGCCTGTCACGTCTGTTCCCCGTTTCCGCGCAGCTCAGAGCGCCCGAAGGCCGCTGATCACGTCGCGCAGAATACTCTCGTCCGGCAGCTCGGCAGGGGGTACGGGACGTGTCACATGGACCATTTCGTCATCCACCAGGTCACCGATGAGGACCCGGACCACTCCGATGGGCAGATCGAGTTCGGCTGCGAGTTCGGCGACCGACTGGGGGACGTCACGGCAGAGTTCGACGATGTCCACGTGTTCCGGGGACAGCGAGTGGTCCGCCTCTGGGTCCTCGGCGTGCTGTTCCGTGACCACCAGCGCGATCAGATCGAGGCGGTGCTGGGCCGCGCTGGTGGTGCGGCCGCGTGTCATGGCGTATGGACGGACCACCGGTCCGGCCTCGTCGTCGAACCAGTGGCGTCTTCCCTGACCGTCTCCGCTCATGTCATCCCACTACCCGCCCGAAGGCAGATCGGTGCGCGGACTGGCGGCCAGATGGACGCCGACTCGCTTGACGAGAAGCGTCATTTCGTACGCGACCTGGCCCACGTCCGAGTCGGCGTCCGAGAGGACGGCGAGGCAGCTGCCGTCGCCGGCGGCCGTGACGAAGAGGAATGCCTCGTCGAGCTCGACGACGGTCTGCCGGACGCTGCCCGCCTCGAAGTGCCGGCCGACGCCCTTGGCAAGGCTGTGGAAGCCGGAGGCGACGGCGGCCAGGTGCTCGCTGTCCTCCCGAGTGAGGTCTTTCGAGGCCCCGGTGGGAAGTCCGTCGCCGGAGAGCACGATCGCCTTGTGGATGCTGGCGACGCGGTCCACCAGTTCGTCGAGAAGCCAGTTCAGCTCGCCGGACACATTGCTGGTCGCGGTGGGCCCTGCGGCCTTCGGTGCGGTCATCGACCGTCCCCCTTTGTGGTTCGTCGTGCTGAGCCGTCCTGGGCCTGGTCGCCCACGGCGTTCTCTTCGCGGCCTCGCTGCCAGCCCCGCTGGAGCGAGGCCATCCGGCTGCGTACTTCGTCGGCGTCCCGGTCGGCCGGGTCCGCCCCCGTGCCGTCGCGGCCGTTGCCGCGCTCGGCGAGTCGCGCCGGTCCGTCCTTCAACTGCGGGGCCAGGTTGGCCTGCCGGACGCGCCGGGGCAGCGGGGCCGTACCCGATTCTGCCTGCCCCGCCGCGGTGTCGCGGCGCGGGGTGGTGTCGTCCGGACTCTCGGCCGATGCGGTGGTGCGGGTGCGTCGGGGCAGAGACGGGGCATCCGGGTGCCCGGGGGCCTCACGGAGGCCGGGTGTTCTGCGGGGTTCGGGTGCCTCGTGGAGGCCGGGTCTCTCGGGTGTGCCGAAAGCCCCTCGCGGCCCGGGGACACCGGGGCGCTCACCGCCGTGCCGGGCCGAGGCGACGGATCGCTCGCCCCTCCGCCTGGGCAGTGGCTTCGCGCCTTCGCCTTCCGTCCCCCGGCGTTCCGCGTTGTCCCCGGGCTCCCGGTCCGACGGGGTGCCCAGGTTCTGCGCCGATGCGAGGTCCTCGGCCATGTCGTCGTCCGCCCGGTCTCGCCATGACCTGGTCTGGTTGACGGGACGGCCGTGGGAGCTGACGAGCTTGGGCGCCCGGCGTCGCGGCAGCGGGACGGGCGCGGTGCCCGGACGGTCGTCGTCGCCCGAGCGGGCGGGGTCGTCGCCGTTGTCACCGGCCTGCCGGTGCCGGCCTGCGGGGAGCCCGGCGATGGAGCGCCGCGGACGGAACAGTCCTCCGCGTTCGCTGTCGTCGTCGCCGAGAGCGCCGGGGAATCCGGTGAGCGTGTCCAGGTCGACGGGCGAGTCCAGCTCGACGGGGCCGTCCAGGACCGAGGCGGGCAGTCCCGGCAGACGCGCCGGTGACTGGGTGAGTACCGCGTTGCGGCGCTCCTCGCTCTCACCCTCCATTGTGGGCAGAGCGCGGTCGAGGCGGAATCCGATGCCGTTGGTGTCCGGTACGTCGTCGGTGAGCAGGGCGTCCGGCATGAAGACGACCGCGGTGGTGCCGCCGTACGGAGACGGCTGGAGCGAGACACGGACGTTCTGCCGCTGCGCGAGCCGGCTGACCACGAAGAGACCGAGCCGGTCGGTGTCGGAGAGTTCGAACTCGGGGGTCTCGGCGAGCCGAAGGTTGGCGTCGAGCAGCGCCTCGGCGACCATGCCGAGGCCACGGTCGTGGATCTCCAGGGTGAAGCCGTTGGCGACGCGCTCACCGACGACATGAACGGCCGTGTGCGGGGGCGAGAACACCGTGGCGTTCTCCAGGAGCTCGGCCACGAGATGGGTCAGGTCGGCGACGGCGGGACCCGTGACCGCGACGCGCGGCAACCGCCGTACCTCGACACGTTCGTAGTCCTCCACCTCGGCGACGGCGGCGCGGACGATGTCCATGAGCTGGACCGGCTTGCGCCACTGCCGGGAGGGCGCCGCGCCGGACAGGATGACCAGGCCCTCGGCATGGCGGCGCATGCGGGTCGTCAGGTGGTCGAGACGGAACAGGTCGGCCAGCTCGTCGGTGTCCTCGGTCCTGCGTTCCATCGTGTCGAGGAGGGTGAGCTGCTTGTGGAGCAGGACCTGGCTGCGGCGCGCAAGATTGACGAAGACCTCGGAGACGCCCTCGCGCAGTTCGGACTGCTTGACGGCCGCCTCGACGGCCGCCCGCTGAAGGGTGTTGAGGGCTTGGCCGACCTCGCCTATCTCGTTCCTGTCGTACTCCAGGCGCGGCACTTCGGTCTCGACGTCGACCTGTTCACCGGCGGAGAGGCGGCGCATGACGCTGGGCAGCCGTACGCCGGATGCCTCGTGGGCCTCCAGTCGCAGCCGGCGCAGGTCGCGGATGAGGCTCCGGCCGATGCGCACGGACATGACGAGCGAGATCAGCAGGGCGATCAGACCGACCACGCCCGCGACGACAGCCTGGAGGATGACGCCCATGGCCACGGGCCTGACGCGGTCCCGGTAGTGGTCGCCGGCCCGGTCCTCGAGTCCGCCGAGTTCGGCGAGCACATGCCCGGCCGCGCCGTCCCAGCTCTTGGCGGTGACGCCGCTGGGCGAGCCCGCCGCGGAATCGGCGACGGCCTGCTCCGCCACGCGCAGTGGCCCGGTGCCGGCGTTCCTCCAATAGCGCTCGAAGCGGTCGCGTTCCGAGGAGGGCAGCAACGGCAGGCTGATGTCATAGAGGAGGTTGCGCTGGGCCACGAGGTCGGAGATGTCGCGGAGTTCGTCCCGGGTGATGTGACCGGCGACCAGCGCGGAGCCGAGAAGGGCGTCCTCACGGGAGAGCAGTTCGCGGGCGCGGGACACGTTGACGAGGGCGCGGCCCTCCTTGTCGAGTTCCACGTCGTCGACCACGTGCAGGTTGGCCAACAGGACGAAGCAAGGATCGATCAGGCGGTTGTAGAGCCCGAGGGCCTGGACACGGTTGACCGTGCCGTCCTCGATACCGCTGCGCAGCGAGGAGATCCCGTCGACGGCGTCGAGGAGAGAGGTGAGGCGATCCGCGGTACCCCCGCTCAGCTCCTTGCGCACGCCCTTGTCCCGGGCGTTCCCCCGGACCTTGGCCACGACGCGGTCCGTGGCGGCGCGGCTGCGCTTGAGCGCCGCGAGCCCGTCGGACGCGCGAGGATCGGCCAAGTAGACGAGTGTCTGGCGGCGTTCCTGCTGGAGGACCCTGACGGTGTCCTCGGTCGGGTAGCCGATCTTCTCCACGACCTTGGACACGCTGAAGAGCTGGCTGGCCTCACGCCCCGTGAGCACGGTCGCGAAAGCCCAGATCGCGGTCAAGGACACCAGGGGCACGAGGAGCAGCGCCACAATCTTCCGGCGGATGGACTTCCCGCGAAAGCGCATGGCCTCCCCCAGCTCAACCCCCAGCCGGGGGTACACATGTGCGTCAACAAACGGCGTGAGCCTACTACTGACCCGGAGGTAACTCGAAGACCCGTCCGGACGGGTTCCCGGCTCGACAGGGAACGAGACATGGGGAGTTGTCCGTTCATTGGGGGAGATTGCCTCCCTGAATCCGGCACTTGGGGCCGGATCACATCGGAGCGGGGAACTTCGTCAGTTGGCCGAAATTCTTCGCTCGGCGGGAATCTTCAGGGCAGGTCGTTCGTCTTTCTGTACGGGAATTGAGGGCGGAATCGGCCACAGGCGCCGCATGCCGCGCTCAGGCGGCGTAAATGAGCGCAAGCCGGGCAGCCACTGGGGGGCGGGGGTCGCGAGACACCCGTGCGAGAGGACTGCTGGGCGGTGGGGAGTGACAAGGTGATGGGCACGGCGGAGCGGAACGGGGCACCCGCTACTGGGGTTGCGGCACGCGAGGCGGCACAACTGGCCACCCGGGAACCGGATCACGGCATTCCGGCAGCTGGGCACGGTCGGCCGGACGGGTGGCGGAGCACGAAGGGCGGACCCGGCACAGCGGACCTCCAGGACACCGCCGCCGACAGGGGCGGCCGAGTTGAGGGGAAGGGCGCTGCCACGGACGGACATGAGGACCACGAAGAGCGGGCGTACTACCGGCCGTTGTGGATCGAGGAGCCCGCGCGCAGGCGCAGGCTGCCCGACCCGGTGCGTACGTCGGCCGTCCGCGCGGTGCTCATCATCGCGGTGACGCTGATACAGGCCGTGGTGGCCTTCCTGTGCACGGTGACGGAGTCCTGGCTGGCCTTCCCGATGGTCCTGAGCAGTGTGGCGAGTACGGTCGTCGCCACGTGGGCCGCCTTGGACGTCTGGGTGACACGACAGGTGTGGAACCAGCGGAACGGCGTGGTGTCGGTGCCGAGCAGCACCGCGCGTGCACTCCGCCGCGAACGCCGCAGGGCCAGGCGTCAGGCGCGGATCTCGGAACGGACCCAGGAGCGGATACGCAGGCGGGGCGGGGCCGGACAGTTGTCGCACTCGTAGCGGAGCGGCAGCCCTCTGAGCCTCGGATACGGGCGGAAGCAGGAGCGGAGGGTCGCGACGAGGCCGCGAGGGATGCACCGTTCACGCGATCGACCGACGCACGGCCTCCAGCGCAAGGGAAGACGCAGGGGCCCGCGACGGAAGGGAAACGGACGGACCACCGCCTACCCCCTCGCGCCCGTCTGCCCGTCTGCCCGTCTGCCCGTCATCGTCCGGCGGTCACCGGAGTCACGTCGTCACAGTGGCGCCGGCTCCACCGGGTCCTCGCTGCGCGCCAGTTCACGACGGACGCGCATGAAGGGACGGGGGCGGTCGACCGCGAGCACCCCTGTCGTGCGGCCGCCGCGCTCGTAGAGGGCGAGGAAGCCGCCCTCCGCCGGTCCGCCGTCGGTGAGGGCTCCCTCGACGATCCGGACCGTGTCCGATTCCTGGCGTCGGCCCGCGAACTGGATCCGAGCACCGTATCGGTCGGACCAGAAGTAGGGCAGGGACCGCAAGGTCGCCACGGTGCATCCGGCGAGCAAGTTGCACCGCTACCCGAGGTTGCTCGGTGGCGGACGTCCAGTGTTCGGCGCGGGTGCCGCCGACCCGGGCCACGTCACCGACGGCGACGACCTGCGCGAGTCCGGTCGCGCAGCCGTCGTCGCAGAGCACTCCGTCGTTCACGTCGAGGGTCGAGCCCGCCAGCCAACCGGTGTTCGGGGTGGCGCCGACGCCGATTATCACGACATCGGCGGGCAGGGATCGGCCGTCGGCCAGTTTCACTGCGCTGACCGCGCCGGATGACGCGCCGCGGCTCCCCCGGAACCCGGCGACCCCGGTTCCGGTGACGAGACGGGTGCCCGCGCGCCGGCGCAGTGCGGCACACACGGCTGCCATGTCCGGGCCGAGTTGGGGAAGGAGGGGCAGCGGGGCGGCTTCGACGACGGTGACGTCATGGCCCAGGGCGGCGCACGAGGACGCGGTCTCGGCGCCGATGAAGCCGCCGCCGATGACGACGACGCGGCGCTGTCCCGCGGCGAGTTCCGCGCGCAGGGCACGGGCGTCGTCGAGGGTGCGCAGGGTGTGGACGCCGAGGAGGCCGTCACCGCGAAGGCGGCGGGCGGAGGCACCCGTGGCGATGACGACCCCGTCCGACGAGACAACGTGGCCGTCGTCCAGGAGGACGGTGCGGCCACGGGCGTCGAGACCGCGGGCCCGTACGCCTCGGAGCCACTCGGCGTCGAGCCGGGCGCACTCCTCGGAGTCGGTCAGAGCGAGTTGGTCCTCGCCGGCGCGACCGGTGAGGAAGTCCTTGGAGAGGGGAGGCCGGTCATAGGGGCGATGGGATTCTTCTCCGACGATCGTCAGTCGTCCGTCGCAGCCCTGAGCACGCAGCTCGCGGGCGGCGTACAGACCGGAGAGGGAGGCACCGACGACTGTCACACTCCTCATCGGGTCCGCCCGACGGCACCGGGCCGCACGGCACTCACGCGACGAACACAGTTCGAGTGACGCTCGGAGCTCAAGCGGCCCATGACGCTCGTAGGACTCGAGCACCTGATGCGGCTCATGTGTCCCACCCTGCACGGGTGGCCCCCTCGGCAGCGCCGGCCGAGGCGGCCCACTCGGGCGATGGGCCGGGACGCGGGGCGGGTGGCGTCGATACCGGCCGCGGGGCCGAAGCCGCGTCCGTCGGGAGGGGTCACGGCGGTCATGCAGCGGTGCCCTCCACCGCGGTGAGAGCCGCCCTCCTTCGAGGAGACGGTGACGGGCGCGGCCCTGGAGCGGCTCGGCAGCGCGGCGGCCATCGAGCACTACGGCGCCGAGAACCTCGCACTCGGCCGGCGCATCACCTACGACGTGCGGGCGAACTGGAAGCTGCTCGTCGAGAACTTCATGGAGTGCTATCACTGCGCGACGATCCACCCCGAACTGACCGAGGTTCTCCCGGAGTTCGCGCAGGGGTACGCGGCGCAGTACTACGTGGGCCATGGCGCCGAATTCGGGCGCGAGATCAGGGGCTTCACGGTCGACGGCAGCGAGGGCTTCGCCAGACTGCCCGAGGTCGCGGACGAACAGGACCGCCGCTACTACGCGATCACGGTGAAACCCACGGTCTTCGTCGATCTGGTCCCGGACCATGTCATCCTGCACCGCATGTTCCCGCTCGCCGAGGACCGTACGGTCGTCGAGTGCGACTGGCTCTACGCCCCGGAGGTCGTCGAGTCGGGTGCGGACGTGTCCAGGTCGGTGGAGCTCTTCCACCGGGTGAACGAGCAGGATTTCGAAGCCTGCGAGAGGACACAGCCTGCGATGGCGTCCCGGGCCTATCGCAACGGTGGTGTCCTGGTTCCGACCGAGCATCACATCGGGATCTTCCATGAGTGGTTGATCGCGCAACTGGGAGGCCCACGTGCCTGACCTGTACATCGACGGAACCTGGCGGGGCCCGCTCGACGAGGGCACCCGGGAGATCCGCTGTCCCGCCGACGGCTCCCTGGTCGGCGTCGTCGACGAGGCGGGCGGCAAGGACACGGTGGAGGCCGTCGCCGCCGCGCGCCGCGCCTTCGACGAGGGGCCCTGGCCCACGACCCCGGCCGCGGACCGCGGTGACCTGCTTCTGCGCGTCGCCGACCTCCTCGTCCGCGACAGGGACGCCCTCGCGCGCGCCGAGTCACTGGACACCGGCAAGCGGCTCGTCGAGAGCGAGTACGACATCGACGACATCGCCAACTGCTTCCGCTACTTCGGCCGTATGGCCGCCGCCGAGACCGGCCGGGTCATCGAGACGGGCACGCCGAGCGTCGACAGCCGTGTCGTGTACGAACCGGTCGGGGTCTGCGGGCTGATCACCCCGTGGAACTATCCGCTTCTGCAGGCGGCCTGGAAGGTGGCGCCGGCGCTCGCCGCGGGCAACACCTTCGTGCTCAAGCCGAGCGAATTGACTCCGCACACGGCGATCCATCTGATGCGGCTCCTGGAAGAGGCCGGAGTGCCGCCGGGCGTCGCCAATCTGGTGCTGGGCGCCGGCCCCGAGGCGGGCGCCCCGCTCGCCGACCATCCGGATGTCGACCTGGTCTCCTTCACCGGAGGTCTGGGAACCGGACGCCGGCTGATGGCGTCCGCTGCCGGGACGGTCAAGAAGGTGGCGCTCGAACTCGGCGGCAAGAACCCGAACATCGTGTTCGCCGACGCCGACTTCGAGACGGCCGTCGACATGGCCCTGACCGCGGTCTTCCTGCACTCGGGGCAGGTCTGCTCGGCGGGCGCGCGGCTGTTGGTCGAGGACACGCTGCACGACCGGTTCGTCGACGAGGTCGTACGACGGGCTTCGGAGATCAGACTCGGCGGGCCGTTCGACGAGCGGGCACAGACCGGGCCCCTGATCTCGGCGGCGCATCGCGCCAAGGTCGAGGCGTACGTCGCCAAGGGCCTGGCGGAGGGAGCCGTGCTGCGCTGCGGTGGCGCACGGCCGACGGGGCCCGGCCTGGACGCGGGCTTCTACTATCCGCCGACCGTCCTGGACGAGTGCAGCGGCGACATGTCCGTGGTCCAGGACGAGTCGTTCGGGCCCGTGCTCACCGTGGAGCGCTTCAGCGGCGAGGCGGAGGCGGTGCGCCTCGCCAACGACACGGTCTACGGACTGGCGGGCGCCGTCTTCAGCACCGACGAGGCCAAGGCGCAGCGCGTCGCCGCCCGGCTGCGCATCGGCACGGTGTGGATCAACGACTACCACCCCTACGTCCCGCAGGCCGAGTGGGGAGGCTTCAAGCAGTCCGGCCTCGGCCGCGAACTCGGACCCTCGGGGCTGGCCGAGTACCGCGAGGCCAAGCACATCTGGCGCAACACCGACCCGTCCCCGCAAGGCTGGTTCGCCTGATCCGGATCGTCCGGGGTGGCCCACCCGGCCGCCCCGGCACAAGAAACGCGGACATCGCCCGCGTACCGCTCCCTCATAGAACCCGGCACCCGCACCCGCACCCGCACGAGCCGCTCCCTCACCCCGCCTCCAGGCCCACCTGGAGTCCGCTCATGACAACCACAGACCAACCGTCCGGCCCACACCACGACGACGCCGAGCTCGCCGAGTTCGGCTACAGACCCGCACTCAAGCGCACCCTCGGCAATTTCCACACCTTCGCCGCCGGCATCAGTTACATCTCCATCCTCACCGGCACCTTCCAGCTCTTCTACTTCGGCGATGCCGGCGGCGGTGCCGCCTAGTGGTGGTCCTGGCCGATGGTCTTCGCCGGGCAGTTCATGGTCGCGCTCTGTTTCGCGGAGCCGGCCGCGCGCTATCCCGTTGCGGGATCCGTCTACAACTGGTCGAAGAAGATAGGCAATCCGCATCTCGGCTGGCTGGCCGGCTGGATGATGCTGATCGCCTCCATCGTGACGATCTCGGCGGTGGCGCTCGCCTATCAGCTGACGCTCCCGCAGATATCCTCCGTCTTCCAGTTCGTCGGGGACGGGACCGGGAAGTACGACGTCGCGACCAACGCCGTCGTCCTGGCCACGGTGCTCATCCTCTTCACGACCCTGGTGAACGCCTTCGGTGTGAAGCTGATGGCCACCATCAACAGCGCGGGCGTCTTCATCGAGCTGATCGCCACCGTGGTCCTCATCGTGCTGTTCGCCGTCCACATCACCCGAGGGCCGCAGGTGGTCACGGATACGGCGGGCACGGGCACCGGGCACTCGGCCGGCTATCTGGGCGCGTTCCTGGTGGCCTCGCTGGCATCGGCGTACGTGATGTACGGCTTCGACACGGCGGCCTCGCTCGGCGAGGAGTCCCTGGACCCCTCACGCAACGCCCCGCGGGCCATCATCCGCGCGATCGTCGCCTCGTTCGTCCTGGGCGGTCTGGTGCTGCTGCTCGCGCTGATGAGCGTCTCCAGCCTGAAGGGGGAGAAGCTGTCGACGGAGGGCCTGCAGTACATCGTGCTCGATGTGCTCGGCCCGACGGCGGGCAAGGCGATGCTGTGGTGCGTGCTGATCGCGGTCACGGTGTGCGCGCTCGCGGTGCACACGGCGGCGATCCGGCTGGCGTTCGCGATGTCCCGGCACAACAACCTGCCCGGGTCCTCGCTGATGGCCCGGGTCAGCCCGCGCTTCAAGACTCCGGTGCTGCCGGCGGTGATCATCGGCGTCCTGGCCGTCGCGATCCTCGTCGTGAACATCCGCCGGCCGCAGATCTTCACGGTGGTCACCAGTATCGGCATCGTCATGATCTATCTCGCCTACCTCGGCGTGACCGTGCCGATGCTGGTGTCCCGGCTGCCCGCGGGTGACGGAAAGTTCTCGCTCGGCCGCTGGGGCCTTGTCGTCAACATCGTCGCCGTGGTCCGGGGCGCGGCCATGACGGTCAACCTGATCTGGCCGCGCGCCGAGGTGTACAACGCCGCCGCACCGTTCCACTGGTACTGCGCTGGGGCGCGGTGCTGTTCGTCGCCGTCATCGGGGCCGGCGGCTTCGCCTACTACTGGTTCATCCGGCGCCACCGCACCGGCGTCCTCGACGAGCACCGGCTGCGGACCGCCGCCCCCGCTCCGCTCACCGCTCCGGCGGCCGGCTGAAGGAGGTCAACAGCTCATGATCGACGATGAGTTCGACTATGTCGTGGTCGGCGGCGGTACCGCGGGCAATGTGGTCGCGGCCCGCCTCAGCGAGGACCCGTCCGTCACGGTGTGTGTGCTGGAGGCCGGACCCAGCGACGTCGGCGACGACGACATCCTCAGACTGGACCGCTGGATGGGACTGCTGGAATCCGGCTACGACTGGGACTACCCGGTCGAACCGCAGGCCAGCGGCAACAGTTTCATGCGGCACGCCCGCGCCAAAGTGCTCGGCGGCTGCTCCTCGCACAACTCCTGCATCGCCTTCTGGGCTCCCGCGGAGGATCTCGACGGCTGGGCCTCCGCGGGCTGTACGGGCTGGAGTTCGGCCGACCTCTTTCCGCTGTACCGGCGGCTGGAGTCCAACGACGCTCCGGGTGATCATCACGGCCGTACCGGCCCGGTGAAGGTGCGCACGCTGAAGGGCGAAGACCCCTGCGGCGCGGCCCTGCTGGAGGGGTGCGCACAGGCGGGTATCCCGACCACGCCGTTCAACACCGGTACGACGGTGGTCCGGGGCGCCAACTGGTTCCAGATCAACTCCGACGAGAACAACATCCGGCAGTCCTCGTCGGTCGCGTACCTCCACCCGGTCATGGGCAAGCGGCCGAACCTCTCTGTACGGACGGGGGTGCGGGCGAAGAAGCTGGTCCTGGAAGGACGGAGGTGTGTGGGCGCCGAGTACCTCGACCCGGATCTGATCCACACCAGGACGGTCCGCGCCCGCCGCGAGGTCGGGCATCGGGCCCGCCGGACCGCTGCGCGAGGTCGGGGTCGGGGTCGACGCGATCGTGGACGCGTCGGGCGTCGGCGAGAACCTCCAGGACCACCCCGAGGGCGTCATCATGTGGGAGGCGAAGCAGCCCATGCCCACCACGTCCAGCCAGTGGTGGGAGGCGGGCATCTTCTACGACACCGAACCGGGCCTGGACCGGCCGGACCTGATGTTCCACTACGGCTCGGTGCCGTTCGACATGAACACCGCGCGGCACGGATTCCCCACGTCGGAGAACACGTTCTGCCTCACCCCGAACGTCACACGCGCGAAGTCCCGCGGAACCGTGCGGCTGCGCACCCGCGACTACCGGGACAAACCCAGGGTCGACCCGCGCTACTTCACGCACGAACACGACGCGCGGGTGATGACGTACGGGCTGAAGCTGGCACGGCGGATCGTCTCCCGGCCCGCGCTGAACGGCTGGGCGGGCGCGGAGCTGGCCCCCGGGCCGGACCTCCGGTCCGACGACGAGCTGCTGGACTACATCCACAAGACCCACAACACCGTCTACCACCCGTCCTGCACCGTGAAGATGGGCGCGGACGACGACACCACGGCCCCGCTCGACGCGCGGCTGCGGGTCAAGGGGGTCGGGGGTCTGCGGGTCGCCGACGGTTCGGCGATGCCGGATCTGATCTCCGTGAACCCGTGCATCACCACCATGATGATCGGCGAGAAGTGCTCCGACATGCTGAAGGAGGACGCGTAGAGACACGGAGAACGGAGCAGCGCCTCGCCGACCTTGCCACAGCCCCGCGAGGGGTGCGGGGCTGTGGCGACATGCGGCTCCGCCGCCTGGGCGCGACGCTTCACGGACGGACCGCGGTTCCCCGCGGCCTCCCCCACGAGGACTACGGGGTGACCGGCGCCGGGCGCTTGAACATCCGCGTCGCGGTGATCTCGGTGTGCACGGTCTCCCCGGCGGGCGCCTCACGCGGCAGGCCCGGCCGCAGGTGCTCCTCCACGCTGATGTACTTCAGCCCGGCGCGAAGGTCGGCGTCGTTGCGCAACCGGATGACGAGGGGGAACTCGGCGAGCGCGGTCGTGTCGAACAGGCCGGTCGTGTAGAGGAGTTGGACGCCGAGCGCGTCCGAGACGGCCCGCTGGAGCTCCAGCAGATACGTCGCGTTGGCGCGCCCGATGGGGTTGTCGAGGAACAGGGTGCCGGCGTGCCGGTGCTTGTCCCGGCCGCGGTCGTTGCTGCGCAGCGCGGCCATCGTGCAGTACAGCGCGATGGCCGCGGTGAGCAGCTGGCCGCCGGAGAACACGTCGCCCATCTGCCCGACGGGGACGCGTTCGGCGCGCAGCACGGCGTCCGGCTTGAGGATCTCGACGGCGACACCCTTGGGCTGGAGCGCGGCGCCCACCCCGCGCAGCAGCAGCGACATGCCGTCGCGCCGCATGTCGGAGTTCTTCTTGACCGCCGCACGGGTGGCCTCGTCCACCACTTCGCCGAGCCGCTCGGTGAGGGTGGCCTGGTCGGGTTCCTCGAAGCGGATGCGCAGGAACTCCTGCCCGGACCACTCCCCGAGTCCCTCCGGCAGCCGGGACAGGCGCTGCGCTGACCGCAGGGTGGCGAGAGCGGACTCCACCAGCCCGCGCAACCGGTCCACGATCGAGTCGCGGTTGCGCTCCAGCTGCTCCAGTTCGTCGGTGAGCACGCGCAGCCGGGGCGCGAACGCGTCGGCCCACTTCTGCGCGTGCTCGGGCAGCGAGGAGGCGGGCAGTTCGCGGATCTGCTGCCGGGCGGGGGTGCGCACCTGCTCGTAGCGGGTGGAGTTGGCGTGCCGGACGAGGATGTCGCTCGCCTCGCGGACGGCGGCCTCGGCCGTGGAGAGGTCTGCGGCGCAGCCACGCAGCGAACGGCGGCTCTCCGCGGCGGAGTTCCGTGCCTCTTCGAGGGTGCCGGGGTAGGGCTCGGACTCCTCCTGGTCCTCGTCGGCGTGTTCGCGGATCAGGTCCCGGAGGAGGGCGGACGTCTCGTCGAAGCCGCCGGCCGCGTCCTCGGCGGACCGATGGGCGTCGAGGAACTCCGCGTGGGCCTCGCGGGCCCGGTTCAACGCCTCGGTGCGGGAGGCCAGTTCGGTGGTGGCGGTGCGCAGCAGGGTCTGTGCGTGCTCGGCGTCGCCCGGAACCAGTTCCTCGGCCAGCTCGGTGTGCGTCTCGCCGTCCTCGGGCGCATGCCGCTCGGCCTCGCCCCGCAGCCGCCCGAGCTGTTCGCTCGCGGTCGACACCCGGGTCTCCAGGAGCTGCACCAGTTCCTCGGCGCGTGCCGCGGCGGCCTGCCGGGAGGGCCCGTCGGAGCCGTCCGGTGCCTCCAGGAGCTGTGCGGCGCGCGTGCGGACCTTGTTGCTGAGCCGGTCCAGCTCCGCGAGCGCCGCGCTCTCGTCACTCTCGGCCCGTGCCTGCTCGGCCCTCAGGTCGGCGCCCACGCCGACCTTCTCGTACAGCTGCGAAGCGGCGCGGTAGGCCTCCCGCAGTGCGGGCAGCGAGGTCCTGGCCGCCGCCGTCCCGTCCTGGGTCACCTCGTCGGGAGCGCCCGCGATCTCGGCGCGCTCGGCGCGCAGCGCGCGGGCGGTGCGGCGGGCGTCGTCGGCGGCCCGCTGGGTGGCCCGGCGGTCCTCGTCCGCGGCGCGGGCGCGCTCCAGGCACACCTGGGCGCGGGCCTCCGACTCGGCCGCCTCATCGGCGAGTTCGCGCACCTTGACCTGCCATCCGGCACGTTCGCGGAGCCGGAAGGCGAGTCCGGCGAGGGCGTCGGCGGCGCGCCGGGCCTTCTGCGCGGCCTCCTGACGCTCGTCGCGTTCATGGGCCGCGTCGGCGGCCGTCTCGTCGGCCTCCGCCCGCAGGGTACGGGCCTCGGTCAGCTCGGCCTCGGCCTCCTCCGCGAACGCGCGTGCGTCACCCGCGGTCGCGGCCAGCTCGGCGAGCCGACCGGCGGGGCAGCCGGTGCGCCAGGAAGCGAGCCGCGCGGCCAGCTCCCGGTCCTTGCCCAGGCGGGCGGCGAGGCTGCGGATCTCCTCGTCCCGCAGGCCCGTGCGGGCCCGCAGCGTCTGGCGTTCCTCGTCGGCCGCGTGCTCGTCGTGCATGGCCGGGTTCGGCGGTACGAGGAAGACGCCGCCGTCGCCCGCGTCGGCGGCCGGGGTCGGGGCGAGCAGGGCGGCGGCCGTGCCGACGGCCACGGCCGAGCGTGGCAGCAGCGCCGCGTCGGTGAGGGTCTCGCGGGCCCGCGCGTGGGTGTCCGGGTCGGTGATGATCACGCCGTCGACGAGTTCGGGCCGGGCGGCCAGTACCCGCGCGTGGTCGACGGGGTCGACGGCCTGCGCGAGGTAGCGCCAGCCGGGCAGCGCGGGGATGCCGTGCTCGCCGAGGTACTCGACGGTGGCGAGGACGTCCGGGCCGGGCGGCAGCAGCCCGCCGTCGCCGAGCGCCCCGAGGATCCGCGCGTCGTCGGCCGCGGCGGTGCGCAGTTCGAAGAGCTGCCGCTCGGCGGAGGCGACGCCTTCGTCGAGGAGTTCGCGGAGGTCGTCGGCGTACCGGTCGAGCTCCTCGGGAGCCAGCGGCGCACCGCCCGCGGAGTCGGCCGGGCCGTCCGACTCCTCGTCGCGGCGGGGCCTCGGAACGGCGCGGCGGGTGTCGGCGCCCGGCATGCTCAGCAGCTCGGCGAGCCGTTCCTCCTCCGCCAGGGCCTCCGCCGTGTGCCGCTCCGCTTCGTAGGACCGCTCCGCGGCCGTCGCCGCGTCGGCCGCGCGGGCCGCCGTCAGTTCGGCGCGGGACTCGGCGGACGCCGCCTCCCGTGCCTGGTCGGCGGCGCGCCGTGAGGCCTCGCGGGCGATGTCCCAGGCGGCGACGGCCGTCTTCTCGGCGTCGCTGGCGGCGAGGGCGGCACGGGCCGGGTCGGCGTCGGGGGCGCTGTCGTCGAGCCAGCCGGCCCGGACCGCCTCGGCGGTCTCCTGCTCGACCTCGGCCAGCCGCTGACGCAGATGACCGACCTCGCTGCGGGCGCGCTGCGCGGCGGTGGCGGCGGCCGTCGCGTCGGCGTGTGCCGTCTCGCCGACCTCCTGGAGTCCTGCGGACCGCTCCTCCTCCTCGTTGGCGAGGGACTCGGCGCCCTCGGCGGCCCGGTGCAGGGCGCGGACGAGGTCGACGGCGGCCCGGGCGCGGGCGGCGAGCGCGGGAGCGGCGTCCCGTTCGGCCTCGCGGATCGCGTCGGCGACGCGGGTGGAGCGGTCGGCGGCGGCACGGTGGCGCAGCACGGCCTCGGCGGCCTGCCAGGCGGCGTGCAGGGTGCGCGCGTCGGCGAGCTCGCGCTTCTGCGCGGCCGCCGACTTCTCCGCGCCGGCGAGGGCCAGCGAGGCGTGGCGGTAGGCGAGTTCGGCGGCGATCAGCGCGCTGCGCTCGCGGGCGCCCTCGGCGTGGGTGACGGCGTACGCGGCGGCGGTCACGCGCTGGGCGAGCTCACCGGCGCGCACGCGTTCGCGTACGCCCCGCGCGGACAGCCGGCGTGCCAGTGTCCTCGTCCGCCGCTCGGCGCTCGTGTGGATGTCGCGCGCGCGGGACCGTGTCCCGGCGGCGTCGACGATCCGGCCGAGCAGGTCCACGGAACCGGCGGTGAAGTCGCGCTCGGCGATGAGTTCGGCGCGGCGCCCCAGCTTGTTGCCGAAGCCGCCGACCAGGTCGGCGAGCCCGTCGGTGTCGCGGGTGTCGGTGACCGCGCGCAGCAGGAGATCGGTGAAGTCGGAGTCCTTCTTGACCGCGAAGAGACCGGCGGCCTCACCCTCGTCGGCGTTCATCTCCCGCTGGTAGCGGAAGAGTTCGGGGTCGAGGCCCAGGTCGCCGAGGTGTTCGTTCCAGCGGTCGTGGATCTCCTCCCAGTGCACCTCCAGGTGCGGGTAGGCCTTGCCCGCCTCGGTGATCGCGTCGCGGAAGCCCTTCATGGTGCGCCGCCGCCCCTGCGCCCCGGAGGCACCCTCGACCGGCGGCCGTACCGCGGTGGCCTCGGCGACGGGCAGGTTGTCCAGGCTGAGGCCCGGTCCCGGCCGGAACGAGTACCAGGCTTCGGCGAACTTCCGCGGGTCGTTGGAGACCTGCCGTCCACGCCACTCGCTCGCCTTGCCGACCACCACGCACTCACCGGTCAGTGTGTGCTGCCACTCCAGCGCGACGTGTCCGCAGTCGTCGGCGAGCAGGAACTTGCGCAGCACGCCGGAGCTGGCGCCGCCCAGGGTGTTGCGGTGGCCGGGGAGCATGACCGAGAAGATCAGCTTGAGCAGGACCGACTTGCCGCCGCCGTTCTCCAGGAAGAGCACGCCGGCGGGCGCGGGCCGGCGCGGCGGGCCGACGGGCTCCTCCTCGAAGAACTCCGCCTGGGTGGGCGCGGGGTCGGGCACGGGCTCGCCGACTCCGCGCAGGTCCAGCACGGTGTCGGCGTAGCGCGCACCGGCGGGCCCGATGGAGTAGAGGCGGACCCGGGACAGCTCGTACATGGCGGCGGACTCTCGTAGTCGTGTGGGGAGGTGAGGTCGTGGGGGGCCTGGTGACGGCCGGCGGACGTCAGGAGTGGAAGGGCAGTCCGGCTCCGGCCGCCAGCTCCAGATCGTCGGTGTCCTCGGCGGGCAGCAGCGTCGCCGTGCCGTCGGTCACCGGGACGATGCCCAGCTCCAGCAGTTCGGCCATGGCCGCGCTGCCCGCCATGTCACGGACCTGGAGCTGATAACGGGCCGTCGTCCGGTACGTCCCGCCGGAGTCGTCGCCGGTGCGCTGGAGGAAACCGGACTCGGTGAGGAAGGCGACGGCCTTGGCGATGATGCCCGTCGTCGAGCCGGCCAGTCTTCTCGCGTCCTTGGTGGCCCCGGTGGAGCTGCGCCGCGCCCAGATCCGCCAGGCCGCCTCCAGGCCGGGGGCGTCGGTCGCCGGGTCGGTGTTCTCGCCGGTCTCCTCGGCCCGCTCCTCCAGGCGCCGGCAGGCCTGTCGTACGAACGCGTCGACACCGTTGACCGAGACGCGCCCGATGTAGCCGTCGTCCGCGAGGTCCTCGGGGCGGGGGAAGGCCATGGCGGCCACGGCGAGGTGGGCGAGTCCGTGCAGGAACCGGTCGCCGGAGTCGGTCGAGGCGCGTCGCGCGTAGTCGCCCATGCGGACGGCGAAGACGGAGTCCTCGGCGGCGGTCACCGCCATCCCCGCGCGCGGGGACACCTCGAGGACGACCAGTCCGAGGCCGGCGGCGACCGCGTCGGCGAGCCGCGCGAACGGCGGGTCCTCGCGGTAGCGGCGCAGCAGCTCGGCGTATTCCTGGTCGCGCGCGGGCTGGAGCTTGGGCTGCAGGCCGAAGGCGACGAGCCGCGCCGCGTCGGCGGCGTCGGCAGGGGTGACGGGGGCGTTCGCCGGTGCGGCGGTGGCCTCCGGTTCGCTCCACTCGACGTGCTCGGTCACGGCTGGGACTCCTTGTGCGGAAGTACGGGGTTCGGACGTCCGAGGTTACGGACGCGGGTGTGGTCGGGTGCCCCGTGCGGGGTTCGCGGGCCGGTGGGGTGCGGCCTCCTCCCGAGCGGGCGGCCGCCGGGGCCGGACGCGGGGGTCCGGGGCGATCTGCGCCGCCCGGGCTCTCGTGGCGGACGGTTCATGCCCGGTCCGCCTTCATCCCGGCCGCGTCGAGCAGGGCCATGCCGACGATCAGATCGGCGCCGCCGAATTCCGGATCGTCCAGCTCGGTCCCGTCGTCCACGGCGAACAGCAGGCGCTCCTCGCCCTGCCGGTAGGCGGTGCCGACCGGCGGACTCGCGGCGTGCACGGCCAGCAGAGCCACCAGGTAGGGCAGCTCGGGATCGCGGCGGCGGGCCTCCGCGAGCAGCCCGGACAGCCGGCGCGGCGCGTCGGGGGGCAGATTCAGCAGTTCCTTGGCGGAGGCGAGCTGTTCGGCGCTGAACCGGCTGTCGTCCGGTGTCGCGATCAGGTCGGGCTCGGGCATCTCCGCCCCGAGGTGCTCGCGCTCCAGCGGCGGCGTCAGCAGGATGTCGACGAGGTCCCCGACGCGTACGGCGACGGGTGTGCGCAGGCCCGTCCCGCGCGCGAAGAAGGCGTCGGTGACGCGCAGCGCCCGCTCCACCGGCAGGGGCAGCACCGGCGCGACCAGATGGCCGTAGAGGTCGATCCCCGAGGTCGTCATGGGGGTACCGAAGGCCTGCCGGTCCTGCTCGGCGCGGAACAGCGGACCGGCCTCCAGGAGGCGGGACTGGAGCTGGGTGTGGCGGCGGATGCAGTCCTTGACTATGTCGACGAGCTCGGCGGCGCGCCGCTTCTGCTCGGGGTCCTCGGACTCGTCCCGGGCCTTGCGGATGTTGGTGAGGATCGCGTTCTCGTGGCGGTACCGGTCGGCGACGTGGTCCAGGGCCTCGGCGATCATGTCGGGCACGGCCTGGAGCCAGTCGACGGCCCGGACGTTGCGCCGGGTCGCGTCGAGGGCCTTGCGCAGCGTCTCCGCGTACTGCACGGTCCGGTAGCGCGCCTGCTCGGCGGCGAGCTGCGCGTCGGCCAGCCGGCCGCGGCTGATCAGGACCTCCAGCTTGACCTCGGCGGCGATCTGGGCGCTGGTGACGTCGGTGTCGAGGGCGCCGACGAGGACGTTGACGGCCTCGTCGGTCGTACGGAGGTAGACGCTGCCCCCGTAGCCCGGCACTTCCTCGATCAGCTTGAAGTCGTAGTCGCGGCGCACATAGGTGCCGTCGGGGGCGAAGGTGCCGTACACCGCCCGGAAACCCCGGTCGACGCTGCCGACGTTGATCAGGTTCTCCAGGACCCAGCGGGCCACGCGCTCGTGCTCGGCGACCGGGCGCCCGGGAGCCTGGGCGGCGATGCGCGGGATGAGCCTGGCCACTATCTGGTCGTGGTCGGCGCCTGTGTCGAAGTCCATGTTCAGTGTGACGAGATCGATGGCGGCGAGGGCGACCTCGGCCATGCCGTACACCGTGTACTCACCCGCGAGGTTCGCCTTGCGCACGTCCAGGTCGTGCAGCGGCGCGGTGCACGCGAGCGCGCGCAGCCGCCGTGCCAGGCCCTCGTCGGCGGCCGGGCCCGGCGCCGGGCGCGGCCCCGCGCTGAGCTGGTACGGAACGCTGTCCGTCGATGCAGGCGAAGTCACGGTGCACAGACTAGGTCCTCGGTCCGACAACGGTCGAAACGGCGCAGAAGCGACCGCGCTCCCCGCCCCGGCGACGAACCCGCCTCCCCGACCGGCCCCGCGCCCGTCCCCCAGCCCCCGCGAACCACCCCCGCCCAGCCGGTCCGCCCCCTGCCCCGGGCCCGCCGCGGCTGGGGCCCGGCCGCGGCGGACACCCGGCCAGAGAGCCCCGGGCACGGGGCCGGGCACGGCATGGCCGTGTCCCGCCGTCGAAGTCGAAGTCCCACCGCGCCGGCCGATCCCTCGGCACCCGACCCGCACCCGACCTGCGCCCGGCCCGGCAGCCCGCCCGGCCCGACCGGCCACTCGCACGCCGACCCGCATGACCGACGCCACACACGACCCCGCCCACCGGAAGCCGATCCGCCCCAGGCCCGACCACGACTCGGCTCGTCCCGCCGGGCAGAGCGCTCCCCGCGCCGGGACCCACCCCGGCTGATCCCGTAGCACGCAGCGCGGACCGGACGGGCGTCGTGTCAGCCGGTGCCCTGGGCCCCGTCGGCCACGCGGCGCGCGTAGACCTCGACGAGGCCCTTGCGGGAGTCGTCGAGGTAGCCCGCGAGGAGGCGCTCCGCGCCGTCGCGGTCGCCGGCCCGGAGGGTCTGGAGGATCTCGTGGTTGCGCACGAGGTAGGGCTCGTAGAGCCGCTGGGGGTCGTCCACCATGTGGAAGGCGAGACGCAGCTCCGCGAAGACGCTGCGCATCACCTCGTCGGTACGGGCGCTGCCGGCGAGCGCGACCAGCTCGCGGTGGAAGTGGATGTTGGCGGTCGACACTCCTTTCCAGTCACCTTCGCGGGCCGCCCGCTGCCCGTCGGAGACGGCCCTCGCGATCCCCTCCACGGCGTACGGCGGACTGCCGAGCCCGCGGACCACGGCGCACTCCACGAGGGACCGCGTGCGGTAGATGTCCTCTACGTCCTCGACGGTGAGGACGCGCACGAAGACCCCTCGATTGAGTTCGTGCACCAGCAGCCGCTCGTGCGTGAGCAGCCGGAACGCCTCCCGCAGCGTGTTCCGCGAGACACCGAGCGCGCCGCCGATGCTGTCCTCCGACAGCCGCGTCCCGGGCGGGAAGAAGCCCTCGGCGATCCGGCTCCTGAGGATGTCCGAGACCCGCTCGGCGGTGCTGGTGCGTCCCAACAGGGCGCGATCGTCGGCCAGTTCCGTCAGCTCTGCCATGCCCGGAATTCAACCGCAGATACAGGAACGAAACAACACGGGTATTGAGGGATCGTTCAACGATCCTCTACCTTGTCGGTCGAGGCGCTCCTGAAGCGTCCACGGCTTCCGCACGGCACGCACGGCACGGTTCAGTCCTCACGCACGCTCCGTCCCTCACTGCGAGGTGCCCATGAGCACGACCCCTCCCTCCCAGGCCCTGACCGCCGGCACGCCACCCGTCCCGGGTGAACCCACCGATCAGGAAGGCGCGTTCGGCTGGCTGCGCGCACTCGGCCCGCGGGGCCGGCGCGCCTTCGGCGGCGCGTTCGGCGGCTACGGCCTCGACTCGTACGACTACTTCACCCTGCCGCTGAGCATGGTCGCCCTCGCCGCGTACTTCGGCCTCGACAGCGGCCAGACCGGTCTGTTCACCACCGTCACCCTGGTCGTCTCCGCGGTCGGCGGCGCCGTCGCCGGTGTGGTCGCGGACCGGATCGGACGCGTGAAGGCCCTGATGATCACCGTGATCACCTACGCGGTGTTCACCGTGGCCTGCGGTTTCGCACCGAACTACGAGACGCTGCTGGTGTTCCGCGCGCTCCAGGGCCTCGGTTTCGGCGGCGAGTGGGCGGTCGGCGCGGTCCTGGTCGCCGAGTACGCGAGCCCCCGCAACCGGGGGCGTACCCTCGGCGCGGTCCAGAGCGCCTGGGCCGTCGGCTGGGGCCTGGCGGTGGTCGTCTACACGCTGGTCTTCCAGTACCTCGACGACGACATCGCCTGGCGTGTGATGTTCTGGACCGGCGCCCTGCCCGCGCTGCTCGTGGTCTGGGTCCGGCGCCAGGTGCAGGACGCCCCCGAGCCGGCCGCGGTCCGCGAGAAGAGCGCGGACAAGGGCTCGTTCACCGCGATCTTCCGGCCCGGCACGGCCGAGGTCCCGGGCCTGCTGCGCACCACGTTCTTCGCGGTCCTGCTCTCCACCGGTGTCCAGGGCGGCTACTACACGCTGGCCACCTGGGTTCCCACCTATCTGAAGACGGAGCGCGGACTGTCCGTCGTCGGCACCGGCGGCTATCTGGCGCTGCTCATCTCCGGAGCCTTCCTCGGCTACCTGACGGGCGGTCTCCTCACCGACAGACTGGGCCGCAAGCGCAACATCCTGCTCTTCGCGGTCCTCTCCGCGGCCTGCGTCCTCACGTACGCGAACATCCCGGCCGGCGCCAACACCCTTCTCCTGGTGCTCGGTTTCCCACTCGGCTTCTGCATGTCGGCGATCTTCAGCGGCTTCGGCTCGTTCCTCAGCGAGCTGTACCCGGCGGCGGTGCGGGGCACGGGACAGGGCTTCGCGTACAACACGGGGCGTGCCGTCGGCGCGGCCTTCCCCACGACGGTCGGCTTCCTGGCCGACAGCTGGGGCGTGGGCGGCGCGCTGGTCTTCGGCGCGATCGGCTACGCCCTCGCCGCCCTCGCCCTGCTCGGACTCCCCGAGACGCGTGGCGAGGAGCTCCGGTGAACGACACCGTCCAGGTCCGGCCGCCGGCCCTCACGGGGGACCGCTCGGCGGGCCTGCCGAAACCCCTCGGCCACGCGCACGCGTGGACCCCCGGGAGGGCCCGCCGCCGGTTCCGCTCGGGGCTGTCGGTTCCCACCGCCGGAATCGCCGCGGGACACGCGCAGGCGAACCTCATCTCGGTGCCCGCCGACTGGGCGTACGAGATGCTGCTGTTCTGCCAGCGCAACCCGAAGCCGTGTCCCGTCCTCGACGTCACCGACGCCGGTTCCTGGACCACTCCGCTCGCCGCGGGAGCGGACCTGCGCACCGACCTGCCGGGCTACCGGGTCTGGGAGCACGGCGCGCTGGTCGCCGAGCCCACGGACGTCGTCGCGTACTGGCGGTCCGACCTGGTGTCCTTCCTGATCGGGTGCAGCTTCACCTTCGAGTGGGCGCTGACCTCGGCGGGCGTCCCGATGCGCCACATCGAGCAGGGCCGCAACGTCTCGATGTACGTGACGGCCCGTCAGTGCCGCCCGGCGGGGCGGCTGCACGGCCCCATGGTCGTGTCGATGCGTCCGGTGCCGCCCGAGCACCTGAGCGCGGCGATCCGGGAGAGCAGTCTGCTGCCCGCCGTGCACGGCAGTCCGGTGCACTGCGGTGATCCGTCGGGTCTTGGCATCGAGGATCTCTCGCGCCCCGACTTCGGCGATCCGGTGATCGCGGCTCCGGACGACATCCCGGTGTTCTGGGCGTGCGGAGTGACGCCCCAGGCGGCCGTGATGGCGTCCCGGCCGCCGTTCGCGATCACCCACGCACCTGGACAGATGTTCCTCACGGACACCCGTGACGAGCAGTACCGAGTGGCCTGAAGAGGCCGGAGAAGGAGACACGGCGGCTCATGACCCCTATCGATCTCAACGCCGACCTCGGCGAGGGCTTCGGCCGCTGGCGGCTGACCGACGACGAAGGGCTGCTGTCCGTGGTGACCAGCGCCAATGTGGCCTGTGGTTTCCACGCCGGGGACGCGGTCACCATGCGGCGGGTGTGTGAGCTGGCGGCGGAGCGGGGCGTGCGGATCGGCGCCCAGGTCTCCTACCGCGACCTGGCGGGCTTCGGGCGGCGCGCGATGGACGTGCCGCCCGGCGAGCTGGCGGCCGAGGTGGCCTACCAGATCGGCGCCCTGGAGGTCTTCGCGCGCGCGGCCGGCTCGCGGGTGGCGTACGTGAAGCCGCACGGCGCGCTCTACAACCGCGTCGTGCACGACGAGGAGCAGGCGGCGGCGGTCGTCGACGGTGTCGTGCTCGCGGGCGCCGACCTTCCCGTGCTCGGTCTGCCGTCCTCGCGCTTCCTGAAGATCGCCGAGCGGGCCGGACTGCCCGTCGTCACCGAGGCGTTCGCGGACCGCGCGTACACCGAGGAGGGCACTCTGGTACCGCGCACCCAGGAAGGCGCGGTGATCACGGAGGCCGACGCCGTCGTGGAACGTTCGCTGGGCCTGGCCCGCTTCGGGGCGGTCACCTCCCTGTCCGGGGAGCGCGTTCCGGTCCGCGCGCGCTCCCTGTGCCTGCACGGGGACACACCGGGCGCGGTCGAACTGGCCCGCCGGGTGCGCGCCCGGCTGGCGTCCTCCGGCGTGCGCGTGGAGGCGTTCGCATGAGGACCCGGCCCGCCGGCGGCGGTACGGCCCCGGTGCCCGTCGACGACAGTGCGGACCCGGTGTCTCTCGGCGACAGTACGGCCCCAATGTCTCTCGGCGACGGCATGAAGGTCCTGCCCGTCGGCGACCGGGCGCTGCTCGTCGAGGTCTCCTCGGGGGAAGCGGCCCAGGCCCTGCACGCCGAGTTGGTGCGGCGCCGCGCGGAGGGCTCGCTGTCCGTGCGGGAGATCGTCCCGGCGGCCCGCACGGTGCTTCTCGACGGTCTGGACGACCCCGCGCGGCTCGCGGAACGGCTGCCCGGCTGGGAGATCCCCCGGCCGGACGCGCGCGCGGACGACGCCGTCGAGATCCCGGTACGGTACGACGGTCCCGATCTGGCGGATGTGGCGGCCCTCTGGGGGGTGGGGGTGCGCGACGTGCCGGAAATCCACGCGGCGGCCGAATTCCGCGTCGCCTTCTGCGGGTTCGCTCCCGGCTTCGGCTACCTCACGGGACTGCCCGCGCGGTACGACGTGCCGCGACGGGCGACCCCGCGTACGGCGGTGCCCGCGGGGTCCGTCGCCCTCGCGGGCCCGTACACGGGTGTGTACCCGCGCAGTTCGCCGGGCGGCTGGCAGTTGATCGGCACGACGGAGACGGTGCTGTGGGACCACGCGCGCGTACCGGCCGCACTGCTGGCACCCGGCGCGCGGGTCCGCTTCGTACCGGTGGGGCGCACATGAGCGACCGGGCCTTCGCGGTGGTGCGGGCCGGGGCCCTGACCACCGTCCAGGACCAGGGGCGGCCGGGTCACGCGCATCTCGGCGTACCGCGCTCCGGGGCTCTCGACACGCCCGCGGCGGCGCTGGCGAACCGGCTGGTCGCCAACCCCGACGGGGCCGCCGTGCTGGAGACGACACTCAACGGCTGTTCCCTGCGCCCCCGTTCGGCGGTCGTGGTGGCGGTCACCGGTGCGCCCTGCCCGGTGACGGTGGACGGCCGCCCCGCCGCCTGGGGAGCTCCCGTGCGGGTGCCCGGCGGGGCGCTGCTGGACGTCGGTTCCGCGCGCGCGGGGCTGCGCAGTTATGTGGCGGTCTCCGGTGGCGTGGCGGTCGACCCGGTGCTCGGCAGCCGCTCGACCGACCTTCTCTCGGGGCTCGGTCCGCCGCCTCTCACGGACGGCGCGGTGCTCCCCCTGGGGAACCCCGGCGCCCTCCACGCGCGCGTGGACGTCGTTCCGCACCGCGCCCCGCCCGCCGAACTGGTCCTGCGGGTGACCCTCGGCCCACGGGACGACTGGTTCACGGAACCTGCCGTACGGACGTTCACGACCCGCTCCTACCGGGTCTCGGCGGCGAGCAACCGCATCGGCCTGCGCACGGAAGGGCCCTCCCTGGAGAGGGCCGTCTCCGGCGAACTCCCCAGTGAGGGCATGGTGCTGGGCGCCGTCCAGGTGCCGCCCGACGGCACCCCGGTCGTCTTCCTCGCCGATCATCCGACCACCGGCGGGTACCCGGTGATCGCGGTCGTGCGTCCCGGCGACCTCCCGGCGGCCGCTCAGGCGGTCCCGGGAACCCCGGTGCGCTTCGTGGCCGTACTCCGCCGCTGAGCCCGCCGGAGGTCCGTACGCCTGCGGGCGGGACGCCGGGTCCGCGCACACCCGGCGTCTCCCGCGCGCTTCGGCCCACCCCTCATGCCACGTCCGGCCGTTCGGACACGGACAGGGCCGCCAGGGCGGACGCGACGGCGTGCGAGGCGCTCAGGTCGAGCCGGGCGCTGGTGCCCCGGGCCCGGTGGCGCACCTCGGACGCGGCCAGGGTGAGCAGCTGCGGCAGCAGGTCCGTGCAGCGCCGGGCCACCCAACCCGTTCCCGCCGTAGCCAGCCACAGCAGGCTCGCCGAGCGCGTCGGCGCGGGGAATTCGGGCTCGCCCGAGGGAGTGGTCCCGGTGGCGACGCCCTCCTCGGTGAGCAGAGCGTGGAAGCGCAGGGCGAGCTGACGGTGCCCCAGCTCCCCCGGGTGCAGCCGGTCGGCGCTCCACACGGCGCGGTCCTTCAGCCACTCCTCCTCGGCGGCGTGCAGATGCATCGCGTCATACCGCTTCGAGAGCGCGTGCACGACCGCGTTGACCGCGTGCTGACGCCGGGCCAGCGGGCGGGCCAGGGCTCCGGGCAGCCCGAGCATCGAGCCGGGGTCCGGGAGACAGGCGGTCATCACGACCGTGTCCCGCGCGCGGAACGCCGCGTACACCTTGTCGAGCCGTTCGGCCACCGAGTGGATGTCGAAGGTGTACCGCAGGGTGTCGTTGACGCCGATCACGACGGAGACGATGTCGGGCTCCAGGGCGAGCGCCGCCGGGGTCTGCCGTTCGAGCACGTCCCGTGTCTGCGCCCCGCTGACCGCGAGGTTGGTGAACCGCACGGGCGCGTCCGCCGGGGCGAGCCCCGGGGCGAGCAGTTCGGCCCACCCCCGCCACCGGTCCCCCACCGGGTCGCCCACGCCTTCCGTGAGCGAGTCACCGAGGGCGACGAACCGAACCGGTCTCATGCCACGCCCTCCTGGAGGCGCGGCCGGGTCCCGGCCACCGCGTCGTGCGCGGCGAGGAAGCCCGTCACCGCGGCGTCCCAGCCGAAGCACTCGGCACGCGCGCGTGCGGCCTCCCTGCGCTCGCTCTCGGTGCGGCCGAGCAGCAGTCGAACCGCGTCCGCGAAGGAGTCACCGCTGTCGGCCGCGGTGGCTCCGGCGGAGCCGACGATCTCCGGCAGTGCGGAGAGCGAGCTGGCCACCACGGGGGTGCCGCAGGCCATCGCCTCCAGCGCGGCGAGCCCGAAGGTCTCCGCGGGCCCGGGCGCCAGGCACACGTCCGCGGAGGCCTGGAGCGATCCGAGCAGGGTGCGGTCGGCGACGTGCCCGAGGAACGTGACGGGCAGCCTCCGCTCCCTGGCCCGCTGTTCGAGCCGGGCCCTGAGCGGTCCGTCCCCGGCGATCACGAGCACGGCCCGCTCGCCGCGCCGCAGCAGCGCCTCCAGCGCGTCGAGTGCCGTACCGGGACGCTTCTCGACCGAGAGGCGGGAGCACATCACGAGCAGGACCTGGTCCGCGCGCGCGTGGCGGGCACGCAGTGCCGGGTCCCGCAGCTCGGGGTGCCGGCTCACCAGGTCGACGCCCAGGGGGGCGCGTACGACGTTGCGGGCGCCGATGCGCACGAACTCGCGCTCGGCGAACTCCGTGGTGCACACCACCCGCGAGTAGGTGTGCGCGGTACGGACGTTGAGGGCGTCGGCGGTCCGCCGGGCCATCCCCTCGGACAGTCCCCAGGTCCGCAGCACCCCGTCGGCGGTCTCGTGGGAGACCATCACCGCGGGCACCCGGGCGCGCCGCGCCCAGACTCCGGTCCAGCGCAGGGTGGTGCGGTCGGAGACCTCGAGGCGGTCGGGGGCGAGCGACTCCAGGAGCCGGGCCACCCGCCGCTTGTCCGTGAGGACGCGATAGCCGCCGGTCCCGGGCAGCAGCGGGCCTGGCAGCGTGATCACCCGCCCCTGCTCGGTGTCGCGGTCGCTCCAGCGCTCTCCCGGTATGACGAGCACCGGTTCGTGGCCGGCCGCCAGATAACCGGCGCCCAGCTCCCGCAGCGCGGTGCGCAGGCCCCCGGAGGAGGGGGCGACGAAGTTGGCCAGCCGTACGATGCGCAGACTCATGCCGCCACCAGCTTCCGTGCGGAGAGCACATCCTCGTAGTGGCCTATGAGCTGGTCGCCCACGGCGGCCCAGGTGCGGCCCTCGACCATGGCGTGCCCGGCGGCGCCGTAGGCCGCCCGCAGCGCGGGATCGGCGGCCAGTGTGCGCACCGCGTCCCGTACGGCGTCGGCGTCGCGGGGCGGGACCAGCAGCCCGGTGCGCCCGTGGTCGACCAGGTCGAGCGGTCCGCCGGCGGCGGGCGCGACCACGGGAACCCCGCTGGCCATGGCCTCCTGCACGGTCTGGCAGAAGGTCTCGAAGGGGCCGGTGTGCGCGAAGACGTCCAGCGAGGCGAAGATCCGGGCGAGTTCGTCGCCGGTGCGCCGGCCGAGGAAGACCGCGCCGGGGAGCGCGCCGCGCAGGGTGGCCTCGCTGGGTCCGTCGCCGACCACGACGACGCGGACGCCCTCCATCTCACAGACCCCGGAGAGCAGTTCGACGTGCTTCTCGGGGGCGAGCCGGCCGACGTACCCGACGATCAGCTCGCCGTTCGGCGCCAGTTCGCGGCGCAGGGCCTCGTCCCGGTGGTCGGGGCGGAAGCGGATGGTGTCGACACCGCGCGCCCAGAGCCGTACCCGGGGCACGCCGTGCGTCTCCAGGTCGTGCAGGGCCGCGCTGGACGGGGCGAGTGTCCGGTCGGCCGCGGCGTGCACGGAACGGATGCGCCGCCAGGCGGTGGCCTCGCCCGCGCTGATGTACGTACGGGCGTATCCGGCGAGGTCGGTCTGGTAGACGGCCACGGCGGGGATGCCGAGCCGGGAGGCGGCCGCCATGCCGCGGACGCCGAGGATGAAGGGGCTGGCCAGGTGGACCATGTCGGCACGGTGTTCGGTGATGGCCGCGGCGACGCGTCGGCTGGGGAGGGCGACGCGGACCTGGGGATAGCCCGGGAGCGGAATGGACGGCACCCGGACGACCGGGCACGGCGCGAGAGCGTCGGGCCCGCTCCTGGTGAATGCGCCGCCCTGTTCGGGGGAGGCCGAGAGCTTGGGGGAGGTGGCCGGGGCGACGACAAGAGGAGCGTGACCGCGATCGACGAGGTGCCGGGCGGTCTGGAGCGCGCAGTGGGCCACGCCGTTCACATCGGGGGGAAAGGATTCGGTCACGATGACGACTCGCATACGGGTGTTCTCGCCGCACTGGACGTGGCCGCGTCAACGTGGATCTATGCGAACGATGAACGTCCCGTGAGCGTTGCGCACCGCACCCGTCCAGGTCAGTCCCCGTCCACACGTTTCTGACTCCCGGGTCACCGAACGTTCATACGGCCGGCATGTCGGGCCCGATCCTGCTCCGCACCGCTGTCTGGACTTCGGCCTCCTCGGCCGGATCCGCCGCCAGCCGGCGGAGCTGATCCACTACGCGCGCGTCACCGGTCTCGGCGTGCCGGGCGGCGATCTCGCGGGTGGTCTCCTCGCAGTCCCACAGGCACTCGACGGCGAAGCCGGCGGGGAAGGAGGGATCGGTGACGGCCAGGGCGCCGGCAGCGCGCTGACGCAGATGCGAGGACGCGGTCTCCCGGTAGATGTGCCGCAGCACGGGGGCGGCGCAGGCGATGCCGAGCCGTCCGGTGCCGTCGACGAGGGTCCACAGGGTCGGCGCGTCGGGGCCCTCGCCCCGTACCGCCTCGCGCAGCGCGGCCAGGACGAGATCGCGGTCCTGTACGCCGCCCCGGCAGGCGAGCATGCGGCCGGCGGCGGCGCCGAGGGCGTCGGGCCGGTGCGCCCAGCCGCGCGCCCGGTCGACGGCGGCGACGCCGCGCATCCGTTCGAAGGCGTCGACGGCGGCCTCGGCGACGGTCGTCGAGGCCGCCGCGACGGCCGCTTCGATCAGGTCGAGGGCGTCCGGATCGTCGCCGTCGGCCAGATAGCGCAGGGCTGTGCAGCGGGCGCCCTCGGTGCCGTTGCGCGCGGCCTCGACGATCTCGGGACGGTCGTCGGGCCCGGCGACCGCGGTCAGACAGCGGGCCGCCGGGACGTACAGCGCGGCTCCGCGGTCCAGGCCCTGCTGGGCCCACTCGAAGACGGCGCTCACGCTCCACCCGGGACGGGGCCCGGACGGTCGCATCTGGCGCTGCCAGCGGTCGAAGGACCCGGCTTCCTGGGCGGCACGGACGCGGGTGGCGACGGACGCGCGGGAATCGTCGGCCCACAGCCGCCACGGCCGTGGCTCGAAAGCGTCGCGCACGACGGCGGCGAGGGCGGCCTCGCCCTCCGGATCGGCCGGGAACCGGGCGAGCACGGGGGCGGCGAGGGCGCGCAGGCCCGCGTCGTCGTCGCGCAGGGCCAACTCGTCGAGGGCCCAGGCCCAGTTGGAACCGAGGGCCGCGTACCTGCGCAGCAGCGCGAGCGCGTCCCGCCTGCCGTAGGAGGCGAGGTGTCCGAGAACGGCGAGGGCGAGCCCCGTGCGTGACTCGCAGTCGTCGAGGACGTCCTCGGCGTCGAAGAGGTGCCGCTCGATCTCGTCGAGCTCACCGCTCAGATCGAGATAGAGACGGGCGTAGTACAGGGAGCGGTTCTCCACCTGCCAGTCGTGGCGGGGGTCCCTCAGAACACAGTGGTTCAGTGCCGCGAGCGCTTCGGCCCGCGGTGCGGTGAGCGCGTGCAGCGTGCCGTCGCCGCGGCCCCTCTGGAGCAGGCCGAGCAGGGTTCCGCTGGGCGCTATGACCGGATCGAACATGGGAAACAGCCTCACATCAAGCGTCGACGCAACCGGGATCCTGCATTACCTGGCCGCGTGACAACACGTCGGGGCGCCCGCCGTCTCTTGCTTGCTGTAGACCATCTTCCTCTGCCTCTCGTCGGTGGCCCATGCGGGCCGCGTCACGGCCCGCGCGGTGCGGCAACTTCTGCCCAGCCATCGCGTCCGTGAATCACGTCGACATGATGACTCGGCGGTTCTTCCTGCCGCGACCGTATTTCCGGCGGCCCCGTTCCGCCTCCCATTTTTCTTGCTTCTCGCCTGGTCAGAGCGTTCGGGCTAGGAGGTGCCGAACAATTCGAGCAGGTCCGTCTTGACGAACATGCGCGCCGTGTCGACGGCCGAGGGGGTGCCCGCGGCCGGATCGGCGCCGGCGGCCAGGAGGACCCGGATGACGGCCTCCTCGCCCTTGAAGACGGCTCCGGCGAGAGGGGTCTGGCCCCGGTCGTTGACGCGGTCGGCCTCCGCGCCGCGCTCCAGCAGGGCGCGGACCGCCTCCGCGTGACCGTGGTAGGCGGCGAGCATCACGAGCGAGTCGCCGCGGTCGTTGGTGAGGTCGGCCGGAACACCCGCGTCGACATACGCGACGAGTGTCCCCGTCTCGCCGCGTCGCGCCAGATCGAAGATCTTGGTCGCGAGCTCCACGACCTCGGGGTCGGGGGCTTCGCTCATCGGCCGGACCGCCTCTCACTGCAACCGTTCGGGTGAATCGACAGGGTACTGGCTCCGGCGGCACATGACAGGCATCGGCCGCGGCAAAGATCACAAAGGGCGCATCGGACGCAACGGACCAGCTCAGGCGGGTCAAGACAGCTCCACCGCGCGGGTGAAATCAGCGCTATTTCACCCAGTTGCACCTTTTATCGTATGGATACATGCTGTGATCCTGGAACAACTCATGGTGACCGTCCCCACGAACCAGGAGAGCTCAAATGATTCTGTCCATGTCAGGCGTCGTCCTTCTCGGCATCATCGTCTTCCTCTTCTTCAAGAAGGACGGGCTGAAGGCGTCGCACGCGATGGTGGCCGCGCTCTTCGGCTTCTACCTCGCGAGCACGGCCATCGCACCGAGCATCAAGGCCGGCGGGGAGAGCCTGGCCGGCCTCCTCGGCGGGATCAAGTTCTGACGACATCCCCCACCTCGTACGCACCTTCAGGAGACAGCAGTGGCTCGGCGCCCTCTCCCCCGCATCCTCAGCAACGGCAGCGCACAGATCGCCAGGAGCCGGGAGCTGGCCCGGACGGCAGCCGACAGCGCCACCGACGTCCTCCATCCACTGATCACGGTCACCCGTGGACTGCGCCGGCTGGCAGCGGCCGGACGGCGCAAGTGGGCCGCCACCCCCAAGGACCGGCGCGGGCCGCTGCTGTTCCTGGTGGCCTCGGTCATCCTGATCGTGGCCCTGGTGCCGTACGGACCGCTGCTCGCCGTCATCACCCTGATGGCGGCGGCGGCATGGACCGGTCGCGAGCGCACCCCACCGCCCGCGACCGGACCCGACGAGGCACAGACCGGACGGCTGCAGTCCCTCTACGAGGCGCTCGTCCCGTACTTCTCCACGGCCGACGACCCCGCTCCCCTGTACGCCCACGGCGGCGACTGGGAGAAGGCCTTCGCGTCGTACGAGTTCGACGACGACGGCCGGATCTGCCATCTGCTCATCCACTACCCGGCGTACTTCACCGATGGTGAGCCGGACTCCCGCGCCCGTATCGAACAGCTCCTGCACGCCAAGTCGGGCCGCGGCCGTGAGTACCACTTCGACTGGGACGAGGAGGGCAACGAACTCACCGTCACGGTCCTCCCGCCCCTGCCGACCGACATCGCCGCCCAGCGCTTCGTGACCGCGCCCGGCGAGACGGTCCTCGGCTTCACCGATCCGGCCGACGTCCAGCGCACGCTCCCCCTCACCCACGGAGAGGAACGGCGCGACGTCCCGCCGGTCGTCTGGCGCACCGGCGGCCGTTCCACCGAGCCGCACCTGCTGATCACGGGCGAACCGGGCACCGGCACGACCACCCTCCTGCGCTCCATCGCGCTGCAGTCCCTCCAGTACGGCGATGTCGTCATCGTCGACGGGGGCGGCACCGGGGAGTACGCGTGCCTGACCGGGCGGGACGGCGTACTGGCCGTCGAGTGCGCGGTGGCCGGGGCGCTCGGCAGTCTGGAGTGGGCGGCGCACGAGACGGAGCGGCGGCTGATCGCCGCGAACCGGGCCCGTCAGGCGGGACACCCCGCCCCCGACGACATCAAGAACCCGCTGTGGATCCTGCTGGACCGGCCGAGCGCGCTCGGCCATCTGGCCGCCGCGGACGGACGCAAGGACCCGCAGACGCTGCTCCAGATTCCGCTGCGGCACGGCCGTGCGGCGGGCGTCACGGTCGTGATCGCGGAGCACTTCGAGAACCTCGACTTCCTCAGCGACGCGGTACGCCAGCACACCCGCGCGCGCGTGGTGCTCGGCGCCGCCTCGGCCACCCAGCTCGAATCGATCCTGGGCGCGCCCCCGCACACCACCCCGACCCGCGACGTCCCGCCCGGCCGCGGCTACGCCCGGCTGGGCGCGGGGCCCGTCCTGCGCCTCCAGGTCCCGGCCACACCGGACCCCTACGACGACGCGACGAGCGAGACCCACCGTCGTGCGGTGCTCGACCTCCTCCCGGAGCGGACCACGCCCGGAGACGAGGAACAGGTGCCGGTGCCCGCGGAGGCCGCCGGAGTCGCGGTGGCTGAGGGGTAGGACACCCCCCGCCTTCGCGCGGACGGTGGTGCGGGCCGGCAACCCAGGTGGGTTTCCGGCCCGCACCGCTGTCCGTACGGGGCCCGGCCCTCCGCCGTCCGTACGGCGACCGACCCCCGGCGTCCGCGCGGCGTCCGGACCTCCGCCGTCCGTACGGCGACCGACCCTCCGCCGTCCGTACGGCGACCGACCCCCGGCGTCCGTACGGCGTCCGAGCCTCCGGCGTCCGCGTGGCGTCCGGACCTCCGCCGTCCGTACGGCGCCCGGCCCTCCGCCGTCCGCGCGGCGCCCGGACCCCCGGCGTCCGCGCGGCGCCCGGACCCCCGGCGTCCGCGCGGCGCCCGGACCCCCGGCGTCCGCGCGGCGTCCGGACCCCCGCCGTCCGTACGGCGCCCGGACCCCCGGCGTGCGTCCCACGCCGGTTCCCGCGCCTGTGCGCCCGGGTCTCTGGCGCCGTCCGGCTACGCCACGAACGTGCGCGGACCCTCGTCCCCGCCGGTCGCGCCCGTCTCCACCAGCCGAGCGGCCGCGGCCAGCCGTGCCGCCGCCTCGTCCGCGACCGCGCCGCCCACGGTGAACGGCAGCCGCACGTACCCCTCGAAGGCGCCGTCCACCCCGAAGCGGGGCCCCGAGGGCACCCGCACACCCACACGTTCGCCGACCTCGGCCAGCCGCGACCCGGACAGACCGCCCGTGCGCACCCACAGGGTGAGGCCGCCGCGTGGCACCGAGAACTCCCACCGGGGCAGTTCCCTGCGCACGGCCGCGACGAGGGCGTCACGGTTCTCGCGGGCCTGGTCGCGCCGGATGTCGACCGCCTGCTCCCAGCCCCCCGTGCTGAGCAGCCAGTTCACGGCGAGCTGTTCCAGCACCGGTGTGCCGAGGTCGGCGTACGCGCGCGCGGCGACCAGGCTGCGGATGACGTCCGGCGCGGCCCGCACCCAGCCGATCCGCATGCCCGCCCAGAAGGCCTTGCTCGCCGAGCCCACCGTGATCACGGTCGAGCCGGCCGGGTCGAAGCCGCACACGGGACGCGGCATCTCCAGACCGTCGTCGAGGTGCAGCTCGCTCATCGTCTCGTCGACCACGAGAACCGTGCCCGCCGAGCGCGCCGCGTCCACGAGCCCGCGCCGCTGGTCCTCGCCGGCGAGTGCTCCGGTGGGGTTGTGGAAGTCGGCGACGACGTACGCGAGGCGGGGAGCCGCGTCGCGCAGGACCTGGCGCCAGCGGTCCATGTCCCAGCCGGCGAGCCCCTCGGCCATGGCCACGGGCACCAGCCGGGCACCGGCCTCGCGCATCAGCTGGAGGATGTTGGCGTAGGAGGGCGACTCGACGGCGATGCGCTCGCCGCGGCCCGCGAAGAGATGGCAGATCGCGTCGATCGCGCCCATCGCTCCGGTGGTCACCATGATCTGCTCGGGCATGGTCGGGATACCGCGCGCCGTGTACCGCTCGGCGAGCATCGCGCGGAGCGCGGGCAGCCCGGCCGGATAGTCGCCGTGCGTGTGCGCGTACGGCGGCAGTTCCTCCAGGGCGCCCTGGACACTGCGGGTCAGCCACGGCTCGGGCGCCGGCAGCGCGGCACAGCCGAGGTCGATCATCGAACCGAGGGTCTCGGGAGGCAGCGGTTCCAGACCGCGCGCGGGCAGCGGATTCCCGGCGGGGACCGCGGTCCAGCTGCCCGCTCCGCGGCGCGACTCCAGGAAGCCCTCCGCGCGCAGCGCCTCGTAGGCCGCGGCCACGGTCGTACGGCTGACGGACAGGGCCAGCGCCAGTTCCCGCTCGGCGGGCAGCCGCGCTGCGACCGGCACCCGCCCTTCGAGCACGAGCAGCCGCACGCCGTCGGCGAGCGCGCGGTACGCGGGCGGACGCCGGGTCCCCGGGCCCGCGGGCCGCTCCTGCTGGGAGTTGAGGAGCCGGGCGAGCTGCGCGGCCCCTACCGCCGAAGTCCACTGCGCCATGATTCCAGTCCACCTTCCCCGAATTGGCCATGGATGAAGCAAGTTCCCCCGCCACAGAGTGTCATGTGCCAGGCCACTACCACCACTGGGGGACATCTCATGGCCACACGCTCCGAGTCCGCACCTGCCGAGGATCCCGGACGCGGGCGGCTTCCCCGCCGCCTCGTCCAGCTCTACGCGGGCCTGGCCCTGTACGGCGCGAGTTCGGCGCTCCTGGTGGAAGCGGGGCTCGGGCTGGAGCCGTGGAACGTGCTGCACCAGGGCCTCGCCGAGCTGACCGGCCTGACGATCGGCGTGGTGTCGATCATCGTGGGCGCGGCGGTGCTGCTCCTCTGGATCCCGCTGCGCCAGCGGCCGGGCCTCGGCACCGTCTCCAACGTCTTCGTGGTGGGCCTCGCCATGGACGGCACGCTCGCGCTGGTCCCGGACGTCCACGCCCTGGCCGTACGGATCCCGCTGATGGTGGCGGGGATCGTGCTGAACGGCGTGGCGACGGGCCTGTACATCTCCGCCCGCTTCGGCCCGGGCCCCCGCGACGGTCTGATGACCGGACTGAACCGCCGCACGGGCCGCTCGGTCCGTCTGGTGCGGACCGTTCTCGAAGTGGCCGTGGTCGCGACCGGTTTCGCGCTCGGCGGCACGGTCGGCGTGGGCACGGTGCTGTACGCCGCCGCCATCGGCCCCCTCGCCCAGCTCTTCCTGCGCGTGTTCGCCGCCCGTCCGGCACCGGTCGGCAGCGCCGTTGTCGCCACAGGTCAACCGGAGCGCGCCATACTGCCCGGGTGAGCACGCGTACTCGTCACCCGTACCTCGACCACCCCGGCCCGATCCCCTTCGCGCACCGCGGCGGGTCGGCGGACGGTCTGGAGAACACCCTGACCCAGTTCCGGCGGGCGGTGAACGCCGGATACCGCTACATCGAGACCGATGTGCACGCCACCGCGGACGGCAGGCTGGCCGCCTTCCACGACGCGACCCTCGACCGGGTCACGGACGGGGCGGGCCGGATCGCGGACCTCCCGTGGGCCGACGTGCGCCAAGCGCGCGTGGCGGGCAAGGAGCCGGTCCCGCTCTTCGAGGAACTCCTCGAAGAGCTCCCCGAGGTCCGCTGGAACGTCGACGTCAAGGCCGAACCCGCGCTCGTCCCGCTGCTCGACCTGATCGGCCGCACCGACGCCTGGGACCGTGTGTGCGTCGGTTCGTTCTCCGAGGCGCGCGTGACCCGTGCCCAGCATCTGGCCGGGCCGCGTCTGGCGACCTCGTTCGGCACGCGAGGGGTGCTCAACCTGCGGCTGCGCTCGTGGGGCGTACCGGCCGCGGTGCGCCGCTCCGCCATCGCGGCCCAGGTGCCCGAGACGCAGTCGGGCGTCCCGGTGGTCGACCGTCGCTTCGTACGGGCCGCCCACGCGCGCGGGCTCCAGGTGCACGTGTGGACCGTGAACGAATCGGAACGCATGCACCGGCTCCTGGACCTGGGAGTCGATGGCATCATGACCGATCACATCGACACGCTGCGCAAGGTCCTGGAAGACCGGGGCACCTGGTTCTGAGCCTCCTCGCGCGGTCCTTCACGGAAAGGCGAGGGCACGGGTGAGCACGGACACCGTGCGGGCGGGGGCGGCCGAGGAGGCCGTCGAGCGCCGGCGAGAACAACACGGCTGGTACTTCTACGACTGGGCCTGCTCCGTCTATTCGACGAGCGTCCTGACCGTGTTCCTCGGCCCCTATCTGACAGCGGTGGCCAAGCACGCGGCGGACGCGGACGGGTTCGTCCATCCGCTGGGAGTACCGGTCCGCGCCGGCTCCTTCTTCGCGTACGCGGTCTCCGCGTCGGTCATCCTGTCGATCTTCGTGATGCCGATGGCGGGCGCCGCCGCAGACCGTACGGGCCGCAAGAAGCCGCTGCTCGCGGCGGCGGCCTATCTGGGCGCCGCCGCCACCACGGGCATGTTCTTCCTGGACGGCGACCGCTATCTGCTGGGCGGACTGCTGCTGATCGTCGCGAACGCCTCGCTGGCCGTGTCGATGGTCCTGTACAACTCCTACCTGCCGCAGATCGCCCCGCCCGACGAGCGCGACGCGGTCTCCTCCCGGGGCTGGGCCTTCGGGTACGCGGCGGGCTCGCTGGTCCTGGTCGCGAACCTGATCCTGTTCACGGCCCACGACAGTTTCGGCGTCTCCGAGTCGACGGCCGTGCGGATCTGTCTGGCCTCGGCGGGTGTCTGGTGGGGCGCGTTCACCCTCGTACCGCTGGCGCGACTGCGCGACCGCCCCACACCCTCCGCCGGACGGACGTCCGGCAACGGATGGCGTCAGCTCGCGGCCACGGTGCGCGACATGCGCGGCCAGCCGCTCACGCTCTCCTTCCTGCTCGCCTACCTCATCTACAACGACGGCATCCAGACGGTCATCTCGCAGGCCTCCGTCTACGGCTCCGAGGAGCTGGGCCTCAGCCAGTCGACCCTGATCGTGGCCGTACTCCTGGTCCAGGTGCTCGCGGTCGGGGGCGCACTGGGCATGGGCCGGCTGGCCCGCACGTACGGCGCGAAACGCACCATCCTCGGCTCGCTCGTCGCCTGGACGTTCACCCTCGCCGCCGGATACTTCCTGCCCGCGGGCGCGCCCGTGTGGTTCTTCGTCCTCGCGTCGGGCATCGGACTGGTCCTGGGCGGCAGCCAGGCGCTGTCGCGCTCCCTGTTCTCGCACCTCGTGCCGAGCGGCAAGGAGGCCGAGTACTTCTCGGCGTACGAGATGAGCGACCGCGGAATGAGCTGGCTGGGCCCGCTGCTGTTCGGGTTGACCTACCAGCTGACGGGAAGTTATAGGGACGCGATCATCTCGCTCGTGGCCTTCTTCGCCATCGGCTTCGTCCTGCTCGCGCGGGTCCCGGTGCGGCAGGCGGTGCGCGACGCGGGCAATCCCGTACCCGACAGGATTTAGCGTCGGGAGCCAAAGAGCGGTAGTGTACGCGTTTGGCCTGCCTGGCGTACCGTTACTGCGCGTCAATGATACTGAAGCGTTGGGTGACATCTGATGCCAGATGTGACAAAGCGGGCGACGGTGGGTACAACAAGGGGCGGCTACGACGGCGACGCATGACCCACAACGGGAATCTTTACCGCCGACCGGACGTTGACCGGATGACGACGACAGCGACACCTGTCCTGTGGGCGACAAGCCCGGGAGGCACGATTCATGAGTGAGCGAGCTCTTCGCGGCACGCGCCTTGTAGTGACCAGCTACGAGACGGACCGCGGCATCGACCTGGCCCCGCGCCAGGCGGTGGAGTACGCATGCGAGAAGGGACATCGTTTTGAGATGCCCTTCTCGGTGGAGGCCGAAATTCCGGCGGAGTGGGAGTGCAAGGTCTGCGGGGCCCAGGCACTTCTCGTGGACGGCGACGGCCCTGAGGAAAAGAAGGCCAAGCCCGCGCGTACGCACTGGGACATGCTGATGGAGCGGCGCACTCGCGAGGAGCTCGAAGAGGTCCTCGAGGAGCGCCTGGCGGTCCTGCGCTCCGGCGCGATGAACATCGCGGTGCATCCGCGGGACAGCCGCAAGTCCGCCTGACCCCTGCGGGGGTCGAGCGGCATACACCGCACGACGAGACCGCGGGCACCGTACGCCAGGTACGGGGCCCGCGGTCTCGTGCGTTCCGGTGCATCCGCGTTCCGGTGAATGCGGGAGCGCAGTTTCCCGTACGCCACCGGAGTCCCGTTTCTCCTACGCCGGCCGGGCCCCTTCGCCGCCAGCGGTTCGGCGACTGGGCGACTCGGCGGCAAGCGGTTCGGCGTGGCGGGGTGCGGAAGGGGGTTCAGCGGGACGCGAAAGGTCCGGCGGAACCGGTGCTCGTACGTGGACCGGTGGCCCCGGTGTCCGGGGCCGCCGGGGCCGCCGCGATGGCTAGCCGTTCAGGGGCGGATAGTGGCCGCCGGGCTCGCGCGGCTCCTCGTCCCTGATGACCTCGCCCTGGACCACCTTGCCGTCGGGGCGGTGGATACGGGCCTGCTGGTAGGCGTCGCCGACCGTACCGGGCGCGGCCAGTCGCATCTTGCGCTCGAAGGCGCGCTGCCCGTAGCGGCTGAGGCCCTTCTGGACCGGCGGGACGAGCAGGAGCAGGCCGATCGCGTCGGAGATCAGACCCGGGATCATCAGGAGCAGGCCACCGAGCATCGTCAGGCCGTTGCCCCGGCCGTCCTCGCTCGTGGGCGTGACACCGCTCTGCGCCTGCTGCAGCGTCTGGCTGAGGTTCCGGAAGGCGCGGCGGCCGGCCCGCTTGATGACCACGGCGCCGAGCACGAACCCGGCGAGCAGCAGCAGGAACACCGTGAAGCCGCTCGTGGCCCGCGCGACGAGTGTCAGCAGCCAGATCTCCAGCACCAGCCACACCGCGACACCGAGCGGCAGGAAGGTGCGCAGCCGCGAGCGCCGCGGGCGGGCGGGGTGAGTGGGGGTCGGAACGCCTGTCGTCATGCTCCCAGTGTGCCTGGGCGCGCCTCAGTACGGGATAAGCGGATGATCAATCCCTGCCGCCGTCGCCCGGGGGGCCGGACGACGCGACCGCTCGCCCCGCCAGAGGCTGCTTCCCCGCCCGGACGAGGCTTCCCGGCCCGGGGGGGGCGGGCGGGGCTGTGCCGCCGGACCAATGGACGGCTCCGGGCCCCGCGCGGGCGACAGGACGGGCCTGTGAACCGCTCAGGGCGCCGGACGGCGAGCCGGTCCGGCGCCGGGCACCAGGAACCGCCCGTGAGCCGGGCCCGGTGTCAGGACTGCTTGCGACGGGCCGTGATCTTGCCGACCCGCTCGCTCACACCCCACGTGGTGACGCGCCACAGCGCCTCCACGAGGATGTCGCGGCTCATCTTGGAGTCGCCCAGCTCGCGTTCGACGAAGGTGATCGGGACCTCGACGACGTGGTAGCCGGCCTTCACCGCGCGGCGGGCCAGGTCGACCTGGAAGCAGTAGCCCTGGGAGGCGACCTCACCGAGGCCGAGACCTTCGAGGGTCTCGCGGCGGAAGGCCCGGTAGCCGCCCGTCACGTCCCGGATCGGCACGTCGAGCAGGACGCGGGAGTAGAGGCTGCCGCCGCGCGAGATGAACTCGCGGGACTTGGGCCAGTTCACCACCCGGCCGCCCGGTACCCAGCGCGAGCCGAGCACGAGGTCGGCGCCCTTGAGCGCGGTCAGCAGGCGGGGAAGTTCCTCCGGCTGGTGCGAGCCGTCGGCGTCCATCTCGACGAGCACGCCGTAGCCGTGCTCCAGACCCCAGCGGAACCCCGCGAGGTAGGCGGCGCCGAGCCCTTCCTTGCCCTTGCGGTGCAAGACCTGGACGTTCTCGTCCTCGGCCGCCAGCTCGTCGGCGAGCTTGCCCGTGCCGTCGGGGCTGTTGTCGTCCGCCACCAGAACGTGCGCCTCGGGCACGGCGGATCGCACCCGGCCGACGATCTTCTTGATGTTCTCCGCCTCGTTATAGGTCGGAATGATCACCAAGGCCGTACCGAGCGGGCCGAACTGCCTCCCCTGGGCTTTCGCCGCGAGGGTCCCGTCGCCGTCGTTCACTGCTGCCCCTTCGTGTCCATACGCAGGGGTCCACCATAGTGCGCCCACCCTGCGCCGCTGCGTCGCAGGGTGCTTACGGGGGTGTCGATTCGCCAAGAGACGGGTAAGAGCGGACGCGCCGAGGCGGACATCGCGTCCTGCGGATCGGGGCCCGGCGCCCTTCGGGCCGACCAGGGACCCGCTGGCTGCGGGTCGACCGAAAGCCGTTGTCTACTGAACGTCCGGGCCCCACCCGGGTCGCACCTGCCGACTTGTCGGAACGTTCCCTCGCCTCGCGGCGCCGGCGCTGGGCCTGGCTCCCAGTGGCGGTGCGCCGGTGCGGCACACCACCCCTGACCCAGCGGCGCTGCGAGGCCGCGCGGAAGTTCCCCGGTCGGCCGTCCGGTGGTGGACCCGGCCGAACCTACCCGCCCCCTGCGGCTGGCTGTCAACACCGGCTTGATCTGCGCCTATTCCGACAAAGCCCTGGTCAGCGCCGAGGACGCGCAGGTCGAGCAACGGGGTGCCGGGCCCTGAAGGCGACCCCGGCAGCCCGGGACATCACTCGTTAGGCCGTACGAATACCGTCCGGCCGCCGACCACGGTGCGCAGGCAGACGGGCAGGTCGTTGCCCGGGGTCAGGTCGGGCAGTCCGGGGGTGCCGGAGCGGGGGTCGGTGGACCAGCGCGCGACCCGGTCGTCGGGCGCCTGCACGACGAGGTGGCCGGTGCGCCACACGGCGTAGTCCGCGGGCGCGCCCGGCACCAGGATGCCCGCGTCGTCCCGTCCGACGGCCCGCCAGCCGCCCCGCGTATGGGCCGTGAAGGCGGCGCGCACGGACACCCGGTGCTCGGGCGTCCGGTGGAAGGCGGCGGCCCGCACGGTGCCCCACGGGTCGAGCGGGGTGACGGGGCTGTCGGAGCCGAACGCCAGCGGCACTCCGGCGCGCAGCAGGGCCGCGAACGGGTTGAGCGTACGGGCCCGCCCGGCGCCCAGCCGCTGGGCGTACATGCCGTCCTCGCCGCCCCACAGGGCGTCGAAGGCGGGCTGTACGGAGGCGGTGAGGCCGAACTCGGCGAAGCCCGCGACGGTCTCCGGGGTGAGCATCTCGGCGTGCTCGACGCGGTGCCGGGCGGCGCGCACGCGGGCCAGGCCGACCTTCTCGGCGGCGGCGCGGACGCCCTCGACCACGGAGGCCACCGCGGCGTCCCCGATGGCGTGGAAGCCCGCCTGGAGGCCCGCCTCGGTGCAGGCGACCACATGCGCGGCGACGGCGTCGGCGTCGAGGTGGACGACGCCGGTGTGATCGGCGTCGAGGTACGGCTCGTGCAGGCAGGCGGTGTGCGAGCCGAGGGAGCCGTCGACGAAGAGGTCGCCGGCCGCGCCGAGGGCGCCGAGGGCGAGGGCCTTCTCGACATCACGGTCGGCCCAGTAGCCGACGACCCTCGGTCCGGGCTCCTCGGCGGCGAGCCGCAGCAGGCCGGTGAAGTCGTCCTCGGAGGAGATCTCGGGGCCCGCGCACTCGTGCACGGAGCCGATGCCGAGCGAGGCGGCGTGGGCGAGCGCGGCCCGCTGGGCGGCGGTGCGCTGCTCGCCGCCGATCGCGCCGAGGGCAGCGGCGCGCACGGCGTGGTGGGCGTCGCGGGTCAGCGGGCCGTCGGGCGCGTACCCGGCCCGCTCGGTGACGCCGGGAACCAGGTCCAGCAGGGCACTGGTGGCCACCGCGGAGTGCACGTCGATGCGGGAGAGGTAGAGCGGGCGTCCGCCGGTCGCCCGATCGAGTTCGGCGCGGGCCGGGGGGCGGCCGCCGGGCCAGCGGGCCGCGTCCCAGCCGTGGCCGAGCAGGACCCGGTCGGCGGGACGGGCGGCGGCGAAATCACGTACGAGGGCGAGGGCCGCGTCCAGGGACGGCGCGTCGGACAGGTCGAGGCCGGTGAGCGCGAGCCCGGTGGCGGTCGTGTGCACATGTGCGTCGGTGAACGCCGGGGTGACCAGGGCCCCTTCGAGGTCCACGACCTCGTCGACCCCGTCGGCGAAGGCGTCGGCGGCTCCTTCCGAGCCGACCCAGGCCACTTGGCCCCGTTCCACGACCATGGCGGTGGCGAAGGGGTCGGCGGGGCTGTGGACTTCTCCACCGCGCAGCAGCACGGTGTCCGACGGGGCGGTGCTCTCACTCATGGGGACAGTCTCGCCTCTCCCGTCGGCCGCCCGCCGCCCGGGTGGGCACGGCGCGGCCGAGCGGGCGAATCCCCCGGCCGTCCGGCCGAACCCGCGAGCCGCCCGGACGGTCCCGCGAGTTCGCGCGGCGGGGCTGTTCGGCTGCGCGGGCAAATACCAGGGATCGCGCGGTGGGCCTGTGCGACCGCCCTCACCGACCGGGACCGCGGCGCGAGCGCGGCCGGTCTCATCGGCGGCACCGGAGGTTCCCCCGACACCGCCCGCACGGCCTGCCTCGCCGCGCCGACGGACCTGCGCGGTCACCGGAACAGGCCCCTGCAGCCGCCGTCGCGGGCGTGCCGGCGTCATCACACGGACAGGCCTGCGTGATCGCGGACCGCCCGGGCTCGCCGAGCGCCGCTCGGAGGGTCCGTGTGTGCCCCGCGCAGCTTGTCCTGGCTCGCGCGGACAGGTTCCGTGCCGTCGGCGGACGACAGTGCTCGGTCGCGCGGGCCGGCCTGCCCGGCCGTTCCGACGCCTGTGCCCCGGCGGCCTGGACCTGGCGCCCGGCCCGACGGGCAGCCGGGCCGGGCGGTCAGATGCGGGGCGGGCGGGATTCGTAGGGTGTCGACAGCACGACCGTGGTCCGCGTCGACACGCCCGCGAGCGCTCGCAACCGCCCGAGGAGTTCCTCGAGTTCGTGCGGGGTGGAGACACGCACCTTGAGAATGTAGTTCTCGTCGCCCGCGACACTGTGGCAGGCCTCGATCTCCGGGACGCCCGCCAGGCGTTCGGCGATGTCGTCGGGGGCGCTGGGGTCGAACGGTTTCACCGAGATGAAGGCGGTCAGGGGCAGCCCGATGGCCTCGGGGTCCACGACCGCGGCATAGCCCCGGATGACCCCGCGCTGTTCCAGCCGGCGCACCCGCTGGTGCACGGCGGACGTGGACAGGCCCGTGGCCTTGCCCAGGTCGGTGTAACTCATCCGCCCGTCTGCGACGAGCAGCTGCACGATCTGTCGGTCCAGCTCCTCCATGGCGCAAGAACCTACAGGGCCGTTGATCCCCTGGGATACCTCAGCGGTGCAGGTCATACCCGCTTTGTGATGTGGCTTAGAGTCTGTCGCGCGCCACCCGGCGGAGAAATTCCACCGGGCCAGGCACCTGCGGGCGGCATGTGACGAACGACACATGGATGCAACCGGGTCCGTGATGTTCACGTGATTACCGCAGAGACGGGACGGGAAGTGCTTGCTGTGGTCGAGGTCGCAGCGCCTTGTCGGCCCACCCGAGGGGGAGAATCCCATGCAGAGTCTTAAGCGCCCTGGTCGTACCGCACCCAGGCGGCAGCAGGCCGTTCTCGAGTCCGAGCCGGAGGGTGTCGAATCCGACGCCCTGGACGGCGACGAGTTCGACGCGTACGACACCTTCGAGATGTACCGGGTGATCTGCCCGGACTGCGCGCAGCCGATCGCGCTGCTGGCGGACGAGGAGATCCTGCCGGAGCACGCGCTGTGCGCCTCCCCGTGGAACCCGTTCGGGCTCACGGTCTGCTCGGGCACCGGCCGCACGGCCGACGACGCACGGCCCGCGGACGAGACCGCGGAACTCCAGGAGCAGGACACGGCCCTGCTGTTGACGCTCCCTCAGGGCCTCGACTGGCGGACGCAGCCGTTCTCCCACGTGGGCGGGCCGGGCTCGCGCCCCCTGCGCGTTCCCGAGATGCGGCGCGCCGCCTGACCGGTCGCTGCGCCCAGCGAGCGACGCCCGGTTCATCCCCGTAGCTGCCCTGCACCATGGCCGGCAGACCGCCGTGGTGCAGGACCAGTGTGTCCGGGGCCGGGTCCGGGGGAACCCGGCCACCTCACCGAAGTACGCCTGGCGGTAGGCGAGGCGCGGCGTGACGATCGCGCTGCCGCAGGACGGCGTACGGCGGCCGTCGGGCGCGTCAAATCTCCCGGAAGCCCGGGCAGTTGACGTCGTCCGGAGGGGCACGCCCCCCGACGGCGGATGTGGCGGTACGTCAGATGCGGGGCGCGGGCCGGACAACGCGCTCTCGCGCCGATCCCGCAGGGGTCCCGTCGCGAACGCACGCCCGATTCCGCGGGCGGGTGACCTGCCCGCCCGCCCGAGCGTTGCCCCGGTATGAGCCCCACACCTGCCGCGACCGGGCGCCGGCGCCGGATCATCGTCCCGGCTCCGGCGGAATCGGTTCTCTGGGCACCCCCGCCACCGCCACCCCCGCCGGTCCAGGATCCGCCCATCTACCGCGCCCTGATGCGCACCTGGGCCGACCGCGGCCGTGCGCTGCCGGGGCACCACGACCCCGAGTGGGTACGTCTCGCGGCTCCCTCGGTGATGTACGGGTACGGGCAGTTCGGCGCGCTCACGGAACCGCGGGGGGAGCCACGCTTCGTCCCGGCCCGGGAACCGCGCGGCGAGGGGCGGTTCGCCGCGTCCCGGGATCCGCGCAACGAGTTCGGCGTGAGTGCCGACCCCGGGGGCGAGTTCGGCGCGCGCCGGGACCCGCGCGCCGACCTCAGCGCGCCTCGGGACCCACGAGGTGGCGCGCGATGACCATGCGCTGGATCTGATTGGTGCCCTCGACGATCTGGAGCACCTTCGCCTCGCGCAGGTACCGCTCGGCCGGGAAGTCGGCGGTGTACCCGTACCCGCCCAGGACCTGGACGGCGTCCGTGGTGACCTTCATCGCGCCGTCCGTGCACAGCAGCTTCGCCATGGCCGCCTGCCGGGAGAAAGGCCGGCCGACGTCGCGCAGCCGTGCCGCGGCCAGGCAGAGCGCGCGGCCGGCCTCGATCCGGGTGGCCATGTCGGCGAGCATGAAGCGCAGCCCCTGGAAGTCCGCGATCCGCCGCCCGAACTGGCGCCGCCCGGTGGCGTACCCGACAGCCTCGTCCAGCGCGGCCTGGGCCACACCGGTCGCGCAGGCCGCGATCCCGAGACGCCCGGAGTCGAGCGCCGACAGGGCGATCGCGAAGCCCTGGCCCTCGTCGCCCAGGCGCCGGCCGTCGGCGACCCGCACCCCGTCGAAGTGGACCTGGGCGGTCGGTGAACCCTTCATGCCCATCTTCCGCTCGGGCGGCGAAGCGCTCAGCCCCTCGGCGTCACCGGGCACCAGGAAGGCCGTGATGCCGCGCGAGCCCTCGCCGCCGGTGCGCGCGAACACGGTGTAGAAGTCGGCCACTCCGCCGTGCGTGGTCCACGCCTTGGTGCCGGTGATCACCCAGTCGTCCCCCTGCCGCACCGCCTTCGTCCGCAGCGAGGCGGCGTCGGAGCCCGAGGCCGGCTCGGAGAGGCAGTACGCGCCCAGGAGGCCGCCGCCGAGCATCGCGGGCAGTCGCCCGGCCCGCTGCTCCTCGGTGCCGTAGTTCGCGAGGGCGTGGCAGGCCAGGGTGTGGACACTGACGCCGAGGCCCACGGTGAGGCGGACCATCGCGAGCTCTTCGAGGACCTGGAGGTAGACCTCGTACGGCTGGCCACCGCCACCGAGGCCGGAGTCGTACGGCAGTCCGAGCAGTCCGGACTCCGAGAGCAGGCGGAAGACCTCGCGCGGAAAGTGCCCGGCGTCCTCCTCCTCGGCCGCCGTGGGGGCGATCTCGCGCCGTGCGATGTCGCGGACGAGCGCGATCAGATCCCGGGCCTCGTCCGTGGGCAGTTGACGGTCCACCGGCTGCGGGGCGCGATCGGGCACGGCGACGCTCCTCCCTGTTCGGGCACATCGGCGAAGCGGCACCCGGGTGGGGTGGCGCCGCCGGGTCTCACCTGGCCCCGCCGATGCTCCCGGTCCGGATCACGGAAGCCGCCGACCGACGGCCGTGGCGCCGCGAGTATGCCCGAACGGAGGCACACTCCCACCGGACGACGACCATCTGTCGGCGGGGCGGAGCGTTGGTCCGAACCATTGACAGAGTGGTCTAGTCCTCATACTGTTCCCTCAGTTGTCCCGCCGGGCGGCGGGCGGAGCCGCGTAGGAGGGGTCGAGTTCCTCGACGGCGCGCATCGTGCCTCCGAGCATCTTCACCAGCAGTTCGCGCATCGTGTCGCGCGGCAGCGCCGGGTGACCGATCCAGTCGAGGGTGGCCCCCTCCACACTGTGCAGCCAGCCGAGCAGGGCCATGCGTGGCAGCGGCCCTATCCTGCCCCTGCCGTACGCCCCTTCGGCGATGGTCGCGACGATGGCGTCGCGCACACCCTCGCGTATCGCCTGCACTTCGGTGTCGAAACCCACGCCACCGGTGATGATCGTCCGGTAGGCGGCCTGATTGTGCTCGGCATAGCGGAGATAGCCGTCGATCGTGCGCTGGACCCGCTCCACCGGAGGCAGTTCCAGACCGTCGGCGGCCCGGGAGACCAGATCCGCGACCGAGTCCTCGACGATGGCGAGGTAGTAGCCACGCTTGGACTTGAAGTAGTAGTAGATCAGCCCCTTGGCCACATGCGCCTGCCGTGCGATGTCATCCATCGACAGTGCGTCGTACGACGTGTCGGCGAACAACTTCCGCCCGATGGCGATGAGTTCGGCGCGGCGCGCCAGTGAGCGGTCGGTGCCACGCGCCCGCGGGCGGTCGACGTCACGCTGTTGACTCTTATTCAATTTCGGCCCTGGTCTCCAACTGCCGGCGGAACATGCGCAGTATGACAGAACCATGTCGGCCGCTCATTCGGGCGCGATAGGCAGCCCGGTCGTTCCGGTCACCGGGGACGGACGGCGGCGGCCTTCCGCCGGGTGGCGGGCTCCTGATGGACCACCGGGGATCCCGGGGGGCGCATCGCGCGTCCCGGGCGGACGGCCGCGGGTCCTCCGCGGAGTGCCGCGGCTTTCCCGCCGGGCGCGGGGGCCCGGGCGCCCTGCCGTTTCAGAGCAGACCGAGCTGGGTCACCAGCATCGCCACGACCACCACGAAGGTCCAGCCCAGGACGTTTTCGAGGATCTTCGGGCCGTCGTCCTCGGGACCGCCGGTACGGGCGCCGAGGCGGGGGGCGGTGGCGGAGCTCGCGGTCATGGCATCTCGCTGACGTAGTGGTGCGGTGGCGTCCCCCGCCTTCCGTCGGCTCCCCACCGACCCGACCACCTTGCCACCGGAGCCGCTTTCACCGGTAGAGACCTGGGTCACGTCCGCGCCTCGACCGGCCTCGGATCCCGCTGGATTCCACTCGGCGGGCACCGCGTGTGGGTCTCGTCACACGTCGGCGGGCGACCGGCCGACCGGCCCCCGATGAGCGCGTTCCGGACGGGCGGGCGGCCCCCACCGCTCGGGGGCCGCCTCTCGGATCACCGGATGCCCACCGCCGCGAGTGCCTTGCGCTGCCGCGCCGAGGGATGCGCCGGGAAGTACAGGTAGCAGACCCCGCCGGTTCCGGAGACGACCTTCCCGGAGGCGTTGTAGCGCTTGGTCCGCAGCCAGATGTTCTCCCACTCGGAGCGCTTGTAGACCCGGCGCACCGCGTCGTCGCCGGGCGACGCCGGGTCGTTGGCGATCACGTCGCCGTCCGCGGTGAACCCTATGATCGTCATGAGGTGCCCCGAGGTGCCGTAACCCGCGCCCGTCAGCTCGGTCTTGAGGAACGACTGGGACGTTATGGCCGGGATGCCCGCGGCGATCAGCGTCTCCAGGTCGGTGAGCGAGCCGAGCCGGGTCACCACGCCCTGGAGGTCCTTGTAGGTCGAGGCGTAGGCGGCGTTGAAGGGCCAGTTGCCGCAGCCCGTGTACTGGTAGTCATAGGTGGAGCGGGCCGCGAGACACACCTGCGGGTCGGTGTACGCCGGGTCGACCCAGGCGAGCTGCTCCGCGGTGGGCCTGCGTCCCCAGTACTCGATGATCATCTGCGAGGACGTGGGGCTGCACCAGGCCTCGCCGCCGTTGTCGTACTCGGGGTACTGGCCGGCGTGGATCTCCTGCGAGTAGCGCGGAACCTTCAACTCCTGGGCGAGACCCGGGGTCGAGGCCGGGACGGTGAACCGGTCCGGGATGTCGGAGCCCATCGCGCCGAGCCGCCACACGGTGGGCGTGATCCTGGCGCCCGGGGTGCGGTAGAGGGTCAGGCGCAGCCGGTACGAGACGAGGCGCAGGCCGGAAGCGGCGTCGTCGATGGAGAAGGTGTCCGTCCAGATCGTGCTGCGGCCGTCGGTCTGGTCGTCCACGGAGGTGCGCCTGATGTCCTGGTCGCCGGAGGCCCAGCGGCCCATCACGTACCAGGGGGTGTCCGTGCCGTCGGAGTACGTTCCGGTCAGCTCGACCTGGAGCCAGGTGCCGGCCGGGGTGTGCGCGTTCCAGGAGGCGACGGCCTCCGTGGCGGGGACGGCGAGCCGGTGGACCGGCGAGGTCCAGGTCGCGTACTCCCAGGTGGCGGTCCTGCCGGTGTGCGGGTCGGTGTAGTCGGTGGTGCCGGCCGGTGCGGTGATCACCAGGCCGGGGCGCGCGCCCCGCACGGCCCGTGTGCCGTGCGCGCCGCCGGAGCGCCAGTCGCTGTACGAGGTCCAGGCGCGGTTGTCGACAAGTCCGCCGGGCGCCCTGGTCCGGCGGGCCGGGGCGGCGGCGGCCGACGTGCCCGCGGCCCCCACCGCCGCCGCGGCGACCGCGGCTGCCAGGACGATTCTGCGGGACGGCTGTTCGGCTCTGCTCATGGGTGGAGAACCCCCAGGTGTCCGGAACGGGCGGGCCCAATGCTCGGTTGTGCGCCAACTATGGACGCCCCGGGCCGACTTCTGCCAGCACTTCGGCCTGTGCCACGCCCACCAATATTGGTCGGGACCACTGGCATGACCTGGGACACCTCGGCCCCGGCGGGTGCCGGGGCCGAGGCGCACGGATGATCCGGGCTCAGGCGGACGGATGATCAGATGAGGTCCATGGCGGCGACCTCGTCGGGGCGGCCGTAGCTGACGGGCCCCTGGAAACGGCGGCGTGCGGTGGCGAACCACCACACCGTCGCGACGACCAGAACCACGGCCAGCGCGATCGCGGCATAGTTGAAGTTGTCCCCGGTGATCGGGGAGAACTGGGGCAGCATGAAGAGCACGCTGCTGGCGAGGATCCAGACCACGGCCACCCAGCCGACGGGCTTGCTCCAGCGGCCCAGGTTCCAGGGACCGGGCTGGAACTCGTCGCCGAGCCGCAGCCGCAGGAAGATCGGCACGGCGTAGGCCAGGAAGAGTCCGACGACGTTGACGCTGACGATGGCGGTGAACGCGGTGTGCGACCACCAGGCCGGCAGGACGAGGGCCAGGGAGCAGGCGACGGCCAGCCAGACGGCCTTGACGGGCGTACGGGTGCGCGGCGAGACGGAGTGCCACCAGCGGGAGCCGGGCATCGCGCCGTCCCGGGAGAAGGCGAAGATCTGCCGGGTGTTGCTGGTCAGGTTGGCCAGCCCGCAGAAGAGCATGGACCCGATCACGATGAGCAGAATGAACTTCGCCATGCCCATGCCAAGCCCGTCGATGAGAATCTGGACGGGCGGCGCCGAGGACTGGGCGACGCGGTCATAATCATGAATGCTGTACACCAGGGCAAGCATCAGGATGAGCCCGGTGATCGCCGAATAGCCGATCGAACGGGTGATCCCCTTCGGTGCGTTGACCGTGGCCCGCACCGTCTCCTCGGACATGTGGAAGCTGCCGTCGAAGCCGGTGAAGGTCCAGCTGGTGACGAGCAGACCGAGCATCCCTCCGTAAATCCCGTTCGTGAAACCGGTGTTGTTCGCGAAATGCGTGACGAACGAGGCCGACTGGTGATCGTCGGGCATCACGATGAGTGTGCTCACGATCACTACGAGCCCGATCAGCAGCCACCACACGGAGATCCGGTTGAGCAGGGCGACCAATTGGACGGTGTAGGTATTGGCCAACCCCTGGAGCACGATGATCAGCGCCGTGATCAGGACCGTCTGCTCGGCGGTCGGCTGGTACGAGTGCCACTGCAGGGCGACGAACGCCTGGATGAAGGTGGCGGCCGCGTATCCGGTGGCGGCCGTGCCGCCCACCTGACCCACGAAATTCAGCCACCCCGTGTACCAGGACCAGGCACCCTTGTGGCGCTTGGCGAGCTTGCCGGCGGAGAAATAGAGCGCCCCGCTGGTCGGATAGGCGGAGGCGACCTCCGCCATCGCGGCGCCGATGAAGAGCACCATCACGGAGACGCCGATCCAGCCGAACACGAGAACGCGCGGCCCGCCGGCATTCATGCCGAATCCGAAGGAGGAGAAAATACCCGAAATGATGTTGATGATGGTGAAGGAGATCGCGAAATTGTCGAACGCCTGGAATCGGCGGGTGAGTTTTCGCGGATATCCCATCGCGTGAAGCGTCGCGTCGTCGTCGAAGGCGACGGAATCCTTTCCGGCGCCGGTTCTCTGGCGTGGGGGCGATATCCGTTCTGACACAACTGACCTTTCTGTCGGGGTGGTTCAGGACGTCGGGGAGGGGGACGGGCGGTCAGCCGGCCCCCGGCACGGGGAGCCCGCAGGCGCGGCGGGCGCGGGAGAGCTGCTCCTCGGGTTCTCCGAACACGCTCCACGGCATGCGGCAGGCGTAGGGCCCCATGGCCATCAGGACCGCGCGCGCCTCGAACTCGCGCTGCGCCATGAACAGCGCGTGTGCCAGATACGCCAGGTCGAGCACGGGCGTGAAGCGGTATCCGGACGCCTCCGGCAGCCAGTTCTGGTAGATCGCGAGCGCCGTGGAACGCCACTGCGGCTGCTCCCAGGTGCGGTCGACCAGCAGTTGCGTGGGGTTGTAGCTCTCCACCAGGGCCACCAGCGGCAGCAGCCGCAGCGACGAGGAGGCGGGGGCGCGCTGGCTCAGGAAGGCGGCGACGTCCCAGGCGGCGTTCACGGAACCGCCGTAGCGCGTGAAGAAGAAGGCCAGGAACCGGTGATGACCCTCACGGTTCCACGGGTCGAGGCGGAGGATGTGCGAGAACAGCCGCCAGGGGCCGGGCGGCTGGGTCAGCAGCCCCTGCGGCGCGGGGTCACGCAGGTCGTGCAGCCGGGCCATGGACAGCCGGGCGACCCAGGGTGTGGGATCGGCCCGGTCCATCACCGCGGCCCGGTCGCAGGCCGTCAGCGCTATGCGTTCCAGGGCCTCGGCCCGGTCGTCCTTGGCGTCGGCCGCGCGTAACGCCCGTAGCACGGCCACGCGGGCCCACATCAGCGCGGCCTCGGGGGTCTGCTCCTCGGCCAGCCAGCGTTCGGCGAGGTCGGAGTCGGCGGCCTCGGAGGCGAGGACCAGGGAGCGGTGGGCCCGTAATCCGAAGTCGGCGCGGGTCTCCGACAGGGCTTCGTCGGCGCTCAGATAGCGGCCGGCCCGGACATCCGTGCAGACGCTCGCGAGTCTGCGGTCGTCGGCCGCCGGATGCCACACATACTGCCCCTCGAATAAGCCCGCGGCCATCTTCCCCTGTCCATCCCCATACGATGTCTCGCCGTTGCGCAACAGGAACCCTACTCAGCAACCCGGAGTACCGGAACGCCCTATCTGAAATACCTGGTTCCGCGGGGTCGGGAACTTTTGGAGCGGGCCCTCAAACTTCTTGAGGATTGTTCAATGAATGGTTCAATGCGGCACTACCCTGAACCCATGGATCCGCTGTCGACGGCGCCTCGATAGAATGTTCCCCAGGACTATGCCCACCTCGCACCTCACCCCGGGAAGCCCCATTCACGACCTCGTCGCGCGGCTGCGTCGACTGCCGCCCTCCTGCGGCCCCGTCCGGCTGATCGGCGTGGACGGCCACGCGGGTTCCGGGAAGACCACGTTCACCGGGGAGTTGGCGACGGCCCTGGGCGGCGCACCCGTACTGCACCTCGACGACATCGCCACCCACGAGGAGCTGTTCGACTGGACCGGGCGCCTGCTGGACCGGGTGATCGAGCCGTTCGGGCGCGGCGAGACGGCACGCTACGCCCCGTACGACTGGACCGCCCGGGAGTTCGGACCGGTCCGCGAGCTGCCGGCCGCGCCCGTGGTCCTGCTGGAGGGCGTCGGCGCGGGACGCCGCGCGCTGCGCCCGCGGCTCGCGCGACTCCTGTGGATGGAGTTGCCGCACGAGGAGGCCTGGGCGCGGGGGCGGCGACGGGACGGTGAGGCGCAGAGCGGCTTCTGGGCCGCGTGGGTCCGCGCAGAGCGCCGGCACTTCGCCGAGGACCCCACGCGACCCTTCGCGGACCAAGTGGTGCGGCAGTGCCCTGAGGGATACGAGGTGCTGCCGGGGCCCGTTGAGACGTCTGGACCGGACCATTTCCTCACTCACCGTGATGGACCACCCGCAGCGTGCTGAACTTGTGAAGACCCACTCCGGGGAAGTTGCCTCAGTCCCTCAACTCTGCTTGACCAGGGGGCCGTACAGGTCTTACGTTCTGAAGGAGCGGCCTTCGGGAGCCGCCCCGCAGTCGCGAAGCCCCCGGTTGTTCCCCCGTGATCGGGGGCTTCGTTCTGCCCAGACCCTCTCTTTCCGGACGCCGCCCGGCGTGATTCGCTCACCCTGGGTCACCGATGTGAGTGCGCCCCATCTGCTCCCACCTCGTGGAACGGGGTGTGCGGCACCCTTCGGCAGGCCCATGAACCGCAGGTACGATGCCTCTCGGCGCGACCTTCGGACGGCCGCACTGCCGCACCGCTTCAACTCCCGTCCGCGGCACAGTCGTTCGACCAGAGCTGCCGACGGGCACCGGCCCGGCGGCAAGGGGGGTGTCCTGATCCGCGAGGCACTCCCCGACCATCGGGGGCACGGTTTGTGGGGGACGTGATGGACTTCGGCACGCAGGGCCCCGAGGCCCCGGCCGACCTCGCCTGGCTGCGGGGTGTGGACGCTTACACGATGGGCGCCTACCCGCAGGCGGAGGAGGAGTTCCGCGCCGCGGTCCGGATGGACCCCGGAATGGCGGACGGCTGGCTCGGACTGCACGCGCTACGGGTGGACACGACGACCGCGCTGCTGCGGATGTTCCGGCACCGGGACCGCTTCGGCGAACAGCGCTCCCGCCACCGGCGCACCCTCAACTCCTGGTACTGGCTGGGCTGGTGGGTTCAGCCGGTGCTGGAGAGCCCGCGCGACCTGCTGCTCGCGCACGCCTCGCACTGGCTCGACGGACGTCATGTCCCCGAGCTGGACCGGGCGTTGGCCGGCCTGCCGCCGGTCGACGCGGACCACCAGGTGCGGTTCCTGCACGCGTGCCGCGCCTATCTGGTCAAGGACTGGGAGCAGTTGGTCCGGCACACCGATCCGCTGATCAACGATCCCATGCTCGGCATAGAGGCCGGACTGTTCGGTGGCATGGCGCGGGTCCGGCTGGAGATGTACGGGCAGGCCGAGCCGCTGCTGTCGTCCGCGCTGATGCGCTGCCGCAGCGAGCAGCCGCAGCGCAAGGAGCTGCGGTACTGGCTGGCCCGCGCCCACGAGGGCACCGGACGGTCCGCCGCGGCGCTGCCCCTGTACCGGGCGGTGCACCGGGTCGACCCCTCCTTCATGGACACCTCGGCGCGGCTCGCGGCCATCTCCGAGGGGGACGGGTACGACGACGCCGCCGCCGATCTCGCGGCGATCACGCTGTCCGGGATCGGACAGGACGTACTGGAGAGCCCGGACGGCATGGATCCGCTGTTCGGCTCCGAGGGGCGCGACCTGCGGCTCCCGGAGCCCGATCCGTCGCCGCCCGGTGGACTGCCGGCCCAGACCGACGGTTTCCGGGAGAAGGCGATGGTGCCGGTGCAGCCGATGCCCGCGGGACCGACGGACCCCGCCTTACTGGAGGAGGCGCTCGCCGAACTGGAGCGCATGGTGGGCCTGGAGCCCGTGAAGCGACAGGTCAAGGCGTTGTCGGCACAGCTGAACATGGCCAGGCTGCGCACCGGGCAGGGCCTCCCGGTGCAGCCGCCGAAACGGCACTTCGTCTTCTCCGGCCCCTCCGGCACCGGCAAGACCACGGTGGCCCGCATTCTCGGCCGGGTCTTCTACGCGCTCGGGCTGCTCGGCGGCGACCATCTGGTCGAGGCCCAGCGAGCCGACCTGGTCGGCGAGTATCTCGGCCAGACCGCAGTGAAGGCCAACGAGCTGATCGACTCGGCGATCGGCGGGGTCCTGTTCGTGGACGAGGCGTACTCGCTGTCCAACTCCGGCTACGGCAAGGGCGACGCGTACGGCGACGAAGCCCTTCAGGTCCTGCTGAAGCGGGCCGAGGACAACCGCGACCACCTGGTCGTCATCCTCGCCGGATACCCCGAGGGCATGGACCGCCTGCTCGCCGCGAACCCCGGCCTCTCCTCCCGCTTCACCAGCCGCGTGGACTTCCCCTCGTACCGCCCCCTCGAACTGACCTCCATCGGTGAGGTGCTGGCCGCCGAGAACGGCGACATCTGGGACGAGGAGGCGCTGGACGAGCTCCGTTCGATCGCCGGGCACGTGGTCGACCAGGGCTGGATCGACGAACTCGGCAACGGCCGCTTCCTGCGCACCCTGTACGAGAAGAGCTGCGCGTACCGGGATCTGCGGCTGTCGGGATACCCCGGCACTCCGTCGCGCGACGACCTCTCCACCTTGCGGCTGCCCGACCTCATGCAGGCCTACGGGGAAGTCCTGTCGGGACGCGGCCCGCAGGATCCGTCGGCGATGTGAGAAGGCCCCGGTCCCGCCGGAGCCGTACGACCGCCACGGGGTCGCACGGCCGCCGGGAAACCGGGGCCCACGCTCAAGGTCAGCTCGCCAGCGCCTCCTCGGGGGCCTGGCTGGGGCGCGGCTCCGCGACCCGTACCGGCGCGACGTTGCGGTGCGCCGGGTCCCGTACCTCGCCGACCAGCAGCTCCAGTACGTCCTCAAGGGTCACGAGGCCGAGAACCTTGCCGGAGGCGTCGGCGACCTGGGCCAGGTGGGTGGCCGCGCGGCGCATCACGGTCAGGGCGTCGTCCAGGGGGAGTTCGGACCGCAGGGTGGTCATCGGGCGCCACATCTGCTGCGGGACCGCACGCTCGGACTCCTCCAGGTCGAGGACGTCCTTCACATGGAGATAGCAGCCCATGAAGGCGCCGTTCTCCGCGACCACCGGGAACCGGGAGTACCCGGTGCGCGCGGTGAGCGCGACGACCTGGCCCGGGGTGACCGAGGGGTCCACGGTGACCAGTGAGCCGCTGTCGAGCAGGACGTCGGTGACCGGGCGGGAGCCGAGCTCCAGGGCGTCCTCGAGGCGCTCCTGTTCCTCGGGGTCGAGAAGACCCGCCTGTCCGGAGTCCTCGACCAGCCGGTTGAGCTGTTCGCTCGTGAAGACGGCCTCGACCTCGTCCTTCGGCTCGACCCGGAACAGCCTGAGGATCAGCGCCGCGCAGGCGCCGAGGCCCACCGTGACCGGCCGGCACACCCGGGCGAAGGCGACCAGTCCGGGGCTGAGCCACAGGGCCGTCTTCTCGGGCGCGGCCATCGCCAGGTTCTTCGGGACCATCTCGCCGATGACGAGGTGGAAGAAGACGACGAAGGCGAGCGCGATCACGTAGCCGAGGGGGTGGATCACCGAGTCCGGCAGCCGGACCGCCGCGAAGAGCGGCTCCAGCAGACGGGCGACGGTGGGCTCGGCGACGGCGCCGAGCGTCAGGGAGCACATGGTGATGCCGAACTGGGCCGCCGCCATCATCTGCGGAAGGCGCTCCAGGCCGTACAGGACCTGCCGGGAGCGCGCGGTGCCCAGCGGTTCGATCTGGCTGCGCCGTACGGACACGAGAGCGAACTCGGCGCCGACGAAGAAGCCGTTGGCGAGCACCAGCAGGCCCGCGAACAGGAGTTGGAGCGTGCTCATCGGACGGCCTCCGGTGCGAGCGCGGTCCGCACCAGGCGGACCCGTTCGGCGCGGTAGTGCCCGACCTGTCGCACGACGAGGCGCCAGCCCGGGAGCTCGGCCTTGTCACCGGGGGCCGGGATCCTGCCGAGCAGGTCGGCGACGAGGCCCGCCACGGTCTCGTACGGCCCCTCGGGCACGTCGAGGCCTATGCGCTGCAGGATGTCCACCCGGCAACTGCCGTCGGCGTCCCAGGCGGGCCTGCCGTCCTCGGGAGGAGCGGCCGCGAGCTCGGGCGGTTCGCCCAGCACGTCGTCGTGCTCGTCGCGGACCTCGCCGACGAGTTCCTCGACGATGTCCTCCAGGGTGACCACGCCGGCCGTGCCGCCGTACTCGTCGACGACGACGGCGATCGGCTGTTCATTGCGCAGCCGCTCCAGGAGCGGCTGCACGGGCAGCGTCTCCGGGACGAGCAGCGGGACCTGGGCGATCCGGCCGACGGGGGTGCGCAGCCGGTCGCGCGAGGGGATCGCGAGGGCGTCCTTGAGGTGCACCATGCCGACGATCTCGTCGATCCGCTCCCGGTAGACCGGGAAGCGGGACAGGCCGGTGGCACGGGTGAGGTTGACGACGTCCTCGGCGGTGGCCGACGACTGGAGGGCGCTGACCTTCACCCGCGGCGTCATGACGTGCTGCGCGGTGAGGTCGGCCAGCGACATGGTGCGGACGAAGAGGTCCGCGGTGTCCTGTTCCAGGGCGCCCGCGCGGGCCGAGTGGCGCGCGAGGGAGACGAGTTCGCCGGGGGTGCGGGCGGAGGCCAGCTCCTCGGCGGGCTCCACGCCCAGGGCGCGGACGAGCCGGTTGGCGACCGTGTTGAGCGCGGCGATCACCGGGCGGAAGAGACGGGAGAAGACGTGCTGCGGACCGGCGACGAAGCGGGCCACCTGGAGCGGCTTGGACACCGCCCAGTTCTTGGGCACGAGTTCGCCGATCACCATCTGCACGGCCGAGGCCAGCAGCATGCCGGTCACCACGGCGGCGCCGGACACCGCGCCCTCGGGCAGTCCGACCGCCCTGAACGGGCCGTCCAGCAGCCGGGCGAGGGCGGGTTCGGCGAGCATGCCGACCACGAGCGAGGTGATGGTGATGCCGAGCTGGGTGCCGGAGAGCTGGAAGGACAGCTCCTTGAGCGAGTCGACGACCGTGGCGGCGCGCTTGTCGCCGTCGGCGGCGGCCTTCTCGGCGTCGGGGCGCTCGACGGTGACGAGGCCGAACTCCGCGGCCACGAAGAAGCCGTTGGCGAGAATCAGCAGGAACGCCGCGCCAAGGAGCAACAGGGGGATGGTCATGCCGCCGCCTCGCTATGTCGGAAGGGGGCGGCGCAGGTACTACAGGACGATCCGTCCATCGCTGGAGGGAGTCACTCCTCGGGTAGCAGGGGGCCTCTGAGGGCCGGAGCACATCGGAGGCGGAGGCGCGATGAAAACGCCTCCGCCAACAGATTAATCAAGACATGGGCTCTCAGGGCAGAGTGGAGGGCCGAGAGTCAGCCCTGATGTTCGCCGCGGTGCCCGTCGGGCTCGCGGATGCCGCGGGCCGAGGCGAGGGCGCGCAGGGTGCGGGCGTCCTCGATGGCGCGCTGTTTGGCGATGCCCGGCTGGATGCCGAGGGCCGGCAGGCTGGTGCCGTCGCTGAGGTCGAGGAACACCCAGGGATCGCCGGGACGCAGGTTGACCTGCACGATCTCCGCCCAGTCCAGGTGCCGACGGCTCGCGATGTTGACGACGGTGACACCGCTCTCGTCGGCGACGACCTTGGGCCGGGAGAGCAGGACGAGCACGCCGAACAGGAGCGCCGCGGTGAAGATGAAGCTGAGCTTCTCCCCCGGGCCGAGTTGCTCCAGAAGCATCGCGACCGTGGTGATGACCACAAGGATCGAGGCGCCAGCGGTGAGCAGCACGGCCCGGGTGCGGGCCGGGCGGAAGGTTACGGGAAGAGAGGGAAGGTCCGACATGTCCGTGGGTCCCGTCAGAGCCGGCAGGCGTGGATGGCCGTGGTGAGGATGGCCCGCGCGCCGAGCGCGTACAGGTCGTCCATGATCCGCTGGGCCTCCTTGGAGGGGACCATGGCGCGGACGGCGACCCAGCCCTCGTTGTGCAGCGGCGAGATGGTCGGCGACTCCAGGCCGGGAGTGAGCGCGACGGCCTTCTCCAGGTGCTCGGCGCGGCAGTCGTAGTCCATCATCACGTACGTCCGGGCGACCAGGACGCCCTGGAGCCGGCGCAGGAACTGCTGCACCTTGGGCTCGGCGTCCTCGGTGCGGTCGGCTCCGACACGGCGGATGACGATCGCCTCGGACTTCATGATGGGGTCGCCGAAGATCTCCAGGCCGGCGTTGCGCAGCGAGGTGCCGGTCTCGACGACGTCCGCGATGACCTCGGCGACGCCGAGTTCGATGGCGGTCTCGACGGCGCCGTCGAGGTGCACGACGGAGGCGTCGATGCCGTGGTCGGCGAGGTGCTTGGCGACGATGCCCTCGTAGGAGGTGGCGACCGTCGTGCCGTTCAGGTCCGCGATGCCGTTCGCGGTGCCCGGCTTGGCGGCGAAGCGGAAGGTGGAGCGGGCGAAGCCGAGCGGGAGGATCTCCTCGGCGTTGGCCCCGGAGTCGATCAGGAGGTCGCGGCCGGTGATGCCGATGTCGAGGCGGCCGGAGGAGACGTAGATCGCGATGTCACGGGGGCGGAGGTAGAAGAACTCGACCTCGTTGTTCGGGTCGACGATCCGCAGCTCCTTGGACTCCCGGCGCTGCTGGTAGCCGGCCTCATGCAGCATGTCCGCCGCAGGTCCTGAGAGGGAACCCTTGTTCGGGACGGCGATGCGCAGCATGAGGTCGGCTTCCTTTGCTCGATGTTGTTCAGGAGGTGGCTGGGACAGGCGGACGTGCTCGGTGGGGGCGGTGCGGAGACCGGCCCCTACAGATGCGCGTACACGTCGTCGAGGGAGATCCCGCGCGCGACCATCATCACCTGGACGTGGTAGAGCAGCTGCGAGATTTCCTCGGCGGCGGCGTCCTTGCTTTCGTACTCGGCGGCCATCCAGACCTCTGCGGCCTCTTCGACGACCTTCTTGCCGATGGCATGAACGCCCTTGCCGACCAGCTCGGCGGTGCGCGAAGTGGTGGGATCGCCCGTGGCGGCCTTGTGCTGGAGCTCGGTGAAGAGCTCCTCGAACGTCTTATTGGACATGGTGGTCCTCAGCCTACGCGCTCGATGCCGTACCTCAGTGCCAGGGTTCGGATACTGAGCGGAGGGTGGCCGCCGTCGCCACGGCGGCCGTCACCGCCTCGTGCCCCTTGTCCTCGTTGGAGCCCTCGATGCCCGCGCGGTCCAGGGCCTGCTCCTCGGTGTCACAGGTGAGCACACCGAAGCCGATCGGGACACCGGTGTCGATGGAGACCTGGGTGAGGCCCTGCGTGACGCCCTGGCACACATACTCGAAGTGGGGCGTTCCGCCGCGGATGACGACGCCGAGCGCGACGATCGCGTCGTAGCCGCGGCCCGCCAGGACCTTGGCGGCGACCGGCAGCTCGAAGCTTCCCGGGACCCGCAGCAGGGTCGGCTCGTCGATTCCCAGCTCGTGCAGGGCGCGCAGCGCTCCGTCGACGAGACCGTCCATCACCTTGTCGTGCCACTGTGCCGCGATGACCGCGACCCGCAGGTCGCCGCAGTTGCGTACGGACAGTTCGGGTGCACCCTTGCCGCTCACGTCTCTCCTTCAGTCCCGCTGTGCTGTGTTGCCGATAGCGCTTGTGCTGCCGGTACCGCTGTGAAGCCAGTACTGCTGTGTTGCCGGTGGTGCTGTGTTGCCGGTGGTTCCGGTCGTGCGGTGTCACTGGCTCCCGCAGGCCGACACGGTGGTCGCGTCGAGCCAGGGCAGGTCGTGGCCCATCCGGTCCCGCTTGGTCCGCAGGTAGCGCAGGTTGTGCTCGCCCGCCTGCACGGGCATCGGCTCGCGCCCGGAGACCCGCAGGCCGTGCCGGACGAGCGCGTCGGTCTTGTCGGGGTTGTTGGTCAGCAGACGCAGGCTGCGGACGCCGAGGTCCTCCAGGATCCGCGCGCTCGCGCCGTAGTCCCGGGCGTCGGCGGGCAGGCCGAGTTCGAGGTTGGCGTCGAGGGTGTCCCGGCCGCGTTCCTGGAGTTCGTACGCGCGGAGCTTGGAGAGGAGCCCGATACCGCGCCCCTCGTGGCCGCGCAGGTAGACGACGATGCCGCGGCCCTCGGCCTGGATGCGTTCCATGGACGTCTGGAGCTGGGGGCCGCAGTCGCAGCGCTCCGAGTGGAAGACGTCGCCGGTGAGGCACTCGGAGTGGACGCGGACGACGACGTCCTCGCCGTCGCCGATCTCGCCGTGGACGAGGGCGACGTGCTCGACCCCGTCGGCCGTGGAGCGGTAGCCGTACGCGGTGAACTCGCCGAAGGCGGTGGGGAGATGGACCTCGGCCTCGCGGCGGACGGTGGGTGCGGCGGGGGCCGCGCCGGTCCCGGCCGTTGCCGTGCGTTCGGCGGAGCGGCGGTAGGCGATCAGGTCCTCGATGGAGATGATCGTCAGGCCGTGCTTGCGGGCGAAGGGGATCAGCTCGGGCAGCCGGAGCATCCGGCCGTCCTCGCCGGCGATCTCGACGATCGCTCCGGCCGGGCGCAGTCCGGCGAGCCGGGCCAGGTCGACGGCGGCCTCGGTGTGGCCGTTGCGGGCCAGGACGCCGCCGGGCCGGGCGCGGAGCGGGAAGATGTGGCCGGGGCGCACGAAGTCGTCGGCTCCCGAGACGCCGTCCGCGAGGAGGCGCAGGGTGGCGGCGCGGTCGGCCGCCGAGATGCCGGTGCTCACGCCGTGCGCGGCGGACGCGTCGACCGACACCGTGAACGCGGTCTTCATCGACTCGGTGTTGTCGTCGACCATCTGCGGAAGGCGCAGCCGGTCGAGTTCGTCGCCCTCCATGGGGGCGCAGATCAGCCCGCGGCACTCGCTCATCATGAACGCGACGATCTCGGGGGTCGCCATCTCGGCGGCGACGACGAGGTCTCCCTCGTTCTCCCGGTCCTCGTCGTCGACGACCACGATGGGACGGCCCGCCGCGATGTCGGCGATGGCCTGCTCGACGGGGTCGAGCGCGAAGTCCGAGGCATCTTGATCGTGCCCGGTGCTGTACCAAACCGGCGCCGTTGTCATGCCGGGGCTCCTTCCAGGACGGGCTGCCCGGCCTCACGGGAGCGCAGCCACCAGTCGCGCAGGCCCCACAGGACGAGCGCGCCGTACAGGACGTAGACGAAACCGGAGAAGGCGTAGCCGTTGGCGAAGTTGAGCGGGACACCCACCACGTCGACCAGCAGCCAGGCGAACCAGAACTCGACCATGCCGCGGGCCTGCGCGTACATGGCGACGATCGTGCCGACGAAGATGTAGGCGTCCGGCCAGGGGTCCCAGGACAGCGTCGGGTACGCCTGGAACAGGGCGCTGACCGCGAGGGTGCCCACGGCGGCGGCGCCCACCATGTACGCGCGCTCGCGCCAGGTGGCGAACCGCACGGAGATACGCCCGTCCTTGCCCTCGCCGCGGTTCCACTGCCACCAGCCCCACAGGGCGACGACGATGACGACGACCTGCTTGCCGGCGCTGCCGGTGAGGTGGCCGAAGAAGGCCATGAAGAGGACGACGCCGGAGAGGAGCTGGACGGGCCAGCTCCACAGGGAGCGCCGCCAGCCGAGCGCGAGGGCGATCAGACCGATCACGTTGCCGATCATGTCCGACCACAGGATGTGCTGGTCGAGGAGGACGAAGGCCTCGGAGTTCAGCCAGTTCACTGCCCGGCCCCCTGGACACGGGGCGGACCGGCGGGCTGCTCGCCCCGGGCGCCGAGCAGTCGCTCGACGTACTTGGCGATGACGTCGACCTCGAGGTTGACCGGATCGCCGGGCTGCTTGCGGCCCAGCGTGGTCAGGTCGAGGGTGGTGGGGATGAGGCTGACGGTGAAGTAGTCCGGGCCGGCGTCGACGACGGTCAGGCTGATGCCGTCGACCGTGATGGAGCCCTTCTCGACCACATAGCGCGAAAGGTCGGCGGGCAGCGAGATCTTGACGATCTCCCAGTTGTCGGACGGCTTGCGCTCGATGACCGCGCCGGTGCCGTCGACGTGTCCCTGCACGATGTGGCCGCCGAGGCGCTCACCCACGGCCATCGGCCGCTCCAGGTTGACGCGGGAGCCCACGGTGAGGGCGCCGAGGCTGGAACGGTTCAGGGTCTCGGCCATGACGTCGGCCGTGAACTCGTCGCCCTCGTGCTCGACCACGGTGAGACAGACTCCGTTGACGGCGATGGAGTCGCCGTGCTGCGCGCCCTGCGTGACGACGGGGCCACGCAGCCGGAAACGCGAGGCGTCGTCGAGCATCTCGACGGCGGTGACCTCACCCAGCTCTTCGACGATTCCGGTGAACACTTCCCGGGTCCTCCTGCCTCATAGGGCACGGACTCCGGGGCTGTCGATGACGACAGAATGAGCGGACCGCGGCACACCGGGAGCGACGCCGAAAGGGCACTCGTCCCGTAGGACGAGAAGCGACAAACGGCAGCGCGCACGAATGCCCGCCCGCCGCGCACTGCCTCCCATCCGGACTTTAACCGTCGGTCCAGGAATTTCACCTGGTCAACCGGCCGCTGGAAGCGACCGGGTCGCGGACTATAACCGCCGGTTCGGAATTACACCGACCCCGGAGTGCGCTGCTTCTGGTACAGGGCCAGTGTGCCACGCCCGGCCGTCGGCCATGCGTCGACAGCCCTGTGGGGTGGCTCACAGCCGATCGGCATGGACTTCCGCACGAGGGTTTCGCCGGTCAACCTCCGTGGCGTCGCGGGGCTTTGAGCCGTAGCACACGACGTCAAAATTGGTCCATACCTATTGACGCTCTGGTCTAGTCCTCTTAGTGTCCTCGATCAAGGCTGCGTGATCATTCATCGCCGGTCCCCCATGATCGACCCGGCGGCGGTGACGAAGGCCCTTGCCCCGCCGTCGGGTCCCCCAGCCGGCACCTGCGGACCCCGGGCACCCGCGCCGTCCGCGGGCGCCCGGGCTCTGCCACGCTGGAGGCGTGACGACGAGCCTGGCCGACGAGTTCGAGACGTACCGCCCACGCCTGTTCGGGCTCGCGTACCGGATGCTCGGTTCCGCAGCCGACGCCGAGGACACCGTTCAGGACGCCTATCTCCGCTTCAGCGGCGCCGACCGCGCGGAGGTCGAGCAGCCCGGGGCCTGGCTCGCCAAGGTCGTCACCAACCTCTGCCTCAACCGGCTGACCTCGGCCCGCGCACGGCGGGAGCGGTACGTGGGGCCCTGGCTGCCCGAACCGGTCGTCACCGCGGACGGCGCCCTCGGCCCCCTGGAGTCGGCGGAGCAGCGCGACGCCGTGTCCCTCGCCCTACTGGTCCTCCTGGAGCGGCTCACCCCGACCGAACGGGCCGTCTACGTGCTGCGGGAGGCCTTCGCGTACGGCCACCGGGAGATCGCCGACGTCCTGGAACTGACCGAGCCCAACTCCCGTCAGTTGTACCGGCGGGCGGTACGACGGATCGCCGCGCCGAAGGCCCGCTTCGAGGCCCCTCCCGAGCAACAGACGCGGCTCGTCACCTCGTTCCTCTCCGCTGCACGCGAGGGCGATCTGGCCGGTCTGGAGCGGCTGTTCGCGGCGGAGGTCGTCTGGTGGTCCGACGGCGGCGGCAAGGTCTCCGCGGCGCTGCGGCCCGTAGCGGGGCGCGAGAAGGTGCTGCGCTTCCTGGCCGGTGTCCTCGGCCGGGCCTCGGCGGACGGCGTCGGCCTGTCGATGACCGAGGTCAACGGCCGCGCAGGGCTGATCGTCCGCGGGCCCGAGGGCGCCGACGGGGTCGCCGGTGTCAGCGGCGTCATCGGCGTTGTCGCCTTCGAAGCCCGCGACGGTGTGTTCACGGAAGTGCGGGTGGTCATGAACCCCGACAAACTGGAGTTCGTGGGGCGTCAGCTGGCGCAGGCCCGGAACCCGGGGTGAGCGGAAGCGGCGAGAGCCGATGGGCCGGACGCCCCGCCGGACTCCGCTGTCGCTGGTTCCGCCCGTGCCGCCCGTGCCACCCGCGCGGGGTCCGTGGCCGGCTGTGCCGCGCACCCAGGGCCCGCGGCGTCCGGCAGAACCGGTCTGCGGTCATGGCTGCGCGCCGGTTGCGGTCATGGCTGCGCGCCGGTTGCGATCGTGGCCCCGCGCCGGTTGTTGTCACATCCGCGCGGGCTGTCCGGTCTCAGTCGGTGAAGGGCGCTCCACCCTGGAGTGTCCGGCGTCGAAAGGGCTGAACGAACATGACCACGATCCTGGTGACCGGCGGCACCGGAACCCTCGGCCGGCTCGTCACCGAGCGGCTGCGGGCGGACGGCCACGAGGTGCGGGTGCTCAGCCGGCACGCGCAGCCGTACGCCGTCGATCTGCGCGAGGGCGGGAGCGGTCTGGAGGCGGCCGTCAGGGGGTGGACGCGATCGTGCACTGCGCGACCTCTCCCCGCGGAGGTGACGAGGAGGCGGCGGCGCAGCTGATCGAGGCCGCGCGCCGGGCGGCCGTCCCGCATCTGGTCTACATCTCGATCGTCGGCGTCGACAGGGTCCCGTTCGGCTACTACAAGACCAAGTGGGCCGTGGAGAAGCTGATCGAGGAGTCCGGGCTCGGCTGGACGATCCTGCGCACCACCCAGTTCCACAATCTCGTCGCCCAGGTCCTCGGCGGACTCGCCAGGCTGCCCGTGCTGCTCCTGCCCGCCGGGGTCTCGGACCAGCCGATCGAGGTCGCCGAGGTCGCCGAACGGCTGGCCGGGCTGGCGGCCGGGGCACCCGAGGGGCGGGTCGAGGACATGGGCGGGCCCGAGGTGCGCACGTTCCGTTCGCTGGCCAAGGCCCACCTGCGCGCCACCGGGAAGCGCCGCCCGCTGCTGGACGTACCTCTGGCGGGCAAGGCCTACCGGGCGTTCCGGGCCGGACACCACCTCACGCCGGAGCATGCCGTGGGGAAGGGAACGTTCGAGGACTTCGTCAACTACCCGGCGTAGAGCGCCGGGCTTGCGCAACGGGCACCACTGGCGGTGGTGCTGCGTTCGCGTCCGGTCCCGCCCCGCTGACGCGGTGGTGGGACGGGGGCCGTTGACTGGGCCCCGCTTCGCCACAACTCCCACGCCCTGGCGCGGATGTTGCGGGAGCCGTTCCGGTCTGCGTGATCAACGAATCCGCAGGACCGGCACGCGAACCAGGCTTGTGAGACGCGGTTCGCCTTGTCGATGTGGCCGCATTCGGCGCAGGTGCGGGAGGTGTACGCCGGATCGACGTACACCACCGGCACCCCCGCCCTGCGGGCCTTGTACGCGATGAACTGCCCGAGCTGGGCAAAGCTCCAGCTGGAGTGGGTGGCCCGTTGGGGCTTGCGAAGCCGTACCCTCTCGCGGATGCCCGTCAGGTCTTCCAGGGCGATTCCGCGACCGGTGCGTTCCGCCTCGGCCACCACATGTTTCGCGATCTTGTGGTTGATGTCCTTCGCCCGCCGTGACTCCTTGCGCCGCCGCTTCTTCGACCGGCGCTTGGACGACGGGGTGTTCTTGCGTTGCAACTTGGCGCGCAGCGTGCGTTCACGCAGCCGTCCCCGGTTCAGGGCGTGCCCGGCCATGATCTCGCCGTCGGAGGGGGTGGCGATGTTCACGACGCCCAGGTCGACGCCGAGGAAGTCATGCGGATCGGTGTTCGGCAGCGCTTCCGGAACCTCGCAGGTCGCGTTCAGGAACCACATGCCGTCGCGGTACAGCAGATCCGACTCACCCTTGCGGTACAGGGCGAGGGTGGCCAGCCGCTCCGGTGCGGCGGTGAACGCCACATCCTTCATCCGCCCCGACAGCGTCCAGACCGACACCGTGCATTCAGCCATCTGCCAGGACAGCATCCGGTCGTCATAGGGCTGCGCGCCCTGCGGCCGGAACGCGATCGGCTTCTCCGTGGCCTCGCGGTAGCGCTTCGAGCCCGGCCTGCACAGATTCCCGGCCCGCAGGTTCGCCTTGAGGGTGGCGTACGCGTCACAAGTCTTCTTGATCACATGCTGGGCGGCCTGCGCACCCAGGTTCCACCGCTCCTTGACCTGGACATAGGTGTGCTCGCGCAGCGCGAAGTTCCGCTTCACGCCCTTCTCGAACGCCACCCCGCTCACCCAGGTCGCGGCCTCGTTGCACGCACGCAAAGTCGCCTCCAACGCCGCCGCCTGCCCAGGCGTCGGCAGCAGCCTCACCTGCACCGTCAGCTTCACGATCACCCAACGTACACACACGTACGACCACCCACTGCGCGTTCACTTTCAACGGCCCGACCGGGTGAACACGTCTCCGAGCGCACCACCCTCCCCTGCTTGGCCGGAGACGACACCCGGCCACTCCGCGGCCGAACACCCGACAGCGATACCGCGGCGCTCCGCGCCGCGCCCACAAGGATGCGATCCCTCCTGGGGCTGAAGCCCTCGGGTTCCTCGCAAGAACAGGCTGAAGGCACGATCCGCGAACGCACGCTGACCTCGGTGGGCCCCGCGCCCTCGGCGCCGGTCTCCCGCACACCGGCTGCGGCAGGAATCCCCACGCCGCCGGGCCCGGGAGCTACCGCGACGACGGCGGAGCGAACAGTTCGTCCTGGGCGCCGTCGCGTGCGGTCAACAGGGCGCCGCGCAGCACCGCGCCTCCGCCCAGCGTGCTCGCGCGCACCTCGGTCGGGAGCGGCGACATCCGGACGAGCCGCTGTTCGACCCGTGTGGCGAGCGCGGCGCCGCCCGCCCGGCCGACCTCGCCGCCGAGGACCACGCAGCCGGGGTCCAGTACGGCGATGACGGAGGCCGCCCCGATGGCGAGGCGGTCGGCGAGGGCGTCGAGGAAGCCGTCGGCCGCCGGGGAACCGGGGGCCGCGACCGCCTGTCTCACCAGCGCCGCGGCATGCGGTTCGTGGGCGTCCGGTTCCGCGGACACGCCGTGCTCCGCCGCCAGCGCCGCGACCGCCGCCGACCCGGCCAGCGAGTGGAAGCCGCCCTCGCAGTCGGTCGCCGAGGGAAGCGTCGTGGTGCCGGGCACCGGCAGGAAGCCGATCTCCCCGGTGCCTCCCGAGGCGCCGCGGCGCAGGGCGCCGTCGAGGACCACGGCGGCGCCGGTGCCATGACCGAGCCACAGCAGGACGAAGGTGTCGCGGTCGCGGGCGACGCCGTCGCGCTGTTCGGCGAGGGCGGCGAGGTTGGTCTCGTTCTCGATGAGGACGCGGGCCTCGGGGAGCCGTTCCTGGAGGGCCGCGGCCAGCCGCCGGTGCCACGCGGGCAGGCCGGAGGAGTCGCGGAGTTCGCCGGTGTCGGGGTCGATCAGGCCGGGCGCGCCGATGCCGACGGTGTGCAGCCTGCCCCACCCCCGGACGAGTTCGCGCGCAGGCGTCGCGCCGAGGGACCCGGCCTCCTTGGCCACTCGTTCGACCAGTGCGACCGCCTGCTCCACCGCGGGTACGGTCCCGGTGTCCCCGCCGATCGGCACGGACGCCTCGGCCAGGACGTGACCGACCAGGTCGGAGACGACGACGGAGACTCCCTCCGTACGGACGTCCAGCGCGGCCAGGTGGGCGCGGTCCGCGACGATCCCGTAGACCCGGGCGTTCGGGCCGCGGCGCTGCTCCCCCGATTCCCCGACGACCCTGACGAGTCCCGAGGCCGTGAGGCGTTCGACGAGGTCGGCGACGGTCGGCCGGGACAGTCCGGTGAGCTGCTTCAACCGCCCTGCCGTCAAGGGGCCTTCCTGCTGCAACAGCCGCAGGGCGAGCCGGTCGTTGATGGCCCGTGCGGTGCTCGGAGATGCGGGCATGCCGGAAATCCTCCCAGATCGGCGGGGCCGCCCGGCGAGCGGGCGGCGAGCGGTCATCTATCTATCAGGCAGGGTTCCTGATAGTTTACGGCGGCGGAATGGGGAACCATCACCCGGGGAGGGGCTGGAGCATGAGTGAAGTGGTCTACGACCAGCGCGAGGTCAAGCGCGCCCGGTACGCCGTGGCGGCCGTCTTCGCCGTGCACGGAGCCGTCACCGGGTCCTTCGCGACCCGCGTGCCGTGGATCCAGGACCATGCGTCGGTCAGCGCGGGGCAGCTCGGTTTCGCCCTCGCGTTCACCGCGCTGGGCGCCTCCTGCTCCATGCCGCTGGCCGGCCGGATCACCCACCGCTTCGGCAGCCGTACGGCGCTGCGCGGACTCATGGCCCTGTGGACACTGGCGCTGATCCTGCCGTCCCTCGCGCCGAACCTGCTCACCCTGTGCCTCGCGATGTTCGTCTACGGCGCCACGGCGGGGATGGCGGACGTCGCCATGAACGCGCTGGGTGTCGAGGTCGAGAACCGGCTCGACAAGTCGATCATGTCCGGGCTGCACGGCATGTGGAGCGCCGGCGCCCTGACCGGCGCGGCGGCCGGCACGCTCGCCGCGCAGCTCGGCTCGGACGCGCGCCTGCACCACGCCCTGGCCGCGGCGACCCTCACGCTCGTCGGTCTCGCCGCCTGCCGCTGGGTGCTCGATCTGCAGCCCACCGAGGGCGAGGAGCCGCCGCCGCGCTTCGCGCTGCCGCCCCGGTCGGCGCTGCTGATCGGCACGATCGGCTTCTGCGCGGTCTTCGCCGAGGGCGCGAGCCTGGACTGGTCGGCGGTCTATCTGCGCGACCGGCTGGACACCTCGGCCGGTCTCGCCGCGGCCTCGACCACCGGCTTCATGCTGACCATGGCGGTGGCCCGGCTCGTCGGCGACTCGGTGGTGAACCGGTTCGGCGCGGTACGGACCGTGCGGGCGGGCGGTGTGCTGGCCGTGCTCGGCGGTCTGCTGATCGTCGTCGCGGACGATCCGGCGGTGGCGATGGGCGGCTTCGCGCTGCTCGGTCTCGGGATCGCGGTCGTCGTCCCGCTCTGCTTCGCGGCGGCCGGGCGCAGCGGCCCGAACCCCAGTCAGGCCATCGCGGGCGTCGCGACCATCACGTACACCTCGGGTCTGATCGCGCCGAGCCTGATCGGGTCGGTGGCGCAGGCGACGAACCTGATGGTGTCGTTCGGGCTGGTCACGGTCCTGGCGTTCGGGCTCACCGTGCTCGCGGGCGTGCTGCGGGCCGGGGACCGCAGCCGTCCGAAGGTCAGTCCTCCGAGCGCAGCAGTTCCCGACCCACGGCCCTGAACCGGTCGCTCCACGGGGTCGGGCGCAGCGTCCCGGCGTCGAGCCGGACGAGCACCCGGGTTCCGTGCGCGTAGGTGACCGCGCCGTCGAGGGAGCAGAAGCGGAAGCCGTACGTGAGTCCGGTGTTCCCGAGCCGCTCCAGCCAGAGGTGGACGGCGTACGCGCCGGGGCGGTTCACCGGGACCTCGTAGGTGATCCGCAGTTCCTTGACGGCGTTGCACGAATCGCCCGCCGCCTCCCAGTCGCCCTCGAAGCCGAAGCCGCTCTCGTTCCACAGCGCGGCCCAGGCACGCTCGACCATGACCGGGTAGCGGCCGTTGTGCAGCAGTCCGAGCGCGTCGAGGTCGTCGAAGTGGACCATGACGGGCAGGAGCCGTCCGTACGGGAGGGCGGGGGCGACGGGGGCTTCGGCGGTCACGGGCGGGACTCCTGAGACGTACGGCGTGCGGATGGGGCGGCCTGGCTGAAAACGATGCCCCCATCCTAAGCAAACGCTCAGGAGTCCGGTCCTGGCGGGATCAGCCCGCGATCGAGTCGAGCTGCTCGGCGGCCGGCCGCAGTGCCCACAGATCGCCTCCGGGCGGCGCTTCGAGCTTCGACACGGCGGCCCGCGCGGCCGGGTCGCCGGCATCGGCCGCCGCGTGCACCACGTCACTCGCGGCGAAGCGGTGGAACTCGAGCTCGGGATGGTTCCACGGCTCGGCGCCCGTCGCGGCGGGCAGCAGGTAGTCGACCGCCTTGAACAGGCTCTGGCCGTCCGGCCCTCGATACTTCCAGAGGTCCACGCCGACGTGCCGGCCGATGGCCGCGAGCCGGGTGTAGGCGACCAGGTCGAAGGTCGAGTAGTGCCAGCTTCGGGTACGGGCCAGCTCCTGGGGCTGACTTCCGTCGGCGGCGATCTGCGGGTCGACCCGCAGGGCGCCCGCGGCGAGCACGGTCCGCCGGGCGAGGTCCTTGTCGCCGGTCGCGTACGCGAGGGCGGCGAGTTGCAGGTCGTAGAAGGTGCCGTGGTTGTTCCGGGCGGCGCCCTCCTCCTTGCCGAAGGCGCTGTCCGTCAGCCAGTCGCGGAAGCCCGTGTTCCAGTCGAGCATCGCGGAACGGTCGCGCCGGGACCAGCCGGGGGCGCCGGTGTCCGGGACGGCGATCGCGTCGAGGACGCTCGTGTAGGACTGCGAGAAGTCGATGATGCCGATGGCCCGGCCGTCGTACTTGCAGGGGATGAACTGGCCGTGGTCGAGGTTCGGGTTCATCCTCGTGGCCGGGTCCAGGAACCAGATGCGCAGGACCAGGGAGGCCTTCTCGGCGTACTGCTTCCTGCCGGTGTAGTACCAGGCGAGCGCGAGATCGTACGTCGAGTCGAAGACCTTCTCGACGTCCTGGCGGTCGGTGCCGGTGTCCACCTCGGGGTTGCGCTGTCCGTCACGCTGGACGTACGGGCAGCCCCAGGGGTTGTCCGCGGTGGCGGGGCGCGAGGGCCACCAGTACGGAGCCTGGCTCAGGTAGTCGTGAACATCGCCGCCGGGGGCGGGTTTCGGCTTGTCGACGACCGTCCAGGGGCCCTGGTCCAGCCAGTTGTCGGCGCGAGCCGTCAACTCCCGCAGCGAGAAGGCGAGTCGGCGGTCACCGTGGTCCAGGCGGATACGGGTCCGCCGGAGCCGTCCGCCGTCGAGAACCACGGTCCCCGGGATTCCGGGAGCGGCGTGAGCGGACGCCGGGAGGGTGGCGACGGACGGGGTACGAGGGGGCGCGGCGGCGGCCCGCGATGCCGTACCGGCGGACGCCGAGGGGACGACTACGGACGCGAGCGCGACGGTGGCCGCCGCGATCAGCAGGCCCAGTCCGGATCGTGCACTCACAGAACACTCCGATCAGACATATGAACGATGTTCACGAGTGGGGCCGTGCGAGCGTAGAGGCCGCTGCCCGACCACGACAATGGTCCGGACAGATTCACGTACAGAAAAAGGAATCCTCACCATGGACCTCGGGGTGCGCTGGAAACTGCACGGCGACGGGCGGACACCCGCCCCCGGAGCGGTCGTCCGCCCCGACGAACGCCTCTCCTGGCCCCGGACCTTCGGGCTCGGCGCCCAGCACGTGGTGGCCATGTTCGGGGCATCCTTCGTCGCACCCGTCCTGATGGGACTCGACCCCAATCTCGCGATCATGATGTCCGGGGTCGCGACGGTCATCTTCCTGCTCGCCACCCGCGGCCGGGTGCCCAGCTACCTCGGCTGCTCGCTGTCCTTCGTGGGCGTCGCCGCCGTGATCCGCGCGCAGGGCGGGACCAGCGCGACGGTGACCGGCGCGTGCTTCGTCGTCGGCGTCGTGCTGTTCCTTGTGGGGCTCGCCGTCCAGCGGTTCGGGGCGCGGATCATCCATGCCGCGATGCCGCCGATCGTGACCGGCGCGGTCGTCATGCTGATCGGCTTCAACCTGGCGCCGGTGACCGCGTCCACCTACTGGCCGCAGGACCAGTGGACGGCCCTGCTCACCATGCTGGTCACCGGCGCGGCCGTCGTGTGCCTGCGCGGCTTCTGGTCACGCATCGCGATCTTCCTCGGGCTGGTCTTCGGCTACGTCGTCTCCTGGGCCTTCGACCGGATCTTCGGCCGCGTCCACTCGGTGGACGCGAGCGGCAAGGTCACCGACCACTGGCGCCTGAACCTCTCCGACGTGGAGAACGCCGACTGGATCGGGCTGCCGTCCTTCCACGGACCCACGTTCCAGTGGTCGGCGATCCTCGTCGCGCTGCCGGTGGTCATCGCGCTGGTCGCCGAGAACGCCGGGCACGTCAAGGCCGTCGGCGAGATGACCGGCGACCCGCTGGACGACGAGCTCGGCACCGCGATCTCCGCGGACGGCGCCGCCTCCATGCTCTCCACCGCCGTCGGAGGCCCGCCCAACACCACGTACTCCGAGAACATCGGCGTGATGGCCGCGACCCGGGTCTACTCCACGGCCGCCTACTGGGCCGCCGCCGGCTTCGCGCTGCTCTTCGGCCTGTGCCCCAAGTTCGGCGCGGTGGTCGCGGCGATCCCGGGCGGTGTCCTCGGCGGCATCACGGTCATCCTGTACGGCATGATCGGGCTGCTCGGCGCCCAGATCTGGCTCAACGCCGGGGTGGACCTGCGCAATCCGCTGAACCTGGTGCCGGCCGCCGCGGGCATCATCATCGGCATCGGCGGAGTCACCCTGAAGTTCACCGACAACTTCTCGCTGAACGGCATCGCGCTCGGCACCATCGTCGTGATCACCGGCTACCACGCGCTGCGGGCGATGGCCCCGCCCCACCTCAAGCAGGACCCCCTGCTCGACTCGGGAACGTCGTCGTACGACGATCCCGGGGATCAGCGCGCCAGCTCATAGGCGTACTGCGCCGAGAAGGTCCCGGCCGCGCCCCGGCAGCCGTCCGACTCCCCCGGCGGCTTCACCCACAGATAGGCGTCGATCCCGGCCTCCCCGGTGCTCAGGGTCGGCGCCTCCCCGATCCTGCGGCCCGGCGGATCGCACCACGCGCCCCCGGCGGCGGCGCCGTTGCCGTTGCGGCTGGTGTCGATGACGGCGCCGAGACCCGCGGGCCCGCCCAGCGCGGAGAGCACCCGCCGGGCGTAGGCGATCTCGTCGCTCGTCCGGTTGAAGTTGGAGACGTTCGTGAAGATGCCGTCGGAGGAGGCGGGTGAGGCCGCGCCCGCCCGGCGGAGCAGCGCGGCCTGATCGGCGGCCGGGTTCCAGTCGGAGTTGCCCGCGTCGTAGTAGACCCGGGCCCGGGGGTTCGCCGCCTTCAGGACGCGTCCCGCGCGGGCCAGGGAGGCGAAGCGGTCGGCCCGCCCGCCCTCGGTGAGACAGTCGGACTGGGCGATCGCGTCGGGCTCCAGGACGACGACGACCTCGCCGGAGCCGAGCCCCGCCGCGATCCCGTCGATCCAGCCGTCGTACGCGGCGAGGTCGGGCGCCCCGCCCTCCGAGGCGCCGCCGCAGTCGCGCTGCGGGATGGCGTACGGCACGAGGACGGGAACCCGGCCCTGCGCGGCCGCGGCCGACGTCACGGCCCTGACCCGGGCGGTGACGGTGGCCGGCGTGAAGTCCGCGAACCACACGGCGGCCGGGCGGTCGGCGATCCGGGACGCGATGACCGCGCGTCGGGCGTCACCGGGGTGGGCGTCGACCCAGTCACGTACCTGGGAGTCGGGATGGCGGTAGAGGCGGGCGGGGGCGGCCGCGGTCCGTGACGTCCGCGCGCTCGGCGAGGGGTGGGGGGCCGACTTCGGTTTCGGGGAGGCCGGGCCCGAGGGGGACGGCGCGGCCGAGGCGGGCGACGCCGGCCCTCCGGGCGACGGGCCGAGGTCGGGCGAGGGGGTCACCGGCGGTTTCGCGTCCTTCGCCGGGTGCCCGTCGTCGAGTGCGGACACCACCCCTGTCGCGGCGCCGACCGCCACCACGACCGAGGCCACGGCGACCATGACGCCGCGCGCGGCGGACCGGCCCCGCTCGGTGCCGCGCTGGACCGGCCGCTGGGCGCGTAAGCCTGACACGTGCTGTTCCCCCCACTCCCGCCACGGCCGCGTTCCCCCGTTCTGGGGAAGCCTTCGGCCCGGCGGCACGTCGGCCACCCTAGGACTGGGACGCTTCCCCCATGGCGCAGTCGGCACAGTTCACGACTCCCGTTGACACGGTCGTCTCCCGTATGCGCGCCCTGGACGCGAGGCTCCCCGGGCGCGACGGTCTCGCGGTCTTCAACCGCGTCTACCTCACCGTCACCGAGGAGTTCGACCGGCACCTGGACGCCGGGGTCTTCGCGGACCACCGGGCCGCGATGACGCTGGACGTGCGGTTCGCGGAGCGCTATCTGGCGGTGGCCGAGGAGGGCCGGGCGCCCGCCTGCTGGCGGCCGCTGCTGCGCTTCCGCCGCCATCCGGGGGTACGCCCCCTGCAGTTCGCGCTCGCGGGCATCAACGCGCACATCGGACACGATCTGGCGCTCGCCGTGGTGGACACCTGTCGTACGCTCGCCTGCGAACCGGCCGACCTGGAGGACGAGTTCGACCGGGTGGGCGATCTCCTCGTCTCGCTGGAGGAGCACATCCGCGAAGAGCTGATGCCGGGCCCCGACCTGCTCCAGATCGCCGATCCGCTCACCCATCTGCTCGGCTCCTGGAGTCTGGAGCGGGCGCGCGAGGCCACCTGGGCGGCGGCGCGGGCCCTGTGGGCGCTGCGCGGACTCCCGGACCTGGCCGAGGAGTTCGGCGAGCGCCTCGACGCCGCGGTGGGCCTGGCCGGCCGGATGCTGCTCACCCCGCTGCCGGACTGATCCGGCCACGCGGCGCGGGGCTCGCCGGAACCCCGGGCGGATCACTGTACGTTGAACGGCCGGTACACCCTGATGCGAAGGAGTACACAGGTATGACGACGCGACTCGGCCTCACCCTCCCGCAGATGAAGCAGTACGACCTCGGGCGGGACGTGCCCGACGTGGCCCGCGCCGCCGAGGCCATCGGGTACGAGAGCCTGTGGGTCTTCGAGCGGGCCCTGTTCCCCGACCCCCCGACGCAGGGGCTCTACGGCATCGAGGGACTGCCCTGGCCGGAGTCGTACCGCGGTGTCGCCGACCCCCTGGTCACCCTGACCCTCGCGGCCGCGGCAACCGAGCGCGCCGAGCTCGGGACCAGTGTCCTGGTGGCCCCGCTGCACGTGCCGTTCCAGCTCGCCAAGGCCCTCGCCTCGCTCGACGCGGCGAGCGGCGGCCGTGTCGTGGCGGGCCTCGGCACGGGCTGGTCGCTCGACGAGTACGCGGCGGCCTCCCCGTGGCCCTTCGAGGAGCGCGGCCAGGTCCTCGACGAGGTGATCGAGGTGTGCCGCGCGGTCTGGGGTCCCGACCCGGTGGTCCACGACGGCAGGCTCACCAAGATCGCGTCGGCCGCGGTCGGCCCCAAGCCCGCCCGGCCGATCCCGATCCTGCTGGCCGCCAACACCGGGAAGGCGCGGCGCCGGCTCGTCGACCACGCCGACGGGTGGATGCCGATCGGCATGGGCGTCGAACAACTGGCCGCGCAGTGGACCCAGTTGCAGGACCTGGCAGCCGAGCGCGGGCGCACCGAGCCGCTGCGCACGGTGTTGCGGACCAACCCGCAGTACACGGCGAAGGGGTACGAGGGCGCGAACCGCCAGCCCTTCCAGGGCAGCGTCGACCAGATCGTCGAGGACCTGGTCGCCCACGCCGAGCTGGGCCTCGGCGAGATCTTCCTCGACCTGCAGAGTTCGGTGCGGGACGCCCAGGAACTGAAGGACGTGGCCGCCGAGGTGTACGAGGCGGCGCGGGCGGCCGGGGTCTGACCGCCCGCCGCGCGCCCCGCGAGGAAGGATCAGTCCTCGGGCAGTTCCACCGGCGCGATCTCGTCGTAGACGTCGCCGGGCCCGGGGTTGGTCGGGTCGGTCGTCCCGCCGAGCTGGTGCATGACGCCCCAGACCGCGTTCAGCGCGGTCTGGACGGCGCCCTCGGCCCAGCCGGCCGTCCAGGAGATGTCGTCGCCGGCGAGGAAGATGCCCCGCTTGTCCTCGGGCAGCGACTCCTGCATGAAGTGGGTGAACAGGCGGCGCTGGTAGCGGTAGTGACCCGGCAGGTTGGCCTTGAACGCGCCCATGAAGTAGGGCTCGTTCTCCCAGGACACGGTCACCGGGTTGCCGATGATGTGCTTCCTGATGTCGACCTTCGGATAGATCTCGCCGAGCGACTTCAGCATGACCTCCATCCGCTCGCTCGCGGACAGCGGCAGCCACTTCAGGCTGTCGTCGCACCACGTGTAGGAGAGGCAGATGACGGCGGGCTTGTCCGGGCCCTCGTCCAGGAGGTAAGTGCCGCGCGTCATACGGTCGGTGAGCGTCATCGACATGACGTCCCGCCCCGTCTCCTCGTCCTTGTCCAGCCAGAACGGCCGGTCGACGGGCACGAAGAGCTTGCTCGACTCCATGTAGTGCGTGCGCTCGATCGCGGTCCAGTGGTCGATCGGGAAGAGCGAGTCGTCGCAGGCGACCTTGGAGAGCAGCATCCAGGACTGGGCGGTGAAGATCGCCGCCTTGTAGGTGCGGATGTCACCGTTCGCATCCGTCACCGTGATGCCGTTGCCCGCGGTGCGGTTCAGCCGGGTCACGGCCGGGCGCGGGGTTCCGTCGTGCAGCGTCGACAGCGAGGTGCCGTACGCCCAGTGGACGATCTTCTCGGGCTCGCGCTCCCACAGACGCAGCGGGAGCTGCTGGGAGCCGCCGACGATGCCGCGGTGGTGGTCGTCGGCCTCGGTGTAGACGACGCGCAGGATCTCCAGGATGGAGTTCGGGAAGTCGGTGTCCCAGCCGCCGGTGCCGAAGCCGACCTGGCCGAAGATCTCCCGGTGCCGGAAGGACTTGAAGGACTCCGAGTCGCAGAGGAAGCCGTAGAAGGTCTGGTTGTCGAGCTTCTCGACGAGCTTCGACCAGATCTCCCGGATGCGCGGAACGTCGCGCTCCCGCATGGCCTGGTTCATGTCGGAGAAGTCGGCGCCGTCCTCCAGGCAGGCGTTCCAGGCGTTCATGACGTCGCGGTAGACCTGCGGCAGGTCGTCGACGGAGGTCGCGTAGTGCGACTCGCCCTTGAGGTCGACGACCGTCGAAGGCGTGGACTCGGCAAGGGGGTTGGGGAACGGGCGGGTCTGAAGGCCGACCAGGTCGATGTAGTGCTGGAGGGCGGTGGAGGAGGGCGGGAAGCGCATCGCGCCCATCTCGGCGGTCAGCGAGGGGTCGCAGCCCTCGAAGCCGACCGTGCGCAGCCGGCCGCCGATCTCGTCGGCCTCGTACACGACGGGCTTGAGGCCCATCTTCATGAGCTCGTACGCGGCCACGATGCCGGAGAGTCCGCCGCCGATGACCGCGACCTCGGTGCCGTGCTCGGTCGCGGGTATCTGCCCGAGGCCCGCGGGGTGCGCGAGGAAGTCGTCGTAGGCGTAGGGGAAGTCCGGGCCGAACATGGTGATCGGCGGCTGCTGCACGTCGGCGTGCTGGACGGCGGTGGGCACGGTGGACGTCATGGGGTACGGACTCCTTGCGCGAAGACTGGTGAGAGGAAGGCTGGTTGGACCCGGCAGGTGGTCAGACGAGGGACCCGTAGAGGCCGGGGCGGCGGTCCTTCAGATACGGGTTCGTCTCGCGCGAGGCCGCGAGGAGGACGGGATCGGCGTCCGCCAGGACCAGTTCCTCGCCTCGGCCCGCACGGGCCCGGACGATGCCGTCGGGCGAGGCCAGCGAGGACAGTCCGACGAACTCGAACTCCCCTTCAGGACCGGTGCGGTTGACGTAGGCGACGTACATCTGGTTCTCGAAGGCGCGCACCGGGACGACGGATTCGGCGACGAACTGGAACGGGTGCATCTGCGCGGTCGGCACGAGCAGCAGGTCGGTGCCGGCCAGGGCGTGCGCGCGGACGTTCTCCGGGAACTCGACGTCGTAGCAGATCATGAGGCCGACCCGGAGGCCGTTCAGTTCGGCCTGGACGACGGTCTGCTCGCCGGGCGTGAAGTGGTCGCGCTCGAAGCAGCCGAAGAGGTGGGTCTTGCGGTAGTTCGCGAGCCGGGTGCCGTCGGCGGAGATCAGCTGCACGGAGTTGAAGACGTTCGCTCCGCCGTCGGCCGGGGAGCCTTCGCCGTGGCCCGCTTCGCGCTCGGGGTAGCCGTAGGCGACGGCCACGCCGTGCCGGGTGGCGATCTCGGCCACCGCGTCGGCGGAATCGCCGTCGGCGGGCTCCGCGAGGCGCGCGATGTCGTCACCGATGGCGTAGCCGGTCAGGAACATCTCCGGGGTCACGATCAGCCCGGCGCCCGCCGCGGCGGCACGGCCCGCGGCCTCGTCGAGCACCTTGAGGTTCTCGACGATCGAGCCGGGGCGGCCGGAGCTCTGGAGCAGGGCTGTGCGCATGCGGGTTCTCCACCGGTACGAGGGGGGTTCGGGGGGCCAGTTAGACGGTACGGTCGGCCGGCTCGACGGGACAAGAAGGACCCGTTGCGCGCCACCGAACGATTCATTGCGTGCGCCCCGCCCCCGGCGGCGATTCGTTGCGCACCTCGCCGCGGGTCCCCGTCACGGCCCCGCTCCCCTGGAGACGCAGGTCACAGGCGGGTTCCGCGCCCTGGGACGGAGCGGCCGCCCCGCTCCGGCCCGCCGGACGGTCCGGCCCCCGCATCGAGCTCCCGGCGATCCGCCCCCGGGCGGTCCGACCCCGCATCCAGCCCTCCGGGCGGACGCTCACAGCTCGCGCAGCCGCTCCACGATCTCGCGCAGGAGTTCCGGGTCGGCCGCCGGGCCGCCGTGCGGCGGCCGGTACGGCTCGTCGATGCGCAGCAGACCGGCCTCGGCCAGGTCGCCGAGCAGGACGCGTACGACGGTCAGCGGCAGGTCGGCGTCCGCGGCGAGCTCGACGACGGGCCGGGGGCCGCGGCGGGCCAGGTCGAGCAGGGCCGCCGCCGCATGATCGACACCGGGCTGCCCGGCGTGCGTCTCCAGGACCGTGACCTGCGACATCAGATCGATGACGTGCCGGTCAGAGGGCCGGGTCCGGCCCCCGGTGACGGTGTAGGGCCGGACCATCGGCCCGGTCTCGTCCTCGTACCAGTGGTCATCGGTCACGGGCGGATCAGTGGCCCGTGGGGTCAGCCGCCGAACGTACGGCGGCGGCCATGTGGCGGCCGACGCGGCGGACGAGCAGTTCCATCTCGTGGGCGAGCTGTCCGACGTCCGTCTGGACCTCGCTGAGCACGGCCAGCCGGCTTCCGTCGCCCGCCGGGGTGATGAAGAGGTAGGCGTCGTCGAGCATCACCATGGTCTGGCGCACCCCGCCCGCGGCGAAGCGCTCGCCCGCCGAACGGGCGAGGCTGTGGAAGCCGGAGCAGACCGCGGCGAGGTGTTCGATGTCCCCTCGGCGCATGCCGTCCGAGGAGCTCAGCGGCAGACCGTCGGCGGTGAGGAGCACGGCCTGGCGGACGTGGTGGGTCCTGGCCACGAGGTCGTCGAGCAGCCACCCGAGATCGGTGCCGGGCCGTTCGGTGTCGTCCGCCGGCTCGGAGGCGTCAGCCGCCGGTTCCGGGTGCCGGGCCTCGAAGGTCTGGGCGGGGTGCTCTGGGAGCTGGTCAGGGCGCATCGTCGGCGTCCGTCCCTTCCTCGGTGTCGGTTCGCTGCGCGGGACCGGGCTGCGCGGAGCGGGACCCGCTGGTGCCCGGCTGCGTGGGCAGGCCCTTGCGGCCGCGGTCGAGGCCGCGCTGGAAAGCCCCGAAGACGGCACGCATCTCCTCCGCAGTGACCTCGCGCTCCGGCGTCTCGTCGGGTACCGGTCCCGCGGTGCGCAGCTCGGGGGCGAGGGCCCGCTGGCGGACGCGGGTGGGCAGCTCGGGCGGGTCCGGAACCGAGGTGTCCTGCGTCGCGACGCCGGCCTCCCGCTCACGCCGGGTCTTCCGCTGCTCCGGGAGGACCACGGTGCCCGTCCGGGAGGGCAGCGCCACCGGGCCCGGGTCCGCTCCTGTCGCCGGGCGCGCGGATTCCACCGGTTCGAGAACCGCCTCCGGCAGCAGCACCACCGCCGTCGTACCGCCGTACGGTGAGCGGCACAGCGTGACCTTGATGCCGTGCCGGGCGGCGAGCCGCCCCACCACGTACAGCCCGAGCCGGTCGTGCCGCGTGGGGTCGAAGTCGTCCGGCGTGGTGAGGGTGCGCTGGGCCTCCTCGATCTGTTCGGGCGCGAGACCGAGGCCGCGGTCGTCGATCTCCAGGACGAATCCGCTGCCGGCCCGCCCGGTGCGCAGGGTGACCTGGGTGCGCGGCGGTGAGAACACGGTGGCGTTCTCGACGAGTTCGGCGATCAGGTGGACGACGTCGGCCACGGCGTCCGCGGCGACGCCCACCTCGGGCATCGGGGGGACCACCACACGTGTGTACTGCTCGATCTCGCTCACCGCGGAGGACACCACCTCGGCGACCGGCACCGGCCGTCGCCAACGGCGGCCCGGGGCCGAGCCGGAGAGGATGATCAGACTCTCCGCGTGGCGCCGCATGCGCGTGGTGAGGTGATCGATGCGGAACAGGTCGTCCAGGACGTCCGGGTCGTCGGTGCGCCGCTCCAGCGTGTCGACGAGTTTGAGCTGACGGTGGACGAGCGCCTGGTTGCGGCGGGCGATGTTCAGGAGGACCGCGAACAGCCCGCGGCGCAGGGTGGCCTGCTTGACGGCGGCCTCGACGGCGGCGAGACGGGCGGTGTTGAAGGAGCGGCCGACCTGGCCGATCTCGTCGGCCACCGCCTCCACGTCGGCCAGCGGCGGCGCCTCGGCGGCGGCGTCGACCTCCTCGCCCGCGCTCAACCGCTCCATGACGTGCGGAAGCTGACGGTTGGTCAGCAGATCCGCGGCGTCCCGCAGCGACTCCAGTCGGCGCGAGATGCGTCGTGCGCCGCGCACCGCGAACCACAGGGACAGGCCCACGGCGGCCAGTCCGAGAACGCCGACGATGGCGGCCTTGGCCAGCTCCTGGTAGGCGAACGTCCGTCCGCGCGCCGCGGAGTTGAGCGCCGACCGGGTGCACAGCCGCATGTACTGCTTGACGGCCCGGTCGGTGGTGGTGCGCCAGGAGCCGGCCGCGACGGCCTCGCCCGCACGCCGCGCACCCGCCCGGAGCAGGGCGTCCTCGTCCCGGGTCAGTTCCTTGTGGAGGTCCTCGCGCTGGAAGTCCTCGAAGAGGGTGCGCGAGTCCGCCGGGAGGTCGGGCACATAGGTCCGCTCGAAGACCCTGCGGTCCTCGATGGCCGCGGTGAGGGTGTCGTACTGCCGGTCGGTGAGCGTTCCGGCGGCCCGTGCCCCGGCGACGAGCGCGTCCTCGCGGGACACGAACTCCCGCACCCGCACCAGCTCGACGACGACCTGGGCCTCGCGGGCGAGTTGACCCGCCTGGAGCGCCGTGAGCGCGGACTCGACGTCGAAGCCCGGTTCCACCAGGGCGCCGTATTCGGCCACGGCCCGGTCCCAGGTGACGGAGCGGGACAGCACCCGCCCGCGCAGCCGCTCCAGTCCGTCGGCGGAGTGGAGCATGGTGTCGAGCACCTGCCGCTGATGGCCGGTGAGCCGGCTCCGGTCCCCGTTCCGGACCGCCGTGCGCAGCGCGGTCACGGCGCGGTCGGTGCGACGCTCCTGGGCCAGCAGGTCGGTGCCCGCCCTCGTCCCGTTCGGTGCGCCCAAGTACGCGGCGGCCAGGCGCCGTTCGATCTGGATCTGGCCGATCGCCGTGTCCACCGGGGTGCCGAAGGTGTTGTAGACACCCTGGAGGCGGACGAGCGCGCGCAGTTCGCCGGTGACGGACACCATGGCGAAACTCCACAGGGTCATGAGGGCGATCACCGGAGCGATCGAGAGGGCCACGATCCGCGAACGGACCGTGGACGGACGACCGAAGGGCCAGCGCATGGTCTCCCCAGGACGACGGGACGGTCGGGTGGCCGGGTGACGGTTGGTAACCCATCGGGTGTTACTCGCGGGTAGCGATCGCGGCTCAAAACTAGTGGATGGCGAGCCCGGACCGCAATGGTCCGGACTGACCCGCCGTTCAACTCTTACGGCACGCCACCTCCCGGCCCTTCTCGTCATTCCCCGGGCACGGCGAAGACGGTGACGACCGCCGCGTGGTCGGAGGGCCAGTCGTTGCCCATGACGTCCGGCCAGGGCCGCGGGGTGCCGCTGACCAGGGTGCGGGAGTCGAGAACGGTCAGGCCACGGTGCAGGACGAAGTCGATCCGGTCCTGCGGTTCCGGGCGCCCGCTGCCGTCCTCGTGGTCGGCGTGGACGGGCGACCAGGTGTGTCCGGGTTCCCGTACCGGGTCGGGGTGGGCCTCGCGGTAGGAGTCGCGCAGGCCCGCCTCCTCGGCGGCCCGCGTCACCGGCCAGGCGACATCCGGCCAGTCCAGGTGCGAGGGCACGTTGAAGTCGCCGGTCAGGACGACCGGAACGGACGCCTCGGAGGTGTCGGCGATCCGCCGCAGGATCTCCCGCATCCGGGCGAGCCGCCCGCTCTCGTGCGCGATGAGTTCGGCCGCCGGAAGTCCGTCGAAGCGGGCCTCGTACGGGCCGTACGGCGCGCAGTCGAGGTGGACGCTCCAGACGTCCACGCGCTGCCCGCCGTCCAGTTCGATCCGGACGCCGGTCCCCCCGTAGAAACCGACGTCCGGATCGCCGAGCCCGGCGACGATCGGGTGGCGGCTGATGACGCCGAGGTTGTCGCCCGCCCGGTGGTGGTGCCAGCCCAGGGCCTCGGCGAGTTCCCGGGCCGCGTTCCCGTACGTCTCCTGGAGGCCGACCACGTCCGCGCCCGTCTCGGCGATGACCTTGAGCTGCTTCTCGCGGTACCCGTCGACCTTGGTGCCGCCGAACCAGAGGTTCCAGCTCATGACCCGCAGCTCGCCCGGGGCGACCATCGCGCGCAGCAGGGCCGGGGACACGCCCTCCAGGCTGCCGAGCACGGTGCGGCCGGCCGCGGGTGCGATCGGCGCGAGCGAGGGCACCGCGAGGACGGCGCAGCCCGCCGACTCGGCCGAAGTGACACCGGTCTGGGTGTCCTCGACGGCGACGCAGGCGGCGGGGTCGACGCCGAGTGCGCGGCAGGCGGCGAGATAGGGATCGGGGGCGGGCTTGGTGCGCTCGGTGTCGTCGGCGGTGACGGAGACGGCGAAGCGTTCGGCGCCGAGCGCCGCCAGGACGGTGTCGGCGACCGCGCGCGGGGAGGCGGTCACCAGGGCGGTCGGCACGCCTTCGCGGGCGAGCGCGTCGAGCAGTTCCCGCGCCCCGGGGCGGGGCACGATGCCCGTGCGGACCCGGTCCGCGAACTGCTGGTGCAGCTCTGCGGCGATCTCCTCCCCCGGTGCGCCGGTGACCCCGGCCAGCCAGGCGGCCGTGTACTCGACGGGCCGCCCGAGCACCTGCGGCTGGTCGGCCCCCGTCAGCGCGTGCCCGAACCCGTCGGCCACCTGCTCCACCGCCTCCCACCACAGCCGCTCGGTGTCCACGAGCGTGCCGTCCATGTCGAACAGGACGGCCTGGAGGGGGAGTCGGGCGGTGGTGCGGTGGGTCACGATGATCTCTTTCTTCGGTGGGGGGCTCAGGGACTGGTGGGGAGTGCAGGGGGATTGGTTCGGGCCGCGGAGTGATCAGGGGCGGATGTGGGCGCCCTCCAGGGAGCGGGAGTCAGCGGGCGGTGCGGGGCCGGGGGATCCGCGTAGCCGCCCTGGCTCCGCACCCTGGGCCGTACGGTGCGGAACTGCACGGCCGAGCACCCTTGGCCGTACGATGCCGACCCGACAGAGCGCCGGGTACAGCGCCGGGACACCCGCTGTGCGAACGCGCCGCACCGCGAGGTGCAGGCCGGCCCGTTGCCCTGCCGGGCGGGCCGGGGTCCCGGCGCCGCGCGGAGTCGGCGTCCAGTTCCAGGCGTTGTACCGCGTCCGGTGCCACGCGGGGCAGTACGACGCCCGGTGCCACGCGGGGCAGTACGACGTCCGGTGCCAGAGGACGTACGACGGCCGGTGCCGGACGGTGGACAGCGTCCGGTGCCGCGCCTGACCTGTTCGGTCGTCGCGCTGGCCCGGCATCGACGTCCGCTCGTACGGCTGCGGCTGCGACCGCGACCGCCGGGTCCGCCGCCCACTCCGTGGGCCGCGCCGCCCTCCCCCGCCAGGACCTCTGCCGGTCCGCACGGGCCCTGTTCCGGCTGTCGCGTCCGGCGCGGTCCCTGGAGCCCCGCCCCCGGGCGGGGCGGGATACCCGGCGACCTCGGGCGGGCGCGCGCTACCGGGCGCCTCAGCTCGTGCGCTCGGCGACCAGGACCGGACGGTCCGGGAGGGTGACGGTCGCGGCGGCGCCCGAGGTGAGCGTCGCGGCCTCGTGCGTGGGCAGGTCGGCCTTGACCTCGGTGCCGTCGGCGAGCCGCACGGTCACCCGGGTGGCAGCGCCGAGGAACGCGGTGGCCACGACCCGCGCGTCTCCCGTGTCGTCGGCGCTCACCCGGACCGCCTCCGGCCGCACCAGCACATCCACCTCGCGCGCCGCAGGCGCGTCCCCGTCCACCGGCAGCCGCCGGCCGAGGACGTCGACCCTGTCGCCGTCGAGGGTCCCCGGGATCCGGCTCATCGTGCCCACGAACTCGGCGACGAAGGCGGTGGCGGGGCGCCCGTACAACTCGGCGGGCGACGCGCACTGTTCGAGCCGGCCGGCCCGCATCACCGCGACCCGGTCCGCCATGGACAACGCCTCTTCCTGGTCGTGGGTCACGAACAGGGTGGTGATGCCGAGTTCGAGCTGGAGCCGGCGGATCTCCTCACGCAGCGAGAGCCGCACCTTGGCGTCCAGCGCGGACAGCGGCTCGTCGAGCAGCAGGACGCGGGGCCGCAGGGCGAGCGCGCGGGCCAGCGCGACGCGCTGCTGCTGGCCGCCGGAGAGCTGGTGCGGGTACCGCTCGGCCTTGTCCCCGAGGCCCACCAGGTCGAGCAACTCGGCCGCGCGGGAACGTCGTTCGGCCGTACGCACCTTGCGCATCCGCAGTCCGAAGGCCACGTTGTCGAGGGCGCTCAGATGCGGGAAGAGGCTGTACGACTGGAAGACCATCCCCGCGTCGCGGCGGTGTGCCGGAACCCGGGTGATGTCCTCGCCGTCGACCAACACTTCACCGGAATCGGGATGTTCGAAGCCGGCGAGCATGCGCAGCGCGGTGGTCTTGCCGCAGCCGGAGGGGCCGAGCAGGGCGAGCAGTTCACCGGGCCGGACGGTGAGGTCCAGGCCGTCGAGAGCGACGGTCGGACCGAACTCCCGCCGGAGCCGCCGGAATTCGACGGTGGCGGCCTTGTCGAGCGTGGCGACGGTCATGGTTCATCCCCGGGAGGCGGAAGCGGTACGGGAGCGGCCGCCGAAGACGGCGAGCGCGAGGAGCAGTGCCCAGGTGAGGAACAGGCTGAGCACGGAGACGGCGACGGACATCTGGGCCTGCGAGCCGCCGACGTTGTAGATCCACACGGCGAACGGCTGGTAGCCGAGCAGGCGCGCGACGGTGAACTCGCCGAGCACCAGGGCCAGGGTGAGGAAGGAGGCGTTGAGCAGGGCGCCGCGCAGGTTGGGCAGCACCGCGCGCACGAGAGCCTGCGGCCGGCTCGCGCCGCAGCTGCGGGCCGCCTCGACGAGGGTGCGCACGTCGACGGCGCGCAGTCCCGCGTCCAGGGCCCGGTACACGAACGGCAGCGCCATCACGACGTACGCGAGGACGAGGACGATCGGGAAGCCGGGGTCCTGGATCGTCACGAACGTCTCGAACAGCGGGGTGCGCGACAAATACTCGGGACCCCACTTCAGGACGGTGGCGATACCGGCGACGAACGCGATCGGCGGCACGACCAGCGGCAGGGAGCACACCACCTCGACGACCGGCCGCAGTTTCGGCGAGCCGAGCCGCAGCGCGACCGTGGCGGGCACCATCAGGAGCAGCACCACGACGATGGTCGCGGCGGCGAGTTCCAGCGAGAGCAGCAGGCTGGAGACGAATCCGTCGGCGGACACGATCTGGGTGTAGGCGTCGAAGGTGACGCCCTGCCCCGGCACATCGACCGTGAAGATCACGGACGCGGCCATGGGCACCAGGAAGTACAGCGCGGCGAGGGCGAGGACCGCCCAGCGCCACAGGTTCAGGCGAGCCATCGCGCGCTCCGTCGTTGCAGGGGCAGGTACACGGCCATGACCAGGCCCGCGATGAGGACCATGTCGAGGCTGAGGGCGAGCGCCACGTTCTCCTGGCCGACCAGCACGTTGCCGGAGATGGCGTCGGCGATCTGCAGGGTGACGAGCGGCACCGCGCTGCCCACCATGGCGGCGGCGGTGGCGTACGCGGCGAAGGCGCTGCCGAACAGGAGCACGAGTCCGCCGAGGAGCGAGGGCGCGAGGACGGGCAGCCCCACGTGCCGCCAGTACTGGACGGAGGTCGCGCCGTTGTTCTGCGCCGCCTCCCGCCACTGGGAGCGCAGGCCGTCCAGGGCGGGCGTGATGGTGAGGACCATGAGCGGGATCAGGAAGTACAGGTAGACGACGACCAGGCCCCAGAAGCTGTAGAGGTTCCAGCCCTTGTCGGTGAGGCTCAAGTGCCGTGTCAGGACGCCGGAGTTGCCGAGGGTGGCGACGAAGGCGAAGGCCAGCGGGACGCCGCCGAAGTTGGCGAGGACCCCGGAGGCGGTGAGCACGGCCTCGCGCAGCGCGCGGAAGCGGGAGGTGACCACGGCCTGGGCGAGCGGCAGTCCGAGGACGGTCGCGAGGGCCGCCGAGACGGCGGACAGCTTGACGCTGCCGATCAGGGCGGTCAGGTACGCGCCCTGGAACGAACCGGTCAGGTTGGCCGTGGTGTACGAACTGGCGCCGGTGGTCTGGTTCTTGACGGTGAAGGCGCCGTTGAGCATGGCGATCGCGGGGACGCCGAAGGAGATCGCCACGAAGACGAGCAGCGGGAGGACGGCGAGCGGGCCGGTGGCGCGGCGGCGCCGCCGCTGCCGGTGGGCAGCGGCGGGCGCCACGTCGGCCGGGGCCTCGGTGAGAGCGGTGGTCATCCGGAGACGGCCTTGCCCCAGCCCTGGCCGAGCACGGTCTTGGCCTTGCTCTGCTGGTCCTCGGTCGGGAAGCTCGGGGTGCCGGTGACGGCGGGGAGCTTGGCTGCGGCGGCCTTGTCGAGCGTGCCGGCCTTCTCCATCGCGGGCATCAGGACCGGGCGGGCATAGCCCTTGAGCCAGAGGTTCTGGCCCTCGGCGCTGTAGAGGTACTCCTGCCACAGGCGCGCGGCCGCCGGGTGCGGGGCGTCCTTGTTGACGGCCTGGGAGTAGTACTGGGCGTACTGGCCGTCGGAGGGGATGGCGACCTTCCAGTCGACGCCCTTGGACTTGAACTCGTCGGCGTACCCGGCGTTCAGGTAGTCCCAGTCGATGCTGATGGGCGTCTCGCCCTTCTCGACCGTGGCCGGGGTGGACTCGACGGGCGTGTAGTTGCCGTTCTTCTTCAGCTTGGCGAAGAAGTCGAGGCCGGGCTGGATGTCGTCGAAGGAACCGCCGTTCGCCAGCGAGGCCGCGTACACACCGCCGAAGGCCGAACCGGACTTGGTGGGGTTGCCGTTGAGCGCGACCTGGCCCTTGTACTGCGGCTTGAGCAGGTCCTTGAAGGTCGTCGGGCACTCCTTGACCTTCTTGGCGTCGCAGCCGATCGAGATGTAGCCGCCGTAGTCGTTGAACCAGCGGCCGGCCGCGTCCTTCTGCCCCTCGGGGAGGTCGCCGAAGGCGGTCACCTTGTACGGGGCGAGCAGCCCCTGCTGGGCGGCGCTCAGCGCGAAGGAGCTGCCGAGGTCGAGGACGTCGGGGGCACGGTCCTGGCCCTTGCGTGAGGTGACGGCGTTGATCTCGTCCTGGCTGGTGCCGTCCGGGCTCTCGACGTCGATCTTGATCCCGTACTTCTTGGTGAAGCCGTCGATGAGGGCGCCGTAGTTGGCCCAGTCGCGGGGAAGGGCGATCGCGTGCAGCGTGCCCTCCTTCTTCGCGGCCTTGACCAGGGCGTCGAGACCGCCGAAGTCGGCGGCGGAGGTCGCGGTGGCCGCGCTCTTGCCGTCGGCGGTGGTCGCCTTGTCGTCGGGAGCGGCGCCGCAGGCGCTCAGGGTGAGGGCTGCGGCGACGGCGAGGCCGCCGGTGAGGAGGGCGGTCCTCGGCAGGAACACGGTCACGGTCTCTCCAGGGTGACGCACGAGGGTGGGGTGGGACGGAGAACTTGTCTGAACAAGTTGGCCCCAGTAGGCCCGCCGATGGTGTCTTGTTCGTAAACTTTGGTGAAACCGTGACCCCCTATTCCCTGCACAATCCCGGCGGACGCTGATCACGGTCCGATGTCGATTAGGCTGATCAGGCTGTACACAGTGACCTGATCAGAGGGGAAGAATGGCGGCGCGACACGAGGAGATCGCCGAGGAGCTGCGGCGGGCGATCGACCGCGAGGAGTACACCGTGGGCAGTCTGCTGCCGGCGGAGACCGACCTCGCGGCCCAGTACGGCGTCTCGCGCGGAACGGTCCGCCAGGCCGTCGCGGCCCTGACCGCCGAGGGGCTCATCGGGTCGCGCCAGGGCGCCCGCCGGGTGGTCCTCGCGGGCCGCCGCAGCCAGAGCTTCGCCGAACTGCGCAGCTTCGCCCAGTGGGCGCGCGCGATGGGACGCGAGGCGACCGGGCACGTGGTGTCGCAGGAGTACCGCCCGGCGACGGCGGAGGACGCCGTCCGTCTCCAACTCCGTGAGAAGACAGCGGTGTTGCACGTACTGCGGGTGCGCGGCCTGGACGGCGAACCGGTCCTGCTGGAGCGCACGGTGTACGCGGAATGGATCTCCCCCGCCGTGGCCGCGATCGAGCCCGGGTGCCCCTCCGTCACCCAGCGGCTCTTCGAGGACACCGGTCTGGTCTTCGCGTACGGCGAGCACGTCATCGACGCCGTCGCTGCGGGCGCCCAGGACGCCGACCTCCTCGGAGTCCGCCGCACCAGCCCCCTGCTGCGCGTCCGCCGGGTCACCACCACCCGCGAAGGCCGCCCGGTGGAGTGGTCCGACGACCGCTACCGCTCGGACGCCGTGAGCTTCAGCGTCCACAACTCCATCGGCAACAACGCCCTGGCGAGGAAGACGGCGGAGTAGCGCCCCGCCAGGGGCGCGGGGGACTGCTCGCCCAGCCACGAACCACCCGCACCCGCGCAGGGAGGTACCTCCATCCCGGTGGGCGCACCGGCACTTATGGAGGGAGGCGCCGACTACGTGGGTGACCCCGAGGAAAACCTCCGCAACAGCGGCGACAGCACCAGCACGGACTTCGTCCGCTCCACGAACGGCTCCCCCGCGATCCGTTCGAGCACCCGCTCGAAGTGCCGCATGTCCGAGGCGAAGACCTGCACCACCGCGTCCGCCTCCCCGGTGACGGTGGAGGCGGCCACGACTTCCTGATAGCGCTCCAGACCGCGCTGGATGGTCTCCGGCGAGGTGTTCCGCCGGCAGTAGATCTCGACGAAGCCCTCCGTCTCCCAGCCGAGCGCCGCCGGGTCCACCCGCACGGTGAACCCGGTGATGGCCCCGGTGGCCCGCAGCCGGTCGACCCGCCGCTTCACGGCGGGCGCGGACAGGCCGACCAGTTGCCCGATGTCCGCGTAGGAGCGACGGGCGTCCTCGGCGAGGGCGTGCACGATGCGTTCGTCGAGATCGTTCAGCACTGCGGGTGGTTCACTTTTCTGCGAGGGGTTCTAGGGTTGCTCGGCGACGGGTTCCGCGGTCGCCATCCGGGACCGGCGGTAGCCGTAACTGAAGTAGAACACGAGCCCGACGGCCATCCAGACGCCGAAGACGACCCAGGTGACGGCGGAGAGACTGGCCATCATCCACACGCACAGCAGGAAGCCGATCGCGGGCAGCACCGGCGCGAGCGGAACCCGGAAAGTGCGGCGCATGGCCGGGCGCGTCCGGCGCAGCACGACCACGGCGACATTGACCAGCGCGAAGGCGAAGAGCGTGCCGATGCTGGTGGCGTCGGCGAGCTGGCCGAGCGGGATCGCGGCGGCGAGGACACCGCAGAACAGCGAGACGATCACCGTGTTGGCGCGGGGCGTGCCGGTCTTCGGGTGGACCTTGGCGAAGACCTTGGGCACCAGGCCGTCCCGGCCCATCGCGAACAGGATGCGGGTCTGGCCGTAGAGCACGGTCAGCACGACACTCGCGATGGCGATGACCGCGCAGGCCGCCAGCAGCGTGCCCCAGAAGGTCTGCCCGGTGACGTCCTTCATGATCTCGGCGAGCGCGGCCTCCGAGTCGTTGAACTGCCGCCAGGGCCTCGCGCCGACGGCGACGGCGGCGACGAGGACGTACAGGGCGGTCACGATGACCAGCGACAGCATGATCGCGCGCGGCAGGTCGCGCTGCGGGTCCTTGGCCTCCTCGCCGGCGGTGGAGGCGGCGTCGAAGCCGATGTAGGAGAAGAACAGGGTGGCGCCGGCGGCGCTGACGCCCGCCATGCCGAGGGGCATGAAGTGGTCGTAGTTGCCGGAGCGGAAGCCCTGGACGCCGATCGCGCAGAACAGCACCAGCGCGGCGATCTTCACGGCGACCATGATGGTGTTGGCACGCGCGGACTCCCGCGCGCCGCCGAGCAGGAACGCCATCGCGAGCATCACCACGATGAGCGCGGGCAGGTTGAAGATGCCCCCGTCACCGGGCGGTGCGGACAGCGCGTCCGGAATGGTGACGCCGATGGTGCCGTCGAGCAGTTCGTTCAGGTACTCGCCCCAGCCGACCGCGACGGCCGCGACCGAGACGCCGTACTCCAGGACCAGGCACCAGCCGCAGATCCAGGCGATGAGCTCGCCCATCGTTGCGTACGCGTACGAGTACGAGGATCCGGCTACCGGGATGGTGCCGGCCAGCTCGGCGTAGGAGAGGGCGGAGAAGAGCGCCGTGAGACCGGCGATCACGAAGGACAGGGTGACCGCGGGCCCGGCCTTGGGGACGGCCTGCCCGAGGACGACGAAGATGCCGGTACCGAGCGTGGCACCGATGCTGATCATGGTGAGCTGCCACAGGCCGAGGGAGCGACGCAGTGAGCCCCCTTCGCCCTGGCCACCCTCCGCGACCAGGCGTTCCACGGGCTTGCGGCGCATGAGCCGCGCGCCGAGCCCCGGGGACGGTGGGGCGGACTTGGGTCGGGACTGCGGGGGTGCGCCTTGGTCGAGCACGCGCTGGCTCCTTCGTCGCTGCCGGTCGAAAAGGGCGGGGACCGGCGGCACCCCTGACAGGAGGGACCCACCGAGCGGGGTCCCCGCCACGCCTGTGTACAGCGCTTGACCCTATGAGTCCGGGCTTCACGGGCGTAATGCAGCAACCTTGCGCATCTCCGCAAGATCGTTGCGTTCATCGCATCCCGGCGCATGTTCGTTGCGCGGGGCCGTTCGATGGTTGCGCGAGGCTCCTTTCCAGCGCGGGACGAGGCCTGGAGACAGCCGAGTTGACGAGGCGTCAGCTCTCGTCCGGCTCCCCCGCCACAGCCCTGTTCCCCTCCCGGGAGGGGAACACGCGTACGGCCCCCGCTCCCGCGGAGGGGAACAGGGGCCGTACGGGGAACAGGGGCGGGTCAGCTCCAGCTGGCGTGCAGCGGCTGACCCTCGGCGTAGCCGGCCGCGCTCTGGATGCCGACGATCGCGTTCTCGGCGAACTCCTCCAGGGAGTTGGCGCCCGCGTAGGTGCAGGAGGAGCGGACGCCCGCGATGATCGAGTCGATCAGGTCCTCGACGCCCGGACGGGACGGGTCGAGGAACATCCGCGAGGTGGAGATGCCCTCCTCGAACAGCGCCTTGCGGGCCCGGTCGTACGCGGACTCCTCGCTGGTGCGGTTCTTCACGGCCCGCGCGGACGCCATGCCGAAGGACTCCTTGTACAGGCGTCCGTTGGCGTCCTGCTGGAGGTCGCCGGGGGACTCGTACGTGCCGGCGAACCAGGAGCCGATCATGACGTTGGACGCGCCGGCGGCCAGCGCCATCGCGACGTCGCGGGGGTGGCGGACACCGCCGTCGGCCCACACGTGCTTGCCGTACTTCTTGGCCTCGGCCGCGCACTCCAGGACCGCGGAGAACTGCGGCCGGCCGACGCCGGTCATCATGCGGGTGGTGCACATGGCGCCGGGGCCGACGCCGACCTTGATGATGTCGGCGCCCGCGTCGATCAGGTCCTTGACGCCCTCGGCGGCGACGATGTTGCCCGCCACGATCGGCACCTGGGGGTCGAGGGCGCGGACCGTCCGGACGGCGCTGATCATCGACTCCTGGTGACCGTGCGCCGTGTCGATGACGAGCGTGTCGACGCCCGCGTCCAGGAGCTGCTTGGCCTTGCCCGCCACATCGCCGTTGATGCCGACGGCGGCGGCGATGCGCAGACGGCCGCGCGCGTCGGTGGCCGGTGTGTACAGGGTCGCGCGCAGTGCGCCCTTGCGGGTGAGGATGCCGGCCAGCTTGCCGTCCGCGTCCACGGCGGGGGCGTAACGGCGGTTGGCGCCGTCGAGCCGGTTGAACGCCTCGCGGGGCTCGATGTCGGCGTCGAGGAGCAGCAGGTCCTTGGACATGACCTCGGAGAGCTGGGTGAAGCGGTCCACGCCGGAGAGGTCGGCGTCGGTGACCACACCGATAGGACGGCTGTTCTCGTCCACGACGACGCCCGCGTTGTGCGCGCGCTTGGGCAGCAGCGCCAGCGCGTCGGCGACGGTCTGGTGGGGCTCGAGGCGGATCGGGGTGTCGAGCACCAGATGGCGTCCCTTGACCCAGGAGACGACCTCGGTGATGACGTCGATCGGGATGTCCTGCGGAATGACGACAAGGCCCCCGCGGCGGGCGACGGTCTCGGCCATCCGGCGGCCGGCGATCGCCGTCATGTTGGCGACGACGAGCGGGATGGTGGTGCCCGTGCCGTCGGGGGAGCTGAGGTCCACGCCCTGACGCGAGCCGACCGCGGAGCGGCTGGGCACCATGAAGACGTCGTCGTACGTCAGGTCGTACGGGGGCTGGATGTCGTTGAGGAAACGCACGTGCTGCACATCCCAGTCGATCAGAGGTGGCCCCCGGACAGGTCAGCCAGGGGGAAGAGCACGTACCTCATTGTCCCATGACAGCCCGCACGCGGTCCCCGGACGGATCATCCAGGCTGGTCAGGGGGCAATTGGTCGGATCCTCCAAGGCTGAGGACGACCGACAGCGCGGCGTCGAACTGCTGGTAGTGGCCGGCTGCCGACTCCAGTACCTCCTGGGCGGTCTCCCACTCGTCGGGCCGCGCCCTCGCGTAGGGGCGCCAGCCGGTCACCACGAGCAGCCTGCCCGGACTGGCCGGTCCCCAGTCGGGGTCGCCCAGGACGTCGGCGAGCGCGTCCCAGTTCCGCCCGAACCACTCCGGCAGGTCCAGGGAGCGGACACAGCGCGCCATGAAGGCGGCCTTGTCGATCACCCCGGTGAGGTCGAGCTCGGTGACCTGCCACCCGGCGGAGCGGCACACCTGGGCGAGCGGACCGTGCGTCATCTCAGCACCGCCTTGAACGAGTTGTAGTGATCGTCGGTGTAGTAGATCTCGCCGCGCTGCCCGGTCACGATGCGGCGGGCCCCGCGGTCGCGCTCGCCCGGGGTCCGCACCGTGTACTCGTGGTAGTAACCCCTGGCGCGTCCCGGCAGTTCCCGCTCGAAGTTGCCGAAGACGGCGCCGTCCTTGGCGTACGGGAAGGGGCCGCCCCGGTCGATGAGGACGAGTGTGGCCCGCGCTTCGGCGGGGAGCGCGGCCGCGGGGACCGTCGGCAGGCCGCCGGCCCGGTCCGGGACCGGCGTGGCACGGCTGGCGGCGGTGGCCGCCGCGTCGCCCGAGGCGGCGGTGCCCGTCGCCGAGCAGCCCGTCAGCAGGACCGTCAGACAGACCAGCAGTCCGGCGAACAGGCGGCCCGCGGACGCGCGAGGGGACGGCCGCAGCAGCATGACGTCGATGCTGCCACGGCCGTCCCCTCGCGGCGCGCGCTGGGTGGCGCCCTCAGGGCCCGTCCGGGTCCGCCCGGTTCAGGGCCGGACGCGGGGGCGGTCCCGCCGTCATGAGGGCGTCCGCGGCCGAGGTGTCCGTCACCAGGCTGGTGACGAGCCCGGACCGCAGCACCGCGTCGATGGCGGCCGCCTTGCGCTGCCCGCCCGCTATGGCGACGACCTCGGGGATACGGCGCAGCCGGTCGGCCTCGACCGTGATGCAGCGCTCGCCCAGGTCACGCCCGACCCGCCGGCCCTCGGCGTCGAAGAGGTGCGCGGACATCTCGGCGGCGACACCGAGGGACGCGTAGTGGGCGCGCTCCTCGTCGCTGAGCATGTCGTGCACCGTGGAGATGCCCGGCTCCCAGGAGCCGATGGAGACGCAGGCGACCGTGACCTTGTCGAAGTACTCGAAGGCGCGGGCGATGCCCGTCTGGTTGCGCAGCGCCGCCGCGGTGGCCGCGTCGGGCAGCAGCATCGGCGCGTAGATGGGGTGGGCGTCGCCGCCCGACACCTGCGCGGCACGCCGGACGGCCTCGACGGAGCCGCGCTCGGCGGTCCCGGCGTCGTACACGCCCGTCAGCTGCACCACGGTGCACGGCGGGAGCCGGTCGAGGGCCGCCGCCATGTGGATCGTGGAGCGGCCCCAGGCGAGGCCGAGCACATCGCCCTCGTTGACGAGCTCGCCGAGCAGGTCGGCGGCCACCTCCCCGAGGTTCTCCGGGTCGGGCGACTCCTCGGCCTCGGCCGGGGACTCGACGACCACGGCATGCCGCAGGCCGTAGCGGGCACGCAGCGCGTCCGAGCGCTCCGCGTCCAGCTCGGCGGGGACGCGGATCTCGATCCTCACGAGATCCCGTTCGAGAGCGGTCTCCAGGACCCGGGCCACCTTGAAGCGGCTGACGCCGAACTCCTCGGCGATCTGGATCTTGGATTTGCCCTCGAGGTAGAAGCGGCGGGCCATGGCCGCCGCCTGGACCAGCTCAGCGGGTCCCATCCGCATGGCTGACCGGCCCGCCGACATACCCGACACGGCGATCTCCTCACTCTGTTCACACTCTGGATTCGCCGTTCATCCTTGCAGATCCGGCGCACTTGATCCGCCCTGATGGACGGCGTTCACGTTCCCTTGGTTCAGTGGTCGCACGCCCACGATGCATGGGCCGTCGCCTCCTGTGCCTGGGTGCGCAGTGCACGTACCGCCTGCGCCGGGTCGGCCGCCCCGTACACCGCCGAACCGGCGACGAACACGTCGGCGCCCGCCTCCGCGCACCGCTCGATCGTCGACGCCGAGACACCGCCGTCGACCTGGAGCCACAGTTCCAGGCCGTGCTTGCTGATCAACTCGCGCGTGCGGCGGATCTTGGGGAGCATGATGTCAAGAAAAGACTGGCCCCCGAATCCGGGCTCGACGGTCATGATCAGCAGCATGTCGAGCTCGGGCAGCAGGTCCTCGTACGGCTCGATGGGGGTCGCGGGCTTGAGCGCCATCGAGGCGCGGGCGCCCTTGGCCCGGATCTCGCGGGCGAGCCGGACGGGCGCGGCGGCCGCCTCCACATGGAAGGTGACGGAGCCGGCACCGGCTTCCACGTACTGGGGCGCCCACCGATCGGCGTCCTCGATCATCAGATGGCAGTCCAGCGGAGTGTCCGTCGCACGGGCCAAAGACTCTACGACCGGCACCCCGAGCGTGAGGTTCGGTACGAAATGGTTGTCCATGACGTCGACATGGAGCCAGTCCGCGCCTTCCACCGCCTTTGCCTCCTCGGCAAGACGGGCGAAGTCGGCGGACAGGATGCTGGGGTTGATCTGCACGGCCATGCCCCAAGACTGCCATGCCCCGGGCCGGTTGCCCGCCTCGGTCCGGACCCGGGTTGTCCCGCGGAGGCCGTACGACGGTCCGCCGTGCCATGCCGGGCGGCCCAGCGGCGCCGCGTCCGGCCTCGGGGGTGGTCATGAAGCGGCTCGACTCCTGGAAGCGCGCGGCCATCGGAGTCGTGTGCGGACACCGCTCCAAGTGGCTGGTCCTGGTCCTGTGGCTGCTGGTGCTCGTCTTCGTGGCACCGCTCGGAGCGAAGCTCAGTGACGCCCAGGACAACGACGCCCAGTCCTGGCTGCCTGGCTCGGCCGAGTCCACCCAAGTTCTCGACATTTCGAACGAGTTCCGGCCCGAGCAGATCCCCGCGGTCGTCGTCTACGCCCGCCCGGACGGCCTGACACCCCAGGACCGGCGGCAGATCGCCGAGGACGTCCAGCAGGTGAAGGCGCTGCGGGAACACGGCATCCGGGGCGCCGAGACCCGGGGACCGGTCTTCGACCGGCCGACGGATCCGCGCGCGGCCCAGATCTACATCCCCATCACCATGAACGCCTCCGGATGGCAGCGGATCGGCCCCGCCGTCGACTCCATCCGGCACCAGGTGGGCAAGGGCGCCGACGGCCTCTCCGTGCACATCACCGGGCCCGGCGGTACCGCCGCGGACTCCTCCAACGCCTTCAAGGGCATCGACTCGACCCTGCTCTACGCCGCGATGACCGTCGTCGTCGTGATGCTGCTGATCACCTTCCGGAGCCCGACCCTGCTGTTCGTGCCGCTGCTCGGCGTGGTCGTCGCCCTGTTCACGGCCCAGGCCCTGATCTATCTGCTGGCCAAACACGCCGGTCTGACGGTGAACGGCCAGAGCGCGGGCATTCTCACCGTGCTCGTGTTCGGCGCGGGGACCGACTACGCGCTGCTGCTGGTCGCCCGCTACCGCGAGGAGCTGCGCCGCCACGAGGACCGCCACGAGGCGATGAAACTCGCCATGAACCGGGCCGGTCCTGCCATCCTCGCCTCCGGCGCGACGGTCGTCCTGAGCATGCTGGTGCTCCTGGTCGCCGAGATGAACTCGACGCGGGGTCTCGGCCCGGTCGCGGCGATCGGCGTGGGCGTCGGCCTGCTGACCATGCTCACGCTCTTCCCCGCCCTGCTGCTGGTCTTCGGGCGCTGGATCTTCTGGCCCGCCGTCCCGCACGTCGGCTCGGCCGATCCGACCAGGAGCGGCGTCTGGGCGCGCATGGGCCACCGGATCGCCCGCCGCCCCCGGACCACCTGGGTGGCCACGGCACTGGCGCTCGCGGTGCTGTCCCTGGGCCTGATCCAGCTCCGGGCCGCGGGCATCTCCAACGCCGACACCTTCACCGGGAAACCGGACTCGATCGTCGGCCAGCAGGTGTCGGCGCGCTACTTCCCGGCGGGCGCCGGGGATCCCCTGGTCATCGTGTCCAACACGGCCCAGGCCAGGGAGGTCGGCGTCACCGTGGCGGCGGACCCGGACGTGGTGCCGACGAGCATCGGCGTGCCACCGGGTACCGCGCCCGAGCACGGCGGCCGGGTGCTGTTCGAGGCGACCACCCGCGCCCCCGCCGACAGCGCGGCGGCCAAGGCCACGGTGGAGCGGGTGCGCAACGCCGTGCACGCCGTACCAGGCGCCGACGCGAAGGTGGGCGGTGGCACGGCTGCCCTGCTGGACATGAGGAACGCCCAGACGCACGACAACTACCTGGTCATCCCGCTCGTCCTGGTGGTGGTCCTGCTGGTCCTGAGCGTCCTGCTGCGCGCCCTGGTCGCTCCGCTCCTGCTGATCGCGACCGTGGTGCTGTCGCTGGCCACCGCCCTCGGCGTGAGCGCCCTGGCCTTCCGGCACCTCTTCGACTACGCGGGTGAGGACGTGGCCTTCCCGCTCTTCGTCTTCGTGTTCCTGGTGGCTCTCGGCATCGACTACAACATCTTCCTGACCACCCGTATCCGCGAGGAAGCCGTGCACCGGGGCACCCGTGCGGGCGTGGTGACGGGGCTCGCCACCACCGGGGCGGTGATCACCTCGGCCGGTCTGGTCCTCGCGGGCACGTTCGCGGCGCTCGGCACCCTGCCCATCGTGGGCTTCGCGGAGATCGGCTTCGCGGTGGCTCTCGGCGTGCTCCTGGACACCTTCGTGGTGCGCTCGGTGCTGGTCACCGCGCTCTTCCTCGACGTGGGCCCGAAGGTGTGGTGGCCCCACCGGCTCGCCCGCGACGACGGCGGCACCCCTCCCTCCGACACCACCGAGCCGCACGATTCCGGGAAACCGGCGGCACCCACCGTCTCCAGCGAACCCGGGACAACCGAGGGCCCCGAAGCATCCACGGCATCCGGGGAACCCGGAGGACCCGGACCATCCGGGGAAGCCGACGATTCCGGAACACCCGGCGAGTCGACGAACCCGACACCCCCGCCCGGCTGACGCAACGGACCCGCGCAGCGCGGGCAGCGCGGGCAGCGCGGGCAGCGCGGGCAGCGCGGGCAGCGCGGGCAGCGCGGGCAGCGCGGGCGAACAAGGCCGCTCGCCGCGGCCGCGGCGATTCCCCTCGGCTCGGCCGGGCAATGCCGGCCGGCCCGGCCGAGCAATTGCTGGGCAGCCCGGCTGCGCAACTGCCGCGCACCGCGGCGGGGCGAAGAAGGAGCCTGTGCGGGGGGTCAGCCGGTTCTGCGGATCAGGGCCAGGTACATCGCGTCCGTTCCGTGCAGGTGCGGCCACAGCTGTACGTCGGGGCCGTCCCCCAGGGCGGGCACGCCGGGCAGCAGTGGACGGGCGTCGAACAGTTCGGCGGAGCCGCCCTCGAAGTGCTTGAGCACGTCGTCGACGACCGCGCGGGTCTCGGCGAGGTGCGGCGAGCAGGTCGCGTACCCGACGACACCGCCGACCCGCACCGATTCGAGCGCCGTGCGCAGCAGTCCGCGCTGGAGCGGCGCGAAGCCTTCGAGGTCCTCGGGGCGACGCCGCCAGCGGGCCTCGGGACGACGGCGCAGCGCGCCCAGGCCCGTACAGGGCACGTCCATGAGCACCCGGTCGAAGGTGCCGGGCCGCCACGGCGGGCGGGTGCCGTCGGCGGCGATGACCTGGTAGGGGCCGGGGTTCCCGGCGAGCGCCTTGGCGACGAGCCCCGCCCGGTGCGGCAGCTTCTCGGAGGCGAGCAGCGTCGCACCCCGCTGGGCGGCGAGGCCCGCCAGCATCGCGGCCTTGCCGCCGGGTCCGGCGCAGCCGTCCAGCCAGGCCCGGTCGGGTCCGTCGAGCGGGGCGTTCGCGAGGGCGATCGCCACCAGCTGGCTGCCCTCGTCCTGGACGCCCGCACGGCCCTCGCGTACGGCGCCGATGGCGCCCGGCTCGCCGCCCTCGGTGAGCCGCACGGCATACGGCGACCAGCGCCCGGGAAGCGCCGAGTCCTCGTCGAGGGCGTCGAGGATCTCCTCGGAGGTGGAGCGTCCGGGCCGGGCGACGAGGGTCACCTCGGGCCGTTCGTTGTCGGCCTCCAGCAGGTCCTCGATGCCGGCCCGGCCGCCGCCCAGCGAGTCCCACAGCGCGGAGACGACCCAGCGCGGGTGCGAGTGCACGACGGCGAGATGGTCCTCGGGGTCCTGGTCGTAGGGCGGTGCGACCTGTTCCAGCCAGTCGTCGAGGTCCTGCCGGGCGACCTTGCGCAGCACGGCGTTCACGAACTTGGCCCGCCCGTCGCCGAGCACCACCCGGGCCAGCTCGACGGAGGCGGAGACGGCGGCGTGCGTCGGGATGCGGGTGCCGAGGAGCTGGTGGACACCGAGGCTGAGCACATCGAGGACCGGCGGGTCGACCTCCCGCAGCGGCCGGTCGACGCAGGCCGAGATGACGGCGTCGTACGTCCCCTGGCGGCGCAGTGTGCCGTACACCAGCTCGGTGGCGAGCGCGGCGTCCCGGGTGTCGAAGTCGCCCTTCTCCCGCGCCTTGCGCAGCAGCGGCGGCAGGACGAGGTTCGCGTACGCGTCCCGCTCGTCGACAGCCCGCAGCGCCTCGAAGGCGAGCATGCGGACCGGGTCCTTCTGGGGGCGGCGGTAGGGCTTGCCGGGCTTCTGCGGCCGACGGGGCTGCTCACTCACGAAAAAGGTGCTCCGGATCCAGGAAAAAGATGCGCTTATCAGCGTACGCCGCAGGGCCGACGTCGGACGCCGACCGCCGTCAGACAGCCGACGCCAGACGTCACACGGCCGACGTCGGACAGCCGACGTCAGACGCCTAGGCGCTCCCCGGAGGGAATCCGCACCCCGCGGGCCCAGTCCGCCGCGCGCATCGGCTTCTTGCCCTGGGCCTGCACCCACAGCAGCTCGACGGCGTAGGAACCGGTGCCCACGTACACGTTGTTCTTGGCGACGGACAGCTCGCCCGGGGCGAGGTCCGTACGGTCGGGCACCGTCGCGACCTGGATCAGCTTGAGGCGCTCGTCCCGGAAGACGGTCCAGGCACCGGGGGCGGGGGTGCAGCCGCGCACCATGCGGTCGACCCGGAGCGCCGGGGCGGCCCAGTCGATGTGGGCGTTCTCGACGGTGATCTTCGACGCCGTGCTGATGCCGTCGGCGGGCTGCGGTACGGCCTTGAGCGTGCCGTCCTCGATCCCGTCCATCGTCGCCGCGAGCAGTCCGGACCCGGCGAAGGCGAGCCGCGTCAGCAGGTCCCCGCTGGTGTCGGTGGGGCGGATCTCCTCGGTGACGGTCCCGTACACCGGTCCCGAGTCGAGGCCCTCCTCGATCAGGAAGGTGGTGGCGCCGGTGATCTCGTCACCGGCCATGATCGCGTGCTGGACGGGGGCGGCGCCGCGCCAGGCCGGCAGCAGCGAGAAGTGCAGGTTGACCCAGCCCTGGGCGGGGATGTCGAGGGCGACCCGGGGCAGCAGAGCCCCGTAGGCGACGACGGGACAGCAGTCCGGGCCGATCTCCCGCAGCCGGGCCAGGAACTCCTCGTCCCGGGGCTTCACGGGCTTGAGCACCTCGATCCCGGCCTCTTCCGCCCGCACGGCGACCGGACTCGCGACGAGCCGTCGCCCCCGTCCGGCCGGCGCGTCCGGCCGGGTCACGACGGCGGCCACCTCGTGCCGCCCGGAGGCGATCAGGGCGTCCAGGGCGGGAACGGCGACCTCGGGGGTACCTGCGAAGACGAGCTTCATGGGTGGCGGTTGGCCTCTCGGGCGGGAGCTCTTCCATCCCCCGCGCGCGTGCCGGTTCGGGCGGAGCGCGGGGCAGCGCACCAGTCTATGCCGCGCGCGGCCCAAGGGCTCGGGGGTTCTTCAGGGGCCATGTCCCCGGGCCCGCGCGGGCGGTGTGGTCCGCGCACAGACATGAGCGGTGCAGTCCATGCACAGGCATGAGCGGTGCATCGCACGCGCAGGCACGAGCGGTGCAGTCCATGCACAGGCATCAGCGGTGTTGCCCGCACCGCGCGGGCCATGCGGTCCGCTCATCGGCGGGTGGGGCGCGTCCACCGCACAACGGGGGGCGTACAGACGCGGACGCGCCCCGTGCATATGCCCTCGCGCCCCCGCAGCGTGACCACTCACCCGTCCACGCGTTGGTCAAGAAAGAGTTGACCACTGCGGGCCTCAGATACGCGGCCCGATCCTTTTCAACGCCGGTTCGAGAGGCTTGTTCATGGCCGACCACGCAACCCACGACGCCCAGGCTCGGGCCAGCCTGCACTTGCTGGTGCGGGACATCGAGCGGGTCCGCCGGCAGGTGGACGCACTGCGCACGCTCACCGCCCAGCTGGGCAACGTCTACCGCCCGCGCCGCTCCGGCCCCTCCACGGGCTTCGTCGTCTACGGGCGCGCTCCCGCCCCGACCGTCCGTCTCGCTCAGGAACTGCGGGACAGCGTCGAGACCCTGGTCACGGCCGCCGTGGACTTCGACCGCTCACTCGGCTTCTCATGGGACGCGGTGGGCTCGGCCCTCGGGGTCACCAAGCAGGCGGTGCACCGGCGTTACGGCGCGCGCCGCGCCGCCACCCAGGCAGCCGCCGAGGCGGAGCGCGCCACGGAGCCGGCCGAGACGCGCACGGTCGCCGTCAACACGGCTCTCCCCTCGGTGCCGACCGTCCCCGCAGCCCGCTCCATGCCGACCCAGCCGACGGCCGGCAGTCCCACCCTCCGCGACGAGGTCAGGCCCTCGGCCTTCCCGGGCCCACGCAACGGCTGACCCGACCCCTGACACGACCACTGCCTCCCGGCGCCAGGCCATCCGGGGGGCAGGCCTACGTCCACACCCCGCCCCCTCCACACCCCGGCCTCCGGCCCGTCCAGCTCCCAACTCCCCGCCGACTGTTCACGCCCAGGGCCGGCCACCGCTTTCACCCACGGCCCACGCCGACACCCGCACGTCACCCACTCCGCGACGCCCCCTCACACGACCGCACCGGATCCCCCGCCCGAACCGGATCTCTTCGGACCCACCGATGGCGGCCCCACCCGACGGCGGGCCTCCCGACGGCAGGCCTCACCCGATGTCAGGCGGATCGATCCGGATCCGTACGGGCTCGCCGCCACCGCGGGCCATCCGCGCCGCCTGCGCGCTCTTCAGCGCGGCCGCCAGCGCGGCACCGCTCCCGGGGGGTACCCGGATGAGCACCCTCTCCCCCGGCTCCCCGGGGGGCGGCCCACCGGGCCGCCGGGGCCGCCCGGCCTCGCCGGACGGCAGCGGTACCGGCCCCAACACCTCGGCGTCGCGCGGCAGTTCGGCGGCCGCGAGGAACCCGGCGAGCGCCTCCGGCGACCCGGACACCGCCGCCATCCGGGACACGGGCGGAAATCCCAGTTCGGCCCGCTCGGCGAGCTCACGCACGGCGTGCCCGACGGGATCCCACCGTACGAGCGCCTGAACGGGCCGCAGGGTCGGTTCGGCCACGACCACGACCGTGCCGCCCGCTCCCTGCGGACGGACCAGCGCGGCGGCCCCTGTCCACCGGCGCAACGCGTCCTCGCCGGCCCGCAGATCGGGTCGTCCGAGCATCGCCCAGCCGTCGAGCAGCAGGGCCGCCGCGTACCCGCCCTCGGCGACGGGTTCGGCCCCCGGGGTGCTCACCACCAGCGCGGGTGCCGCGGACACCGTGTCAAGCACCTGTTCCCGCCCGGACGTACGCACCGGCACGGCCGGGAACGCCCGGCCCAGTTCCTCGGCGGTCCGGCGGGCGCCGACGACCTGCGCCCGCAGCCGGAACCCGCCGCACTCCTGGCAGTGCCAGGCCGTCTCGTCCCGCCCGCACCACGCACAGCGCAAAGCCTGGGCGTCCTGCGCCTCCAGCGGCCCCGCGCAGTGCCGGCACCGCGCGGGTGCCCGGCACTGCGCACACGCCATCCGGGGCACATAGCCCCGCCGGGGAACCTGGACCAGCACGGGCCCCTGCCGCAGCCCCTCCCTGACGATCTGCCAGGCGAGCGTGGGCAGCCGGGCGGCCCGGGCGGCCTCGTCGCGCGCGAGATCGCCGTCCCCGACGGTCCGCACCAGGGGCGCGGCGGCGCGCACCTGTTCCCGGTCGGCGGCCAGCGGCAGCGCCCAGCCGCTCTCGACCAGTTGCGCCGCCTCCACCGTGCAGGTCCAACTCCCGAGCAGGAAACCGCACTTGTCACGCGAGGCGCGCAGTTCCAGCACCTCCCGGACGTGCGGGAAAGGAGCGTTGTCATCGCTGTGTCCGTCGTCGCCGTCGTCCCAGACGACGACAAGTCCCAGATTCCGTACGGGCGCGAACATGGCCGCCCGGGTGCCGACGACGGCCCGTACGGACCCCCGTCGTACGGAGAGCCAGTCGCGGTAGCGGCGCTCCGGTCCGGCGTCGGCGGTCAGCACGGCGTGCTGCCCCTCCCCCATCAGGGCCTTCAGAGCGGTGTCGACGCGGGCGGCGGGCCGCCCGGCCGGTACGACCACGAGCGCGCCGCGCCCGGAGGCGAGCGTCGCCTGCACCGCTCGGGCGATCTCCTCGGCCCACTCGGGACCGGGCAGCGCGGTCCACACGGCGCGCGGGGCACCGCCGGAGGCGAGCGAGGCGAGGAAGTCCGCTCCCCTCCCGTACCGCAGCCAGGTGCCGGGGTCGGGTGCGGTGGGCAGCGGCGGCGGGGCCGGTGACTCCCGTGCCTCGGCGCGGGCGTGCCGGGGCGGCACGGCAAGTTGCAGCACGTCGGCGAGCGATCCCGCGTACCGGTCGGCGACGGCGCGGGCGAGTCCCAGCAGTTCGGGCCCGAGGACGGGCTCGGGCGAGACGACCTGGGCGAGCGCGGCCAGCGGCCCGGAGTAGTCGGACTCGGCGACCCGCTCGACGAGGTATCCGTCGATCAGGCCGCCACCCTCGCGCCGTCCCTCCCGCACATTGCGTCCGCCCGCCCCGAACCGCACCCGCACCCGCACGCCCGGCTGGGCTGCCTCGTCCAGGTCCTCGGGCACGGCGTAGTCGAAGTAGCGGTCGAGGTGCAGCACGCCTTTGTCGACGAGCACCCGCGCGACCGGTAGTTCCTTCGCGAGCGCGGCGCCCCGCCAGGTCCGTGGCTTCGCCTTCGGCGCCTTGGCCTGGCGTACGGCCTCCCGGATCAGCGCAAGCTGCTCGGGCGGCGCGCCGTCGGCGCCGCCTGCGCCGTCCGCGCCCTCTGCCGGGTGCCCGTTCGCGCTGCTCACAGCAGTATTCCTACCAGACCGCACCGACAGCGCCGTCCGCCCGAGATCAGGGCGGCAGCGGATCGTGAACGCCCTCAGGGCGCCTTTGCCATGGACCGCTCGGCCATACCGGTCGGGGACCGGCAGCAGGATTCGAACCTGCGAGGGGCCATCCGCCCCAGAAGTATCCGCGGCCATCGCACCGGGCGGGACGACGTCGTTCCTCCCTGTCGGATCTCCCGAGATCCAGGCGGCAGCGGAACGTTGATCCAGATTCACCGCACGCCATGGGCGTACTCCACCGAAGTAACCGCGGCCATCGCACCGGGAGATCACCAGCGTACGAATCCCGGCCCGTCGGGACCACTCTTTTTCCCGCACAGCCGTGAGGCCCGGCACCCCGAGGGGTACCGGGCCTCACGGCTGTGACGAAGCGTTCGCGGACTACAGGCCCGCGGCCCTGCGCAGCGCGTCCACGCGGTCCGTCCGCTCCCACGTGAAGTCGGGGAGCTCCCGGCCGAAGTGGCCGTAGGCGGCGGTCTGGGCGTAGATCGGCCGGAGCAGGTCGAGGTCGCGGATGATGGCCGCCGGGCGGAGGTCGAAGACCTCCGAGATGGCGGTCTCGATCCGCTCGGCGTCGACCTTCTCGGTGCCGAAGGTCTCGACGAACAGACCGACCGGCTCGGCCTTGCCGATGGCGTAGGCGACCTGGACCTCGCAGCGCGAGGCGAGCCCCGCGGCCACGACGTTCTTCGCGACCCAGCGCATCGCGTAGGCGGCGGAGCGGTCGACCTTGGACGGGTCCTTGCCGGAGAAGGCGCCGCCGCCGTGGCGGGCCATGCCGCCGTACGTGTCGATGATGATCTTGCGGCCGGTGAGGCCGGCGTCGCCCATCGGGCCGCCGATCTCGAAGCGGCCGGTCGGGTTCACCAGCAGGCGGTAGCCCTCGGTCTCCAGCTTGATGCCGTCGTCGAGGAGGGCCTTCAGCTCCGGCTCCACGACGAACTCGCGGATGTCGGGAGCGAGCAGGGAGTCCAGGTCGATGTCCGAGGCGTGCTGCGAGGACACGACGACGGTGTCCAGACGGACCGCCTTGTCCCCGTCGTACTCGATGGTGACCTGGGTCTTGCCGTCGGGGCGCAGGTACGGGATGGTCCCGTTCTTGCGGACGTCGGACAGCCGGCGCGAGAGCCGGTGCGCGAGGTGGATCGGGAGCGGCATCAGGTTCGGGGTCTCGTCCGTCGCGTACCCGAACATCAGGCCCTGGTCGCCGGCGCCCTGCCTGTCCAGCTCGTCCTCGTCACCCTCGACCCGGGACTCGTAAGCCGTGTCGACACCCTGCGCGATGTCCGGGGACTGGGAACCGATCGACACCGACACGCCACAGGACGCTCCGTCGAAGCCCTTCTTCGACGAGTCGTAGCCGATCTCCAGGATCTTGTCGCGGACCAGCTGGGCGATCGGCGCGTACGCCTTGGTCGTGACCTCTCCGGCCACGTGCACCAGGCCGGTGGTGATGAGCGTCTCCACGGCGACCCGGGACGTCGGGTCCTCACGCAGAAGCGCGTCGAGAATGGTGTCGCTGATCTGGTCAGCGATCTTGTCGGGGTGACCCTCGGTCACGGACTCCGAGGTGAACAGGCGACGGGACACAACGCTCCCTGTGGTTGCAGCGGCTGCTGGCTGATCATTGGTGGACGGGACGGGGGCTGCGCCCGGCGTCGTCCGAGAACAGTTTATCGGTCGCGCTCTGCCGCGGGACCCCTGTCTCGCCTCTCGAAACCCCTGTGACCTGCGGCACGGGCATTCTGCGCCATCGTCGTAGGTCTTCGCCAGGGTCGCCACGCCCGATTTTGCGGCCTTTGGGGTGACAGATGTGATGAGTGAGCTTTCACACCAGTCGCCGTGTCACCAGGTCCCACACGGTCTCGGCCAGTGCTTCCTTGGGGCCGTGGGGCACCGGGGTCTCACTGCCGTCGGCCCCGAGCACCACCGCCTCGTTCTCCTCGGAACCGAAGGTCTTGCGCTCCCCCACCTCGTTCACCACGAGGAGATCGCACCCCTTGCGCTCCAGTTTCGTCCGTCCGTTGGCGAGGACGTCGTCCGTTTCCGCGGCGAATCCGACCACCACCTGGCCGGGGCGGCCCCGGTCGGCGGAGATCTCCGCCAGGATGTCCGGATTGCGGACCAGGACGATCGGCTCCGGTTCCTGGCCGTCCTTCTTCTTGATCTTCCCGGACGCGTACGCCTGGGGGCGGAAGTCCGCCACGGCGGCCGCCATCACCACCGCGTCGGCGTCCGGGGCCGCCTTCAGCACGGCCTCCCGCATCTGCACGGCGGTGCCGACCTGGACCACGTCGACCCCGGCCGGGTCCGCGAGACCGGTGTTCGCCGCGATCAGCGTGACCCGGGCGCCGCGCGCCGCGGCGGTGCGGGCGAGCGCGTACCCCTGCTTGCCGGAGGAGCGGTTGCCGAGGAAGCGGACGGGGTCGAGGGGCTCACGGGTGCCGCCCGCGCTGACGACCACATGGCGGCCGGCGAGATCCGGCTCGGTGACCCCGCGGGCGAGCACACGGCGGCAGACCTCGAAGATCTCCCCCGGTTCCGGCAGCCGCCCCTTGCCGGTGTCGACGCCGGTCAGGCGCCCCACGGAGGGCTCGATGACCACGGCACCGCGCCGCCGCAGGGTCGCCACGTTCTCCTGGGTCGCCGGGTGCTCCCACATCTCGGTGTGCATGGCGGGCGCGAAGACGACCGGGCAGCGGGCGGTGAGCAGGGTGTTGGTGAGGAGGTCGTCGGCCAGTCCGTGGGCGGCCTTGGCGAGCATGTCGGCGGTCGCGGGGGCGACCACCACGAGGTCGGCGTGCTGCCCGATGCGGACGTGCGGGACCTCGTGGACGTCCGACCAGACCTCGGTGGAGACGGGGTGGCCCGAGAGCGCGGACCAGGTGGCGGCGCCGACGAAGTGCAGCGCGGACGCGGTGGGTACGACCCGCACGTCGTGGCCCGACTCCGTCAGTCGTCGCAGCAGTTCACAGGCCTTGTACGCGGCGATGCCACCGCTGACCCCCAGAACGACCTTCGGCTTGTCCACCGTCTCTCCCCGGGCTCGGAAACGTACGACTCCATGACACACCACAGGCCCGGCAGTCGCGCCGCCGGGCCTGGGATGAGCAAATGAACGACTACTGAGCGGGGCCTTCGACGGCCTCGGAGGTCAGCAGACCCGCGTTGATCTCGCGCAGGGCGATCGACAGCGGCTTCTCGTGGACGTGGGTGTCCACAAGCGGACCGACGTACTCGAGGAGGCCCTCGCCGAGCTGCGAGTAGTACGCGTTGATCTGGCGGGCACGCTTGGCCGCGTAGATCACCAGGCTGTACTTCGAGTCGGTGGCCTCGAGGAGCTCGTCGATCGGAGGGTTGATGATGCCCTCGGGAGCAGTGATGGAAGAGGACACGCTCTGCCTTCCGAAAGGTGGAAATTGACCTGAAAGATCAAACAACTTCCACCAAGGCTAGCAGCTCACGCGCCACGTCCTCGACGGAGGTGTTGACCAGGGTGATGTCGAACTCCGGCTCGGCCGCCAGTTCGATCTTCGCCGCGTCCAGACGTCGCTCGATCACCTCGGGGGGTTCGGTGCCGCGTCCGGTGAGCCTGCGGACCAGTTCCTCCCAGGAGGGCGGGGCCAGGAACACGAGGAGCGCGTCCTCCATGGACTCGCGGACCTGCCGGGCACCCTGGAGATCGATCTCCAGAAGCAGCGGCGCACCCGACTCCAGGTGCTCCAGGACGGCGGCGCGCGGAGTGCCGTAGCGGTTGCCGGCGAATTCGGCCCACTCCAGGAGCTCGCCGTTGGCGATCAGCTTGTCCATCTCGTCGTCGGAGACGAAGAAGTAGTGGACACCGTGCTTCTCACCGGGGCGCGGCTTGCGGGTCGTCGCCGACACCGAGAGCCAGACCTCGGGGTGTTCCTTGCGCATATGAGCGACGACCGTGCTCTTGCCGACCCCTGAGGGGCCGGAGAGCACGGTCAGCCGCGGACGTTCACTCATGCAGCGATTATTCCAGCAATCCCGGGGTGTCCAGGACTCAGGCGCCGGAACCGCCGAACTCGCGCTCCAAAGAGGCGATCTGGTTCGAGCCGAGACCGCGAACGCGGCGGCTCTCGGAGATCCCGAGTCGCTCCATGATCTGCTTGGCGCGGACCTTGCCCACGCCCGGCAGGGACTCCAGGAGAGCGGAGACCTTCATCTTGCCGACGACGTCGTTCTCCTGGCCCTGCTTGATGACCTCGTGAAGCGAGGCGCCGGAGTGCTTGAGTCGATTCTTGACCTCGGCCCGCTCCCGGCGAGCCGCGGCGGCCTTTTCGAGCGCGGCTGCGCGCTGTTCAGGGGTAAGGGGCGGAAGAGCCACGCCTACGTCACCTCGGATGTCGAACTGTCGGATACGGACCGGTGAGGAACCTAGTCGCCCCACACCTGGGGGCTACGAGCAACACGGTTGCCCGATGTCCTCCAGCGCCCTTGAGGCCGCGGGAGGTGCCCCACTCGACGGAGACTAGCGGGCAAGTGCGCCGGAGTCAGCGAGAACAGAGGAAAAGTCCTGGTCAGCCTCCCTGAGGCCCGACATTTCCGACATACCTCCCCGGATTTGAGAATGTATTCAGACTCGGGGCGCTCGCGCGACACCCGTGGGAGGACTGTCGAACGGCTGTCGGAGGGCTCAGGCGGCCGCCACGGCCGCCCTGATCTCCTCCGCGAACCCCTCCGCCGACTCGCGCAGGGCCAGCGCGTCGGGACCGTGACGCAGAACACCCCGGCTCACGTTCGGGACGACGTTGCGCACGGCGGACCCGAAGACGCCCGCCAGGTCGGCCGCGGTCGCTCCCTGGGCTCCGATGCCCGGCGCGAGGAGCGGGCCGTTGATGTCCAGGTCGTACGAGGAGAGATCGCCCAGCGTGGCGCCGACGACCGCCCCGAAGGAGCCGAGGGGCCGCTCGTCCGCGTTCTCTGCGGCCAGGTGCCCGAGCATCGTCGCTCCGACGGTGCGTCCGTCCGCGCGGACGGCGTGCTGCACCTCGCCGCCCTCCGGGTTGGAGGTGAGCGCGAGGACGAAGAGACCCGCACCGCTCTCGCGGGCCAGCTCCACGGCGGGCTTCAGCGAGCCGTAGCCCAGGTAGGGCGACACGGTCAGCGCGTCCGAGAAGAGGGGCGCGTCCTTGCGCAGGAAGGTCTCGGCGTACGCGGCCATGGTCGAGCCGATGTCGCCGCGCTTGGCGTCCATCACGACCAGCGCCCCGGCCGCCCGCGCCTGTTCGACCGACTTCTCCAGGACGGCGATCCCGCGCGACCCGAAGCGCTCGAAGAACGCGCTCTGCGGCTTGAGGACGGCCACCCGTTCGGCGAGCGCCTCGACGACCGTGCGGCTGAAGCGCTCCAGGCCCGCGATGTCGTCGCCGAGCCCCCAGTCGGCGAGCAGGGACGCGTGCGGGTCGATGCCCACGCACAGGGGCCCGCGCTCGTCCATGGCGCGGCGAAGGCGCGCGCCGAAGGGTTCCAGGCTCATACGGACTTCCTCACGTCGGCGCCGACCGCGTCGGCGAGGGTGGCGTACGGGCTCGTCCGCAGGCGGGCGGCGAGCCCCTTGTGGATGGCGCGGCCCCAGAAGGGGCCCTCGTAGATGAAGGCGCTGTAGCCCTGGACCAGGGTGGCGCCGGCCAGGATGCGCTGCCAGGCGTCCTCGGCGTTCTCGATGCCGCCCACGCCCACCAGGGTGACGCGGTCGCCCACGCGCGCGTAGAGGCGGCGGAGCACCTCCAGGGAGCGTGCCTTGAGCGGCGCGCCCGAGAGGCCTCCGGTCTCCTTCACCAGGGAGGGGTCGGACGTCAGACCGAGCCCCTCGCGCGCGATGGTGGTGTTCGTGGCGATGATCCCGTCGAGGCCGAGTTCGACGGCGAGATCGGCGACCGCGTCGACGTCCTCGTCGGCGAGGTCGGGCGCGATCTTGACGAGGAGCGGGACGCGCCGGCCGGTGACAGCGCGGTCGGCGGCCTCGCGGACGGCGCTGAGCAGCGGGCGCAGCGCCTCGGTGGCCTGGAGGTTGCGCAGGCCGGGGGTGTTCGGGGACGACACGTTCACGACGAGGTAGTCGGCGTGCCGGGCGAGCCGCTCGGTCGACTTCACGTAGTCGCCGACGGCCTCCGCCTCGGGGACGGCCTTGGTCTTGCCGATGTTGACGCCCACGACGGCCCTGAAGACGGGCGTACGGGCCGCCAGGCGCTCGGAGACGGCCGCGGAGCCCTCGTTGTTGAAGCCCATGCGGTTGATCAGCGCGCGGTCCGGCACGAGGCGGAACAGCCGCTTCTTCGGGTTGCCCGGCTGTGGCTCCCCGGTGACCGTGCCGATCTCGATGTGGTCGAAGCCGAGCATCGACATCCCGTCGATGGCCACGGCGTTCTTGTCGAAGCCCGCCGCGAGCCCGAAGGGGCCGTGCATGCGCAGCCCGAGCGCCTCGGTGCGCAGCTCCTTGTAGCGGGGCGCGAGCACGGCGGCGACGAAGGTCCGCAGGACGGGGACGCGGGCGACGACGCGGATCCAGCGGAAGGCCAGGTGGTGGGCCTGCTCCGGGTCCATCCGCTTGAAGACGAGGTTGAAGAAGAACTTGTACATGATCATGTCCTCGAAAAAAGCCCGGTGAGGGGCGCCTCTTGAAGGGGCAAGGGGCCTCATGAAGAGGGGGACACCGTTTCCGGTGTCCCCCTCAGGTCCGCTAGTCGCGCGCCGCCGTCAGATGCTCGGCGTGTTCCTGGAGCGAGCGCACGCCCACGTCGCCGTGGTTGAGCGCGTCGATGCCCTGGACGGCGGCGGCGAGCGCCTGCACCGTCGTCAGGCACGGGACCGAGCGGGCCACGGCCGCCGTGCGGATCTCGTAGCCGTCGAGGCGGCCGCCGGTGCCGTACGGCGTGTTGACGATGAGGTCGACCTCGCCGTCGTGGATGAGCTGGACGATGGTCTTCTCGCCGTTCGGGCCCTCGCCCTCGCTCTGCTTGCGCACGACCGTGGCGTTGATGCCGTTGCGCTTGAGCACCTCGGCCGTGCCGGAGGTGGCCATCAGCTCGAAGCCGTGGGCGACGAGTTCGCGCGCCGGGAAGATCATCGAGCGCTTGTCGCGGTTGGCGACCGAGATGAAGGCGCGGCCCTTGGTGGGCAGCGGGCCGTAGGCGCCGGCCTGCGACTTGGCGTACGCCGTCCCGAACGCCGAGTCGATGCCCATGACCTCGCCGGTGGAGCGCATCTCCGGACCGAGCACCGTGTCGACGCCGCGTCCGTGGATGTCGCGGAAGCGCGACCACGGCATGACGGCCTCCTTGACGGAGATCGGCGCGTCGAGCGGCAGCGTGCCGCCGTCGCCGTTCGCCGGGAGCAGGCCCTCGGCCCGCAGCTCCGCGACGGTCGCGCCCAGCGAGATGCGGGCGGCGGCCTTAGCGAGCGGCACCGCGGTCGCCTTCGAGGTGAAGGGGACGGTGCGCGAGGCGCGCGGGTTGGCTTCGAGGACGTAGAGGATGTCGCCGGCCATCGCGAACTGGATGTTGATCAGACCGCGGACGCCGACGCCCTTGGCGATGGCCTCCGTCGAGGCGCGCAGCCGCTTGATGTCGAACCCGCCGAGGGTGATCGGCGGGAGCGCGCACGCCGAGTCGCCGGAGTGGATGCCGGCCTCCTCGATGTGCTCCATGACGCCGCCGAGGTAGAGCTCCTCGCCGTCGTAGAGCGCGTCGACGTCGATCTCGATCGCGTCGTCGAGGAACCGGTCGACCAGGACCGGCCGGGAGGGGCTGATCTCGGTCGACTCGGCGATGTACGAGGACAGCCGCGTCTCGTCGTAGACGATCTCCATGCCGCGTCCGCCGAGGACGTACGAGGGCCGGACGAGGACGGGGTAGCCGATCTCGTCGGCGATGGCCTTGGCCTCGGTGAAGGTGGTGGCGGTGCCGTGCTTGGGAGCCGGCAGGCCCGCCTCCGCGAGGACCCGCCCGAAGGCTCCGCGGTCCTCGGCGGCGTGGATCGCCTCGGGCGGGGTGCCCACGATCGGTACGCCGTTGTCCTTGAGCGCCTGTGCCAGGCCGAGCGGGGTCTGGCCGCCGAGCTGCACGATCACACCGGCGATCGGACCGGCCAGCGACTCCGCGTGCACGATCTCCAGCACGTCCTCGAGCGTCAGCGGCTCGAAGTACAGGCGGTCGGAGGTGTCGTAGTCCGTGGAGACGGTCTCGGGGTTGCAGTTGACCATCACGGTCTCGTAGCCCGCGTCGCTGAGCGCGAAGGAGGCGTGGACGCAGGAGTAGTCGAACTCGATGCCCTGGCCGATGCGGTTCGGGCCGGAGCCCAGGATGATCACGGCGGGCTTCTCGCGCCGCGCGACCTCGGTCTCCTCGTCGTAGGAGGAGTAGAAGTACGGCGTGTTGGCGGCGAACTCGGCGGCGCAGGTGTCGACCGTCTTGTAGACCGGGCGTACGCCCAGCGCGTGCCGCACCTCGCGGACGACGTCCTCGCGCAGCCCGCGGATCTCGGCGATCTGGGCGTCGGAGAAGCCGTGCCGCTTGGCCTCGGCGAGCAGCTCGGGGTCGAGCTTGGCGGCGGCGGCCAGATCGTCCGCGATCTCCTTGATCAGGAAGAGCTGGTCGACGAACCACGGGTCGATCTTCGTGAACTCGAAGACCTCTTCCTGCGTGGCGCCCGCGCGGATGGCCTGCATGACGGTGTTGATGCGGCCGTCGGTGGGCCGGACGGCCTCGCGCAGCAGCTCGTCCTTGGCACCGGGTTCACCCACGAAGGTGAACTGGCTGCCCTTCTTCTCCAGCGAGCGCAGCGCCTTCTGCAGCGCCTCGGTGAAGTTGCGGCCGATCGCCATGGCCTCGCCGACCGACTTCATGGTGGTCGTGAGGGTGGAGTCGGCGGACGGGAACTTCTCGAAGGCGAAGCGCGGGGCCTTCACGACGACGTAGTCGAGGGTCGGCTCGAAGGACGCCGGGGTCTTCTCGGTGATGTCGTTCGGGATCTCGTCGAGCGTGTAGCCGACGGCCAGCTTGGCCGCGATCTTGGCGATCGGGAAGCCGGTCGCCTTGGAGGCCAGCGCCGAGGACCGCGAGACGCGCGGGTTCATCTCGATGACGATGATGCGGCCGTCGTCGGGGTTGACGGCGAACTGGATGTTGCAGCCGCCGGTGTCGACGCCGACCTCGCGGATGATCGCGATGCCGATGTCGCGCAGCCGCTGGTACTCGCGGTCGGTCAGCGTCATGGCCGGGGCGACGGTGATCGAGTCACCGGTGTGGACGCCCATCGGGTCGAAGTTCTCGATGGAGCAGACGACCACGACGTTGTCGTTCTTGTCGCGCATCAGCTCCAGCTCGTACTCCTTCCAGCCGAGGATGGACTCCTCCAGGAGCACCTCGGTGGTCGGGGAGAGCGTCAGGCCCTGGCCGGCGATGCGGCGCAGCTCCTCCTCGTCGTGCGCGAAGCCGGAGCCGGCGCCGCCCATGGTGAAGGAGGGCCGGACGACGACGGGGTAGCCGCCGAGCGTGTCGACGCCGTTGATGACGTCGTCCATGGTGTGGCAGATGACGGACCGGGCGGACTCGCCGTGGCCGATCTTCTGGCGCACGGCCTCGACGACGCCCTTGAAGAGGTCGCGGTCCTCGCCCTTGTTGATGGCCTCGATGTTGGCGCCGATGAGCTCGACGCCGTACTTCTCCAGCACCCCCTGCTCGTGCATGGAGATCGCGGTGTTGAGGGCCGTCTGGCCGCCGAGCGTCGGCAGCAGGACGTCGGGGCGCTCCTTGGCGATGATCTTCTCGACGAACTCGGGGGTGATCGGCTCGACGTAGGTGGCGTCGGCGATCTCCGGGTCGGTCATGATCGTCGCCGGGTTGGAGTTGACGAGGATGACCCGCAGGCCCTCGGCGCGCAGGACGCGGCACGCCTGGGTGCCGGAGTAGTCGAACTCGGCGGCCTGGCCGATGACGATCGGGCCGGAGCCGATGACCAGGACGGACTGGATATCGGTGCGCTTAGGCACGCTGGCCCTCCATCAAAGATACGAAGCGGTCGAACAGGTAGGCGGCGTCGTGCGGTCCTGCTGCCGCTTCGGGGTGGTACTGGACGCTGAAGGCCGGCTGGTCGAGCAGGTGGAGGCCCTCCACCACGTTGTCGTTGAGGCAGACATGGGAGACCTCGGCGCGGCCGTAGGGGGTCTCGGAGATCTCGTCGAGCGGGGCGTCGACGGCGAAGCCGTGGTTGTGCGCGGTGACCTCGACCTTGCCGGTCGTACGGTCCTGCACGGGCTGGTTGATGCCGCGGTGGCCGTACTTCAGCTTGTACGTGCCGAAGCCGAGGGCGCGGCCGAGGATCTGGTTGCCGAAGCAGATGCCGAAGAGCGGGGTCTTGCGGGCGAGGACTTCCCGCATGACCGCCACGGGACCGTCGGCGGTGGCCGGGTCGCCCGGGCCGTTGGAGAAGAACACGCCGTCCGGGTTCACGGCGTAGATGTCCTCGGCGGTGGCCGTGGCGGGCAGCACGTGCACCTCGATGCCGCGTTCGGCCATCCGGTGCGGGGTCATGCCCTTGATGCCGAGGTCGACGGCGGCGACGGTGAACTTCTTCTCACCGATCGCGGGGACGATGTACGTCTCCTTGGTGGCGACCTCGGCGGCGAGGTTCGCGCCCTTCATCTCGGGCACCTGGCGCACCTCGGCGAGCATGGTGCCCGCGTCGGGCAGCGCGTTGCCGGAGAAGATGCCGACGCGCATGGCGCCGCGCTCGCGAAGATGCCGGGTGAGGGCGCGGGTGTCGATGCCGCTGATGCCGACGACGCCCTGGCTCCGCAGTTCCTCGTCCAGGGAGCGCCGGGATCGCCAGTTGGAGGGCACGCGCGCGGGGTCGCGGACGACGTATCCGGAGACCCAGATCCGCCCCGACTCCGGGTCCTCGTCGTTGACGCCGGTGTTGCCGACGTGCGGGGCGGTCATCACGACGACCTGGCGGTGGTACGACGGGTCGGTGAGGGTCTCCTGGTAGCCGGTCATGCCGGTGGAGAACACCGCTTCGCCGAAGGTCTCCCCCACGGCCCCGTAGGCGCGGCCGCGGAAGACCCGGCCGTCCTCCAGGACGAGTACGGCGGGAAGCGCCTTTTCCCTCTGCGAGGCGTTCCCCTGAGTGGAGGTCGTCATCGTGCGCCTTCCGTTTCCGTCTTGTTGATCATGTCGTTCAGGGTGTCGGCCCATTCGTTGTGCTCGGCCGCGCGGTCCGAGCGGAAACCGGAGTCGAGGAGCCTGTCGCCGTGCGCCCAGGTGACGACGAGGAGTCCGCCCTCGGTGAGGACCTTGCCCGCGATGCCCTTGTCGAGCCGGGCCTCGCGCAGTTGCGAGGCCGGGATGAAGAAGTCGTCCGCTCCGGGGCGTACGACGTCCAGTCCCGCGTCCGTCAGGGTGAGCTCGGCCCGGCTGCGGGTGCCCAGGCCGTGCGCCACGATGCGGTCGAGCCACTGCCCGGCGGTGGTGGAGCCGTGGTAGCGGCCGCTCATGCTCAGTTTCACCGGGCCGGGGTCTTCCGGCGCGGCAGGCAGCTCGGGCAGGTCGCCCTGGAGGGTGCCGCGCCACTTCCAGCCCTCGCGCATCAGCCAGTAGACAAGCGCGATGAAGAGGGCGAGACCGACGAGCCAGCCGATCCGGGCGCTCCAGTCGGTCACTTCGGCCGACTTCTGTGCGGCGGCGATGGAGAGGAGAGGTGTCACGCGAGCTTCCCGTCGACGAGGGTGGCCTTGCCCCGCAGCCAGGTGTGGGTGACCCTGCCCGGCAGCTCACGGCCCTCGTAAGGGGTGTTGCGGCTGCGCGAGGCGAAGCCAGCGGGGTCCACCGTTCCACGGTATGCCGTGTCGACCAGCGTGAGGTTGGCGGGCTCGCCTGCCGAGACGGGACGTCCGTGGCCCGTGGCCCGGCCGATCGCGGCGGGCTTCACGGACATGCGGTCGGCGACGCCGGCCCAGTCGAGCAGTCCCGTCTCGACCATCGTCTGCTGGACCACGGACAGCGCGGTCTCAAGACCGACCATGCCCATGGCAGCGGCGGCCCACTCGCAGTCCTTGTCCTCGTGCGGGTGCGGCGCGTGGTCGGTCGCGACGATGTCGATCGTGCCGTCGGCGAGCGCCTCGCGCAGCGCCATGACGTCGCGCTCGGTGCGCAGCGGCGGGTTGACCTTGTAGACCGGGTTGTACGACCGCACCAGTTCGTCGGTGAGGAGCAGGTGGTGCGGGGTGACCTCGGCGGTGACGTCGATGCCGCGGGACTTGGCCCAGCGGACGATCTCGACGGACCCGGCGGTCGACAGGTGGCAGATGTGGACGCGGGAGCCGACGTGCTCGGCGAGCAGGACGTCGCGGGCGATGATCGACTCCTCGGCCACCGCGGGCCAGCCGCCGAGCCCGAGCTCCGCCGAGACGACGCCCTCGTTCATCTGGGCGCCCTCGGTGAGGCGGGGCTCCTGGGCGTGCTGGGCGACGACGCCGCCGAAGGCCTTCACGTACTCCAGCGCGCGGCGCATGATCACCGCGTCGTCGACGCACTTGCCGTCGTCGGAGAAGACCGTGACACCGGCCGCGGACTCGTGCATGGCGCCGAGCTCGGCGAGCTTCTTGCCCTCCAGGCCGACGGTGACGGCGCCGATCGGCTGGACGTCGCAGTAGCCGTGCTCCTGGCCGAGCCGGTAGACCTGCTCGACCACGCCGGCGGTGTCGGCGACCGGGAAGGTGTTGGCCATGGCGAACACGGCCGTGAAGCCGCCGCTCGCCGCCGCGCGCGTGCCGGTCAGCACGGTCTCGGAGTCCTCGCGGCCGGGTTCGCGCAGATGGGTGTGCAGGTCGACGAGGCCCGGCAGCAGCACCTTGCCGTCGGCCTCCACGACCTCCGCGCCCTCGGCGGACAGCCCGGTGCCGACGGCCTCGACGACCTCGCCGTCGATCAGGACGTCCTGCGGCTCGCCGCCGAGCACCCGCGCACCACGGATCAGGATCTTGCTCATGGTCTTACTTCTCCTCGTCCGCGGAAATGGTGTGCGCGGAGCGCTCGTTGGAAGGGTGGTGGTGGGAGACGGGCGGGCGGGTGTGGGTGACGGCGGGCTCGTTGCCGCCCAGGAGCAGGTACAGGACGGCCATGCGGATGGAGACACCGTTGGCGACCTGCTCGACGACGGTGCAGCGCTCGGAGTCGGCGACCTCGGCGGTGATCTCCATGCCGCGGACCATCGGGCCGGGGTGCATGACGATGGCGTGCTCCGGCATTTTCGCCATGCGCTCGCCGTCGAGCCCGTAGCGACGCGAGTACTCGCGCTCGGTCGGGAAGAACGCGGCGTTCATCCGCTCGCGCTGCACGCGCAGCATCATCACCGCGTCGGACTTGGAGAGGGTGCTGTCCAGGTCGTACGAGATCTCGCAGGGCCAGCTCTCCACGCCGACCGGCACCAGCGTGGGCGGCGCGACGAGGGTGACCTCGGCGCCGAGTGTGTGCAGCAGGTCGACGTTGGAGCGGGCGACGCGGCTGTGCAGGACGTCGCCGACGATCGTGATGCGCTTGCCGGCCAGGTCCTGGCCGATCCCGGCGTCCCGGCCGACCAGCCGGCGGCGCATGGTGAAGGCGTCGAGCAGGGCCTGCGTCGGGTGCTGGTGGGTGCCGTCACCGGCGTTGATGACGGCGGCGTCGATCCAGCCGGAGGTGGCGAGCCGGTAGGGGGCTCCGGAGGCGCCGTGCCGGATGACGACGGCGTCGACCCCCATGGCCTCCAGGGTCTGGGCGGTGTCCTTGAGGGACTCGCCCTTGGAGACGCTCGACCCCTTGGCGGTGAAGTTGATGACGTCCGCGGAGAGGCGCTTCTCGGCGGCCTCGAAGGAGATCCGGGTCCGGGTCGAGTCCTCGAAGAAGAGGTTGACGACGGTGCGGCCGCGCAGGGTCGGCAGCTTCTTGATCGGCCGGTCGGCGACCCGGGCCATCTCCTCGGCGGTGTCGAGGATCAGGACGGCGTCGTCGCGGGTGAGGTCGGCGGCCGAGATGAGATGACGCTGCATCTGTCAGGCTCCGTAAGGAAGTTCAGGGAGGATTCGGGCATGCGGGCGCGCGGGAGCGCACTCGGCGGCGGGGACCGGAGTGCTACTGGGGCTCGCCCGGGGAGGTCCGCTTGGCGCCGAGCAGCACGGTGTCGCGACCGTCCTCCTCGGCGAGCTGGACCTTGACCGTCTCCCGCAACGACGTGGGGAGGTTCTTGCCGACGTAGTCGGCGCGGATCGGCAGTTCGCGGTGGCCCCGGTCGACCAGGACGGCGAGCTGCACGGCGCGCGGCCGGCCGATGTCGTTCAGCGCGTCGAGCGCGGCGCGGATGGTGCGGCCGGAGAAGAGCACGTCGTCGACGAGGACGACGAGGCGGCCGTCGATGCCGTCACCGGGGATCTCGGTGCGGGCCAGCGCACGCGGCGGGTGCATGCGCAGGTCGTCGCGGTACATGGTGATGTCGAGGGAGCCGACCGGGATCTTGCGGTCGGTGATCTCCTGGAGCTTCTCGGCCAGTCTGCGGGCCAGGAACACACCCCGGGTCGGAATGCCGAGGAGGACCACGTCGTCGGCGCCCTTGGCGCGTTCGACGATCTCGTGGGCGATGCGGGTCAGCACCCGCGCGATGTCGGGCGCCTCGAGAACGGGCCGCGCATCGGCTTCGTACTGCTGCTGGTCGGGCTGGGTGTCCATAGGAAACGGACCTCCTTCTCCGCCTCACGGGACGGATCATTAAAGGACGTCGGAATTGCGCCATCAACGGTACCAGCCCGACAACGGACCTGATCACATCGCTTTGAGCCACACCCGGCGACACCCGTGCGGGAGCCGGTCGAAAATCCTTCGGCTTGACGGGGGAGAGTAACTCTGCGTAACCTCACAGTGAGTCACCAGCCGCGCGGCGGAGCCGCACGTTGATACAGCGTCCGGGGAGCTATATGTCCAGCGAATACGCCAAACAGCTCGGGGCCAAGCTCCGCGCCATCCGCACCCAGCAGGGCCTTTCCCTCCATGGTGTGGAGGAGAAGTCCCAGGGACGCTGGAAAGCGGTCGTGGTCGGTTCGTACGAGCGCGGCGACCGCGCCGTCACCGTACAGCGCCTCGCCGAACTGGCGGACTTCTACGGGGTTCCGGTCCAGGAGCTGCTGCCCGGGACCACGCCGGGCGGGGCCGCCGAGCCGCCGCCGAAGCTGGTCCTCGACCTTGAGCGGCTGGCGCACGTGCCGGCCGAGAAGGCGGGCCCCCTGCAGCGCTACGCGGCGACGATCCAGTCGCAGCGCGGCGACTACAACGGCAAGGTGCTGTCGATCCGCCAGGACGACCTGCGCACCCTCGCCGTCATCTACGACCAGTCCCCCTCGGTCCTGACCGAGCAGCTGATCAGCTGGGGTGTCCTGGACGCGGACGCGCGTCGCGCGGTCGCCCACGACGAGGGCTGATTCCCTGGGGACAGCTCAGCAGAAACGTGCCGCCGGGGTGGCCGGGACCTGATGGTTCCGGCCACCCCGGCGGCCGTCTGCGGGCCTCGGGAGCCTCAGGGGTACGGGAACGCCGGAGGGCCCGCAGCGATCACGCTGCGGGCCCTCCGGCGTTCCGTACGCCCCCTTGGGGCCGCACGGCTACGGCTGCCGGCCGGGCACGAGTGGCATCCTCCACCGTGATCGGCCGGACAGGTCCTAGTCCTCGTCGCGGCGGAGCGAGGACTTCAGGTCCTTCAGCCGGCCCAGCAGCCCGTTCACGAACGAGGGCGACTCGTCCGTGGAGAACTCCTTCGCCAGCTGGACCGCCTCGTCGAGCACCACGGCGTCCGGGGTCTCGTCGACCCAGATCAGCTCGTAGGCACCGAGGCGCAGGATGTTGCGGTCGACGACCGGCATCCTGTCCAGCGTCCAGCCGACGGCGTACTGCGCGATGAGCTCGTCGATCCGCCTCACCTTGGTGGCGTAGCCCTCGACCAGCTGCATCGTGTACTCGCTGACCGGCGGCTGCCGGGTGTCGGACCGGGAGTGCCGGATCCAGTCCGCGAGGACCGTCAGGACATCCACGCCGCGCTGGTCGCCCTCGAAGAGGATCTGGAAGGCGCGCTTGCGGGCCGTGTTGCGGGCAGCCACGGTTAGCTGTTCACCCGGCCGAGGTAGTCGCTGGTGCGGGTGTCGACCTTGATCTTCTCACCGGTGGTGATGAAGAGCGGGACCTGGATCTGGTGGCCGGTCTCCAGGGTGGCGGGCTTGGTGCCACCGGTGGAGCGGTCGCCCTGGACGCCAGGCTCGGTCTCCTGGATGACCAGCTCGACGGCGGCCGGCAGCTCGACGAAGAGCACCTCGCCCTCGTGCTGGGCGACGCTGGCCGTGAAGCCCTCGATGAGGAAGTTGGCAGCGTCGGCGACGGCCTTGCGGTCGACCATGAGCTGGTCGTACGTCTCCATGTCCATGAAGACGAAGTACTCGCCGTCCATGTACGAGAACTGCATGTCGCGCTTGTCGATCGTGGCCGTCTCGACCTTGACGCCGGCGTTGAACGTCTTGTCGACGACCTTGCCGGAGAGCACGTTCTTCAGCTTGGTGCGCACGAAGGCCGGGCCCTTGCCGGGCTTGACGTGCTGGAACTCGACGACGGACCAGAGCTGGCCTCCGTCGAGCTTGAGCACCAGGCCGTTCTTGAGGTCGTTCGTGGAAGCCACGGTTGCGGAATCTCCTGGACTGACGTGGACGACCACGGCGCACGCGCACAGCTCGAAAAGCTAGAGCGCGAGCAGCTCCTTGGTCGTAATGGTGAGTAGCTCGGGTCCGCCGTCCGCCTCAGGGCGTACGACGAGCGTGTCATCGATCCTGACACCGCCCCGGCCCGGAAGGTGGACCCCCGGTTCGACGGTGACCGGCACGCAAGCGTCCAGTTTACCCATGGCCGCGGGGGCAAGCTGCGGGTCCTCGTCGATTTCGAGCCCGACACCGTGTCCCGTCAGCGACGGAAGCCCTTCGGTATGGCCCCCGGAGTCCAGTACCTGACGGGCCGCGCGGTCCACGTCGCGGTAGGCGGCGCCGGGTACCAGCGCCTCCCGACCGGCGCGCTGGGCGGCGAAGACGAGGTCGTACAGCTCGATCTGCCAGTCGGCGGGCGAGGTGCCGATCACGAACGTACGACCGATCTCACATCGGTAGCCGCGGTAGGTCGCGCCGAGACAGACGGAGAGGAAGTCACCTTCCTCGACGCGCCGGTCGGTGGGCCGGTGGCCGCGCTGTCCCGAGTTCGGTCCGGTGCCGACCGAGGTCGCGAAGGCCGGCCCGTCCGCGCCGTGGTCGACGAGCCGGCGCTCCAGCTCCAGGGCGAGATGGCGTTCGGTGCGGCCGACGAGAATGGATTCGAGGAGTTCGCCGAGCGCCTGGTCGGCGATCTCGGCCCCGATCCGCAGACAGGAGATCTCCTCCTCGTCCTTGATCACTCGCAGCTGTTCCACCGCGCCGCCCAGGTCGGCCAGGCGCAGTCGCGGCGCCACCGAGCCGAGGGCGCGGTGCCGGGTCACGGTCAGGTGGTGTTCCTCGACCGCGAGGGACTCGGCACCCTGTCCTGCCGCCAGACCGGCGGCCGCGACGGCGGGATCACCGCCGGCGCGCGGCAGCACCCTTACGTTGAGCGCCTCGTCGGGGCGCCCTTCCACGGCCTCACCGGTCGGCGGACCGCCGCACAGCAGCACGTCCTCGTCGCTGCCGAGCAGGAGCACGGAGCCGTGCGGCGCCGCGCCCGCGAGATACCTCACATTGGCGGGGCGGGTCACCAGCGCGGTCGCGCTGCCGCCCGCCGTGCTGCGTTCCCTGAGCCGCTCTCTGCGGGTCGCGTACACCTCTGACATGAACCGAGCGTACGAGCGGTGGCCGGATGCCGCCGGTTCAGAGGGCCGGACGGGTAACCCGGCACCCGGACGGGCGGAAGCGGTGCCCGCTCACCACTGCGGCGGGCTGGCGATCGACCGTGCCAGGACGTCGTCCAGGACGCATGCCGTGGCCGCCACGTCGAGCTGCGAGTTGTCGATGATCGGGAGCCCGGAGCCGTACCAGCCGGCCATCCGGCCGTGGATACGGGCGACCTCCTCGTCACTGAGCCTGCGGTTCCCTGAGCGCTCGGCGTTGCGCTCCAGGACCACTTCCAGGCCCGGCAGGAGCACGACCGGCAGCAGCCCGGGGCCCACGTGGCGCTTCCAGCCGCCGAGTCCGACGACCGGGCGGTCCGGGAAGACGGCGTCGTCGAGGATGCACGAGATGCCGTTGGCCAGGAAGTTGCGGGCGGCGAAGCCGCAGGTGCGGCGGGCGAGACGATACTGCGCCTCGGAATGGTCGTTCCATCCCGACTGCGGGTCGGCGAAGCCCGAGCGCACCCATTCGCGTACGTCGTCGAGGCTGATGTGGGCCGTGGGCACCCGGCGGTGGTCCGCCCAGTACTTGGCGACGCTGGTCTTCCCGGCGCCCGCGGGGCCGATCAGCAGGACCGCGAGCGTGGTGGCCGCCGGATCGGGCGCGCCCGTGGCGAGCGGCGGGCTCGGCATGGCCACGGAAACGCCCGGAGGCAGCCGCACATGGCCGGTGGTGTCCGGCGGGACGGGAGGGTGCGGCGGTGGCTGCGCCGATGGGTACTGCGGAGGCTGCGGGGGCATCTGATGCGGCGGCAGGTGATGCTGCGGGGCCTGCGCGGGAGGGGCGCCGGGCGGCGCCGGCGCTCCCGCGAAGCCCGGAGCGGAACCCCGCTGCCCCGGGTACTGTCCGGCCGGCGACCATCCGGCGGCCGGTTCCTGCCCCGGCTGGTGGGGCGGCGGCAGCGGAGCCCCCACTGCGTGCTGCATCCGGTGCCACTCCGTCTCGTACAGGCGATGTGCGCTGGCGGACGGGACGCCGGTCCCGTCGCTACCGAACGGTACCTTCCCCGGCCGCCGTTGTGTGAACGGCCGGGGAGCGTGCGAAGTGCCCGTGAGGCAGAGGCAAAACGGGTTGAGCAGGGGTCCTTCGGACCATACGTCCGTGCGGGGCGCCGCCCGTTACTCGCCGACCTCGCCGTACGCGGCGAGCAGGACGGCCGGATCCGGGCCCTCCAGGACGGTCGGCTTGGCCAGCCCGTCGAGGACGATGAAGCGCAGCAGGTCGCCGCGGGACTTCTTGTCGACCTTCATGTTCTCCACGAGCTTGGGCCACTGGTCGTAGCGGTAGCTCAGCGGGAGGCCGACGGACTCCAGGATCGTGCGGTGGCGGTCGGCGGTCGCGTCGTCCAACCGGCCCGCGAGACGGCCGAGTTCGGCGGCGAAGTGCATGCCGACGGAGACCGCCGCGCCGTGCCGCCACTTGTAGCGCTCGTTCTTCTCGATGGCGTGGGCGAGCGTGTGGCCGTAGTTGAGGATCTCGCGCAGCCCCGACTCCTTGAGGTCGCCGGAGACGACCTCGGCCTTGACCTTGATGGAGCGTTCGATCAGCTCGGCGGTGTGCGGGCCCGCGGGCGTCCGGGCCGCCTCGGGGTCGGACTCGATGAGCTCCAGGATCACCGGGTCGGCGATGAAGCCGGCCTTGATGATCTCCGCGAGCCCGGAGACGTAGTCGTTGACCGGCAGCGAGTCGAGCGCCGCCAGATCGCAGAGCACACCCGCGGGCGGGTGGAAGGCGCCGACGAGGTTCTTGCCCTCGGCGGTGTTGATGCCGGTCTTGCCGCCGACCGCCGCGTCGACCATGGCGAGCACGGTGGTGGGGACGGCGATCCAGCGCACCCCGCGCAGCCAGGTCGCCGCCACGAAGCCGGCGAGGTCGGTGGTGGCACCCCCGCCGACACCGACGATGACGTCGGTGCGGGTGAAGCCGGACTGGCCCAGCGCCTTCCAGCAGTAGGCCGCGACCTCGGCGGTCTTGGCCTCCTCGGCGTTCGGCACCTGGATGGCGACGGTCTCGAAGCCCTGCTCCGCCAGGTCGGCGCGGAGCGCCTCGCCCGTTCCGTCGAGCGCCTCGGGATGGATCACGGCGACGCGCTTGGCCTTGCCGCCGATCAACCCGCCGAGCTCACCGAGGAGCTGACGGCCGATCAGGACCTCGTAGGGGTCGGTGCCCGCGCTGCCGCCGACCTGGACACGGGTCACTGCCTCGCTCATGCTTCCTTCAACTCCAGTGCGTCGAGGACCCCTTGGGCGACCTCTTCGGGGGTACGGCCGTCGGTCGCCACGACCGCGCGGGCGACTTCGGTGTACAGGTGGCGGCGCGCCTCCATCAGCTCGCGCCACTGCCGGCGCGGGTTGACGGCGAGCAGCGGCCGGGCCGCGTTCAGTCCGGTGCGCTGGACCGCCTCCTCGACGTCCATCGAGAGGTAGACGACCTGGTGCCCGGCGAGCAGCGCGCGGGTGTCCGCGTCGAGGATCGAACCTCCGCCCAGCGCCAGCACACCGTCGTGCCCGGCGAGCGCCTCGCGCACCGCCCGCTTCTCGATCGCGCGGAAGGCGGCTTCGCCGTCGTCGAGGAAGATGTCGGCGATGGTGCGGCCCTCGGCGGCCACGATGTCGTCGTCCGTGTCCCGGTAGCCGCAGCCGAGCCGCTCGGCCACGAGCGCGCCCACCGTGGACTTGCCGACCCCCATCGGGCCGACCAGGACGAGCCGTGGGGCGGTCACCGGATGACCAGGTTCTCGAGGTACGACCGGACGTTGCGACGGGTCTCGGTGACCGAGTCGCCGCCGAACTTCTCGGCCACCGCGTCCGCGAGGACGAGGGCGACCATGGCCTCGGCGACGATGCCCGCGGCGGGCACGGCGGAGACGTCGGAGCGCTGGTGGTGGGCCTTGGCGGCCTCGCCGGTCGCGACGTCGATGGTGGCCAGCGCGCGCGGCACGGTGGCGATCGGCTTCATCGCGGCGCGGACGCGCAGCAGTTCGCCGGTGGTCAGACCGCCCTCGGTGCCGCCGGCGCGGCCGGACGTCCGCTTGATGCCCTCGGGCGTGTTGATGATCTCGTCGTGGGCCTGGGAGCCGGGCACCCGGGCCAGTTCGAAGCCGTCGCCGATCTCGACGCCCTTGATCGCCTGGATGCCCATCAGGGCACCGGCGAGACGGGCGTCCAGCTTGCGGTCCCAGTGCACGTGCGAGCCGAGGCCGACGGGGACGCCGTACGCGAGCACCTCGACGACGCCGCCGAGCGTGTCGCCGTCCTTGTGGGCCTGGTCGACCTCCGCGACCATCGCCTTCGAGGCGTCGGCGTCCAGGCAGCGCAGCGGGTCGGCGTCGAGCTTGTCGACATCGGCGGGGGTGGGGTACACGCCCTGCGGGGCCTTCACGGAGCAGAGCTCGACGACGTGGGAGACGATCTCGATCCCGGCCGTCTCCTTGAGGTACGAACGGGCGACCGCGCCGAGCGCGACGCGGGCAGCGGTCTCACGGGCGGAGGCGCGCTCCAGGATCGGCCGGGCCTCGTCGAAACCGTACTTCTGCATGCCGGCGAGGTCGGCGTGGCCGGGCCGGGGGCGGGTCAGCGGGGCGTTGCGGGCCAGTTCGGCGAGGATCTCCGGGGCGACCGGGTCGGCCGCCATGACCTGCTCCCACTTGGGCCACTCGGTGTTGCCGACCATGACGGCCACCGGGGAGCCGAGGGTGAGACCGTGCCGGACGCCGCCGAGGAAGGTGACCTCGTCGCGCTCGAACTTCATCCGGGCGCCGCGTCCATAGCCCAGGCGCCGCCGGGCGAGGTGGTCCGCCACCATCTCCGTGGTGATCGGGACGCCGGCGGGAAGGCCCTCCAGCGTCGCGACAAGTGCGGGACCGTGGGACTCCCCCGCGGTCAGCCAGCGCAACCTGCTCAACGGTGCTCCTCATGCTCGCGCCCTGGTGCTGCTGCTGCGTACACGCGTCCTCGCGTACGGCGACGGCGCGACCGGGTGCGCGGCCCTGGCCCGCCGTCTCCGATCCTCCCACGTCCGGGGGCCGGAACCGGCCGCAGGTCCATCAGGCGGACGCACCCGGCCGGGTCGCACCGCCCCGCGTACGCCCCGGGAGGCGCCTGAGCGGGCCTGTCCCGGACCGTTCGGGCAGCCGGGGTCCCCCGGGCCTCCGGCTGTGTCACGAGGGACTCCACGCCGTGCCGGCCCACGTGCTCGCGGCCCCGGAGCGGTCGTCTACCGGGCGGCGAGGGCGTGTTCGCCGGCCGTGCGCATGGCGCCGAGCGGCGCGGGCGTCCGCCCGGTCATCTGCTCGACCTGGAGCACGGCCTGGTGAACGAGCAGATCGAGTCCGCCGACGACGGCTCCGCCGTACGCCGACCAGCGTGCCGCCAGGTCGGTCGGCCAGGGGTCGTACAGCACGTCGAAGAGGGTCGCGGGGCGTTCCGGGACGGCGGCGGCCAGCGCGTCCGTGGTCCCCGCCGGAGTCGTGGCGATCACCAGCGGAGCCCGCAGCGCCTGTTCGGCGTCGGCCCAGTCCTCGGTGCGCACCTCGATGTCGAGCCGCTCGCCCCACTGCCGCATCTCGGCGGCCCGCTCCTTGCTGCGGACGTACGCGACGACCTCGCCGGTACAGATCCGCGCGAGGGCGGCCAGCGCCGAGGAGGCGGTGGCGCCGGCCCCGAGGACGGCGGCCGAGTCGACCTGCTCGATCCCCCGCTCACGCAGCGCGGCGACCATCCCGGGAATGTCGGTGTTGTCGCCGACGCGCCGCCCGTCCTCGGTGAACACGACGGTGTTGACCGCCTCCACGGAGGCGGCCGTCGCGCTGATCCCGTCGAGCAGCGGCATGACCGCCCGCTTGAGCGGCATGGTCAGCGAGAGCCCGGCCCACTCCGGTCCGAGACCGTCGAAGAACCCGGGCAGTGCCTCCTCGTCGACCTCGAAGCGGTCGTACGACCAGTCCCCGAGGCCCAGCTCCCGGTACGCGGCACGGTGCAGCACCGGGGAGAGGGAGTGCGCGATCGGCGAGCCGAGCACCGCGGCCCGGCGGCCGTCAGTTTCCGGAGCTGGCATTGAACTTCTTCTTGAGTCTCTCGAATTCGGCGTTCGTCTTGGCGAATTCGGTATTGTTCTGGCCGTCGGTCGCCACGAAGTAGAGCCAGCCGTCGCTCGTCGGGGTGAACACCGCCCTGAACGCGTCGTCACCCGGATTTCCGATCGGACCGGGCGGCAGACCCGCGTGCGTGTACGTGTTGTACGGGTCCGGATTGCTGTTGATCTCGGACTCACTGATGTGAATCTTGCTCTGCCCCTTCAGGTAATTGAAGGTGGAGTCGAACTGCAGCTTCTGGTTGGTCTCGGTGTTGGAGGTCTTCAGCCGGTTGTAGACGACCTCGGCCATCTTGCGGTAGTCGTCGTGCGTCTTGCCCTCGGCCTGGACCAGGCTCGCGACCGTGACCACCTGCAAGGGATTGTCGAGGTGGAGTGTCTTCGCCTTCGCCACGACTCCCAGCGCGACGTATTTCTTGTTTGCCTGCGCCACCATGGCCTTCAGCACGGTCTCGGGCTTCATGCCCTTGGCGGCGGGATACGTCAGCGGGTAAAGGAATCCTTCCAGTGGATCCTTTATGTCCTTGTTGCTGTTCGCCCAGCTCGGGAGCCCCAGGCTCTTGTATTCCTTCTTCGCGACGCCGCTGGTGGTGCCCTTGGCGAGTCCGAGCTTCGCATCGATCGCCGCATACACCTGGGCATTACGGAAACCGGGAGGCACGGTCACGTTGTTCTGGCTCTTGGGATCGAGCAACAGCTCGACGGCGCTCGCGGCCGACATCCCCTTGCGCAGGAGATAAGCGCCCGCCTGAATCGACTTGCCCTTGGGATTCTCCTGCTGAGCGGAGACGAAGGCATCGACGCTCTTCACGACACCCAGCGCCTTGAGCTTCTGGCCGATTACGTAGCCACCCTCGCCCTTGGCGATCACCACGGGGACCTGTCCCGAACCGTCGCCCGCGAAGTCGGGAGCCGAGCCGAAACGATTCTGGTAGTAGTGGTAGCCGAAAACCCCGGCTCCGGCGAGAGCGCCTCCGAAGACCATGACGACCACCAGGCAGGCAAAGCCGCTGCGGCGCTTCTTCTTGCCCGTGCCGCCGCCCCCGCCCTTGCGGTCACCGCGGCCCCGGCCCTTCTTCGGGTCGTCATCGTCGTCGTCGTCGAAGTCGTCGTCATCGTCATCGCCACCGGCGAAGAAGGCGTGCTCGCCCTGGTCAGGTCCCGGGTCCCAGTCGGGCTCCGGTTCGGGTTCGGCGCGGCGGCGGGCGGGCGGCTCGGGCGGCGGATAGGCATCGGGGGTGCCGTAGAAGTCAGGCTGCTCACCCGTGTACTGGCCGGCGTAGGGGTCGGCGGGGTCGCCGCCGTAGGGCACCTGGGACTGCGCCCCGGTGTTCCCGCCGTCGGGGTACTGCTGCTGACCCTGATTGCCGTACTGCTGCTGACCCTGACCCGGATACTGCTGCTGACCTTGGTCGCCGTACTGCTGCTGGCCCTGACCGGGGTACTGCTGCTGACCCTGATTGCCGTACTGCTGCTGACCCTGACCGGGGTACTGCTGACCCTGACCGTTGAACTGCTGCTGACCCTGGTCGCC
>NZ_JBIVVR010000007.1:0-396870 GCF_044757755.1 Streptomyces sp. NPDC091209 | reverse complement strand
CTGACCCTGATTGCCGTACTGCTGCTGACCCTGACCGGGGTACTGCTGACCCTGACCGTTGAACTGCTGCTGACCCTGGTCGCCGTACTGCTGCTGACCCTGACCCGGGTACTGCTGCTGACCCTGATTGCCGTACTGCTGCTGACCCTGACCGGGGTACTGCTGACCCTGACCGTTGAACTGCTGCTGACCCTGGTCGCCGTACTGCTGCTGGCCCTGACCCGGGTACTGCTGCTGACCCTGATTGCCGTACTGCTGCTGACCCTGACCGGGGTACTGCTGACCCTGACCGTTGAACTGCTGCTGACCCTGGTCGCCGTACTGCTGCGCCTGCTGCTGATAGGGCTGCGGCTGGCCGCCGTCGTAGGCGGACTGGCCGTCGGCGGCCTGTCCGCCCCATCCGCTGTCCCCGTACAACGGGTCCTCCGGATGCCACGGTTCGGAGCCAGGGCCCCGGCCATACTCAGTCATCGATCCCCTACGAGCCGCGAGCCGGCAGCGGCCGGCTCATGGCTCGGCTCCCGTCCGCCTCTTTGCTGTGCGAGGGCTGTTCGAACGCCATCGCATCGGGCGGAACGTTACCGTATCGCGATCAGATGACCACTTCGACGCCCTCGCCGGGCGACTTACCTGACACCCGTTCGGATTCCAGCGCCTGCTGCAGAATGATGACGGCCGCCGCCTGGTCGATGACCGACCGGCCCTTCTTCGATTTCACGCCCGCTGCGCGCAGCCCCTGACCGGCGGTCACTGTGGTCATCCTCTCATCCACGAGCCGTACCGGAACAGGAGCGATCCCTTCCGCGAGCTCCTGGGCGAAGGCGCGGACCTTGACCGCGGCGGGACCCTCGCCCCCCTTGAGGGAGCGAGGGAGCCCGACGACGACCTCGATCGGCTCGTACTCCTCGACGAGCTGCCGCAACCGGCGGTGGGCGGCCGGGATGTCACGTCCCGGGACCGTCTCCACCGGTGTCGCGAGGATCCCGTCGGGGTCGCACGAGGCGACCCCGATCCGGGCGTCCCCGACGTCGATCGCGAGCCGACGTCCTCTGCGCATCTCCACCGATTTCTTACTTGGCCGTCTCGGCGACGAGGCGCTGGACCGCGTCGATGGCCTCACCGACGGCGGAGGCGTTCTGGCCGCCGCCCTGGGCGACGTCCGGCTTGCCGCCACCGCCGCCGCCGAGGGTCTTGGCGGCCGCGCGGACCAGTTCGCCGGCCTTCAGGCCGCGCTCGCGGGCGGCCTCGTTGGTGGCGATGACCGTCAGCGGCTTGCCGCCCGCGACGGTGAACAGCGCCACCACGGCGGCGCGTCCACCCTGGATGCGGCCGCGCACGTCGAGGACCAGCTTGCGCAGGTCGTCGGCGCCCGTGCCGTCAGGGACCTGGCCGGTGACCAGGGCCACTCCGTTGACGTCCTTGGCGGAATCGACGAGACCGGCGGCGGCCTGCAGGACCTTCTCCGCGCGGAACTTCTCGATCTCCTTCTCGGCGTCCTTCAGTTTGCCGAGCATGGCGGAGACCTTCTCCGGAAGCTCCTCCGGGCGACCCTTGACCAGTTCCTGGAGCTGGGCGACGACCGTGTGCTCACGGGCGAGGAAGTTGTACGCGTCGACGCCGACCAGGGCCTCGATGCGGCGCACGCCCGAGCCGATGGACGATTCACCGAGCAGCTTGACCAGGCCGAGCTGGGAGGTGTTGTGCACGTGCGTGCCACCGCACAGTTCCTTGGAGAAGTCGCCGATGGTCACGACGCGGACGCGCTCGCCGTACTTCTCGCCGAACTCGGCGATGGCGCCCTGCTTCTTGGCCTCGTCGAGGCTCAGGATCTCGGCGTGCACGTCCAGGTCGCGGGCGAGCACCTCGTTGATCTGCTGCTCGACGTCCGTCATCACGGCCGTCGGGACGGCGGACGGCGAGCCGAAGTCGAAGCGGAAACGGCCGGGCTGGTTCTCGGAACCGGCCTGGGCGGCCGTCGGGCCGAGGGCGTCGCGCAGCGCCTGGTGCGTGAGGTGCGTGGCCGAGTGGGCGCGGGCGATGGCCGTGCGACGGCGTACGTCGATGGTGGCCTGGGCCTTGGCGCCGACGGTGACCTCGCCGACCTGGACGACGCCCTTGTGGACGTACACGCCGGGGACGGGCTTCTGGCAGTCGCGGATCTCGATGACGGCACCGGTGTCGACCCGGATGCGGCCCGTGTCACCGATCTGGCCGCCGCCCTCGGCGTAGAACGGGGTGCGGTCGAGGACGATCTCGACCTCGTCGCCCTCGGTGGCGGCCGGGGAGGAGACACCGTCGACGAGGATGCCGACGACCGTCGACTCGGCCTCGGTCCGGTCGTAGCCGATGAAGTCGGTCTCTCCGGCGGCGTCGGCGATCTGACGGTAGGCGCCGAGGTCGGCGTGGCCGGTCTTCTTGGCGCGGGCGTCGGCCTTGGCCTTGTCCCGCTGCTCCTTCATCAGACGGCGGAAGCCGTCCTCGTCCACCGACAGGCCCTGTTCGGCGGCCATTTCGAGGGTGAGGTCGATCGGGAAGCCCCAGGTGTCGTGGAGCAGGAAGGCCTTGTCGCCGGCGAGGACCTTGCCGCCGGAGTCCTTGGTGTCGGAGATGGCCGTGTCGAGGATGTTCGTGCCGGCCTTCAGCGTCTTGAGGAAGGCGGCCTCCTCGGCGAGGGCCACGGTCTCGATCCGCTGCCGGTCGGTGACCAGCTCCGGGTACTGCTGGCCCATCATCGCGATCACGACGTCGATGAGGTCCTTGACGACCGGTCCGGTGGCGCCGAGCAGGCGCATGTTGCGGATGGCGCGGCGCATGATGCGGCGCAGCACATAGCCGCGGCCCTCGTTGCCGGGGCTCACGCCGTCACCGATGAGCATCACGGAGGTGCGCATGTGGTCGGTGACCACGCGCAGCGAGACGTCGGAGCCGTGGGCGGCGCCGTACTCGACACCCGTCAGCTCGGTGGCCTTGTTGATGACGGCCATGGAGGTGTCGATCTCGTACATGTTCTGCACACCCTGCAGAATCATGGCGAGGCGTTCCATGCCGAGGCCGGTGTCGATGTTCTTGCTGGGCAGGTCGCCGAGGATCTCGAAGTCGTCCTTCGAGATGCCCTCGCCGCGCTCGTACTGCATGAAGACCAGGTTCCAGATCTCCACGTACCGCTCGTCGTTGACGGCCGGGCCGCCCTCGACGCCGAACTCGGGACCGCGGTCGTAGTTGATCTCGGAACACGGGCCGCAGGGACCCGGGACGCCCATGGACCAGTAGTTGTCCTTCTTGCCGAGCCGCTGGATGCGCTCGGCCGGGACGCCGATCTTGTCGCGCCAGATGGACTCGGCCTCGTCGTCGTCGAGGTAGACCGTGATCCACAGGCGCTCGGGGTCGAGCCCGTAACCACCCTTGTCCTGGGGCGAGGTGAGCAGCTCCCAGGCGTAGGTGATGGCGCCTTCCTTGAAGTAGTCGCCGAAGGAGAAGTTGCCGCACATCTGGAAGAACGTGCCGTGCCGCGTGGTCTTGCCGACCTCTTCGATGTCGGGTGTGCGCACGCACTTCTGCACGCTGGTGGCGCGCGACCACGGCGGCTTGACCTCGCCGAGGAAGTACGGCTTGAAGGGGACCATGCCGGCGGGGACCAGGAGCAGAGTCGGGTCGTCCGCGATGAGCGACGCCGAAGGGACGACGGTGTGACCGCGCTCCTCGTAGAAGCTCAACCAGCGGCGGCGGATTTCAGCCGACTCCATCAGTGGTCCTCATTCCGGTTGTACGAGTACGTCGTGTTCTCGATGTACTTGATCTGCTTGTTGTTGCCGAGCTGCTCGATGCCGGGCCGCTGTGTGTCGCCGATCGCGGCGGTACGGCGCTGCGGGGGCAGTTCGGAGTCCGGGTGCTCGTTCAGGCCGAGCACCTCGCCGAGTTCGGCCTCTCGTTGGGCCATCCCGTCGCGGACGTCGAGCGCGAACTCCTTGAGCCGGTGGCCCGCGTCGATCGCCTTGTTGGCGGCCTGGGCCGCCAGGCTCTCGGGGGTGAGCTGCCTGAGCTTGCGGTTGACCTTGGTGGTGGCCCATACACCCGCGGCTGCGCCTGCGGTGAACCAGAACGTACGGCGGAACATCGCTGCGTCAGTCCTTCTTCCGCTTTCCCCGCCGCGCGGACGGGACGGTGCGGCCCACGATCACGGTACGCCGGGACGCTTTGTCGGGCACATTCTCTCGACGGCCTCCGATGGCCCGGCGCACGCCGTAGCCGAACGCCGCGACCTTGACCAACGGGCCGCCGAACGTGGAGGCGACGGTCGTCGACAGCGCCGAGGCGTTCGACGTGACCTCCTGGACGTCCGACGCGATGGCGTCGACCCGGTCGATCTGCGTCTGCGCGGAGCGCACCGCCGCGGAGGCGTCCGCCAGGAGCGGGACGGCCTGGTCGGTCACGTCCGCCACGAGCTTGGTGGTCGCCCTGAGCGTCTGGGCCAGCCTCACCAGCGCGACGGCGAGGAAGGAGACCAGGATCGCCCAGAAGACGGCCACCAGGATCCCGGCCACCTCACCACCGGACACTGTGCACCCGCTCCCTGACTGTGTGCCTGGACATCGAAAAGTCGTCACCCGAGCCTATCGCGCCGGGGCCGGGGCTCCGTACCGCATTTCACGGCTCCGGGGTGTGGAGTTGCCCGAAGCGATTGTACGGAATGCTTATGGCTCAGTACGCTCCGTATCTCATGCAGCGTTCTCACCGCGCCCGGCGCTCCGGTCCTGCGACACCCGGCAATCTGCCCCTGGAACTCGACGCGTTCGTGGGCCGCGCCACCGAACTCGCACGGCTGGCCGAGGTGCTGGAGACGGTCCGCCTGGTCACCGTCACGGGCATGGGGGGCGTCGGCAAGACCCGTTTCACGGCGCACGCGGCGGCCCGGACGGAGGTACGCGACGGGGTGTGGTGTGTGGACCTGTCCGCGGTGCACGACCCGGAACTCGTCGAGTACGCGGTGGCCGAGGCGCTCGGTCTGAAGGACCACACGGCGAAGCCGCCGCGCCAGATGCTGCTCGACCATCTGGCCGGGCGCCGGCTCCTCCTGGTCCTGGACGGTTTCGAGCACCTGGTGGACGTGAGCGCCTCGCTGGTGGGCGAGTTGCTGCGGCGGGCGTCCGGGCTGCGGGTGCTGGCCGTGGGCCGCAGGCCGCTGGACGTCGGGGGCGAGCGGGTGTTCCCGCTGGCCCCGCTGCAACCGGCTGAGGCGGTGGAGCTGTTCGCGCACCGGGCGGCGGCCCGGGTACCCGGCTTCGCGCTGGACGAGGGGAACCGTTCCGCCGTCGAGGAGCTGTGCGGGCGCCTGGACGGAATCCCGCTGGCGCTGGAGCTGGCGGCGGGACGCCTCAGCGCCCTCTCGCCCGCGCAGCTCCTCGCCCGTCTGGAGGACCGGTTCCGGCTGCTGACCGGCGGCGGGCGCGACGCGCCGCCCCGGCACCAGACGCTGCGGACGGCGATCGGCTGGAGCCACGAGCTGTGCACACCGGGGGAACGGCTGCTGTGGTCGCGCCTGTCGGTGTTCGCCGGGCAGTTCGACCTGGAGGCCGCCGAGTACGTGTGCAGCGGAGACGGACTGCACGCCGACGACGTCCTCGACGTGCTCGGCGAGCTGCTCGCGCAGTCGGTGCTCTCACGCGAGGACACCACGGCGGGGGTGCGCTACCGGATGCTGGACACGGTCCGGGCCTACGGCGCGGACTGGCTGGCGGCGACGGGCGACGCGGAGCGGCTGCGCCGCCGGCACCGCGACTGGTACATGGGCCTGGCCACCTGGTGCGAGCTGGACTGGTTCTCGCCGCGCCAGGGCGAGGTCGCGGCACGCGTCGAGACGGAACTGCCGAATCTGCGCTGCGCGCTGGAGTACTCGCTCACCGAACCGGACGAGGCGCATCTGGGCCAGTATCTGGCGGGCGCGCTGTGGTTCTACTGGGTCGGCTGCGGCCGGCTCTCCGAGGGCCGGCACTGGCTGGAGCGCAGTGTCGAACTCGACGGCGACCGTGACCAGTCGCGGCTGAAGGCCCTGTGGGTGCTCGGCCATGTGGCGGTCCTCCAGGGGGACTCGGTGCCCGCGCTGTCCGCGCTCCAGGAGTGCCGCGAGGAGGCGGAGCGCTCCGAGAACGCCGTCGCGGTCGCGTACGCCGAGCATCGCACCGGCTGTCTGGCCCTGGTCACGGACGACATGGCGCGCGCCGAGGCCCTGCTGCGCTCGGCGCTGGACCGCTATCACGAGATCGGCGAGCTCAACACAGCAACGTGCTGATGGGCCAGGTCGAACTGGCGATGGCACTCGCGTTCCAGGGCGATCTGCCGGGCGCGGTGAAGCTGTGCGAGGACGTCCGCAGGGTCTGCGAGGACCACGGGGAACGCTGGGCGCTGGCGTACGCGCTGTACGTCCTCGCGTACGAGGCGCAGGCCGAGGGCGATCAGGCGCGGGCCCGGAGTCTGCTGGAGCAGGGGCTCGTCATCGCGGACGGCTTCCACGATCTGCTCGGTGCCGTCCTCGCGGTCGAGCTGCTCGCCCTGGTCACGGCGGTGGAGGGCGATCCCGCCGAGGCCGCGCTGCTCCAGGGGGCGGCGTCGCGGATGTGGCCGTCCGTGGGCCTGCCCCTGTTCGGTTCGGCGTACTACAACGCGCCGCACGAGCGCTGTGCGGCCCTTTCCCGGCAGCAACTGGGCGACGAGCGGTACGAGGAGTGCGTACGGGCGGGAGAGCTGCTGGGGCGGGACGCGGCGGTCGCCCGTGCGCTGAAGGGGGCCGGGGCTCCGCCGCTCGGGGCGGTGCCGTCGCCTCGCAGGCTGCCCCCGGACACGCGAAAGCCCGCCGTCTCGCCCACCGCGAAGGGCGGGGAGACGACGGGCTGACACTGACGCGCAGGTGGTACCGCGTCCGCTGTCGGAAGATCAGCGGGCGTAGTACTCGACGACGAGCTGCTCGTCGCAGATCACCGGGATCTCCTTGCGGTTCGGCTCACGGTCCAGGCGGAAGGCCAGGGCCGGGAGGTTCACCTGGAGGTAGCGCGGGGTCTCACCGTCGGGGGCGAAGCCGCCCGCGCGGGAAACCTCGAACAGCGTCTTGCTGCGGCTGCGCTCGCGGACCATCACGACGTCGTCGGGACGGACGCGGAACGAGGGCTTGTCGACCTTCTGGCCGTTGACCTCGATGTGACCGTGAACGACCATCTGGCGGGCCTGGTAGATCGTGCGGGCGATGCCCGAACGAAGGACCAGCGCGTCGAGACGACGCTCCAGCTCGATGACCAGAGCCTCACCGGTCTTGCCCTGCGTCTTGGCGGCACGCTCGTAGGCGCGGACGAGCTGGCGCTCGGACACGTCGTACTGCGCGCGCAGACGCTGCTTCTCCAGCAGACGGACCTTGTAGTCCGAGTTCTGCTTGCGGCCGCGGCCGTGCTCGCCCGGCGGGTAGGGGCGGGCCTCGAAGTACTTGACGGCCTTCGGGGTCAGCGCGATACCGAGCGCACGCGACTTCTTGACCTTGGGGCGGGACTGATTCGCCACTGTCTGTTTCTCTTTCCTTATTCCGGCTCACCCGGGTTAAAGGAGGTCGCATCCGCAGCCTGGGAAACCCTGCGGGCCCTGATGGGCCTGCCGGGCAGCCGCTCCCTGGTCTGGGCACTACGTGCAGCACACGAGTAGCCCACCGACCGTTCCCGGAAACCGGGTGGTGGTGGGCAGCCCGCGACACCTTCGACGGTGCGCGACGCTCCTGGATCCCCTCGTCGTACGAGTACGGTGTCGGGGTTCCGGCTGCATGTCCCGTTGGGTGATGCCGACCGGAGCCGGACGCGGGACGCAGCGCTTCGAGACATGTTACAGGGTGCTCACGACCGCCCTCTACCGAGGCGCTTGCGGGTCCACTGCACCGCGTCGGCGTAGCGCGCCTCCGCGCCGTGCCGGGTGGGCGTGTAGTACTCCCGGTCCGCGAGCTCCTCGGGCGCGTACTGCTGGGCCGCGATGCCCTCGGGCAGGTCGTGCGGGTACACATAGCCCTGCGCGTGCCCGAGCTTGGCCGCGCCCTTGTAGTGCCCGTCGCGCAGATGCGTCGGCACCGGACCCGCGTGGCCCTTGCGCACGTCCTCCATGGCGGCGCCGATGGCCATGGTCGCGGCGTTGGACTTCGGGGCCAGGGCGAGGGCGATCGTGGCGTGGCTGAGGGTGAGCGCGGCCTCCGGGAAGCCGATCATCGCGACGGCCTGGGCGGCCGCGACGGCTATGGGCAGCGCGTTCGGGTCGGCGAGGCCGATGTCCTCGCTCGCGGAGATCATCAGGCGGCGGGCGATGAAGCGGGGGTCCTCGCCCGCCTCGATCATCCGGGCCAGGTAGTGCAGGGCCGCGTCCACGTCGGAGCCGCGGATGGACTTGATGAGGGCGCTCGCCACGTCGTAGTGCTGGTCGCCGTCGCGGTCGTACTTCACGGCGGCGCGGTCGACCGTCTCCTCCAGCGTCTGGAGGGTGATCTCCGGCTCGCCCTTGTCGAGGGCCGCGCCGGCCGCGGCCTCCAGGGCGGTCAGGGCGCGCCGGGCGTCACCGCCGGCGATCCGCAGCAGGTGCTCCTCGGCGTCCCCGGGCAGGGCGACGGCTTCCTTCAGACCGCGCTCGGAGGTGAGTGCCCGGCGCAGCAGGGCGCGCAGGTCGTCGTCCGTGAGGGGTTCGAGGGTGAGGAGCAGGGAGCGGGAGAGCAGCGGCGAGATCACCGAGAAGTACGGGTTCTCGGTGGTCGCGGCGATCAGCGTCACCCAGCGGTTCTCCACGGCCGGGAGCAGGGAGTCCTGCTGGGCCTTGCTGAAGCGGTGGATCTCGTCCAGGAAGAGGACGGTCTCCTTGCCGTAGCCGCCGGTGGCGCGGCGGGCGCCCTCGATGACCGCGCGGACCTCCTTGACGCCCGCGGTGATCGCGGAGAGCTCCACGAAGCGCTTGTCGGTGGCCTTGGAGACGACGTACGCGAGGGTCGTCTTTCCGGTGCCCGGCGGGCCCCAGAGGATCACCGAGGACGGTCCGGCCGGGCCTCCGCTCCCCTCGGCGACGAGTCGGCGCAGGGGCGAGCCCGGCTTCAGCAGATGCTGCTGCCCCACGACCTCGTCGAGGGTGCGCGGGCGCATCCGCACCGCCAGGGGACTGCTGGACGGGTCCTTCTCCTGGCGTTCTTCTGCCGCGGCGGTGAACAGGTCGGGCTCCACGTCAAGAACCCTACCGGGGGCCGCCGACAATCCCCGCAGGGCCGTCAGTCAGCCGGTCCGGCGATCCCCGCAGGCCCGTCAGCTGGTCCAGAAGTCCCACCAGCGGGTCAGGATCAGCATGCCGATGATGCCGATGTGCAGCGTCGGCAGGACCCAGGTGAACTCGCCGAAGAAGCTCTTCATCCAGCGCGGGGCGGGCAGGAAGCCGTTGCGGACGTTGAGGGAGGTCACGTACCAGAACATGGTGATCGTGGCGACCCAGGCCAGGGAGCACCAGAGGCAGAGCGAGTTGATCCGGTACAGCGACTGGAACTGGAGCCAGGTGCAGAACGCGACCCCGAAGAGCGTGCCGGCGTTGAACGTCAGCCAGTACCAGCGCGGGTAGGTGGCCCGCGCGAGCAGGCTCACACCGACGCAGATCACGATGCCGTAGGCGACGAGCCCCATCATGGGGTTCGGGAAGCCGAAGGCCGAGGCCTGGGCGCTCTTCATGATGTTGCCGCAGGAGACGACCGGGTTCAGGCTGCACCCGGGCACGAAGTTCGGGTTCTCCAGCAGCTTGAACTTGTCGATCGTGATGACCCACGCGGCCAGAAGACCGGCGGCGCCCGTGATCACCAGCAGCAGGGCGAGGGCACGACTGCCGCCGGCCGTCCGGGGAGCGGCGGGGCGTTCCAGGTCGGTCGGGACGTCGTTGACTGTCGTCTTGCTCATCACGCCGTTTCCGTAGCTTCGAAGGGGCCTGGGGGCAGGCTCATTGTGCCGCACGCGCCCGCCTGCCCACCGTTCGGTGGACATAAGAAAGTACGCGCGGCCGTCCCGGAGCGTTCGGTTCTGGGGGAGGCTCGTCGGCATGACAACACACGCGGACCAACTCGCGGTGGACGTACGGGGGCTGCGCAAGCAGTACGGGGACGTCACCGCCGTCGACGGCATCGATCTCGGCATCCGGCAGGGCGAGGTGTTCGGTCTGCTCGGACCGAACGGCGCGGGCAAGAGCACCACCGTGGAGATCCTTCAGGGCAATCGCCGTCGGGACGCGGGCGAGGTCTCGGTGCTCGGCTCGGACCCGGCGACGGGCACGCGCGCGTGGCGCTCACGCGTCGGAATCGTCTGGCAGGACGAATCCGCGCCCGCCGAGTTGACGGTCGGCGAGACGGTGCGGCATTTCTCACGTTATTACCCGAATCCCCGTGATCCCGAGGAGGTCATCGGCCTGGTCGGCCTGGAGGAGAAGGCGGGCAGCAGGATCAAGTCCCTGTCGGGCGGTCAGCGCCGACGGCTCGATGTGGCCCTTGGCGTGATCGGCGGCCCCGAACTGCTGCTCCTGGACGAGCCGACCACCGGCTTCGACCCGGCAGCGCGACGGCAGTTCTGGGACCTGATCCGCAAACTGGCCGGCGAAGGCACCACCATCCTCCTGACCACGCACTACCTGGAGGAGGCGGAAGCCCTCGCGAACCGGCTGGCGGTCATCGCGCGGGGCCGGGTCGTCGCCGAGGGCGAACCGGCCGCGCTGCGCGAGCGCTTCGGCACCGAGGCCACGGTCGAGTGGACGGAGGCCGACGGCAGCCCGCGCAGCGAGCGCACGGACACCCCCACCAGGACGGTCGCCGAGCTCACGCACCGCTTCGACGGGGAGATCCCGGGACTCCGGGTGAGCCGCCCGACTCTGGAGGACGTCTATCTGCGACTGACCGGCCTGGAGGACGCGCGATGACCACGACCGACGTACGCCTGCGATCGAAGACCGCGGACGGGCGGCTGCCCGGCGCGTGGGGCCTGGGACTGCGGCGTGGTGCTCTGGAGATCAGGCAGTTCTTCCGCCAGCGCGACCAGGTGGTGTTCACCTTCGCCTTCCCGGTCGTCTTCCTGTTCCTGTTCGCGTCGATCTTCAGCAACGACGTGAAGGGCGCGGGCATCACCGCCTCCCAGCTGTACGTCCCGGCGATGATGGCCGCGGGCATCATGTCGACCAGTTTCCAGTCCCTCGGCATCTCGATCGCGATCGAGCGGGACGAGAAGGTGCTGCGCCGGCTGCGCGGCACACCGATGCCGCCGGCCGCGTACTTCTTCGGCAAGATATGGCTGGTTCTCGTGACCGGCGCCCTGGAGACGGCGATCCTGCTTCTCGTCGGCACCACCCTGTACGACGTCGACCTGCCCTCGGACCTCGCCAAGTGGGCGGACTTCGGCTGGATCTTCGTCCTGGGCCTCACCGCCTGCGCCCTGCTCGGCATCGCGATCAGCTCGGTCCCGAAGTCGGGCCGGAGCGCCACCTCGGTGGTCGTCCTGCCGTTCCTGGTCCTCCAGTTCATCTCAGGCGTCTACATCTCCGTCGACACCATCCCGGACTGGATGCTGAACATCGGCGCCCTGTTCCCGCTCAAGTGGATGTGCCAGGGGCTGCGCGGAGTGTTCCTGCCCGACTCCGCCAAGGTCCTGGAGCAGGCGGGCGACTGGGAGTTCGGGCGGATCGCCCTGGTGCTCGGGGCGTGGTGCGTCGGCGGACTACTGCTGTGTCTGCTGACTTTTCGCTGGAAGAGCCGGCGCGACGGATGACAATTCCGACCGCGCCCCCTCCCCTCACCGCCCGGTGCCCCATCTGCTGTGGGGCACCGAGGAGTTGGGGGTGGCGGACCGGACCGCCGCGGTGACGAGCGCGATGCGCTTCGGGTCGCCGGAGTGAGGCTCCAGCCCGGCGGTTCCCCCTGACGCTGGAGGGGCTGACGGATGTCAGCCCCTCCAGCGTTCGGGCAGGCGGTCCCGGGGACTGAACCCCGGCCGGGACGAGCCCTGTTCAGCCCAGGCGGGACCGCAGGTCGGCAACGATCTCGCCGACTCCGACGGCCGTCTGCTCCCCGGACTCCATGTCCTTCAACTGCACGACGCCTTCGGCGAGATCACGCTCACCGGCGACGACCGTGAAGCGGGCCCCGCTGCGGTTCGCGTTCTTCATCGCGCCCTTGAGCCCCTTCGCGCCGTACGAGAAGTCGGCGGCGACACCGGCCCTGCGCAGCTCGGTGACCACGCCGAAGAGCACACGGCGGGCCTCCTCCCCGAGCGGCACCGCGAACACACTGGTGGCCGCGGGGAGTTCGAGCTCCACGCCCTCCGCCTCCAGCGCCAACACCGTACGGTCGACGCCCAGCGCCCAGCCGACGGACGGCAGTTCGGGTCCGCCGATCATCTCGGACAGCCCGTCGTAACGGCCACCGCCGCCGACCGCGGACTGCGAGCCGAGACCGTCGTGCACGAACTCGAAGGTGGTGCGCGTGTAGTAGTCGAGACCGCGCACCAGCTTCGGGTCGTCCTCGAAGGAGACGCCCGCGGCCGTGATCAGGTCACGCACCTCCTCGTGGTACGCCTTGCAGGCGTCACAGAGGTAGTCGCGCAGCAACGGCGCCCCGCCGAGCTGCTTCTGGACGTCCTGGCGCTTGTCGTCGAGCACCCGCAGCGGGTTGATCTCCGCACGGCGCAGCGTGTCCTCGTCGAGGTCCAGACCGCGCAGGAAGTCCTGCAGCGCGGCCCGGTAGACGGGACGGCACTCCTTGTCGCCCAGGCTGTTCAGCAGGATGCGGAAGTTCCGCAGGCCCAGTGAGCGGTACGCCTGGTCCGCCAGGATGATGAGCTCGGCGTCGAGCGCCGGGTCCTCGGCTCCGATCGCCTCGGCGCCCACCTGGGAGAAGTGGCGGTAACGGCCCTTCTGGGGACGCTCGTAGCGGTAGTACGAGCCCGAGTACCAGAGCTTGACGGGGAGGTTGCCCGCCTTGTGCAGGTTGGCCTCCAGAGCCGCGCGCAGCACGGAGGCGGTGCCCTCCGGACGCAGGGCGAGCCTGTCGCCGCCCTTGGTCTCGAAGGCGTACATCTCCTTGGTCACGATGTCGGTGGACTCACCGACACCGCGCGCGAACAGCTCGACGTTCTCGAAACCGGGAGTCTCGATGTAGCCGTAGCCGGAGTTGCGCAGCGGCGCGGCGATGGCCTCGCGGACAGCGAGGTACTTGGCGCTGTCCGGCGGAATGAGGTCGTACGTGCCCTTGGGGGCCTGGAAAGTACTCACGAAGGTCTCTCGTCACATTCCTCGTCGGGGAGCAGGCGAGGCTCCCTGGCCGGCGGCCACCTGCCGCAGATACGGGTTGGTGGCGCGCTCCTGGCCGATGGTCGTCTGGGCGCCGTGGCCGGACAGCACCACGGTCGAGTCGTCGAGCGGCAGGCACACGCGGCCCAGCGAGTCGAGCATCTCGTCCATGTCGCCGCCCGGCAGGTCGGTGCGTCCGATGGAGCCGGCGAAGAGCAGATCCCCGGAGAAGAACACGGACGGGATGTCCGCGCTCTCGGGCATCCGGAACGTCACCGACCCCTTCGTATGGCCCGGCGCGTGCGCGACGGACAGGTCGAGGCCCGCCAGCTTCAGCTCCGCGCCGTCGGTCAGCGTCCGCACGTCGTCGGGCTCCCCCACGGTCAGCTCGCCCATCAGCGGCATTCCGATGGACCGGCCGAGCGCCCGCTCGGGGTCGCTCATCATGTAGCGGTCCTCGGGGTGGATCCAGGCCGGCACGTCGTGCGCCCCGCACACCGGGACGACCGAGGCGACGTGGTCGATGTGGCCATGGGTGAGGATGACCGCGACGGGCTTGAGCCGATGCTTCTTGAGGGCGTCCTCGACTCCCTGGGCGGCCTGATGGCCCGGGTCGATGATCACGCACTCCTCACCCGCGGCGGGGGCGACCAGGTAACAGTTGGTCCCCCAGGCCCCGGCGGGGAACCCGGCAATGAGCACGATCGTCCTTCGTGGTGGCGTACGCGCTGGTGTCGTACGGGGCGGTTGGCTGTGGATCAGAGCCTACCGGCGCTGCCGATTCCTCAGCGAACCCATATACGGTACGGGGCACACGCAGGCGGTCGGCTCACGAGACGCACGCGTCCCACACGACGTACGAGACGCACGAGGAGAAACCCGGTGGTCAGCCAGGAACAGCGGCGGCGTCAGCTCGCCCGGGAGAAGTTCTTGCGACAGCAGCAGCGCCGCACATCGGCACGACGCAAGACCCATACACGCAACGCGGTGATCGCGGCGGTCGTCGGCGTGGTCGTCGCGGGCGGTGCGACGGCCTACGCGACCGGGGTCTTCAAGAGCGACGGCAAGAAGGCCAACGCGGGCGCGGAGGTGACGCCGAGCGCGTCGCCCAGCGCCGCGCCGAGCAAGGCGCCCGATCCGTGCGCGAAGCCCGCCGCGGGCTCGGTGAAGACGCTCACGTGGAAGAAGGAGCCGGCGGTCACCATCGACACGTCCGCGGCCTACACCATGAAGATGGCGACCACCTGCGGTGACATCGACATCGCCCTCAAGGCGTCGGCCGCCCCGCACACGGTGAACTCGTTCGACTTCCTGGCCGGCAAGGGTTACTTCGACCACACCAAGTGCCACCGGCTCACCACGAACGGCATCTACGTGCTGCAGTGCGGTGACCCGACGGCCCAGGGCTCCGGCGGTCCCGGCTACACGATCCCGGACGAGAATCTGAAGGACAAGGCGCTCAAGGGCGGCGTGTACCCGGCCGGCACGATCGCCATGGCCAACACCGGCCAGAAGCACACCGGCGGCAGCCAGTACTTCCTGGTCTACCAGGACAGTCAGCTTCCGCCCAGTTACACACCGTTCGGAACTATTTCCAAGTCCGGCATGACGGTCCTGAAGAAGATCGCGGCCGCCGGCGAGAGTACGGGCCAGGGCGACGGCGCACCCAACGCGACCGTGGTCATCAACAAGATGACCGTGACGAAATCCTGACCGCCAGCTGCTGAATTTCGGTCGCGCGGGATGCGGACAGCCGCCCTGCCGGTCGCCTATGTTGGCCGTGACGAAACTGTGGACGATGCCAGGGGGCGCGACGCCCCACACAGGCATCATGTGGAGGAGGCGCTGTGAGCAGCGACCCGTGGGGCCGCGTCGACGAGACGGGGACCGTGTACGTGCGTACGGCCGACGGCGAGCAGGTCGTCGGTTCCTGGCAGGCCGGCTCCCCCGATGAGGCGCTGGCCTACTTCGAGCGCAAGTACGAGGGCCTGGTGGTCGAGATCGGCCTCCTCGAAAAGCGAGTGAAGACCACCGACCTCTCGGCGAAGGACGCCCAGACCGCCATCGATCACATCCGCGAGCAGGTGGTCGCCCACCACGCGGTCGGCGATCTGGAAGCGCTGAAGGTACGGCTGGACAAGCTCGTCGAGACGGTCGACGCGCGTCGTGAGGAACGCAAGGTCCAGCGGGCCAAGCAGTCCGACGAGGCGCGGCACGCCAAGGAGGCGCTGGTCGTCGAGGCCGAGGAGCTGGCGCAGAGCGACCAGTGGCGGGCGGCCGGTGAGCGGCTGCGCGCGCTGGTGGACACGTGGAAGGGGCTGCCGCGACTCGACCGCAAGTCGGACGACGAGCTGTGGCACCGCTTCTCGCATGCCCGTTCGGCGTTCTCCAAGCGGCGCAAGGCGCACTTCGCGTCGCTGGACGCGCAGCGCGAGGAGGCCCGCAAGACCAAGGAGAAGCTGGTCGCCGAGGCCGAGTCGCTGTCCGCTTCGGCGGACTGGGGCCCGACCGCGGCCCGGTACCGCGAGCTGATGGCGGACTGGAAGGCCGCGGGCCGCGCCCAGCGCGAGCACGAGGACGACCTGTGGAACCGCTTCCGCGGCGCCCAGGACGTGTTCTTCGCGGCGCGCGGCTCGGTCTTCGCCGAGCGCGACGCGGAGCAGACGGAGAACCTGAAGCTCAAGGAGGAGCTGGCCGAGGAGGCCGAGAAGCTCGTCCCGGTTCAGGATCTGAAGGCGGCCCGTGCGGCCTTCCGTTCCCTGAACGAGCGCTGGGAGGCCATCGGCCACGTGCCGCGCGACGCCCGCCCGAAGGTCGAGGGCCGGATGCACGCGGTGGAGCGGGCTCTGCAGGAGTCGGAGGAGACCGAGTGGCGCCGGACGAACCCGGAGGCACGCGCGCGTGCCGAGGGTCTGACCGGTCAGCTGCAGGCCGCGGTGGACAAGCTCCAGGGCCAGATCGAGGCGGCGCGCTCCGCGGGCAACACCGCGAAGGCCGACAAGCTCCAGCGCGAGCTGGACGGCCGTCAGGCGCTGCTGGACCAGGCTCTGAAGGGGCTTCAGGAGTTCGGCGGCTGATCGGACAGCTGTTCGGCGGCTGATCCGCCGGACACCACGTGAAGGGGCTCCCGTACGCACCGTACGGGAGCCCCTTCACGTCTGTGCCCCCGTCCGTGCGCCGACCGCGGTGCCCGGCCGGGTGGCCGGGCAAGACGGCGGGTGTCAGGCCTCGGAGGGCCTGCGGGCCGATGTCACGCGGTACACGTCGTAGACGCCCTCCACGCCCCTTACGGCCTTCAGGACGTGTCCCAGGTGCTTGGGGTCGCCCATCTCGAAGGTGAACCGGGAGGTGGCGACACGGTCGCGTGAGGTCTGGACGGCAGCGGACAGGATGTTGACGTGCTGGTCGGACAGGACGCGGGTGACGTCCGACAGGAGCCGGGACCGGTCCAGGGCCTCGACCTGTATGGCGACCAGGAAGACCGAGGACTGGGTGGGCGCCCACTCGACCTCGAGAATGCGTTCGGGCTCTCGCGAGAGCGAGTCGACGTTGACGCAGTCGCTCCTGTGCACCGATACGCCGCTGCCACGCGTGACGAATCCGATGATCGGGTCACCCGGCACCGGCGTACAGCACCGGGCGAGCTTGACCCACACGTCGTCGACGCCCTTGACGACCACGCCGGGGTCGTTGTTGCTGCGCCGCTTGCGGCCGCGGCCCCGCGCGGGCGGTACGGACTCGTCGATCTCCTCGGAGGCCGCCTCCTCGCCGCCGAGCGCCTGGACGAGTTTCTGGACGACGCTCTGGGCCGTGACATGGCCCTCGCCGATCGCCGCGTACAGCGAGGAGATGTCGGGGTAGCGCATCTCGTGCGCGAGCGTGACCAGGGAGTCGCCGGTGAGGATGCGCTGGATCGGCAGGTTCTGTTTGCGCATCGCGCGGGCGATGGCGTCCTTGCCGTGCTCGATCGCCTCGTCGCGGCGTTCCTTGGAGAACCAGGCGCGGATCTTGTTGCGGGCGCGCGGCGACTTCACGAAGCCGAGCCAGTCGCGGGAGGGGCCCGCGCCGGCCGCCTTGGAGGTGAAGACCTCCACCAGGTCACCGTTGTCCAGGGTGGATTCGAGCGGTACGAGCCGGCCGTTGACCCGTGCTCCTATGGTCCGGTGGCCGACCTCCGTGTGGACCGCGTACGCGAAGTCCACCGGCGTCGCACCGGCCGGGAGCGCTATGACGTCGCCCTTCGGCGTGAAGACGAAGACCTCGTTGCGCGACAGGTCGAAGCGCAGAGACTCCAGGAACTCGCTGGGGTCCTCGGTCTCCTTCTGCCAGTCGAGCAACTGGCGCAGCCACGCCATGTCGTTGACGGTGTCCTGGCCGGCGCTGCCCTTGGCCGCCCGGGGCACGTCGGTGCGGATCTTGGAGGAGCCGGCGACGGTCTCCTGCTTGTACTTCCAGTGCGCGGCGATGCCGTACTCGGCGCGGCGGTGCATGTCGAACGTACGGATCTGGAGTTCGACGGGCTTGCCGTTGGGGCCGATGACCGTCGTGTGCAGCGACTGGTACATGTTGAACTTCGGCATCGCGATGTAGTCCTTGAACCGGCCGGGGACCGGGTTCCATCGCGCGTGCACGGTGCCGAGTGCCGCGTAGCAGTCGCGGACGGTGTCCACGAGGACGCGGATGCCCACCAGGTCGTAGATCTCCGCGAAGTCACGGCCGCGGACGATCATCTTCTGGTAGACGCTGTAGTAGTGCTTCGGACGGCCGGTGACGGTCGCCTTGATCCGGGCCGCGCGCAGGTCGGACTGGACCTCGTCGGTCACTATGGCGAGGTACTCGTCGCGCTTGGGGGCGCGCTCGGCGACCAGGCGCACGATCTCGTCGTACATCTTGGGGTAGAGGATCGCGAAGGCGAGGTCCTCCAGCTCCCACTTGATGGTGTTCATGCCCAGGCGGTGGGCGAGCGGCGCGTAGATCTCCAGGGTCTCGCGCGCCTTCTTCTCCTGCTTCTCGCGCTTGAGGTAGCGCATGGTGCGCATGTTGTGCAGGCGGTCGGCGAGCTTGATGACCAGGACGCGGGGGTCCTTGGCCATGGCGACGACCATCTTGCGCACGGTCTCGGCCTGGGCGGCCTCGCCGAACTTGACCTTGTCCAGCTTGGTGACACCGTCGACGAGCAGGCCGACCTGGTCGCCGAAGTCGCGGCGCAGGGTGTCGAGGCCGTACTCGGTGTCCTCGACGGTGTCGTGCAGGAGACCGGCCATGAGCGTCGCCGGGTCCATGCCCAGCTCGGCGAGGATGGTGGTGACGGCGAGCGGGTGCGTGATGTACGGGTCGCCGCTCTTGCGCTTCTGGCCGCGGTGCCAGCGCTCGGCGACCTGGTACGCCTTCTCGATCTGCCGGAGCGTCGCCGTCTCGATCTTGGGGTCGTTGCTGCGCACTATCCGCAGCAGCGGCTCCAGAACCGGGTTGTACGGGTTCGAGCGCTGGACGCCGAGACGGGCGAGCCGGGCGCGGACGCGGTTGGAGGAGCCGCCGGAACGCGAGGGCTGACCTGCCGCGGGACGGACCGCGGGGGTGGTCGCAGGGCGCTCGGGCGAGGCCGGCTTGGGACGTGGCTGCTCGGCCGCCGTGTCCTCGGGCGCGGCCTGGGCGTGCTCGACCGGCCCGCTCGCGACGTTCCGTGCGGGCGTCTCCGCCGGGCCCGGGGCGGGCTCGGGCTGGGTGGAGGCGGTTCGCCCCAGGCGTTCCGCGCTGGGGGCGAGTGGCTGGGCCTCGTCTGGCAAGAGGGCTCCTCGTGCGCGATCCGGGTCCCCCGGTCAGGCTCCGGAAACCCCATGGTAGCGATCCTTCGCGCCGGACTCGCTGTCGGCCGCCGGGGGCGGCCTCGTACGGAATCAACGCCAGAGGCGGGCGCCGGATTCCTCCGGGCCCGCCTCCACGGTGTCCTACGGGTGTCTCAGGACTTTCGCGAGCCTCTCCGGCGGCTGTACCCCCGGGATGCCGCGCGCGGTCCTCAGACCGTCAGGAGCGCCTCCAGGGGAGCCCCGGCCAGGGCCGGCTCCAGACGGCCGCGGCCGCCCAGGAAGCCGAGCTCCATCAGCACGGCGACGCCCGCGACCTCGGCGCCCGCCCGGCGGATGAGCTGGAGCGAGGCCTCGGCGGTGCCGCCGGTGGCGAGGACGTCGTCGACGACCAGCACGCGGTCGGCCACGCTCAGGTCCTCGGCGTGCACCTCGATCTCGGCGGAGCCGTACTCCAGGTCGTACGCCTGCGACAGGGTCGCTCCGGGGAGCTTGCCCGCCTTGCGCACGGGGATGAAGCCGAGCCCGGCCCGGACGGCGACCGGCGCTCCGAGGATGAAGCCACGGGCCTCCAGACCGACGATCTTGGTGGCTCCGTTGCTCACCGCGATGTCCGCCAGGGCGCCGGTCAGCGCGCCGAACGCGGCCGGGTCGGCCAGGAGCGGGGTGATGTCCTTGAACATCACCCCCGGCTCCGGGTAGTCGGCCACGTCACGGATACGGCTGAACAGCAGCTCTTGGATGCCGGTCATCGGCGCTTCCCCGAGGGCCGGCCGCGGCCGCGGGTGCGGGACGCGGGCTGGTTGCGGGGACCGACGACCGCCGGGGTGACGTCGTCCGGCTCGTCGTCCTCGTACGACTCGCCGACCCGCTGGTCCAGGGACTCGCCCTGGGCGGCCGCCTGGGCACGCTTCGCGAGGACCCGCTTGCGCAGGGCCTTCATCTGCGGCTCGCGCTCCTTGAGGTCGGCGACGAGCGGCGTGGCGATGAAGATCGAGGAGTACGCGCCGGCCGCGAGGCCGACGAACAGCGACAGCGAGATGTCGTTGAGCATGCCCGCGCCGAGGACGCCGCCACCGATGAACAGCAGGCCGGCGACCGGCAGCAGCGCGACCACCGTGGTGTTGATGGAACGCACGAGGGTGCTGTTGATGGAGCGGTCGGCGACGTCGCTGTAGGTCCAGCGGGTCTGCTTGGTGATGTCCTTGGTCTGCTCCTTGAGGCTGTCGAAGACGACGACCGTGTCGTAGAGCGAGTAACCGAGGATCGTCAGCAGACCGATCACGGTGCCCGGGGTGACCTCGAAGCCGACCAGGGCGTAGATGCCGACCGTGATGGTGATGTCGTGGATCAGGGCGACCAGCGCGGCGATGGCCATGCGCCACTCGAACGCGATGGCCAGGTAGATCACGACCAGGACCATGAAGATCGCCAGGCCCTCCCAGGCCTTGTTGGCGATCTGGTCACCCCAGCTGGGGCCGACCAGGTCGGCGTTGATGTCGTCGGCCTTGACATTCAAGTCCGTGGCGAGCTTGTCCTTGATCGTGTCCGACTTGTCGGTGTCGATACCGGCGATCTGGATGCGCAGGGTGCCGTTGCCGAGCTTCTGGACGACCGCGTCGTGGCCGGAGGCCTCCTTCGCGTACGTCTCCGCCTGGGTCACCGAGACGCTGGACTTGCCGGTGGTGAAGACGGCACCGCCCTGGAACTCGATGCCCATGTTCAGGCCGCGCACCGTCAGGCCGAGGATGGCCGTGATGGTGATCAGGATCGAGATGCCGTACCAGATCTTGCGCTTGCCGACGAAGTCGTAGCCGATCTCGCCGCGGTGGAGCCGGGCGCCGAGGGTGCCGAGTTTCGACATCTCACGCCTCCTTCGTGTCGACGGGGGCGGACGCGCGACGGGTGCGGCGCAGCGGCGGCTTGGCGCCCAGTCGCTTCGGGTCGAGGCCGGACCAGCTGTGGCCCTCAGCGAAGAAATTCCTGCGGGCGAGGAGGGTCATCAGCGGCTTGGTGAAGAAGAACACGACGACGACGTCGAGCACGGTGGTCAGACCGAGGGTGAACGCGAAGCCCTGGACCTTGCCGACGGTGACGATGAAGAGCACCGCGGCGGCCAGGAACGACACGAAGTCGGAGACCAGGATGGTGCGCCGGGCACGCGGCCAGGCACGCTCGACGGCGGGCCGCAGGGAACGGCCCTCGCGGATCTCGTCCCGGATGCGTTCGAAGAAGACGATGAACGAGTCCGCGGTGATACCGATCGCGACGATCGCACCGCACACGGCCGGCAGGTTCAGCGCGAAGCCGATGGCCGGGCCGAGCAGCGCCATGAGCACGTAGGTCAGGATCGCGGAGATGCCCAGGGAGGCGATGGCGATGACCGACAGGCCGCGGTAGTAGATCACCAGGTAGAGGACGACCAGGGCGAGGCCGATGGCGCCGGCGATCAGTCCGGCGTGCAGCTGCTCGCCACCGAGGGCGGCGGTCACGGTGGTTTCGCTGGACAGCTTGAAGCTGAGCGGCAGCGCGCCGTACTTCAGCATGTTGGCCAGCGACTGCGCCTCGGTCTGGCTGAAGCTTCCCGAGATCTCCGCGTTGCCGCCGGTCAGCGCCTGGCTGACGTACGGGTCGGAGACGACCTCACCGTCGAGGACGATGGCGAACTGGTTCTGCGGGGTCTGGTTCTTGGCGAGCTTGCCGGTGATGTCGGCGAACTTCTTGGAGCCACCGGACGTGAAGTCCATGGTGACCTTCCAGCCCGCGGCGCTCTGCGTGTCGAAGACGGCGGCGGCCTTCTTGATGTCCGTTCCGGACACCTCGGCCGGGCCGAGCACGTACTTCTGCCACTGGCCCGAGGAGCTCTTGCCACAGGCCACGGTCAGCTCGGTCGGCTTGGCGCCGACACCGGCCGTGGCACGGGCCGCCTTGTCGGAGCAGTCGAGCGCGGCGTACTCGGACTGCAGCTTGGCGGTCGCGGGGTCCACGCTGGCGCTCGCGGAGGGAGCGGCGCTGGAGGAGGCCGAGGAGCTCGGGGAGGCGCTGGCCGACGGCGAGGAACCCGCCTTCAGCGCGTCGGTGACCGCGCGGCCCTGGGTGGTGGCGGAGGCCGACGCAGTCGCGGAGGGCGAGGAGGACGAGGTCGCCTTGTCCGTGGACTTGCCGGAGGCGCTCTTGGAGGCACTCGGCGACGGGCTGGCCGACGCGCCGGCCCCGGAGACCTCGGTGGCCAGCACGGGACGGAAGTAGAGCTTGGCGGTGGTGCCGACCTGGTCGCGGGCCTCCTTGGAGTTCGTTCCCTTGGGGATGTTGACAATGATGTTGTCGGATCCCTGGGTCTGAACCTCGGCCTCGGAGACGCCGAGACCGTTGACACGGCGGTTCATGATGTCGACCGCTGTGTTCATGTTGGTCTTGTTGATCGCGTTGGGCTGGCCCGGCTCGTTCTTCGCCGTGAGCGTCATGCTCGTGCCGCCGGCGAGATCGATGCCGAGACGCGGGGTGGTGTGCCCGGAGGCGAACATCCCCCCGGTGAGCGCCGCGATGGCGATCAAGATCAGGGCCAGCGAGCGCCCCGGCCTGCTCTGGGCGCTCGCGCTCCGGCCCTTCTTCGGTGCTGCCACCTTCTCGTACTCCCTCTCGGGCCGCCCTGCGCCGGGTGAGCGCGTGGACGGCCATGCCATGGTGTCGGGACTCCGTGCGAGAACAGCACGTCCCGGGAGGTGCTGGGCGCGAGCGGGTCGCGCCGCACTCCCGGGCCGTGACTACTTCGCGTCGGCCTCGCCGTCGGTCTTCTTCGGCTCTGCTTCGTCGGCGTCGGAGGCCTGGTCGGCCTTCGCCTCGACGACCTCGTCGGCCGGCTTGTCCGCCGCGTCCTTCTTACCGAGGTCGAGGGGCTTGTCGTCGGAGGCGTCGGAAGAGGCGTCGGCGGCGGGCTCGTCGGTCTCGGTGAGGGAGGAGGCGTCGTCCGGCACGATGCTGCCGTCGGCCTTCAGGTCGTGCTCGATGCCGTGAACGATGCGGTTGTACTCGTCGTCCGTGAGGACGGCACCGATCGAGTTCTTCGCGAAGAGCAGGTCCACACCCGGGGCAGCGTCAAGGAGGACCGTGTCCTCGTTGACCTCCTTGACTGTGGCGTACATACCACCGATCGTGCGCACGCCGGAGCCGGGCTGCAGCTCGTTGCGCATGGAAGCCGCCTGCTGCTGCTTCTTCTTGGCCGACCGGGTCATCAGGAACATGGCCCCGATGAGCACGATGAACGGGAGGAGGGTCACTGGACTCACGGGTCGGGACTTCCTTCTTCGACCGCAAAGGTGAGCGGCCTGCTGGATGGGGGTATGTATGCCGTCGACAGGAGCGGCATCGGCGGAGTCTAAGCGAGTCCGCACTCAGGGAACAACGCTCAGCATGGCACCGGGGTTCCTGCCCCGGTACGTGCGCACGCCGTCACGCCCCGAACAGGTCTTCTTGTCCGTTTCCGCCTGCTGACCGGCGGGGTGGCGTGAGGCCGAGATGTGCCCATGCCGCGGGTGTCGCCACCCGGCCACGGGGAGTGCGGGCGAGGAGTCCCTCTCGTACGAGGAAGGGCTCGGCGACCTCTTCCACCGTCTCACGCTCCTCCCCCACAGCGACAGCGAGTGTGGACAATCCGACAGGGCCGCCGCCGAAAAGCTTGATCAGGGCTTCGAGGACACCGCGGTCGAGACGGTCCAGACCCCGGGCGTCGACCTCGTACACCTTCAGTGCCGCCCCGGCGATCTCCCGGGTGACGATCCCGTCCGCTCTGACCTGCGCGTAGTCGCGTACGCGGCGCAGCAGGCGGTTGGCGATGCGGGGCGTGCCGCGGGAGCGGCCGGCGATCTCCGCGGCGCCCTCGGCGCCGATCTCGACGTCGAGGAGGCCGGCGGAGCGGTGGATGACGCGCTCCAGCTCGGTGGGCTCGTAGAACTCCATGTGCGCGGTGAAGCCGAAGCGGTCGCGCAGCGGCGGTGGCAGCAGTCCCGCGCGCGTGGTGGCGCCGACCAGCGTGAACGGGGGCAGTTCCAGCGGGATGGCGGTGGCGCCGGGGCCCTTGCCGACGATGACGTCGACACGGAAGTCCTCCATCGCCATGTAGAGCATCTCCTCGGCCGGCCGGGACATGCGGTGGATCTCGTCGAGGAACAGGACCTCGCCCTCCTGGAGGGAGGACAGGATCGCCGCGAGGTCTCCGGCGTGCTGGATGGCGGGGCCGCTGGTGATGCGGATAGGGGCGCCCATCTCGGCCGCGATGATCATGGAGAGGGTGGTCTTGCCGAGCCCGGGAGCGCCGGAGAGGAGCACGTGGTCGGCGGTGGCCCCGCGCGCCCGTGCGGCGCGCAGGACCAGGTCGAGCTGCTCGCGGACCTTCTCCTGGCCGATGAACTCGTCGAGGTCCTTGGGGCGCAGGGCGGCCTCGACGGCCTGGTCCTCGCCGTCGGCGACCGATCCCACCAACCGCTCCGCGGCGGCGCCGACGAGCCGCTCGTCGGCGGCTTCGTCTCTCGTGTCGTCCCAGTTCATCGGTGGTGCCTCGCGGTTTCGTGGTGGTGGGGCGGTCGGCGGTGCGGCGGGCGCCGGCCGCACCGGGGCGCGCGCCCGGCCCGGGGGCCGGGGCCGGTCAGCGTGCTCGGTTCAGGGTCTGCAGGGCGGCCCTGAGGAGCTGGCCGACCTGCGGGGTTCCCTCGGCGGCCTCGGCCTGCGGGGCGACGGCGGAGACCGCCTCGTCGGCCTCGCGGGTCGCGTACCCGAGACCGACGAGCGCGGCGTGCAGCTGCTCGCGCCAGCCGGCGGTGACCGCCGTTCCGATGGCCGGGCCACCGGGGCCGAGGGGCTCGCCGAGCCGGTCCTTGAGGTCCAGGAGCAGCTTCTGAGCACCCTTCTTGCCGATGCCGGGGACGGCGATGAGCGCCTTCTCGTCCCCGCTGGACACCGCGCGGCGCAGGGCGTCCGGGGTGTGCACGGCGAGCATCGCCTGAGCCAGCCGGGGTCCGACTCCGCTCGCGGTCTGGAGCAGCTCGAAGACCTGGCGCTCGTCGTCGTCCGCGAAGCCGTAGAGGGTGAGCGAGTCCTCGCGGACGACGAGGGAGGTGGCGAGCTTGGCCTGCTGTCCGGTGCGGAGCCCGGCGAGCGTGCCCGGCGTGCACTGGACGGCGATGCCGATGCCGCCGACCTCCACCACCGCGGAGTCGGGGGCGAGGGCGGCGACCGGGCCGCTGACGAAGGCGATCATGCGGTACGGCCTTTCGATGCTTGGTGCGAGGCGTGCGCGGCTGCGGCCTGCTGGAGTCTGTTCTGCGCGACGGCCCGGTCGGGGCCGATCCGCGCGGCGGCCTGCCGGAGTCTGCTCTGGGCGGGGGCGCGCCAGATGTGACAGATGGCGAGGGCGAGGGCGTCCGCCGCGTCGGCGGGCTTGGGCGGTTCGGCGAGCCGCAGCAGGCGGGTGACCATCGCGCCGACCTGGGCCTTGTCCGCGCGTCCGTTGCCGGTGACGGCGGCCTTGACCTCGCTCGGGGTGTGCAGCGCGACGGGGATGCCGCGGCGGGCCGCGCAGAGCATGGCGACGGCGCTGGCCTGGGCGGTGCCCATCACGGTCCGGACGTTGTGCTGGCTGAACACCCGCTCCACGGCGACGTATTCGGGTTCGTACTCGTCGAGCCAGCGCTCGATGCCCTGCTCGATGGCGACCAGCCGCAGGCCCAGTTCGGCGTCCGCGGGGGTGCGTACGACACCGACGCCGCGCATGGTCAGGGGCCGCCCGGCGACTCCCTCGACCACCCCGACACCGCACCGGGTCAACCCGGGGTCAACACCCAGCACCCGCACCCGGGCCCTCCTTCGATCTCACCGGCCGTCGCTGGGAGGTATCCCCAGTTCGTGCAGGCTATCGGGTGCCACTGACAGAGCGGCGGGGGGGGGGGGGGGGGGCCCCCCCCCCCCCCCCCGCCGCTCGGTGCGAGCCCTCGATCAGGCGTCGACCTTCTCCATGACCTCGTCGCTGACGTCGAAGTTGGCGAAGACGTTCTGCACGTCGTCGCTGTCCTCCAGGGCGTCGATCAGCTTGAAGATCTTCCGGGCGCCCTCCTCGTCGAGCTCGACCTGCATGGTCGGGACGAAGTTGGCGTCGGCGGAGTCGTAGTCGATGCCGGCCTCCTGGAGCGCGGTGCGCACCGCGACCAGGTCGGTGGCCTCGGACAGGACCTCGAAGGACTCGCCGAGGTCGTTGACCTCTTCGGCGCCCGCGTCGAGCACGGCGCCGAGGACGTCGTCCTCGGCCAGCTCACCCTTGGGGACGATGATGACGCCCTTGCGGTTGAACAGGTACGACACGGAGCCGGGGTCGGCCATGTTCCCGCCGTTGCGGGTCATGGCGACGCGGACGTCCGAGGCCGCGCGGTTGCGGTTGTCGGTGAGGCACTCGATGAGCACGGCGACACCGTTCGGACCGTAGCCCTCGTACATGATCGTCTCGTAGTCGGCGCCACCGGCTTCGAGACCGGCGCCGCGCTTGACCGCGGAGTCGATGTTCTTGTTCGGGACCGAGCTCTTCTTGGCCTTCTGGATGGCGTCGAACAGCGTCGGATTGCCGGACACGTCGGCGCCGCCCGTGCGGGCCGCGACCTCGATGTTCTTGATCATCTTCGCGAAGAGCTTGCCGCGCTTGGCGTCGATCACGGCCTTCTTGTGCTTCGTCGTAGCCCATTTAGAGTGGCCGGACATCTGCCTGTCTCCTTCGCGTAACCCAACCTACGGACTCCCCCAGGCATCGGAAGCCTGGGAAGACCCCACAGATCCTACAAGGACGCCGGTGTCCGGTTCGCGCGCACCATGTCGACGAACAAACCGTGAACCCGGTGGTCGCCCGTCAGCTCCGGGTGGAACGACGTGGCGAGCGCGTTTCCCTGGCGTACGGCGACGATGTGGCCGCCGTGCTCGGCGAGCACCTCGGCCTCGGCGCCCACGGACTCGACCCAGGGGGCACGGATGAAGACGCCCTCCACGGGATCGCCCTCGACGCCGCGGACGTCGACCGCCGCCTCGAAGGACTCGTTCTGCCGTCCGAAGGCGTTACGGCGCACGATCATGTCGATGCCGCCGATGGTCTCCTGGCCCGAGCGCGGGTCGAGGATCTTGTCGGCGAGCATGATCATGCCGGCGCAGGTGCCGTAGACGGGCATCCCGGCGCGGACCCGCGCGCGCAGCGGCTCCATCACTCCGAAGAGGACGGCCAGCTTGGAGATGGTGGTGGACTCTCCGCCGGGGATGACGAGACCGTCGATCTCGGCGAGTTCCTCGGGGCGCCGCACCGGCCTGGCCACGGCGTCCGCCGCGGCCAGGGCGATGAGGTGCTCCCGTACGTCGCCCTGGAGAGCCAGGACACCGATCACAGGAGTGGTCATGTGACTACCAGCCGCGGTTGGCGTAGCGCTCGGTCTCGGGGAGGGTGTCGCAGTTGATGCCGACCATGGCCTCGCCGAGGTTGCGGGACGCGTCCGCGATGATCTTCGGGTCGTCGTAGAAGGTGGTGGCCTTCACGATGGCGGCGGCGCGCTTGGCCGGGTCGCCGGACTTGAAGATGCCGGAACCGACGAAGACGCCCTCGGCGCCGAGCTGACGCATGAGCGCGGCGTCGGCGGGGGTGGCGACACCACCGGCGGAGAACAGGACGACCGGGAGCTTGCCGAGCTCGGCGACCTCCTTGACGATCTCGTACGGTGCGCGCAGCTCCTTGGCGGCGGCGTACAGCTCGTTGTTGTCGAAGCCGCGCAGCCGGGCGATCTCGTTCTTGATCTGGCGCAGGTGGCGGACGGCCTCGACGACGTTGCCGGTGCCGGCCTCGCCCTTGGAGCGGATCATGGCCGCGCCCTCGGCGATCCGGCGCAGGGCCTCGCCCAGGTTGGTGGCGCCACAGACGAAGGGGGTGGTGAACGCCCACTTGTCGGAGTGGTTGACCTCGTCGGCCGGGGTGAGGACCTCGGACTCGTCGATGTAGTCGACGCCGAGGGACTGCAGGACCTGGGCCTCGACGAAGTGGCCGATGCGGGACTTGGCCATCACCGGGATGGAGACCGCTTCGATGATCTCCTCGATCATGTTCGGGTCCGACATCCGGGCGACGCCGCCGTCCTTGCGGATGTCGGCGGGGACCCGCTCCAGGGCCATGACGGCCACGGCGCCGGCGTCCTCGGCGATCTTCGCCTGCTCGGCGTTGACCACGTCCATGATCACGCCGCCCTTGAGCTGCTCGGCCATGCCGCGCTTGACGCGTGCGGTGCCGATCGCGGTGTTCTCAGCGGCCTGGGCGGAGTTGGAGAGCGTGCTGGACACGGGTTGACCTCACTGGGTGAAAGAGGATTTCTGCAGCTCCGAGGAAACGCGAGGTGACCAGTCCACTGCAAGGGCCAATGGGGAGGCGGTGGATCGTTTTCGTTCGCGCCCTCCCCGGTACACCCCGCGTCCTCCCCCTGTGGATCAGGTCGTCGGGCGGTCCGCCAGGGCCGTCGGGGGCTCGTCGTCCATCTCGAAGGCCATCGGGAACGGGGCGTGGCCGGCGAGGCGGAACCAGCGGACCTTGCGGTGGCGGCGCAGCGCGCGGGCGGCGCGTACGGCGTCGTTGTGGAAGCGACGGGCCATCGGCACCCGGCGCACGGCCTGGGCCAGCTCGCCGGCCGCCTCCTCGCCGCCGGGCACCTCGCGGACCGCCTCGACCTGCTGTGTCTCCCCGAACACCGCCCGCAGGGCCTGGCTGAGCTCGCTCTCGGCCACCTCGCGCTGCTCCTCCTCGGCCTGCCGGGCGGCGTGCGCCGCTTCGTAGAGCACGATCGAGGCGGCCGGGTCGAGCACCCCGGAGGTGGCCAGTTCCTGGGTCACGGAGGCCCGGCGCAGCAGCTGCGCGTCGAGGGCGGCGCGGGCGGCGTCGATACGGGCGTGCAGCCGGTCGAGGCGCCCGGCGGTCCAGCTCAGGTAGAGGCCGATCGCGACGAGGCCGACGAGGATCCAGATGAGGGTTGCGGTCACGGGCGGCAAGGCTACCCGTGCGACGGCGCCGGGCCCGCCGGGCCGGTACGCAAGGTGAACCGCCCCGTCGGGGCGGGGAGTCGGGCCCGTCCCCGGCGGGGCCGTCATCGCGGGCTCCGCCCCGGCCGGGGGACGCGGCAGAGCCCGCAGCCGCCGCGCGGGCCCCGCTCCCGGAGCCCGGCGCGAGCGCTCGGCACGTCCGGCAGGGCACGCGGGAGCATCACCGCGGACCCGCCGTCCGGCGCGCACGCGCGGCATACCGAACGGCGCCGTCCGCGGAGCCACCGCCCGGACGACGCGGGCCGAACCATCGTGTTCAGGCCGTTCTCGGCTCAGCGGCGCCTTCCCCGCACGGGAGTTCGCTGTGGGGCCGGTTCGGTCCGGGAGGCCGGACTCGTTCAGTCGCGGGCGAGGCCGAAGCGGGCGCGGAGGCCCGTGCGTTCGTCCGTGGCGACCGCGGCCGCGCCGTCGGTGACCGTCTCGTACACGGACAGGATGTCCGCGCCGACCGTCGACCAGTCGAAGCGCCGTACGTGGGCGCTGCCCCGCTCGCGCAGGCCGGCCCGGCGCTCCGGGTCGGCGAGCAGACGCACCGCGGCGGCCGCCAGGTCGTCCGCGTCCTCGTTGGCGAACAGCTCACCCGCGGAGCCCTGGTCGAGGACCTGGGCGAACGCGTCGAGATCCGCGGCGAGCACCGGCGCTCCGGCGGACATCGCCTCGACCAGGATGATCCCGAAGCTCTCGCCGCCGGTGTTCGGCGCGACGTAGAGGTCGATGCTGCGCAGGAAGCGGGCCTTGTCCTCGTCGCTGATCATGCCGAGGAACTCGACACGCGCGCGCATCTCGGCGGGCAGCGACTCCACGGCCTCCTTCTCGTCGCCGCGTCCGGCGACCAGCAGGCGCGTCTGCGGGCGCTCGGCCAGGATCTTCGGCAGGGCCTTCATGAGCACCGGCAGGCCCTTGCGGGGCTCGTCGATGCGGCCGATGAAGCCGATGGTGTCGCCCTGCCACTCGGGCTTGGGCTTGGCGCGGGCGAAGAAGTCGACGTCGACGCCGTTCGGGATGACGACCGCGTCACCGCCGAGGTGCTCGACGAGGGTGCGCCGGGCGTACTCGCTCACGGCGATCCGCGCGCTGATCTTCTCCAGGGCTGCCTGGAGGATGGAGTACGCGGCGACCATCGCCCGGGAGCGCGGGTTGGAGGTGTGGAAGGTGGCGACGATGGGCCCCTGCGCCGCCCAGCACGCGAGCAGGCCCAGCGACGGCGAGGTCGGCTCGTGGATGTGGATCACGTCGAAGGTTCCGTCGTGCAGCCAGCGCCGTACCCGGGCCGCCGACAGGAAGCCGAAGTTCAGCCGCGCCACCGAGCCGTTGTACGGCACCGGGACCGCACGGCCCGCCGAGACGACGTACGGCGGCAGGGGGGTGTCGTCGTCCGCGGGGGCGAGGACGGAGACCTCGTGCCCCAGGCCGATGAGATGCTCGGCCAGGTCGCGGATGTGGAACTGGACGCCGCCCGGGACGTCCCAGGAGTACGGGCAGACGATGCCGATCCTCACGGGGTCCTCTTCTCGGGATCCCGCGCGCCGGACCCCTCTTCGGGAGCCTTCCCGGGGTCGAGGTCCTTCAGCCACAAACGCTGCAACATGTGCCAGTCCTCCGGGTGGTCGGCGATGCCGGTGGCGAAGGCGTCGGCCAGCGCCTGTGTCATGACAGACGTCTTTTCGGCACGGGTACCTGATTCGGGGACCTCGACGGGCGGATGCACCTGGCCCCGCATGACGGGCGAGTCGTCGTACCAGAGGGTCACGGGCAGGAGGATGGCGCCGGTCTGCTGGGCCAGCAGGGCCGGTCCCGCGGGCATCCGGGTCGCCTCGCCGAAGAACTCCACCTCGACGCCCGAGGCGGACAGGTCCCGTTCGGCGACCAGGCAGATCAGTCCGCCGTCGCGCAGCCGCCGGGCCAGCGTGGCGAACGCGGCACCGCCACTGTGCGGGAGGACCTCCATGCCGAGACCCTCGCGATAGGCGACGAAACGGTCGTACAGCGATTCGGGCTTGAGGCGCTCGGCGACGGTCGTGAACGGTGTCTTCAGCCCGGTGGTGACCCAGGCGCCCGCGAGGTCCCAGTTCGCCATGTGCGGAAGGGCCAGGATGACGCCCCGGTCGGAGGCGATCCCGTCGGTGAGGCGGTGCACGTCCTTGATCTCGAACCCGTTGGCCACCCGCTCCTCGCTCCAAGCGGGAAGCCGGAACGACTCCATCCAGTAGCGCAGGTACGAACGCATGCCGGCCCGGGAGAGCTCGGCGAGCCGCTCGGGTGTCGCGTCCGGCACCACGCGCGCGTAGTTGCCCTCCAGGCGCCGGACCCCCTTGCCGCGCCTCTTCCACGCGATGTCGGCGATCGTGCGGCCGAGGCGCACGGCGACCGGCTCGGGGAGCTTCTTGACGGTGCTCCAGCCGAGGGCGTAGGCCCCGTCGACCAACCTGTCCCGGAGGCTGGTCACGAGGTGGCCTCACTGTTCTGGGCGGCGACCGCGGCGTCCGCCTCGGCGGCCTCCCGGCGGACGGTGACGACGCGCTGGATCAGCGTGACGAGGCTGCCGACGGCGACGATCCACAGCGCGATGGGCAGCAGCACCTGGACGCCGGGCACACCGAACGTGTGCAGACCCGCCAGACCGGCCGCGACCAGGGAGATCACCAGGCGTTCGGCGCGCTCGACGAGACCGTTGACCGCGACCGGCAGACCGATCGACTCACCGCGAGCCTTGGTGTACGACACCACCTGGCCGCTGGCGAGGCAGAAGATCGAGACGGCGCACAGCACGTTGTCGTCGCCGTTGCCGGCGTACCAGAGCGCGAAGCCGCCGAAGATCGCGCCGTCGGCGACCCGGTCGAGCGTGGAGTCCAGGAAGGCGCCCCAGCGGCTGGAGCGGCCGAGCTGGCGCGCCATGTTCCCGTCGACCAGGTCGGAGAACACGAAGAGCGTGATGACGATCGTTCCCCAGAAGAACTCTCCCCGGGGGTAGAAGACCAGCGCGCCCGCCATGACTCCGGCCGTGCCCAGGAGGGTGACCGTGTCGGGGCTTACCCCCCGGCGGATGAGAAACGCGGCGAACGGTGTGAGGACACGCGTGAAGAATGCACGCGCGTACTTGTTCAGCATGGCCTTCCCGAGGGTCGGTGTCGCCGGACGGCCCCTGCTGGCCGTCGGCTGGCCCATCGTAGTCACGCGTGCGCTTGTGCGATGGTCGGGCACCCGCACCCCGTGTCACGACCCGATGCCGCCGGTGTCACGGCGAGATCGCGTCCACCGTATGGACGCACCATGACGCGAGTGCAAAGCTCGAATACACCGCGGGCGTCACCGGAGCCGCCACCGTTGGGGGTGCCCCCGGACGGAGTCTGGGGAAGGCCTCGGTATGTCCCGCGCCCACAGAGACCTCACCGTGCACGGGAGGCAAGGCCATGGGCGACAAGGCGAACGCACACCCCGGAGCCGCCGGCAGGGCTACGGCGGCCGACCACCCCGCGTCCGTACGGAATGTGGTGCTGGTCGGCCACAGCGGATCGGGCAAGACGACATTGGTGGAGGCTCTCGCGCTGACGGCGGGAGCGGTGAACCGGGCGGGCCGCGTGGAGGACGGCGGCACCGTCTCCGACTACGACGAGATCGAGCACCGGCAGCAGCGTTCGGTGCAGCTCTCCCTGGTACCCGTCGACTGGGACGGATACAAGATCAACATTTTGGACACCCCCGGGTACGCCGATTTCGTCGGGGAACTGAGGGCCGGTCTGCGAGCGGCGGACGCGGCCCTCTTCGTCGTCTCGGCCTCGGACGGGGTGGACGGCGCGACCCGGATGCTGTGGGAGGAGTGCGCGGCCGTCGGCATGCCCCGGGCCATCGTGGTCACCCATCTGGAATCGGCCCGCTCGGACTTCGAGGGGATGACCCGGACCTGCGCGGAGGCGTTCGGCGGGGACGACCCCGACGCCGTACTGCCGCTGTACCTGCCGTTGCACGGCGCGGAGGCGCCGGACGGGCACGCCCCCGTGACCGGTCTGATCGGACTGCTCACGCAGCGGCTGTTCGACTACTCCTCGGGGGAGCGCAAGGAGGCCGAGCCGGGACCCGAGCAGCAGCCGCTCATCGAGGCCGCCCGCAACCGGCTGATCGAGGGGATCATCGCCGAGAGCGAGGACGAGACCCTCATGGACCGCTATCTCGGCGGCGAGGAGATCGACCTCGAGACACTCGTGCAGGACCTGGAACGGGCCGTGGCGCGCGGGAGCTTCTTCCCCGTGCTGGCCGCGGCTCCCGCCGCCGACGGAGCCCGGCAGGGGCTCGGCACGGTCGAGCTCCTCGAACTGATCACGGGCGGCTTCCCCACCCCGCTGGAGCGCCCGGCGCCCGCGGTGACCACACCGGACGGCGCCGCGCGCGAGGTGAAGGCGTGCGACCCGGACGGGCCGTTGGTCGCGGAGGTCGTGAAGACCGCGTCCGACCCGTACGTGGGACGGGTCTCCCTGGTCCGGGTCTTCTCCGGAACCCTGCGCCCCGACGAAACGGTGCACGTCTCCGGGCACGGGCTGACCGACCGCGGACACGAGGACCACGACGTCGACGAGCGCGTCGGCGCCCTCTCCGCGCCCTTCGGCAAGCAGCAGCGCGCCCTCACGCACTGCATCGCGGGCGACCTCGCCAGCGTGGCCAAGCTGAACCGCGCCGAGACGGGAGACACCCTTTCGGCCAAGGACGACCCGCTGCTCATGGAGCCGTGGCGGATGCCCGACCCGCTGCTCCCGCTCGCCATCGAGGCGCACAGCAAGGCGGACGAGGACAAGCTCTCCCAGGGGCTCGGCCGGCTGGTGGCCGAGGACCCCACGATGCGCCTGGAACAGAACCAGAACACCCATCAGGTCGTGCTCTGGTGCCTGGGCGAGGCGCACGCGGACGTCGCCCTGGAACGGCTGCGCAACCGGTACGGCGTGCAGGTCGACGTGGTCCCGCACAAGGTCTCCCTGCGCGAGACGTTCGCGGGACCGTCCACCGGGCGCGGTCGCCATGTGAAGCAGTCCGGCGGGCACGGCCAGTTCGCGATCTGCGAGATCGAGGTCGACCCGCTGCCCGGCGGCTCGGGCATCGAGTTCGTCGACAAGGTCGTCGGCGGCGCGGTTCCCCGGCAGTTCATCCCCTCCGTCGAGAAGGGTGTGCGCGCCCAGGCCGCCAAGGGCGTGGCCGCGGGCTATCCGCTCATCGACGTTCGGGTCACCCTGCTCGACGGCAAGGCGCACTCGGTGGACTCCTCCGACGCCGCGTTCCAGACGGCGGGCGCGCTCGCGCTGCGCGAGGCGGCCCGCGACGCGAAGATCCATCTCCTGGAGCCGGTGGCCGAGGTGAGCGTCCTGGTCGGCGACGACTACGTGGGGGCGGTGATGAGCGACCTGTCGGGACGGCGCGGCCGGGTCGTCGGGACCGAGCAGGCGGGCGGCGGGCGCACGCTCGTACGAGCCGAGGTGCCGGAGATCGAGATCGGACGGTACGCCGTGGATCTGCGGTCCATCTCGCACGGCACCGCGCGCTTCGACCGGCGGTACGCGCGGCACGAGCCCATGCCGCAGCAGATCGCCGAGCGGCTCCGCGAACAGGACCCGGGCGCCTGAAGGTTGGGGAGTCCGACCGGGGACTTCATCCGTCGGTGGGCGGCTTCCACCGTCCGCCGACGAATGTCGGCCGCGGCCGATACCCTGGGAACCTGATCAAGACGAAGACCTGATCAACAGGTGTGCGGGACACCGAAGTCGGGAAAGCCGCAGGAGCGGGTGCGGCGGCGATGGGGGCGGAAGTGGCGTTCGACGGTTTCGATTTCACTCCCGGGGCGCAAGTGCCGCTCACGGGCACCGCGGGGCAGACGGCGGCGACCTTCGCGCTGGCCTCGGCGGCGTACCGCGACAGTCCGGTGGAGGAGATCCTCAAGGCCGACAACGAATGGCACCAGTCCACCGTCAAGGCCGGACGGATCAAGCTGTTCGCGCCGAATCTCGGCGAGGCCTTCTCGGGGGCCGTCACCGCCCGCATGCTGGGCGCGGGCCGCGCTCCGCTCATCCAGTCCTTCGGCACCGAGCCGCAGGTCATCGTGGAGCACTGCCTCGCGGCGACCAACATCCGCCGGGACCGCGACAACTGGCTGTCGGCCGTCATGGTGCTGTGCGGGCTGCTGTTCCTGCCCGGACTGCTGGTGTGGCTGCTGGTCTTCCAGATCAGGACGCAGATCGCCAAGCGCGCGGACAAGCGCGGTTCCGCGCTCGGCACGACACTCCTGATCGCCGTCGGCGCGCTGGCCGTCCTCTTCCTCGTCCGCATGCCGTTCACGGGCTTCTGGGCCTGGTACGCGCGCGCCTCGGTGGTCCTGCCCGTCGTCGGCTGGCTGTGGGCGAAGCAGATCTGCGAGCGCACCGCCAAGGATCTGCGGGCGCGCTGGGACAACCTGCTGTCGGGCGGCGGCATCGGCGCCAAGATTCCCGAGGCGGTCCCCGGCAGCCCCGGGGAGACGGCGGCGGAGCGGCTGCGGCAGGCGCTCGCCCGGCTCACCGCGGAGCAGCAGTCCAACTCGGTCTTCTACGCGGGCCCCAAGGGCATACTCGGCATGGGCACCCGCTGGGGCAGCTGGCAGCTCGCCGAGGACCTGGTGGCGCGGGACGCGAAGAAGGAGATACACCCGTTCCGCAGCTGGGACGTCATCCGCAACATCCACGACCAGTTGCGCATGCTGGAGCGCGGTCCGCTCAACACCGGTGGTTTTCCTGCGCCTTCGATAAAGCACTGGATCGTCACGCCGATCGGCGAGAACGCGAAGGCGGTGTCCCGGCCGGGCGGCACGGACGTGGACGCCTACACGATCAAGACGCACGCCGTGCAGGACATCTGCAACAAGCAGCAGTTCGGCAGCGGCGACCGGCACTACCTCGGCGTCCAATGGACGCTCTGGGACGGCCAGTTGATCATCACCATGATGATCACGGTGACCGTCCTGCACCAGACGCTGCGCATCGAGGTGACCGGGCACGCGCTGGGGCCGGTGAACCCGCTGTTCACCAGCAAGCCGGAGGCGCCGACCAAAGAGGTCGCGAAGGCCGTCAAGTTCTGGGAGACCCGCAAGGTGAGCCTCCCGCTGGTCACCGCCGACGAGGTCGTACGGCTGGCGGCGAGGGCGCCGCTCACCTGGTATCCGCCGCTGCTGAACTGGATCGGCGGGAGTCTGGCGCTGCCCGAGCCGTTCGGGCTGCGGCACGCGTGGGCCGATCAGCCGTGGCGGCACCGTTTCATGGCGGACGACGCGCTGCGGGCCGCGACGCCCGTGCTGCGCGTGGTGCACACGGCGGCGCTCAAGGTGCTCGATGAGAACGGCGTCGACACGGAGAAGTTCGGCAACCGCTCGGCGTTCCTCAGCACGTCGGTGCAGGACGCCTCGCCGCGCAAGGCCGACCTGTACGACGCGTAGCCCCGCGGTGGACGGGGCGGCCCCGCGGGGGCGCCCCGGACCGGACTACGCGGTGGGCCAGGCCTCCGCCAGCATCTTGCGGGTGTCCGCGAGGAGTTGGGGCAGGACCTTGGTGTGGCCGACGACCGGCATGAAGTTGGTGTCGCCGCCCCAGCGGGGCACGATGTGCTGGTGCAGATGGGCGGCGATGCCGGCGCCCGCGACCGTGCCCTGGTTCATGCCGATGTTGAAGCCATGGGCGCCGGAGGCCGTGCGCAGGGCGGTCATGGCCTGCTTCGTCAGCTCACCGAGTTCGGCGGTCTCCGGCCCGGTGAGGTCCGTGTAGTCGGCGACGTGCCGGTAGGGCACGACCATCAGGTGCCCGCCGTTGTACGGGTACAGGTTGAGCACCGCGTACACCTGCTCGCCGCGCCTCACGATCAGCCCGTCCTCGTCGGACTTGGCCGGAATCGAGCAGAAGGGACAGCCGTCTTCGGCCCCCGGACCGGTGGGCTTGTTCTCGCCCTGGATGTAGGCCATCCGGTGGGGCGTCCAAAGGCGCTGGAACGCGTCCCGCGTTCCCACTCCGATCTGCTGCTCCGGCTCACTCGTCATGTGTTGCAGCATATTGCTTCGCCCGTTCGCGGCGTGTCGGCGGGTGCCGGGCAACGGGGCCTCCGGCGAAGCTGTGGCCATGGACGACGACAGCCCGATGACCCGCTGGGAGCAGCGCACCGAGGTACCGCTGGGGGTCGCGTCGCTGCTGTTCCTCGCCGCGTACGCGGTCCATGTGCTGGCACACGGTCTGCCCCAGGGCGGACGGGATGTCTGCCTCACGGTGATCGCGATCACCTGGACGGCGTTCCTCGTCGACTACCTGGTGCTGTGGCGGCTGAGCGGACAGGGCCCACGGTTCGTTCACCGTCACCTGCTGGACACCGTGGTGCTCGTCCTGCCCCTCCTGCGTCCCCTGCGGGTCGTCAAGCTCTACGACGCCGTGCTGCGGCGCCGTGGAGAGCCACGGCTCCCGCTGTACGCGCGGGTGATCTGCTACGCGGGCATCGCGGTCCTGCTGCTCGGCTTCTCGGGTTCCCTCGCGGTCTACCAGGCGGAGTACCAGGCACCGCACGCGACGATCGTCACGTTCGGCGACTCGCTGTGGTGGGCCGCCTCCACGCTCTCGACGGTCGGGTACGGGGACGTGACGCCGGTGACACCGAGGGGGCGCGTGATCGCGGTCGCCATGATGGTGTGCGGTCTGGCACTGCTCGGCGCGGTGACGGGGTCGTTCTCCTCGTGGCTGCTGCAGGTGTTCTCGCGCGAGGGCGACGAGAAGCCCCCGGGGCGCTGAGCTTCCCGGGGGCTTCGTGTCATGAGCCGGCAAGGCCTGCCGATCAGACCTGCGCGCGCTCCTCGACGACCTTCGCGATCTTGGCGATGGCCTCGTCGAGGGGGATGCCGTTCTCCTGGGAGCCGTCGCGGTAGCGGAAGGAGACGGCGCCGGCCGTCATGTCCTCGTCGCCCGCGATGACCATGAAGGGCACCTTCTGCTTCTGCGCGTTCCTGATCTTCTTCTGCATACGGTCCGAGGACGCGTCGACCTCGACGCGCAGACCCTTCTTGCGGGCCTCCGCGGCGAACTTCTGGAGGTACTCCACGTGCGCGTCGCCGATCGGGATGCCGATCGCCTGGACGGGCGCCAGCCAGGCCGGGAACGCGCCCGCGTAGTGCTCCAGGAGCACGGCGAAGAACCGCTCGATGGAGCCGAAGAGCGCGCGGTGGATCATGACCGGGCGCTGCTTGGAGCCGTCGGGACCGGTGTACTCCAGGTCGAAGCGCTCGGGCAGGTTGAAGTCGAGCTGCACGGTCGACATCTGCCAGGTGCGGCCGATGGCGTCCTTGGCCTGCACGGAGATCTTCGGACCGTAGAAGGCGGCACCGCCCGGGTCCGGGACCAGCGGGAGGCCCTGCTTCTCGGCGACCTGGCGCAGCGTCTCGGTGGCCTCTTCCCAGACCTCGTCCGAGCCGACGAACTTCTCCGGGTCCTTGGTGGACAGCTCCAGGTAGAAGTCGGTGAGGCCGTAGTCGCGCAGCAGGTTCAGGACGAAGGTGAGCGTCTTGTCGAGCTCCTCCGCCATCTGCTCCTTGGTGCAGTAGATGTGCGCGTCGTCCTGCGTGAAACCCCGGGCGCGGGTCAGGCCGTGCACGACGCCCGACTTCTCGTACCGGTACACGGTGCCGAACTCGAAGAGGCGCAGCGGCAGTTCACGGTACGAACGGCCGCGCGCGTCGAAGATCAGGTTGTGCATCGGGCAGTTCATGGGCTTGAGGTAGTAGTCCACGCCCTCGTCGAGCTGCATGGGCGGGTACATGCCGTCGGCGTACCAGTCCAGGTGGCCCGAGGTCTCGAAGAGCTTCCCCTTGGTGGCGTGCGGGGTGTAGACGAACTCGTAGCCCTCCTCCTCGTGCCGGCGGCGCGAGTAGTCCTCCATGACCCGGCGGATGATGCCGCCCTTGGGGTGGAAGACGGCGAGGCCGGAGCCGATCTGGTCCGGGATGGAGAACAGGTCCAGCTCGTTGCCCAGCTTGCGGTGGTCGCGCTTCTCGGCCTCGGCGAGGAAGTCGAGGTGGGCCTTCAGCTCCTCCTTGGAGGGCCAGGCGGTGCCGTAGATGCGCTGGAGCATGGGGTTCTTCTCGCTGCCGCGCCAGTACGCGGCGGCGTTGCGCATGAGCTTGAACGCCGGGATGTTGCGGGTGGTGGGCAGGTGGGGACCGCGGCAGAGGTCCTTCCAGCACAGCTCGCCGGTCTTGGCGTCGAGGTTGTCGTAGATGGTCAGCTCGCCGCCGCCCACCTCGACGTTCGCGCCGTCGTCCGAGGACGCGGGGCCCTTGATGCTGATGAGCTCCAGCTTGTACGGCTCCGCCGCCAGCTCCTCGCGGGCGTCCTCGTCGGTGACGACGCGGCGGGAGAAGCGCTGCCCGCGCTTCTGGATCTCCTGCATCTTCTTCTCGACGGCCTTGAGGTCCTCGGGGGTGAAGGGCTTCTCGACGTCGAAGTCGTAGTAGAAGCCGTCCTTGACCGGCGGGCCGATGCCCAGCTTGGCGTCGGGGAAGAGCTCCTGCACGGCCTGGGCCATCACGTGCGCGGTGGAGTGGCGCAGGATGTTCAGGCCGTCCTCGGAGGAGATCTCGACGGGCTCGACCTCCTCGCCGTCCTGCACCTCGTACGCGAGGTCCCTCAGCTCGCCGGCCACGCGGGCCGCGACGATGGTGCGCTCGCCGGTGAAGAGGTCGGCGGCCGTAGTGCCCGTCGTCACCACGCGCTCTTCCCGCTCGGAATCGCGTTGGATGATCACACGGACGTCTGACACCGGACTCTCCTGACTGAAGGCGACTCCACACCACATACGACATGGCATGGCAATGCCCCGAATCCTACCGAGCCCGGGGTCCCCTCCGCGAAACGGTTGTGGACAGTGCGCCCCGGTCGTGCCACGAGCGCGCCCTGGTCCTCCCCGTACGCGCGCCTCAGTCCTCGCTGCAGGCCTCCTCGAAGAAGTCCAGGTTCTCCTGGAGCGACTTCATCAGCCGGTCCCGCTCGGCTTCGTCCACCTGTACGGGGACGACGCCGGAGGCGTCCGTGAGCCTGCGGAATCCGCCGCGGCTCTCCAGCCGCCCGTGCACCCGCACCGGCAGCCCGACCAGATGGGCCTGGCCCGCTATCCGGTACGCCTCCTCGTCCAGGGTCATCCGGACGTGCGGGACCTCGGCGCCCGCGATGACCCGCAGCCGTACGGTGCCCTCCCCGCGCGGGCCCGACCTGCGCATCCGGACCACGGCGCCGGTGATCCGCACGGGCACGGACGGCTCCTCGCGCAGATAGCGGGCCCCGGCCTCGCGCAGCACCGGCAGGTCGCCGGGCGAGAACTCGACGGGCTCGGCGGGGTTCGCGCCGCCCTCGGGGACGCCCGCGGCGGGCGACCACTCGACGGTGATCCGGGCGCCCTCGGTGCCCCGGACGAGGGCCACCAGGGCTTCCATCAGTTCATGGCTGACGCCCGCCTCGACGGCCGCGTCGAAGGCGTCCATGCCGCCGGTGGCCCGCTGGTAGTCGATGGCCTCGCGGGCGGCGCACAGCGCCTCGTGCAGGCGTACGGCGAGCGGCCGGCCGGTGCTGACGGGCACGAAGGCGGTGAGGCCGCGGCCGCCGGGTTCCGCGCCGACCAGCACGTTCTCCAGGGAGGCGGCGGCGGACCTGCGGTGGCGGGCGCCGTAGTAGCCGGCCCGCGCGCGGGTGGCGAGCGAGCCGGCGAGCAGCATCTGGCGGGCGGCCCCGCGCAACTGCTCCTCGACGGTCCAGGGCGCGGCGCCGACGGGGCCGGTGGGCACGTCCCGCCACCAGCGGATCTCGTCGCTGGGCACGGCGAGGCCGACGAGTACGTCGCGGGCGGACGGTGATCCGCTGCGGGCGAGCGCGACGAGCGCCTCACCGAGGAGGTCGTCGCTGTCGGGGAAGGCCCGGTTCTCCGGCACCAGCAGACTGGTGCCGCCGCCCCCGGGCCCCGGTGGGGTCCATCGGCCGTACCGTCCGGCCGCTCCCCCACGGCGCTGCCAGCCGTGCCGTCGCAGCAGCGCGCCGAAGACGACGGGGTCGACCCGGTCGGGCGTGGGCGGATCGTTCCAGAACGCTTCGGCGGGGTGCGGCCTGACCGGCCGCAGTACCTCGTCGATGGGGCGGTGTGTCATGGTCTGCCTCCCGTCCCGACCCTCGTCATGATCTCGCAGAGGGCCCGGTCGTCGAAGATCCGCGCCGTCGGAATGCGGACGGTGGTCCGGCGCCGGCCCGTGATGGCGTGCCCGGCGAGGTTGATCCAGTAGCAGCAGTGCCGCAGGTCGAGCCGGTCGTGGCTGGCGCGCAGCCAGTCGTCCTGGGATCTGGGCACGAGCATCACGACCAGGATCTTGTGCACCGAGACCGGGGTGCGCGCGAGCTTCGCCAGGTGCTCGTTGTCGAGCGTGAAGGAGAAGGCGGGCCCCGGAGGGTTCGGCGGGATCTGGTACGTGCACTTGAGCTGCACCTTGATGGTGACTTCGTCGTCGACCGTGTGCCCGGGGGCGCTGTGGCTGACGTGCCAGTCGATGCCGTTGTCGGGAAACGGCTGGGACAGTGAACAGCCCGCGGCCGCCGCGACGGCGTGCAGGTAGCCGACCTGCAAGGTCTCCATGCAGGCGGTGGTGGCGAGCGATCCGCGATGGGGTGCCGTCCGCTGGGGCAGCAGCCCGCCCCGTTCGGGCTGCGCGAGTGCCATGAGTCCAACAGCCTTCCAGGCTTGATGTATCCCCGCGACGGGTCGCTGAACTGCAAAGACCCGTACCTCTGTTGTCTCCTTCCGGCGTACGGCGCAAACAGCCCGGGTATCACCAAACAGGCAGAAGACGGTGCGTCAGCTGCCGTGGGTGAACGAGGAGTTGTGTACGTATGACGTGCTGGTACGAGGGCCCTTTGGCCGCGTTCGACACGGAGACCACGGGCGTGGACGTCGAGACCGACAGGATCGTGTCGGCCGCCGTCGTCGTCCAGGACGCCCCGGGTTCCCGTCCGCGGGTGACCCGATGGCTGGTGAACCCGGGAGTGCCGGTGCCCGCTGGGGCGACGGCGGTGCACGGGCTCACGGACGAACATCTGCAGCGCAACGGCCGCTGGCCGTCGCCCGTGATGGAGGAGATAGCCCGGGAGCTGAGTGAACAGGCCGCGGCCGGCCGGCCGCTGGTGGTGATGAACGCACCCTTCGATCTGACGCTGCTGGACCGGGAGTTGCGCAGGCATCGTGCCTCGTCCCTCGACCACTGGTTCGAGTCGACTTCGCTGCGCGTGCTCGATCCCCGCGTCCTCGACAAGCATCTGGACCGCTACCGCAAGGGCCGCCGCACCTTGACGGACCTGTGCGCGCACTACGACGTGGTGCTGGAGGGCGCGCACGACGCGGCGGCCGACGCACTGGCCTCGATGGAGGTCGTCCGTGCGGTGGGGCGCCGTTTCTCGGCACGTCTGGAGCGGCTGTCGCCGTCCGAGCTGCACACGCTCCAGGCGGTGTGGCACGCGGCCCAGGCGCGCGGGCTGCAGGCCTGGTTCGCGCGCAGCGGTACACCGGAGGCGGTGGATCCGGCGTGGCCGCTGCGCCCGGACCTGCCGGCGGCGGCCTGACCGGGCGCGATGCCGGCGAGAACAACGAAAAACCGGTCCGTCGATGACGGACCGGTCTTCTCCGGGTGGGCGATACTGGGTTCGAACCAGTGACCTCTTCGGTGTGAACGAAGCGCTCTCCCACTGAGCTAATCGCCCGGGAACGGACTGAACAATACAGGTCCCGGCGGGTGGGGTTCAAACCGCTTCGAGGTGGGCCCTCAGTCCACGCCGTCCCGCGCGCATCATCAGGGCGTGGTTGGCGCGGAAGAAGGGGCGTCCCGGCACGGCGAGCCGCCGCAGCAGCGGCGTCGTGACGTGCACTTCCTGGTCGTAGCGGGCGCGGGTTCCCGGGCCGGCCGCGTCGAAGGTCCAGCGCGCCCAGCCGTCGAGGTCGCCCGACATCGCCATCTCCAGGACGCCGGCCGCCGGGTCCCGGCGCGCCGCGCGGGCGGTGATGGTGATGTCGTACGGCAGGACCGAGCGGATCCGGATGACGCCGGTCCGGTCGTCGACGGGAATCACCTCGCGCACCTGGGGCCACCAGAGCGGATAGTTCTCGGCCTGCTCCAGGACCGTGTACACCTCCGCAGGCGGCGCGGACAGTTCCCACACGGTGTGAAAGCGGTAGTGGCTCCAGTCCATGGACCGAGTGTGCCCACCGGCGGGCCCGATGTACCGGCCCCTGCCCGTGTGTCGATCTGAGTACGGCGTGAGTACCCGCACTCATGCCCGGGGGCGTGACCGGCACCACACTCCGGTGTATGTCCCAGATCCCTTCCCCGGCCGAGGAGTTGCGGCTGCTCGATACCGAGCTGCGGCAACTCGACTCCCGCCGCGCCATGTTGCTGAACCGCCGCGTCTGGCTGGTCCACACGCTCCAGTCGGCGCCCGTCTGGACCGCGCCCCTGGCACCGCCGGCGTTCCCGGCCCGTCGGCCGGAGGCCACGGCACCCGGTGTGCAGAACGTCCTGCTGCTCCTCGGCGGCATCCTGCTGACCATCGCGGCCGCCGCGTTCACGCTGGTCGGCTGGGGGCACCTGGGGATCGCGGGGCGTTCACTGGTGCTCGGCGCGGTGACGCTGGCCGCGCTCGGCGCGCCCGTGTTCCTGCTGCGGCGCGGGCTGCGCGCGACGGCCGAGGCGCTCGCGGGGCTCGGCCTCGCGCTGACGGTCCTGGACGCGTACGCGCTGTACGCGGTCGCGCTCCCCCGCACCGACGGCGTGGCCTACTCGGCGCTCGCGTCGACGGCGCTGGCCGCGGTGTGGACGGCGTACGGACTCGCGGTGGGCGCGACGGGACCGCGGGGAGCCGCCCCGAACCCCGGCGCGGACCGCGAGACCGGCGCCGCCGGCAACACAGGCGCGAACACAGGCACAGGTGTCGGCACGGGCGCGGGTCCGGAGGCGGCCACCGTCGCCGTACGGCCGTCGCTGTGGCTGCCCCTGCCCGCCGCCGTGGTCGCCGCGCAGTTGCCGCTGCTCCTGTGGGCGGTGGCCGCCGCCGCGGGTGCGTGCACCGTCACGGCCGCCCTGCTGGTCACGGCGGCCTTCGACGCGGCGCTGGCGCTGCGTGTGTCCCTGCAGCCCGTCCGTGTCGTCGCCGCCGCCTGGGCGTACGGGATGGGCGGCTGCGGCACCTTCGCCGCCGGCTGGCTGTCCTTGACGGCCGCCGGCCCGAGCGCCGCCGCCCGTGCGGCGGCGCTCCTCCTCTTTTCCGCGTCGATCGCGCTGGCGGCGGCCTGGCGCGTCCCGAAGCCGGGCCTCGCGACGGCCGCGGCGACGGCCGGGGGCCTGATCTGCGTCGTCGCGTTCGGCGGGGTGCTGCGCACGTCCCTGCCAGGCGAGTGGACGGTTCCGGGTCATCTGGCGTGCGGGATCGCCCTGTTGGCCCTCGCCAGGACAGGACTGCCGGCGCCGGTACGCCGTGGTGTCGCCCTGGCCTCCGGCTGCGTGGGCGCCCTCTCCGTGGCGTGGGCGCTGCCCGTGGTCCTGGTCACCCTGCTGGGACCGGTCGGTCTGGCGGGCTCGGTCTGGTCCGGTGCGCCGGCGAGCGCGCGGGACGCGGTGACGGCCGTCCTGCCGTGGCCCTCGGACTCGGCCACGGCGCCGCTCGTTCTCGCGCTCGTCGCCGCGGTTCTCGTGGTGGCCGTCCGCACCGCCGCGTGGCGTGCGCACGCCGTCGTCTGTGCGCTCACCCTGGCGTGGGCGACGGTGTTCGTCCTCCCGGCGACTCTCGAACTCCCTTACGCGGCGGGGCTGTCCGTGCAGGGGATCACCCTGGTGGCCCTGCTCGGGTATGCGCGCCGGACGTATCCGTCGGTCACCGCGCCGGTGCCGGCCCTGCTCACCTCCCTCAGCCTCGCGTTCCTGGCGCTGGCCTCCGAGACCGCGACCCTGACCGTCCTCGCCGCGCTGGCCGTCCTGTTCGCGGCGGCCGCCGTACGGCCCGCCCGGCGGCCCGGCCTCGGCCCGTTCGCGGCACCCGCGTCCCTCGGATACGCGACAGCCCTCGCCTGCGCGGCCGGCGCGTCCCTCGGCCTGCGGCCCGAGCACACAGCGCTGCTCGTGCTGGTCGTACCCGTGGTTGCGGCGCTGCTCGCGGCACGCGTCGAGGACGGACCGACGACCGTGTCGATCGAGGTCACCGGTGCCCTCGCGGGGCTGCTCGCCGTAGGGCTCGCGGTGGCCGAACCGGCCGTGCTGGCCACGGTCCTGGCCCTGTGCGCGGTGATCGCCGCGGGCACCGCCGTACGGCAGGACCGGCGCTCCGCGGGATACGCGGCCGCCGCCCTGTTCGTGCTGGCCGCCTGGGTGCGCCTCGCGGCCTGGGGTGTGGGTTCCCCGGAGGCGTACACGCTGCCGGTGACCGTTCCGGCGCTGCTCGTGGGCGCGTTCAGGCGCCGCGCGGACACGACCGTGTCGTCGTGGACGGCGTACGGGCCGGGCCTGTCCGTGACGCTCGTGCCGAGCCTGTTCGCGGTGTGGGGCGACGCGCACTGGCTCCGCCCTCTGCTGCTGGGCTCGGCGGCGCTCGCCGTCACCCTGCTGGGTGCCCGGCACCGTCTGCAGGCTCCGCTGGTGCTGGGCGGCAGCGTGCTCGTCCTGGACGCTCTGCACGAACTCGCCCCGTACATCATTCAGTTGGTGAACGCCCTCCCCCGTTGGACGCCTCCCGCACTCGCCGGTCTGCTGCTGCTCGGGCTGGGTGCCACGTACGAGCAGCGGATTCGCGACGCACGGCGGGTGCGGGAGGTGCTGGGACGGATGGACTAGCGACCGGTCGACGAGGGGGCGGTCACGAAGGCATCCTGTCGCCCAGGAGCGCGAGGTTCTCGATGGCGGCGAGGCCGTACAACGCCGTGTCGTTCGTGTAGACCCAGTCGGCCTCGCTGCCCGGCACCAGCGTGACAGGACCGCTCAGCTTCTCCGTCTTCCACGGCGAGGACTCGGTGTAGCCGTCGGAGCTGTAGAACTTCGTCCACGCACGGGTGGCGAGGGCCGCCTCGCCGGTCTGCACGGCGGCGTACGCGTCGAGGCGCGAGTGGCCCTGGAAGAGCAGCAGGGTGCCGAAGTTGGTGCCGTATCGGGCCGCCTGTTCGGCCTTGGTGGCATTGAAGTAGCGGCAGTAGTCGAGGTAGGCGTTCTTGAAGGCGGGCATGTCGACGAGATCGATGAGTTCGGCGCACAGTTCGTTCAGGCCGAAGACCGCGGAGAGGTGCGAGACGCCGACCACGGGCTCCGTGGCGACGGCGAACCGGCCGGTGTCGAGGTCGTAGAGGCCGCTGCCCTGGACGAATCCGTTGGGCTGCGCGGCGATGGTCTCCATCGTCGACAGCACGCGGGCCTTGGCCTTCTCCCACTGGGGGCCCTTGCGCTCCCACTCGGTCAGCCACGCCGAGACGAGCCCGCTCCAGTCCGTGCCGAAGCCGATCGACAGCGCGTGCCGGTCGGGGGTGTACGGCTCGGTGCGGATCTTGCGGATCGGGTCGAGGACGAGGAAGGTCTCGTCGGAGTCGACGTTGGCGTGCATGAGGTCGCCGACGCGCTCGTCGGCGGTGAGGAAGTAGTAGTAGCGCCGGTAGGTGGTGTTGGCGATGCGCTGCTGTTTGGCGCTGTCGGCGTAGTGCTGCACACCGTGCCGGGTGCCGAGCCCCGCCCACTGGCCGAGGTGGTAGACGTCGACCTCGCCGGTGTGCCGGGTCATCGCCTCGGCGAAGCGGAAGATGTCCGCGCGGCCGCTGCGCAGATACGCGAACCAGAGCCAGAGGTCGGGCGACAGCTCGGAGTTGTCCCAGGCGTAGCCGCCGATGTCGTAGCGCCACTGGTGCCGGACCGGGTCGTACGAGTGCATGATGTCGCCGTAGTCCCAGAAGCCGTACCAACGGCGCATCTCCACCTGGTCCTTGTAGTAGGTGAAGAGGAAGTCGAGGTGGTCCTCGATCTTCGCCTTGGCGGGGGTGGACCGGTCGGGCTCGGAGTAGAGACCGGGGCCGAAGACCTTCGCCTTGATCAGTTGCCTGGGCGGCGCCGCGAGCTGCGGCAACACGCGTACGGCGTCTACCTGTTCGGCAAGTCTCTCGGGCGTGGGCGTCGACTCGTTGGCCCAGAAGAGGAGTTCGGAGGTACGGGCGATGCCGTAGGGCGTGCCGAAGCCCGGCTCGTAGTCCTCGTAGGTGATGTTGAGGCCTTCGAGCTGTTCGGCGTACGTGTCCTGGCCCATGCCGTCGTGGTAGAAGCGCAGGTCCATGGGCCGGGCCTCGGGCGACCAGAGCCAGAGGGTGACCTCGGCCTCGTCGGTGTGGGCGTCACGGATGTCGAGCTGGGCGGGGAACTTCTCCCAGAAGTCCCGCAGCCCGAAGGAGAATCCGCCGGTCGGCCCGCCGACGTAACCGAAACCGGAGGCCCGCCGGCCGCCGCCGGCGCCGATCCAGCCGTACCCCTTCCTGGTGCGCTTGCGCAGGGTGAAGCCGTCGGCGGAGAGCTGGGAGAGGGTGTAGTCGCCCCACTCGGGGATGTACTGGAGCCGGGTGGTGACCCGTTGGTCCCAGGTGGAGGGGTCGGCGAGCTTCTCGCCCGCGAACTGGGCGGCCTGGACGGCGGCTCCGGGGTCGCGGCGCAGCCCGGTGACGCCCTTGACGGCCTCGCGGAGCAGACCGGTGCCGTCGCCGCCGATCCGGATGTGCCGGTCGTAGGCGGCGTCCCGCATCGGCACGGTGAAGCGGACGCCGAGCCCGCGGACGAAGTCGCCGCTGCTCTTCCCGGGCTCCTGCTTTCCGTCGAAGGTGATCGTGTGCACCATGCGGAAGGAGTCGGCGCCCGCGTAGAAGTACAGGCGGACCGAGAACGGCAGCCAACTGCGGTCACCCTTGCGGTGTTTGCCGTCGATGCGGACGACGGCCCGCACCGGGCCCTCCTGCTCGACCTCCACCTCGGAGATCGCGCTCTCGAAGCGCTCGAACTTCTCGGCGCCCTGGTGCTCGTCCTCGATCTCGGGCTGGCGGACGAGGACGAGCCGGCCGTTCCTGGCGATCTCGGTCGTGCCGCGCGTCACGGACTTGACCAGCGTGGAGCCGCTCCTGCCGATCCTCGCGGTGATGACACCGGTCGATATGTCGATGGTGCCGCCGCTCTTGTCGACCGTGACCTTCTGCTCCGGGGCGGCGGGTTCCCCGGCGGCCAGCGTGAGCTTGCCCGTGTCCGAACTCACCGCGTGCGCTGTCCACTTGAGGGAGCCGTCCGGCCAGTAGGCGATCGGCCAGGACTGTACGGGAACGGCCTTGCCGTCGGCGTCCGTGAGGGCGAACGTCTGGTCCTGCTGGTAGGTGCCCCTCGGCCAGGGCACGCCGACGGTGGAACCGGGGGCGGCTCCGAGGCCGCCGTCCTCCAGCCAGTCCAGGGTCACCGGGTCCGCGTCGGAGGCCCCGGCTCCGGGGGCGGCCTGCGCGTTCGCCGTTCCGAGCGCCCAGCTGAACTGCGCGGCGGCTCCGGCGACGGCGGCCGCCTTGAGAAGGGACCTGCGGGGGATGGGAGACATGGCCTTTCCTTTCCTTTCGGGATGGTCAGGGGCATGACAGAGGTAAGGGCATGGCGGAGACAGGCCGGGCGCTCGGTGCTCCGGCCCGTGGGAGCGCGGACTCAGCGGCGTCGCCTGCGCTCCTCGACGGCGACGGCCGCCGCCGCGACGGCCCCGAGGACCGGGACCGCCAGCGGAGCGACGAGCAGGGCGGAGCAGGCCACCACGGCCAGCCCGCCGACGAGCAGGAAGGATCCGGCGGGATCGAGGACCGTACGGCGTCCGGCGTCGGCGAGCAGGTCGCGCCAGGCCGCCCCCGGCTCCCAGACCGCGGCCGCGCGCAGTCCCGCGATCGCTCCCCCGATCAGGGCGAGGAGCCCCACGGCCCCGACGAGCGGACCACCGGGGATTCCGGCGCGCACGGCCTGGACGTCCACCCAGACCGCCGCGGCCCCGGCCCATCCGGCGACTCCGACGAGCCAGCCACCCCGTACGGCGGCCCGGAAGTCGGTCACGAACTCCCGCCATCCACCGGCCTCATGAGCCGTACGCCGGCGCAGATGCCGCGCGCCGGCCGCGAACGCGGCGGGAACGGTGACCAGGGGCAGCGAGGCCGTCGCGATCCACACACCGGTCAGCAGACACTCCGCGAAGACGGCGAACCGCTCGGCGAGGACGGATTCCCGGGGCGCCCTGCGGGCCTCGGCCGCCCTGGCCCGCCGCCTCGCGCCACCTCGCACGGGCGTCCGGGCCCCGGCTCGGGATCTCGGCTGGGTGACGGCCATCTCAGCCCTTCAGTCCGGAGGTCGCCATACCGTCGATCAGATACCGCTGGAAGGCGAGGAAGAAAAGGAGTACGGGCAGCAGCGCCACCAGTGACATCGCGATCATGCCGCCGTAGTTGGCGATCCCCTCCTGGTCGCGGAACATCATCATGCCGAGCGAGACCGTGTACTTGCCGGGCTCGTTGAGGTAGATCAGCGGGCCCATGAAGTCGTTCCAGGCGTTGATGAAGGTGAAGATCGCGCTGGTGATGAGGGCAGGACGGCACAGCGGCAGCACGATCGACCAGTAGATCCGCAGATGCCCGCAGCCGTCGAGCCGCGCCGCCTCGTCCAGCTCGCGCGGCAGGTTCCGCATGAACTGCACCATGAGGAAGACGAAGAACGCCTCGGTGGCCAGGTACTTGCCGATCAGCAGCGGCACATAGGTGTTGACCAGCCCCGCCTTCTGGAACATCACGTACTGCGGAATGAGCAGCACGTGGTACGGCAGCAGGAGCGTGCCGATCATCAGCGAGAAGAGCAGGTTCCGCCCGGCGAACCGGATCTTGGCGAAGGCGTACGCGGTGAGCGAGCAGGAGATCAGGATGCCGACGACGGAACCGAGCGCGTAGAAGAGGGAGTTCTGGAAGAAGGTGGCGATCGAGATGTCGGCGATGCCGTTCGCCAGCCCCTTGAAATTGGCGAGGATCGGGCTGGTGGGGAACAGCCGCAGGCTCCCGACGATCTCCCGGCTCGGCTTGAACGAGGCGCCGAGGACCCAGAGCACGGGGTAGAGGACGACCGCGAGGACCAGCAGGACCCCGAGGTGCCAGGCGAGCGAGCCGGCGCGGCCGCGTCCGGGAGTCCGTGCGCGTCCCGCGGCGGCGCCGGAGCCGACCGCCTTGCCGGTGATGCCGCTCATCGGGCGTCCTCCTCGTAGTGCACCCAGCGCTTCTGCGTCCAGAAGAGGACGGCCGTCACCAGCGCGACGGCGAGCAGCAGCATCCAGGCCATGGCGGACGCGAAGCCCATCTGGGACTCCTTGAAGCCCTTCTGGTACAGGTAGCAGGTGTAGACGAGTGTGGCGTCGGCCGGACCGCAGGTGGTGTTGGAGACCACGTACGCCGAACCGAAGATCTGGAACGAGTGGATGGTCTCCAGGAGCACGTTGAAGAACAGCACCGGGGAAATCATCGGCAGGGTGATGCTCCAGAACCTGCGCAGCGGTCCCGCGCCGTCCACCTCCGCCGCCTCGTACAGCTCCTTCGGCACCTGTTTGAGCCCTGCCAGGAAGATGACCATGGGTGCGCCGAACTGCCAGACGGTGAGCGCGACCAGGCTGTAGAGCACCCAGCCCGGGTCGCCGACCCAGCCTCCGGTGTGGAGGCCGAGGAACGACTGCGTGCGGTCCACGACGGCGTCGTCGGAGAACAGCGCGCGCCAGACGAAGCCGACCGAGACGCTCGCGCCGATCAGCGAGGGGGCGTAGAACGCGGCCCGGTAGACGGCCTGGCCGCGGCGGCTCTGGGCGAGGAACAGGGCCACGCCGAGCGCCAGCAGCAGTTTGAGCGGTGTGCCGATGACGACGTACTTGGCCGTCACCTCGACGGACTTCTGCCACCGGGGGTCGTCGAACATGGTGGTGAAGTTGTCGAAGCCGATCCACCGCGGCGAATCGAAGAGGTTGTAGTCGGTGAAGGCGAAGTAGAGGGAGGCGGCCATCGGGCCCGCGGTCAGCAGCAGGAAGCCCGCGATCCACGGCGACATGAAGAGATAGCCGGCGAGATTCTCCCGGCGCCCCCGGCGCCTTTCGGTGACGGGGGCCGCGGGGCGTATCTCCGGGGCGTCGGGCGGAGAGTCCTTGACGAGCGTCACGGCGGTTCCCATCAGGCGGCGAGGGCGGTCTTCGCCTCGGAGAAGAACTGCTTCACCGCGTCGGAGACCTTCGTGGTGCCCTGCGACATGTCGCCGCCGATGCGCAGGAAGGCGGATTCGACAGTGTCGGCACCGGCCGGGTGCGGCGTGATCGTGCCGAGCACACCGGCCGCGGCGACATCCTGCTCGTACTGCGCGATGGCCTTGCTGGGGGCGTCGGCGGGCTGGAACGCGTCGAACTGTTCGGTGGTGGCGAGGATCCCGCGGTCGTACCCCATGATCTTGCCGACCTCGGGGTCGTGGACCATGAAGTCGATGAACCGGGCGACCTCCTTGGGGTGTTTGGTGTGCGCGGAGGCGCTGAGCATCAGGGAGGCGAGGTACTGGCCGGTCTGCTTGCCGTCGGTCGTCGGGATCGGCGCCAGGCCGTACGTGCTGTCGCCCTCGGCCGTGTAGCGGACCGTGAAGTTGTCCCAGGTGAACTCGGAGGCCGCGTGGCCCGCCGAGAGCGAGGACTTGGGCTTGTCCTGCTCGACCCGCTTGGGGTCGGTGATGATGCCGGCCTTCACGCGGTTGTAGCCGTCCGTCCACCACTCCGTCAGATCGGCCTCGTCGAAACCGAGTCCGTCCTCGGTGAAGAACGCCTTGCCGTTCTGCCGGAGATAGAGGTCGTACAGGTACATGATGCTGAAGTACCCGGTGTCGCCCGCCACTTTCTGGGTGTCGTGAATCTTCTTGAGCGCGGCGAAGTACTCGTCCCAGGTCCAGCCCGCCTTCGGCTTGACGCCCGCCTTCTCGAACACCTTCTCGTCGATGACAAGTGACATGGTGTTGGATCCGACCGGAATACCGAGCTGCTTTCCGTCGACCTGCCCGACCTTCTCGACTCCCGCGCGGAAGCCTTTCAGGCTGAGATTTCCGGCGTCTATCTGGGACTTGAGGTCGAGCAGGATCCCTCGCTTGTCGTACTTCCGCAGGAATCCAACGGCGTTCTGGAATACGTCCGGCGGATTTCCGCCCGCGGCCTGGGTCTGGAACTTCTCCCAGAAGGCCACATAATCCTGGAAGTCCGTCTGCACCTTGATCTTCGGATACTTCTTCTCGAAGAGCGTGATGGACTGGTTGATCCGCTTGGCCCGCTCGTCCGCGCCCCACCAGGCGTAGCGGATCGTCACCGTTCCGTCCCCGGCGCTGCCGCTGCCGCCTCCGCAGCCCGTCGTCGCGGCCAGCCCCAGCGTGGCCAGCGAAGCTCCGGCCGCCTTGAGGACCGTCCGCCTCTCGACACTCCCGTTGTTTCCCACTGTCGGGCCTCCCCGCACCATCGAACCGCTGCGTGAATCGTTTCAAGTAAGCGCTTGCTGGCACAAGGTACGGAGGGGTTCCGGGCGCGTCAATGATTCGGACAGGAATTGATGTGCGGCGCTCGGATCCCGTCGCGACGGACCCTGCGGCGGGGCCGGGACGCACGGAGCGGAGTACGCAGGTCGGGCGTCCGCGGTCGACCAGTCGAACGTTCCCTGGACGTTGGGGCGGGGTGGGCGCGCGGCTGAAAATGTACTGCCGCGGGGGGTGCTGACGGGGTGTCGACGGGGGCGGGGGAACGGAGCGTGAGCGGCGGCGGGGGCCGGGGTGGTCGGTCGGGGTGGGCATCCGGAGCGGGTATCCGGAGCGGGCGGGGGCGGCTCACATCCGCCGTTGGGCGGGCGGGATCGGCTCACCTCTGCCCCACAGGCGGGCGGGATCGGCTCACCTCTGCCCATGGGCGGGCGGGATCGGTCACGCCCGCCCACGGGGCGGGCGTCGGAGGGGATCGGCTCACGTCCGCCCTTGGGGCGGGCGGCGGACCGGATCGGCTCACGTCCACCCTTGGGGCGGGCGGCGGACCGGATCGGCTCACGTCCGCCCTTGGGGCGGGCGTCGGACGGGGCCGACTCACGCCTGCCCGTTGGGTCGGTCAGGTCGGTTCACGTGGGACGGGACCGGCCTCCGCCTTTCCCCGACGGAGGGTTCGCTCCAGGGGCCCCGGCCTGGTCACGCGTCTCCGGCGGCATCTCCCCGGCGCCCACAGCCTTGGCGCAACATCCTTGGCGGCACGGTCACGGCGCCACCGTGCCGGCGTCACCGCCACGTCGGCACAGGCACTGCACTGGCGGCACAGACCGGTTCGGCTCAAGCGCCATGCGCCAGAGCGGTGTTCGCCGACATGCCGACGGCAACGGGACGCCCGTCGGAGCGCCCCGCGGTCGAGGCGAAGGACCCAGGGGCGGGCGTCGAGGCATCGTTCGGCGATGGTGGCGCGACCTGACGGGCCGTCCGATGTGCGTCGAACGTCGAGACGTCCGTACGAGCCCGAGCCGGCCCGTGGGGCATCCCGCCCTCTGGATCAACGCAGCTCAGGCGGCCGACCTGGGCGCCCGGCGGATCCGAGCGCCACCGTACGGCGGCGCTCGTACGCCGTCCCCGAACGCCCGGCCGCCGCACCGAGGTGCCCTCGCGCCGGGCCACTGCCTGGTGACGCCCCCATGATCTACCGAGGCACCCACACCCTCAGACCGCCCGCGCGCGGCATACGCCTCCGGCTTACGGAGGCACCGCCCCCGCGCCAATCCCTGTGGGCCGGACGACGCGATCGGCGCTCTCGGCCCGAAGCGGCACCGTCGATCGCGGCGCTCCCGACGGGTCCACACCACCCCGCCGGCCGCTCCCGCACTCGGGACCCCGGAGCGGGCACAGGGCACCGGGCACCGGGCACCAACAGCGGCGAGGCGGTCGCGATCCGTCGCGCCCTGGGCCCGGAGGTCCGGGCCGCGGACCGGGGCCGCGCGCCTCGTGAGCAGGTCCGGTGGCACCGGGCGGCGCGCGTCGCCGTCGAGGCCGCGCCGCGGTACCGGCCCTCGATCAGGCCGCACCGGCCCGGAGCCGGGCCTTCGGCCAGTCCACCCCGGCCGCGTGACAACGAAGACGGCTCCGGTCCACGGTGTCGTGGGCCGGAGCCGTCTGTCGTATGTGTGGGCGATACTGGGTTCGAACCAGTGACCTCTTCGGTGTGAACGAAGCGCTCTCCCGCTGAGCTAATCGCCCGGGCGCAGGGAGAACATTACCCCATGTCAGGGGTGGCTTCGACCAGCGGAGACGGCTCGCAGGAGGCCCGGGCCGGCCTCGTCACTGCTTGACGTTCCACGGCATCACGAGGCCGAACTTCCAGAGGTACACGCCGACCAGGACGGCGACGATCACGAGGCCGATCGTGGTGAGGATGATGTTGCGGCGCCGGACCTTGGGGTCGAGCGCCCGCTGCGTCGCCTCCGTGACCTTGCGCTTCGTCCAGCGGAGCACCAGCTGGGCCCAGACGAACTCGGTCGCCCAGATCGCCATGCCGCCGAAGATCACCAGCCAGCCGGGGCCGGGCAGCGGAAGCATGATCACGCCCGCCACGACCACCGCGAGCCCGACGACGAAAACGCCCACCTGCCAGCTGACGTGCAGCGCGCGGCGCGCCTTGATGAATTCGGGCGCCCGCGAACCCAGCGCCCGCTCATTCTTCGCCCTGTCGTCCACCCTGGCGACCTCGCCCGGCTCGTCACTCCCCGTATTCATACGACCAAACCCTACCCGAGAGAAACCAGTCACCGGAATGGCCCTATCCGGAGAACGCGCCCTCGGCCGGATGAGTTACATAAAGACACGCAAAACACTCAGAGGGGTTTACAACGGCACCGTAGGTGGCATGTCGATTTCGCCGACGTGCGAATCCCCGAGCGCACACTGAGCGAAAGGCCCTGGCGCTTATGAACACCACGGTCAGCTGCGAGCTGCACCTGCGCCTCGTTGTGTCGAGCGAGTCCTCACTGCCTGTACCCGCAGGACTGCGGTATGACACGGCCGATCCCTACGCCGTGCACGCCACCTTCCACACCGGAGCCGAGGAAACCGTCGAGTGGGTGTTCGCCCGCGACCTCCTCGCCGAGGGCCTGCACCGGCCCACCGGTACCGGCGACGTCCGAGTCTGGCCGTCCCGAAGCCACGGCCAGGGCGTCGTATGCATCGCCCTGAGCTCTCCGGAGGGTGAAGCCCTGCTCGAAGCCCCCGCAAGGGCCCTGGAGTCATTCCTGAAGCGAACGGACGCAGCCGTGCCGCCCGGCACGGAACACCGGCACTTCGATCTCGACACGGAGCTCTCACACATCCTGGCCGAGAGCTGACGCGTCACCACAGAGCCGCCCGGCGCCGTCCACTCGGGGAGACGGCTCGGGCCCAGACAACCGCATAGGGAAGGCATGGCGCCGGCGTCGCGGAAAGTCCGCGGCGGCGGCGCCGCTGCGCGTCCACCGCCCGCCCTTGGGCCGACGCCGTCGGCCCACCCGGCCGACGGCCGGACACCTCCGCCCGCCGGGTTGCCCACAGCCCGGAAGCCCATCCACCCGACCTGCCCCACGATCAGCACCCCTCCGCAGACCTGCCCCACAGCCCGGCACCCCCGCCGACACGCCCCCGCCCGGCTGCACAGAACCCCGCTCCCCGTGAGCATCGCCTCGCTCACGCGCAGAGAGCGCTCCCTCCCCTCCCGCACCGGGGGGCACCTGGCTGCGGGCCGCCCCGCGAACTCTGCCGCCGGCCCCGGCAGGCCCTTCAGGGCACGGGCTCCGCGGTCGGTGCTACCGCGCCCGTCTCCGCCGCGCCGGGAAGCCACTACCATCGGCCAGCATCGGGCGGGCGCCCTCGCCCGACCCCCAGGCCAGGGAGCGAAACGTGCTGATCACCCACGACACCCGGTGCGCACTCGACGCCGTGGTGGATCTGGTCAACACCGCGCCGGAGGACGCGACGGCGGACGGACTCGCCGATGTGCCGTCCCTCGCCGATTTCGTACGAAAGCACGAGATCAGCGATGTCGGTGTGCTGTCGGAGCGTGATCTCGCGGCCGTACGCGCTGTCCGCGGCCTGTTCGCGGGGATCTTCGCCGCGGACGATCCGCGGGTCGCCGCCTCGCTGATCAACGAACTGGTCGCCGCCGCCGGCACCACGCCCCGGCTGACCGACCACGACGGCTACGACTGGCATGTCCACTACTTCGCGCCGGGCGCCTCGGTCGCCGACCACCTCGCGGCCGACTGCGGGATGGCGCTGGCCTTCTTCGTCGTCGCCGGAGAGCAGGAGCGGCTCCGCCGCTGTGAGGCCCCGGACTGCCGACGGGCCTTCGTCGATCTCTCCCGCAACCGCTCCCGCCGCTACTGCGACAGCCGCACCTGCGGGAACCGGCTCCACGTCGCCGCCTACCGTGCGCGCCGCAAGGAAGCCGCCGGCTGACAGGGCTGACAGGGCTGACGAGGATCGCGTGCCCCCGGCCATGGGGGTCGTACACCGTGGGGAAAGAGATGGCCGGCCGACGCCCCGGAGGGGCCGGACTGACGGAGCCCTCGGCGGGTGGCGCCAGGGGCTCCGTGTACAGCTCAGAGCAGCAGCAGGTCGTGCAGCGAAGCCATGAGCAGCAGACAGCCGATCACCGCAAGAAAGATCATCAGCGGCGGCTGGGAGAGCGCGAAGAGACAACCGCGCCGCTCCTCGGGCGGAGCAGCGGTGTCGCTCGTTGTTGTGTCCAGCATCTCGCGGGCGATGATGACGCAGAGGGCACCGGCTCCGCGATCAACACGCCCGGAATATACGGGAGTTCGCTGGATCATGTGACGGGCGCGCTCGAACGTGAACGGTTCCGCGCGTTCCCTGCGACACGCGTGCGATCTTGTGTCGCCTCAGACGGTCATATGCCGTGCTTCTTCAGGATCGCCTCGATGTCGCTGAAGTCGTCCCCGGAGCCCTTCGCCCGAGGTGTCGCGGCCGGCCGCGCGGCGACGCCCTGGCCAAGCGAGGGGGCCGAAGCCGCGGGGGCCACCGCTTCGCGCTCGGCGGCGGCCTTCGCGGCCTTGCGTTCCTTCCGCGTCCCGCCGCCCCGACGCTCGACAGCGCGGGTGATCATGAACAGCGCCCAGGCGCCGCCGAGCACCACGAAGCCGGCCCACGCCGTCGGGCTGAACGCGGTGTCGGCCAGCCAGCCGACCACTCCGGTCATGACCAGCCCGATCGGCACCAGGGAGTAGGCGGCTATGCGAGCGGCCTTCAGGAAACGCTTGCGGTAGGCCGTCACCGCGGCGATGCCCAGGCCGGCGACGGAAACGGCGGAGCAGACGGTCTCTGCGATCATTCCGGTCCTCCAGGCAGGGCTCGGTGGGACGGCGTCTCGTGCGTCCCTTCCATCCTGCACCGCCCCATGCCCGATATGCCATGGTCCGGGCAGACCTCAGGGACATCTCGGGGTCGCCGTCCTCCCCAGGTCCCGGTTGAGCCGCCCCCTCACGGGGCTGGAAGACTGGATCCCATGAACGACTCCTCCGGCTCCTCCGACTCCTCCACCGCGCGCCCGGCCCCCGTCGTCCTGGACGTCTGGTGCGAGCTCCAGTGCCCCGACTGCCGTGGCGCCCTCGCCGACCTGCGCGCGCTGCGTGCCCGCTACGGCGACCGTCTGGAACTGCGGCTGCGGCACTTCCCGCTGGAGAAGCACAAGCACGCCTTCGCCGCGGCGCAGGCCGCCGAGGAGGCCGCCGAGCAGGGCATGGCCTGGCCGTACATCGAGGCCGTGCTGGGTCGCGTCGAGGAACTGGACCGCGAGGGCGAGGCCGTCCTGGTCGAGGTCGCGCAGGAACTCGGCCTGGACGCCGAGGAGTTCGACACAGCCCTCATCGACGGCCGGCACATCCTGATCGTCGACGCCGACCAGGCCGAGGGCAAGGCGATCGGCGTCACCGGCACCCCGACGTACGTCATCGGCGATGAGCGTCTGGACGGTGGCAAGAGCCAGGAGGGCCTGCGCGAGCGGATCGAGGAGATCGCCGACCGACTGCTCGCCGAACAGGCCTGACCCACGCGCGGCCCCGCCCGGCCGACCCGCCCCAAGGGCTCCTTGAGGGCAGAACCGAGGTGCCTCGCGAAGCCTGGGCCCGGGCCCGGGCTAGAGCAGCGTCTTGTACAGGCAGTACTCGGCCGTCTCGTAACCGAGCGACTCGTAGAGCCGCTCGGCGGGGGTGTTCCCCGCGAAGACGTTGAGAGCGATGCGGTTCAGTCCGGCGGCCGTCGCCTGGGCCTCGGCCAGCCGCATGAGCGTCCGGCCGTGGCCGTGGCCGCGCTGTTCGGCGCGGACCCCGACGTCGTAGACGAAGGCGTGCCCGCCCCGGCGCCCCAGCCAGAGTTCGCCCACGGGGACGCCCTCGTGTTCCAGGACGCTCAGCCACATGTCCGCGGTGTCCGGGCCCTGCGGCAGCGCACCGCCGTAATCACGGCTCGCCTTGGCGAGCGCGTCGGCCTCCGGCACACCGCGCCGGATCCATTCCTCGGCGTACCCCTGTCTGCCCGTCCGGTCCCAGATCTCGTACTCGTCCCGGGTCATGGGCCGGTCGGCGCCGCCCGGGGGCAGTACGGGCGCGGGGCCGTCGAGCGCCTTCTCCATGACGCGGTTGCGCAGGACGTAGCCGAGCGCCCGGGTGAGTTCCAGGGCCGCGGCGGCGTCGCCGGGAACGGTCACCTCGATCTGCCGGCAGCCCCAGCCCCGCGCCACCTCCTCCGCCGCCAGCGCGGCCACCGTGCCCCGGCCACGGCCGCGGTCCGGCTCCTCGATGCGGAGCTCGTGGATCCTGGCGACGGACGGGCCCGAGCCGGGATCCGTCGTGAGGTGCACCCGGCCGACGGGACGGCTGTTCACGCACACGTGGTAGCGGCGTGAACGCGTCCCGTCGGCGGCGCGCTGAAGCGGCTCGGTCGGCCGCAGGGTCGTGGTCATCAGGGGTGTTGTACCCGCTGACGCGCGCGCGGTCAGCCGAATTACCGTGCGTCCAGGGGCCGACGGCCCCGGGGACCGGTCAGGGGTCGAGGTCGTCCCCGGCCCGCTCGTCGAAGACACGCATCGCCTTGGCGGTCACCGGGCCCGGCGCGCCCGGCAGTTCACGGCCGTCGACCCGGTGCACCGCCTGCACATCGCGCAGCGTCGAGGTCAGGAAGATCTCGTCGGCGCGCTCCAGGACGTCCATCGGGAGGTCGGTCTCCTTAGCCCCGGTCCATTCGACCGTGAGGGCCCGGGTGATGCCGGCGAGGCAGCCGGAGGCGACCGGCGGGGTGTGGATCTCGCCGTCGAGGACGACGAAGACGTTCGACCCGGTGCCCTCGCAGAGTTGGCCCACCGTGTTGGCGAACAGCGCCTCGGAGGCGCCGTGTTCCCGCGCGCGGGCCAGGGCGACGACGTTCTCGGCGTACGAGGTGGTCTTGAGGCCGGTCAGGGCGCCGCGCTCGTTGCGGGTCCAGGGGACGGTGACGACGGCCGTGGAGTCGGGGCGCGGGGCGGAGGTGCCGAGCGCGACGACGAGCGTCGGACCGTGCTCTCCGCGGTCGGAGCCGAGCGGTCCGTGCCCGCCGGTGTACGTGATGCGGAGCCGGCCGAGCGGCATCGGATTGGCGTCGAGGACGGCGGCGCAGGCGCGGCGCACCTCGCCGGCGTCGGGCTCGGGCAGACCCAGACCGCGCGCCGAGCGGGCCAGCCGGTCGAGGTGACGGGTCAGCGCGAAGGGCCGGCCCTCGACCGCCTTCACGGTCTCGAAGATGCCGTCACCCACGGTCAGTCCGTGGTCGAAGACGGAGACGCGGGCGGCCTCGATGTCCTGCAGCCCGCCGTCGAGCCAAAGCTTCACTGGTCCCTACCTCGCATGCGTGAATGCGCCGGACGCGTCGTCCGGCGTGGCGTTGCGGCCCGGGTTCCCGGCATCGCCCCGGAAGGTTCCCGGTGTCGTCCCGAGAACCGGGTGGGTCCGTGGTCGATCCGTGGTCAGTCCGTGGGAGTCCCGTCACCCGCGTCGTACGTTCCCGACGCTACCGCGAGCAGCCGGGACGCCTTCAGCTCGGTCTCCCGCCACTCCCCCTCGGGGTCGGACCCCCAGGTGATGCCCGCCCCCGTGCCGAAGCGCAGGACACCGTCGGCGCGGTCGATCCAGAACGTACGGATGCCCACGGCCAGCTCGCCGGTGCCGCGGTCGGCGTCGACCCAGCCGATGCCTCCGCAGTACGGGCCGCGCGGCGCGGTCTCCAGGGCGTCGATGATCCGCAGCGCGCTGGATTTCGGGGCGCCGGTGACCGAGCCGGGCGGGAAGGCGGCGTCGAGGAGTGCCGGCCAGCCGACGCCCTCGCGGAGCTCGCCGCTGACGGTGGAGACGAGGTGTACGAGCCCGGGGTGCTTCTCGACGACGCACAGGTCGGGCACGGTCACGGTGCCGGTGGCGCAGACCTGGCCGATGTCGTTGCGGACGAGGTCCACGATCATCACGTTCTCGGCGTAGTCCTTGTCCAGGAGGTCGGCCTCGGTGCGTCCGGTGCCCTTGATCGGGCCGGACTCGACGGACCGGCCCGCGCGGCGCACGAAGAGTTCCGGGGAGGCGGTGGCTATCTCCACACCGTGATCCGGCAGCCGAATCGTTCCCGCGTACGGCGCCGGGTTGCCGCGCGCCAGCAGGGCGGTCAGCGCGTCGACGTCCGCGTCGGGCGGCACGGGCGCGGAGAGGACACGGCAGAGGTTCGCCTGGTAGACCTCGCCGGCCGCGATGTGCTCGCGGATACGTCGCACCCCGGCCGTGTACGCGGCGCGGTCGAGGGACGACTTCCAGTCACCGGACGCCGGGCCGTGCCACCGTCCGGGCACCGGCGCCGGCACCGGCTCCTCTCGTACGTCCTGGAAGCGGGCGCAGGTCAGACGCCCTTCGAAGTCGGCAGAGACGGCCCAGAAGCCGGTCGAGTCCAGGGCCGCGGGATCGCTGGTGACATCGAGGAGACCGGTCGCGACGAGGCCACCGAAACGGGCGAGAGGAGGGAGGTCGAGCACGCAGACGAGTCTAGGGCGGGTGTCCTGCGGGTGCCCTGACCATGTCCTCGGGCGGACAGACCGCAGCACGCTGCACAAACGCGTTTTTGTGCTGGCCCGGGAATCCGCTAGAGTTCAACTCGTCGCCGGGACGCGCAAGCGCCACGGAAACGACAAGCGGACGTAGCTCAGTTGGTAGAGCGCAACCTTGCCAAGGTTGAGGTCGCCAGTTCGAACCTGGTCGTCCGCTCGCAGGAAGTGGGGGATCTTTCCCGAACCCGCACTCCTGGTGGAGTGGCCGAGAGGCGAGGCAACGGCCTGCAAAGCCGTCTACACGGGTTCAAATCCCGTCTCCACCTCCAAGGACGATTAGCTCAGCGGGAGAGCGCTTCCCTGACACGGAAGAGGTCACTGGTTCAATCCCAGTATCGTCCACTGGTCCGCAAGGACTTGATCCGCGAGGATCCCCGCGCGATTAGCTCAGCGGGAGAGCGCTTCCCTGACACGGAAGAGGTCACTGGTTCAATCCCAGTATCGCGCACGCAGTACCAGCAGCAAGCGTGGCTCCGGCCGCGTGACCCGCGCGATTAGCTCAGCGGGAGAGCGCTTCCCTGACACGGAAGAGGTCACTGGTTCAATCCCAGTATCGCGCACCAGCAAAGCCCCCGGCCGTCTCGTACGGCCGGGGGCTTCGTCGTGTCCCGGGCGCGCCGGCCGTGTCCGCTGACGGGACACGCGGGTCCCCCGACGACTGTCCGGACAACGACGGTCCGGACACGCAGAAGGGGGCCCCTCCGCCCGGGAGGAGCCCCCTTCGTTCGTTCAGGACGAGAAGAGCATGTGGCCGAAGCTCTTGTGCCGGTGATGGCTGTCGTGGCCGCCGTAGTGACCACCGTGACCGCCGTGGCCGCCGTGCTGCGGGGCGCCCCAGGCGGGCGCCGGGGCGGACGGGTAGCCCTGCGGGACGCTCGGGGGCGGCGGCGCGGGCTGGGACCACTGCGACTCCACCCGGGTCAGTGCCTCCAGCTCGCCGTAGTCGAGAAATATCCCGCGGCAGCCGCTGCACTGCTCGATCTGGACGCCATTGCGGTTGTACGTGTGCATCGGCGCATGGCATTTCGGACACTGCATGCTCGGCTCAACTCCTCGCCGGTCGGTACTGCTTCCGCCAGGACAGACACTGCCCGGCTTCGGTCGGTTGCACCCTACGTCGCGAAACCTCGGGTCAACTCGGGCGGGACCGCGCTCATTCGGTCACAGGCGTCGACCACGGCCTGCTGCACCTCGTCCAACGGCCGCTCCGCGGCGACGGACTTGGCGACGGCCAGGGCCGCGGTCTGCACGGTGAGGGCGCGGGCCGCGACGTCCAGGGCGGCCCACGGATCGCCGTCGGCGGGAACGGCCGGGCCGCCCGCGCTCCGGTAGGCGGTCAGGAAGCGGAGCCACTCGTCGGTCGGCAGCAGCCCGCAGGCGTACCAGGCCGCCGGACGGGCCAGGTCCCAGGCCGGGACGCCGACGCCCAGGTCGTCGACGTCGATGAGGAGCCAGGGACCGTCCGGCGCTGGGTGGCGTACGAGCTGGCCGAGGTGCAGGTCGCCGTGGCACAGGGTCGTGGTGTGCGGCATCGGGGCCTCTCCGCGCGCCCAGCCGGGCAGGGTCGCCCAGGCGCGCAGGACCGGGCCGGCGCCCGGGTGCGGGCCGGCGGCGCGCAGCCGGGCCGTCGCGCGGGCCGCCTTGACGGGCCCCCGCATGGGCGGCAGCCCGTCCGGGGCGGGAGCCCGGTGCAGTCGGGCCAGCAGGGTCCCGGCCGCCTCCCAGGGAGCCGCGTCGGGGGTGTCGGGGTCGACGGGACCGCCGTACGGCCAGAGGGTCACCCGGCGGCCGAGGAGGTCGGCGGGGGTGGGGTTCAGCGGCGGCAGCAGGACACCGGGGAGGTTCGCGGCCGCGGAGAGCCGGAGGGCGAGCGCGGCGGGGTCCGTGTCCGGGGCGTGGGCCTTGGCGACGAGGTCGGCGTGGCGGACCACGGCGCCGTCGTCCCGGTCCGCGAGGAGCGCGTCCTCGGCACCGCAGGGGCAGGTGCCGCGGGGGCCGGGCACCCTCCTCGCCGGGTGAGCGGCGTGGCGCACCGCGGCGGTGAGCGCGGGCACCAGGCTGTCAGCGGTCACGGATCCCCCTGGGGCTGTACGACGAACCTGTACGACATCTGCCGTGAGGGTACGCAGCCTGGTGCGGAACCCCGGCACCTCGACACCCCTGTGTCCCGGCTCCGCGGCACAACCTGGGGCTCTGGACCCCGGGCCCCGCGACGCCCCCGCACCCCCTGGAGACCCGCACCCCGGAGACCCTCGTCCTGGGGCCTGGAGCGGGCATCGGGACGCAGACAGCGAGAGACCGGCAGCAGGCAAAAAAGATGCCCGCGCAGCTCCCCAGCTGCGCGGGCATCTTGTGCCGTCCGCCGCACCCCCGTCCCCACGGGGTTTCATGGCCGGATGTCCCCGCCCGGACCGCTCTTCCGGGCCTGGGGCGCCGCTCAGCGCCCCAGCATCACGCCCACGGACGACGCCTGTGTGACCACCGCGTCCCAGCCGCCGAAGACGACTACGAGCAGGGCCGCCAGGGGAAGGACCATCGCCGTCGCCACCAAGGGGTGGCGCTGGCCCTGGCGCGTGCCGAACGCGGCGGTGTACGCCCTGCGTCCCTGCGTGCGGAGCTCTGTCCGCGGTGCCGTCTGGGCCATGGTCCCTCTCCTGACCGAGATTCTGTTGTGCCTGGCAGCGGCGGGTGTCTGACCTCGGGGGACGAGTGCTGCACCCGCCGCTTGACCTCAAATCTAGGCGTACGGCGACGTCGGGTCGTCATGCCCTCGTACCGATTGCCGGGCCTCCCGGAGGATGAGCGATGACCTGCGGAGTACTACCGTGGGTGGAGACGCGGACCCAGGTCTCAGGGTCTTCCCGGAGGGGGTGCCCGTTGTGCCCCTACTGTTCTGAGCTGTCCTCCCGGGGAACGGGCTGCTCGACGAGCGCCAGCACCCGAGTCGCCATGAAGCGGGCGGTCCGTACCACTGTTCCGTTTCGAGTGACTTCGCTCACTTCCACGACACCTCGGCGTACCGCCGTCTCCACCCGGCGACCCGCCCTGCTCGCCACCACCTCGTACGTACGCGTCGTGTCCCCCGCGTCCACGACTATCTCCACGCGGTCACCCTTCACGGGCTCAATCCCCCTTCTGTGATGGATGGTTGAGATCACAGGCGGTCCAAAGAGGCCCTGTTCGCAAGCTCCCTGACCACCTCTCAAGTTTCCCACCCGGCACTGACAATCGATCGGGGCGAGAGGGCGCGGCCTCTGCGCGCACCCGGCCGCGGAAACGTAAGCTGTGGCTCGTCAAACGGACCGGGCAGCGGGGATGGACATGGCGATGATGCGCCTGAGGCGCGAGGACCCGCGTGTCGTCGGCTCGTTCAGGCTTCACCGACGGCTCGGCGCGGGCGGTATGGGTGTGGTCTACCTGGGCTCCGACCGGCGTGGCCAGCGGGTCGCACTGAAGGTGATCCGGCCGGATCTGGCGGAGGATCAGGAGTTCCGCTCACGGTTCGCGCGGGAGGTCTCGGCGGCACGGCGGATCAGGGGCGGCTGCACGGCCCGGCTCGTCGCCGCGGACCTGGAGGCGGACCGGCCGTGGTTCGCCACGCAGTACGTGCCCGGCCCCTCGCTGCACGACAAGGTCGCCGAGGAGGGGCCGCTGTCGGCCGCCGACGTGGCCGCCGTCGGTGCCGCGCTCTCCGAGGGTCTGGTCGCGGTGCACGAGGCCGGGGTGGTCCACCGGGACCTCAAGCCGTCCAACATCCTGCTGTCCCCCAAGGGGCCGCGGATCATCGACTTCGGCATCGCGTGGGCGACCGGGGCGAGCACGCTCACGCACGTCGGCACCGCGGTCGGTTCCCCCGGCTTCCTGGCGCCGGAGCAGGTGCGCGGTGCCGCCGTCACCCCGGCCACGGACGTGTTCGCGCTCGGGGCCACGCTCGCGTACGCGGCGACCCAGGACTCGCCCTTCGGACAGGGCAGTTCCGAAGTGATGCTCTACCGGGTGGTGCACGAGGAGCCGCATCTGCACGGGGTTCCGGACGCGCTCGCGCCGCTCGTCCGGGCCTGTCTGGCGAAGGACCCCGAGGAACGGCCCAGCACCCTCCAACTGTCCTTGCGGCTCAAGGAGATCGCGGCCCGCGAGGCCCAGGGCATGGCGGACGCGCGGCCGCCCGCGCCGCGCACGGATCCGGACCGTCCGACGGGCCGCCTGGCCGAGCAGTACGCCGAGCAGCGCACCCAGCGGCGTCCGGGGACCACTCCCCCGCCGCGCACCGGCGGGACGAACGGCGGATCGCGGTCGGGATCGCGGCCGGCACCCGTCCGCAACACCGGCCGCACCGGGAACCGGCCCGCGCCCCGCAGCGGCGCCGGACGGCCGGGTCCGCGCACCACCGGAACCGGCAGGCGGCCCGCCAATCCGCGACTGCTGCGCCAGCGGCTGTTCGTGTTCGTGGTGGTGACGCTGCTGGTCGCGCTCGGTATCGCCGCGGCCCAGGGGTGCCAGGGTCCGTCCCGCGGGCTCGATGACGGCCCGCGCGGCGGCACGCACCAGGAACAGAGAGCTCAGGGGCGCCTGGGGACGTGACGGTCCGTAAGGGCACTGGAGAAGCGGTGTCGGACCGGAGACCGGGCCGTGCCGCGGGTGACCCTCAGCTCTCGGGGCGGCCCGTCGCCACCGCGTAGAAGGCGACCGCGGCCGCCGCGCCGACGTTCAGGGAGTCGACGCCGTGGGCCATCGGGATGCGGACCCATTCGTCGGCCGCCATCAGGGCCCGGGTGGACAGACCGTCGCCCTCCGCGCCGAGCATCAGCGCGACCCGGTCCATCTTGTGCGGGGCGGCCTCGTCGAGGGACCTGGCCTTCTCGTCCGGGGTGAGGGCGAGCAGGTTGAACCCGGCGTCGCGCACCGATTCCAGGCCCTTGGGCCAGGTGTCGAGACGGGCGTAGGGGACCGAGAAGACCGCGCCCATCGAGACCTTCACCGAGCGGCGGTAGAGGGGGTCGGCGCAGTCCGGGGAGAGCAGTACCGCGTCCATGCCGAGGGCGGCGGCGGAGCGGAAGATGGCGCCGATGTTGGTGTGGTCGTTGACCGACTCCATGACGACGACCCGGCGCGTGGACCGGAGCAGTTCGTCGGCGGTCGGCAGCGGCTTGCGCTGCATCGAGGCGAGCGCTCCCCGGTGCACGTGATAGCCGGTGACCTGCTCGGCGAGCTCCGGGCTGACCGCGTAGACGGGTGCCGGGAGCTCGTCGATGACGTCGCGCATGACGTCGACCCACTTGGCGGACAGCAGCATCGAGCGCATCTCGTAGCCGGCGTCCTTGGCCCGTCTGATGACCTTCTCGCCCTCGGCGATGAACAGGCCCTCGGCGGGTTCGCGCTTGCGGCGCAGTTCCACGTCGGTCAGGCCCGTGTAGTCGCGCAGACGCGGGTCGTCGGGGTTCTCGACGGTGATGAGATCGGCCACAGGGTGATACTGCCTTGTCCTGGGTGCGGTGCCAACGGCTGGGAACGGGTTGGGTTACCCGGGGTTACTCGGGAAGTCCGGGGCCGACGTTCACGACCTCGCCGATGACGATGACCGCGGGCGGCCGCACGTCCTCGGTACGAACGGTCTCGGCGACGGTGGCCAGGGTGGCGTCGACCCGGCGCTGTGCCGCGGTCGTGCCCTCCTGGACGAGGGCGACGGGGGTGTCGGCCGGCTTGCCGTGGGCCACGAGGGTGTCGGCGATCCTGCCGATCTTGTCGACGCCCATGAGGACGACGAGGGTGCCGCGCAGCTTGGCGAGGGCCGGCCAGTCGACGAGGGAGCGCTCGTCGTCGGGGGCGACATGACCGCTGACCACGGTGAACTCGTGGGCGACACCCCGGTGGGTGACCGGGATGCCCGCCGCGCCCGGCACCGAGATCGAGCTGGAGATGCCGGGGACGATCGTGCAGGCGATGCCCGCCTCGGCGAGCGCCTGGGCCTCCTCCATGCCCCGGCCGAAGACGAACGGGTCGCCGCCCTTCAGCCGGACGACGGACTTGCCCTGCTTCGCGTGCTCGATGAGGGCGTTGTTGATGGCCTCCTGGGCCATGAACCGGCCGTACGGGATCTTCGCCGCGTCGATCACCTCGACGTGCGGCGGCAGTTCGGCGAGCAGGTCGCGGGGGCCGAGGCGGTCGGCGATGACCACGTCGGCCTCGGCGAGCAGCCGACGGCCGCGCACCGTGATCAGGTCGGGGTCACCGGGACCTCCGCCGACCAGGGCGACGCCGGGGGTACGGGTGCGGTGGTGCGGGGCGACGAGGGTGCCGTCGCGCAGGCCCTCGACCACGGCGTCGCGGATGGCGGCGGTGTGGCGGGGGTCGCGGCCCTTGGCGTTCGTGGTGAGGACGGCGACGGTCACGCCCTCGCTGTGGCCGGTGGCCGGGGTCCACGCGGTCGCCGCGTCGGCGTCGTCCGAGCGGACGCACCAGACGCGGTTGCGCTCCGCCTCGGCCGAGGCGTCGGCACTGGCCGTCGGGTCGCTGGTGGCGATCAGCGCGTACCAGGCGTCGGCGAGATCGCCCTCCTCGTACGGGCGCCTCGTCCAGGTGATCTCGCCCGCGTCCGCCATCGCCTCGACGGACGGGGTCGCCTCGGGTGACACGAGGTGGACGTCCGCGCCCGCCGCGATGAGCGCGGGGAGCCGGCGCTGGGCCACCTGGCCACCGCCGAGGACGACGACGCGACGGCCGGCGAGGCGGAGGCCCACGGGGTAGGCGGGGTGTTCGGCCATGGAGGTGCGGCTCCTCGTACGGGCAGGCGGTGCGGTGGGCGCGCTGCGGCTCTGGAGCGGCCCTGACGTGGGGTGTTCAGTAGGGGTCCGGCCCGGGGGTCCAGACTACGGCGGGGCCGGGTGGGCAGCTCGGAACGCCTGCCCACCCCACCGGTGCCGTCGGACTACTTCTCGGTCACCCCGGCCGAGTCGAACGTCGCGACCTCGTGCATCGCACGCGCCGCGCTCTGGACGATGGGCAGGGCGAGCAGGGCGCCGGTGCCCTCGCCGAGGCGCAGGTCGAGGTCGATCAGGGGGCGCAGGCCCAGCTTGTTCAGGGCGGCCACATGACCGGGCTCCGCGCTGCGGTGACCCGCGATGCAGGCGGCCAGGACCTCGGGCGCGATGGCGCGGGCCACCAGTGCGGCGGCGCCGGCGCTGACGCCGTCCAGGATCACGGGCGTACGCAGGGACGCGCCGCCGAGGAGGAGTCCGACCATGGCGGCGTGTTCGAGGCCGCCGATCGCCGCGAGGACGCCGATCGGGTCGGCCGGGTCCGGCTGGTGGAAGTCGATGGCACGGCGGACGACCTCGGTCTTGCGGGCCAGGGTCTCGTCGTTGATGCCCGTACCGCGGCCCGTCACCTCGGCGGGGTCGGCGCCGGTGAAGACGGAGATCAGGGCCGCCGACGCGGTCGTGTTGGCGATGCCCATCTCACCGGTCAGCAGCGCCTTGTTGCCCGCGGCCACCAGGTCGCGGGCCGTCTCGATGCCCACCTCCAGCGCCGCGATGGCCTCTTCGCGGGTCATGGCGGGGCCCGTCGTCATGTCGGCGGTGCCCGCGCGGACCTTGCGCGGCAGCAGACCCGGCGTGGCCGGCAGGTCGGAGGCGACGCCCACGTCGACGACGCAGACCTCGGCGCCCACCTGGTTGGCGAACGCGTTGCAGACCGCGCCGCCGCCCAGGAAGTTGGCCACCATCTGCCCGGTGACCTCCTGCGGCCAGGGGGTGACGCCCTGCGCGTGGACGCCGTGGTCGCCCGCGAAGATCGCGACGGCGGCGGGCTCCGGGATCGGCGGCGGGCACATCCGGGACAGGCCCGAGAGCTGCGCGGAGATGATCTCCAGCATGCCGAGGGCGCCCGCGGGCTTGGTCATCCGCTTCTGGCGCTCCCACGCCTCACCGAGCGCCTTGGCGTCCAGGGGGCGGATGTTGGAGACCGTCTCGGCGAGCAGGTCGTGCGGCTCCTCGCCGGGCAGGGCACGGCGGCCGTACGTCTCCTCGTGGACGACCCAGGACAGGGGGCGGCGCTTGGACCAGCCGGCCTGCATCAGCTCGGGCTCCTCCGGGAACTCGTCGACGTACCCGACGCACAGGTAGGCGACGACCTCCAGGTGGTCGGGCAGGCCCAGGGCGCGGACCATCTCCCGCTCGTCGAAGAAGCTGACCCAGCCGACGCCGAGCCCCTCGGCGCGGGCGGCGAGCCAGAAGTTCTCCACGGCGAGCGCGGCGGAGTACGGGGCCATCTGCGGCTGGGTGTGCCGGCCGAGGGTGTGGCGTCCGCCGCGGGTCGGGTCAGCGGTGACGACGACGTTCACCGGGGTGTCGAGGATGGCCTCGATCTTCATTTCCTTGAACTGCTTGGCCCGGCCCTTGGGAAGCGACTGGGCGTAGGCCTCGCGCTGGCGCTGGGCGAGCTCGTGCATGCTGCGCCGGGTCTCGGCGGAGCGGATGACGACGAAGTCCCAGGGCTGGGAGTGGCCCACGGAAGGAGCGGTGTGCGCGGCCTCCAGGACGCGCAGGAGCACGTCGTGCGGGATCGGGTCGCTGCGGAAGCCGTTGCGGATGTCACGGCGCTCGCGGATCACACGCAGGACGGCCTCGCGCTCGGCGTCGTCGTAGCCGGGGGCCGCCGGACCGGTGGACTCTCGTACGTCTTCCACCACGGCCGTGCTCTCTTCCTGGTCGGCGACCTGGGTGTGCAGGTCCTCCGCTTGCTGTGCGACTACGGGTTCCGGCTCCGCGGTGAGCGGTTCCGGTACGGGGGCGGGCTCGGGCACGGCCTCCGCTTCCCGGGGGGCGGGCACGGGCGCCTGGGCGACCGGCTCGGCCGCCGCCCCGGAGGTCTCCTCGACCGGGTCGGGCGCCATGACGACCACGGCCTGCGCGGGTTCCTGGGCCGGCTGCTCCTCCTCGACGGGCAGCGGCGGCACGGTCAGGGCGTGCGGCGGGGTCGGGGCCAGGTGCGGAGTCGTCGGCACCTGGCCGTCCACGGGCACGAACCGGCCGAGGCTCTGGTCGGCCTGGGGCACCAGGGGCGCGCCGGGGAAGCCGGGGGCGCCCGCCGTGTCCAGGGCGCTCGCGTAGTACGGGTCGCCGTGGACCGGGGGGTGCTGGTCGCCGTGGGAGTGTCCCGCGGCGGGGTGGGAGGCGTCGGCGTGCGCGGCCACGCCCACCGGTACGGCGTGCGGGGCCTCCGTCGTGCCGGGTCCGGAGAAGGCGACGCCGTCGTGGGGCAGGGCCGCGTCCTCGGAGAGCGCGGCGCCGTTCTCGGCGAACGCGGGCCGGTCCGTGGACGGCTCGGCCTGGAACTCGTCGAGGCCGATGCCGTGTCCGCCCGGCGAGGCCTCCGCCGAGCGCGCGGAGAGCGCCGACAGCGCGGACTCCGGGACCTCGAAGACGTGCGGGGCCCCGGCACCGACGGACTGCTCGGTCCCCGGCAGCGAAGCCTCGTCCGCGAATCGGACCGCCGGTTCCGGCAGGTGGACGGGGGCGTCCGTGAACCCGGCCCCGTGGGCTCCGGGCTCGGCCGGGTCGTCGTACATGTCCTGGCCGAGGGGCTGCGCCGGGAGCTGAGCGGCGGCGAGGTCCTCCTCGGCGGGGGCGCGGTGCTGCCCGGGCACGACATCGCCGGCGTCCTCGGGGACCGGCACCGGTGCGGCCTCGTGCGCGAACGCCTCGACGTCGCCGGGGGCCTGCCCGGCGGCGACGTCGGTGTCGGCGGTGTCCGGCGTACCGAGGGTCATCGGGGCGTCCGGGAACTCCGGAGCGTCGAGAACGTGCGGGGCGGGCGTGCCGTCCGTGGCGGGCACGGGCCCGGGAGCCTGTCCGTCCGCCTGGTCCTCGAGGTCGAGCGACATCCCGTCGGCCCCCGGCATCGGCGCCTGGGCGGCGTCGGGTGCCGTGGCCGGGTCGTGCGGAACGGGCGCCGCCGCGAAGCCGGGCGCCTGCTCGGCCTCGGCGGCCTGCGGCGCCTCGGCGACCGGTCCGGCCGCCACGCTCAGCCCGGACCCGGGCAGCGGTCCCGTCTCCGGGACGGCCGTTTCCGCCGCCGTGGCCGGGCCGCCCACCGGCGGAGTCCCCCACGCCACCGCGCCCTGCGGGAGCGCCTCGCCCAACTGGGGCACGTCCAGGTACTCGGGACCGACGGTCGGCGGGCCCGCGTGCCGCAGCGGGGTGACCGGGCTGGCCATGGAGCCGGTGCGGGAGCCCGCGGGTCCACGGTCGGCCAGCGAGCGCACCGGGCTGGAGGAACCGTCCGGCGTGGGCGGGCCGAGGTGCAGCGGACGGCGCGGCGGCACAGGCTGCGGGACGGGCGCCGAGCTCGGCGCGCGGACGGCGCCGAGGTCGATCGCACCGCTGTCCCGTCCGTCCGTCTCGTGCGGACCGGGCTCGTCGGTGAAGGGCATCGGGGCCGGCGGCGGCACCTCGTTGCCCCAGGCGCCCTGCGCACCGGGCGCGCCCGGCATCAGAAGCAGGTCGTCGTCCTCGACGGGGTTCTCGGAGGGGTCGAGGAAGGTGTACGCGCCCGGCGAGGTGACGCCCGGCTGCTCCACCATGCCTGCGCTCTCCGGCAATCCCTCGCCCGGGACCTGGCCGGTGTCGGTCATGCGTACCCCTCGCCCATCGGTTAGTGCTTCCAAGTCCAGCTCGCCCGGAACGGCGCACCGACCGCCCCACAGTGAAGAACGAGCGTGCGTGCCCAGCGGCACGAACGACCGGCCAACAAAGACGACAAAGCCATTAACTGGCATTGTCCCGGTCATCCCGCCCTCGCGACAGCGTGATCCGCGAGTGCCCGCTGTGGACTGCGCCACGTTGCGCGTCCTCCGGTTCTGCCGTACCACACACGCCTCAAAACGGGCGGGTTTTCCGGACATTGGCCTACGAAAGGCCGACCCCCCGGGAGCGGTACAACGATCGGCCAGCCTACCGCGCGCAGTACGACAACAGGATCACGGGGCGCGATCCGGCAGACGGCCGCTGAGCAGGAACGCGACGCTCCGCTCCTTCTCCGTCCAGGCCCTCGTATCGAGTTCGACGGACTGAATGAGAGCGCACTCGACGTCATAGCCGTGCTCGCTCAGATCGCGGCCGATGAGTTCGGCGGCGTCCCGGGTGGCGGCGTGCGCGACGATCCGCTGCGGCCGGCGGTCGGCGACGGCGGAGACGACCGCCGCTCCCCCGCCGCCGACGCGGACGACATCGGGTTCGGGCAGGTCTTCCAGGATGTGCGGGGCGCTGCCGTGCACGATCTGCATCTGGACGCCGTACCGGCGGGCCGAGTGCTCGGTGCGGGCGCAGGAGCCCGGACTGCGGTCGACCGCGATGACGGCCGCTCCGGTGCGGGCGGCCTCGATGGCGAAGGCGCCGCTGCCGGCGCCGATGTCCCAGACGAGGTCGCCGACGCGCGGTCCCAGCCGGGCGAGTTGGGCGGCCCGCAGCAGATCCGTCTCGCCTTCGCCGAGCGCGCCGCCGTACGCCCCGGCGGGCAGCGCCCAGCCGCGCGGCCCGCCGGCGGGCTCCCGGCCGGCGATCCAGCCGCCGCCCTCGACGGCGGCGACGAAGCCGCCGATGACGATCACGACGTTGGGGTCGCGCCAGGTGTGGTCGGCCGCCTTGTCGGAGGTCAGGATCGTGACCTGTTCCCGGGTGGTGCCCAGTTCCTCACAGATGACGAAGGTCCGGTGCACTCCTTCGAGCAGCAGACCGAGTTCGGCGGGTCCGGCGCCGGGTGAGGTGAGGACCGCGACTTTGGTGTGGGCTCGACATACATTCACCGCGCGTCGCAGGGTGCGACTGTGTGCGACGACCACTTGTGCGTCGTCCCAGGGCATTCCGGCACGGGCGAAGGCGGCGGCCACCGCGGACACGGCGGGCACGACTTCGACCTCCAGGCCGAACTCGGGCGCGCGCAGGGTCCGTACGACGCCGAAGAATCCCGGGTCCCCGTCGGCGAGGACGACGGCGGTGCCCCGGTGGCTCGCGATCCGGCGGGCGGCGAGGGCGACACTGCCGAGCCGGATGCGTTCGGCGCCCTCGGGCACTTCGGGGAGCGCGAGATGGTGGGCCGCGCCGGCCACCAGCGTGGCGGCACCGAGAGCGGAGCGCGCCGCGACGGTCGGCGGCGAGCCGTCCCAGCCGATCACCGTGACCCGGTCGGCCATCGTCGTCAGTCTCCAGAAGGTCTTCGCAGGTCGTCAGGTGCAGCCCGGGCGGGCTTGGTGAGGGTACCTGGTGCGGCCCTGCGGCGCGGTGCCGGTCGGCGTGGCGCGGGACAGCTCCCGCCGCGCGCGGATCACACGTCCGGTCCGGGGCGCCGGGGTCCGGTGAACCGAGTCCGGTACACCCCTATGACTCGACGCGCCCGTACATGACTCACCACGAGCGTTCCCGTACGGAGGGGGAGCACGGCGCGTGGAATGCCGTACGGCTGCCCGGCCCGCTCAGTTCCAGTCGCTGAACGACGTGAAACCGCCGGTGTCGGCGAGGCGCCCGCCCATGCCGTCGAGGTCCTCCGGTACCAGACTCCACACGATGAAGTCGGTGCGCAGGTCGACCCAGGCGCCGTCCTCGGTCCGGGTGCGCGCTATACAGGCATTGCGCAGCACGCCCTCGCTGATGCAGCCGATCTTCTGGGCGACCTGCTGCGAGGCGGTGTTGCCGGCGGCCGTGCGCAGTTCGATGCGCTCGAACTTCTGGTCGCGGAAGAGCCAACGGGCGGTGGCGAGCGCGGCTTCGGACGCGTAGCCCTCGCCGCGCGCCCAGGGGGCGATGATGTAGGAGAGCTCGGTGGAGCGAACGCGCCAGTTCGTCTTGCCGAGTTGGATGATGCCGACCAGGCGCTGGGTGAGGAACTCGGTGACGGCGAGGTCGAGTCCACGCCCCTCCGTGCGTTCCGTGGGCGCGTAGTCGGTGATCCAGTCGCGGGCACCGCCCTCCGAAAACGGCTGGGGGATCGACGTCCAGGCCGCCACCATCTCGTCGTTCATCATCTCGGCCAGCGGGGAGACGTCGTCCTCGTCGAGCGCACGCAGGACCAACCGCTCCGTGCTGATGGAGATGTCGGGGAAGGTGCTCGTCATGCGACGCTCCGTAACCGTCGGGGACTCCGGACCTGATATACCGTCTGGTCCGCTGAACTGCCCAGCATGCAGCATGAAACCACTGAACGGCACAACGGGGTCCACTCCGGGTAATGGAGTGGACCCCGTGTGGTGACGAGGGAGGCCGCGGGCCGTAAGTGGCCCGGTTCCCCGGCTACTTGAACGACGGGATGACGGAGCCCGCGTACTTGTCCTCGATGAACTTCTTGACCTCGGGCGAGGTGAGGAGCTTCGCGAGCTTCTTCACGCGCGGGTCGCTCTCGTTGCCCTTCTTGACGGCGAGGAAGTTGCCGTACGGGTTGTTCGTCGCCGACTCCAGGACGAGGGCGTCCTTGGCGGGCTTGAGGTGGTCCTCGATGGCGTAGTTGCCGTTGATCACCGCGGCGTCGACGTCGTCCAGGGAGCGCGGGGTCTGGGCCGCCTCCAGCTCCTTGAACTTGAGGTTCTTCGGGTTCTTCGCTATGTCCTTGGGCGTCGCGCTGTTGCCCGCCCCGTCCTTGAGCGTGATGATCCCGTTGGCCGCGAGCAGCTTGAGCGCGCGGGCCTCGTTGACCGTGTCGTTCGGGACGGCGACCGTCGCGCCGCTCTTCAGGGCGTCGACGCTCTTCACCTTGTGGGAGTAGAGGCCGAGCGGCTCCAGGTGCACCGTGACGACGGGCACGATGTGGGTGCCGTTCTTCTTGTTGAAGTCGTCGAGGTACGGCTGGTTCTGGAAGTAGTTGGCGCCCACGGACCCGTCCTCGGTCGCCGTGTTCGGCGTCACGTAGTCGGTGAACTCCTTGACCTCCAGGTCCAGGCCCGCCTTCTTCGCCAGGTGGTCCTTGATGAACTCGAGGATCTCGGCGTGCGGGACCGGGCTGGCCGCGACGACCAGCGGGCCGCTGGTGTCGGAGGCGGAGTCCTTGCCGGAGCCGCAGGCGCTGAGCCCGAGGGTGAGGGCTCCGGCGGCGAGGACGGCGGTGGTGATCTTGGCGGTGTTACGCACGAAAAGTGCCTTTCCTTATGGGGTGAAGCTGCCCCGTCTTGGGTGAACGGGGAAATCTGCGGGTGGGAGAACCGGGGGCCGGACGCGGGGCCCGAGGCGTTTCAGGCGACCTTGCCGACGTCGGCCGCCGCGGGCTTCGCGGCCTTCAGCAGCCGCAGCTTCGGAGCGGCGCCGGACTGGCCGCCGCGCCGGTGCAGGGTGCGGGCCGCGTAGTCGCCGGCGAACTGGATGGCCGAGATGACGACGGCGAGGATGCCGACCGTGATCCACATGAGTCCGGACTCGAAGCGCTGGTAGCCGTAGCGGATCGCGATGTCGCCGAGGCCGCCCGCGCCGACGGTGCCGGCCATCGCCGAGTAGCCGATGAGGGCGACGACCGTGGTGGTCGCGGAGGAGATCAGCGAGGGAAGCGACTCCGGTACGAGGACCCTGCGGACGACGGTCCAGGTGTTGCCGCCCATCGCCTGAACGGCCTCGACGAGCCCGCCGTCCACTTCGCGGACAGCCGTCTCGACCAGACGCGCGAAGAACGGGATGGCACCGACCGCGAGCGGGACGATGGCCGCCTCGCGTCCGATCGTCGTTCCGGTGATCGTGCGCGTGAAGCTCATCAGCGCGACCATCAGGATGATGAACGGCAGCGAGCGGGCGACGTTCACGACCTGCCCGATGACCTTGTTCACGACCACGTTCTGCAGCAGGCCGCCGCGGTCCGTGAGAACCAGCAGGATGCCCAGGGGAAGGCCGCCGAGCACGGCGATCAGCGTGGACCAGCCGACCATGTAGAGCGTGTCCCAACACGCCTGGGACAGCAGCGGCTGCATCTCCGACCAGGTCACAGGGCACCTTCCTTCACCAGAACGGGCTCCTGGCCCTGAATGTCGATCTGCAGGCCCTGCTCGCGCAGGAAGCCGATCGGCACGACGTTCTCCTCGTAGCGGCCGGGCAGTTCGATGCGCATCCGGCCGACCTGCTTGCCCGCGACGGTGTCCATCGCGGCACCGAGGATCGAGATGTCGATGTTGTAGGTGCGCGAGAGCTGCGAGATGACGGGCTGGGTGGCCGACTCCCCGTGGAAGGTGACGTCGATGACGGTGCGGTCGTCGCCCGAGGCCTCGCCGCTGACCGGGAAGAGCGCGGAGGCCAGCTCGGAGCCGGGCGTCGCGAGGAGTTCGCTGACGGTGCCGGACTCGACGATGCGGCCGTTCTCCATCAGCGCGGCCGAGTCGCAGACCGTCTTGACGACGTCCATCTCGTGGGTGATGAGCAGGACGGTCAGGCCCAGCCGGCGGTTCAGGTCGCGCAGCAGCTGGAGGATGGATCGGGTGGTCTCGGGGTCGAGGGCGCTGGTCGCCTCGTCGGAGAGCAGCACCTTCGGGTCGCCGGCCAGCGCGCGGGCGATGCCGACGCGCTGCTTCTGACCGCCGGAGAGCTGCGCGGGGTACGCCCTGGTCTTGTCGGAGAGACCGACCAGGTCGAGGAGTTCGAGTGCCTTCGAGGACCGCTGCTTCCCCGAGAGGCCGAGGATTTCGAGCGGCAGCTCGACGTTGTCCTGGACGGTCCGCGAGGACAGCAGGTTGAAGTGCTGGAAGACCATGCCGATCCGGCTGCGCGCCTGACGGAGCTCCCGGCCGGCCCGCGGGCCGCGCCCGGCGAGAGCGGTGAGGTCCTGCCCGGCCACGGTGACCGTGCCGGAGGTCGGACGCTCCAGGAGGTTGACGCAGCGGATGAGCGAGGACTTGCCGGCGCCGGACTGGCCGATGACGCCGTACACCTCGCCTTCGCGGACATGCAGATCGACGCCGTCGAGGGCGGTCACTTCACGGCCGCGCGAGCGGTAGACCTTGGTGAGGCCCGTTGTCGTGATCACTGGGAATTCCGTCACTGTCGAGTGCGGGGCGTGGGTGTGCGCCGGGCACGGGTGCATTCGGTCGGAACGCGGCACGGTTCTCGCGATGGCGATGGAACCGGAAGGAGAACGTGTGCGCGGGGCAGCCCGGTCACGTACGCGGTACGGACACAGGGCGCGGCGATCCCGCTTCGGGGCGCGGGATCAAGCGGTGGTGCGGGGGCCCTCTAGCAGGCGCACATTCGACACATACAACGAGCACCGGGCGTCGTGGTCGCCTCGGTCGCAAGGATGCGGCAGCTCGTCGTGGTCATGGAATGAAGTAAAGCAGACCGGAGGCCGGGGGCCGCCATCGCTGTCCGAATAGCGGACAGCCATGGACCTCTCTCAGCCTCGGGCGGAGATCTCCACTCCGGCGTCCGTCACCAGTACGGACAGGGCCGACAGGTCCTCGACGACGAGGTCGGCGTCCAGCTCGTGGGCCTGGTGCGTTGTGGCCAACGCCACGGTGGTCATGCCGGCGGCGCGGCCCGCCCGGAGCCCGGCCGGGGCGTCCTCGAAGACGACGCAGCGGGCCGGATCGACGCCCAGTTCGCGGGCGGCGAGCAGATAGGGCTCGGGGTCGGGCTTGCCCCGGGTGATGTCGTCGGCGGCGATCAGCGTCTTGGGACGGATCCCGACCTCGTCGAGCCGGGCGTCGGCGAGCCGGCGGGTGGCGGAGGTGACGACGGCCCAGCGTTCGGCGGGCAGCGCGGCGAGCAGCGCGAGGGTGCCGGGCAGCGGCACGACCCCGCCAGGCACGTCGTCGACCTCGAGCTGCTCGATGCGGGCGAGCGCCTCGGGGACGACATCGGCGGGCAGCAGGTCGGCGGCTATCTCGACGGCGGGGCGGCCGTGCAGGGCGATCCTGGCGAAGTCCTCGGCGGTGATCCCGTACTCCTCGGCCCACTGGGCCCAGCAGCGGTTCACCGACTCGAGGGACGAGACGAGGGTTCCGTCGTTGTCGAACAGGAGGGCTTCAGCGTGGATCTTCATGGCGTCGACCCTACGGGGCAGCCCGGGGGCGAGCGCATCAGGCCTTTTGGCCCGTAATAGGGTCACGGCATGTTTGTTGCCCTGACGGTCGCGACGGCCGTCGCCGCGCTCGCGCTCGCCGCCTGGTGCGGCTGGGCCGCCCACCGCGATCAGCCCACCAAGGACTGGCACTTCATCGGCATGGCCGTGGTGTCGCTGCTCGCCCTGGTCCAGCTGGTGATCGGCGTCGTCCAGCTCGCGCGCGGCGAGAAGGCGGAGCAGGGCACGACGATCTTCGTGGCGTATCTGCTCGGCGCCTTCGCGTGCATTCCCGCCGCGGGGTTCATGTCGCTGGCGGAGCGCACCCGCTGGGGTTCGGTCACGGTGGCGGCCGGCGGCGTCGTCCTCGCCGTGCTCGAAGTACGGCTCTACGACATCTGGGGAGGCTGAGATGACGGCCACGGAGGAGAACACGACCGTGCCTCGGAACGAGCAGGACGAACAGGACGAACGCGACGAGCGGGGCGAGCGGGACGCGAAGCCGTCGGCGGGGTCCGCGGACAAGAAGCGCACCCGGCTCATCAGCGGCCCCGGCATCCTGCTGCTGTGGCTGTACGGGGTGATGGTGGTCGGCGCCGTCTCACGGTCGGCCGTGCAGATCTCCACGCAGTTCGACAAGGCACCGCTGGCCTACTCGCTGTCCGCGGTCGCCGGTCTCGTCTACGGATTCATCACGTACTCGCTCGTGCGCGGCGGTGAGACGGCGCGCAGGGCGGCGCTGGTGTGCTGCGCCGCCGAGCTCGTGGGTGTCCTGACCGTCGGGACCTGGACGCTGGTCGAGCCGTCCGCCTTCCCCGACGCCACGGTGTGGTCGGACTACGGCATGGGCTATCTCTTCATCCCGGTCCTGCTGCCGCTGTCGGCGATGTACTGGCTGCGCAAGGCCCGTACGACCGCCGACTCGCGACCGCAGCCGAAGTAGGCCGCGTTCGGACCGCGGCTGAAGCAGGCCGCGTTCAGGCGCTGGTGCGCGCGGCTCAGGCGCTGGTGGCGTACGCGCCGGTGTCGGCGCCCTTGGCCAGCGTCACCCGCGTCATGCGCTCGCCCACCCGCTCCTGCGAGACGGGCGCGTAGCCGTGCTTGCGGTACAGGCGCAGGTTGCGCTCGCTGCGGTGGCCGGTGAACAGCTCGAAGGACTTGGCGGTCCCCTCCGCGCCGAGGCGGGTCTCGATCGCGTCGAGCAGACGTCCGCCGAGGCCGTGCCGCTGCATGCGCGGATGCACGATGAGTTTGCCGATGTGGGCCGTGCCGTCGGCGTCGACGGCGCCGCGAACCGAGGCCACCACCTCGTCGCCGAGCCGGGCCACCAGGACGGTGCCGCCCGCCAGTTCCGCCCTCAGCGAGTCGAGCGGCTGCGTGAGCGGCTCGATGCCGTAGTCGCCGTACAGCTCGGCCTCGCTCTGATAGCAGAGGTACTGCAGCTTCAGGATCTGTTCCGCATCCTGCTCGGTCGCCGCCGAGATGGTCACGCTCATGCCCATGTGTGCATGCCTCCCGCTCACCTGTTCCACCGGTCGTCCCCCACTCCTATCCCCGTCGTCAGCGGGCCGCAACCTCCGTCGTCAGCAATCGCCGCAGACATCCAAGACATCTGGAACGTTCCGGACCAAGACTGCCCTGTGACATACCCAACTCACCTGCGATCTCCCGGTAGGTGAGGTCCTCCGGGGAGAACAGGGCGGCCAGCAGATCCGGGCAGCGGCCGGGCAGCCGGCGCAGGGCGTGGTGCAGTTCGCGACGGCGGGCGGCGGTCATCGCCTGCTGTTCGGGGCCGGGGGTGCGCTCGTCCGCGGGCTCGGTGGCGTACGGCCGCTCGACGCGGGACCTGCGGCGGCTGCGGCGGGCCTCGGAGCGCACGGCCCGGCGCAGCCAGCCCTGCGGGTCGGCGGGCGGTCCCGCCGTGTCCAGGCGCTCCAGCAGGCGCAGCCAGACGGCCTGTTCCAGGTCGTTCCGCTCGGCGCCGGAGGCGTGGGCCTCCGCCGACGCCTCGGCGGCGAGCAGCGGCCGCAGTGTGGAAACCAGCTCGTGGGTCATGTGCGGCACGACGCGGCCGCCCCGGCACGAGGTTGCCGGGGCGGCCGGTTGTCATCCCATCCGGGGTGACCGGGTCACGCGTTGACGGATACGGACACCTGTCTCGCTCCTCGGACGCGTGCGTCGACGGCCCGGTCCGGCGCGGTCATCCCTTGAGGAAGTCCGCGCGGGCCAGCACCGCGGTGTCCGCGTTGTCGGAGAAGACGCCGTCGATGCCCGTCTCGAAGTACACCTTGAAGGCGCCGAAGGGATCCCCGTAGGCGTCCACGGCGGTGCCCTTGCGGAAACTCGTGGGCAGGAAGGGGTTCTCGTTGCGCATGGTGTACGGGTGCAGGATCAGGCCCGCGCGGTGCGCGTCGGCGACGAGCGTGGTCGCGCTGGTGAGGTTGCCGTCCGCGTCCTTCGGGATGACCAGGTCGAGCGTGGGGCCGATGCCCTGCGCGTACGAGGCGATCCACTTCAGGCCCTCGGGGGTGACGAGGTCGGCGACCGTGCGGGGGTCACCCGCGGCGACGAAGTCCCAGGGGCGGGTGTTCGCGGCGGACAGCAGGACCACGAGCGGGTTGCCGACGAGCTTGTCCAGCCGCTGGATGCTGCTCGGCTCGAAGGACTGGAGGATGACCGGCGAGTCCTTCTTGTCCTTGCCGTACTTGCGCAGCAGCTTGGCGACCCGCTCCTCCAGACCGAGGCCGAGCGCCCGGAAGTAGGTGGGGTGCTTGGTCTCGGGGTAGATCCAGACCTGCTTGCCGCGCTTGCGGGTCTGCTCGTCCTGCCAGCGGAGCACCTCTTCGAAGGTGGGGATCTCCCAGCGGCCGTCGTAGAGGGTGTTGTGCGGGCGGTTGGCCGGGATGCGCTCGACGGCGCGCAGGGTCTTCAGTTCGGCGAGCGTGAAGTCCTCGGTGAACCAGCCGGTGGTGGGGACCCCGTCGAGTGTCTTGGTGGTCCTGCGGCCGGCGAACTCGGGGTGCGCCGAGACGTCCGTGGTCCCGCCGATTTCCGGTTCGTGACGGCATACGAGGTGGCCGTCCCTGGTGGGCACCAGGTCGCCGGCCTCGACGACGTCGGCGCCCAGGTCGAGGGCGAGCTGGTACGAGCCGAAGGTGTGCTCCGGCCGGTAGCCGGCGGCTCCGCGGTGGCCGATGACGGTCGGTCTGGGCAGGTTCCGGTAGCCGCCGCCCCCGTGCCGTTCGTCCGCGCTCGCCCCTCCAGGAAGGCCGAGCACCGCTCCGCCCGCCCCGAGTACCGCGGCTCCGAGCAGCGTCCGCCGCGCCGTGCCCCGCTCCTGACCGTTCGACTCCTGCGCCCCCATGAGCGCTCCTCCCGCCGTAGGTGCCCTGCCTGTCGAAGCGGGACGATCGTAGGTGCCCTCGGGTGACGGCAGGGAGGCCCGCGGTGGAACAGTGGGTGCCCCGGGATGTCGTACGGGATGCGGAACCTGACGGTCCGTCGGCATCGGCCGGGCGGTCGGGGGTAGGCGTGAGACTGCGGCGAAAGGGCGGCGATTCATGACGGGATCACCCGTTCGCCGGTACGGCACGCGACGTCCGTCACATCGCGCGGCCCCGGCGTGCGCCCCTCACAGGCACGCAACCGCAGGTAAACGTAGGTCAACAGTGCGTATCCAGTCGATGAACCCGATGTGCAATCATCCGCGAACCGCGAGTATCGTCCTCACCTGCACATACTCCATACCGATCCCTTGACACCGGAGGGCCCGTTGTCCCGCTTCGCGCTCATCAAGGCAGTGCTCGGACCGATCATGCGCCTGATGTTCCGCCCACAGGTGGAAGGCGTGGAGCACATCCCGGGCGACGGTCCGGTGATCCTGGCCGGCAACCACCTCACGTTCATCGACTCGATGATCCTCCCGCTGGTCTGCGACCGGCAGGTGCTCTTCATCGGCAAGGACGAGTACGTCACGGGCAAGGGCCTCAAGGGCCGCCTGATGGCCTGGTTCTTCACCGGCGTCGGCATGATCCCGGTGGACCGGGACGGCGCCAACGGCGGCGTCGCCGCTCTGATGACCGGCCGCCGTGTCCTGGAGGAGGGCAAGGTCTTCGGGATCTACCCCGAGGGCACCCGCTCCCCCGACGGCCGTCTGTACCGCGGCCGCACCGGCATCGCCCGGCTCACCATGATGACCGGCTCCCCGGTGGTCCCGTTCGCGATGATCGGCACGGACAAGCTCCAGCCGGGCGGCGCGGGCATCCCGCGGCCGGGCAAGGTCACGGTCCGCTTCGGTCCCGCCATGGAGTTCTCGCGCTACGAGGGCATGGACCGCGACCGGTACGTGCTGCGCGCCGTGACCGACTCCGTGATGACCGAGGTCATGCGGCTCTCCGGCCAGGAGTACGTGGACATGTACGCCACCAAGGCGAAGGCCGCCTAGCGCTTCCGCCGCGCGAAGGGTGCCCGGCGCTTCGCCCGGCCGCCCCGTCAGATCGCACACGGGTGGCCCCGACCGGCAGTTACCGGTCGGGGCCACCCGTTGTACGTGGTTCCGGCAGGTTCGCGCGAATCCCCCGAATCGGGTCGCGCCCGGGGGTAGCGGGCGCCCCGTACTTCGGCGCATCGTGCTTCGGCGCCCCGTGCTTCGGCGCTCCGTGCTTCGGCGCCCCGACCCCGACCGGCCGACACAGAGCGGTCCGACCCGGCTTGCGGGACATGGCCGACCGACCACGGCTTGCGGACCCCGGCCGACCGACCACGGCTTGCGGGGCCCGGCCGACCGACCACGACCGGCCGCCCTGGGCCGATCCGACCCAGGGCGATCCGACCCCCGGTCGGCCGACCCAGGTGGACCGGCCCAAGTGGACCGACCCAGGTGGACCGACCCAGGTGGACCGAACGGCGTTCCTACGTCTCCAGTTTCTGGCCGCGCAGCAGGAACCACGCCGCCACCGCGGTGGCGAGCAGGACCGCCGCGCCCGCGCCGGACGCGAGCGCCAGACCGTCCACGAAGGACTCCCTGGCCGCGGTGAGCATGGTCTCGGCGGTGTGCTCGGGCAGACTCCCGGCGGCCTCCATCGCGCCGCCCAGCGAATCGTGCGCCTCGGCCGGGGTGCCCGCGGGGCCGGTGAAGCCCGCGTAGACGCCGGTCACGACGGAGCCGAGCAGAGCGATGCCGAGCGCCGCGCCGAGTTCGTACGCCGTCTCGGAGACGGCGGAGGCGGCGCCCGCCTGGTCCTTGGGCACGGCGGAGAGGATGACGTCGGCGGTGACGGTGAACGAGAAGCCCGCGCCGATGCCGACGACCAGCAGGGCCGCGCCGAGCAGCGGATAGCCGGTGGACCGGTCGAGCACGGTGAGCGCGCCGAGCGCGAGGCCCACCGCGGCGAGTCCGGCGGAGACGACGGTCCGTACGGAGAACCGTCGCGCGACCCGCCCCGCGATCAGACCCGCCGCCACCGCGCCCACCGCGGCGGGGACTTCGGCGAGTCCCGCCTCGAACGGGCCCCGCCCCTGCACGAGTTGCAGGTACTGGGAGAGGAAGAACACGAGTCCGGACATGCCGAGCACGGTGAACAGGTCGGCGAGCACGGCACCGGAGAATCCCCGGTTGCGGAACAGTCGGACGTCCAACAGCGGCATCGGAAGCGTCAGTTGGCGGCGCACGAACCAGAACAGCGCTCCGGCGCCCAGCAGGCCCGCGGCGAACGCCTCGCCGCTCGGTCCGTGCGCGGCGAGCTCCTTCACCGCGTACACCACGCCGATCACACCGACGAGCGAGAGCGTGACGCTGATCAGGTCCCAGGGTCCGGGGTTCGGGCTCTTCGACTCGGGGAGCAGCTTCCGGCCGACCAGGACGAGCACCACCATCACCGGAAGGTTGATGAGGAAGACCGAGCCCCACCAGAAGTGTTCGAGGAGGAAGCCGCCGACGACGGGACCGACCGCCGTGCCCGCGGAGGCCGTCGCACCCCAGATGCCGATGGCGAGGCTGCGCTCGCGCGGGTCGTGGAAGATGTTGCGGATCAGGGCGAGGGTGGCGGGCATCAGGGTCGCGCCCGCGACACCGAGCAGCGCCCGCGCCAGGATCATCAACTCGGGCGTCGTGGCATAGGCGTTGAGCACGGATATGAGACCGAACGCGGTCGCGCCGACGAGCAGCAGCTTCTTGCGGCCGATGCGGTCGCCGAGGCTGCCCATGGAGACGAGCAGACCGGCGATGACGAAGGAGTAGACGTCACCGATCCACAGGAGCTGGGTGCCGGAGGGCTTCAGGTCCTCACTGATGTACGGGGTCGCGAGGCCGAGGACGGTCGCGTCGACGGCCACCAGCAGCACGGCGAGGACGAGGACGCAGAGCGCGAGCCAACGGCCCGGGCGCTTGTGCATCTCCGTCACGATTGCCGGCCGCAGGGTGCTGGTCATGGTTCCTCTCTCCGGAGCGCGCCGCCGAGCAGCAGCTCGACGATCATGTGGTGGAAGTCCTTGGCGGCGACCCGGCCCTCGGCAACGGCCCAGGCCGCCGAGGCCATCAGCCCGTAGAGCGCCTCGGTGAGCCAGGCCGGGGTGAGGTCGATGCGGAACTCGCCGCCCGCCTGGCCGCGCCGGAACAGCGCGGCCATCCGGGCGTCGAGCCGGGCCCAGCCCTCGTGCTGCCCGTCGCCCTCGAAGAGCTGGTTCTCCGTGTAGAGGAAGGCGAGCAGTCCGGCCACCTTCTCCAGCTCCTTCACCAGGCGGCGTACGGCTTCCTGGGCGGTGCCGTCGTCGAGCCGGGCCGCGTCCAGGGCGGCCTCGCACTCCTCGATGCCGAGCGCCTCCAGCGCGCGGACGAGCGCGTCGCGGCCGGCGAACTGACGGTGCAGCGTGGCCCGGCTGATCCCGGCGGCCTTGGCGACCTCGTCCATGGTCGCGGTGGATTTCCGGGTGAGCAGGGCGGCTGCGCTGCGCAGCACGTGGTCACGGTCGACAGCCATGAGACAATGATACCGCAGATGAGACATGCTTGTCTCATTCAGGGCGTGCGTGTCTCACACTCTCCGTGTTCAGAGGTTTCTCGAAGCCCTTCTTGCGTACCCCCTGGCACGCTCAGTGCCAGGGCAGCCGCCCGCGTCGTTCCCAGTACGCCCGCGGTTCCTCCACCAGGGCGGCGAGCCGGGAGAGCTGGTCGTCGTCGAGGTCGACGACCGCCGCGTGCAGGTTCGAGGCGAGCTGGTTGACGGTGGCCGCCCCCGACAGCACGACACCCGCCCAGGGCTGCCGCAGGATCAGCGCGAGGGAGACCGCGTCGCAGCCGAGGGAGGTCTCAGCGGCGACGGCGCGCACAGCGTCCGGCGCATGGGGCGCGGCGAGCCGGCCATTGGCCATGCCCTCCTTGACGATCACCGTGAGTCCGGCGTCGTGGGCCTCGGCGAGCGCAGGGCCGGCCGAGGTCTCCAGGAGGTTGTACGTGGACTGGACCGTACGGAAGAGCGGGGCGCCGTCGACCGTGACGGCGAGCGCGGCGCGGATCGCCTCCGGCTGCGCGGGCCCGCTGGTGGAGAAGCCGATCGACAGACCCCCGGCGGCCGCCTGGGCGAGGGCCGCGTGCAGTTCCTTGTCGGTGAGGGCCGGGCTGTCGGGGGTCACCGAGTGGATCTGGTAGAGGTCGAGCCGGTCGCCGAGCAGTTCCGCGGTCTCGGCGCGCTGCCGCTCGTACATGGCGAGGCCGTGGTCCTTGACCTCGTGCGCTTCGGCGTCGGTGCGCCAGTCCGCCGTGTACCGGTAGCCCCATTTGCTGCCGACGACGATGTCGTCGATGTCGGGGCGGCCGCTCAGCCAGTCGGCGAGGAACTCCTCGGAACGGCCGTAGGAGCGGGCCACGTCGAAATAGCGCACGCCTTGGGCGTAGGCGGCTTCGAGGAGTTCGTGGGTGCGCTCGCGCAGGGCGTCCACACTGCGCTCGGCCGGCAGGTCCTCCTCGCGGCCGAGGTTGATGTAGCCGGGGCGGCCGACGGCGGCGAGCCCCAGGCCGAGGTGGGCGGTGGGAGTCGTGGCTGAGGCGAGACGTGCGAAGGGCATCGCGGCTCCGTTCGGTCGGCTCCTTTACGGCTCCCGGCCAACGTAACCCGCGACACCCTCCGTCGTACGGCACCCGCCCCGTGCGCGGACCGTGTCCGCTCCGCCGGACGGGCTACTTCTTGTGCTTCGCCACGGCCCACGCCTGCTGGGCGGCGACGTCCGTCCTGATCTCGGCGAGCTGGACGGCGACCGCGCTGGGCGCCGTACCGCCGCGGCCGTCACGGGAGGCCAGCGCGCCGGGGACGTTGAGGACCGACCGGACCTCGGGCGTCAGATGCGCGGAGATCTTGGCGAACTGCTCGTCGGTCAGCCCGTCCAGTTCCTTGCCGTCGGCCTCGGCGACCTTCACGCACTCGCCGGCGACCTCGTGCGCGACACGGAACGGCACACCCTGCTTGACCAGCCACTCGGCGATGTCGGTGGCGAGCGAGAAACCGGCCGGGGCCAGCTCCTCCATGCGCTCACGGTGGACGGTCAGCGTCGCCATCATGCCGGTGAAGGCGGGGAGAAGGACCTCCAGCTGGTCGCAGGAGTCGAAGACCGGCTCCTTGTCCTCCTGGAGATCGCGGTTGTACGCGAGGGGCAGCGCCTTGAGCGTGGCCATCAGCCCGGTCAGATTGCCGATCAGCCGGCCCGACTTGCCGCGCGCGAGCTCGGCGATGTCCGGGTTCTTCTTCTGCGGCATGATCGACGAGCCCGTGGAGAACGCGTCGTGGAGGGTGACGAAGGAGAACTCCTTCGTGTTCCAGATGATGACCTCCTCGGCGATGCGGGAGAGGTTCACGCCGATCATCGCGGTGATGAAGGCGAACTCCGCCACGAAGTCGCGGGAGGCCGTGCCGTCGATCGAGTTGGCGACACTGCCGTGCTCGAAGCCGAGGTCCCTGGCCACCGCCTCGGGGTCCAGACCGAGGGAGGAACCGGCCAGGGCGCCGGAGCCGTACGGCGAGACGGCCGTCCGCTCGTCCCACTGGCGCAGCCGTTCCGCGTCCCGGGACAGGGACTGGACATGGGCCAGGACGTGGTGCGCGAACAGCACGGGCTGGGCGTGCTGGAGGTGCGTGCGGCCGGGCATCGCCACGTCCGGGTGCGCCTCCGCCAGACCGATCAGTGCCTCCTGGAGATCGGCGATCAGACCGCCGATGATCCGGGCGTGGTCGCGCAGGTACATGCGGAAGAGGGTGGCCACCTGGTCGTTGCGGGAGCGGCCGGCGCGCAGCTTGCCGCCGAGGTCGGGGCCGAGACGCTCCAACAGGCCGCGCTCCAGGGCGGTATGGACGTCCTCGTCGGCGATCGTGCCCACGAAGGAGCCGTCGGCCACAGCCGACTCCAGCAGGTCGAGGCCCTCGATCATCCGGGTGAGCTCGTCCTCGGTGAGCAGGCCCGCACCGTGCAGCACACGCGCGTGGGCACGCGAACCGGCGATGTCGTACGGCGCGAGGCGCCAGTCGAAGTGGACCGACGCGGACAGCTTGGCCAGGGCCTCGGCGGGACCGTCGGCGAAACGTCCGCCCCAGAGCCGGACGTCACCGCTGTTGCTGCTCACTTGCGTTACTCCTCGAAAGGTGTGGATGTGCCACCGCCTCCCCACGCGCGAGTGAGGAGGCGGTCGTCAGGCTAGTGCGGTCGGCAGGCTTCTAGGCGGCGGACACGACACGGTCCGCGCCAAGTCCCGTACGGCTTACGCCAGATCCCGCTTGGCGGCGATCTTCGACGACAGGCTGTAGATGTCGATGAAGCCCTTGGCCGCGGCCTGGTCGAAGGTGTCGCCCGTGTCGTACGTCGCGAGGTCGAAGTCGTAGAGCGAGGTCTCGGAGCGCCGGCCCGTGACGACCGCGCGGCCGCCGTGCAGGGTCATCCGGATGTCGCCGTTGACGTGCTGGTTGGCCTCGTCGATGAAGCCGTCGAGGGCGCGCTTGAGCGGGGAGAACCACTGGCCGTCGTAGACCAGTTCGCCCCAGCGCTGCTCGACCTGCCGCTTGTAGCGGGCGAGTTCGCGCTCGACCGTGACGTTCTCCAGCTCCTGGTGCGCGGTGATCAGCGCGATCGCGCCCGGAGCCTCGTACACCTCACGGGACTTGATGCCCACGAGCCGGTCCTCGACCATGTCGATCCGGCCGATTCCCTGGGCTCCGGCGCGCTCGTTGAGCTGCTGGATGGCCTGGAGCACGCTGACGGGCTTGCCGTCGACGGCGACCGGGACGCCGTGCTTGAAGGTGATGACGACCTCGTCGGCATCGCGGTGCTCGGCCGGGTTCGAGGTGTACTCGTAGATGTCCTCGATCGGCGCGTTCCAGATGTCCTCCAGGAAGCCCGTCTCGACCGCGCGCCCGAAGACGTTCTGGTCGATGGAGTACGGGGACTTCTTGGTGGTGGCGATGGGGAGCTGCTTCTGCTCGCAGAAGGCGATGGCCTTGTCCCGGGTCATCGCGTAGTCACGGACCGGGGCGATGCACTTGAGGTCGGGGGCGAGGGCGACGATGCCGGCCTCGAACCGCACCTGGTCGTTGCCCTTGCCGGTGCAGCCGTGGGCGACCGTGGTGGCGCCGTGCTTCTGGGCGGCGGCGACGAGGTGCTTGACGATCGTCGGCCGGGAGAGCGCGGAGACCAGCGGATAGCGGTCCATGTAGAGGGCGTTGGCCTTGATCGCCGGGAGGCAGTACTCGTCGGCGAACTCGTCCTTGGCGTCCGCGACCTCGGCCTCGACAGCGCCGCACGCGAGCGCGCGCTTGCGGATGACGTCCAGGTCCTCGCCGCCCTGGCCGACATCGACCGCTACGGCGATGACCTCGGCGCCCGTCTCCTCGGCGATCCAACCGATGGCGACGGAGGTGTCCAGACCGCCTGAGTAGGCGAGTACGACGCGCTCGGTCACGGGATTCTCCTCACAGTGCATTCTCTGACATGCATGAGTATGCAGCACTCTGCATGATTCGTCAATCGCAGCCCGCCCAGCCACGCTCGGCCGAGGAATCTTCACCGAGGGTTGAACAGCCGCACCCTCTGTCGCGTACCTCCCGCTGAACGCAGGCGCCGCGTTCGCGTACGGCAGACACACGAACGACGACCGACCAGTCGAACAAAGGCGGTCGTCCGCCCCCGACCCGAGTGAGGATTCCGCATGTCCAGGGCTCTTCCGAAGTACAACAAGCGGCGCGTCGTGATGATCGGCGGAGCCTCCGCCGTGGTGCTGTCCGCGGCGGTGATCGCCGGCAGCGCCCTGGCGGGCGAGACCCACGGGAGCGGCGCGCAGAACGCCACGACCAAGGCCGCCGCCGCGGGCACGGTGAACTGCCCGGCCGTCGCGCCGAGCCTGCCCGCGATCCCCGCCACCGCGAAGGCCGAGGTCGACCGCAACCTCACCCTGCTGGACACCCAGATCGCCGAGGCGAACAAGCGACTGGTCGACACCGTCGGACAGGGCGGCCCGAACTTCGTCCAGAACGCGATCCTCGGCCCCCTCAAGGACAAGCGCGTCGCCACCATCAACCGGATCGCGACGGCCGTCGGACGCACGGCGGCCAAGCCGCAGGGCCTGGACTCGCTCGCGCCCTGCACGCTCAACGGCGTGGGCGGCGCGGCCGCGGGCGGTGCTGCCACCGGCGCCGCCGCCCCCAGCGCGACGGCCACCGCGCAGGCGGGCGGGGCAGCGGGCGGAACGGGCGCGGCCACCGCGGCCGGCACCATCACCTGCCCGGACGTCGCGTCGCAACTGCCCGCCGTCCCGGCCTCCGCGAAGGCCGAGGTCGACCGCAATCTGGCGCTGCTGAACACCCAGATCGCCGAGGCCAACACCCGGCTGGCGAACACCGTCGGACAGGGCGGCCCGAACTTCGTCCAGAACGCGATCCTCGGCCCCCTGAAGGACAAGCGGACCTCCACGATCGACCGCATCGCGATCTCCATCGGCCGTACCGCCGCCAAGCCGACCGGCCTGGACACCCTCGCCGCCTGCACGCTCACCAAGTGAGGTGACGGACGACGTGGCCGCCCCGCCGCCGACCGGGCGGCCACGGGGTTCCGGCGGTGCCCCTGAACGCCGCCGGAACCCGCAATTCATTAGACAGGCGAAAGGCTTTCCCCGATAATCGTTAGACATGGGAAAGACCTATGAGTGCATCGACGGCCGCCTCCGTACGTTCATCGAGGCGCAGCCCCTCTTCTTCACCGCGACCGCACCCCTGTCCGAGGACGGCACGGTCAACCTCTCCCCCAAAGGGCTCAGTGGTTCGTTCGCCGTCCTCGACGAGCGGACCGTGGCGTATCTGGACTTCGCCGGGAGCAACGCGGAGACGATCGCGCATCTGCGCGAGAACGGCCGGATCACCCTGATGTGGTGCGCCTTCCAGGGCCCGCCCAACATCGTCCGGGTGCACGGCCGCGGTGAGCCGGTCTTCCGTGACGATCCGCGCTTCAAGGAACTCCTCGCCCGTTTCACGGCCATCGATCCGGCTCCGCACGGGCTGCGCGCGATCATCGTCGTGACCGCCGAGCTGGTCCGCGACACCTGCGGCTACGCGGTCCCCTTCATGTCGTACGACGAGGACCGCGATCTGCACGCGCGGCGCTTCGTGCGCGAGGACGACACCTCGCTGAGCGATTACTTCACCAAGAAGGAGCACATCGCGACGAGCCTGGACGGACTGCCCGGGCTGCCGCTGCCGTTGCCCCCCAGTACGGTCTGAGCCATGCGCCTCGGAGCCGTCGCCCTCGCGTCCGCGTCCCTGCTCGCCCTGGCCCCGGGCGGGCCGCCGCCCCTCGCCGACCTTCCCGCGCGGCTGGCCGACACCGGCGGCGGAACCCAGCTGATCACCGCCGAGGCACCGCGCGCGGACGCGACCTCGGGGAGGCTCACCTGGTGGGACCTGCGGGACGGGCGCTGGGCGCGGGCCGGCTCCGCCCCCGCGCGGTTCGGGGCGCGCGGGCTGGTCGAGGGCCGGGCGCGGACCCAGGGCACGAACACCACGCCCACGGGGCTGTACGGGCTGCCGTACGCGTTCGGGACCCGGGCCGCGCCCGTGGGGACCTCGATGCCGTACCGCCCTGTGGGTCAGGACTCCTGGTGGTGCCAGGACAACGCGTCCCGGTCGTACAACCGGTGGACCGAGCCGCGCCCCGGGGACTGCCGGGCCGAGGAGTCCGAGCACCTGATCGCCTACGAGAAGCAGTACGCGTACGCCCTCGTCATCGGGTTCAACTACGACCGGCCGGTGCGTGGGCGTGGCGCGGGGATCTTCCTGCACGTCAACGGGAGCGGGCCCACGGCCGGTTGTGTGTCCGTTCCGGCGGACGCGATGCGGCGGATCCTCGCCTGGGCCGATCCGTCGCGGAACCCGCACATCGCGATCGGCACGGCGAACGGGGCGACGGCGGTCACCCGGTACTGACGGAACGACGTTCCGTCAGTACCGGCCGAACCGGCCGAACCGGCGGGCCGGCGGGAGGTTGACGGGGTCGGGGCCGGTGGAGTGGGGTCCGGGAGGGCGGGGTTCAGGTTGCGGGGAGGTGGACCGTGAACGTGGTCGCTCCCGGGTGGCTTTCCAGAGCGACCGTGCCGCCGTGTGCCTCGACCACGGCGGCCACGATCGACAGGCCGAGCCCCGCTCCGCTGCCCGTGCCGTCGGCGCGGCGGCGGTCCGCCCGGGTGAAGCGTTCGAAGACACCGGGCCGCACGTCCTCGGCAACCCCGGGTCCGTCGTCGTGGACCTTCAGGACGGCCTCCGTGCCGGTCTCCTCCAAGGACACGGTCACCCGGGTGCCGACAGGCGTGTGCACGCGCGCGTTGGCCAACAGGTTGGCCAGCACCTGCTGGAGCCGGTGGGCGTCGCCGGTGACCATGACCGGTTCCTCGGCCAGCTCCAGGACCCAGCGGTGGCCGGGGCCCGCCGCGCGGGCGTCGGTGACCGCGTCGAGGACGAGGTGGGTGAGGTCGACGGGAAGGCGTTCCAGGGGGCGGCCGGCGTCGAGTCGGGCGAGCAGGAGCAGGTCGTCGACCATCTCGCCCATGCGGGCCGACTCGGCGGCGATCCGTTCGAGGGCACGGGTCACCTTCGGCGGCACCGGGCCGGGGTGCAGCAGCGCGAGCTCGGCGTGACCGCGGACCGAGGCGACCGGGGTACGCAGCTCGTGACTGGCGTCGGCGGCGAAGGTGCGCAGCCGCTCCTCGCTGGCGTGCCGCTTGGTGAGCGCGTCCTCGACATGGCCGAGCATGCGGTTGAAGGCACCGGCGACGCGGCCCACCTCGCTGCGCGGGTCCGATGCGGGCGCCCGCGGGGGCAGGGCCACCTCGCCGCTGGCGAGCGGGAGTTCACTGACCCGGGTGGCGGTCGCGGCGACCCGGTTCAGCGGGCGAAGCGACCAGCGGACCCACAGCGCCCCGGCGACTCCGGCGACCACGAGGGCCACGCCGAAGACCAGGGCGGCGACGAGTTCCAGGCGATGGACGGCCGCGTCGACCGGCTCCGTGGGAAGCCCGGTGATCAGCACGTCACCGTCCTTGCCGTACGTCGCCAGCACGCGGTAGTCGCCCAGGGCCGAGAGATCGACGGTGTGGGCGCGACCGTTCGCCGGGAGCGCGGCGAGAACCGCCTCGTCGCGGGCGGTGAGCTCCACGTTCCGGGCGGCCGTGCCGGTGCCGGGCGACACCACCGCCGCGTTCGTGACGTCCCCGCCGACCAGGCGGGCGCCGAACGTACCGGTGCTCTGCCGGCGCGTGTCGCCGCCCTGTTCGTCGCCGTCGTGGTCGGACAGCCTCGTCGAGCCGTGCTCCAGGCTCGCCGGGAACCGGGCCCCGGCGTCCTGCAACTGCTGGTCGAGGCGGCCGGTCAGGAAGCCGTCCAGTTCGTACACCGCGGCGACGCCGACGGCCGCGCAGCTGACGGCGAGCAGCACCACGAGCCCGGCGGTGAGGCGGGCGCGCATGGTGCGCGGTCGCGGCAGCGCGCGCGGGGCCGCCACCAGGCGGAGCCACCAGCGCCTGATCACGGCCCTGAACCCGGCCATGGCCCTGGCCACGGTCCTGGCCCGCGTGCTCGCGCTCACCGGCCCGCCGCGGGCTTGATGACGTACCCGGCGCCCCGGACCGTGTGGATCATCGGCTCACGGCCGGCGTCCACCTTCTTGCGCAGGTAGGAGATGTAGAGCTCGACGACATGGGCCTGGCCCCCGAAGTCGTAGGACCAGACGCGGTCGAGGATCTGGACCTTGCTGAGCACGCGGCGCGGGTTGCGCATCAGGAAGCGCAACAGCTCGAACTCGGTCGGTGACAGCTCGACCAGGTCGCCGCCCCGGGTCACCTCGCGGGCGTCCTCGTCCATCACCAGGTCCCCGACGACCAGCCCCGGGCCCTCGTCGATCCGGCGGGCCATGCCGGCGCGGCGCAGCAGTCCGCGGAGCCGGGCGACGACCTCCTCCAGGCTGAACGGCTTGGTGACGTAGTCGTCGCCGCCCGCCGTGATACCGGCGATACGGTCCTCCACGGCGTCTCGCGCCGTGAGGAAGAGGACGCACACGCCCGGCAGCACGGTGTGCAGGTCGCGCAGCACGGCGAAGCCGTCCATGTCCGGGAGCATCACGTCGAGGACGACGGCGTCGGGCAGCAGCTCGCGTGCCTCGGCCGCCGCCGAGGCACCGTCGGCCGCGGTACGGACCTCCCAGCCCTCGTAACGCAGCGCGCCGGAGAGGACCTCGGCCAGGTCCGGATCGTCGTCGACGACGAGGACACGCACGGGGGTCCCGTCGGGCCGGGTGAGCGAGGGCGGCCTTCCGGTGCCTGGGGACCGGACAGCACCGGTGCCGGTGTCCTGGTCACCGGGGGTGCCGGGGTCTGGGGTGGGAGTGTTCATGTCGCCTACCAGCATCGCCCCTCCCGACGGCCGCACCGTGCCACGCGGCCTCTGAGTTTCCTCTGAGTCACCTCTCCTCGGAGGTCCCCTGTTTCCTCGGCCTTCCCATCCTCCTCCCCTTCCCCGTCACTCTCAGTTTGCTGTGAGTCCGCTCCGAACGGGCCGATTCAGAGCCTCCTCAGAGGTTCCGGACGCACAGTTTGGTCCCGGACTGCCGGACAGAAGGACGGACATATGACCACGGTGTACGAGCGGGCGGCGAACCCGCGCAGGACGCGAGGACGCGGGCGACCGCGGCCCTCGCCCGCCGGGCCGCTGCTGGCCCTGCTCTGGGCGGGAGCGGCAGCGGTCCTCGCCCTGTGGTGGACCGACACCCGGTCGGTGGTGGGTCTCGCCGGCTGGCTGACGGACGCCGGCCGGATCGCCGGACTGCTGTGCGGGTACAGCTGCGCCGTCCTGGTGGCGCTGATGGCCAGGGTCCCGCTCCTGGAGCGGCGCGTCGGCTCCGACCGGGTGGCCCGCTGGCACGCCATGGCCGGCCGCTACACGGTCTGCCTGCTGGTCGCGCACGTCACCCTGATCCTCTTCGGCTACGCCGCCCAGGACGGCACGGGCATCGTCCACGAGACGCTCAGCGTGGTCTTCGACTACCCGGACATGCTCAAGGCGACGACCGGCACCGTCATCCTGTTCGCCGTCGGGATCACCTCGGCACGCGTGGGCCGCCGCCGGATCAGCCACGAGTTCTGGTACTACGTGCACCTGCTGACGTACGTGGCGGTCTTCCTGACCTTCTTCCACCAGCTCGCGCTCGGCTCCGACTTCGTCGGCAACCAGGTGGCGCAGGCCGCCTGGTACGCGCTCTACCTCGGTACGGCCGCGCTCGTCGTGTGGTTCCGGCTGCTCGCCCCCATACGGCTCAACCGGCGCCACCGGCTGCGCGTGGAGTCCGTGTACCGGGAGTCCCCCGGGGTGTTCTCCATCGTGATCCGCGGAGAGGGTCTGGACGAACTGAACGCGCGGGCGGGCCAGTTCTTCCGCTGGCGGTTTCTCGCCGACGGCATGCGGTGGACCTCGACGCCGTACTCCCTGTCCGCGCCGCCCCGGCCGGACCGGATGCGGATCACCGTGAAGGCGCTCGGCGACCACAGCGCGGCCGTGGGGCTGCTGCGGCCGGGCACCCGGGTGTGGGCGGAGGGCCCGTACGGCTCACTGACCGCCGACCGGAGCACCTCGTCGAAGTCGTTGCTGATCGCGGGCGGCGTCGGCATCACACCACTGCGTGCCCTTTTCGAGGAGTTGCCCGGCCAGGTCACGCTCCTCTACCGGGCGCGCACGGCGGAGGACCTGGCGCTGGGCGGCGAGCTGGAGGACATCGCCCGGTGGCGCGGGGCCCGCGTCCTGTACGCGGTGAACGCCGCCGACGGCTCGCGCCCGCGGCTCACCGCCGAGTCGCTGCGCGAGGCCGTGCCGGACATCGCCGAGCACGACGTCTATCTCTGCGGACCTCCCGCGATGGCGCGGGACCTGTACGGGGAGCTGCACACCGCGGGTGTCCCCGACCGCCGTATCCACCACGAGTCGTTCGAGCTGTGAGGCCTCCGTGCACGCCCTGAAGAAGAACCGTCCGCTGCGCCGGGTGACGCTGGCGGCCGCCACCACGGTCACCGCCGTCGTCATGCTGCTCTCGCTGAAGCCGCACACACCGCCGGCACCGGCCGAGGCGTCCTCGTCCCTGGCTCATTCCCCTTCCTCCTCTTCCTCCTCCTCGGGAAGCTCGTCCGGGGATTCCTCAGGCACCTCTTCCGGCACGTCAGGGGGCTCGAAGAGCAGCGTGACCAAAACCGTCACCGGCGATACGGTGCAGACCCGTTGGGGTCCGGTCCAGGTACGGATCACGTTGAAGCAGGGCCGGATCACGGAGTCCACCGCGGTGGCCTATCCTTCGGACAATCCCAAGGATCAGGAGATCAACAGTTACGCGATTCCCCAGCTCAGGCGGGAGACACTGGCCGCCCAGAGTGCTCAGATCGACTCGGTGTCCGGGGCCACCTACACCAGCGGCGGATACAAGCAGTCGCTCCAGTCCGCATTGGACTCGGCGGGCCTCTGAACGCACGGGCGTCGCGGACCGTATCTCTGGGCCAGGGAGCCACTCCCCTCACCCCGTCTCTCCAGGACGAACACGGAGGAACCGTGTCCACGATCGCCGGTGGCCGCGCCGCGCGGCGCCAGACCATGCGCCGAATCCGCCCTCGCCGCTCGCCCGCCGTCCCGCTGCTGCTCGCCGTCTGGGCAGGAGCCGCCGCGGTCATCTGGCTGTGGTGGATGAACACCCCGTCCATCGCGGACAACAACAGCAGGATCCTCAACGCCGGCCGTATCACCGGGCTGCTCGCCGGGTATCTGATGGCGCTCGTGGTGCTGCAGATGGCCCGCGTCCCCGCCCTCGAACGCCGCGTGGGATCCGACCGGGTGGCGCGCTGGCACGCCATGACCGGCCGCTACACCATCTGCCTGGTCCTCGCCCACCTCTTCCTGACGATGTGGGGCTACGCCCTGCAGTCCGGCAAGGGGCTCGGCGGGATCGTGCAGCAGACCATCGACTCGGTCAACCAGCTCCCTGACATGGGCAAGGCCGCGATCGGCACGGGTCTGCTCGTGCTCATCGGGTTCATCTCGGTGGGCTGGCTGCGCCGGCTGATCCCGTACGACACCTGGTACCACGTCCACCTGCTGACGTACGCCGCGGTGTTCCTGACGTTCTGGCACCAGCTCTCCACCGGCAACGACTTCGCGGTGGAGCCCGTCGCCAAGACCGTCTGGTACGGGCTCTACGGATCGGTGACCGCGCTGGTCATCTGGTACCGAATCCTTTCTCCGATCCGGTTGAACCTGAAGCACCGGATGCGGGTCCAGGCGGTCATCGAGGAGACGCCCGGCATCGTGTCGGTGCTGATCAGCGGACGCAAACTGCACCGGATGGGCGCGGAGGCCGGACAGTTCTTCCGCTGGCGCTTCATGGCACCCGGCATGCGTTTCAGCTCCCACCCGTACTCGCTCTCGGCGGCGCCCCGCCCCAACATGCTGCGCATCACCGTGAAGGCGATCGGCGACCACAGCGCCGCGCTGCGTGATCTGGAGCCGGGCACCCGGGTGTGGGCCGAGGGCCCGTACGGCGCGCTGACCGCCGGCAAGCGCAGTCGCGGCAAGGTGCTCCTGGTGGCGGGCGGTGTCGGCATCACCCCGATGCGGGCGCTGTTCGAGACCCTCCCGGGCGCGTCCGGTGACCTGACGCTGCTCTATCGCGCCAACACCACCCAGGATCTGGCCCTGTGGGACGAGCTGGCCGCCATCTCCAAGGAGCGCGGGGCGCGTCTGATGTACGCGGTGAACAGCCCCGACGGCGAGCGCCCGGACATCTCGGCGGACTCCCTGCGTCGCAAGCTGCCCGACATCGACCGCCACGACGTCTTCATGTGCGGGCCGCCCGGCTTCGCACAGCAGGTGTACGACGCACTGCGCGGCGCGGGGGTCCCCGCCCGCCGCATCCATCACGAGTCGTTCGAGATGTGAGCGACGGGAGTCAGGAACGATGAAGAAGAATCACCCCATCCGGCGCTTCGTGCTCGCGAGCGCCGCCACCGTGTCCGGAATCGTGCTCCTGCTGGCGCTCAAGCCGGCGTCCGACCCGGCCGCCGCGGCGGCGCAGGCAGGTGCCGCGCCCCAGCAGACGGCGGCCGGGCAGCAAGCGGCACAGGGCGCCACGGCCCAGCAGTCGGGTACCACGACCGTCACCGGTGACGTCGTGCGGACCGAGTACGGGCCGGTGCAGGTGCGGCTGACCATGAGCGGCGGCAAGATCACCAAGGCGGACGCGGTCCAGGCCCCCAAGGGCGGGACGAGCGACCAGAAGACCGCCCTCTCCGTGCCCAAGCTCAACCAGGAAACCGTCACGGCGCAGAGCGCCGAGATCGACGCGGTCTCGGGGGCGACCTACACCAGCGGCGGCTACAAGAAGTCCCTGCAGTCGGCCCTGGACAAGGCGAAGACCGCCGCCGGCACGTCGGGGTCCGCCGGCTCCTCGGGGTCCGCAGGGAAGGCCGGGGCGTCCTCGTCCGCGGCGGCCCCGGCAGCGCAGGCGCGCGTCGTCACCGGGACCGTGGAAGAGACCCAGTACGGCCCCGTCCAGGTCAGGCTCACCCTCACCGGCAACAAGATCACCAAGGCCGAGGCGGTCCAGGCTCCCAAGGGCGGTGTCAGCGACCAGAAGACCGCGCTCGCGGTGCCCAAGCTCAACCAGGAAGCCGTCGCGGCGGGCAGTGCCCAGATCGACGCGGTCTCCGGCGCCACCTACACCAGCGGCGGCTACAAGAAGTCCCTGCAGTCGGCTCTGGACAAGGCCGGTGTCTGAGCCGGCGGAGGACGCACCGCAGGCGCTGCGCCATGCCGAGGAAGTGATGGGCACCGTCTTCTCCTTCGACGTGCGCGGCGGAGAACCCGAAGCCGTGCGGGCGGCGTTGGAGGAGGCGATCGTCCAACTCCACCGTGTGGACGAGGTATTCAGCACCTACCGCGAGGACAGTCAGATCTCGCGGCTGGTACGCGGAGAGCTCACCGTCGAGGAGTGCGACCCGGAGGTCGCCGAGGTGCTCGATCTGGGCGCCGAGGCGGAACGGGTCAGCGACGGCTGGTTCAGCACACGGTACGAGGGACAGCTCGACCCCACGGGGATCGTCAAGGGCTGGGCGGCCGAACGCGCGGCCCTGCACCTCGCCGCGGCCGGGGCGAGCGGGGTGAGCGTCAACGGCGGCGGCGATGTCCAGCTCTGCGGCATCCCCGGGCCGCACCGCCCCTGGCGGGTGGGCGTGTCCGACCCGCTCCGTCCGGGCTCGCTCGCCGCGGTGGTCTCCGCGGCCGGAGTCGACGAGCTGGCGGTCGCGACCTCCGGCACCGCCGAACGCGGCGCCCACATCGTCGACCCGCGCACCGGCACGTCCGCGGTCACCGACCTGCTGGCCGTGACCGTGGTGGGCCCCCGTCTGACCTGGGTGGACGCCTGGGCGACGGCGGCCTTCGCGATGGGCTCACGGACCGGCCTCGACTGGCTGGAGTCGCTCCCGGACGTGGAGGCGCTGCTCATCACGGCGGGCGACGAGGTCAGATGCACGGGAGGGCTCGCCCAGCGCCTCGGGTGACCGGCGCCTGCGACGGCGCGGACGACCCGGCCGGCCGCACGACCGACCGGTCCCACCGAGCCGGCACCCGCACGAGCACCCGCGTCAGGACATCGCATGGCATACGACGGTGGAGGCGCGCCCCGCTCGGGGCGCGCCTCCACCGTCGTACTCGCCTTCGTGGTCACCGTCGTACGTGTCAGTGATCGTTCTGGGCCAGCCGCAGCAGATGGTCGGCCAGTGCCTGCCCGCCCGTCGGACCGCGGCTGATCAGCAGGAGGGTGTCGTCCCCCGCGATCGTCCCGAGGATGTCGTGCAGCTCGGCCTGGTCGATCGCCGAGGCGAGGAACTGCGCGGCCCCGGGCGGGGTGCGCAGGACCACGAGATTCGCCGAGGCCTCCGCGGAGATCAGCAGCTCCATGGAGAGCCTGCGCATCCGCTCTTCCTTCGCCGACTCCCCCAGCGGCACCCGCGGGGTGCGGAACCCGCCCTCGCTGGGCACCGCGTAGATGAGGTCGCCGTCGTTGTTGCGGATCTTCACCGCGTTCAGCTCGTCGAGGTCCCGGGAGAGCGTCGCCTGCGTGACGTTCAGCCCGTCGTCGGCGAGAAGCTTCGCCAACTGGCTCTGCGAGCGCACCGGTTGCCGGTTGAGGATGTCCACGATCCGGCGGTGGCGTGCGGTGCGGGTCTGCGGCACGGCAGGCCCTGCGTGCTCGTGGTCCTGCGCCTGACTCATCGTCGTCGTCCCATTTCCCGGGATCACCCGTCCCCGTTGGCTGCGTCGAGGATGCCGGGAAGGGCCTGGAGGAACGCGTCCACTTCGTCATCGCCGAGGTTCAGCGGCGGCATCAGCCGTACGACATCGGGGGCGGGCGCGTTCACCAGGAAACCGGCGTCCTGAGCCGCCCGCTGCACCTGGGGCGCGAGCGGCTCGGTGAGCACGATACCCAGGAGCAGCCCCGCACCCCGGACATGGTCGATCAACGGATGGCCGGAACCGTCGCCGCCCTCGATTCCGTCCCGCAGTTTCCCGCTCGCGCGCTTCACGTTCTCCAGGAGTCCCTCGGACTCGATCGTGTCGAGCACGGCGAGTCCGGCGGCGCAGACGACGGGGTTGCCGCCGAAGGTCGTGCCGTGGTGGCCGGGCCCCAGCAGCCCGGCGGCGCGGCCGAAGGCGACGGTGGCGCCGAGCGGCAGTCCGCCGCCGAGGCCCTTGGCGAGCGTGACGACGTCGGGCAGGACGCCTTCGTGGGCCTGGTACTCGAACCAGTGGCCGGTGCGGCCGATGCCGGTCTGCACCTCGTCCAGGACGAGCAGGGCGCCGTGGGCGGCGGTGATCGCGCGGGCGGCCTTGAGATAGCCGGGGGGCGGTACGACCACGCCGTTCTCGCCCTGGATCGGCTCGATGATCACCAGCGCGGTGTCCTCGGTGACCGCCTGGGCGAGGGCCTGCGCGTCGCCGTACGGAACATGCGTGACGTCGCCGGGCAGCGGCAGGAACGGCTCCTGCTTGGCGGGCTGGCCGGTGAGCGCGAGGGCGCCCATCGTCCGCCCGTGGAAGCCGCCGGTGGTGGCGACCATGTGGGTCCTGCCGGTCAGCCGGCCGATCTTGAAGGCGGCCTCGTTGGCCTCGGCGCCCGAGTTGCAGAAGTACACCCGGCCCTCGCGCCCGAAGAGCTGGAGCAGCCGTTCGGCGAGCGCGACGGGCGGCTCGGCGACGAAGAGGTTGGAGACATGGCCGAGGGAGGCGATCTGCCGGCTCACGGCTTCGACGATCGCGGGGTGGCCCTGTCCGAGCGCGTTGACCGCGATACCGCCGACGAAGTCGAGGTACTGGTTGCCGTCGGCGTCCCACACCTTGGTTCCGGCGCCGCGGACGAGCGGCAGGCGCGGGGTGCCGTAGTTGTCCATGAGCGCGCCCTGCCACCGGTCGGTGAGCTCCGCGTTGCTCGCGCTGCCGGTCATTCGGCGTCCCCCGCTTCCTCGTCGTCCGGCACGACCATCGTGCCGATGCCTTCGTCGGTGAAGATCTCCAGCAGGATCGAGTGCTGGACCCGGCCGTCGATGACGCGGGCGGTCGTGACGCCGTTGCGTACGGCGTGCAGACAGCCCTCCATCTTCGGCACCATGCCGCTGGCCAGCTCGGGAAGGAGCTTCTCCAGCTGTGTGGCGGTGAGGCGGCTGATCACCTCGTCGCTGTTCGGCCAGTCCTCGTAGAGGCCCTCGACGTCCGTGAGGACCATGAGGGTTTCGGCACCCAGTGCAGCAGCGAGTGCCGCAGCCGCCGTATCAGCATTGACGTTGTAGACATGTCCGTCGTCCTGGCTCCGGGCGATCGAGGAGACGACCGGGATACGGCCGTCGGCGAGCAGCGCCTCGATCGCGCCCGTGTCGATCGCGGTGATCTCGCCCACCCGCCCGATGTCGACCAACTCGCCGTCGATCGTGGGCTGGTGCTTGGTGGCGGTGATGGTGTGCGCGTCCTCGCCGGTGAGACCGACGGCGAGCGGTCCGTGTTCGTTGAGGAGTCCGACCAGTTCGCGCTGGACCTGTCCGGCCAGCACCATGCGGACGACGTCCATCGCGTCCTCGGTGGTGACGCGCAGGCCCGCCTTGAACTCGCTGACGATGCCGTGCCGGTCGAGGGCGGCGCTGATCTGCGGACCGCCGCCGTGCACGACGACCGGCTTGAGACCGGCGTGGTGCAGGAAGACGATGTCCTGGGCGAAGGCAGCCTTCAGCTCGCTGTCGATCATGGCGTTGCCGCCGAACTTGACGACGACGGTCTTGCCGCGGTGCCGGGTCAGCCAGGGCAGCGCCTCGATGAGGATCTGCGCCTTGGGCAGAGCGGTGTGCTTACGGGTAGTAGACGTTCGCTCTTCTGGGTGATTGACCGTCATAGCCGACTTTCGGAAGAATCTCGGATCAGCCGCCGGGCGGGCGGTGTTGGCCTGCGGAGACAACATAAGACTCATCCCGGACTCGTCCGGGGCGAGCGGTCGCCTGTGAAACAGGAACCCTCGTCGGCGACGACGAGGACCCGCGACAACCAAGCGGGCACGTCAAGATGAGTACGCGCTGTTCTCGTGGACGTAGTCGGCCGTCAGGTCGTTGGTCCAGATCGTCACAGACTCGTTGCCTGCCGCGAGGTCCGCGACGATGTGGACTTCGCGGTAGCGCATGTCGACGAGTTCGCGGTCCTCGCCGACCCCGCCGTTCTTGCAGACCCACACGCCGTTGATGGCGACATTGAGTCGGTCCGGTTCGAAGGCGGCCTTCGTGGTGCCGATCGCGGACAACACGCGCCCCCAGTTGGGGTCTTCGCCGTGGATCGCGCATTTGAGGAGGTTGTTGCGGGCGATGGAGCGGCCCACCTCGACGGCGTCGTCCTCGGTCGCGGCGTTGATCACCTCGACCTTGATGTCCTTGCTGGCGCCCTCGGCGTCGCGGATGAGCTGCTGACCGAGGTCGTCGCAGACCGCGCGGACCGCCTCGGCGAACTCCGCGTACTCCGGGGTGACTTCACTGGCCCCGGAGGCCAGCAGCAGCACGGTGTCGTTGGTGGACATGCACCCGTCGGAGTCGACGCGGTCGAAGGTCGTACGGGTGGCGTGGCGCAGCGCGCGGTCGAGAGTCGCACTGTCCACGTCCGCGTCGGTGGTGAGCACGACGAGCATGGTGGCCAGCCCCGGGGCGAGCATGCCCGCGCCCTTGGCCATGCCGCCGACCGTCCAGCCGGCCTGTGTCACGACCGCCGTCTTGTGCACGGTGTCGGTGGTCTTGATGGCGATGGCGGCCTTCTCGCCGCCGTGCGGGCCGAGTTGGGCCACCGCCAGGTCGATACCCGGAAGCAGCTTGTCCATCGGCAGCAGCACGCCGATGAGGCCGGTCGAGCACACGGCGACGCTGCCCGCGCCCGTGTCACCGAGCGCCTCGGCGACCTTCTCGGCGGTGGCGTGGGTGTCCTGGAAGCCCTTGGGTCCCGTACAGGCGTTGGCACCACCGGAGTTGAGGACGACGGCGGTCAGCTCGCCACTCTTGAGGACCTGTTCGGACCACAGGACCGGCGCGGCCTTCACGCGGTTGGAGGTGAAGACGCCCGCGGCGGCGCGGCGGGGCCCGTTGTTGACCACGAGGGCCAGGTCCGGGTTGCCGTTCGCCTTGATCCCGGCGGCGATCCCGGCCGCGGTGAATCCCTGTGCTGCCGTGACGCTCACGGTGCGACTCCGATCGTGGAAAGTCCCAGCTCCTCGGGGAGGCCGAGGGCGAGGTTCATGCTCTGGACGGCACCGCCCGCGGTGCCCTTGGTCAGGTTGTCGATGGCGCTGATCGCGATGATGCGGTGTGCGGCGGCGTCGTACGCGACCTGGACCTGAACGGCGTTGGAACCGTAGACGGACGCCGTGGCGGGCCACTGCCCCTCGGGAAGGAGGTGGACGAAGGGCTCGTCGGCGAAGGCCTTCTCGTAGGCGGCCCGTACGGACGCGCCGGTGACCTCGGGCTTCGCCTTGGCGCTGCAGGTGGCGAGGATGCCGCGGGGCATGGGCGCGAGGGTGGGCGTGAAGGAGACGGTGACGGGCTCTCCGGCGGCCGCGCTGAGGTTCTGGATCATCTCGGGGGTGTGCCGGTGGACGCCCCCGACTCCGTACGGGGTCATCGACCCCATGACCTCGCTGCCGAGCAGGTGCGCCTTGGGCGCCTTGCCGGCGCCCGAGGTCCCGGAGGCCGCGACGATCACGGCCTCGGGCTCCGCCAGCCCGGCGGCGTAGGCCGGGAAGAGGGCCAGCGAGGCGGCCGTGGGGTAGCAACCGGGCACCGCGATGCGCTTGGACCCCTCCAGCGCGGCGCGGGCGCCCGGCAGTTCGGGGAGGCCGTACGGCCAGGTCCCGGCGTGGGCGGAGGCGTAGAACCGCTCCCAGTCGGCCGGGTCGTTCAGCCGGAAGTCGGCGCCCATGTCGATCACGAGGACGTCGGGGCCGAGCCGCTCGGCGACCGCGGCGGACTGTCCGTGGGGCAGCGCGAGGAACACCACGTCGTGACCGGCCAGCACCTCGGGGGTGGTCTCCACGAGGACGCGGTCTGCGAGCGGCAGCAGATGAGGCTGGAGCGCGCCGAGCCGCCCGCCCGCGTTGGAGTTGGCGGTCAGGGCGCCGATCTCGATCTCGGGGTGCGCCAGGAGCAGACGCAGCAGTTCCCCGCCCGCGTACCCACTCGCTCCCGCCACCGCCGCGCGCATCGCCATGGAACCCTCCTCTTGGATGGCATGACTATACGTTTCGCTGCACGTTTATGCAATCCTCCGGGCTGGGCCGTCGCGGGTGCCTGCGCCCGAGTGCGGAGGGTCGATGCCGACCGGGCCGACCGGGGTGCGCGCTCCCCCGGCTCCGCACCCCTCCACCCGGACACCACATGATCGGTCCCGGAGGAAAAGCACGGGGACAGCGGATGAATTGCGATCAAAGCCTGGCAACCGGCTCATCGGGCGTCACCGCATTGGAACGATCCCCCGCATCCGTTTCCGCCGAGGCGAGGCAGAGGAGGAGAGCCGTGTGCGGGGCCCGGGGGCACTTGCCGCCTGCTCCGGCTCCGGCTCCGGCTCCGTGGACCGTTCGATGGACTCCCGGCGGTCCGTGGTGACCTTCGCCGGGGCGTCGCCGCTGGAGGCCGAGGCCTTGCGGCGGACCAGGGAACGTACGCGGGAGCGCGTCGGGGCGCTGGGACTCGCGGATGGGCGCGTCGAGGCACACGGCGGCGCTGTCACGGTCACAGGTCGCACCGCCGCCGAGAAGCGTCTGACGGAGCTGGGCGCGCCCGGCCGACCGGTTTTCCGTCCCGTCCTGGAGGAGGAGACGTTTTTCCCGTCCCGTCCTGGCGGAGGAGACGCTGGGCTCGACGCGGGTGCCGCAGCCTTCTCCCCGTACCGGTGCCGACCCCGCGTCCGGTCGTGCCGTCACGGACGGCCTGCGCCCGCGTACCACCGGATCGGCGCGTGCCGGTGCCGTGACGGCTCCGGCCGCGGGGGGCTCAGGACGCGGCGCTCGGCCTCGTCGGCGCCCATGTTGTCAGGTCGATGGTCGCCGCCCGGACAGCCGCGGGCCCGTCCCGAAATCCCGAGAACCCTTGGAGGACCGACCTTGTCGGCCAGGGCTCACCGCACGGCGCGACCGGCTCCTACGGGCGCGGCGCCCCGGGGATCGAAGGCTGAGACGGATCCCCGGCGGACACCCCGGGTCAGGAACGCTTGGCGTCCCGCTCCGCGTTCTTCTCCTTGATGCGTACCGTTTCCTTGCGGGTCTCGGCCTGGGTGGCACGCTCGCGGCGCAGCCACGAGGGCTCCTCGGTCTTCAGCGCCTCGATCTGCTCGGTGGTGAGGGCCTCGCTGACGCCGCCGCGGGCGAGTCCCGCGATGGAGACACCGAGCTTGGCCGCGACGACCGGCCGCGGGTGCGGGCCGGTGCGGCGCAGCTCCTGGAGCCACTCGGGCGGGTCGGTCTGCAGCGCGTTCAGCTCGGCACGGGAGACGACACCCTCCTGGAACTCGGCGGGGGTGGCCTCGAGGTACACACCCAGCTTCTTGGCCGCGGTGGCGGGCTTCATCGTCTGGGCGGTCTGGTGCGAACTCATGGGTCAAGGGTATCGAGCGCCCGGGCCCCCGCCGACCATCGCGGGTGCGGCGCCCATGGCCACGCCGGGTAATCTGACGTGGTGACCGGCTCCGAAGCATCCCCCTCGTTCAGGCTCGCCTACGTTCCGGGGGTGACGCCCTCGAAGTGGGTGCGGATCTGGAACGAGCGGCTGCCGGACGTACCCCTGGCCCTCGTCCCGGTGTCCGCCGCCGAGGTGTACGACGTCCTGCGGCGCGGCGACGCCGACGCGGGCTTCGTCCGGCTGCCGGTCGACCGGGCCGACCTGAGCGCGATTCCCCTCTACACCGAGACGACGGTCGTCGTGGTGCCCAAGGATCACATCGTGGCGGCGGTCGAGCAGGTCTCGGGCGAGGACCTCGCGGACGACATCGTGCTGCATCCCCTCGACGACCCGCTGGACTGGGAGCGGCTGCCGGGCAAGCCCGCGCTGGAGCGGCCCGCGAGCACCGAGGACGCCGTCGAGCTCGTCGCGGCGGGTATCGGGGTCGTGGTGGTTCCGCAGTCCCTCGCCCGCCTCCACCACCGCAAGGACCTCACGTACCGGACGGTCACGGACGCTCCCGAGTCCCGCGTCGCGCTGGCCTGGCCCGAGGACCGGACCACCGATCTGGTGGAGGACTTCATCGGCATCGTGCGCGGCCGCACGGTCAACAGCACGCGCGGACGCGCCCAGACCCCGGCCGCGGCACAGCAGAAGGACCGGGGCGCGGCCAAGTCCACCCCCCGCAAGTCCGACTCGGGCGGCGGCGCACGGCGCACACCCGCGCAGGGCAAGGCGGGCGGCAGGAGCGGCGGCAGGGCCACGGCCAAGAATCCCCGCAGCAGCGGTACCGGGGGCCCGAAGGGCGGCGCCAAGCGAGGCAAGCCCCGCCGCAGTTCCTGAACCGGTTGCGGCTCCGGCTCCGGCCGGCGATCCGAAGGCGATGAAGGCGATGAAGGCGCCCCTGGACAGGATGAGGCTGACGCGCGGCACTGGGTCGCGCGGCTCCGCCCGGGACGGAGAAACGGACGGCATGGGTGAGTTCTGGCCGGTGAGGGACGTACTGACGTACCTGACCGGGAGCTGGCGTGTGGAACGCACCGTGCGGGATCTCGCGAGCGACGCGGAGGGACGCTTCACCGGCACGACGGCGTTCGGGCCGGTGGAAGACGCGGGGCCACCGGCGCAAGCGAGGCCGCCCGCGCCAGCGGGGCTGCTGCACCACGAGTCCGGCACCTTCGTCTGGCAGGGCGTCGCGCGGCCCGCCGAGCGGACCCTGCGGTTCCTGCCGGGCGAGAACCCCGGGACCGCGCTCGTACGGTTCTCCGACGGCCGCCCGTTCCACGACCTGGACCTGACGAGCGGGCGGTACGTCGCCGACCATCCGTGCGCGGCGGACCTCTACCGGGGCGAGTTCACCGTCCGGGACGAGCACCACTGGCGGTCCGTCTGGCGGGTGCGGGGGCCCGCGAAGGATCTGGTGCTCACCACCGGCTACACGCGCCTGGACTGAGGGGCCGCCCCGTCGAAGCGCAGATTCCAGCGGCCCGACCGGCCCGTCACGGTGATCGCCGACAAGGGGCGGACATCGATGTTCCAGTACGTCGACGGCGGCGCCTTCAGCGCGTAGACCAGCGCGGCCCGGACCACCGACGGCTCGGCCACCGCGACGATGCTGCCGCCGTCGTCCCCCGGCCGGGTGTCGAGCCAGGCGCCGACGCGGGCGATGAAGGACAGCAGGCTCTCGCCACCGTGCGGTGTGGAGCGCGGGTCGGCCAGCCAGGAGTCCACGGCCTCGGGCTCGCGGGCCATGGCCTCGCCCAGGGTGAAGCCCCGCCAGCGGCCCATGTCGCAGTCGCGCAGCGCGAGTTGGACCAGGGGTGCGTAGCCGAGGACGTCACCGGTGGCCCGGCTGCGGGGCGTCGGCGCGCAGTAGCGAAGCTCGGCCGCCGCCAGCGGCAGCAGCCCGGCCGCGGCGCGCTGCACTTCTTCCCAGCCCGCCTGGTCCAGCGGCCGGTCGTCCTCGAAGCGCTCCGCGAGCAGCGAGGAGCTGCGCGCGGCGGCGACGAACGTGACCCGAAGATGCATGCGCAGATCGTGGAGCGCGGGACTCCGCAGGTCAAGGGGGTCACGCAGAGTATCCGAATATTCACTGGGGCATTGGCTTCCGGCCTGTGCTCCGGCTGTCCGGGCGCCATGGATTCGATCTTCCCGGCGACGCGGTCCGGGCAAACGGCCCGGACAGCGCGAACTCGATCCGCGCCTTTCGGCGCGACCCGACAGATCCCGAGGCCGGAGCTCCACCCGGGCCAGGGATCGACTCCAGGGGAGCCAGCGTTCGGCTCCACCGGGTTCAGGGTTCGGCTCTCCACTGGAGCCAGGATTCGGCTCCACCGGGGTCGGGGCTCGGCTCCACCGGAGCCAGGATTCGGCTCCACCGAGGTCGGGGCTCGGCTCCACCGGAGCCAGGATTCGGCTCCAGCGGGGGCAGGATGCGGCTCCGCCCGACACAGGGATCGACCCGCCCGGCGCGGAGTCCGGCCGCGTCCGGTTCAGGTCCGCACCTCGTCGTACGCCTCCGTCAGCCTCCGTACGCCCTCCGTGATCTCCTCCGTCCCCGCGACCGCCGCGAAGCTCAACCGGATCTGGGCGGCCGGGGGTTCGGCGCTGTAGTAGGGGCGGCCGGGGGTCACGGCCACGCCCGCGCGCAGGGCGGCGGCGACGAGCGCGGACTCGTCGGTGCCGTCGGGCAGCCTGGCCCACAGGTGGTAGCCGCCGAACGGGATGTGGGGCAGGGCGAGTTCGGGGAGCCGTAGCCGCAGGGCCGCGGTCATCGTGTCGCGTCGGGCCCTCAACTCGGCCGAAACGGTGCGCAGATGACGCGGCCAGGCCGGCGAGCCGACGAGTTCGAGCGCGGCCTCCTGGAGCGGGCGCGGTACGAAGAAGGTGTCGACGACCTGGATGGCGCGCAGCCGTTCGAGCACCGGGCCGCGCGCGGCCAGCGCGCTCACCCGGAAGCTCGGCGAGGTCGCCTTGGTCAGGGAACCGACGTGCACCACGACACCGTCCGGGTCCTCGGCGGCCAGCGGACGCGGCAGCGGGCCGGCGTCCTCGTGCACCAGACGGCGTACGAAGTCGTCCTCGACGACGAAGGCCCCGGCATCCCGCGCGATGCGCAGCACCTCGCCCCGCCGCTCGGGCGCGAGCACGGCACCGGTCGGATTCTGGAACAGCGGCTGGCAGACGAAGACCCGGGCGCCCGTCACCCTGAAGGCGTCGGCGAGGAGTTCGGGCTTCACCCCGTCGGGATCCACCGGGACCGGAACGGGGCGAAGACCGGCGGCCCGGGCGATGGCCAGCATGCCGGGATACGTGGGCGACTCGACCAGGACCGGGGCGCCGGGCGGCGCGAGCGCGCGCAGGGCGGTCGTCAGGGCGGACTGGCCACCCGCCGCGACCAGGACCTCGGCGGCGCCGATGGCCCCGCCGATGCCCCGCGCGAACCACTCGCGCAGTTCCGGCAGGCCCTCCATGGGCGGCCGGGACCACGCGCCGGGGCGGCGGCCCGCCCGGGCGAGGGCCGCGCCCATCGCCCGTTCCGGCTGGAGCGAGGGGTGCAGATAGCCGCCGTTGAACTCGACGACACCGGGCGCCGGCGCGGCGAGCGAGACGAGGACGCCGGACGCGTCCACCGTGCGGGGGACGACCTCGGCCGCGGCGTCCGCGCTGAGCGCGACCTCCTGCCAGGACGTGTCCCCGGTGGACGTGATGGCGGGGCGGGGCCGCGCCCGGAAGGCACCCGCACCGGGCCGGGTGACCACGAGTCCCTCGGCGGCCAGCTGCGCCAGTGCCCGGGACACCGTCACCGGACTCACCCGGAACCGTTCGACCAGCGCCCGGCTCGACGGCAGCTTTCCACCTGGAGAGTAGCGGTTCAGTTCCTGTCGCAGCTGATTCGCCAGATCGCCCACACTGCTACGCTCTTGCATGAGAACAGAGAGTAGCGCTATCGACCGGACCGGGATAGCGGTCAGCACCGACGTCGAGCCCGTGGTCGCCGCCTCGCACCCGGGCCCCCTACCGAAGGACCGCCGCTCGGGCACCCTTCAGGCGGCCCTCGGTGTCACGGCCTTCTCCCTCACCTTTCCCGCGACCGCCTGGGGCCTGGAGGGCTTCGGTCCCTGGTCGCTGGTGGCCGTGCGCTGTGTCCTCGCGGCGGTCGTCGCGGGTGGCTGCCTCCTCGCGCTGCGGGTGCCCCTGCCGGACCGGCGGCACCTGGCGGGCCTCGCCGTCGTCGCCGCCGGTGTGGTGCTCGGCTTCCCGCTGCTGACGACGCTCGCCCTGCGGACCTCGACCACCGCGCATGCCGCCGTGGTGGTCGGGCTGCTGCCGCTGACGACGGCGCTGTTCTCGTCCCTGCGCACCGGCGCGCGGCCGTCGCGGATGTTCTGGCTGGCGGCCTGCGCGGGCGCGGCCGCGGTGATCGCGTTCACCGTGCAGCAGAGCGGTGGCGCCCTGACGGGTGCGGACGCCTATCTGTTCGGGGCGCTGCTGATCTGCGCGGCGGGCTACACCGAGGGCGGCCGACTGGCCCGGGTGATGCCGGGCTGGCAGGTCATCGGCTGGGCCCTGGTCCTGTGTCTGCCGCTGAGTGTGCCGGGCGCGCTGACGGCGCTGTCGTACGAGCCGGTGCGGCTGACGGCGCACAGCGTGACCGGGCTGCTGTGGGTCGCGGCCGGTTCGCAGTTCCTCGGACTGGTCGTCTGGTACCGGGGGATGGCGTCGATCGGGATTCCGAGGGCCAGCCAGTTGCAGCTCGCCCAACCGCTGCTCACACTGGTGTGGTCGGTACTGCTCCTGGGCGAGCGGCTCACCCCGGCGGCACCCCTGACGGCGGCCGCCGTCCTCGTCTGTATCGCGCTCACCCAGCGGGCGCGGAGCTGACCCGCACGGGCCGGGCCAACCCGCGCCCCCGGCCGTAGACTTGAGGCCACGAACCGTTACTCCCGTACACGACGAGGAGACCGTTCAGATGCACGCAACCAAAGGTGACCAGCTGGTGCAGCACGGGAGGACCGTGGGCCAGCACGACAAGGTCTCGGAGATCACCGAGGTCATGGGAGCCGAAGGCTCTCCCCCCTACCGCGTGCGGTTCGAGGACGGTCACGAGGCCGTGTGCTCGCCGGGCCCGGATTCCGAGATCCGCCACCGGGACATGCCGCAGTAGGACGAGCGGGACGGACGCCGGCGGCCCGGCCGGCTCTCAGCGCGGGGGCTTCACCGGCTGCCGGTAGTGGTCCGCGAGGACGCGTTCCATCGCGCCGGTCCGGTCCGCCGCGGCCTCCCGGGCCGCGAAGAAGACGTGGCCCTGCACCTCGGGATACTTCGCGGCCAGCGTGAGGTGCCGGGAGAGTTCGGCGGGGTCGTGCCAGGCGGCGGGCTGCGCCGGGTCGCCCGCCTTGTAGAGCGCCTCACCCGCGTACAGCCGCACGCCCGTTCCCCGTGCGACCCGCGCCCACCAGGGCAGCAGCTTCGCGTAGTCGGCGGCCGCGAAGCCGATGTTCCAGTAGAGCTGCGGGCAGATGTAGTCGATCCAGCGCTCCCTGACCCACTTCCTGGTGTCGGCGTACAGGTCGTCGTACGTCTCGACGCCGGCCCGGGTCGGCGAGCCGAGCGGGTCGGTCGACGCGTTGCGCCAGACCCCGAAGGGGCTGATCCCGAAGCGGACCCCGGCGCGGACCTTCTTGATGCCCGCCGCCATCTCCAGGACAAGCAGGTCGATGTTGTTGCGCCGCCAGGCCGCTCGGTTCGGGAAGCCCGCGCCGTGTTCCGCGTACGCCGCGTCGTCGTCGAAGCGCTCTCCGGCCACCGGGTACGGATAGAAGTAGTCGTCCCAGTGCACGCCGTCGACCGGGTACCGGCGCACCGCGTCGAGCATCGCGGTCCGGACGAACGTTCGGACCGGGGGCAGGCCGGGGTTGTAGTAGAGCTTCCCGCCGTACGGCACGACCCAGTCCGGGTGGACGCGGGCGGGGTGCGAGGGGGCGAGCCTGCCGGGGTCCGGCTGTCCCGAGACGCGGTACGGGTTGAACCAGGCGTGCAGTTCCAGGCCGCGGGCGTGGGCCTCCCGCACCGCGGTGCCCAGCGGGTCCCAGCCGGGGTCCTTGCCCTGGACGCCGGTCAGGTACTGCGACCAAGGCTCGTACGGCGAGGGCCACAGCGCGTCGGCGGCGGGGCGGACCTGGAAGATCACGGTGTTGAGGCGCAGGCGTACCGCCGTGTCGAGATGCGCGAGCAGTTCGGCGCGCTGCCGGGCGGGGCTCAGGCCGGTGCGGGAGGGCCAGTCGCGGTGCGAGGTGGTCGCCAGCCACAGGCCCCGCACGGCACGCGGGGCGGCCGAGCGGCGCCGGGAGGACGGGCCCTGGGCGGCCACGGCGTCCCCCGCCGTGCCGAACCCCGACAGGGTCGCGAGCGCGGCCGCCGCGAACACCCGCCGTGGCAGTGGCTCCATCGCCGTACCCCCTACGCTACGGGTCCGTCCGGTCACGGACCGTCTCGTCGCCCAGCATGCACCACCCCGACGATCGATCATCGATACTTGGGAGTAACGTGCACGTTCGGAGCAGGGACCGAACAACGGATGACCTGCCAGGCAGTGCGGATCAGCGAAGGGGACGATGTGACCGACATCGAACGCGTCGGAGTGGTGGGCTGCGGCCAGATGGGAGCGGGCATTGCCGAGGTGTGCGCCCGCGCCGGCCTGGACGTCAAGGTCGCCGAGACCACCGGCGAAGCCCTGGAGTTCGGCCGGACCCGGCTCTTCTCCTCGCTCTCCAAGGCGGCTGAGCGCGGAAAGATCTCCGCGGACGAGCTCAAGGCCACCCAGGACCGGCTGAGTTTCACCACGGACCTCGGCGAGTTCGCCGACCGTGACCTGGTGATCGAGGCCGTCGTCGAGAACGAGCAGGTGAAGACCGAGATCTTCCAGGTGCTCGACCAGGTGATGACCAGGCCGGACGCGATCCTCGCCTCCAACACCTCCTCGATCCCGCTGGTGAAACTGGCCGTCGCGACCTCGCGGCCCGACCAGGTCATCGGCATCCACTTCTTCAACCCGGCCCCGGTGCAGCAGCTCGTGGAGCTGATCCCGGCGCTGACCACCTCCGAGGGCACCATCAGCCGCGCCCAGCTCTTCGCCGAGAAGGCGCTCGGCAAGCACGCGATCCGCGCCCAGGACCGCTCGGGCTTCGTCGTCAACGCGCTGCTGATCCCGTATCTCCTGTCCGCGATCCGGATGTTCGAGTCGGGCATCGCCAGCCGCGAGGACATCGACAACGGCATGGAGATGGGCTGCGCCCACCCGATGGGCCCGCTCAAGCTGTCCGACCTGATCGGTCTCGACACGGTGGCCTCGGTCGCGTACTCGATGTACGAGGAGTACAAGGAGCCGCTGTACGCCGCTCCCCCGCTGCTCCAGCGCATGGTGGACGCGGGACGCCTCGGCCGGAAGTCCGGCTCGGGGTTCTACACCTACGGCCAGTAATAGCGGAACGCGGGCTCCGTTCCACGGAGTTCGGGCGGGCGCGGGCCCGGCACCTTTTCCGGTGCCGGGCCCGCGCCGTTCACACGCCGTGTGCGCGCCGGGCCCGCATATGCCGCGCGCACACGCTCCCCACGCGCCCACCAGGCGAGTTGACTTTCCGTGCACGGACAAGGGATGTGCCGACTACGGAAAGGAGCGGACTCGTGACCGCCGACCCCCAGCATCCCGTGGCGCCGAAGGAACTCGCGGAGTTACGCCGGTCTCTCGAAGTGGGGTTCACCCGCATCGAGGGAGGACTGGCCCTGCTCACTCAGCGCGACGACCAGACGGCCAAGGATCTGGATGACCTCAGCACACGGATCGTCGCGCTGGAACACACCCGCTGGCCATTGCCCACCGTCGCCGTCGTCGCGGCCGTGGGCGCACTGACCGTCGCGGTCTGGCAGGCCCTGGGCCACTAGGACCTGTCGCCCCGGCCCCAAGGGGACCGTACGGGGGAACCGATCAGGGCAACGTGTCCTGCCCCAGCCTGAGATGGTGGAGGAGGAGCAACGCGGCCGCCATGTTGGCGGCCGGGACCTCACCGCGGGCGACCATGTCGGGAACGAGCTTCAGGGGAACCCATTCCCGGCGGTCGGACTCGAAGTCGTCCACAGGGTGTCCGATGTACGCGCCCTCGTCGGCCCAGTAGATGTGATGCCGGGCGTCGGTGAGCCCGTTGGAGGGCTCGACACTCATCAGATGCCGCAGGGGTCCCGGCCGCCAGCCGGTCTCCTCCTCCAGTTCGCGGGCCGCCGCCGCGGCGATGTCCTCGCCGTCCTCCACGACGCCCGCCGCCAGCTCCCATCCCCAGCTGTCGGTGATGAAGCGGTGCCGCCACAGGAGCAGTACCTCGTTGGCCTCGTTCACCACCGTGGCCACGGCGACGGGCCGCAGCCGGATCAGGAAGTGATCGAGATGCCGTCCGTCCGGCAGCTCCACATCTGCGAGATTGACACTGAACCAGCGGTTTTCATACACAGTTTGTTCGTTCTGCTTCGTCCACTGCACGGTTCTGCCACCTTCCGCCGAGTAGATGGCAATATCGCAGCAGCGGCGTCCTGGCAGCAGGGCTCACAGGGGTCGGTGCGCAGCGCAGGGGCGGTGAACACGGTCCGGCAAAACGGTGGCCGGCGTTCCGGTACGGCTGGTGAGGGGGCTACGCGAGGGGTCTCTACAGCGGTACGCGCAGTGCGCCGTCGATGAGTTCGGCGGCCTCGGTCGTGCCCGCACAACCGCTGCGCACCAGATGCTCGCGTACCGCGCGAAGTCTGTCGCGCAGCCGCTGGGACTCCATCCCCCGTGCCTGCTCCGCCATTTGGACGGCCGTCGCCACCGCTTTGTCGGCGTTGCCCTGGCGCAGTTCGATCTGGCTGAGCATGGCCAGCCGGTGCACGCGCCCCCGGTCGTGCGCGGGAGTGTCGACGGCAGCCGTGGCGTGCTCCGCCGCCGCCACCAGGTCGCCGAGGCTGAGCAGCGCCTCCGCCACCTGTACGTTGACCAGTCCCGGCTGGACATAGCCGGTCTCGTCGGGCTCGTAACCGCGCCGGATACGCTCGGCGGCCTGCTCGGCACGCCGTATGCACGACAGCGCGCTGCTGCCGTCGCCGAGGTGTGCGTACGCCTTGGCCTGCATCGCGTAGAGGTCGGAGGCGAGCGCCGGGGTGATGTGGCGCCCCGCGGCACGCAGCGCGGCCTCGGCGAAGGCGACGGCCTGCCGGTACTCGCGCATGAACAGCGACTGATTGACGAGGAGGGCTATGACGTAGGCCCCGAGCCCCCTGTCCCCACTGGCCTTCGCCAGCCGCAGCGCCTGGTGGAAGTAGCGCTGGGCGAGTCCGTGCGCGTCGGAGTCGTAGGCGCAGATGCCCGCGATGGCCACCAACCCGCCGGTGGCGCGGTGGAGTTGGCGGCCGGTGGCGTCGGTGTAGCCGCCGCGGAGCAGGGGCGCGGTCTCGGAGTTGAGGAAGCCGACGATCCGGGTGCGGGTCGCTATGCCCCCGGCCTTGCGGTACATCTGCTCGTAGTGGGCCCGTGCCGCGCGCAGCATCTCGATGTCGGCCATGCTGACGTGATGGCGGCCGCCGCGTGAGACGTCCACGTCCTCGGGCGGGTTCTCCCACTCCCACACGGGCATCACCGCGGGCGTGCCGGTGACGGCCTGGGCGCCGAGTATGTGCGGGCGCTGCTGTTCGTCGGACCGCCACAGGGCGGTGGCTCGTTCGACGAAGCCGGAGAGCGATCCGGCGTGCGGGGTGGAGGGTTCGCCGGGGACCCCGAGGCCGATGTCGTCGAGCGTGACGGGACGGTGCAGTCGTCCCGCGAGCACTTCGCAGATCAGGTCGGGCACTTGGCCGCGCGGCCGCTGGCCCTTCAACCACCGTGCCACGGCGGTGTGTTCGTAGCGCAGCGCGAGACCGCGCGCCCGCCCCGCCTGGTTGACGTGGGCGGCCAGTCCCGCGTGCGAGATGCCCGCCTCGTCCAGGATCGCGTCGAGCAGAGTGTTGGGCTGCATGGGAGGCCCCCCGAGTGACTCGTTGCCGACGGCGCGATCGTGCCCGGCCGCGCCCGACCGCACCAGAGAGAGTAGTGCGTCCCCTTTCACACGGGGTGTGATGGGAATGCCCGTATCCGTGTTGTGCGCGCGCTGTCGCGGAGAGTTTCGCACCGGTTGACTGAAATGCCTCGCAAGAGGCCGGCCGGGCCGCCGGCTCCCCCTCGTACAGTACGGCGGCCCGCTCCGCGCCGTCCGCCCGGCCGCCTGCCCGACACTCCGTGGCCGGGCGGACGGGAGCCGGCCCGGCGGGGGCGACCGCGGGACCCCGGTCGTCCGGGTGCGGGTCCCGTGGCCGGTCGCCTCCGGGACCCCGCGAGGCACAGGCAACCACTCCTAGCGAGGCACGTGTTGGGATACGCGGCCCTGTTTCAGGGCGACGGGCCGACGGTCGTTGTGCAGCACCAGAAGGGCCACGTCGTCGTCCGGCCGCCCGCCGGTGTGGCGCAGCAGCCCGGTGAAGACCGCGCGCAGCACGGCCTGCGGTACGACGGGCCCGTCGCGGACGGCCGCCGCGAGCTCCGGGAGCAGCGGAAAGAACCGCCCCCGGGTGTCCCGTGCGTCCTCGACACCGTCGGTGTGCAGGAAGAGCCCCTCGCCGGGCCGGAGTCGGCCGCAGGGTTCGGCCGGGAGACCGGCCGGGAGCGGGAACGGCCCGAGCGGGGGCAGCGGTTCGGCACGGACGAGGGGCCGGACGCAGCCCCTGCCGAGCAGATACGGCCAGGGATGGCCGCAGTTGAGGGCGCGCACCTCGCCGTCGCCGCGGATCTCCAGGAGCAGGACGGTCACGAACTCCTCGGCGGCCGGGCTGTCGGGGTCGAGTGCGGCCGAGAGCTGCTCGGCCCGGTCCCGCCCGCGCAGATGCCGGGCCAGCGCCCGTTCGAGTCTTCTGAGGACGTCGCCGAGTTCGGGTTCGTCGTGCGCGGCCTCGCGGAAGCTGCCGAGGACGGCCGCGACGGTACCGAGGGCGCCGAGTCCGTGCCCGCGGACGTCCCCCATCACGACGCGCACTCCGTGTTCGGTGGCGATCGCCTCGTACAGATCGCCGCCGACGCTCGCGCCGTGGTCCGCGGAGAGCTGGGCGGCGGCGAAGTCCAGCCCGTCGATGCGCGGTGGGAGCGGGCGCAGCAGGACGTTCTGGGCGGCTCCCGCGACCTTGCGGATCTGCCGGAGCTCGCGCAGCAGCGTTCTTCTGACGTGGAGTATCAGACCGGCGCCGACCGCGAAGAAGACGGCGCTGGTGACGATGCGGGCACCGAGCCCGTTCTGCGGAGCGAGCGGGCAGGCCATCTTGTACGAGATCGCCAGCGCGCCCCAGACCGCGGGCAGCCCCAGGTTCACCGCCCGGCGCAGCGGCGGCCGGCCGGCGGTGCGCCGGACCCGGTCGCCAAGGCCGCCGCGTGTGCCGCCTCCGCACCCCTCACGGGTGAACCCGATACGGGGTCTGCGGCCGCGCACCGCGCGGGCGAATCCGGCCCTCAGCCGGTCACGCCGACGCCGCGGCCCGAGGACCGCCCTGGCCGCGTTCCGCGAAGGTGTCCGGAGGGTGGCCCTGCGGGGAGCCCCGGTCTTGATACGGATCATGCCGATTGGCCCCCCAATAGGCACTGACAGCACAGACGGGCCTCGGAGAGACCGGTCCGATTCTGTCGAGCGCCCGACCCGGCCGGGTCGACCTCCCGGACATGTCACCCGAATGAGTGAGGTGTCTTCGGACACGCGCATTTATGCAGGCGGGAGCTGCGGAAGCCCTCGTCGGAAGCCCGGAAAGGCCCGGCGCCCGGGCGCCTGGACCCCCTGGAAACGGGCGCCGGGAACCCCTGGAAAACGGCAGCGGGGAACCGCGCGCCCGGCCACGAACGATCCGCGGCCACCGAACGGCGCACAGTTCCCCGGCACGGCCGGTGGAGTTCCTAGGCTCCGCGCAACACGGCTCCCGTGCGCTCGGCGGCCAGCGCCACCGCCGCGTCGCGGGCCGCGGAGGCCTCGTCGACGGTCAGCGTGCGGTCGGCGGCACGGAACCGCAGCGCGTAGGCGAGGGACTTCTTGTCCTCGCCGAGCTGCTCGCTCTCGTACTCGTCGAACAGCCGGATGGACTCCAGGAGTTCACCCGCGCCCTCGTGCAGCGCCGCCTCGACGTCCCTGTGCGGGACGGTCTTGTCGACGACCAGCGCGACATCCTGCGTGGCGACCGGGAAGGTCGAGATCTTCGGGCCCTTGGGGTGGCCCGAGCTCGCCCGCTCCAGCGCGTCCAGGTCCAGCTCCATCGCGCAGGTGCGCGCGGGCAGGCCCAGCGTCTTCAGCACACCGGGGTGCAGCTCACCGGCGTACCCGATGACCTGCTCCGCGCCGTCCACGACGACCGCGAGTTCGGCGCAGCGGCCCGGGTGCCACGGCCCGTACTGGCCGGAGCGGACGAGGAGTTCGGTCCCCGCCTCGCGGGCCAGGGTGCGCGCGGCCTCGATCGCGTCGGCCCAGTCGGCCGGGCGGCCCTTGCCCCACCAGCCGGCCTGCTCGCGGGCGCCCGCGAGGACGACGGCGGCGTGCCGGGGCTGGACGGGAAGCGCGGCCGTCAGGGACGCGATCTCCTCGTCGGTGGGACGGCGGTCGACGGGCAGCCGCCCGGCGACGCGCAGTTCCTCCCGGGGGTGGAAGACCAGGCCGGTCTCGAAGAGCGCCAGGTCGTGGCTGCCGCGTCCGTCGTTGCGGCGCAGGGCGTGCAGCAGGCCCGGCAGCAGCGTCGTACGGAGCGCGGGCTCCTCGTCGGAGAGCGGGTTGACCAGCTTGACGACCTTGCGCTTCGGGTCGTCGTCGGCCAGGCCGAACTGGTCGAGGACGTGCTCGCCCATGAACGGGTAGTTCAGCGCCTCGACGTATCCGGCACCGGCCAGCGCGCGGCCGATCCGGCGGTGCAGCCGCTGCCGGTCGGTGAGGCCGAGGCCCGCCGGGGGCTTGGGCAGCGTGGAGGGCAGGTTCTCGTAGCCCTCCAGGCGGATGACCTCTTCCGCGAGGTCGTTCGGGTCCGTCAGGTCGGGCCGCCAGGACGGCACGGTGACGATCAGCTCGTCCTGGCCGTAGACGTCGCAGCCGACCTGCTGGAGGCGGCGGACGACGGTCTCGCGGCCGTAGTCGACACCGGCCACCTTGTCCGGGTGGTTCGCCGGGATGGTGATGGTGTGCGGCGCGGACGGCGCGATCACCTCGGTGACCCCGGCGTCGGCGGTGCCGCCCGCGAGGAGCACGAGCAGGTCGACGGTCCGCTGGGCCGCCGCGGAGGCGGCCTGCGGGTCGACGCCGCGCTCGAAGCGCTTGGACGCCTCGGAGGCCAGCTTGTGACGGCGGGCCGTGCGGGCGATCGAGATCGCGTCGAAGTGCGCGGCCTCGATGACGACCTCGGTGGTGGTGCCCTCGGTGTCGTCGATCTCCGTGTTGGCGCCGCCCATGACGCCCGCGAGGCCGATGGGGCCGCGGTCGTCGGTGATCACCAGGTCTCCGGCGTCCAGCGTGCGCTTGACGCCGTCGAGGGTGGTGAGCTTCTCGCCCTGCTCGGCCCGGCGCACGCCGATGGTGCCCTGGACGCGGCTGCGGTCGTAGGCGTGCAGGGGCTGGCCGAGCTCCAGCATCACGTAGTTGGTGATGTCGACGGCGAGCGAGACCGGGCGCATGCCGGCCTTCTGCAGCCGGCGCCGCAGCCAGATCGGGGACTGCGCGTCGGGGTCGAGGCCGGTCACCGTACGGGCGGTGAAGCGGTCGCAGCCCATGGGGTCGGAGATCTGCACCGGGTAGCCGAACGCGTTCGGGGCCGGTACGTCGAGCAGCGCGGGGTCGCGCAGCGGCAGGCCGTACGCGATGGCGGCCTCGCGGGCCACGCCGCGCAGCGACAGGGCGTAGCCGCGGTCGGGCGTGACGGCGATGTCGAGGACCTCGTCGACGAGCTGGAGCAGCTCGATCGCGTCGGTGCCGGGCTCCGTCTCCGGCGGCAGCACGATGATGCCGCCGGAGCCGTCGTCGCCCATGCCCAGTTCGTCGCCGGAGCAGATCATGCCGTGCGAGGTCTTGCCGTACGTCTTGCGCGCGGCGATCGCGAAGTTGCCGGGCAGCACGGCGCCGGGCAGCACCACGACGACCTTGTCGCCGACGGCGAAGTTGCGGGCGCCGCAGACGATCTCCTGGGGCTCACCGGTGCCGTTGGCGGTGCCGACGTCGACGGTGCAGAAGCGGATGGGCTTCTTGAACTCCGTCAGTTCCTCGATGGTGAGCACCTGGCCGACGACCAGGGGGCCCTTGAGGTCGGCGCCGAGCGGCTCGACCGTCTCGACCTCGAGGCCTGCCGAAATGAGCTTGGCCTGGACGTCGCGCCCGGTCTCCGTCGCCGGCAGGTCGACGTACTCCCGCAGCCAAGAAAGCGGGACCCGCATCAGATCTCCATCCCGAACGGCCGGGTGAACCGGACGTCACCCTCGACCATGTCTCGCATGTCTTCTACGTTGTGACGGAACATCAGCATCCGTTCGATGCCGAACCCGAAGGCGAACCCGCTGTACTTCTCCGGGTCGACGCCACAGGCGACCAGCACCCGCGGGTTGACCATGCCGCAGCCGCCGAGCTCGATCCAGCCCTCGGAGGAGCAGGTCCGGCAGGGACGGTCGGGGTTGCCGACGGACTCGCCCTTGCAGACGTAGCAGAGCATGTCCATCTCGGCGGACGGCTCGGTGAAGGGGAAGTAGTTCGGGCGCAGCCGGGTCTTCATGTCCGAGCCGAAGAGCGACTGGACCATGTGGTCCATGGTGCCCTTGAGGTCGGCCATGGTCAGGCCCTCGTCGACGGCCAGCAGCTCGATCTGGTGGAAGACCGGGGTGTGCGTGGCGTCGAGCTCGTCCGTGCGGTAGACGCGGCCGGGGCACACGACGTAGACGGGCGGCTCCCGGTCGAGCAGGGCGCGGGCCTGCACCGGCGAGGTGTGGGTGCGCAGCACGACACCGGACTCGTCGCCTTCCGTGCCCTGGGGGCCCTGGACGAAGAAGGTGTCCTGCATCTGCCGGGCCGGGTGGTCGGGCGTGAAGTTGAGGGCGTCGAAGTTGAACCACTCCGCCTCGACCTCGGGGCCCTCGGCGACCTCGTATCCCATGGACACGAAGACGTCCGCGACCCGCTCCATCATGGTGGTCAGCGGGTGCCGGGCGCCGGCCGGTACGCGGTCGTAGGGCAGTGTGACGTCCACCGCCTCCTCGACCAGTACGCGGGCGTCGCGGTCGGCCTCCAGCTCGGTCTGGCGGGCTGCGAGGGCCTTGTTCACGGCGCCGCGGGCCTGGCCGACGAGCTTGCCGGCCGCGGCCTTGGCCTGCGGGGGCAGCGCGCCGATCTCGCGGTTGGCGAGGGCCAGCGGAGAGGTGCCGCCGGTGTGGGCGACCTTGGCCTCCTGGAGTGCGTCGAGGTCACCGGCGGCCGCGAAGGCGGCGAGCGCCTCGTCCCGCATGCGCTCGATCTCTTCCGGTTTCAAGGCCTCGACCTCTACAGGGTCGTACGACTTATTAGGTGCCGACATCTCTTCCCGTGCTTCCGGTTGGCTGGCTGAGGGTCCCCGTCATCGACTCGGAGACGCATCGTCCGCAGATGAGTGGACGCAAAGGTGCCAAAGGCCGAGTCTAACGGGGGTGGGGGCCTGCCCAGGACTGGGCGTCCTCGCGGTGCTCCCGTGCGGATGAGCCCGTGGGGGCCGCTGCGGCGTTACAGAAGATACGCCGGGGTGCCCACGGGCAACGTAAATCGGAACTCGGCGCCCCCGCCGGGGGCACGTCCGACGGTGATGGAACCGCCGTGGGCTTCGACGATGCCCTTGACGATGTAGAGCCCGAGGCCGGTGCCGCCGCGCTTGCTGCCCCGCCAGAAGCGGGTGAAGACGCGGTTCATGGACTCCTCCGGGATTCCGGCGCCCTCGTCGCTCACGGTGACCGACGTGACGGCGCTCGCCGTGCCCTCGTCGTCCCGCTCACGCGGGGAGGCCGAGGGTGCCACGTCAATGGTGACGGTTCCCTCGCCGTGCCGCACCGCATTTTCGATCAGGTTGCTGAGCACCTGGTCGACCTTGTCGGGGTCGGCCCAGAGGTCGGGCAGGGGCTGCTCGATGCGCAGCAGGAAACGGTCGGCGGGCTGGCCCGAGGCGACGTACGCCTGGATGTGCCGGCCGACGGCGGCGCCTATGTCGACGGGCTGGCGCCGCAGTTCGAGGCGCCCGGAGTCGATGCGGGAGATGTCGAGGAGCTCGGCGATGAGCCGGGTGACGCGGTTCGCGTCGGCGTCGACGGTCTCCAGCATCAGCTTCTTCTGGTCGTCGGTGAAGCGTTCCCACTTGGCGAGCAAGGTCGCGGTGAAGCCCTTGACGGAGGTGAGCGGCGAGCGCAGTTCGTGGGCGACCGTGGCGATCAGCTCGGCGTGGCTGCGCTCGGTGCGGCGGCGGGCCTCGGTGTCGCGCAGACACACGACGACCCGGCGGACCGGTCCGGTGGGCCGGGTCCGCACATACCGCGCGGAGACGAGGACCTCACGGCCGCCGGGCAGCAGCAGGTTCCGCTCGGGCTGGCTGTTGCGGATGGCGAGACCGCCGTACGGGTCGGTCAGCTGCCACCAGCGGCGGCCTTCCAGGTCCTCCAGGGGGAGCGCCGATTCGAGCCGGCGGCCGAGGGCCTCGGCGGCGGGGACCGCGGTGATCCGGGCGGCGGCGGCGTTGAAGCAGATGACCCGGCCGTGTTCGTCGGCGACGACGATTCCGTCGGGCAGGTCGTCGGGGTCTATGCCGAGACCGGGACCGGCTCCGGCGGTGTCATCGTGCCGGGACGCGGATGTGCCGCGCACGTCTCGTGCTCGCAGCGCGCTCTGGGCACCGCCCGTGCCGACACTCATCCCCGTACCCCACCTCTCGTCTGGCGCAGAGGGCCCCCGAGCCCGTCACCCTACTAGCTGCCGGTGACGGAACGGCACCCTGTGGAGGCGCGCTGTGCACGGGCGGACGCGTAGAGACATACGGCCGCGGCCGTGGCCAGGTTCAGGCTCTCGGCCTTTCCGTGGATCGGAACGCGCACGACCGCGTCGGCCAGCGCGCGGGTCTCCTCCGGAAGCCCCCAGGCCTCGTTGCCGAACACCCAGGCGGTGGGGCCGCCCATGGTGCCCTTGTCGAGCTCGTCGTCGAGGTCGTCCTCGCCCGCGCCGTCGGCGGCGAGAATGCGGACGCCCGCGTCCTTGAGTCCCGCCACGGCCTGCTCGACGGGCACGCCGACGGCGACGGGCAGATGGAACAGCGACCCGACGGAGGCCCGTACGGCCTTGGGGTTGTAGAGGTCCACGGACGCGTCGGTGAGGACGACGGCGTCGGCGCCCGCGGCGTCGGCGCAGCGCAGCACGGTGCCGGCGTTCCCGGGGTCGCGCACGTGCGCGAGGACGGCGACGAGTTTGGGTGCGGCCTTGAGGATGTCCTCGAAGGGGGTGTCGAGGAAGCGGCAGATCCCGACGAGACCCTGCGGGGTGACGGTCGTGGAGATGTCGGCGATGACCTGCTCTTCGGCGAGGTGCACCCGCGCGCCGGCCTGGCGGGCGTCGCCGATGATGTCGGCGTAGCGCTCGGCGGCGTCGACCGTGGCGAACAGTTCCACGAGGGTGGCGGTGCCGTCGGAGCGGTGCGCGGCGGCCTCCCGGACGACCTGCGGCCCCTCGGCGAGGAACAGCCGGTCCTTGCCCCGGAAGGTCCGCCTGGCGAGCCGCCGGGCGGCCAGGACACGCGGCGAGCGCGGGGAGATCAGCTCGGGGTCGGCGGGGGGCATGTTCTGGTTCACCTTCGGTATCTGTGCAGCTCGCTTGGCGGCGGGGGCGACTCCGCCCCCCCCGGGGGCGCGGGGCCCTGTCGATCCGCGGCTCCGCCGCGATGGGGGTCCCCCCTGTTCGAGCGGAGCCGCGAACTCGGGGGAGCGACCGGCCTGCCCCCGACGGCCCGCACCCGAACGACTACCCGTGGGGTCAGCAGCAAAGGACCCGCAGGTCTGAAAACCTGCGGGTCCTTTCGTCACATCGGCTCAGAGCCAGCGCAGCGTCACGCGGCCTTCGGCGCGTTGACGTCCGACGGCAGCGCCTTCTTCGCGACCTCGACGAGCGAGGTGAACGCGTTGGCGTCGTTGACGGCCAGCTCAGCGAGGATCTTGCGGTCCACCTCGATGTTGGCGGCCTTCAGACCCTGGATGAGGCGGTTGTACGTCATGCCGTTCTGGCGGGCCGCAGCGTTGATGCGCTGGATCCACAGCTGACGGAAGTCGCCCTTGCGCTTCTTGCGGTCGTTGTAGTTGTAGACCAGCGAGTGGGTGACCTGCTCCTTGGCCTTGCGGTACAGGCGCGAACGCTGACCGCGGTAGCCGGAGGCCGCCTCGAGGATTGCCCGGCGCTTCTTGTGGGCGTTTACTGCCCGCTTGACGCGTGCCACTTTTTAACTCCTTGTAGCGGGGCCGTGGTTGGACTCACACGACCCGAAATCGATTGGGTCCCGGTGCAGACGTACGGCGCGCTGGGCGCCGGTACGTCACTTGCCGAGAAGCTTCTTGATCTTCGCGGCGTCGCCCGGGGCCATCTCGGCGGTGCCGGTGAGACGACGCGTCACGCGGGACGACTTGTGCTCGAGCAGGTGGCGCTTGCCGGCACGCTCACGGAGCACCTTGCCGGAGCCGGTGATCTTGAAGCGCTTGCTGGCACCGCTGTGCGACTTGTTCTTCGGCATAGCGCCGTTCTCTCCTCGTCAGTGGCGTTCCGGTGCCCGGTCGCTGGACCGGGCACGGTGGAACGTCATATGTATGGATTGCCATCCCGGGACATGCGCCCTGGGATCAGGCCTCGGCGGATGCCTCGGCCGGGGCCTCGACGGACTCGGCCTCGGTGGACTCGTCCTCAGTGGACTCGTCCTCGGTGAGCTCGTCCTCGGTGAGCTCGTCTTCGGTGAGCTCACCGTCGGCGATGTCATCGTCGGCGGCGTTCTGCGAGCGACCCGGGTTGGCCTTCGCTTCCGCCTTGCGAGCCGCCTGAGCCTCACGGGCTTCGGCCATCGCCTCGGTCTTCTTCTTGTGCGGACCGAGAACCATGATCATGTTTCGGCCGTCCTGCTTCGGGTTCGACTCGATGAACCCGAGATCCTCGACGTCCGTGGCGAGACGCTGCAGCAGTCGGTAGCCGAGCTCCGGCCTGGACTGCTCGCGACCACGGAACATGATCGTGATCTTGACCTTGTCGCCCTGCTTGAGGAACCGGACGACGTGACCCTTTTTGGTGTCGTAGTCGTGCGGGTCGATCTTCGGCCGGAGCTTCATTTCCTTGATGACCGTGTGCGCCTGGTTCTTGCGCGCCTCACGGGCCTTCATGGCCGACTCGTACTTGAACTTCCCGTAGTCCATGAGCTTGCAGACGGGCGGGCGAGCGCTCGCCGCCACCTCGACCAGGTCGAGGTCGTACTCCTGAGCAAGCTCAAGGGCCTTGGCAAGCGGAACAATCCCGACCTGCTCGCCGCTGGGACCGACAAGTCGCACTTCGGGAACGCGAATCCGGTCGTTGATGCGGGGCTCGGTGCTGATGGATCCTCCTCGGTAGCACCACACGGCGGTCTGGCGGACAGCCGCGTATGTCTCTGATGACATGTAGACCAACCACCGCAGGGCACGAAAAATGCCCCGGACGGGACACAGGCGGGGCTCCATGAATAACCGGAGCACCGCCGCGGTCAACCGCGGGGCGCACATTCGGGCGACTCCATCGTCCGTACGGAACGATGGCGGCCGCCTGACCGGATGACCCGCCGTCCCGGAGGACAGTCGGGTGGGAGATCGGAGCCTCCACTTGTGGGCCGGGCACATGTGTCCGGCCGGTCGTTACACAAGGTTAGCAGTTCCGCCGGGTACGCGCTAACCGGCGGCCTCCTCACCGCCTCTCACCGGGCGGAACACCCCGGAGGAAGCTCCGGCGGACCCGGCGGAGCGCCCCCTCGGCCCCCGCGGAGACTCCCGCGGACGGGGGCGCGCGTGCCGGGGCCTATCGTGTGGGGCATGAGTGACACCCCTCCCCAGAACCCCGACTACGACACCATGGCCCGCGACATCGCCGAGGTCCCCGCGGTCGAGGTCATCGTGACGGTCGCCGTGAACCTGATGAGCGCCGCCGCCGTGAAGCTCGGTCTCACCGAGGAGGGCGACGCGTACAAGGACCTGGACGAGGCGCGCAAGCTGGTCACCGCGCTCGCCGGGCTGCTCGACGCGAGCGCGACCGAGATCAGCTCCTTCCACGCGGCACCGCTGCGCGACGGTCTGAAGTCGCTCCAGCTCGCCTTCCGCGAGGCCTCGCTCGTTCCCGACGAGCCGGGCCAGGGCCCCGGCGAGAAGTACACGGGTCCCGTCTACGGCTGACCCGATCCGTACGTCGGTACGGACACGGACCTGTCCGCGCCCGTACCCGCGTACCTACCCGCGTACGTACAGGGGCTCGCCCGGAGGCGCCGCCTCGGCCGGCAGAAGTGCCAGGTCGAGGCCGCGCACCAGGCGGGCCCTCAGTGTTTCGTCGGCCGCGAGCCGCTGGGCCACCGCGCGGGCGGTCTCCGCGGGGGCGGCCGACGCGTCGAGCACGAGGGCGAGGGTTCCGTCCGCCGGACCGGGGCCGAGATGGGCGCGGACCACCAGGGGCTCGGCGGCGACCGCGGCCCGTACCGCCTCGACCACGGCGGGATCGGCGAGCGGGTCGGCGGTCGTACGTCCCTCGGCGAGCGCCAGCAGGGCGGACCCCGTGAGCTGGTAGGACACGGGCCCGGCCAGGTCCAGCACGATCGTGTCGGCCTTCTCGTGCGCCGCGGCCTCCAGGACCTGACCCAGTCGTGCGGCGACGGGGCGGGCCTCGGGGTCCCAGCGGGCCAGCGAGTCCGTGGACGTGAAGGCGGGCAGGGCCGTGCGGTTCCCGGCCTTGAGCGTGGGCACCGCCATGTCACTGGTCTTCTCGCGGCGCAGCCCGTTCTCGTCCTCCTCGACCTCGCCGAGAATCGCCACGACGGGCACGAGCAGCCGGGCGCTCCTGAGCGCCTCCAGGACCGGCGGTACGGCGGTGCGGTCCGCGGACCAGGCGGCGAGCGCCGCGCTCAGCCGGGGGTCGGCGGATCCGTCGTCGTCGGGGAAGCCGGGGTCGGGAATGTTCTTGTTCGCCACGGTCCCCGACCCTATCGGGGGGATGCTCCTGCGCTTGTGCGGCCCCTGAAACCCGGAGTTGACGGAACTCATGAGTTTCTCAGTATCCCCTGACACACCTCTAACACGGGTCTAACCGCGGACACAGCCCGGCCGTCCAGCATCACCGGATGGACCGTCACAGAGCACACGGGCGTCGCGCCCGGCCCTCCCGACGCAAGCCTCTCCTCTCCGTCGCGGTGGCCTCGGTCGTCCTCGTCGGCGCCACGGCGGCCGGGACCGTGTACATGAAGGCACAGGCGCACGACGGCCCGGCCGCCGTATCGTCGGCGGCGTCGGCGTCGGCGTCGCCCTCTTCGTCGCCGTCCGTGAGCGAGGAGGCATCGGTGGAACCCGTGGCGGAGCCCTCCGTGGACCGGGACGCGCTGCTCGCGAAGGCGCTGAAGTCGGTGACGGTGGCGGACGGCGTGCGGACCTCGGTCGCCGTCCTCGACGTCGACTCCGGTGAGAGCGCCGCCCACGGTGACGCCGCCTTCGACACCGCGAGCATCGTCAAGGTGAACATCCTGGCCGCGCTGCTGCTCCAGGCGCAGGACGCGGACCGGCATCTCACCGCGCAGGAGAGGACGTACGCCACGGCGATGATCGAGAACAGCGACAACGCGTCGGCGACCGCGCTGTGGACCGCGATCGGCAGGGCCGACGGCCTGGACGCCGCGAACAAGCGCTTCGGTCTGAAGGACACGGAGGGCGGCGACGGCGAGCTGTGGGGGCTGACGCAGACCACGGCGAGCGACCAACTCGCCTTGTTGCGCCAGGTGTTCGGGGACGCATCGAAACTGAGCAAGACCTCGCGGTCCTATCTCCAGGGGCTCATGGGCGCGATCGAGACCGACCAGCAGTGGGGGGTGTCGGCCGCCGCCGACGACGACTCTCCATGGGCCCTGAAGAACGGGTGGTTGGCCCGCAGCACGACCGGGCTGTGGGACATCAACAGCATCGGGCGGATCTCGGTCGACGGCCACGCCTATCTGGTGGCGGCCCTGTCGAACGGGAACTCCACGCAGGCGAAGGGCATTTCGCTGGTGGAGGCGGTGTCGAAGGCCGCGCTGTCGGCGTTCCAGGACACGGCCGAGGACTGAGAGCGCGGGCTCACGGGGTTCCCCGCGTACGGGGAAGTCCGGGGGCCGACCGCGAACGGCGCTCGCGGCCAGGGCGGTCCGGCCGATCGGGTCGCAGGAGGACGACGGCGCCGCGGACGCGCGGGCCGGCCCCCGCGTCTGCGGCGTGATTCGGCCGGACAGGTCCTAAGGCGGTCCCAAGGCCGGTCGACGGTCCTAAGGCCGGCCGAACGGGTGCGGGTCTCTGCGTCCGCGCCACAGGAACACCGCCGCCCCGAGCAGGGCCAGCCCCAGGGCGCCCGCGACGGGACCGGCCCAGTCGGCCGAACTGCCGCCGCTGTCCGGGGTGTCGGGGCCCTTGCCGAAGTACTTCTGGGCGTACGCAGCGGACTTGAGGCCCTGCGGCTTGAGCCGGCCGGCGGCCTTGATGGCGGCGGCGGGGTCGATGAAGCCGAAGCCGCGGGAGTCGTCGCGGCCCCCGGAGGGAACGTTGCGGGCGGTGTCCTCCAGGAGCTGCTTGATCTGGGCCGGGGACAGCCCCGGGTGGGCGGCCTTGATGAGCGCGACCGCGCCGGAGACGAAAGCGGACGCCGCGCTGGTGCCCCAGCCCTCGTAGTACCGGTCGTCCGGGTCGGCGATGACGACATCGACGCCCGGGGCGCTGACGGTGGCGTACCAGCGGCGGGTGGAGAAGGAGGCGTGGGTTCCGTAGCGGTCGACGGCGGTCGCCGCGATCACGCCGGGGTAGGCGGCGGGGTACGAGATGTGGTCGCCCTTCTCCCCGCCGTTGCCGGCCGAGGCGACGACGACGGCACCCTTCTTCAGCGCGTACTGGACGGCTTCGTCCTCGGCGGGCTCGGGGTGGGCGGACTTGGAGTCGTCTCCCAGGGAGAGATTGATGACGTCGGCGCCGTGGTCGGCGGCCCAGCGAATGCCCTCGGCGAGCGCGTTGCCCCGGGTGTTACGGGCCTTCGAGCGCGCCGGGTCACCGTCTTCGAGGATGACGCGGACGGGCAGGATCTTCGCCTCCGGGGCGATGCCCATGATGCCGTTGGCGTCACCCGGCCCGTGGCCGTGCCCGGCGATGATGCCCGCCATGGCGGTGCCGTGCCGGGCCCAGGCCCGGTCACCGCGGCTCGCGCCGAACCCGACCAGGTCCTTGTCGGCCAGCACGTTGCCCGCCAGGTCCGGGTGCCGGGAGTCGACGCCGGTGTCGAGGACGGCGACGGTGATGCCCTTGCCCTTGGTCGTACGCCACGCCTGCTGCGTGTGCATCGCGTCGAGGCCCCACTGCTGGGCCCGTATGCCGTCGGCGTGCGCGGCGGTCGAGGGCACCAGGGCGAGGGAGGCGGCGAGGAGTGCGGCGAGGGCGCCGGACCTGCGGGAGAGCCGGGGCCCGCGGACCGCGAGGGCCGCGCGGAGACGCCGGGCGTTGCCGGTGGCGGGGGCCGCGCCGGGCGGGTCCGGCATCGGGATCGGGCCGACCTGGGCGCTCTCCGAAGCCGAGGTCGTCGCTCCGGACATGCCGGGCGTGCCGGTCGCGTTGGGCATGCCGGGTGTGCCGGTCGCCATGGGCGTGCCGGTCTGCTGAATTCGGCGGGCGGGGTCGGCGTTGCGGCTCATGACGGCTTCTCCGTGGCCGAGGTGACGGTCTTGCGGAGGCCTCGCTCGACCCGGTCGGCGAGGCCCTGCGCCTCGTGGCCCAGGCCCGCCTGGGCGGCTGCCGTGGTCGAGTCCGGCTTCATCGCGTCGGCCGCGGGCTGCGGGGTGGCGACCGCGCGGCCGTCGGCGAACCCGGAGACCGCGTACACGACGACGGGGGCGTCCGTGAGGACCGACTCGGTCCAGGAGGCGCGCTGTGCCTTGCCGAAGCCCTCGGCGTCGGTGCCCTTCGCCGCGTAGGGGCGGGGCAGCAGGTCGGCGCGCCGGTCCAGGCCGTCCTTGCGGAAGCGGGCCTTCAGGGCCGTCATGCCCGCCGCGTCCGCCTTCGTGAACAGCAGGCCGACGGTGGTGACATGACTCCGGGTCGCGTCCACGTAGGTGGCACGCAGCAGCCGCAGGCAGCCGACGGGGGCGAGAGCCTGACGCAGCAGCGGGTCGAAGGCGTCCTTGCAGCCGGCGTCCGGGGCGACGGCGATCCGCGTCCAGGAGCGGTCGGAACCGCCGGGGCCCGCTCCGTCGCCGCGCACGGTCGGCGGGAAGAGCCGGTCCACGGGCACGGTGTGCCAGAGTGCTCCGGCCGCCGCGAAGGCACCAGGCGAACCGGGTCCGTCCGTGGTGTCGCCGGTGAGCCAACTCCCGGTCACCGCACCGCCGATGAGCCCGAGTCCGAGGACGACACAGGCAGCGGCGGCCACGGTACGGGACCGGCCCCGCCCTCGGAGCGAACGCGTCCGCGCGGTGTCACCGGCGTACGTCTCGGGCTCCCCGAACGTCACGAAGGGGCGCTCCACACCCGGGGCTCCCCCGGTGGGCGCTGCCGGCGCCGACGGGGTGAACGGGGGTGTGGCGGCAGAGGACACAAGGGAGGGCACGGACTGCTCGAAGCGCCCGGACGGCAGCCCCCGGCTCGCCTCAGCGACCCGCTCCCCGGAAACGGGGACCTGCCCCGCCCCTCCGGCCCGCCCGGACGCGGCGGCCTCGGACGAACGCAGGGGATCGCCGAGACGTGGGGGCCGGGAGGGGCGCGAGGGATCGGCGGGCCGTGAGGGCTGGGCCGGGCGCGAGGGATCGGTGGGCCGTGACGATGGGAGCGGGCGCGCCGGATCGGCCGGCCGCGAAGGTTGCGGCGGGCGAGAGGGGTCGGCGGACCGCGAAGACTGGGCCGAGCGCGAGGGGTCGGCAGCCCGTGAGGGCTGGGACGGGAGCGAGGAATCGAAGGGCCGCGCGGACTCGAAGGCGCGTGGCGGTTCCGCGGCCAGCGAGGGCTCGGAGGAGCCCGGGGACCCGGAGGGCCGCGGGGGCTCGAAGGCGCGTGGCGGTTCGGCGGACCGCGGGGACCCGGAGGGCCGCGGGGGCTCGAAGACGCGTGGCGGTTCCGCGGCCAGCGAGGGCTCGGAGGAGCCCGGGGACCCGGAGGGCCGCGGGGGCTCGAAAACGCGTGGGGATTCAGCGGCCCGCGGGGACCCGGAAGGGCGCGGGGGCTCGAAGACGCGTGGGGATTCAGCGGCCCGCGAGGGCTCGGAGGAGCCCGGGGACGCGGAAGGACGCGGGGGCTCGAAGGCGCCCCGAGGCTCGGACGGGCGCTGCGGCTCGGCGGGGTGCGACAGCCGGGCGGGGCGCTGTCCAGGGCGCTGCGTCCCGCCGGGCCGTGACGGTCCGTCGGTGTGCGGCGCCGCACCGGGACGCACCGGCTCGGCGGGCGCGGGCGGCACGTCAGGGAAGCGTGCGGAGGCCGCCGGGGGCGGCGGGGTCGACGACTCCGGCCCCGCCTCGGGGCGCAGGTGGGGGTAGCGCCGGGCCTCCGGCCGGGACGCGGATGCGGAACCCTGGGGAGCGGTGCCCGACGCGGAGCGCTCCGAGGCCGCCGACGGCGGGGCCGGGCGCTCCGAGGGGGATGCCGCGGAGCCGTACGAGGCGGTTTCCGAGGTGGCGCGCGGTGCGGTGGCCGGCGCCGTCGGGCGCTGCGCGCCGGACGGTGAGGTGCCGGTCGTCCCGGACGCCGCTGCCCCCGCCCTGGCGGACGAGCTGGACCACGGCCTACCGGGCGAGACGGACGCCGGCGCGGCAGGCGAAGCAGACCCGGGAGCGCCGGGCACGGCGGATCCCGGCCCACCGGCCGAGGCAGACCCCGACGCGGCAGGGTCCGCAGATCCCGGCGTACCCCTCGACGCGGCCCCCGGAGCGCCGGACGAGCCCGGCATCGCCCCGCCGGACGAGACGGGGCCCGTGACACCGGGCACGGCGGATCCCGGCCCACCGGCCGAGGCAGATTCCGACCCACCGAACGAAGCCGACCCCGGCAGACCAGGCGCGGCCGCCCCGGTGGCACCGGTGGAGGCGGCCCGCGGCGCGACAGGCGCGGAGAACCTCGACGCACCGGGCGCGGCAGACCCCGGCCCACCGGGCGACGCGAACCCCGGCGTGCCGGGCGAGGCCGATCCCGGCCTGCGGGCAGGACGCGGGGGCGTCGACGCATCCGAGGAAGGGGGCACCTGACCGGAAGGTGAAGCGGGCCTCGCGGCATTCGTCGTGCCGGACGTTTCGTCCGCTTCTGTCGACATGTCGAAGAAGTCGAAGGACCGCGGCGGCGAAGGCACCCGCGAGCCCCGTACGGGTCCCTGCGCGGACGCCGGCCCGGAAGCGGCAGCCGGGGTCGAAGGAGTCGAAGCCGGCTCCGGCGTCGACGCCGGAGCCGACGAGGGAGTCGGGGTGGACGTCGGTACGGAACCCTCGCCGGAGAATTCGAACCCGTCTCCGGCCGCGGATCGTCCGGCCGGCGAACCGGGCCACTCCCGCGTCGACGGGGGCCCGACCGGCTGGGGCGGCACCGACGGAGCCGCCCCCCGGGGCGGGCTCGCGGGGCGCGGCGGCACCGCGGCGGCGCGGCCGGAAGCGGCTTGTCCGGACCCGGACGGGGAACCCTGCGGGGTCGGCGGGGGATCCTCGGCAGACCAGTCCTCCCCGCCCGAAAGGGACGGCCCGGGCGACCGGAGCGGCTGCGAGGGAGCCGGTCCCCCGGGCGGCGTCGTCCCGGCGGACCGGTCCGCCGGGACCGGAGGAGTCGACGGCAGCGGAGGGTGGGCCGGCGCCGGTGGGGTCCGGGAAGGCTGCGGGGACCCGGCGGACGAGGCGGTGGGGCGCTGGGGATTCGAGGCACGCCGCGCTTCCGTACTCATGCACCCCCCGTTTCCTCGTACCGGGCTGTCGGCCGCCCCCGAACTCGGCGAGCCGTTTCGTCTGCGCGCCGGAGGTTCGCCACGGGCACGCATACCCGCACCGGTGGACCGTCACCCCCGGGCAGCGCCCACCGGAGCAAGGTCGTTCCTCCCTGCGTCCGCGTCACTCTACGGGTTGACGCGCGTCCGGCGGGAACCAGTACGAGGCGCCGGGGCATCTGCCCGGAACGTCCCCCTACCCTGCGGTAATCGAGTCTGGCAGTCTTCGCTCATGACTGCCCGTGCCGCCGACAGGGCCCGCTATGACCGGGCCACCGCTCACCTCGACGCCCCCGTCGCGATCGTGGACCTGGATGCCTTCGACGCGAACGCGGACGACCTCGTCCGCAGGGCCGGCGGCAAGCCGATCCGTGTCGCCAGCAAGTCCGTCCGCTGCCGCACCCTCCTGGAACGCGTCCTGGGCCGGGACGGCTTCGCGGGGATCATGTCCTTCACCCTCGCCGAATCGCTCTGGCTGGCCAGGTCCGGTTTCGACGACGTCCTGCTCGCCTATCCGTCGGCGGACCGCAAGAGCTACGCCGAACTGACCGCCGACCCCAAGCTCGCCGCCGCGGTGACCGTCATGGTCGACGACCCGGCGCAGCTCCGTCTCATAGACGAGGCACGCCAGGGGGGCACCGAGGTCGTGCGGGTCTGTCTGGAGCTGGACACCTCGCTCAAGCTGTTCGGCGGCCGGGTCAGGGTCGGAGCGCTGCGTTCACCGCTGCACTCCCCCGCCCAGGTGGCCGACATGGCCCGTGCCGTCGTCCGCGCTCCCGGGTTCGAACTGGTGGGGATCATGGCCTACGAGGGCCACATCGCCGGCGTCGGCGACGCGATCTCGGGACGGCCGCTGCGCTCGCGTGCCGTGCGGCTGATGCAGGCCACCGCCCGCAAGGAGCTCGCCCAGCGGCGCGCGGAGGTCGTCCGTGCGGTCCGGGCCGTGGAGCCGAACCTCGCATTCGTCAACGGCGGCGGCACCGGCAGCGTCCAGCACACGGCTGCCGAGGACGCGGTCACCGAGATCGCGGCCGGGTCGGGGCTCTATGTGCCGAGGCTCTTCGACAACTACACGTCCTTCAGCGGACGCCCGGCCGCGCTGTTCGCCCAGCCCGTCGTGCGCCGCCCGGGCGTGGGTGTGGTGACCGTGCTGGGCGGCGGATATCCCGCGTCCGGGGCCGCGGGCGCGGACCGGCTGCCCGTCCCGTATCTGCCGGAAGGGCTGTCGTACGACCCCCAGGAGGGTCCCGGCGAGGTACAGACCCCGCTGCTCGGCTCCCCGGCGGACGATCTGCTGATCGGCGACAAGGTGTGGTTCCGGCACGCGAAGGCCGGTGAGCTGTGTGAGCGGTTCGACACGCTCCACCTGGTCGAGGGCGATACGGTCACGGCCACCGTCCCGACCTATCGCGGAGAGGGCCACACCTTCCTCTGAGCCGGTGAGGGCCGCGTCTCCGCCGATCAGGCGGGGGCGGCCCGCTCCCGGTAACCGGGTGGCCGGACAGCCGCCGTACAGCCTTACAACCGGGTGGCTGGGACGACCGTCACCGGGACGGGTGGTCAGCGTTCACTTGGACGGGTCGATGCTGCTGCCCACACCGCCGCCCGCGTCCTTCTCGCCGACCGACCGGATCCCCTCGGTGATCCGGTCCATGTCGGACAGCGGCGGCCCGTCGGCGCCGGCGTCGAAGGCGAAGCGGACGATGACCGGGGACTGCGAGCCCACGCTGGACGGGAAGGCCAGCGACTCGACGTAACCCCCGGGCCCCACACCGGTCTTGACCTGCCAGCGCACGAAGTATCCGGCGCGCCCGGCGACGGCGACCGAGCCGGACGTCATCAGCCGGTGGGAGGTGACCCCCCGGAAGGGGCGGCTGCCGACGACGTCGTGGCCGTACGCGCTGTCGACGGCGTCCTCGATGTCCCCCTCGGCGAGGGCCTTCGGGGACGTCACATCGGTGGCCGTGGCCGTGCGCGAGACGACCCGGCCGTGCCGGCACAGGCCGGGGTCGCCCGGACACTCGTAGGTGCCCGGGGTCGTCAGCACCGTGTCGTGGTCGACGACGTACTGCGGTCGTGCCCAGCCGTCGAGAACCGGAAAGGTGATGCCGTCGAGTTCGTCCGTGACGACGGACCGGTCGCCGGCCGACGGCGAGGGGCCGCCCGATGACGGGGACGGGCCGTCGGTCACCGCGGGAGACGCGACGGCCGGCGTGGTCTGTGTCGCGGCCTGGCCGCCACCGTCGTCGTCGTGGCGCAGCAGCACGGCGCCCGTGACGATCGCGGCGACGAGGACCACGGCCGCCGTCCCGAGCGCCACGGCCTTGGCCCGGCCGGAGCCGCCACCGCTGGGCGACCGGGTCTGCACGAGGGGCTGTTGGGGTACCTCGGGCTGACGGCGGTGCTCGGTCCACGCGGCTCCGTCCCACCAGCGTTCGACGAGCGGGTACGACGGGTCGCGGTACCAGCCGGGCGGAGGCGACATGCTCATCCCGGCACTCTAGGACGTGCCGGGACGAGCGGTACACGGTGTACGCGAGGCCGGGCACGACCGGGCCGTGCCGCCCGCGGACCGTGCCCGTGGCCGGCCTACAGCGGCGTCACGTACGCGCCCGAAATACCCCCGTCCACCAGGAAGTCGGTGGCATTCACGAAGGAGGAGTCGTCGCTGGCGAGGAACGCGACGGCCGCCGCGATCTCGTCGGCCTCGGCGAACCGCCCGACCGGGATGTGCACCAGCCGGCGCGCGGCCCGCTCGGGGTCCTTGGCGAACAGCTCCTGGAGCAAAGGGGTGTTGACCGGGCCGGGGCACAGGGCGTTGACCCGGATGCCCTCGCGGGCGAACTGGACCCCCAGTTCACGGGACATGGCCAGCACACCGCCCTTGGAGGCCGTGTACGAGATCTGGGAGGTCGCCGCGCCCATCCGGGCCACGAAGGACGCCGTGTTGATGATGGAGCCCCTGCCCTGGCGGCGCATGTAGGGGATGGCGGACTTGCAACACAGGTACACGGAGGTGAGGTTGACCTCCTGGACGCGCTTCCATGCCTCCAGGCCCGTGTCCAGGATGGAGTCGTCGTCCGGCGGCGAGATGCCCGCGTTGTTGAAGGCGATGTCGACCGAGCCGTAGGTGTCGTACGCCGTCCTGAAGAGCGTCTCGACCTGCTCGGGGTCGGTCACGTCGACCTTGACGAAGATCCCGCCGACCTCCTCGGCCACGGCCTTGCCGTGCTCCTCGTCGATGTCGGCGCAGACGACGTGGGCGCCCTCGGAGGCGAGCCGGCGCGCGGTGGCGAGGCCGATGCCGCTGGCGGCGCCGGTGATCACGGCGGTGCGGCCGACCAGGCGGCGGCAGATGGTCTCAGGGGTGTCTGAAGTCACTGTGCGGGACCCTCCGTGCTGATGAAGACGTTCTTGGTCTCGGTGAAGGCGGTGAGGGCGTCCGGGCCGAGTTCACGGCCGATTCCCGACTGCTTGAAGCCGCCGAAGGGGGTCCAGTAGCGGACGCTGGAATGGGAGTTGACGGACAGGTTCCCGGCCCGGACGGCCTGGGAGACGCGCAGCGCGCGGCCGACGTCGCGGGTCCAGATGGAGCCGGACAGGCCGTAGTCGGTGGCGTTGGCGAGCCGGATCGCGTCGGCCTCGTCCTCGAAGGGCAGCACGACGGCGACGGGGCCGAAGACCTCTTCGACGGCCACGCGCGCGTCGGGCCCGACGCCGGTGAGGACGGTGGGCGCGAACCAGAAGCCGGGACCCTCCGGGGCCTTGCCCCGGATACCGGGCGCGTCGGCGTCGACGTAGGACCGTACGCGCTCCAGCTGGGCTCTGGAGATCAGCGGGCCCATCTGGGTCCGCTCGTCGGAGGGGTCGCCGACGACCACCGACTCGACCGCCGGGGCGAGGAGTTCGAGGAAGCGGTCGTGGACGGAACGTTGGACGAGGATGCGGGTGCGGGCGCAGCAGTCCTGGCCGGAGTTGTCGAGGAAGGACAGGGGAGCGGCGGCCGCGGCGGCCTCGATGTCGGCGTCGGCGAAGACGATGTTGGGGCTCTTGCCGCCGAGTTCGAGGGTGACGCGCTTGAGGAGGGCGGAGCCCTTCGCCAGCACCTGCTTGCCCACGGCCGTCGAGCCGGTGAAGACGATCTTAGCGACGCCGGGGTGTTCGACGAGTGCGGCGCCGGCGACGGGACCCGCGCCGGGCAGCACCTGGAGGAGATGGTCGGGCAGGCCCGCCTCCAGGGCGAGTTCGGCCAGCCGCAGCGCGGTCAGCGGGGTCGTCTCGGCGGGTTTGACGATGACGGCGTTGCCCGCCGCGAGGGCGGGTGCGGTGCCCCAGGCGGCGATGGGCAGGGGGAAGTTCCAGGGGGCGATGACCCCGACGACGCCGAGCGGTTCGAGGAGCGTGATGTCGAGGCCGCCCGCGACGGGGATCTGGCGGCCGGTCAGCCGTTCCACTCCCCCGGCCGCGTAGTCGAGCAGATCGCGGACGTTGCCGGCCTCCCAGCGGGCGTTGCCGAGGGTGTGGCCGGCCTCGCGGACCTCCAGGCGGGCCAGTTCCTCGATGTGGTCGTCGACGACGGCCGCGAAGCGGCGCAGCAGCCGGGCCCGGTCGCCCGGCGCGAGGGCGGCCCACCGGACCTGGGCCTTAGCGGCCCGTACGACGGCGTCCCCGACGTCCTGGGCGGTGGCGGCCGGGACGGTGGCGACGACCTCTTCGGTGGCGGGGTTCAGTACCTGGAGTTCGTGGTCGTACGGGGGCGAGGTGTACGGGAACGAGGTGGACGGGCGTGAGGTGGACGGGTGCGGCAAGGGGGTCCTCACATGCGTTCGAAGGAGCGGCGGAGCTCCCAGTCGGTCACCGCGGCGTCGAAGGCCTCCAGTTCGACGCGGGCCATGTTGCGGTAGTGCTCGACCACCTCGTCGCCGAAGGCGGCTCGGGCGATCGGGCTGTTCTCCCAGAGCTCGGCGGCCTCGCGCAGGGTGGTGGGGACGTGCGCGTACGCGGCGGTGTAGGCGTTGCCGGAGCACGCCTCGGGCAGTTCCAGCTTCTGCTCGATGCCGTACAGGCCGGCCGCCACGAGTCCGGCGACGGCCAGATGCGGGTTGACGTCACCGCCGGGCAGCCGGTTCTCGAAGCGCATCGAGCGGCCGTGGCCGACGACACGGAGCGAGCAGGTGCGGTTGTCGTACCCCCAGGCCACGGCGGTCGGCGCGAAGGAGCCGGGCTGGAAGCGCTTGTACGAGTTGATGTTGGGCGCGTACAGGAGCGAGAAGTCGCGCAGGGCGGCCAGTTGTCCGGCGAGGAAGTGGCGCATCACCTCCGACATGCCGCCCGGGTCGGTGGCGGAGCCGGCCATCACGTTGGCGCCGTCGGCGTCGGCGAGCGAGAGGTGGATGTGGCAGGAGTTGCCCTCGCGCTCGTTGTACTTGGCCATGAAGGTGAGGGAGACGCCCTCCTGGGAGGCGATCTCCTTGGCGCCGGTCTTGTAGATCGCGTGCTGGTCGCAGGTGACGAGGGCCTCGTCGTACTTGAAGGCGATCTCGTGCTGGCCGGGGTTGCACTCGCCCTTGGCGGACTCGACGGTGAGGCCCGCGGCCTGCATCTCGTTGCGGATGCGGCGCAGCAGGGGCTCGATGCGTCCGGTCCCGAGGACCGAGTAGTCGATGTTGTACTGGTTGGCCGGAGTGAGTCCGCGGTAGCCGGTGTCCCAGGCCTGCTCGTAGGTGTCCTTGAAGACGATGAACTCCAGCTCGGTCCCGACCTGGGCGGAGTAGCCGAGCCGGGCGAGCCGTTCGAGCTGGCGGCGCAGGATCTGGCGGGGCGCTGCCACCACCGGGGAGCCGTCGTTCCAGGCGAGGTCGGCGATGAGCAGGGCGGTGCCCTCGTTCCAGGGGACGCGCCGCAGGGTGCCGAGATCGGGGTGCATGGCGAAGTCGCCGTAGCCACGGTCCCAGGAGGACATGGCGTATCCGTCGACGGTGTTCATGTCGGTGTCGACGGCGAGGAGGTAGTTGCAGCCCTCCGTGCCGTGCTCCAGCACCTCGTCGAGGAAGAAGCGCGCGGCGAACCGCTTGCCCTGGAGCCGCCCCTGCATGTCGGGAAAGGCCAGGACGACCGTGTCGATGTCCCCGGCCTCGACGAGACGGCGCAGTTCTTCGACGGTGAGCGGGGGTGTGCGGTCTGCCACCGGAAAAGCCTCCTTGGGTCAGCCGAGAGCCATAAGGTATTGCGGAGAACCATTGCTTGGGAAGGGGGCGCGACCGGATGACGAGGGAGGAACCCGACCGTGGTACGGACGACCGGCTGACGCCGGTGCTGCGGCCGGTGCGGGCGGGCAACGGCTTCGAGGAGGCGCTGGAGCAGATCCTCCAGATCGTCCGGCTCGGTCTGGTACCGGGCGGTGAACGGCTGCCCGCGGAGCGGGAGTTGGCGGAGCGGCTCGGCATCAGCCGGGTGACGCTGCGCGAGGTCCTGAAGGTGCTCCAGGACCAGGGTCTGGTCGAGTCGCGGCGCGGCCGGTACGGCGGCACCTTCGTACAGGCGCGCACCGCCACACCGGGCGAGCACGAGCTGCGCCGCCGGGTCGCCGGCGTCGACATCGAGGACGTCCTGCGATTCCGCGAGGTCCTGGAGGTGGGCGCGGCCGGGCTGTGCGCGACGCACGGACTCGACGCGGAGCAGGCGGGCCGGCTGCGCGAAGCCCTCACCCGGACGAACGACGCCCCGCTGACCGACTACCGACGCCTGGACACCATGCTCCACCTCACCCTCGCGGAGTTGTGCGGCTCCCCGTCGCTCACCGCGCGGTACGCGGCCGTCCGCGCCTCCGTCAACGACCTGCTCGACTGCATCCCGCTCCTGGTCCGCAATCTGGAGCACTCGCAGCGCCAGCACACCGCCCTCGTCGAGGCGGTCCTCGACGGGGACGCGGACGGGGCGCGGGAGATGATGCGGGAGCACTGCGCGGGTACGGCGGCGCTGCTGCGGGGGTTCCTGGCATGAGCGGGACGCGACGCGAGGGGCGAGCGGGGCGCTCGGTGTTTTCCGTCCCTCGCCACCCAAAGGTATGAGACCTTTCCATTGACGTTCCATGGGAGTCGTGGCGACCCGGATCCGAGGGAGAGGCGCGTGGGCAGGCCGCTGGTCGGTGTGAGTACGTATCTGGAGGCCGGGGCGCGCTGGGGCGTGTGGGAGCTGGCGGCCGCGCTGCTGCCGGCGGGCTATCCGCGGCTCGTGCAGCGGGCGGGCGGGCTCGCCGTGATGCTGCCGCCGGACGATCCGGCCCTGGCCGTCGAGACCGTCGCCCGGCTCGACGCGGTGGTCGTGGCGGGCGGTCCCGACGTCGACCCCGCCCGCTACGGCGCCGAGCGCTCCCCGCGTACGGGCCCGCCCGCTCCCGAGCGTGACGCCTGGGAACTCGCCCTGATCCGGGCCGCGTTGGACTCCGGCACCCCGCTCCTGGGCATCTGTCGGGGCCACCAGCTCCTGAACGTGGCCCTGGGTGGCACGCTCGTCCAGCATCTCGACGGGCATGCGAAGGACACCGGGGTCATCGGGCACCACGAGGTGATGCCCGTGCCGGGGACGCGGTACGCGGGTCTGGTTCCGGAGCCGTGCGCTGTCCCGACGTACCACCATCAGGCGGTGGACCGCCTCGGCGACGGCCTCAGGGTCTGCGCGCACGCGACGGACGGCACCGTGGAGGCGGTCGAACTCCCTTCCCCCGCCTGGGCGTTGGGAGTCCAGTGGCACCCGGAGATGGGCGACGACCTACGGGTGATGCGGGGCCTGGTCGCGGCGGCGTCATCACGGGAGGAATCAAGGCCCCTCGGGCGATCGAGGAGCGGGCGCCCAAATTCAGGCCCCTCCGGCGATTGAGGAGCGGGGGTCCAAATTCAGCCCCTCCGGCGATTGAGGAGCGGGGGTCCGGGGGCGGCGCCCCGGATGCGGGACGGGTAGGGGCGGAGGGGGCGAAAACGGCCTGTGGTCAGGCAGCACCCCGTGTCGCCTGCCATCAGGCGACACGGAGTGTCCCGGTGCGGTCAGGCGCCCCCGGGCTCCCGCACGGTCAGGCCGCACCCTGCGTCAGGGAGAGCAGGTCGCGGGCCGGGCCCGTGGGGCGGTGTCCGGTCGGCCAGACGGCCCGCAGGGCGCGGGTGAGCCGGACGTCGGCGAGCGGAATGCTCACCAGCCGATGGGCGGACAGTTCCTCGCCGAGGGCGAGTTCGCTCAGGACGGCGGGCCCGGCACCGTTGACGGCGGAGGCCTTGACGGCCGTCGTCGAGGACAGCTCGATCAACGGGCGCGCGAGCCCGCCGAGCGCGGTGTCGAGAACCTGACGCGTACCCGACCCCTCCTCCCGCAGGATGAGCGGCGTGGCGGCCAGCTCCGCCGCGGCGAGGGGCGCGCGACGACGTGCCCAGGGATGTCCGGGCGCCGTCACCACGATCAGCCGGTCGTGCGCGATGACGGTCGCGTCGAGACCGGACGGCACCGAGAGCCCCTCGACGAAGCCGAGGTCCGCCTCGCCGGAGAGGAGCCGTTCCGCGACGCCGGCGGAGTTCCCGGCGAGCAGCGACACGGCCGTGTCGGGGCGCTGGGCGCGCAGCGCGATCAGCCAGCCGGGCAGCAGATACTCGGCGATGGTCATGCTCGCGGCCACCCGCAGCCGCGAGTCGCGCCGGTCCCGCAGCGCCTGCGCCCCGGCGTCGAACGCCTCGGCCGCGTCCACCACCCGACGGGCCCAGTCCGTGACGAGCGCCCCCTCCCGGGTGAGCCGGGATCCGCGCGGCGAACGGTCGACGAGCGCCACCCCGAGGAGCCGCTCCATGGAACGGATACGGCTGCTGGCCGCCGGCTGGGTGATTCCCAGTTCGCGTGCGGCGCGGCCGAGACTGCCGAGGCGCGCGACCGCCAGCAGCAGTTCCAGCGCGCCGAGATCGGGCACCCGGTGCGCGATCCCGACGCCGTGCCGATCCTCGGCACCGCTACCCATGCCGATCCTCAGTGCCGCTGCTCATAAAGCCAGCTTATGCCCTCATAGGCGCGCACTCCCTGGTGGGGAGCCGAGGCGAGCGCGACCGTGGTGCCATGGTCACCGCAGCCCAGCCCCTGTCCGCCCATCAGGCGGGAACCGTCCCCGACACGAAGACCCCCCGTGCCTCGGGGAACCGCGCCATCGCCGCGGTCCGGCATCTCGGCCCGAACTGGTACGCCTCCGTGATGGGCACCGCGATCGTGGCAACGGCGGGAGCCGGGCTGCCCGGAAACGTGCCGGGCGTGCGCACCGCCTGCACCGTCGTGTGGGCCCTCGCGCTCACCCTGCTGGTGACCTTGCTCGCCGCCCGCGCGCTGCACTGGACGTACCACCGCGACCAGGCCCGCGCCCACCTCCTCGACCCGGCCATGGCCCCGTTCTACGGCTGCCTCTCGATGGCCCTGCTCGCCGTGGGCGCCGGCACCCTGCTCGTCGGCCGGGACTGGATCGGGATGCCGGCGGCGGTCGCCGTGGACACCGTCCTGTTCGTCGCCGGGACGCTGATCGGACTCGCCGCCGCCGTGACCGTCCCGTACCTGATGGTCGTACGGCACCGGATCGAGCCCGGACAGGCGTCACCCGTGTGGCTGCTGCCGATCGTCGCCCCGATGGTGTCGGCGGCGCTCGGGCCCCTCCTCGTTCCCCACCTGCCGGCCGGACAGCCCCGGGAGACGCTGCTCCTCGCCTGTGTCGCGATGTTCGGGATGAGCCTGCTGGCCACCCTGGTGATGCTGCCGACGATCTTCGCCCGGCTCGTCACCGCGGGTCCGCTGCCGCTCGCGCTCACTCCGACGCTCTTCCTGGTGCTCGGCCCGCTGGGCCAGTCGACGACCGCGGTGGGCAAGTTCGCGGACGCCGCGCCCGGCGTGGTGGCCGCCCCGTACGACAAGGGCTTCGCGCTCTTCTCGGTGCTCTACGGCGTCCCCGTGCTGGGTTTCGCGCTGCTGTGGCTCGCGCTGGCCGTCGCGATGGTCGTACGGGCCCGCCGCCAGGGCATGGGCTTCGCGATGACCTGGTGGGCGTTCACCTTCCCGGTGGGCACCTGTGTGACCGGCGCGGAGAGCCTGGCCCGGCACACCGGCCTGGCCGCCTTCGACACGCTCGCCGTCGCGCTGTACGCCCTGCTGGTGGCCGCCTGGTCGGTGGCCGCCGTCCGCACCGCGCACGGCCTGGTCAGCGGCAAGCTGCTCGCAGCGCCTTCGCGAAAGTAGGCCTCTGCGATTGCCTTCCCCTGCCTGGCCACGTCGATCGACGTGGCCAGGCTTCGTCCTTCGCCGACCCTCAAGCAGGGTGCACCGGCCCCCGCGGCCCCGCGCGACGGTCGGCCCGTGCCGGACCCGCGCAGGCATGTTGCAGCGCACAGTTGGGCAGTGTGACGCGTCACAGACAACACGGCACCGCTGTGGGAACTTCAAGTGCCCTTCCTGCCAGCGGAGTTGCTCACAAGCCGAGAGCGAGGTCCGGCCGACCGCACGGATCGCGTCGGACGTGCCGTGCGTGGGTATGAGAGGGAACCGCGGGCCCGCGAGGGAGCCGACGAGTGGGGCGGCCCGCACGTGGAGAGGATCGAATGCGCTCTTTGGAAGACCTGACGCTTGATCAGGTGGTCGACACTGCTCGCTATCCCCTGTCGGAACTCGCGGGCCCCCGGGGACAGGCCGTGGTTTCCCGTGCCCGGCGCGACCTGGCGACGTCCGGCTGCACCGTGCTGCCGGACTTCGTCCGCCCATCGCTGCGCGATGTGCTGCGGCAGGAGTGCTCGGCCATCGCGCCCCGGGCGCACCACGACGTCGAGACGGTGAACGTCTACAACATCGCCGTGGACTCGGCGCTGCCGGCGGACCATCCGGGCCGGAGGACCTTCGAGCGGGGCAACGCGTTCGTCGCGCGGGACCGCATCCCCGCGGACTCCCTGATCAGCCGGCTCTACTCCGACACGGTGTTCCGGCACTTCATCGCCCGCTGCTTCGAACTGCCGGAGCTGCACGAGCTGGCGGACCCGCTCTCCGGACTGGTCCTCAACGTCGTCGCGCCGGGCCTGGAGCACCCCTGGCACTTCGACACCAACGAGTTCACCGTCAGCATGCTCACCCAACAGGCGCAGGCAGGCGGCGTCTTCGAGTACTGCCCGAACATCCGGACCGCGCGGGACGAGAATTTCGACGACGTCCGGGACGTGGTGGACGGCCGGGGCGAGCGGTTGACCCGGCGTCTCCCCCTGCAACCGGGTGACCTGCAACTGTTCAAAGGGCGCTACTCGCTGCACCGGGTGAGCCCGGTGCGCGGCGAGATCGCGCGCCACTCCGCGATCTTCGCCTACAGCGAGCGCCCCGGCGTCATCGGCAGCGTGGAACGAACCCGGCAGCTCTTCGGCCGGGTGCTGCCCGAGCACCTGGCGGCCGAGGGCAAGGCGGTCCGCGGCGACCGGCTCCTGGACTAGGGGGCGAGAACGCGTAGTCGCCGTAGACCGTCACCCCTGCTTCCCCCTGCGCGATCCACGGAGGAGTAAGCCCTGTGCGTTTCGACGTGACCGGAAAAGTCTCACTCGACCACATCTACGACCAGCCCGATCCGCGAGCCTATTTCACAGCGCTGCGCCCGCTCGACTACGGCGTTCCGCAGCAGGCCAAGCCCTACTTCTCGAAGATCATCACGGAGTACCGGGAGTCCCGGCACGTCGCGGTACCGAAGGTGCTGGACATCGGCTGCTCGTACGGAATCAACGCCGCCCTGCTGAAGTACGACGCGACCATGGACGAGCTGTACGCGCGCTACGGCGACGAGGAGCGCGCGGGTGAGAGCCGCGAGGCTCTGCTGGCCCGCGACCGGGAGCTGGCCCGGTCACGCCAACCCCCGCAAGCGATGCGCTTCGTCGGCCTCGACACCTCCGGCAGCGCGCTGTCCTACGCCTTCGAGGCCGGGTTCCTCGACGACGTGGTGCACGCCGACCTGGAGGAGCACGAGCCCACACCCCGACAGCGCGCCCAGCTCTCGGGGACGGACCTGGTGATCTCGACGGGCTGCGTCGGCTACGTCACCGAGCGGACGCTCACGCGAGTCGTCCGGGCGCAGGGCGTCCGCCGGCCCTGGATGGCGCACTTCGTGCTGCGGATGTTCCCGTTCGACCCCGTCGAGCGCGCGTTGGCGGGTCTGGGCTACCGGACCGTCCGCGTCGACGAGGTGTTCAGACAGCGGCGGTTCGCCTCCCCGCAGGAGCAGGCGCTCGTCCTCGACGGCATGGCGGCCGCGGGGGTGGATCCGCGGGGCCTGGAGGCGGAAGGCTGGCTGTACGCACAGCTCCACCTTTCCCGGCCGTACGACATCACAGGTACCGACGATCCGAATCGAGAACAGAGTTGAAGACCAGTCAGGACGCGTCAGGCAACACGACCTTCGCCCAGGAGGACAGCCTCCCGCGCGTGCCGCTGCCGACGCTGGACGCGAGCTGCGAGAGGTTTCTCGCCTGGTGCACGCCGCTGCTGACCGCCGACGAGCGGTCGGCGACCGAGGCGGAGGTCGCCGCCTTCCTCCGACCCGGCGGCCCCGGCCGGGTGCTGCATGCCGCGCTGGAGGAATACGACGCCACGGAGGGCGTGCACAGCTGGCTCGACACCTTCTGGCCGTACCGGTACCTGGGCCGCCGGGACCGGATCGCCCTCAACGCCAACTTCTTCTTCCTGTTCAAGGACTCCGGCCAGGCGCAGGTGGAACGGGCGGCCGGGCTCGTCGCCGGGGCCCTCAACTACAAGCGGCAGCTCGATCAGGAGCTGATTCCGCCGGTGGTGCAGCGCGGAGCACCCCAGTCGATGGTGCAGAACAAGTTCCTGTTCTCCAGCACGCGTATCCCCGGCGCGCGGCAGGACACCGTCCGCGCCCCCTATACCGAGGAGTGGCCGGGCCCGTCCGAGGCCCGGCACATCGTGGTGTTCTTCCGGGGCGGCATGTTCCGGCTGACCGTGCTGGGTCCGGACGGCGTCCCGCACAGCCTGGACGACATCGAGGCGGGGCTGCGCGCGGTGATGAAGGCCGACCCGTCCGGCGCGGACACCTCGGTGGGCCACCTCACCACCATGGCCCGCGCGGAGTGGGCCGCCGCCCGGGAGTCCCTTCTCGCCTGCCACCCCCGCAACGCCGACGCCCTCGACGATGTCGAGACCGCGCTGTTCTGCGTCGCTCTGGAGGACTTCGCCCCCGCGGACGTCCAGGACGCCTGTGACCAGTTGCTGTACGGCGACCGCGGCAACCGCTGGTTCGACAAGGCCGTGTCCCTCGTCGTCTTCGCGGACGGACGGGCGGGCATCAACGTCGAGCACTGCGAGTTGGACGGGACGACGATCCTCACCTTCACCGACGCCCTGCTCGACACCCCGGCCGAGGAGCAGTCCCGGCAGTCCGGAGCCCGCTCCCAGGGGCTGCCCGCGCTGGAGCCGATCGTGTTCGAACTGGACGACGCGCTGCGGGACCGGGCGCGCTCGGCCGCCGACGCGTTCGCGGCGTACGGGGAGAGCACCGCGACCAGCACGTTGTCGTTCCCGGACTTCGGCAGCAGCGCGGCCAAGGTGCTGGGCGTCTCGCCGGACGCGTTCGTCCAGGCCGCCTACCAGCTCGCCCACCAGCGCGCCAAGGGGCTCCTGGGCGCCACGTACGAGTCGATCGCCACCCGGCAGTACCGGCACGGGCGGACCGAGGCGATGCGCGTCGTCACCCCCGAGATGCTCGCTTTCGTGGCGGCGATGGAGGACCCGGCAGCGGACGCGGACGCCCGGCGCGCCGCGTTCCGGGCCGCCACGGAGGCCCATGTGGCGCGCGCGAAGGCCTGCCAGACCGGGCAGGCGCCGGAGCAGCACCTGTGGGAGCTGGAACTGATCCAGCGCCGACGCGGAGCCGAGCTCGGGGTGACCGAGCAGCCCGCGCTGTACCGGACGCCGGGCTGGTCGACCATGCGGGACGACTACCTGAGCACGAGCTCCGCTCCCTCCGTCAACATCCAGTACTTCGGCTTCGGGTCGACCAGCAGCCAGTGCATCGGAGTCGCCTATGTGCTGCTTCCCGATCGGTTCAACCTCTATCTGAGCACGCCGTCGGCGGTCGCCGCGCAGATGCGGACGTTCGCCGACCGGCTCCGGGAGGCGGTGGACGAACTCCGGGAGCTGCTGGCGTCCGAGCGCTCCGAGGACTGAACGAACCGCGCCGCCGGACCGGAACCCCGGTCGGGGTCCACGGTCCCGACCGGAACTCCCGGTCGGAGACCACGGTCCGGCGGCCCGGACGGCTTCGGTGGCTGAGCCCGGGGTGCTGATTTCGCCCGGCCGGAACGGAAGTCCAGGCCTTGCGGCTCCTCACCCGATGGTCATGACCGAGCCGCTCGCAACGCCTCGCCGAGCCGCGCGGGCGCCTCGGTCAGCGACGGTCCGTACCAGGTCAGCAGGCGGCCGTCGACGAGAGCGCAGGGCAGCCCGGGGAACGCCTCGGGCCCGTCGTCGGCGGTGAAGCGGTACGGCTCGTCCGGCAGCACCACGAGGTCCGGGGCCGCCGCGGTCAGCTCGGCGAGCGGAACGCGGGGGTAGCGGTCCTCGTGGTGCGCGTACGCGTGGTCGACGCCGAGCCTGGCGAGGACGTCACCCGCGAAGGTGTCCCGGCCCAGCACCATCCAGGGGCGCCGCCAGATCGGCACGATCGCGGTCGTGCGGCGGGCGGGAGCGGCCGGTTCCGCCCACGCGGCCTCCGCGGCGTCCAGCCAGCGCGGACGACTGCGCGCGCCGCAGGCACCGAGCACCCGGTCCAGTTCACGAAGGGCCCCCGGCACGTCCCGCACCTCGGTGACCAGGACCTCGATCCCCGCCTCCCGCAGGGCGGTCAGGTCGGGCTCCCGGTTCTCCTCCTCGTTGGCGACGACGAGGTCGGGCGCGAGCCGTACGACGGCCTCGACGTCGGGGTTCTTGGTGCCCCCGATCCGAGCGACGTCCAGGTCCGCCGGGTGGCTGCACCAGTCGGTGGCGCCGACCAGGACGGCGGGTACGGACACGGCGACGGCCTCCGTCAGCGAGGGCACGAGGGACACCACGCGCATATCCGTCCGCCTCTCCCGCGCCGTTCTCTCCCCCGCCATCCTCTCGCGAGCCGTCCGGCCCCGCCCTGTCCGCTCCTGTGCCGTCTTCTCCCCCGCGGTCATCGGGGGACCGGCCTCGGCCGCGCCGCTCAGCGCTTGCCGAAGTTGTGCCGGTCCTCCACCGCGTCGATGTGGTCGGCGACCTCGACGACGACCACCCGGGTGTCCGGCACGGTGGCGCGCCAGCGGTGGCGCACACCGCCGGTCAGATAGAGGGTGTCGCCGCGCCCCAGGCGATGGGCACGCCCCTCCGCCTCGACCTCGACGGCACCGTCGGCGACGTACATCAACTTGTCGTTGCGGTGCTGGAGTTCGCGGCCCTCTTCGTGGTCGCCGGTGAACTCGGTGGCGTGCAGCTGGTGGTGACCGCGCACCAGGGGGCGCGCGTGGGCTCCGGGAGTGAACTCGGCACCGGCGTCGGCGCGCACGACGTCGACACTGCACGCCGGGTCGGCGGCGGCGAGCAGTTCGACGGCGGTGGTACCGAGGGCGTCGGCGACTCTCTGCAGGGAGCTTCTGCTGGGCCGTGCCCGCTCGTTCTCCACCTGGCTGAGAAAGGGCACCGACAGGCCGCTGCGTTCGGCCACGACGGCGAGGGTGAGCCGCAGTGCCCGACGTCGTCGCCGTACGGCCGCACCCACCCGAAGGGGCTGTTCTTTGTGGTCGCCCATCGCTCCGGCTCCCTCCCTCGCGTCGTCGGTCCGCGAACCGCCCGGATTTCCGGTCCGCTGCTTCTGAAGAGTTGTTTGCACCCTACGCATGTTCGGCAAACCGTTTCATGGACCCGTCACATCGCTGTCACATCGAGGGAGTGTGAGGGTTACAGTTCGCGCCACCGCGCGAGCCGTCGCGCGCCCGGCGCCGCGGCCCCCTGTCGTGAGGCGAAAGGGCCGATCACCAGGGCGGGACTGCCGGTCCGGACCCGTCGGCGGGGGGATCGGAAGCCGAAGTCCGTTCTCTCTGTGCGCAGTTGACCGTCCGCGCCGCTCCGCGGCCCCCGGTGGCCGAGGGGTTCGGCCGTGCCTCCGCGCACGGAGCTGATGTGCGGCGGGGGCTCGGAGCGGTGCGCGGGGAGCGGTCGGCCCGTCGACCGCGCGGTCGACGCCGTGGGCCGCGAACGCGTCGGGAGAGTGCGGTCACGGACCGCGTCACGGTTGTCCGGATCTCTCTCGTACGCCAGTACGTGACCGCCTGCGTCGTCGCCCGCGTGTGCGGACCGGCCTCCGCCCGGACACGGTGGAGTCCGCCGGCCCCGGGAACGCCGCGAGGGGTGGCCCGCGCCGCGCGGGTCAAGAGGACCCGTACGACGAGGACCACCCCTCGGAGTGAACCGCTCACCACGCTCGGAGTGAACCGATCGCCCCTGACCACCCCGCGGAGGGAACCGCTCACCACCCCTCGGGCCGACCGGCTCGCCTCCTGCTACGGAGTCATCCGCCGCACCAGGTCCGGGTGCTCCTTGAGCCACCCGGCGACGGCGTCCTCCTCGTGCCCCTGCCCGCGTCGCTTGATCTCGCTCTCCAGGCCGCCGAGTTCGGCCTCGCTCATCCGGAACTTCCTTATCCACTCCGTGAGCTTCGGGTACTGGCCGGGGAACTTCGCGCTGGAGATCGTCCGGATCGTGTTGCCCTCACCGAACAGCTTCCGGTCGTCGGCCAGCTTGGTGAGCCGGTACTCGCTGTACGCCCAGTGCGGCGACCACAGGACGACCGCCACCGGCTCCTTCTTGGCGTACGCGCGCTTCAGCTCGGCCAGCATCGCGGGCGTCGAACCGTCGACGACCTTGTACTCCTTGTCGAGCCCGTAGCCCGGAAGCACCTTCTTCTTCAGGAGGTTCATCTCACCGGTGCCCGGCTCGATACCGATGATCTTCCCGCCGAAGGTCTTCGACTTCCCCTTGAGGTCGGCGAGGGACTTCACGTCCTTCACGTACGACGGGACGGCGATCTCCAGGGAGGTCGGTCTGTACCAGGTGCCCAGGTCCTTCAGGTCACTCTTGTGCTGATCCCAGTAGTTGGACTGGGCGTACGGCAGCCAGGCGTCGAAGTTGAGGTCGAGGTCGCCGGAGGCCAGACCGGTGTATACCGGGCCGACGTCCATCTGCTTCAGGTTCAGCGTGTAGCCGCGCCGGGCGAGCACGTTCTTCCAGAGGTAGGTGACGGCGACGTCCTCGTCCCAGGGGAACCAGGCGACGTCCAGCGGGCGCTTCGCCTCGGCCGGAGCGGCGGACGCGGAGCCCTTCACGGGCGCGAGCCTGTCGACGACACCGGGGTTCTTCTTCAGCCAGCCGCGCACCGCGTCCTGCTGCTTGCCCTTGCCGGCCTTGTTGATCTCGGCTTCGAGCCCGGTGAGCTGCTTCTCGGTCATCCTGAAGTTCTTCAGCCACCCTCCGACGACCGGGTTGTCCTGGGCGAAGCCCTTGCGGGAGAGGGTGTGCACGCCGTCGCCCTTGCCCCAGGCGCCCTTGGGGTCCTTGAGCTTCTTCAGCTTGTACTCGCTGTACGCCCAGTGCGGCGACCACAGGGTGGCGACGATCGGCGCCTTCTTCGCGTACGCGCGCTTCAGCTCGGCCAGCATCGCGGGCGTGGAGCTGTCGACGACCTTGTACTCCTTGTCGAGCCCGTACGCCTTGAGCACCTTGCTCTTGAGCAGGCCCATCATTCCGGCGCTGGACTCGATGCCGGTGATCCTGCCGCCGAAGGTGCCGGCCCTGCCCTTGAGGTCGTCGAGTGAGTCGATGCCCTTCATATAGGCGGGCACCGACAGTTCCAGGGATGTCGGGCCGTACCAGGAGCCCAGGTCGTCGAGCTGCTTGCCGTACTTCTTCCAGTACTGGGCGTGCGTGGTCGGCAGCCAGGAGTCGGTCTCGAAGTCGACGCCGCCCTGGGCGAGCGAGGTGTAGAGCGGGCCGGCGTCGAACTGCCTGGTCTCGACCTGGTAGCCGCGCTCCTCCAGGATCTCCTGCCAGAGGAAGGTGGACGCGACGCCCTCGTCCCAGGGGATGTAGCCGATGGTGACCTTCTTGCCCCGGCCGACGTTGTCGCCGCCGGCCGCGGTGGAGGTGGCGCCCGTACCGCCGAGGACGCCCATGCCGGCCGCGACCAGGGCGAGGACGAGGACGCCCGCCAGGGCGACGACGGGACGGGGGCGGTACGACCGGATCCTCGGGCCCTGCGCGGCGCGCGCCTTGGCGGCGGCGCGGCGGCCGAGCGGGGAGACCTGGGTGCCCAGCGCGCCGGTCATGCGGTCCAGGTAGATCGCGAGGATGACGATGGCGACGCCGGCTTCGGAACCGAGGCCGACGTTCAGCTGGCCGATGGCCTCGTTGACGTCGCCGCCGAGACCGCCGGTGCCGACCATGCCCGCAATGGCGGCCATGGACAGGCCCAGCATGATGACCTGGTTGACGCCCGCCATGACGGTGGGCAGCGCGAGCGGGAGCTGGATGCGCAGCAGGGTGTCGCGCGGGGTGGTGCCGAACGCGTCGGCGGCCTCGACCAGGTCCTTGTCGACCTGGCGGATGCCCAGCTCGGTCATGCGGACACCGGGGGCCAGCGCGAAGATCAGGGTGGCGACGATGCCGGCCGGGGCGCCGGTGCCGAAGAAGAGGATCGCCGGGATGAGGTAGATCATCGCGGGCAGCGTCTGCATGAAGTCGAGGACCGGCCGGACGACGCCGCTGACCCGGTCGGAACGGGCCGCCCAGATGCCCACGGGCACCGAGACGACGAGCGCGATGAGGGTCGCGACGAGGACCAGCGAGAGGGTCACCATCGCGTCCTCCCACAGTTCGAGGGAGTCGATGAAGGCGAAGCCCACGAAGGTGAGGACGCCGGCGGAGGTGCCGCGCAGCCAGAACGCGATGACGGCGAAGATGCCGGCGAGGAGCAGAGGTTGGGGCGCCTGGAGGACCGCGTCGATACCGTCGTAGGTGCCCGAGAAGACGCTCTTGAGGAAGTCGAAGAGCCACGCCATGTGGTTCAGCAGCCAGTCGACGGCGCTGTTGACCCAGTCGCCGAAGGGGATCCTAGGCACCGGCCTTCACCCGCTCGTCACGCGAGGTCGCGCACCGGACCGGGGCGCCCCCCTCGTCGCCGAGGAAGCCGACGAGCCGCTGCCGGGGAACGACCCCGACGAGAGCGCGCTTCCTGTCGACGACCGCGACCGGGTGGGACAAACGGGCGCTGATCGCGCAGAGGTCCACGAAGGGCGTGTCCGGTGTGGCTGTCTCGCAGAAGCAGTCGGCCTCGTCGCCGCGCAGGTCCGTGTCCATGACGGCGGCCGCGGTGAGCACCCGTGAGCGGTCGACGTCCTGGGTGAAGGAGGCGACGTAGTCGTCGGCGGGCCGGACGAGGATGTCCTCGGCGGTGCCGGTCTGGACGATACGGCCGTCACGCATCACGGCGATGCGGTCGCCGAGGCGCATCGCCTCGTTGAGGTCGTGCGTGATGAAGACGATGGTCTTCTCGAGCTTCTTCTGGAGCTCGATGAGCTGGTCCTGCATGTCCCGGCGGATCAGCGGGTCGAGCGCGCTGAAGGACTCGTCCATGAGCAGCAGATCGGCGTCGGTGGCGAGCGCACGGGCGAGTCCCACGCGCTGCTGCATTCCGCCGGACAGTTCGTCGGGCCAGGACTTCTCCCAGCCGGCGAGTCCGGCGAGTTCCAGGGCCGTGGTCGCCCGTTCCCTGCGTTCGGCGGCCGGTACGCCCTGGACCTCCAGGCCGTAGCCGGCGTTCTCCAGCACGCTGCGGTGCGGGAACAGCGCGAAGTGCTGGAAGACCATGCTGATCTTCCGGGAGCGGACCGCGCGCAGCTCGCGCGCGCTGAGCCCGGTGAGGTCCTGGCCGTCGAAGCGCACATGTCCCGCGGTGGGCTCCAGCAGTCCGTTGAGCATGCGCAGCAGCGTGGACTTGCCGGATCCGGACAGGCCCATGACGACGAAGATCTGCCCCGGTTCCACCGTGAAGGACGCGTCGATCACGGCGGCGGTGGTGCCTTCGGCGCGCAGTTCCTCACGGTCGGCCCCCTGACGGAGCCGCTCCACGGCCGCTTTCGATCGTCTTCCGAACACCTTGTACAGATGGTCGGCCTCAAGCCTGGATGACACGTGTGCCTCTCGTTCGAACGCGGGGAACGGGTTGAACCAATGGTTTCGATGTTCCCGACGGCTGGTGACGGTTGAATGCACAACCGGGTCCGTTCAGAGGCGGCGCCTGCCCCCGCTTACACGGAGCAAACACGGGAGTGGTCCAGGTCACTGTCAGTGGCGTACGGCATGATGCGGAACGTGACTCTGCAGACGCGACGACTCATGCTTCTCGACACCGCCTCGCTGTACTTCCGCGCCTACTTCGGCGTGCCGGAATCCGTGAAGGCCCCGGACGGCACTCCGGTGAACGCCGTGCGCGGGCTGCTGGAGTTCATCGACCGCCTCGTCAAGGACCACCGCCCGGACGATCTGGTGGCCTGCATGGACGCCGACTGGCGCCCGCAGTGGCGGGTCGATCTGATCCCGTCGTACAAGGCGCACCGCGTCGCGGTGGAGACCGAGACGGGCCCGGACGAGGAGGAGGTGCCGGACACGCTCTCCCCGCAGGTGCCCGTCATCGAGGACGTCCTGGACGCGCTGGGCATCGCGCGCGTGGGGGTCGAGCGGTACGAGGCGGACGACGTGATCGGCACGTTCACCGGGCGCGCCACCGGCCCGGTCGACATCGTCACCGGTGACCGTGACCTGTATCAACTGGTCGACGACAAGCGGGAGGTGCGCGTGCTGTACCCCCTCAAGGGCGTCGGCACGCTCCAGCTCACCGACGAGGCCTGGCTGCGCGAGAAGTACGGCGTGGACGGTCCGGGGTACGCGGATCTGGCGCTGCTGCGCGGCGACCCGAGCGACGGGCTGCCCGGGGTGCCCGGCATCGGGGAGAAGACGGCCTCCAAACTCCTCGCCGAGTTCGGCGACCTGGCCGGGATCATGGCCGCGGTCGACGACCCGAAGGCCAAGCTGACGCCCACTCAGCGCAAGCGGCTCGACGAGTCCCGGCCGTACCTCGCCGTGGCACCGACGGTCGTCAAGGTGGCCGGGGACGTTCCGCTGCCCGAGGTGGACACGGCGCTGCCGCACACCCCGCGCCATCCCGCCGCACTGGACGAACTGGCCGAGCGCTGGGGCCTGGGCGGCTCGCTGCACCGCCTGCTCACGACACTGCGGGCATAGCCGAGCGCCTCTGCCGCGACTGATACCCCTTCACACCTAGGTGTCACAGAGGAAGGGATGCTAACTTAGGTAAGCCTAAGCATGCGAATCAGGAGGCAGTCATGGCAGAGCGCCCGGAACGCAAGCCCCGGAAGCCCCACTCCGCGAAGGTTCTGCGGACCGAGCGGCTGACCCCCCACATGCAACGGGTGGTGCTGGGAGGCGACACCCTCGCGGACTTCGCCACGGGCACCAGCACCGACCATTACGTGAAGCTGCTGTTCGGCCCCCCGGGTGTCACCTATCCCGAGCCCTTCGACCTGGAGCGCATCCGCGAGGAGTTCCCGCGCGAGCAGTGGCCGGTGACGCGGACGTACACCGTGCGCGCCTGGGACCCCGAAGTGCGCGAGCTGACACTGGACTTCGTGGTGCACGGGGACGAGGGGCTCGCCGGGCCGTGGGCCCTTCGGGTGCAACCGGGCGAGGTCGTCCGGTTCATGGGCCCCGGCGGCGCCTACGCGCCGGACACGAGCGCCGACTGGCATCTGCTCGCCGGTGACGAGAGCGCGCTGCCCGCGATCGCCGCAGCACTGGAGTCACTGCCGGACGCCGCCGTCGTCCGCGCCTTCGTCGAGGTCTCCGGGCCCGAGGAGGAGCAGAAGTTCGACTCCGACGCGGAGGTCGTCTGGCTGCACCGCGGCGACCGGCCCGTCGGCACGGCCCTGGTCGAGGCCGTACGGGCGCTGGCGTTCCCGGAGGGCCGGGTGCACGCGTTCGTGCACGGCGAGGCCGGCTTCGTGAAGGAGCTGCGGGGGCTGCTGCGGGTCGAGCGCGGGATTCCGCGCGACGACCTGTCGATCTCCGGCTACTGGCGTCTCGGCCACAACGAGGACGGCTGGCAGGCCGCGAAGCGCTCGTGGAACGCCCAGGTGGAGGCGGAGCAGGAGGCGTCGGCCTGACGCCGGCTCACCACCCCGTACGTCATCAGGAGGCGGACCCGCGTCGCGCGGGCCGCCTCCTGGCGTATGCGCCGACGGCCGGACGGACGGACGGCGGCCCGTGGTGCGGAACGGCCGCTCGGCCCTGTGCGGCGGGGGCGGCGAGGGCGTGAGGACTTAGGCCCGTCGCCGACACGGTCGCGTCACGCGGGTGAAACAGGTTCTCCCTAATTTCTGTCACCCGACAGGAATTCTCGGGAATCCCTCTCCCTTCCGCGCCGAAGGCAGGTGCCGCCGTGACCACCACCGCCCCCTCCGACGTACGCCCCGATCCGCCGGAGTCCCCCGACGACCGCTCCCTCACCGAGTTCGGCTACCGCCAGGAGCTGCACCGCAGCCTCGGCCGGTACGCCTCGTTCGCCGCCGGGTTCTCCTTCATCTCCGTCCTCACGACGGTCTTCCAGTTCTTCGCCTTCGGGTACGCGTTCGGCGGCCCGGTCTTCTTCTGGACCTGGCCGGCCGTGCTGATCGGCCAGCTCGCGGTCGCCGCGTGCTTCGCCGAACTGGCCGCGCGCTACCCGATCTCCGGCGCGATCTACCAGTGGTCCTCGCGCCTGTCGAACCTCTCGTTCGGCTGGTTCGCCGGCTGGATCATGGTGATCGGACAGATCGTCGTGGTCGCCGCGGCGGCGCTCGCCCTGCAGATGGTGCTGCCCGCCATCTGGTCCGGCTTCCAGCTCGTCGGCAGTGATCCGGCCCCGACCAGCCCCGACGGTGCCGCCAACGCGGCCGTCCTCGGCGTCGTCCTGCTCGTCCTGACCACGCTGGTGAACCTCCTCGACAACCGCGTGATGTCCGCGGTCAACCGGATCGGCGTCACCGCCGAGATCATCGGCGCCGTCCTGATCATCGTGCTGCTGCTCACCCACTCCGAGCGTTCCCCCGGCATCACCTTCCACACCGGCGCAGGCACCGGCACCGGCCTGTTCGGGGCGCTGATGGTGGGCTCGTTCATGGCCGCGTACGTGATGATCGGCTTCGACAGCGCCGGCGAGATGAGCGAGGAGACCCATCACCCGCGGCGCACCGCGCCCCGCACGATCCTCACCGCGCTCGGCGCGGCCGGCCTGCTCGGCGGGCTGATCGTGCTCGGCGGACTGCTCGCCGCCCCGAGCCTGACCGACGGCCGCCTCGGCGTGGACGGCCTGAGCTACGTCCTGACCAGCAGCCTCGGCGACGGGGTCGGGCGGGCGCTGCTCGCCGACGTGGTGGTGGCCATCGCGGTGGCGACCCTGGCGATCCAGACCGCCGCCTGCCGCATGCTCTTCTCGATGGCCCGCGACCGCCAGCTCCCCTTCTCAGGACGTCTCGCCAAGGTCGACCCGCGCACCGGTATGCCGACCGCCCCCGCCCTGGTCGTCGGCGTCCTCGCGGCCGCCCTGCTGCTCCTGAACTTCGCCTCCCCGGACGCGTTCCTGGCGATCGGCACCACCTGCATCGTGATGCTGTACCTGGCGTACGCGATGGTCACCGGGCCGCTGCTGGTGCGCCGGCTGCGCGGGCGGTTCACCGCGGACGGCACCGACGAGACGGGCGCCCCGCTCTTCTCCCTCGGCCGCTGGGGCGTTCCCGTGAACGCGCTCGCCCTCGTCTACGGCCTCTTCATGACCGTCAACCTCGCGTGGCCGCGCGCCGCGGTGTACGACCCGGCGGGCGGGCACTGGTACTTCCGCTGGTTCACCCTGCTCTTCCTGGGCCTGACGCTGGTCGCGGGCGCCGGGTACCGGGCGGTCAAGGCACGAGCGACGGTGGCCCAGGCTCCCGAGGTCGTCCCGGCCTCGTACGCTTGACCGGGTGAGACGCAAGCCCCGGATCCCGCCCTCTCCCCTCCCGCAGCGCCACGGGGTCGACCCCGTGCGGATCAGACTGCCGCGGGAGGGGGGCTCGGCCACGGTCCGGGAGTATCTGCTGGAGCGGCTCGCGGCGGGCGACGGGGTCATCGACGCGATGATCGGCGAGGGGCTGATCGTCGGCGAGGACGGACGGCCGCTGACGGCGGAGGCGGCCTACGCGCCGGGGATGTTCCTGTGGTTCCACCGGGAGCTGCCGGACGAGGAGCCGGTGCCGTTCCCCCTCGACGTGGTGTACCGGGACGAGCACATCGTCGTCGCCGACAAACCGCACTTCCTCGCCACCACACCGCGCGGAAGCCATGTCGCCGAGACGGCCCTCGCCCGGCTGCGCCGGGAGCTGGACCTGCCGGAGCTGGGCGCCGCGCACCGCCTCGACCGGCTGACCGCCGGGCTCGTGCTGTTCACCGTACGGCCCGGGGAACGCGGCGCGTACCAGTCGCTGTTCCGTGACCGGCTGGTCGGCAAGGAGTACGAGGCCGTGGCGCCGTACGACTCCGCTCTCGCCCTGCCGCGCACGGTCACCAGCCGCATCCTCAAGGAGCGCGGGGTCATGGCCGCGCGCGAGGTGGCGGGCGAGCCGAACGCGGTCAGCGGGATCGAACTGCTGGAGTGCCGGGAGGAACTGGGCCGCTACCGGCTGACTCCCCGCACCGGCCAGACGCATCAACTCCGGTTGCACATGAGCGCGTTGGGGGTACCGATTCTCGGCGATCCGCTGTACCCGGTGGTGACCGGTCCGGTGCCGGCCGGAGACTTCCGGCGCCCGCTGCAACTGCTTGCGCGGACACTGGAGTTCACCGATCCGGTCACCGGACGGGCCCATCGGTTCGTCAGCGGACGGATGCTGGAGGCGTGGTCCTCGTACGACGCCTGGTCGGCCCGGACCGCCGGGGATCAGTAGCCGCGCCACCACCGCAGGAAACGCTGCCAGGCGCCCGGCCCGCGGACGGGCCGGGGAGCGGCCGGGACGGACTCGGGGGCCACCGGCCGCGGTGCGGGCGCGGTACCCGGTGCCGCGGCGTCGGTCGTGACCTGCCAGTGGGACCGCTGGGCGGGCAGCGGGCGGACCGAGGGCCGCTGTGTGACGTCCTGGGTCGGCTTGGGCTCGAATCGCACGGGCAGATCGACCAGGTGGCGCGAGGACATGGATCCCCGCCAGCGCAGATCGCCCTCGTCGCAGTCGAGTTCGACGTCCGGCAGCCGCAACAGCAGGGCGTCGACGCCGACATCGGCGATGGCACGGCCGATGTCCTGCCCCGGGCACTCGTGGGGACCGCCGCCGAAGGCGAGGTGGGAGCGGTTGCCCTGCATGCTGGCGGCCAGGTCGGGGCGGATCCGGGGGTCGACGTTGCCGGGCGCGATCCCGAACAGCAGTCCGTCGCCCTTGCGGATGCGCTGACCGCCGAGCTCCGTCTCCTGCTTGGCGAAGTAGCCGAGGACGGCGCTGAACGGAGGCTCGTTCCACAGGGACTGCTCGACCGCCTCGGGCACGGTCATCTGCCCGCCGTTCAACTGGGCGCGAAAACGCGGGTCGGTGAGCAGCATGCGCAGCACATTGGCGATCAGGTTGGCGGTGGCCTCGTACGCGGCGAGCAGGACGAGCCGCAGATGCTGGGCCACCTCGTCGTCGGTGAGCCGGGCCGGGTGATTGATCAGATGGCTGGTGAAGTCCTCCTCGGGCTCGGCACGGCGCCGCAGGGTGTGCTGGGTCAGCACGCTCATGACGTACTCGTTGCTGGCGATCGCGGTGTCGGTGCCCTTGAGCAGGTCACGGGTGGCCTGCACCATGCGGTCGTTGTAGTCCTCGGGCATGCCGATGATCTCGCAGAGCACGGACATCGGAAGATGCTCGGCGAACTGTCCCACCAGATCGGCCTCGCCGAGCTCGCAGAACGCGTTGACCAGGCGCTGCGTCGCACGGTTGATGTAGCGCCGCAGGCTGCGGAAGTCGATGGTCGACATGGCCCCGGTGACCGCTCCGCGCAGCCGCAGGTGCTCGTCGCCCTCGGCGTGCGAGCAGATGGGCTGCCAGGCGATGTGCGGGGCGAGCGGATGGTCGGCGCCCGCCGTGCCGTCCTTGACGGCGGTCCACAGCCGGCTGTCGCGTGCGTAGTGCGAGGGCGTACTGACCATGTGCAGGTTCTCGGCGTGACCGAGGACCACCCAGATCGGCACGTCGTTGTGCAGTAACACGGGTGCGACGGCGCCGTGTTCGGCACGGAGCTTCTCGTAGAGGGCGCCCAGGTCCTCCGCCTCGGGTCCGTACAGGCGGCGCAGACCGCCGGGGCCGATGCCCGGGCCGACGCCGGGACCGATTCCATGGGCGGGGCAGCCTGGGGGCGGGCCGCCGAACGCGGGTTCTTCCGTACCGGTGGGGGAATGGGATTCGGTCGTCACAATGATCGCTCCGAAGCTCAAGTACGTTCTATGGATGGGGAGTTGGCGTACGGATGCCGTTCACGGTACGGCGTTCAGACGCGCGCCGAGGTCATCGCCAGGGAATGCAGGAACCGCATCAGGGTCATCAGGGTGTCGCGGCTCGACGCCCTGCGACGGGCGTCGCACTTCACGATCGGGACGTCCTCGGAGAGGTCGAGCGCGGCCCTCAGGTCCTCGACCGGGTACCGGGGCGCGTCGGGGAAGTCGTTTATCGCGACGACGAACGGAACACCGCGCTCCTCCAGGCGGCCGATCACGTCGAAGCTGACTTCCAGGCGGCGGGTGTCGATCAGGACGACCGCGCCGAGCGCTCCCTCGAACAGGCCGTTCCACAGGAACCAGAAGCGCTCCTGTCCCGGCGTGCCGAACAGGTAGAGCACCAGCTGGTCCGTGATGGAGATGCGGCCGAAGTCCATGGCCACGGTGGTGGCCGTCTTGGTCTCGGACCCGTAGTTGTCGTCGACTCCGATGCCGGCCTGCGTCATGGTCTCCTCGGTCGTCAGCGGCTTGATCTCGCTGACGGAGCCCACCATGGTCGTCTTGCCGACTCCGAAGCCGCCCACGATCACGATCTTCACCGCCGCCTGCGCGGTGTGCGGCAGGTGGTCCTCGGCACGAGGGCCCGTGATGGTGTCAGAGCTTTTGAAGTCCATGCATCACCGCTTCGAGGAGGGAACGGTCGGGGAGCGCCTGGCGGACGATCGGGGCGCGCGCCTGTACCAGTTCGGCCGTCAGCAGCTCGGTGAGCAGGACGGTCACCACGCTGAACGGCAGATTGAGATAGGCCGAGATCTCGGCCACGGACAAAGGGGCCTTGCACAGGCGCAGCAGCGCCGACTGCTCCGGCTGGGTGGCGGGCGGCGGCTCGGCGGCACTCGCCACGACCAGCGTGACCAGGTCGAGCTCGGCCCGGTCGCCGCCCTCACCGCCGCCCGTGAGCACGTACAGCCGCTCGGGGTTCTTCGGCTTGTCCTGGCCCTCCTCCCCCTCGGGGCCCTCCGGGGCCACGAGGGGGGAAGCCACTGCGGGAGGTTCCGGGGGCCGCTCCTTCGGGTGGCGCCGCCGCCGTTGCGGAGGAGTCATACGGTCTGCCCGTTGCGGCGCGGCGGGCTCGTCAGATGGGCGCCGATCCGTACGACGAGGTCGCGCATGCGGTTGCTCATCAGACCGGGCTCCGCGGTCTGGTTGGCGAGCACCGCGAGGTAGGCGTTGGGTCCGGCCGACATCAGGTAGAAGTAGCCGCCGTCGATCTCGATGATGACCATCCGCATCCGGCCGTCGCTCCTGGGGATCTCCCCGGCGACGGCTCCGGCCAGGCTCTGCAGGCCCGCGCAGGCCGCGGCGACCCGGTCGGCCGCGTCCGGATCGCCGCCGTAGCGGGCGATGCGCAGTCCGTCGGCGGAGAGCACCACGATCTGCTGGATGCCCGGCACTCCGTCGGCGAGATCCTTGAGCATCCAGTCGAAGTTGGCTCGTTGCTGGATCACTTGAGGTCCCCCTCGTCGTCGGCGTCGGCAGGGGCCGGCTGATTGTCCGTGCTGAATGCGGTCGGGTCCGGGTCGCCCTTGAGTCCGTTCATGAACGCCTCGACCCACAGCCCGGGTTCGGGCTCCTTCTCCTCGGGGCCGGGGTCGGGTTCCCACGGGTCGACGCCACCGGCGGCCTCGGCGGCCTCCCGCTCGGCGCGTGCCGCCTCGGCGTACCGCTGGCTGAGCGGGACCTTGACCCGGCTGCGGCGCTGCGGCAGCCCGCCCGGCGTCCACTCCGTGACCACCGGGACGTCGTCCTCGCGGAGGTCGCCGCTCGACGAGGGGATGCGGGGGCCCGTGGTCGGCCTGCGCTTCTTGGGCTTGCGCGCGGGGCCCTCGACGCCGCCGTTGTCGATGCCGGTCACGGAGGCGGCTCCGATGCCGTGCGCGAGACCGGGGGCGAAGTCGGTGGTGAGCATGTCGCGCGGGGCGACGAGGACGGCGCGGACACCGCCGTACGCGGACTGCCGCAGCGAGATCTGCATGCTGTACATCTGCGCGAGTCGTCCGACGACGGCCATGCCGAGGCGGGGCGCCTGGCCCATCACGTTCGGGTCGACGCCGGCGGCGGCCAGCCGGAGCAGTTCCTCGATCTTGCCGCGGGCCTCGTCGCTGAGGCTGACGCCGCCGTCCTCGATCTCGATGGCGATGCCGGTCTGCACCTCGATGGCGGTGACGTGCACCTTGGTGTGCGGCGGCGAGTAGCGGGTGGCGTTGTCCAGCAGCTCGGCCAGGGCGTGGATGAGCGGTTCGACGGACACGCCGTCGACGGCGATGTCGACGATGTTGTGCAGCTCGATGCGCCGGTACTCCAGGATGCGCGACATCGCGCCGCGCAGCACGCTGAACAGCGGTACGGGCTCGGGCCATTGGCGTCCGGGGCGGCCGCCGCCGAGTACGGCGATGGAGTCGGCGAGCCGGCCGATCAGCGCGGTGCCGTGGTCGATGCGCAGCAGGTCGTCGAAGACCTCGGGGTTGCGCCCGTGGTCCTCCTCCATCTCGCGGAGTTCGTTGTTCTGCTGGTGGACGATGGCCTGGACACGCCGGGCGATGTTGACGAAGGAGCGCTGCGCGGCGTCGCGCATCGACTCCTCGGTATCGATGATCTTGAGCAGTTTCTTCAGCAAGTCCTTCTGGGACTTGGGGATTTCATGGAGTTCCGGGTCGTCGCGGCCCAGGGTGCGAACGACCTCCGAGGGGGAATCCCCGTCGTGCAACCGGTCGATCGCGTACGGAAGGATCTCCCGGGTGAGGCGCACGATGTCCTGGTCGTGGGCGGCGATGCGCTGTTCCAGGGAGGCGGTGCGGCGCGCGGAGTCGGCCCGCAGCTCACGGGCGACCCGGCCGCGGCGGACGGCCTCTCCGCCGATCGCGATCACCAGCAGCGTGGCGAAGCCACCGCACAGGGCGACCGCGCCCCGGGCCGGCTCCGTCACCGCGGCGACGGCGGCGCCGGTCGCCACCGCCATCAGTATGGCCGGCAGCAACAGCACGCGCGCGTAGGGAAGTTCACTGTCACCGGGAGGCGATTGAACACTCACCATGTAAGCCCTCTGAGACAAGTCGGCTGGGGTAGGGGAGGTTTGTGGGGGAAACGGCACGGATCGGCGCGGATCAAACGGCATCTTCGGAACTTTTGGGAACAAGCGCACGAATACATCCCAACTCGGTGCGCTGCGGGCGAGCTTAGTCCGACCGGATCATCGCTGTGTCATATTCAGCAAGCACCTGAAATCGCCCATACGACTGGAGTACCCTCAGCCCCATTTGCACGCTGAGCCTCCGTTCGCACACGGTGCGTGATGACGTGCGGGCATGCGAAAACCGCGCCCGTCAGGGATGGAGCGGCGGTGCGAGCTCAGACTCCGGCGATGCGCAGCGCCGCGTCCGCCGTGGCCTCGGCGAAGGCGGACACCGGGCGCTGCGGATCCGAGCGGTGCACGAGGATGACCCCCTCGATCAACCCGAACAGCAGATCCGTCCGCAGATCCAGCTCACTCTTGGCGAGCGCGCCACCGGCCGCCGTCGCGGCGAGCAACTGACGGTAGGTGTCCTTGAGTTCGGCGCGTACGGCATGGAAGCCCGCGAAGCGTTCGGTGCGCACCTCGGGCAGCAGATAGAGGCCGCCGAGGTTGTGCGGGCCCCCGCAGAGCACCTGCACGTCGGCGCGGCACAGCTCCCACAGCCGGCCCTCAGCGGGCGCGGCGTCATCGGCGAGGAGCTCGCGTGCGAACGCCAGCGACGGTGTCACCGTGGACTCCAGGAGCTCGGCGAGCAGCTCCTCCTTGCCGGACACGTAGTGGTACATCGACGCCTGGCGCATGCCCGCCCGCTCGGCGACGGCCCGGGTGGTGGTGGCCGCGTACCCCCGCGTCGTGAACAACTCGGCCGCGGCGTCGAGCAGTTCGGCGCGCGGCGTCAGGCCGCTGTCCGGCCGCTGCGCGGCCCGTGGCCTGCCGACCCGTCGTGCGCCACCCGTTCCCATGCGTTCGATCCTCGCACACACGACATGCGCCGACGGGGGCCGCGACCCACGCGGCGCACACCGGGCGACGGCGTCCGGACCCGGCCGCCCCCGATGGCGAACCCTCCGTGAGGGACAGGTAACCGCGCGGCAACACACGGGACACGGCCGCGACCCACCCCGCACCTAATTTCTGTCGGGCGACAGAAATGACCCAGGAGCCGGAGGACCCGCGATGGCGACAGCGACCACCTACGGAGCACGCGACCACGCCCGCGCCCAGCAGGGAACCCGCGCGGAGGCCATGCCCGTGGTCCCCGCGGGCGACTGGCCGGCGCCGCCCTGCGAGGCGGGCCATCTGGTGTGGGCGGAGACCGTGGCGGGCGGCAACTACACGCACAAGGTGCTGGCCCGGGGCACCGAACTGCGCCTGACCGACCTCACCGGCGACGCCTGCGCGCACCTTCTGATCTACGTCGCGGACCGCCCGTGGGAGCGCCTGAACGTCGCCGACACCGTCAAGGTCCAGTGGAACGCCTATCTGGGCCAGGGGCAGTTGCTCCTCTCCGACCAGGGCCGGGTGCTGGCCTCGGTGGTCGCCGACTCCTCCGGACGGCACGACGCGCTGTGCGGCACCTCCACGCTCGTACGCAACACCGAGCGGTACGGGGACGGCACTCCGCAGTCCCCGTCCCCGGCCGGACGCGAGCTGTTCAAGCTGGCCGCCGCCAAGAACGGGCTCGGGCCCCGCGATCTGCCGCCCTCGCTCTCCTTCTTCCAGGGCGTGGAGATCCGCGAGGACGGCTCACCGGACTTCACCGGCTCGGCCGGCGCCGGCGGCAGCGTCACCCTGCGCGCCGAGCAGGACGTCACCGTGCTGATCGCGAACGTGCCGCACCCGTCCGATCCGCGCCCGGACTACACGAGCACCCCCCTGGAGGTGCTGGCCTGGCGCGCGCGGGCCACCGCGGCGGGCGACCCGCTGTGGGAGGCCACCCCCGAGGGCCGCCGCGCCTTCCTCAACACCGCCGAATTCCTTGCCACGAGGGGGCTCGCATGACCCACGTCACCGTCCCGGCCAGGGCCGCCTGGTCCGCGATCGTCCGCACCGGCCAGACGCTCACCGTCACCGATCTGCACGGCAACCAGGCCGTCGACTTCCTGGTGTACGACGCCGAGGACACCGCCGTCCGCTACAGCGCGCCCGACACGATCCAGGCGCAGGGGAACATCTTCCTGATCACGGGCAGTGTGCTGATGTCCAACGAGCACACCCCGCTGATGACCGTCGTCGAGGACGAGGTCGGCCGGCACGACACGGTAGGCGGCGCCTGCTCCAAGGAGTCGAACACCCTGCGCTACGGGCACCACACCTGGTCCCAGCACGCCTGCGTGGACAACTTCCTCGCGGAGGGCGCCCGTTACGGCCTCGGCAAGCGCGATCTCGTATCGAACATCAATTGGTACATGAACGTGCCGGTCGAGAAGGACGGCACCCTCGGCATCGTCGACGGCATCTCCGCGCCGGGACTGCGGCTGACCCTGCGCGCCGAACGCGATGTGATCGTGCTGGTGTCCAACTGCCCGCAGATCAACAACCCGTGCAACGGCTTCGAACCGACGGCGGTCGCGATGACGATCGGGGAGTCCGCATGACCTTCGACACCCTGCTGATCGCCAACCGCGGCGAGATCGCCGTCCGGATCATCCGCACGGCCCGCGAACTGGGCCTGCGCACGGTCGCCGTGTATTCCGACGCCGACCGCGCGGCGCCCCACGTCCGGCTCGCCGACGAGGCGGTACGGCTCGGGCCGGCCCCCGCGAAGGAGTCCTACCTCGACGGCGACCTGGTCCTGAAGGCGGCCAAGGACACCGGGGCCGGGGCCATCCACCCGGGATACGGCTTCCTGTCCGAGGACGCGGCGTTCGCGCGGCGCTGCGAGGACGCCGGGATCGTGTTCGTCGGGCCGACGCCGGAGCAACTGGAGCTGTTCGGCGCCAAGCACACGGCACGGGCGGCGGCCGAGGCCGCGGGAGTGCCGCTGGCTCCGGGCACCGGGCTGCTCGCCGGCCTTCCCGAGGCCCTGGAGGCGGCCGGGCGCATCGGCTACCCGGTCATGCTCAAGGCCACCGGCGGTGGCGGCGGCATCGGTATGTCGGCATGTCGATCCGCCGATGAACTGACCGAGGCCTGGGACCGGGTGCAGCGTGTCGCGGCTGCCTCCTTCTCCTCGGCCGGGGTCTTCCTCGAACGCCTCGTCGAGCACGCCCGTCATGTCGAGGTGCAGGTCTTCGGCGACGGCCGGGGCCGAGTCGTCACCTTCGGCGACCGCGACTGCTCGCTCCAGCGCCGCAACCAGAAGGTCCTGGAGGAGGCGCCCGCCCCGGGCCTGCCCTCCGCCGTCCGCGACCGACTCGCCTCGGCCGCACGTGAGTTGTGCGCCTCCGTCGGCTACCGCTCGGCCGGGACCGTCGAGTTCGTCTACGACGCCGCCCGCGAGGAGGCGTACTTCCTGGAGGTCAACACCCGTCTCCAGGTGGAACATCCGGTCACCGAGGAGATCTACGGCGTCGACCTGGTCGGCTGGATGCTGCGCCTCGCCCGGGGCGAGTCCGATGTCGTACGGGATCCGGGGAAGCCCCGCGGTCACGCCGTCGAGGCCCGGGTGTACGCCGAGGACCCCTCGCGCGAACACCGCCCGAGCGCCGGCCTGTTGACGCGGGTGGAGTTCCCCGGCGGCGTCCGCGTGGACGGCTGGGTCGAGACCGGCACCGAGGTGACCACCTCGTACGACCCGATGCTCGCGAAGATCATCGCGTACGGGCCGGACCGGGCGCACGCCCTGGAGCGGCTCGACGAGGCACTGGCCAGGACCCGGGTGGACGGCATCGAGACCAACCTCGGTCTGGTGCGGGCCGCGCTCGCCGAACCGCCCTTCCGGCGGGCGGCGCACTCGACCGCCACCCTCGCGGGTGTCACCGATCCCACCCCGCGCGTCGAGGTCATGTCCGGCGGCACGCTCACCACCGTGCAGGACTGGCCCGGCCGCACCGGCTACTGGCAGGTCGGGGTACCGCCGTGCGGCCCGATGGACGACCTCTCCTTCCGGCTCGGCAACCGTGCCCTCGGCAACCCCGAGGGCGCTCCGGGACTCGAATGCACCCTGCAGGGACCGGCGTTGAGGTTCACCCACGCCACGACGGTCTGCGTGACCGGTGCCCCCGCGCCGGTCACGGTGGACGGCTCACCCGTCGCCCGGTGGGAGCCGGTGACCGTGCCGGCCGGGGCGGTGCTGGAGGTCGGCGCACCCACCGAGCACGGCCTGCGCACCTATGTCCTGTTCGCGGGCGGCGGCCTGGACGTGCCCGCTTTCCTCGGCAGCGCCTCCACCTTCACCCTCGGCCGGTTCGGCGGCCACGGGGGCCGGACCCTGCGGACCGGTGACGTACTGCACGGCGGCGCGGTCACGGCCCTCGGGGCACCCGTGCCGCCCGGTGAGCGTCCCGGCTTCACGGCCGAGTGGCGGGTCGGCGCCCTCGAAGGGCCGCACGCCGCACCGGAGTTCTTCACCGAGGACGACATCCACGACTTCTACGCCGCCGACTGGAAGGTCCACTTCAACTCGGCCCGCACCGGCGTCCGGCTCGTCGGCCCGAAGCCCCGCTGGGCCCGCACGGACGGCGGCGAGGCCGGACTGCACCCGTCCAACATCCACGACACCCCCTACTCGGTCGGGGCCGTCGACTACACCGGCGACATGCCGGTGCTGCTCGGCCCGGACGGCCCCTCCCTCGGCGGCTTCGTCTGTCCGGCGACGGTCGTCAGCACGGAACGCTGGAAACTCGGCCAGCTCCGCCCCGGCGACACCGTGCGCTTCGCCCCGCTCGCCGACGACGGTTCGGCACGGCCCGCGATCGTCGACGGCGGGGTGCTGGCCCGGGACGGCGATGTGACGTACCGCCGCAGCGGCGACGACAACCTGCTCGTCGAGTTCGGGCCCATGCACCTCGACCTGGCCCTGCGCATGCGGGTCCACGCGCTGATGGAGGCGGTCACGGAGGCGGAGCTCGACGGCGTCACCGACCTGACGCCGGGCATCCGCTCGCTCCAGATCCAGGCGGACCCGCGCCGGCTGTCCCAGCGCGAACTCCTCGACACCGTACGGCGGACGGTCCGCGCCCTGCCCCCGAGCGACCAGCTCGTCGTTCCCTCGCGGACCGTCCATCTCCCGCTGTCCTGGGACGACCCGGCCACCCGCGAGGCCATCGCCCGCTACATGGCCGGTGTCCGCGACGACGCTCCCTGGTGCCCGTGGAACATCGAGTTCATCCGCCGGGTGAACGGCCTGGACTCGGTCGACGACGTGTACCGCACGGTGTTCGACGCGGAGTACCTCGTGCTCGGCCTGGGCGACGTCTACCTGGGCGCGCCGGTGGCCACCCCGCTCGACCCCCGCCATCGTCTGGTCACCACCAAGTACAACCCGGCCCGCACCTGGACCGCCGAGAACTCGGTCGGTATCGGCGGCGCCTACCTCTGCGTCTACGGCATGGAGGGCCCCGGCGGCTACCAGTTCGTCGGCCGTACGACCCAGGTGTGGTCGGGCTGGCAGCAGCGCGGCGCGTTCGAGCCGGGCTCACCCTGGCTGCTGCGCTTCTTCGACCGGATCAAGTGGTACCCGGTCGAGGCGGACGAACTCCTCGATCTGCGGGCCGACATCATCTCCGGCCGCTTCGTACCGCGCGTCGAGGAGGGCACCTTCTCGCTCTCCGCGTACGAGGACTTCCTCGCCGAGAACGCCGAGTCCATAGCGGAGTTCAGGTCCCGGCAGGGCGGCGCCTTCTCGGCCGAACGCGATGCCTGGGAGGCGGCGGGCGAGTTCACCCGCGCGGAGGCGGCCGCCGCACCACCGGCTCCGGCCGTCGAGGTGAGCGTCCCGGCGGGCGGCCGGCTGATCGAGGCCGAGTTCGCCGCGTCGGTGTGGCGGCTCGACGTGGAGCCGGGCGAGCGGGTGACGGCGGGGCAGCCGTTGCTCGCCCTGGAGGCCATGAAGATGGAGTCACGCGTCCCCGCGCCGATCGACGGCACGGTCCAGCGGATCCTCACCAAACCGGGCGCCCAGGTGGAAGCGGGCACGGCACTGCTGGTCCTGGCTCCCTTGGAACCGGCGGCATCCTGATCCCGCCCCTCACCGCCACCCGCACGAGCCACGCCGCCACGCACCGGGCCCGCACCCGTACCCGGTACCCCGTACCCCGTACAAGGAGTTCCGATGTCCGCCCTCACCCGAGTCCGCATGGCGTACGCCCGTATCGAGGCCGTGGACCGCCCCGAGATCTGGATCGACCTGCGCCCCCGGCCGGAGGCCGAGAGCGAAGCCCGTGCCGTGGACGCCCGGGTCGCCGCCGGCGAGCGCCTCCCGCTCGCCGGCCGGCTCCTTGCCGTGAAGGGCAACATCGACGTGGCCGGCCTGCCCACCACCGCCGGCTGCCCGGCCTACGCGTACACCCCGCGGGACGACGCCCCCGCGGTCGCCCGCCTGCGCGCGGCCGGAGCCGTCGTCCTCGGCACCACGAACCTCGACCAGTTCGCCACCGGCCTGGTCGGCACCCGCTCCCCCCACGGCGCCGTCCGCAACGCCCTGGACCCGGAAAGGATCAGCGGCGGCTCCAGCTCGGGATCGGCCGTGGCCGTGGCCCTCGGCATCGTCGACCTCGCCCTCGGCACGGACACCGCCGGCTCCGGCCGTGTTCCCGCCGCGTTCAACGGCATCGTCGGCCTGAAGCCGACCCGCGGCCTGGTGCCGACGGCCGGTGTCGTCCCCGCCTGTGCCTCGCTGGACTGCGTGACCGTGTTCGCCCGCACCCTCCCGGAGGCCGAACAGGCCCTCGCGCACCTGGCCTCCCCGTCCGGACGCGAGCTGCCGCCCCTGGTGCAGCGCGTGCCGGGCCCCTGGCGCGTCGCCGTCCCACCGACGGCACAGCTCGGCGAACTGGACGAGGGCTGGGCGGAGGCGTACGAGGCGGCGGTGCACCGGCTCGTCGCGGCCGGGGCCGAGGTGCGCACCCTCGACCTCACCCCGTTCACCGAGGCCGCCGCGATGCTCTACGAGGGCGCGTTCGTCGCCGAGCGCTACACGGCGGTGGGGAGCTTCGTCGACAAGCTGACCGCCGAGGGGGGCGCCGGACTCGACCCGACCGTCGCGGGGATCATCACCCGTGCCCGGGACATCCCGGCCCACCGGCTGTACGCCGACCAGGAGCGGCTGGCCTCCCTGCGCATCCGGGCGCTCGCCGAACTGGCCGACGCGGACGCGTTGCTCCTGCCCACGGCACCGGGCCATCCCACGCTCGCCGAGGTGGCCGCCGACCCGCTGGGCGCCAACGCCCGGCTGGGCCGCTTCACCAATTCCACGAACCTCTTCGACCTGGCGGCCGTCGCCGTCCCCGTCGGGCGGACTCCCGCCGGACTCCCCTTCGGCGTGATGCTGATCGGCCCGGCGTTCACCGACGAACGGCTGGCACGGATCGCCCGCTCGCTGGAGCCGCAGACGCGCCTCGCCGTGGTGGGGGCGCATCTGTCCGGCCAGCCGCTGAACACGCAACTGCTGTCCCTGGGCGCCCGCCTCGACCGTACGACCACCACCGCCGCCGTGTACCGACTGCACGCCCTGGCCACCAGCCCGCCGAAGCCGGGTCTCGTCCATGTCGGCGCGGGCGGCGCCGCCGTCGAGACCGAGGTGTGGACCCTCCCCGCCGACGGCCTCGGACGCCTGCTGGCGGCACTCCCCCGCCCGATGACGCTGGGCAGCGTCGAACTGGCCGACGGCAGCAATGTGCCCGGTTTCCTGTGCGAACCCGGCGCCCTGGCCGGGGCGCCCGACATCACGGAGTACGGCGGCTGGCGCGCGTACGTGGGCCGCCACCCGGCCCGCTGACCCACCCGGGTCCCCGACAGCACGCGCACGACCCGGGCGCGGAGCCGTGCGCCGCACCCCCGCCGAAAACGTGCGCCCGTAGAGTCGGCTGCCGAACAGACGGCCACCGGACGAACGTCACGCCAGGCGGCCCTGCCCGCGAACGCCGTCGGCCGACGCGGCCACTTCCTGCGGCCACACCCACCAGCAGACCCGGCCATGCCCCTGGCACAGCCACCAGCCGACCCCGACACCATCACAAGTGGCAGCCGCGCGGCGCCACCACCTCCACGGGCGACAGCCGCCGGGGCGCCCGTGCCCCGGTCACCGGGGCACGTGGGCGCCGAGCCGCGCCCGTCGCCACGTCGTCCGTCACCGGGTAAAGGCGGCGGCCGGCGGTGCGCCGCCCCCCCGAGGGATGACGGCGCACCGCTGGGGCGGGGCTCAGCCCACCGACGAGTACGCCACCACCCCGCGCAGCAAGGCCTCCACCGCCTTGCGGGCGTTCTTCGCGACCGTCGAGTTCCCGCTGCCCGAGACGGGTGCGGCGGCCGCGATCTGACCGAGGACGTCGATGACCTGCTTGCACCAGCGCACGAAGTCACCGGCCGGCATCTCGGCCTCGCGCAGCACCTCGTCGAGACCCTTGCCGGACGCCCATTCATGGGCGGCCCAGGCGAAGCCGAGGTCCGGTTCGCGCTGGCCGACGCCCTCGGTCTGGTTGATCCCGAAGTCCTCCTCCAGCGCGTCGAGACGGCCCCAGATGCGCACCATCTCGGCGAGCGCGGCCTTCGCCTTGCCGGAAGGCACCTTCGGCGCCATCGCGTCGTCGGCGACCCGGGACTCGTACACCAACGCCGAGACGCAGGCCGCGAGTTCGGCCGGGGAGAGCCCGTCCCAGATACCGGCGCGCAGGCATTCGCTGGCCAGCAGGTCGAGTTCGCCGTACAGCCGGGCGAGCCGCTTGCCGTGCTCGGTGACCTCGTCGGCGCGCAGATAGTCCAGCTCGGTGAGGAGCGCGACGATCCGGTCGAAGGTGCGGGCGATGGTGTTCGTCCGGCCCTCGATACGACGCTCCAACTGCGAGGTGTCGCGCTGCAGGCGGTGATAGCGCTCGGCCCAACGGGCGTGGTCCTCGCGGTCGTTGCACCCGTGGCAGGGGTGCGCGCGGATCACCGTGCGCAGCCGGGCGATCTCACGGTCGTCGGCGGCCTCGGCGCGCTTCTTGCGGTGCCGGTCCGGGACGATGTGCCCGGCCTTGGTGCGCAGGGCGGACGCCAGGTCCCGACGGGACTGCGGCGAACGCGCGTTGAACGACTTGGGGATGCGCATCCGGTCGAGCGCCTCGACCGGCACCGGGAAGTCCATCGAGGCCAGCCGCTTCACCTGGCGCTCGGCGGTGAGCACCAGCGGGCGGGGACCGTCGTGCTGCTCGAAGCCCCGGTGGCCGTTCGACCTGCCGGCGGGCAGCCCGGGATCGAGCACCAGCGCGAGTCCGGCGTACTTGCCGGTCGGCACATGGATCACGTCACCCGGCTTCAGCTTCTCCAGGGCGACGGCCGCTTCGGCGCGGCGCTCCGTCATGCCCCGCCGGGCCAACTCGGTCTCGCGGTCCTTGAGTTCGCGGCGCAGCTCCATGTACGCGTCGAAGTCGCCGAGATGGCAGGTCATGGACTCCTTGTAGCCCTCGAGACCCTCTTCGTTGCGCTGCACCTGCCGGGAGATCCCGACGACCGACTTGTCGGCCTGGAACTGCGCGAAGGACGTCTCAAGGAGTTCGCGCGAGCGGTGCCGCCCGAACTGCTCGACCAGGTTCACCGCCATGTTGTACGACGGCTTGAAGCTGGAGCGCAGCGGATAGGTGCGGGTGCCCGCGAGTCCCGCGAGGTGCTCGGGGCTGAAGCCGCGCTGCCACAGCACGACCGCGTGGCCCTCGACGTCGATGCCGCGGCGGCCCGCGCGGCCGGTGAGCTGGGTGTACTCGCCGGGGGTGATGTCGGCGTGCTGCTCGCCGTTCCACTTGACGAGCTTCTCCAACACCACCGAGCGGGCGGGCATGTTGATGCCCAGCGCGAGGGTCTCCGTCGCGAAGACCGCCTTGACGAGGCCCCGGACGAACAGTTCCTCGACGACCTCCTTGAAGGTGGGCAGCATGCCCGCGTGGTGCGCCGCGATGCCGCGCTCCAGACCCTCCAGCCACTCGAAGTAGCCGAGGACGTGCAGATCCTCGTCCGGGATCGAGGCGGTGCGCTCCTCGACGAGTTCACGGACGCGCACGCGCGCCGCGTCGTCGTTCAGCCGCAGACCGGCGTACAGACACTGCTGCACCGCGGCCTCGCAGGCCGCGCGGCTGAAGATGAACGTGATGGCGGGCAGCAGCCCTTCGCTCTCCAGCCGCTCGATGACCTCGGGACGGCCGGGCGTCCAGATGCGCGAGCGCTGTCTGCGCTCACGCTCCCGGTCGGCCTCGCGCATCGCGCGGCCCCGTTTCCGGTCCTGGTACGACGGGCGGCTCGCCTCCATGCGCGCCATACGCGCGAGGTCGGGGTTGACGGCCCTGCGCTGGCCCTCGCCCTCCTCGAAGAGGTCGTACATGCGCCGTCCGGCCAGCACATGCTGGAACAGCGGGACGGGCCGGTGCTCGGAGACGATCACCTGGGTGTCGCCGCGCACGGTGTCCAGCCAGTCGCCGAACTCCTCCGCGTTCGAGACGGTCGCCGACAGCGACACCAGGGTCACCGACTCGGGGAGGTGAATGATCACTTCCTCCCAGACGGCGCCGCGGAAGCGGTCGGAGAGGTAGTGCACCTCGTCCATCACGACGTAGCCGAGTCCGAGGAGGGTCTGCGAGCCCGCGTACAGCATGTTGCGCAGGACCTCGGTGGTCATGACGACCACCGGTGCCTCGGAGTTGACGCTGTTGTCGCCGGTGAGCAGGCCGACCTTGTCGGCGCCGTAGCGGCGGCACAGGTCGGCGTACTTCTGGTTGGAGAGTGCCTTGATCGGCGTCGTGTAGAAGCACTTCTTGCCCTGCTGGAGGGCGAGGTGGACGGCGAACTCGCCCACGATCGTCTTGCCCGAGCCGGTGGGCGCCGCCACCAGCACCCCCTTGCCCGCTTCGAGCGCCCGGCAGGCCTCGATCTGGAAGGGGTCGAGGCCGAAGTCGTACATCTCGCGGAAGGAGGCGAGCGCGGTGGCCTGCTCGGCAGCGCGCCTGCGTGCTGCCGCATACCGCTCGGCCGGTGAGAGGTCCTCTGTCATCGTGCTTTCGAGACTACCGGGAGCCACTGACATGAGGACGATCATTATCCGTATCAGATGCTGTGAAACATCGGATCCCCGCAGCTCAGGGAAGTGCGACGCGCACAGCCGCCGGTATGCAATCCGCCACGAGGGGCAGCGGTCCGAGCGGCTCCCCGTCGGCGTAGCCGGTGATGCCCTCGGCGAGGAGTTCGACGCGGGCCGCCCGGTGCACACTCACCACGGGATGCTCGACGTGGGTGCCCCGGTAGACCCTCGGGAAGATCTTGAGCAGCGTCGTGCGGGTGCAGTCCCCGACCACCGTGATGTCGAACAGCCCGTCGCCGAGGTCCGCGCCGGGACAGATCCTCATCCCGCCGCCGTACGACGATCCGTTGCCGACGGCCACGAGCGTGGCCTCGATCTCCCGCGTCTCACCGTCGTCCAGCGTGAGGCGGTAGGCGAAGGGCCGGAACGCGGCCAGTTCGGCGAGCATGGCGACGTCGTACTTGAAGCGGCCCGCGGGCAGCCGCATCCGGTTCCCGCGGTCGTTGACCCGGGAGTCGAACCCGGAGGCGAGGACGGTGCCGAACCAGGTGCCGTTCACCCGGCCCAGGTCGACATCACGCAGCCGGTCGGCCTTCAGGGCGTCGGCGATCAGGCGTCCCGAGGCCGCGGGGTCGCCCACCGGCAGGCCGAGGGCGCGCGCGAAGTCGTTGCCGGTCCCGGCGGCGACCAGACCGAGCGGGGTACGGGTCCCGGCGACCGCCTGGAGGGCGAGGTTCGCCATGCCGTCGCCGCCGACCGCGACGAGGGCACCGGTGCCGCCGGCCACCGGCTCGCGCGCCCGCGCGAGACCGTCCGCCGCGTCCTCGCCGAGGATCGTCCGGACGGAGAATCCCGCGGCGCGCAACGCGGAAGCGGCCGGCAGCGCCGCTCGGGCGCCCCGGCCGCTGCCCGCGGTGGGGTTGACGAAGAGGGTGATCTCGCTGGTCACAGGGTGACCCTACGAGGTCCGGGGCTTCGTCAGGTCACGTCGTCATAACCGTTGACCCGGTCCGTGGTGGCCTGCTCCGGAAGGGTCCGGCTGGCCGTCACGGTCTCGATCTCACCGATGTCCTCGGGGGTGAGGTCGAGCTCGGAGGCCTCGTCGTCGGCCGGTCCCTGGGCCTCGCGTCGGGCCCGACGCCGGTCGTTGAGCAACGAGACGGCGACGGCGACGAAGTAGAGCGCCCAGATCGGTGCCGCCAGCGCCAGCATCGTCATCGGGTCGGGGCTGGGTGTGGCCACGGCCGCGAAAGCGGTGATACCGATGATCATGACGCGCCACCAGCCCAGCATGCGCCGCCCGGACAGCACGCCGGTCAGGTTCAGCAGGATCAACAGCAACGGCATCTCGAAGGCGAGACCGAAGACGACGATCATGCGGGTGATCAGGTCCAGCAGGTCGTCCAGCGGCAACAGGTTCTCAGCACCGCTCGGCGTGAGGTCGATCATCACCTTGGCCGTGGTGGGCAGTACGTGGAACGCGAGAAAGCCGCCGCCGAGGAAGAGCGGAAAGCCGAGGCCGACGAACGCGTAGGCGTACTTCTTCTCGGTGCGGTGCAGGCCGGGGGCGACGAACGCCCACAGCTGGTACAGCCAGACCGGCGACGCGAGCACGACACCCGCCGTCAGGGCGACCTTCAGGGCCAGCGTGAAGGGCGCCAGCAGGCCGCTGACGGTGAGATGCGCGCAGTGCGTGTTCTTGGCCCGGGTCAACTCCCCGAATGACTGGTGACAGCCGATCTCATCGAGCATCGGCTTGGTGATGACGTCGATGATGTCCCTGTAGAAGAAGGCCGCGACGATCGTGACGACGAGGATCGCCAGGACACCCTTCGCGAGCCGGTTGCGCAGCTCACGCAAATGATCCGCGAGCGGCATCCGGCCCTCGGGATCCTTCTCCTCTTTGCGGGCGGACTTGAGCAACCCACATCCTCATCTCGTGCAACGGACCGGATGGCCCGGTCCTCGCGTCAGCGCTGGGTCGTGTCCGTGGGCTCGTTGACCGGGCGGGAGCTGGTCACGTCGCCGGGCGCGGCCTGGATCGTACGCTGGGCGGGAGTGGGCTCGTCGGCGGACTCGGCGGGCGTCGCGGTGGTGGGCTGCTTGCCCTCCTCCTTCATCGCCTTCGCCTCGCTCTTCAGGATGCGGGCGGACTTGCCGAGGGAGCGCGCCATGTCCGGCAGCTTCTTGGAACCGAACACGAGGAGGATCACCACAACGAGGATCAGCAGGTGCCACGGCTCAAGTCCGTTGCGGAACATAAGTCTTTACCTTCTCACCGAGGCTGCATGGTCGGGTGCTGCCCGATCAATCGGACGCGTGTCCGATCGATCGTGTTGTCAGCGATCGTAACGCTCAAGGGTGAACGCGGGGCAATCCCTGTGCGTACTCCCAGTTCGCGGCCCGCGCCTCAATCTCCGGACCGTGACCCTGAGCGTACCTGGCCCAGGCATGAAGTCGACAGGCTGGCGTGACGCATTGCTCATAGCGCATCCGTGGATCGACTCATACCGCGTCCATGGAACGTGCGACCCCGACAGCGGCCCGTTCCAGGTCGTCGGAGGCCGTGCCGATACGGCGTGCGGAGTCGGCCACCTGCCGTCCCAGACGCTCCGCTTCCAGGAAGACACGGACGGCGAGTACTCCGAGAACCGTGATTCCCAGAAAACCCGCGGCGATCGCAAACATCGGCCAGAACATGACGACGACCCTAGAGGGTGGAGTGCACCCTCAGTGTGCGGACCCCGCCCCCGGTGAGCAGTTCGACGATGCGCTCTCCGGCCGGCTTGCGGACGGCGGAGCCGCACGCGGGGCAGGTGAACGAGTAGAACGTGGTGCGGCTGCTGGCGCCGATGGCCAGCCGCAGGGCGCCAGGCGTGAGCTCGAAACCGGCCCGGCAGTCGGGACAGGCGGCCTTGAACAGCACCTCGACCACCCTGCGCATCCCGGCGAACGCCGTCCCGACGGACATCTCCGGCGCACCCGAGGGCGACCCCGCCCGCCCCGGCCTGCCCGGCGTCCCCGAGGACGCCCCGGTACGAACGGGCGTGCCCGGCGCTCCCGAGGGCACCCCGGTCCGTCCCGGCGTCCCCGGCGTCCCCGACGGCACCCCGCTGCGACCCGGCGTGCCCGATGACGCCCCGGTGTGACCCGGAACACCCGCCCGCCGCACGGCACCCGGCTTCCCCGAGGTGCCCGGCCCTCCCGGCCCACCAGACATCGACGACGTGCTCAAAGCTCTCGCTCCCGCCCCTCGTACGGTCCGTCCTCGACCCCTTCGAGCCCGTCCGTCCCGTCGTAGGCGGCGAGCGCCTCACGGGCCGCGCTCCGGGCGCTGTCCGCCAGGTCCCGCGGCGAGACGATCCGGCCGTCACCGCCGAGACGCAGGGCCAGCCGCCGCAGCGACGTGGGATCGGGGGTCCGCAGAGTGATACGCAGTCCGCCGTCCGGCAGCTCAACGGCGCTGTCGTGCGGGTAGTACTCGGCGACCCAGCGCCCGCCGGGACCGACCTCGACGACCACCTCGGGATCCTCGGCCGCGGGCTGGACCAGCCCCTCGGACAGGTCCCGCAGCTCGACCTCGGGCGGCGCGGACGGCTCGTCCAGGATGCGGATCTCGGCGACCCGGTCGAGCCGGAACGTGCGGCGCGCCTCCGAGCGGCGGCACCAGGCCTCCACATACGTGTGACCGACGCTGACCAGGCGGATCGGGTCGATCTCACGTTCGCTGAGCTCGTCCCGCGAGGGCGAGTAGTAGCGGATCCACAGCCGGCGCCGCTCCGAGATCGCCCGGTCCACGTCGGCGAAGACACCGCCCTCGGACTCGAAGGTCACCGACAGCCGGGAGCTGGCGCCCGCCGCCTCCCCCGAGGCGGCCTCCACCTTGGCGGTGGCCCGCAACAGCGCCTGACGGTCTCCCTCGCGCAGGCCGGGCAGGGTGGACACCGCGCGGGCGGCCACCAGCAGCGCGGTCGCCTCGTCGGCGGCGATCCGCAACGGCTCGGCGACGTCGTCGGGGTTGTGCCACCAGATCCGGTCGCCGTCGGTGTCGATGTCGAGGAGATCCCCGCCGCGGAAGCTGGTCCCGCACAGCGGCAGCACGTCGAGGTCCGAGATCAGCTCGTCCTCGGTGATCCCGAAGGCACGGGCGACATCGCCGACACGGGCGCCGGGGCGCTCGCGCAGATACGTCACCAGGGAGAGCATCCGCCGCGTCTGGTCGATGGCGTTCGTGGGCCTGGCCGGTTTTCCTGCCACTTTCTTGACTTTCCCCTCAGCCCTTGGCCACGGCGCGCAGCCGGTCGACCACATCGGCCCGCAGTTCGGCGGGCTCCACGACCACCACGTCCGGCCCGAACTCGACGAGCCAGGCGTCCAGTCCGTGCCCGTACGGAATCTCCAACTCGTCCCAGCCCCCGCCCAGTTCCCGCACCGAGACCGCCTTGGCCCGCAGCGGGTAACCCGAGCCGGAACGCAGCCGGATCAGGGCCGAGCGGTCGGTGATCTCCCCCGCCCAGCCGGCGACCGTCTCGCGCACGGTGACGACATCGGGCACCTCGGCCGTGTACTTGCCCGCACGCGCGCGGACCTTGCCGGTGATCCGCGAGAGCCGGAAGACACGCTCGGCGGCCCGGTCGCGGTCCCAGCCCGCGAGATACCAGTGGCCGCGCCAGCACTCCAGGGCCCAGGGCTCGACATGCCGGGTCTCGGGATGCGCGGCGGTGGCCTTGCGGTAGTCGAAGACGACCGGGCGGCGGTCACGGCACGCGAGCATCAGGGGCTCGAAGGCGGCCTCGTGGACGGGGATGTGCGGCTCCAGGGCGCCATGGGAGCCGTACGGGTCCACGTCCTCGGGCAGACCCGCGGCGCGCAGCTTCTGGAGCGCTCCGCTCGCGGCACCGGCGAGCCGCGCCTGCTGCCAGACCTTGGCGGCCAGCCCGAGGGCGGCGGCCTCCTCGGCGTCGAGGGTGATCGGCGGCAGGCGGTTGCTGTCCCGGCGGGCTAGGTAGCCGACCTCGCCGTCGAGGTTCTCCACCGTCTCGATGACCAGGCCGAGTTCGCGCAGATCGTCCTTGTCCCGCTCGAACATCCGGTTGAAGGAGTCGTCCGAACCGGCTTCCAGATAGGCCTCGATGGACTCGCGGAGTTCGCGCTTGCTGAGCGGCCGCCGCGTCCCGAGCAGACACAGTGCGAGGTTCATCAGCCGCTCGGCCTTGGCAATGGCCATCGACGCCCTTCCTATGGTGCTTCCGACCGATGACCGTACCGCTCCGGAGTGGCGCGGCAAAAGCCGAGGGCCCATGCCCCGACAGGCATGGGCCCCAGATGATCGGATCCGGTCAGACCCTGATCACGCGGCGTACGAAGATCGGACCGGACGCCTGTCCATGATCCGCCCTTCACGATCCGTTCCTCCGGACGACCGGACCGCGGTGCGGTCCGGTGCCGGTCTCAGACCGCGACCAGGTCGCAGACGAAGATCAGCGTCTCGCCGGGGGCGATGGCACCGCCCGCGCCACGGTCGCCGTACGCGAGGTGCGCCGGGATGACCAGCTGGCGGCGACCGCCGACCTTCATGCCCTGCACGCCCTGGTCCCAGCCACTGATGACCTGGCCGACGCCGAGCTGGAACGACAGCGGAGCGCCGCGGTTCCAGGAGGCGTCGAACTCCTCGCCGGTGGAGAAGGCCACGCCCACATAGTGGACCTTGACGTGGTCGCCCTTCTTGGCGACCGCGCCGTCACCCTCCCAGATGTCCTTGATCTCGAGGTCCGCCGGGGGCTCGCCGCCCGGGAAGTCGATCTCGGGCTTCTCGATGCTCACGTCTTTGCTCCTGCTTGTGTACGTATGGGCAACACTGACAGTCTTACATCACCGAGGCAGTTACATCTTCGCCAGGATGTCGACCGAGAAGACGAGCGTGGAGTCCTTCTTGATACCGCTGCCGGCCGGCGGGTTGTCCCCGTAACCCAGCTTCGGCGGGATCACGATGAGAACGCGGCTGCCCACCTTCTTGCCGGTCAGCCCCTGCGCCCAGCCCTTCACGACCTGCTGCAGCGAGAACGACGTCAGCTGGCCCCGCTGATACGTGGAGTCGAACTCCTTGCCGCTGTCCCAGAGCACACCCTCGTACTGCACCAGGACAGCGCTGTCGGCCTTGACCACGTCACCGTCGCCCTCGATCACATAGTTCGCCACGAGCGCCGTCGGAGGCTTCGACTTCGGTACCGTGATCTTGGGGGCGGCGCCGTCCGTATTGGTCCCGACCTTCGGCAGCGCCGCGTCGCTCTGCGCGACGTTCTTGCCCTTGGCGGAGCTCTTCGCGTTGAACGTGTTCTCGATGTCGACGACGAAGACCAGCGTGTCGGTGCCCTTGATACCCGCCTTGGTGTTGCCCTGAGTGCCATAGCCCCAGGTCGGAGGAACCGACATCTCGACACGGCTGCCGGCCTTCTTGCCCACCAGGGCATAGCGCCAGCCGTCGATGATGCCGCCCTGCGCGAGCTGGATGACCAGCGGCTCCTTGCGGTCGTAGGAGTTGTCGAAGACCTTCGCCGTGGCCCAGATCTGACCCAGATAGTTGGCCTGGATGTAGTCGTTCTCCGCGACCGTCTGACCACCGCCCGCGATGACCGTCCTGACCGCGAGGTCCTTCGACGGCTCCCCCGTGCCCTTGGCGACGGTCGGCTTCTCGCCGAACTTCGTCCCGGCGGTGATCGCCGGCAGCGGACCGTCGACGATCTTCGGCGGCGGCGGCGCGGAGGCCGCGGCCGAGGCCGAAGGCGACGGACTGCTGCTGGACTTGGCCGTGTCTGACTTGCCGTCGTCACCGCATCCGGCGAGTGTGACCAGTCCAGCGGGTACGGAGAGAAGGAGTGAGCGTCGGCGCACGGTGAGGGCCTCGTATCGGTCGATCTTGGTTGATGGCGTGCGCGCAACTCTACGACGTGAGAAGAGCGCCGTACGGAAAACGTACGGCGCCCCGCGTTGCGTTCCGCTTCACCCGCGGAACTCCCGGCTCACATTCCGGCGATGAGCTTCTCCACCCGGTCGTCCACCGAACGGAACGGGTCCTTGCACAACACCGTGCGCTGTGCCTGGTCGTTGAGCTTCAGGTGCACCCAGTCGACGGTGAAGTCCCGGCGCTGCTCCTGAGCACGCCGGATGAAGTCACCGCGCAGCCGCGCCCGAGTGGTCTGCGGCGGCACCGACTTGCCTTCGAAGATCTTCAAGTCGTTGCAGATCCGCGCGGCTTGCCCCTTCCTCTCCAGCAGGTAGTAGAGGCCACGACGACGGTGGATGTCGTGGTAGGCGAGGTCTATCTGCGCGACCCGGGGGTGCGACATGGTCATGTTGTGCTTGGCCCGGTACCGCTCGATGAGCTGGTACTTCATGACCCAGTCGATCTCGGTGCCGATCCGGTCGAGGTCCTCGGCCTCGATCGAGTCGAGCACCCGGCCCCACAGTTCGAGCACCTGGTCGACGGTTCCGGTCCGGATGCCGCGGCGCTCGACGAAGTCCACGGCCTTCTCGTAGTACTCGCGCTGCACCTCGAGCGCGGAGGCCTCGCGGCCGCTGGCCAGACGCACCTTGCGACGGCCCGTGATGTCGTGGCTGACCTCGCGGATCGCCCGAATGGGGTTCTCCAGGGTGAGGTCCCGCATGACGGTGCCCGCCTCGATCATGCGCAGCACGAGGTCGGTGGCACCGACCTTGAGGAGCATGGTCGTCTCGGACATGTTCGAGTCACCGACGATGACATGGAGCCGACGGTAGCGCTCGGCGTCCGCGTGCGGTTCGTCACGCGTGTTGATGATGGGCCGGGAGCGGGTCGTCGCGGAACTGACGCCCTCCCAGATGTGCTCGGCTCGCTGACTGACGCAGTACACGGCACCGCGCGGGGTCTGCAGCACCTTGCCGGCACCGCACAGCAACTGCCTCGTGACGAGGAACGGAATGAGAATGTCCGCGAGCCGGGAGAACTCCCCGTGCCGGGCCACCAGATAGTTCTCGTGGCATCCGTAGGAGTTGCCTGCCGAGTCGGTGTTGTTCTTGAACAGATAGACGTCGCCCGCGATTCCTTCCTCGTGCAGGCGTCGTTCGGCGTCCACCAGGAGTCCTTCGAGAATGCGCTCGCCGGCCTTGTCGTGGGTGACGAGCTCCGTCACGTTGTCACATTCGGGTGTCGCGTATTCCGGATGTGATCCCACGTCGAGATAAAGGCGGGCACCGTTCCGCAGAAAGACATTGCTGCTGCGGCCCCATGACACGACACGGCGGAAGAGGTACCGCGCCACCTCGTCGGGAGACAGGCGCCGCTGTCCCCTGAACGTACACGTGACGCCGTACTCGTTCTCCAGCCCGAAAATGCGGCGGTCCATGACTGAACATTACGCCCGATCCCCTGAGCTGAAACGGGGTTCGACGGCTCGGTTTGGATCATTTTCCGATGAGACCGCAACGACCGCACCCCTCCCGGTAGCTGCGAGGACCCGGCCCGTGGCCAGCAGAACCACCAGCGCGGCGGCGCCGGCGACCCCCGGAACGGCGAAGCCCCGGGCCGCCCCGCCCCACTCGACCACCGGCCCCGCGAGGCCCGTTCCGACCGACGCGCCCACGGTGAACGTCGTCACAAGCCAGGAGAAAGCCTCGGTGACGGTACCGGCCGGAGCGTGCCGGTCCACCAGCACGAAGGCGCAGGCGATGCAGGGCGCGAGGAACACCCCGGCGAGCGTCGCCAGAGCCGTCATCGCCACCGGACCGGGCACCAGCATCAGCGGGACGTAACACACCGCCAGAAGGGCCACGAGCACCCGCAGCCGCCGCTCCGGAGCCCCGCCCCACCGACGCGCGCCGTAGACCAGGCCGCCCAGCAGCGCGCCGAGGCCGATGCCCGCCATCAGCCAGCCGTACACCGCGTCCCCGCCGTGCGCGTCGGCGTACGACAGCGCGGCGACCGTGATCGAGCCGAGCGCGATCCCGACGAAAAGGAAGGCCCCGAGCAGGGCCAGCAGCCCGGGTGAACGCAGGGCTCCGAGCCAGTGCGCCTCACGCGGCGCCGAACGCCACGCGCGCGAGGGCGGCGAGAGGACCACGGAGAGGGCGCCCAGGACACCGATGACGCTCAGGATCAGCAGCGCCGCCCGCGCGGACCAGAGCGAGACGCACAGCGTCACGAGCAACGGCCCGACGGTGAACATGACTTCCTGCGCCACCGCGTCCATCGCGTACGCGGTGTGCACCTGCTCCTCCTTGCGCAGCACGGAGGGCCACAGCGCCCGCAGGCCGCCCTCCAGGGGAGGCGTGAAGAGCCCGGCCACGGCCATCGCGGCGCAGGCGAGGCCCGGCCGGTCCGTCCCGACGAAGGCGAAGACGACCATCCCGAGGGCCGAGACGACCGCCGCGGGCAGTTGCACCCGCGGTTGCCCGTAGAGGTCCACGAGCCGACCGAGCAGCGGCTGTCCGACCGCGTTGGCCACCCCGTACACGGCGGCGAGCGCGCCCGCCAGGCTGTACGTGCCGCCCTCGGCCCGCACGAACAGCACGACGGCGATGGCCGCCGTGGCGTTCGGCAGCCGCCCCACCAACGTGCCGACGAGCAGCCGGGCGGCGTGCCTCGCCCTGAGGATCTCCAGGTATCCCGTGGCCATGGCTTGCCCTTCCGGTAGCGCGCGACGTAGAGGTGTTACGTATAACGCCTCCCACCATACGTACCATGTGCGCTGTCCAGGAGTCCAGACGAAGGAGCACGCCGACGGTGGCAAGAGGTAGTACGCGCCCCACGAGCCGGGACGTCGCCGAGGCCGCCGGGGTGTCCCAGGCCGCCGTCTCCCTCGTCCTCGGCGACAAGTGGCGCGGCAGGGTCTCACCGGCGACAGCCGAACGCGTCCGCGACGCGGCCCAGGAACTCGGCTACCGCCCGAACCTGGCCGCCCGCAACCTCCGCCTCGGCCGCACCCGCACCGTCCTCCTGGTGGTCCCCGCGCTCACCACGGAGTTCTTCGCCGGCGTCTACACCGGCGCGGCCCGCGTGGCCGCCCAGCACGGCTTCGGCGTGGTCCTCTACCCCTCCCCCGAGGGCATCGGCCCCGCCCGCGACCCCTTCGGCTCCGCCCAGGCCGCCCTCGACGGCGTGATCGCCTCCTCCATGGCGGCCGACGCCCTCACCGCGATCCGCGGCGACCAGCTCCCCCTCGTCATGCTCGACAGCGACCCGGCCGGCAGCCAGGGCGCCGCGACCGTCAACCTCGACATCGCCGACGGCGTACGCCAGGTCACCGGCCACCTCCTCGAACTGGGCCACCGCCGCTTCCTCCACCTCGCCGCCGACATCCCGTCCTGGACCTTCGAGGTCCGCGCCCGGGAGGTGGCCTCCTGCCTCGTCGAGGTCCCCGGAACCAGCCTGCGGGTCGCCCGGGCGCCCATCTCCTTCGAGGACGCCCTGGCGGCGGCCCAGACGGCCCTGTCCGCCCCGGGACCGCGCCCCACCGCGGTGATCTGCGACGACGACAAACTGGCCGCGGGCGCCTACAAGGCGGCCCGCCGCCTCGGCCTGCGCATCCCCGACGACATCTCCATCACCGGTCTCGACGACCTCGCCCTGGCCCGCGCCCTCGACCCGGAACTCACGACGGTCCGCCTCGACGCCGAACGCTTCGGCGAACAGGGCATGAAGGCCCTCCTGGCCGTCCTGGACGGCCGCACACCGCCCCAGGAGGACATCCCTGTCGAACTGGTCGTACGGGGCTCCACGGCCCCTCCAGCCACCTAGGCGCCGCCCTCGCCCCGGGCCCACGAGACCCGGCCACGCATACGGAAGGGGCCGCGCCGGTGTGCACCGGGGCGGCCCCTTCCGTATGAGCACCCGACGGACGGGCGCGAGGTCGGACGTGACCTCACTCGTCGTCGTCGGCGTCCTCGGCCTCCGTCGCGGTCTCCGCTCCTCCGGCCTCCAGCAGCCGGCCCAGCTGACGGCCCACGATCCGCTTGAACTTCCGCTTCTGCGGCCGCGTCCGGTCCAGCACCGCGACCTCCAGCCGCTCCGCCGGAATCTCCCGCTCGCCACCGTTCGGCTCCCGGGACAGCGACTGAACAGCCAGCTTCAAAGCCTCCGCCAGGGACATCCCGTCCCGGTGCTGGGTGTCCAGATACGTGCTGATCTGCTCGGCATTGCCGCCCACGGCGACCGAACCGTGCTCGTCCACGATCGAACCGTCGTGCGGCAGCCGGTAGATCTGGTCACCGTCGGGCGTGTCGCCCACCTCGGCGACCACCAGCTCCACCTCGTACGGCTTCTCCGCCGCCGACGAGAAGATCGTGCCCAGCGTCTGGGCGTACACGTTGGCGAGACCACGGGCGGTCACGTCGTCACGGTCGTACGTGTAACCGCGCAGGTCGGCGTAGCGCACACCGCCGATCCGCAGGTTCTCGTACTCGTTGTACTTGCCGGCGGCCGCGAAGCCGATCCGGTCGTAGATCTCGCTGAACTTGTGCAGCGCGCGGGACGGGTTCTCGCCGACGAACACGATGCCGTCGGCATACTGCAGCACGACCAGGCTGCGGCCACGCGCGATGCCCTTGCGGGCATACTCCGCCCGGTCGGCCATCGCCTGCTGGGGTGAGACATAGAACGGAGTCGACACCGGCTATCCGTCCCTTTCTGTCGAAGTCACTGGATCACCTGGGAAAAGAGACCGGTCTCAGAGCAGCGCGGCGCGCGGGCCGTCGGGCTGCTCGAGTCGCCGCTCCAGGATCGCTCGGGCGATCTCCGAGGACTCCTCGTCGGTGAGCCGGCGGAAGCCGCTCTCGGTGATCACGGTGACGATCGGGTAGATCCGGCGCGCGACATCGGGACCACCGGTCGCCGAGTCGTCGTCCGCCGCGTCGTAGAGGGCCTGGACGACCAGCGTCGTGGCCTGGCTCTCCGTCAGGTCCTTGGCGTAGAGCTTCTTCATGGCACCGCGCGCGAAGATCGAGCCGGAGCCCGTGGCCGCGTAGCCGTGCTCCTCGGAGCGGCCGCCGGTGACGTCGTAGGAGAAGATGCGGCCCCGGTCGCGGTCCACGTCGAAGCCCGCGAACAGGGGGACCACGGCGAGGCCCTGCATGGCCATGCCGAGGTTGGAACGAATCATCGTGGACAGGCGGTTCGCCTTGCCCTCCAGGGAGAGCGTGGCGCCCTCCACCTTCTCGAAGTGCTCCAGTTCCAGCTGGAACAGCTTCACCATCTCGACAGCCAGACCAGCCGTACCGGCGATGCCCACCGCCGAGTACTCGTCGGCCGGGAACACCTTCTCGATGTCGCGCTGGGCGATGACGTTCCCCATCGTGGCCCGCCGGTCACCGGCGAGGACGACTCCGCCGGCGAACGTGACGGCGACGATGGTCGTGCCGTGCGGGGCCTCGATGACACCCTGCACGGGCGGCAGTTGCCGCTTGCCGGGGAGCATCTCCGGCTGGTGCTCGGACAGGAAGTCCATGAAGGACGACGACCCGGGCGTCAGGAAGGCAGCCGGTAGACGCCCGGTGCTACGAGTGTTGGCTTCCACGGGGATCCTTCCAAGTAGGCGGCAGCCCGACGAACTGCGTCGGGATCATCTCCCAACTTGCCGATGGCCGAATTGCAGTTGAAGCACAGTACGCCACGGACACTACCCGTCTTGTGGCAGTGATCCACATGAATGGCGGGAGCTTTCAAACAGATCACGCGGAGGCCCATCTGCGAGGCCACCATCTCGTCGCGTTCGGCTTCGGTGAGGCCGTAGTGGCGTTTGAGGTGTCCCGCACGTCCTTGCACTGCTTTACAAGCCTTGCAGCGCGTCGCGAGGCCGTCGGAGGCGGTCGCGTCGCGATGCCAGTCACTGTGGGGCTTGATTTCCCCACACCCTCGGCAGTGCTTGTGGCCTTCGGGCACCTTCACCCTCGGCCTGACATTCTTGCCCTTTGCCAGTTGCCGGGCCTGGTGGTACGCCGCCCAGCACTGTCGGCAGTAAGCCTGCAGCCCGTCAGAGGCCGCCTTGTCGCTGGCGAAGGCCGCTCGCGGCTTGGACTCCTTGCACCGCGAGCAGCACTTCACACCTTCTTCGATTGCCAGCCTCAAATCCCCCGTTTACCTCCGATTCGAAGGTTACTCGCCGCCCTTCTGAACGAAACTTCGAACGAAGTCCTCGGCGTTTTCCTCGAGTACATCGTCAATTTCGTCAAGAACCGAGTCGACATCGTCGCTCAGCTTTTCCTGGCGTTCCTTGAGGTCGTCGGTCGCCTGCGCGTCCTGCGACTGTTCCTCGACCTCCTCGGTGGAACGCGTCGCCTTCTGCTGTCCGCCGCCGGTGTCCTTGGTCGCCATAACCCTCACCCCGCTCGGTTCGACGTTCTTGATCAGACCCTACAAGCAGGGTCCGACATCGGCCCCGCAGTTGTCACAACGTACGGGGGCCACCTCGATGATTCCCGTAACGCCGGTATTCCACCCTGTCCGGCCGGTGCCGTCCGGGTGGAAGCTCAGTTGCCGGAGAGGACCCTGACCAGGTCCTCGGCCGTCCGGCAGCGGTCCAGGAGCTCCTTGACGTGATTACGCGTTCCGCGAAGGGGCTCCAGGGTTGGGACGCGCTGGAGCGAGTCCCGGCCGGGCAGATCGAAGATCACCGAGTCCCAGGAGGCCGCCGCGACGTCGTCCGCGTACTGCTCCAGGCAGCGCCCGCGGAAGTACGCGCGGGTGTCCTCGGGCGGCGTCGTGCGGGCCCGCTCGACCTCGCTCTCGTCCAGCAGTCGCTTGATCTTGCCCCGGGCCGCGAGACGGTTGTAGAGGCCCTTCTCGGCCCGTACGTCGGCGTACTGGAGATCGACGAGGTGCAGCCGGGCGGCGTCCCAGTCGAGGTCGTCACGGCGCCGGTAGCCCTCCATGAGCTCCCGCTTGGCTACCCAGTCGAGCTCTCCGGCCAGGCTCATCGGGTCGTTCTCCAGGCGGTTCAGGGTGTCCTCCCAGCGCAGCAGGACGTCCTTGGTCTGCTCGTCCGCGTCCGCCCCGAACCGCTCCTCCACGTACTTGCGGGACAGTTCGAAGTACTCCATCTGGAGTTGCACCGCGGTGAGGGTGCGTCCGCTGCGGAGCGTGACCAGGCGCTTGAGGGTCGGGTCGTGGGAGACCTGGTGGAGGGTGCGTACGGGCTGGTCGACGGCCAGGTCGACGGCGATGAAGCCGTCCTCGATCATGGAGAGGACCAGTGCCGTCGTGCCGAGCTTGAGATAGGTCGAGATCTCGGAGAGGTTCGCGTCCCCGATGATCACGTGCAGCCGGCGGTACTTCTCCGCGTCGGCGTGCGGTTCGTCTCGGGTGTTGATGATGGGGCGCTTGAGTGTGGTCTCAAGGCCCACCTCGACCTCGAAGTAGTCGGCGCGCTGGCTGAGCTGGAAGCCGTGCTCGTGCCCGTCCTGACCGATACCGACGCGGCCCGCTCCGGTGACGACCTGGCGTGAGACGAAGAACGGCGTCAGGTGCCGCACGATGTCCGAGAAGGGGGTCTCCCGCTTCATCAGGTAGTTCTCGTGCGTGCCGTACGAGGCGCCCTTGTTGTCGGTGTTGTTCTTGTAGAGGTGGATCGGCTGGGCACCGGGGAGCTGGGCCGCTCGCTCGGCGGCCTCCGCCATGATGCGCTCGCCGGCCTTGTCCCACAGGACGGCGTCCCGCGGGTTGGTGACTTCGGGGGAGCTGTATTCCGGGTGTGCGTGGTCGACGTACAGCCGTGCACCGTTGGTGAGGATGACATTGGCCAGGCCGATGTCCTCGTCGGTGAGCTGGCTGGAGTCGGCGGTCTCCCGGGCGAGGTCGAAGCCTCGCGCGTCCCGCAGCGGGTTCTCCTCCTCGAAGTCCCAGCGGGCGCGGCGCGCCCGGTGCATCGCCGCCGCGTAGGCGTTGACGATCTGGGACGAGGTGAGCATGGCATTGGCGTTGGGGTGACCGGGGACGGAGATCCCGTACTCCGTCTCGATGCCCATTACTCGCCGTACGGTCATGCGGCCCTCCTTGCCCGGCGGCGCCCTCGGTCGGGGGCGCTGCTCAAGTACCGCTGGCGCTCCGGTGCGTGTGCGGTGCCCGTCCCCGCACTGCGCGACTCGGCGGTACGAATGAGCCTAGAGCGCCTTTGCACTGGTGGGGAGATCATTTGCGTCATTGCTGTACTCCGGCCGTGAGCTGAAAAGCAGTCGGCTGCGGGTACCCGTGAAGGGGACCCGCAGCCGCCCTGTCTTTTACAGGTACTGACCGGTGTTGGCCACCGTGTCGATGGAGCGTCCGGTGTCCGCGCCCTGCTTTCCGGTGATGAGCGTACGGATATAGACGATCCGTTCACCCTTCTTTCCGGAGATCCTGGCCCAGTCGTCCGGGTTGGTGGTGTTCGGCAGGTCCTCGTTCTCCTTGAACTCGTCCACGCACGCCTGGAGGAGGTGGGAGACCCGGAGGCCCTTCTGGCTGTGCTCCAGGAAGTCCTTGATGGCCATCTTCTTGGCGCGGCCGACGATGTTCTCGATCATGGCGCCGGAATTGAAGTCCTTGAAGTAGAGGACTTCCTTGTCACCGTTGGCGTAGGTGACTTCCAGGAAGCGGTTCTCCTCCGATTCGGCGTACATCTGCTCCACGGCTGTCTGGATCATGCCGTGGACGGTGGCCGCCCTGTCGCCGCCGTGCTCTCCCACGTCCTCGGGGTGCAGCGGGAGACGTTCGGTGAGGTACTTCTGGAAGATGTCCTTCGCCGCTTCGGCGTCGGGGCGCTCGATCTTGATCTTCACGTCGAGGCGTCCGGGTCGCAGGATGGCGGGGTCGATCATGTCCTCGCGGTTCGAGGCGCCGATCACGACCACGTTCTGCAGGCCTTCCACGCCATCGATCTCGGCGAGGAGCTGCGGGACGATGGTGTTCTCCACGTCCGAGCTGACGCCGGATCCGCGGGTGCGGAAGAGGGACTCCATCTCGTCGAAGAAGACGATGACGGGTGTGCCCTCGCTGGCCTTCTCCCGGGCACGCTGGAAGACGAGGCGGATCTGCCGCTCGGTCTCACCGACGTACTTGTTCAGGAGCTCGGGGCCCTTGATGTTGAGGAAGAAGCTCTTGCCGGTGGCCTGGCCGGTCACTTCGGCGACCTTCTTGGCCAGTGAGTTGGCCACGGCCTTGGCGATGAGCGTCTTTCCGCATCCGGGGGGCCCGTACAGCAGGACGCCCTTGGGCGGCCGCAGTTCGTGCTCCTTGAAGAGGTCGGGGTAGAGGTACGGGAGCTCGACCGCGTCGCGGATCATCTCGATCTGGCCGCCCAGACCGCCGATCTGCTCGTAGCCGATGTCCGGGACCTCTTCGAGGACGAGTTCCTCGACCTCGCTCTTCGGGACGATCTCGTAGACATAGCCGGAACGGGGTTCGAGGAGCAGGGCGTCTCCGGGACGGATATTGACGTCCAGGAGCGGCTCGGCGAGCCGGACCACCCGTTCCTCGTCGGTGTGCCCCTGCACGAGGGCGCGCTCGCCGTCCTCCAGGATCTCCTTGAGGGTGACGATGTCGCCGACGCTCTCGTATTCCATGGCCTCGACCACGTTGAGAGCTTCGTTGAGCATCACTTCCTGGCCGCGCCTGAGCTCGTCGAGCTCCACACTGGGGCTGACGTTCACCCGGAGCTTGCGGCCCCCGGTGAAGATGTCCGCCGTGCCGTCCTCGTTCGCCGTGAGGAAGACACCGAAGCCGGCCGGCGGCTGTGCGAGCCGGTCGACTTCTTCCTTGAGGGCCACGATCTGGTCGCGGGCCTCACGGAGTGTGTTCGCGAGCCGCTCGTTCTGTGCGGACACGCCTGCCAGGTTCGTCTGCAACTCGACGATCCGCTCTTCGAGAATCCTCGTGTGCCGCGGAGAGTCGGCGAGCTTGCGTCGCAGGACGGCGATCTCCTGCTCAAGGTAGGCAATCTGTCCGGCGGGGTCATCGGACCCTCGTCCCGGGCGGATGCCGCGGTTCATGTCGTCGTCGTGGGCTGCCACGGTCCTCACCTCCTCCAAGGGGAGCTGGACGCTTCCAGACCCTACCTGGGTGGGTGTCGATTGAAACCCCTAGATCACAAAGACTGTCGGGGTGTGTCCGATCTTCACCCTTGCGCTCTCCCTCACGCCAGGGGAATACCCACCGAACATGCTTGGGAAGCGGGCGGAGGTAGGGTCGAAGTGTTCAACACCCGTCAGAGCTGGCCCGATTCCCCAGTCTTCGGTCCGCTCGACGCAGAAAAAGGCAGGAGAAATGACCGTGCAGCAGGAGGCCGGAGTCGACGGCGAGGCGCTTGAGGTCTGGATCGACCAGGATCTCTGTACCGGCGACGGGATCTGCGTGCAGTACGCGCCCGAGGTCTTTGAGCTGGACATTGACGGCCTGGCCTATGTGAAGAGCCCCGACGACGAGCTCCTGCAGACCGTGGGCGCCACAACGCCCGTACCGCTGCCGCTTCTGCGCGATGTGACGGACTCGGCGAAGGAGTGTCCGGGCGACTGCATCCACGTACGTCGCGTTTCGGACAAGGTCGAGGTCTTCGGACCCGACGCGGAGTGACCTTTCGGGCACCCCGCGTCACCTGATGTCCGGTTCCTCACACCCTCCGCGCCGCGGAGGGTGTTCTCTTTTGTCCGGGTCTCGCGCCGGGGGCGCGTTCACACACTCCGTGCTTCGGACGGTGTCGAGCGGATGAACGCGCCGTTCTTCCACTGCCACTTGGCGTTGTCCTTCAGGTCCGGGCAGCAACTGGGTACGTCGGACGAGGAGTAGCCGAGCAGAGTGGCGGTGACGGCTCCGTCGCGCACCGCGAAGTCCGTGACGCTCAGCCGGTCCTTGGGATCGACCAGGGTCGCCACGACCCGGGGCTGCTTGGCTCCCTCGGCCTGGGTGAGGACGTAGACGCCGTTGGGCGGGGTGCCCGAGCCGGCGTCGCAGCGGACGACGGCCACGGTCTCCGGGCGGCCGTCGCCGTCCAGGTCCCCGGAGGCCTTCTTCTGCACGAGCACCTTGGTGGGCCCGCAGGTGATCGGGAAGTCCACGCCGGTCGGGTCGGGGGCGGCCACGGGGGCCGTCGCCGACTTCGGGCCGGCGCCGGGCTGGGCCGCCCGCGCCGGATCGGGGTGAAGGACGGACGACAGCGCCACGACTCCGGCGATGGCGGTGGCCGTGGCGACCCACTGGATGGGGCTGGTCTGCGTGTGCGCCAGTTCCGGGACAACGGATTGCTGCACTAGGAGTGTCTCCCGCGAGGGCTGTGCCGGTGGGGGTGGGGGTGACCCGCATGGTGCCACACGTCACAGCCTGGTGGAACGGCGGGGTCCGGACTTGTGAAGAGTTCCGGCGGAGTTTCCGGCACGGTCCGGCGCGGCCCCGGCACGGCCCCGGCACCGTCCGGCCGGGGCCGCCCGGGAGCGCCGCCGGGAGGGCCGCCGGGAGGGAGTCCTGAGGGCGCGCCGCGCGGCTCCTCGGCCCCCGGGCCGGCCGCCTTCCGTACGGCCTTGCGGACCGCTTTGCGTACGGCCTTCCGGCGGGCTGGGGGACCTGCCGCCCCGGCTCCGGGCGGACCCGTCGGAGCGTTCCGTGCGTCCTGCGGCATGGGTGCCGGGCCCGTGGGCCGGACTTCGACAGAGCGGTCGGCCGGCCTTCGGGGCGCAGCACGCCGACGGTGCTCGGCCGGCGGGCCCGCCCTCGTGGCGGACCCGTGCCGGCGGCCTTCGCTGCGGCCTGACGGCCCGCACGGCGGGCGCGCGTCGGCCGGGCCGCGGCACCCTCCCGCCCTCTGCCGGCCGCCCGCCGACGCACCCGCGGACTCTCGTCCGGCGGTTCCCGATGACCCGTCAGGAGCCGTGCGAGCGGCCTGCCGACGGACTCGGCGGGGCTGTCGGCCGGGGTTCCGGCAGGTCCGACGGGTCTGTCCATCGGTCCTGGTGGTGTGTCAACGGAAAAGCGCTGTGGCCGAGTTCCCGGAACGTTCGGGGAACTCGGCCACAGTCGTGGGGCGTTGGGTACGTCAGCGGGCGGTGCCGCCGTCGGCGTTCGGGCCGGAGTAGTCCTCGCCGTACGAGCCCTTGGAGGGACGGCGGCGGCGCATGGGCGGCTCGACACCGTCCGCGAGGCGGCGGGCGGTGAGCAGGAAGCCGGTGTGGCCGATCATCCGGTGGTCCGGGCGGACGGCCAGGCCCTCGATGTGCCAGTTGCGGATCATCGATTCCCAGGCGGTCGGCTCGTTGAAGCAGCCGATCTCGCGGATCGATTCGACGGTCCGCGCGAGCTGGGTGGTGGTCGCCACGTAGCAGCAGAGGATGCCGCCGGGGACGAGCGCCTTGGAGACGGCCTCCAGGCATTCCCAGGGAGCGAGCATGTCGAGGATGACGCGGTCGACGTCGGTGTCGCTCAGGTTGTCCTGGAGGTCGCCGACGGTGAGCTGCCAGGCGGGGTGCGGGCTGCCGAAGTAGCGCTCCACGTTCTGCTGGGCGATCTCGGCGAAGTCCTCGCGGCGCTCGTAGGAGTGCAGCATGCCCTGGTCGCCGATGGCGCGCAGCAGGAAGCTGCTGAGCGAGCCGGAGCCGACTCCCGCTTCCACGACGCGGGCGCCGGGGAAGATGTCGGCGAAGGCCAGGATCTGCCCCGCGTCCTTGGGGTAGACCACGGCGGCGCCGCGGGGCATGGACAGGACGTAGTCGGGGAGCAGGGGGCGCAGCGCGAGATAGGCGACGTTCCCCGTGGTGCGGACAACGCTGCCCTCGGGAGCACCGATCAGCTCGTCGTGGGGGAAGGAACCCTTGTGGGTATGAAAGTTCTTCCCGGCCTCGAGCGTGAACGTGTAGTGGCGGCCCTTGGGGTCGGTCAGCTGAACCTGGTCCCCGACCTTGAAGGGCCCGCGCCTGCGGGCGGCACCGGTCGGTTCGGACATGTGAACAGCCTACCGGTCCCGGACAGGGCCGCCGACCACGGTCAGGAGGGCCGGGCCATGGCCTTCACGAAGGCGCGTTCCACGTCGGCGGCGGACAGGACGCCGTAGATCTCGCCCGAGTCCTCCACGACCAGGTATTCGGTGGCGGGGCTGGCGCGCAGGGCGTCGAGGAGGTCTTCTCCGGCGAGTTCGGCGGAGACGCGCATGCCGTCGGTGAGGTCCTGGGCGAGGCCGCTGACGGCGACCCAGGGGCGGCGGTGTTCGGGTACGCCGACGATGGCGGCTTCGCGGACGAGGGAGAGCGGTTCGCCGTCGGCGTCGACGACGACCAGGGCGCGGGCGCCGACGTCGTTGGCGCGGCGCAGGGCCTCGGAGAGGGGGGTGCTGGTCTCGACGGGGACCGCGCGCCGGGTGAGCGACCGGGCGCGCAGTTCGGGGAGGTGTTCGCGCAGCCGGGCCATGCGCAGGCTGTTGCCGGCGCCGGTCCAGATGATGGCCGCGAGGATGGCGGCGAGGAGGGCGTCGGTGATGGTGTCCATGCCGCCGACGCTGTCGGGGGCGGCGCCGAGTGCCTGGGACTGGGTGAGCAGGGGGAGCCCGATCAGTACGGAGACGGCGAGGGCGCGGCCGACCCAGGCGGCGGCGACGGTGCCGCTCATGGCCCGGCCGGTGATCTTCCAGACGACGGCGCGGAGCATGCGGCCGCCGTCGAGGGGCAGGCCGGGCAGCAGGTTGAAGGCGGCGACGATGAGGTTGGAGACCATCAGGCCGGCGAGGAGGACGCCGGGGACGGTGCCGGGTTCGACGGGCAGCATGGCGAGGTAGAAGAGGCCGGACAGGACGAGGGAGAGCAGGGGGCCGACGAAGGCGAGGACGAATTCGCGGCCGGGGGTCTCGGCTTCCTTCTCGATCTCCGAGACGCCGCCGAAGAACTGGAGCTGGATCCGGCGGACCGGCAGTTTGAAGCGCAGGGCCGCGACGGTGTGGGCGAGTTCGTGGACGAGTACGGAGGCGTAGAAGGCGACGGCGAAGAAGAGGGAGACGAGGTAGCGGGCTGCGCCGAGTTCGGGCAGGACGCGGTCGAGCTGGCCGCCGAACACCCAGGTGATCAGGGCGGCGACGAGGAACCAGCTCGGGGCGACGTACACGGGCACGCCGAAGGGCCTGCCCATCAGCAGGCCGCCGCCTGGCTCCTTGGCGCGGCGCGGTGGCCGTCCCTTGCCGTTGCGTGTGCGGGCGCGGGTCCGGTGGGCGTCGGGGAGTTCGTCGTGGTCGGTGCGGGGCGGCTCGTCGCCGTGTGTCTCGGCCCGGTTGTCGGACGGCTCGGCGGGCTCGCGGTGGGCCGCGGTCTCGTCGGGGTGATCGTCCGTGTGATCGGTGGGGTGTTCGGTGGGGCCGGTGGAGGCGGGGGTCTTCGTCAGCGGGTCGCCGGGGGTTCCGGTGCGGGAGATGGATTCCGCGCCGGGCGTGGGGGGCGTGCGGGAGCCGGTCCGGTCCTGTGGCGTGGTGCCGTCGTGGGGCCCGGGCTCCTGGGTGGAGCCGGCCTCGGCGTCCGTGCGGGAGTCCGCCTCGGGGCGGGCGGGGGTGTCTGTCGCGGACCGGGTGCCGGTGTCCCCGTCGGGGTCCGTCTCGGTCCGGGAGTCGCGATCGGGGGCCGTGGGCGTCGGCCCGGTGGTCTCGGGCCCGGCCGGTCCGGGGCGTGCGTCGGAGGCCGGGCCCGCGGAGGCCGGGGGCCTCTCGTGGTGCTCGGTCGCCTCGCCGGTACCGGACCGCGGCTGCCCGCTCCCGCCGCTCTCGTCCACGATGTCCCCTCGTTCGAAGCGTCCCCCGCCCCCGGTTCATGCGAAGCGGGAGGGTCTGGGTCGATGGTATGCGGCCGTCGCGGCGCGTTCCGCCCCGGCACCCCCTCTGTTTTCCGTGCCGTCGCACCGCCGGGACGGGTTCGCTGTCGGTGGCGGGCCGTAAGGTCTGTTGTCATGGAAACCAGCACCGAGGGCGCCGTACCCGAAGAAGGGGCCGCGGCCCCCGAAGCCGGGGTGCCCGCCGCCGACGGGCCGGCCCCCGTGGTCGCGCGCGCGCCCGCCTCGCTGTCGCCCTCGCGTGCCAGTGACTTCATGCAGTGTCCGTTGCTGTACCGGTTCCGGGTGATCGACAAGCTGCCCGAGAAGCCGAGTGAGGCGGCGACCAGGGGGACGCTGGTGCACGCGGTGCTCGAGCGGCTCTTCGACGCTCCGGCCGTGGACCGGACCGCGCCGCGGGCCAAGTCGCTGATCCCCGCCCAGTGGGACCGGCTGCGGGAGACGAAGCCGGAGGTCGTGGAGCTGTTCGCCGACGACCCGGAGGGCGAGCGGCTCGCGCGCTGGCTCACCGAGGCGGAGCGGCTGGTGGAGCGCTGGTTCACGCTGGAGGATCCGACGCGGCTGGAGCCTGCCGAGCGGGAGCTGTTCGTCGAGGCGCGGCTGGATTCCGGGCTCACGCTGCGCGGCATCATCGACCGGGTCGACGTGGCCCCGTCGGGCGAGGTCCGGATCGTCGACTACAAGACGGGAAAGGCGCCCCGGCCGGAGTACGCGGAGGGTGCCCTGTTCCAGATGAAGTTCTACGCGCTGGTGGTGTGGCGGCTGAAGCGGGTGGTCCCGCGCCGTCTTCAGCTCGTCTATCTGGGCAGCGGTGACGTGCTGACGTACGACCCGGAGATCGCGGACCTGGAGCGGGTGGAGCGCAAGCTGCTCGCCCTGTGGGAGGCGATCCGGGAGGCGACGGAGACGGGCGAGTGGCGGCCGCGCCCCACCAAACTCTGCGGCTGGTGCGACCACCAGGCCGTGTGTCCGGAATTCGGTGGTACTCCCCCGGCATATCCGCTCCCGGTCAGGGCGCCCGGGTCGGGCGCCCGGGAGCAGGGCAGAATGGGGCCGGACTAGCGAAGGAGACTTACGTGGCCATCCGCGTCCTACTGGTCGACGACCAGCCGCTGCTGCGCACCGGCTTCCGGATGATTCTGGAAGCGGAGCAGGACCTGGCGGTCGTCGGCGAGGCCGGTGACGGTCTCCAGGCACTCGATCAGGTGCGTGCGCTGCAGCCCGATGTGGTTCTGATGGACATCCGTATGCCGCGGATGGACGGTGTCGAGGCGACCCGGCAGATCACCGGCCCGGGCCGGGACGGTCCGGCGAAGGTCCTCGTGCTGACGACGTTCGACCTCGACGAGTACGTGGTGGAGGCGCTCCGCGCGGGCGCCAGCGGTTTCCTTCTCAAGGACGCGCCCGCCAATGAGCTGGTGCAGGCGATCCGGGTGGTCGCGGCGGGTGAGGCGATGCTCGCGCCGAGCATCACGCGCCGGCTGCTCGACAAGTACGCGGGGCATCTGCCGTCCGGCGACGAGCCGGTTCCGGACACGTTGCACACGCTGACCGACCGTGAGGTCGAGGTGCTGAAGCTGGTGGCGCGCGGGCTGTCGAACGCGGAGATCGCGGCCGATCTGTTCGTCAGCGAGACCACGGTCAAGACGCATGTGGGGCATGTCCTGACGAAGCTGGGGCTGCGCGACCGGGTGCAGGCCGCGGTGTACGCGTACGAGAGCGGGCTGGTGCGTCCCGGGGCGCAGTAGCGCCGCTTCGCCGGGCCGGACCCGGTTCACTGCAGGCAGCGCGAAGGGCGCCCGTTCCGGTGAGGAACGGGCGCCCTTCGTGTACGACGGCGACGAGCGGTGCTCGGTCAGCCCTTGTAGATCTCCCAGAAGCGGAACACGGTGGAGGCGTCGAGGCAGTTCTCGAGGCCGTAGACGTTGTCGCGCGCGACGGCGTACTGCTTGGCCTGCCAGATCGGGAGGAGGGGCACGTCGGCGGCGACCAGGTCCTGGAGCTTGCCGTAGTCGCCCTCGGTCGAGGCGCGGTCACTCTGGGCGGCCGTCTTCGGGATGAGGGTGCCGGTGATCGTGCGGTTGGTGTAGTTGTTGCTCAGCACGTTGCCCTTGCCGAAGAACGGGGCCGTGAAGTTGTCCGGGTCCGGGTAGTCGGGCACCCAGCCCTTCACGTACACGCCGTACTTGCCGGCGGTGACGTCCTGCTCGTACTGGCCGTAGGCGACGGACTTCACGGTGGCGTCGAAGAGTCCGCTGGCGTTGAGCTGCTTGGCGATCGCCTTGAACTCCTGGTCCGTGGCGGGACCGTAGCGCGAGGGGGTCGACCAGAGGGTGAGCTTCACCTTGCCGGTGATGCCCTCGGCGTGCAGCGCGGCCGCGGCCTTGGGCTGCGAGGGGTGGGCGCCGTAGGTGTCGAAGAAGGACGTGCTGTGTCCGGTGACGCCGGACGGGACGATCGAGTACAGCGGGGTCGCGGTGTCCTGGTAGACGTCGCCGACGAGGGCGTCGCGGTCCAGGAGGTAGGCGATGGCCTTGCGGACGCCGAGCTTGCCGGCCACCGGGTCGTCCATGTTGAAGACGAGGTGCTGGACTTCGGCGCTGGTTCCCTCGACGACGTTGATGCCGCTGTTGGTCGCGGAGTCGTTCTGGATTCCGGCGATGTCGTCGGCGGCGAGGCCTCGGTAGGCGACGTCGATCTGCTTGTTCAGCAGGGAGTTCTTGAGGGCCGTCTGGTCGCCGTGGAAGAACTGCAGCGTGATGCCGGTGTTCTTGGGCTTGGCGGTGCCCTTGTAGCTCGAGTTGACCGAGAAGACGGCCTTGTCGTGGCTGTACGAGTCGAGCTTGTACGGGCCTGAACCGACGGCCTTGTTGTCCTTGCGGAGCGCGTTGGTGGCGTACTGCTGGTGGTCCACGATCGAGCCGGCGCCGGAGGCGATCTTGCTCGGGAAGGTGGCGTCGGCGTACTTGAGGTGGAACACGACGGTCTGGGCGTCGGGTGTGACGACGCGGTCGAGCATGGGGAACATGATCGCCGGACCGGCGTCGTCGTTGATCTTCAGCGTGCGGTCGAAGGAGAACTTCACGTCGGCCGAGGTGAGCGAGTCACCGTTGCTGAACTTCAGGCCGTCCTGCAGCGTGCATTTGTACACCTTGGTTCCGGTGTCGGTGAACGCGCACTCCTTGGCCGCTTCCGGCTCGGGCTCGGTTCCGCCCTTGGGGAAGCTCAACAGCGACTGGAAGACGTTGTTGAACAGCAGCCACGATCCTGGGTCGTAGCCGGAAGCTGGGTCGGTGGCCAGGACGTCGTCGGACATCCCGATCACCACGGAGGAGCTGCTGCTCCCGGTACTGCCCGTCTCCGAGCCGCAGCCGGTCAGCAGGCCGGAGGCCAGCCCCGCCACGATCGGCAGGACTGGCCACTGGTTACGCATGTTCACTTGCACGTGCCTTGTCTTTGGATCTACTGAACCCGAGGCCGTAGGGCCCCTGGCCGGATCCGGGGCCTGACGGCCCCGGATCGGGTGGTACGGGTCACCCGCTGACGCCTCGGCTGAGCTCCCACAGCTGGAGCGTGGAGGACGAGTTGAGCGCCCACTCCGAGCCCGTGATGTTGTCGCGGGCGGCGATGTACTGCTTGCCCTGCCACAGCGGGATCAGCGGGACCTCGTTCGCGACGATGTCCTGGATGGTCGTGAGGCTCTTCGACGCGGTGAGGCGGTCGGCCTCGCGACGGGAGGCGGGGATCAGGTTGTTGATGATGTTGCTGTTCGAGTAGGGCGACTTGAGGAAGTTGTCCTTATCGAGGAACGGCGCCAGGAAGTTGTCGGCGTCGGGGAAGTCGGGGAACCAGCCCATACCCCAGACGTCGTACTTGCCCTTTCGCTCGGCCGGGACGAACTTGTCCCAGGTCGCGCCCTGAGTGGTGACGTCGAAGAGGCCGCTCGCGTTGAGCTGCTTCTTCAGGATCTCGAACTCCTGCGCGGTGGCCGCACCGTAGTGGTCGGTCGTGTAGTGCAGGGTGACCTTGACCGGGGTGGTGATGCCGGCCTTGCCGAGGATCGTCTGGGCCTTGCCGACGCTCGGGTCACCGTACCGGTTGAAGAACGCGTTGGAGTGACCGGTGATGGTCGCCGGGACCATCGAGTAGAGCGGCTCGGCCTGCGAACCGTAGACCTTGGCGACGAGCTCACCGCGGTTGATGAGCTGCGCCATGGCCTGGCGGACGGCGGTCGACTTCACCGAGGGGGCGTCGGTGTTGAAGGCGAGGTAGCGGATTTCCAGGCCGGGCATCTCGTTCAGGTTGACGTTGCCGCCCGAAGCGTTGTCCAGCTTGGTGATCTGCGCCGGCGTCATCGAGCGCGTCATCAGGTCGATGTCGCCCTTCTCGAGAGCCGTTCCCATGGCCGCGGCGCTGTCGAAGGAGCGCATCTCGACCTTGGAGTTCTTTATCTTCAACTGCCCCTTGTAGTGGGAGTTCTTCGTGAAGACGGCCTTGACGACGGCGTCGTCCTTGACCTCGGTCTCCACGGTGTACGGCCCCGAGCCGTCGACGGAGAAGCCGTCGCGCAGCTTGTTCTTCTCGTAGTCCTTCGGGTTCACGATGCCGGCGACCGGGGTCGACAGCTTGAACGGGAAGGTCGCGTCGGCGCTGTTGAGGTGGAAGATCACCTCTCGGTCGCCGCGCGTCTCGACGGTGTCGATGGTGGACAGCAGGGCGAACACACCACTGTCGGCCTTGATGGCCCTCGCACGGTCGATCGAGAACTTGACGTCCTTCGCGGTGATCGCGTCACCGTTGGAGAACTGCAGGCCCTCGCGCAGCGTGCACGAGTAGCGCTCGTTTCCGCTGTCGCTGAAGCCGCACTTCTCGGCAGCCTCGGGCTGCGGCTCACCGTCACCACGCGGCTGGACCATCAGCGTCTGCACGGTCTGACGCAGCACGTTCCAGGTGCCGACGTCGTACGCGTACGCCGGGTCGAACGGAGCCGGGGCAGCCTTCGACGCGGTGAACCGGTCCGTGGTGCCGACAACGATGGCATCGCCGCTGTTGCTCCCGCTGGCGGACCCACCACACGCGGCGAGCACCGGGGCGAGCAGGCCAACCACGGCCGGCAGCACCAAAGTCTTGCGGTTCATGCTCGTGTTTCTCCAGAGCTGTAGTTTCCGCGAACCGGCATGCAGGGGTGGCGCGGCGGGTCACGGGGTTACGGCGATGTTCTCGCGATGACATTAGTCCGCACCACCGGATCGGCCAGCAGGTGCCGGAGCCGCTTTCCGCTCACGCTGCGAAACCGGGCGTGGACGCACCGATAACCCGACACGGGAAGGATTAGTGCAGGGTTTCATCAATCGGGACACAAGGGCACGTCAGGCCTCGATGACGGGGGGACGCGTGCACAAGTCGGTCCGGCTGTCGACCCTCGGTAACGTGGCGAACGTCACACCATCAAATTGATTGAAGAGGACCGGAATTCGGCCATCCGCCCCGTTATCAATTCCCGACGGGCCCTCGCTCGTCCCATACCACAGAGACCCGCTGAACCTTTCCGCGGCATTCACCACCGCACGCCGCGCGATTCGGCGGGGCACACTCGGTGGACTTTCAGTACCTTTCCGTCACCAGGCGGTGCAGAAAGGGCAGGTCGACCTCTTCCAGGGAACGCACCACGGTGCGGCGGGCGGTCGGGGCGATGGGAGCGACCGAGGGGACGGCGATCACCTGGCAGCCCGCGGCCTCGGCGGAGGCGACGCCGGTCGAGGTGTCCTCGATGACGGCGCATCGCGCCGGTTCCGCCCCGAGCCGCGAGGCCGCGAGGAGATACGGGTCGGGGAACGGCTTGGTCCGTTCCACCTCGTCGCCCGCGACGGTCAGGGCGAAGAAGTGGGAGCCGATCGCGCCCAGGACGCGGTCGATGATCCGCCGGTGCGAGGCGGAGACCAGCGCGGTGGGGACCTCGTGCGCCGCGAGCTCGGCGAGCAGCCTGGCCGCGCCCGGCATCAGCGGCAGAAAGTGGCCGATGCGCTCCTCGAACCCGTCGTTGAGCAGCACGGACAGCTCGGGGAGGGTGATGTCGGCACCGGTGGCCTCGATCAGGAAGCCCGCGCTGCGGGTCATCGGGCCGCCGACCACCACATGACGCCAGGAGGCGTCCAGCGTGTGACCGAGGGCCTTGAAGACCTCGACCTCCACGTCCCACCAGAATCCCTCGGTGTCCACCAGGGTTCCGTCCATGTCGAGGAGCACGGCCTGCAGGGCTGAGCCTTCGGCCGTACGAGTTCCGAGCGCGGGGACCGTACTGGTCATCCTGGCGCACCTCCTTGAGGGACGATCAGGCCGGTTGCCCCTTTTGCGTCAGGGGACAACCGGCCTGCGATGGACCGACAAGTGTACGACTTATCCGATCAGTGCGCGCGACCGCGCGGACCGCGGCGCGTCGGGGCCCTCACCGTGCGTTGAAGTACTTGGCCTCGGGGTGGTGGATCACGATCGCGTCGGTGGACTGCTCCGGGTGGAGCTGGAACTCCTCGGAGAGGTGGACGCCGATGCGCTCGGGCTCCAGGAGTTCGGCGATCTTCGCGCGGTCCTCGAGGTTGGGGCAGGCGCCGTAGCCGAGCGAGAAGCGGGCGCCGCGGTACTTCAGGGCGAACATGTCCTCGACGTCGGAGGGGTCCTCCCCCGCGAAGCCCAGCTCGGACCGGACCCGCGCGTGCCAGTACTCGGCGAGCGCCTCGGCGAGCTGGACGGACAGGCCGTGCAGTTCGAGGTAGTCGCGGTAGGCGTCGGACTGGAAGAGCTTGGCCGTCTCCTCGCCGATCCGGGAGCCGACGGTGACGACCTGGAGGCCGACCACGTCGGTCTCCCCCGACTCCTCCGGGCGGAAGAAGTCGGCCAGGCACAGCCGGCGGCCCCGGCGCTGGCGGGGGAAGGTGAAGCGGGTCCGCTCGTTGCCCCGCTCGTCCAGGATGATCAGGTCGTCGTCCTTGGAGACGCACGGGAAGTAGCCGTAGACCACGGCCGCTTCCAGCAGGTTGTCGGTCTGCAGCCGGTCCAGCAGCCCGCGCAGCCGCGGCCGGCCCTCGGTCTCGACCAGTTCCTCGTACGTCGGGCCGTCGCCGGCGCGGGCCTGCTTGAGGCCCCACTGGCCCTTGAACAGGGCGCCCTCGTCCAGCCAGGAGGCGTACTCCTTGAGCTGGATGCCCTTGATCACGCGGGTGCCGGTGAAGGGCGGCTTCGGAACGGGGTTGGTGACGGAGACGTCGGAGCGGACGTGGCCCTCCTCCGGGCGCTCCTCGACGACCGTCTCGGCGGCGGCCCGCACCCGGCGCTGCTTGAGTTCGGGCAGCACCGCTCCGGGCACTCCGCGCTTGACGCCGATCAGCGCGTCCATCAGGCGCAGGCCCTCGAAGGCGTCACGGGCGTAGCGGACCTCGCCCTGGTAGATCTCGTACAGGTCCTGTTCGACATAGGCCCTGGTCAGGGCCGCGCCGCCGAGGATGACCGGGTAGTCAGCCGACAGGCCTCGCTGGTTCAGCTCCTCCAGGTTCTCCTTCATGATCACCGTGGACTTGACGAGGAGCCCCGACATGCCGATGACGTCGGCCTTGTGCTCCTCGGCGGCGTCCAGGATCGCGGAGACCGGCTGCTTGATGCCGAGGTTGACGACGTTGTAGCCGTTGTTGGACAGGATGATGTCGACGAGGTTCTTGCCGATGTCGTGGACGTCGCCGCGCACGGTGGCCAGCACGATGGTGCCCTTGCCCTCCGAGTCCGACTTCTCCATGTGCGGTTCGAGGTAGGCGACGGCCGTCTTCATGACCTCGGCGGACTGGAGCACGAACGGGAGCTGCATCTGGCCGGAGCCGAACAGTTCGCCGACCACCTTCATGCCGTCCAGCAGGGTCTCGTTGACGATGTCGAGGGCGGGGCGGTCCTGGAGTGCCTCCGCGAGGTCGGCCTCCAGGCCGTTCTTCTCACCGTCGATGATCCGCCGCTTGAGGCGCTCGTCCAGCGGCAGCGCGGCCAGTTCCTCGGCCTTGCCCGCCTTGAGGGACTTGGTGGTGGCGCCCTCGAACAGGGCCATCAGCTTCTGCAGCGGGTCGTAGCCCTCGGCCCTGCGGTCGTAAATGAGGTCGAGGGCGGTGGTGACCTCTTCCTCGCTGAAGCGGGCGATCGGCAGGATCTTGGAGGCGTGCACGATCGCCGAGTCCAGGCCCGCCTTGACGCACTCGTCGAGGAAGACCGAGTTGAGCAGGATGCGGGCGGCCGGGTTGAGGCCGAAGGAGATGTTGGAGAGGCCGAGCGTGGTCTGTACGTCCGGACGGCGGCGCTTGAGCTCGCGGATCGCCTCGATCGTCGCGATGCCGTCCTTGCGGGACTCCTCCTGGCCGGTACAGATCGTGAAGGTCAGGGTGTCGATGAGGATGTCGGACTCGTGGATGCCCCAGTTGGACGTGAGGTCCTCGATGAGCCGCTCGGCGATGGCGACCTTGGTCTCGACGGTACGGGCCTGGCCCTCCTCGTCGATGGTCAGCGCGATCAGGGCGGCGCCGTGCTCCCGCGCGAGCCCGGTGACCTTCGCGAACCGGGACTCGGGTCCGTCGCCGTCCTCGTAGTTGACCGAGTTGAGGACCGCGCGTCCGCCGAGGCGCTCCAGGCCCGCGCGCAGGACCTCCACCTCGGTGGAGTCGAGCACGATGGGCAGCGTGGAGGCGGTGGCGAACCGGCCGGCCAGCTCGTCCATGTCGGCGACGCCGTCCCGGCCGACGTAGTCGACGCACAGGTCGAGCATGTGCGCGCCCTCGCGGATCTGGTCGCGGGCCATCTCCACACAGTCGTCCCAGCGGGCCTCCAGCATGGCCTCGCGGAACTTCTTCGAGCCGTTGGCGTTCGTGCGCTCGCCGATCGCCATGTACGCGGTGTCCTGGCGGAACGAGACCGTCTGGTAGAGCGAGGCGGCACCGGGCTCGGGCTGGGGGCTGCGCTCGGGGGGCATGAGGCCGTTCACCCGCTCCACCACCTGGCGCAGGTGCTCCGGTGTCGTACCGCAGCAGCCGCCGATCAGGGAGAGGCCGTAGTCCCGTACGAAGTTCTCCTGGGCGTCGGCCAGTCCCTCGGCGTCGAGCGGGAAGTGGGCGCCGTTCTTCGTCAGGACCGGCAGGCCGGCGTTCGGCATGCACAGCAGGGGGATGCGGGAGTGCCGGGTGAGGTAGCGCAGGTGCTCGCTCATCTCGGCGGGGCCGGTCGAGCAGTTCAGGCCGATCATGTCGATGCCGAGCGGCTCCAGCGCGGTCAGCGCGGCGCCGATCTCGGAGCCCAGCAGCATGGTGCCGGTCGTCTCGAAGGCCATGGAGACCAGCAGGGGCACCCGGACGCCGGTCGCCTCCATCGCGCGGTGCGCGCCGAGGACGGAGGACTTCGTCTGCAGCAGGTCCTGGGTGGTCTCGACGATCAGCGCGTCGGCGCCGCCGGCGAGCAGGCCCTCGGCGTTGGCCTGGAAGCCGTCACGCAGGGTGCCGTAGGAGACGTGGCCGAGTGTGGGCAGCTTCGTGCCGGGGCCGATCGAGCCGAGGACCCAGCGCTGGCGGCCGTCGCGGGCACCGAACGCGTCGGCGACCTCGCGGGCGATCCGGGCACCGGACTCGGAGAGCTCGTGGACGCGGTCGGCGATGTCGTACTCGGCCATCGCGGAGTGGTTCGCCCCGAAGGTGTTCGTCTCGACGCAGTCGACGCCGACCTCGAAGTACGCCTCGTGGACGGAGCGCACGATGTCGGGGCGGGTGATGTTGAGGATTTCGTTGCAGCCCTCGAGGTTCTCGAAGTCCTCGAGCGTCGGGTCCTGCGCCTGAAGCATCGTGCCCATCGCGCCATCGGCCACCACGACACGGGTGGCGAGCGCTTCTCGGAGTGCGTCGGTTCGCGCCCGCCCCTCGGAGAGACCGGACGAAAGGGACGGGTTCGGCAACGAGGCCATGAAGGTGCTCCCTGGAGTGCGACGGCTGTCGGCTTTGCGCTTCCCATGGAAAGCGCACGCCGTCAGGGTAGCCCGGAGCAGCTCGGATCAGTCGTGGGCGTCCACGAGCCGGACGGGCGTGGCGTGGGTGACGTCGGTGTGGCGGCGGACGGAACGTGGGGCGACCACCCATTGGCGGGAGTTCGGTGACGACCGGTAGTGTTCGACATTGCCGAACGGCAGCGGCCTGTCGCGCGCCGGCGGTCCAAGGGGACGGAGGCAGCACGGCGATGGCACGGAACATCCAGTCGCTCGAACGGGCAGCGGCGATGCTGCGGCTGCTGGCGGGCGGCGAGCGGCAGCTCGGCCTGTCGGACATCGCCTCCTCGCTGGGCCTGGCCAAGGGCACCGCCCATGGCATCCTGCGCACCCTCCAGCAGGAGGGGTTCGTCGAGCAGGACACGGCTTCCGGGCGCTATCAGCTGGGCGCCGAGCTGCTGCGCCTGGGCACCACCTATCTGGACGTGCACGAACTGCGGGCGCGTGCCCTGGTGTGGACGGACGACCTGGCTCGCTCCAGCGGCGAGAGCGTCTATCTGGGGGTGCTGCACCAGCAGGGCGTACTGATCGTGCACCACGTCTTCCGGCCCGACGACAGCCGTCAGGTCCTGGAGGTCGGGGCGATGCAGCCGCTGCACTCCACGGCCCTGGGCAAGGTGCTGTCGGCGTACGACCCGGTGGCGCACAGCGAGGTCCTGGAGGTCGAGCGCAAGGCGTTCACACCGCGGACGATCAGCGAACTGGACGACTTCGAGGGCGTCCTGGACGTGACCCGCGCGCGCGGGTACGCGGACGACGTCGAGGAGACCTGGACAGGGGTCGCCTCGGTCGCCGCCCCGATCCACAACCGGCGGCGGATGCCGGTCGGCGCGGTGGGCATCACCGGGGCCGTGGAGCGGGTGTGCAAGGACGGGGAACTGCGTCCGGACCTGATCGCTGCCGTACGGGACTGCGCCCGCGCCGTGTCGCGGGACCTGGGCGCCGGGCGGTTCTGACGCGAACACCGTTCGACGGGCCGCTCCGACGCGCGTCCCGCTCGTCGGGTGGTTCGGGCGCGCACGGCTCCTGGAGCCCTTCGGGGCGGGTCCGGAGTCCGTACCGGAAGAGGTCCGGGGTTCACAGGGGTTCAAGGCCGGGAAGCCGCATGCTTCCCGGCCTTCGTCATGCCCTCGGACCAGCGACGACGCACCGATAGCACACAGCAATCAATAACGATCGTGTTTTCGATAACCCAACCCTTGACGAGTCGCTGAAGCGAGAGCAAGACTCCCGTCCATCGGTCGACATTGTCGAACACCTACCGGCAATACGCGTTAGAGTGTGGCAATGCCAGGGCCGACACCGCTCTCACTCCCCGAGAGCACGAACCACCGGTGGGACCCGGGGTTCGGCTTCCCCTGGACGAAGGACAAAGGAGTCGCGGGTGTCCAGCTCCGACATCTTCATCGGCGAGACCATCGGTACCGCCGTACTCATCCTGCTGGGCGGTGGCGTGTGCGCCGCCGTCACGCTGAAGGCCTCCAAGGCGCGGGGCGCCGGATGGCTCGCCATCGCCTTCGGGTGGGGCTTCGCGGTCATGACCGCGGTCTACATCTCGGCGCCGCTCTCCGGCGCGCACCTCAACCCGGCCGTGACACTCGCGCTCGCGATCAAGAACGACGACTACAGCAACCTCGCCACCTACTGGGGCGGGCAGCTGCTCGGCGCCATGATCGGCGCGGCGCTGGTCTGGGTCGCCTACTACGGCCAGTTCCTCGCGCACCTCACCGACCGCGAGATCGTCGGCGGTCCTGGTGCGCAGGCCACCAGGACCAAGGCCGTCGAGGCCCAGGAGACCGGCGCGGGCCCGGTGCTCGGCGTCTTCTCCACCGGCCCCGAGATCCGGAACATCGCGCAGAACCTCGCCACCGAGATCATCGGCACCGTCGTCCTCATCCTCGCGATCCTCACGCAGGGCCTGAACGACAACGGCAACGGTCTGGGCACCCTGGGCGCCCTGATCACCGCCTTCGTGGTGGTGAGCATCGGCCTCTCCCTCGGCGGCCCCACCGGCTACGCGATCAACCCGGCCCGTGACCTCGGTCCGCGCATCGTGCACGCCCTGCTCCCGCTGCCCAACAAGGGTGGTTCGGACTGGAGCTACGCCTGGATACCGGTCGTCGGTCCGCTCATCGGCGGCGCGATCGCGGCAGGCATATACAACGTCGCCTTCGCTTAGGAGCCCCCGCTCCAGCACGCTTGGAAGCCGCGCCCCAAGAGCCGCGAGCCGCACAGCACCGCTTTGAAGCACCGCGCCGTAAACAGCCCCTATCCGACGGACACCAGGAGCACACCGTGACCGACGCACACACCGCCGGCCCCTTCATCGCCGCGATCGACCAGGGCACCACCTCGTCCCGCTGCATCGTCTTCGACCGCGACGGACGCATCGTCTCCGTCGACCAGAAGGAGCACGAGCAGATCTTCCCGAAGCCGGGCTGGGTCGAGCACGACGCCACCGAGATCTGGACCAACGTCCAGGAGGTCGTCGCCGGAGCCATCTCGAAGGCCGGCATCACCCGCGACGACATCAAGGCCATCGGCATCACCAACCAGCGCGAGACCACGCTGCTGTGGGACAAGAACACCGGCGAGCCCGTCCACAACGCGCTCGTCTGGCAGGACACCCGCACCGACGCCCTGTGCCGGGAACTCGGCCGCAACGTCGGCCAGGACCGCTTCCGCCGCGAGACCGGCCTGCCGCTCGCGTCGTACTTCGCCGGCCCGAAGGCCCGCTGGCTGCTCGACAACGTCGAGGGCCTGCGGGAGCGCGCCGAGGCCGGGGACATCCTCTTCGGCACCATGGACACCTGGGTCATCTGGAACCTGACCGGAGGTGTCGACGGCGGCAAGCACGTCACCGACGTCACCAACGCCTCCCGCACCATGCTGATGAACCTGCACACCCTGGCGTGGGACGAGAAGATCGCCGAGTCCATCGGCGTCCCGCTGGCGATGCTCCCCGAGATCCGCTCCTCCGCCGAGGTCTACGGCGAGGTCACCGGCGGCCCGCTCGGCGAACTGCTCGGCGGCATCCCGGTCGCCTCCGCGCTCGGCGACCAGCAGGCGGCCCTGTTCGGCCAGACCTGTTTCTCCGAGGGCGAGGCCAAGTCCACGTACGGCACCGGCACCTTCATGCTGATGAACACCGGCGACAAGATCATCAACTCGTACTCGGGCCTGCTGACCACCGTCGGCTACCGGATCGGCGACCAGGAACCGGTCTACGCCCTGGAAGGCTCCATCGCCGTCACCGGCTCGCTGGTGCAGTGGATGCGCGACCAGATGGGCCTGATCAAGTCCGCCGCCGAGATCGAGACCCTCGCGTCCTCGGTCGAGGACAACGGCGGCGCGTACGTCGTACCGGCCTTCTCCGGTCTGTTCGCCCCGTACTGGCGTCCCGACGCCCGCGGTGTGATCGCCGGACTGACCCGGTACGTCACCAAGGCGCACATCGCGCGCGCCGTCCTGGAGGCCACCGCCTGGCAGACCCGTGAGATCAGCGACGCCATGACCAAGGACTCCGGCGTCGAGCTCACGGCGCTCAAGGTCGACGGCGGCATGACCTCCAACAACCTGCTGATGCAGACCCTGGCCGACGTCCTGGACGCCCCCGTGGTGCGCCCGATGGTCGCCGAGACCACCTGCCTCGGCGCCGCCTACGCCGCCGGCCTCGCCGTCGGCTTCTGGACCAACACCGAGGACCTGCGCGCCAACTGGCGCCGGGCCGCGGAATGGACCCCCAACATGGACGCGGACGTCCGCGACCGTGAGTACAAGAGCTGGCTCAAGGCCGTCGAACGGACCATGGGCTGGATCGAAGACGAGAACTGACGAGGAGTAAGAACCCGCAATGACCAGCCAGCCCACCCTGCAGTCCGTGCCTGCCCTCGGCACGCACCCGGCCTCCGGCTCCAACCCGAGCCGCGCCGAGGCCCGGGAGCAGCTCTCCAAGGCGACGTACGACCTCCTCGTCATCGGCGGCGGCATCCTGGGCATCTCCACCGCCTGGCACGCCGCGCAGTCCGGACTGCGGGTGGCGCTGGTCGACGCCGGTGACTTCGCCGGCGCCACCTCCTCCGCCTCCTCCAAGCTTCTCCACGGCGGTCTGCGCTACCTGCAGACCGGCGCGGTGAAGCTGGTGGCGGAGAACCACTTCGAGCGCCGTGCGGTCTCCCGCCAGGTGGCCCCCCACCTGGCGAACCCGCTCACGTTCTACCTCCCCGTGTACAAGGGCGGGCCGCACGGCGCGGCGAAGCTCGGAGCGGGCGTCTTCGCCTACTCCGCCCTGTCGGCCTTCGGTGACGGCGTGGGCCATCTGCTCAGCCCCTCGAAGGCCGCGCAGGACGTGCCCGAGCTGCGCACCGACAACCTCAAGGCCGTGGCCGTGTACGGCGACGACCAGATGAACGACTCCCGCATGGCCCTCATGACGGTCCGCGCGGCCGTCGAGTCGGGCGCCGCGGTCCTGAACCACGCCGAGGTCACCGGCCTGCGCTTCACCCGCGGCCGGGTGACCGGCGCGGAGCTGCGGGACCGGCTGTCCGGCGAGGAGTTCGGCGTGAACGCCCGGCTCGTGCTGAACGCGACCGGACCGTGGGTCGACCACCTGCGCAAGCTGGAGGACCCGGACGCCGCTCCCTCCATACGCCTGTCCAAGGGCGCGCACCTGGTCCTGAAGCGCACCTCCCCGTGGAAGGCCGCGCTGGCCACCCCGATCGACAAGTACCGCATCACCTTCGCGCTCCCGTGGGAGGACATGCTCCTGCTCGGCACCACCGACGAGGAGTACGAGGGGGACCCGGCGGACGTCGCGGTCACCGAGAAGGACACCGCCCAGATCCTCGACGAGGCCGCGTTCTCCATCCGCGACCAGCAGCTGTCGCGCGACCTGATCACGTACTCCTTCGCGGGGCTGCGGGTGCTGCCGGGCGGACCCGGCGACACGTCGAAGGCCAAGCGCGAGACGGTCGTCACGGAGGGCCGCGGCGGGATGCTGTCCGTCGCGGGCGGCAAGTGGACCACTTTCCGGCACATCGGGCGTACGGTCATGAAGAAGCTGGAGTCGCTGCCGGGCCACCCACTCGGCGAGGACTTCGAGCCGATCTCCGAACTGCCGAAGAGGATGCCGCTCCCCGGTGTCGCCAACCCGCGCGCGGTCGCGCACCGCCTGCTGGTGGACGGCCCGGCGCCCGGCCCCCGCATGGCCGCCGACACGGCCAGGCACCTGGCCACCCACTACGGCTCGCTGGCCTTCGACATCGCCCGGCTGGCCAACGAGAACCCCGCGCTCGGCGAGCGCGTCCACCCGGACGCCCCGGAGATCTGGGCCCAGGTCGTCTACGCCCGGGACAACGAATGGGCCGAGACGGCGGACGACGTACTGCGCCGCCGTACGACGCTGACGATCCGCGGTCTCGCCACGGACGACGTGCGCGGCAAGGTGCAGGACCTGCTCGACGACAAGTAGGCGCGCGCGGTCGGGTGAGGGGCGGCTCCCACGGGGGGTGCCGCCCCTCACGCGTGTGCCGCCCTCACGTGTCTGCCGGCACGGCGTGGTCGGCGCGCGGCCGCGACCGGCTCCCCAAGGAGAACGAACCGGCGGCCGAACTCGGGCTGTCCCGCAACTCGTTGCGTTAGGCGATCCGCTCCCTGTCCACCGGGGTATCGCGAGGAGCAGCGGGTCCGATCCGCGCTCTAGCGCGGGAATCGCTTCCGGAACATCGGATCTCTCCCGGTCATCCGACCTATGGTGCGGGTACACGGCAACGTCACCCTTCCCCGGGCGAGTTGGCCCCGGACAGCTCGGATGACTGCGGGGTCGCCCGGGGTGGCGGCCGCGCGTGTTTCCGGGCTCCCGACGGGGCAGTGATCCGTTCACTCCCCCGTGCGAGGGGGCTGCGGAGGCCCCCTCGGCACGCCGTAAGGTTGAGGCGTACGCGAGGGCACATCGGAAGGAGGCGCTGGGTGATCGAGCTGGAGGGGGTTCCCGAGCTGATCGACCCAGTCATGGTGGCCGCGTTCGAGGGCTGGAACGACGCCGGCGACGCCGCCTCCGCCGCGGTCGCGCATCTGGACAGGGAATGGAAGGGCGAGGTGTTCGCGGCGCTGGACGCCGAGGACTACTACGACTTCCAGGTGAACCGTCCCACGGTGTGGCTGGACGGTGGCGTACGCAAGATCACCTGGCCGACCACGCGTCTGTCGGTGGTCCGGATCGGCGGCGAGAAGCCGCGCGACCTCGTGCTGGTCCGGGGCATCGAGCCGTCGATGCGCTGGCGCTCGTTCTGCAACGAACTGCTCGGCTTCGCGCACGAACTGGGCGTGGAGCTCGTGGTGATCCTGGGCGCGCTGCTCGGCGACACCCCGCACACCCGGCCGGTGCCGGTCAGCGGAGTCACCTCCGACTCCGACCTGGCCCGCACGATGGACCTGGAGGAGACCAAGTACGAGGGCCCCACGGGCATCGTCGGCGTCCTCCAGGAGGCGTGCACGCACGCGGGCGTACCCGCCGTGTCGCTATGGGCGGCCGTACCGCACTACGTGTCGCAGCCGCCCAACCCGAAGGCGACGCTGGCCCTGCTCAACCGTCTGGAAGACCTCATCGACCTGCGCATTCCGCTGGGCGAGCTGCCCGAGGACTCGCGGGCCTGGCAGCTGGGCGTCGACCAGCTGGCCGCCGAGGACAGCGAGGTCGCCGAGTATGTGCAGACGCTGGAGGAGGCCCGGGACACCGCCGAGCTGCCGGAGGCGTCCGGTGAGGCGATCGCCCGCGAGTTCGAGCGGTATCTGCGCCGCAGGGACGGCGGCGGTCCGACCGCGGGAGCCGGCGGCCACGCGACGGAGAGCGGCGAACCGGCCTCGTACCTCCGCGACACTCCCGGCGGCCGCACCCGGCCCCCGCTGACACAGCGCCCCGAGTCCGACAACGGGCAGGACACCGGGCAGGACGGGACCGCGGACAGCGCCGACGCGGACGCCCAGGACCGTGAGTCCGGCTCCAAGGACTCCAAGGGCCCCAAGGACCCCGCGGGTACGTCGAAGGACACGTCGACCTCGGATGCGTCGAAGGCGCCGGGTGCGCCGGAGTCCGCGGATACGCCGGACCCCTCGGACGCGGCGGATTCCTCCGATCCCTCAGACGCATCGGACTCCTCCGAGGATTGAGTTCCGGGGACTGGACTACGGGCTGGACTACGGAGACTGGGCTACAGGGACTGGACTACGGGGGCTGACTCCGAGGACCGGCCACCCGGACCGATCCGGAAGGGGCGGCACGCGCGAAGCGTGCCGCCCCTTCCGGCCGTCGGGGCCGACACGGGACGCGGTCCATAGCGCCCATCACACCCATCACGCCCACAGCGGTGGCGTTCGGTCGCGGCCCCGGCGGTCAACGGCCGCTGTCGCCCCACCACATGACATCCACCTCCATGGCCTTTGGCCTGAATTCGGCGTGACATCGGTTTCAGGACGGATTGCACCGGTTGCCCAATTCAACTTGTTCTCAAACCAAGTTGGCCAAGACGGGGTGGACGGAACGCCGTGGGCGTGCCAGGTTGTGCCCCGAAGGCGCCGCCCGGCAACGGGACATGGCGCAAGGCGCCGACCGGAGGACAGCACACGGCGCGGCGTACGACACGCAACGAACGGCACACGCAGGGACCGGCACCCCCAGGGATCGAAGGGAGCGGTACGCGATGACCGACCAGGTACAGCCGGCGCAGGGCCCGGGAACGTCCGGGCCGGGGCCCGACGGAGCGGGATTCACCTACCGAGGAGCCGAGCAGGAGCTGATCGTCGTCGCACGTCCGGAGGCCCGGCTGCGCGCACGGGCCGAGGGCGTACGGTCGGCGGCGGGCGCCGACGTCTCGGCCCTCAACATGTTCCTCAGTGACGAACAGCTCGTCCTGGAGCCGCTGTTCGGCAGCGAGGAACGGCTTCAGCAGTCCGCGGCGACGGGCACCGGGAGCGGGCCCGACCTCGCGCTCTTCTACCGGGTGCGCGGCGTGGAGAGCCGCGCCCAGGAACTGCGCGCACGGATCGCCGCGCTGCCGGAGATCGACACGGCGTACATGAAGCCCGGTGCCGTTCCCGCCACGCGGGGATCGGCAGCGTGGACCGGCCAGAGCGCCGACGACAGCCAGCGGTTGAAGGAAGGAGCGCCCGTCACCCCCGACTTCACCAGCCGGCAGGGCTACTTGCGCCCGGCGCCGGAGGGCGTCGACGCGTACTGGGCCTGGCAGCGGCCGGGGGGTTCGGGCCAGAGCGTCACGGTGATCGACGTGGAGGGCGCCTGGCAGCTCGGGCACGAGGACCTGGCGTCGAAACTCGCCGGCGTCGTCGTCGGCACGCCCCACACGGACCTGGCCTGGCGCAACCACGGCACCGCCGTGATCGGGGTGATCGGCGGCGACCGCAATGAGCACGGGATCACCGGGATCGTGCCGGACGCCGTGACCGCGGCCGCGTCCTTCCGGGGCATCGGAACGGCCGCGGCGATCCACGCGGCGGCGGAGCGGCTGAGTCCCGGCGACATCATCCTGGTCGAACTGCACGCCCCGGGGCCGCGGTTCGACTTCGAGGAGCGCGACAGCCAGGCGGGCTACATCCCGCTCGAATGGTGGCCCGACAACTTCGCGGCCATCCAGGACGCGACCGCCCGGGGGATCCTCGTGGTGGCGGCCGCGGGCAACGGCGCCGAGTCGCTCGACGACGCGGTGTACGAACGCCGCCCCGCGGAGTTCCCCGAGTGGTGGCGCAACCCCTTCAACCCCTCCAACCAGTCCTCCGGGGCGATCCTGGTCGGCGCGGGCGCACCGCCGCCCGGCACGCACGGCCGCGACCACGGCCCGGACCGTTCACGGCTCGCGTTCTCCAACTACGGGGCACGCGTGGACGCGCAGGGCTGGGGACGCGAGGTCACGACCACCGGCGGCTTCTGGAACCGGCCCGGCGATCTGCAGGGCGGCGCCGAGGAGATCGCCTGGTACACGGACACGTTCTCCGGGACCTCTTCCGCCTCCCCGGTGGTGGTCGGCGCCCTGGCCGCGCTGCAGGGCATGCTCAAGGCGGCGGGCCAGGCACCGATGTCCTCGGAGCGTGCGCGCGCGGTGCTGCGGGCCACGGGCTCCCCGCAGCAGGACGCGCCGGGCCGGCCCGCGTCCCAGCGGATCGGCAGCCGGCCGGACATCAAGGCGGCGGTCACCCGTCTGCTGCCGGAGGCGGTCGGCTCGGGCCAGGCCGAACGGTACTGGGACGAGCTGCTGCCCTATCCGCGCGAACTCCCGCCGAGGCTCCGGCTGTACGTGTCCGGTGCCTGGCGCAACCTGAACAACCCGTCCCCCGAGATCCGTCAGGCGGTCCACTCCGCCTTCGCGGGGGGACGGCCCGACGTACGGGTCTGGTTCTCGGACGACGAGATCGTCGGCCTGGTCGTCACGGGCTGAGGACCACGACAGAAGGAAACGGAACGCAACCAACCATTGATGGAAGGTGGCACCCCGCATGAGCACGATCCCGCAGATGAGCCAGCAGGGACAGCAGCAGTACCCGAGCACGTCGCCCTACCAGCAGCAGGGCATCGGCCAACAGCAGCCGTTCGGACAGCAGATCCCTGTCGGTCAGCAGATGCCCATCGGGCAACAGATGCCCATCGGACAGCAGATGCCGTTCGGGCAGCAGACGCAGCAGCCCTTCGGCCGGCACGAGATCGGCCGGCAGGTTCCGCAGCACCTGCAGCAGCAGCTCCAGCAGCTCGGTCAGCAGCAGCCGTTCCAGCAACTGCTCCAGCAGCTCGGCGGTCAGCAGCAGATCCAGCAGCAGGGCGGCGGTCAGCAGCAGATCCAGCAGGGCGAGCCGCTGATCCTGCAGAGCTCCGTCGAGACCCGGGCCCTGGCCATCGGCATGGCCGAGCACTTCCAGGACGTCGTGACCGCGCTCCCCGGCCAGTCGCAGGCCCTCTACCTGTTCATCGACAACGGCTGGCGCCGGCTGGTCGACCCCAACCAGGTGACCCACGACGTGGTCCAGAAGGCCTTCGCCTACGGGCAGCAGGTCTACGGGATCTACGACACCGGCACCGGTGCCGTGCAGTCCGTCATCGTGACCAGGTAGGGACAGGAGCACCAGCGGCGTAGAGAGTGCCGGGCGGAGAATCTCCGCCCGGCACTCGTATGTCCCGCCGCTCATGTGTCCCGCCACTCCGGGTGGAGCACGCGGGACGAGGTACTACAGGGCGACGCCGAGGAGCGCGTCGACGGCCCGCGAGACGATGCCCGGGGCACCCTCGTCCGTGCCGCCGCTCTCGTGCTGGAGCGCGGCCCAGCGGTCGACCGCGGCGAGCGCGGCCGGTGCGTCGAGGTCCTCGGCGAGCGCGGCGCGGATCTCCTCGACGAGCGCGTCGGCGGACGGCCCGTCGGGCCGGGACACCGCGGCCCGCCAGTCCTCCAGGCGCGCGACGGCCTCCTCGAGGACGGTGTCGGTCCACTCCCAGTCGGACCGGTAGTGGTGCGCGAGCAGCGCGAGCCGGATGGCGGCCGGGTCGACCCCGTCGTGCCGCAGCCGAGACACGAAGACGAGGTTGCCCTTGGACTTCGACATCTTCTCGCCGTGCAGCGCGACCATGCCGGCGTGGACGTACGCCTTGGCCATCGGGAACTCGCCGGTCAGCACCTGGGCGTGCGAGGCGCCCATCTCGTGGTGCGGGAAGGCGAGGTCGGAGCCGCCGCCCTGGACGTCGAAGCCCATGCCCAGGTGGTCGAGGGCGATGGCGACGCACTCGATGTGCCAGCCGGGCCGGCCGCGGCCCAGGGAGCCGCCGTCCCAGCTCGGCTCACCCTCGCGGGCGGCCATCCACAGCATCGGGTCGAGAGGGTTCTTCTTGCCGGCCCGGTCCGGGTCGCCGCCGCGCTCCGCGGAGAGCAGGCGCATCGTGGCGGCGTCCAGGTTGGACACCTTGCCGAAGTCGGGGTCGGCCTCGACGGAGAAGTAGACATCGCCTTCGAGTTCGTAGGCCGCTCCGGCGTCCCGCAGCCGCTCGACGAGCGGCACGATGCCGGGTATCGCCTCGACGGCGCCTATGTAGTGGCGAGGCGGCAGCATCCGCAGGGCGGTCATGTCCTCGCGGAAGAGGGCGGTCTCCTTCTCGGCGAGTCCCACCCAGTCGACGCCGTCGCGCTCGGCCCGCTCCAGCAGCGGGTCGTCGACGTCCGTCACGTTCTGGACGTAGTGAACCTGCCGCTTGGTGTCGAGCCACACGCGCTGCACGAGGTCGAACGCGTTGTAGGTCGCCGCGTGTCCCATGTGGGTGGCGTCGTACGGCGTGATGCCGCACACGTAGATACGGGCGACGGGACCGGGGTCGAGGGTGACGAGCCCACCGGTCGCGGTGTCGTGGATCCGGAGGTCGCGGCCCTCACCAGGCAGGGCGGGGACCTCAGAAGCGGGCCAGGCATACATGTCATGAGACTAACCGGACGGGACTTCCGCATACGAACCGGGCAGCACCTGACCGCCGGGAAGTCCCCGTCGCACGAGTCCCGGCCGGGTGCGCAGGCGCCGCCGGACCACACCGGGGGCCGCCGCCGGACCACACCGGTGCCGCCGCCGGGCTACACCGGGGGCCAGGGAATGGCGGGCCAGTCCCCGCTCGGCTCCGGGTGTTTCCCGGACGCGAGCATCGCCTCGACCCGCGCGCGCGTGGCGTCGGTCTCGACGGCGGTGACGAGTTCGGCCAGGCGGGTGGCGAGCGGCGCTCCGGGCGCCAGGGCGTCGCGCAGGGAGCCGAGGACCTCCAGCGCCTCGGCCGTCAGCGGCTCCCCCGCCCAGCCCCACAGCAGGGTGCGCAGCTTGTTCTCGGCGTTGAAGGTGACCCCGTGGTCGATGCCGTAGAGGCGGCCCTCCTCCGCGGGCAGCAGATGGCCGCCCTTGCGGTCGGCGTTGTTGATCACGGCGTCGAGGACGGCGAGCCGCCGCAGCCGGGCGTCGTCGGCGTGCACGAGCAGGGCCGTCTCGCCCTCGCCGACCTCGGCGAAGCCGATCGCCTTCCAGCCCTCGGCCGGCTCCTCGCCCTCCACGAGCGCGAGCAGCCCCTCCCCGTCGTTCCCGGGCGACGCCTCGATCCACAACTGGCACATGCCCTCGCCGTACGGCCCGTCGCGCAGCACGGTGGTGGGCACGAGCCCCCAGCCGGTCGCCTCGGAGACCTCGTACGCCGCGACCTCGCGCTGGGCGAGCGTGCCGTCGGGGAAGTCCCACAGCGGCCGCTCCCCGGCCACGGGCTTGTAGACGCAGTGCACCTCACGGCCCTCGTACGACACGGAGCAGTACAACACCGCGTTCGAGGCCTCGCGGATCCGTCCGCGTACTTTCAGCTCGCCCCTGGCGAGCAGCTCGGCGGTCGTCACGCTCCGCGGCGGTATCCGTTCTGGCGCGGACATACGTGTCCTTCCGGGTCGAGCGGGAGGCTGCACAGCGGGCAGGGGGGCCGGCCGGCGTTGACGACGTCGAGGGCGCGCTTGGCGAAGGCCCTGGCCTGTGCGCCGGTGAGCCGGACCCGGAGCATCGGCGGGCCGTTCTCCTCGTCCTGGAGCAGCCGCTCCTCGGCCTCCGCGAGGTCTTCGTCGGAGTCCGCTTCGACTTCCACGAGGGCCTGCGCCTCGACGATCATGCGCTGCTCGTCACCGTCCCAGGCCAGCGCCATGGTGCCGACCCGGAACTCCTCCTCGACGGGGGTGTCGAGGGGCGCGGTGTCGGACACTTCGGTGGAGGCCATCGCCGGGACCGGGGCGCTGCCCCCGGTGCGCCGGACGACCTCGTCGAGGAGCTCGTCCATCCGCTCGGCGAGCGCGGCGACCTGGGTCTTCTCCAGGGCCACACTCGTCACCCGGGGGCCGGAGGATGCCTGCAGGAAGAAGGTACGGCGTCCGGGCAACCCGACCGTACCGGCCACGAAACGGTCCGGGGGGTCGTAGAGGAACACCTGACGGGACACGTCCTGTCTCCATTGAATCGGCATGGGGGCCGGCTGACCGCGTCGGCCCGCATCGGCTGAGAACGGGTTGACAACTACTGTGCTGGTTCGACCGCTTCACCCTACTGCGGCCGACGATCACGGTGCGCCCGCACCGCCCCCGACCGGAGCGTCGCCGCTCGGGGCTTCCTCGTGCGGCGCCAGGGACGCGAGATCACCGGTGTCCCCGAGACGCACGAGAAAGGGCCTGAGACGGGTGTAACGGATCGCTGTGATGGAACACGGTTCGACAGAGATCCGCTGAAAGAGGTCGAGATGAAGTCCGAGTGCGTCGGCGACGAGCGACTTGATGATGTCGCCGTGCGAGCACATGAGGTAGACCGCGTCGGCGCCGTGGTCGCGCTCCACGCGCGCGTTCCACTCGCGTACGGCCTCGGCGGCCCGGGTCTGCATGGCCCGCATCGATTCGCCGCCCGGGAACGCGGCCGCGGACGGATGGGCCTGGACGACGTCCATCAGCGGCTCGTCCTTGAGTTCGGCGAGTTTGCGGCCCGACCAGTCGCCGTAGTGGGCCTCCCCGATGCGCTCCTCGGTGTGCGCGGGGACCTCGGGGCGGGCCTCCAGCAGCGGCCGGACGGTCTCCTGGCAGCGCTGGAGAGGGCTCGTGACGATCTCGGCGATCGGCAGCCCGGTGAGCCGGCCGGGCAGGGCCGCGGCCTGCTGGGTGCCGCGCTCGTCGAGGGCGACGCCGGGCGTCCAGCCGGCGAGCAGTCCCGCGGTGTTGGCGGTGGAACGTCCGTGCCGGACGAGGATCAGGGTGGGCATGCGGCCCAGCGTAAACGGACGGCCCGCGAAGCCGGGGGGCCCTGTGGAAAGCGGCCCCCGGTGTGCGACGGGGCCACAAGGAAGGGAGAATGCGCTCCGTGATCGTGGACTGTGCCATCTACCGTGACGGCCGGCGGACGGAGGGCCCCGACGACCTCTCCGACGCCCTGGCGCAGTGCCGTGCCGTGGGCGAAGCCTTCGTGTGGATCGGCCTGTACGAGCCCACGGAGAACGAGTTCGACCTGGTCACGGAGGAGTTCGGGCTCCATCCGCTGGCGGTCGAGGACGCCCTCAAGGCCCATCAGCGCCCCAAGCTGGAGGTGTACGAGGGCTCGCTCTTCGTGGTCCTCAAGCCGGTGTCGTACGAACCGGAGAGCGATACCGTCACCTCCGGCGAGGTCATGGTCTTCGTCGGCGACTCGTTCGTGGTGACCGTGCGGCACGGCGAGGAGTCGCCCCTCGCGGCGGTGCGGCAGCGTCTGGAGTCGGATCCCGAGATGCTGCGGCACGGGCCGACGGCGGTGCTCTACTCGATCGCGGACGCCGCGGTGGACCACTACCTGGAGGTGGCGACCGAGCTCGGCACCGACCTGGAGGAGCTGGAGGCGGAGGTCTTCTCGCCGCAGCTCGGCGGCTCGCGGAACACCGCGTCCCGGATCTACGCGTTCAAGCGGCAGGTACAGGAGTTCCGCAGGGCGACGGTCCCGCTGGCGGGACCGCTGACCCGGCTCTCGGGCCCGGGCGTCAAGGCGGCCGACGTGCCGTTCGTGAACGAGAAGGCGCAGCCCTTCTTCCGTGACGTCAACGACCATCTGCTGCGGGTCAACGAGTCCGTCGAGGGCCTGGACCGGCTGGTGTCCGACATCCTCTCGGCGCACCTGGCGCAGATGAGCGTGCGGCAGAACGACGACATGCGGAAGATCTCCGCGTGGGCGGCCATGGCGGCGGTCCCCACGATGATCGCGGGGATCTACGGGATGAACTTCGATCACATGCCCGAGCTGCACTGGCTGTGGTCGTATCCGGCGGTGATCGGGTGCATGGTCGTTCTGGAGATCGGGCTGTTCCGGCTCTTCAAGCGGCGGGGCTGGCTGTAGGTCCGCGGGTGGTTCAGGCGAATTCCGGTGCCGTGGTGGCGGGGCCGTTCAGGGCGCCGCGGCGCTCGGGCATCTCCAGGGAGACCATGCGGCGCCAGCCGACGGCCCGCTCGTAGGCGTAGACGGCGTGGATGCCCGCGGCGAGGACGGCCGCCCTCGCTCTGGACCAGCCGAGGAGGCGCCCCATGTGGGCCATCACGGCGAGGCTGACGTCCCGGTAGATACGGATCTCGGCGAGCGCGCACTCGCGCAGGGCCCGCTGGATGGCGCGTCCGTGACCGGCGTACGCGAAGCGGAGCAGTTCCTCGTGGCAGTAGGCGAGGTGGTTGTCCTCGTCGGCGGAGATCATCTTCACCGCGCGGCCGATGTCGGGGTGGTCGGCGAAGTGCCTGCGCAGCAGGTCCATCTGCTCGGAGGCGCGCTGTTCGGTGACCCGGCTGTGGGCCAGATAGATGACGATGTCCCGCACGGTGAGCTGCTGGGCGCCCTTGAGCTTGTCGTGCGCCAGTCCGACGCCGTGCCGTTCCAGGAGCATCGTGTAGTCGGTGTCGGGCGGGACCTCGACCGGTTCGAGGCCGCGCTTCCTCATGAGGGCGTTGAAGATCCGCCCGTGCTTGTCCTCGTCGGCGCCGTGCCGGGCGATCTTGGGGGCGAGCCCGCGTTCCCCCGCCGGGACCAGTGCGGCGATCCGGGCGTTCTCCCAGCCGCCCTGCGACTCCCCGCCGGCGGCGATGGAGCAGAAGAGCCGGTAGGACTCGTCGTTGTCGAGGATCTCCTGGAACAGACTCTTGGCGGACAGCATCATTGACACCCTCTCTGCAGAGTTGTGCAGAAAACGAGTCAAATGGGATGTTCGCGCCGCGGCAACCGATGTGTCGGACAAATCCGCCGAACGATGGACCACGAGACGGGCCCTGGCGCGTAACCAAGGGGCCGTCGGCGCGTTGTTCCCCGTGACGGCCGTGGCGGGGAAGACCCCCGAGCCCCCACCACGGCCGCAGAACTTTTCCGGTGCCGTTCCGGCGCGGTTACGCGAGTCCGGCGCGCTCCAGGGCCTCGGAACCGGCCCGCAGCGAGGCGATCCGGTCCTCCAGCGTGAAGCCCGCGGGGGCCAGCGTGAGCGTGGTGACCCCGGCGGCGGCGTACGCCTTCATCCGGTCGGCGATGCGGTCCACCGAGCCGAGCAGGGTCGTCTGGTCGATCAGCTCGTGCGGGATCGCGGCGGCGGCGCCTTCCTTGTCGCCGGACAGGTACTTGTCCTGGATCTCGGCGGCTTCCTTCTCGTAGCCCATGCGCTGGGCGAGCTGGTTGTAGAAGTTCTGCTTGCGGCTTCCCATGCCCCCGACGTAGAGCGCGGTGTACGGGCGGAACATGTCGGCGAGCGCGGGGACGTCCTTGTCGGCGCCGAGGGCGAGCGGAAGCGTCGGACAGACGTCGAAGCCCTCCATCGTCTTCCCGGCCTTCTCGCGGCCCGCGCGCAGGTACTTGATGGCGGTGTCCTCGAGGTGCTCGGCCGAGGGGAAGATGAGCAGCGCGCCGTCCGCGATCTCGCCGGTCTGCTCCAGGTTCTTGGGGCCGATCGCGGCGATGTACAGCGGGATGTGCTCGCGCTCCGGGTGCACGGTCAGCTTCAGCGGCTTGCCCGGACCGCCCGGCAGGGGCAGCGTCCAGTGCTCGCCCTCGAACGACAGCCGCTCGCGCGTCATCGCCTTGCGTACGATCTCCACGTACTCGCGGGTGCGGGCCAGCGGCTTGTCGAACTTGACGCCGTACCAGCCCTCGGAGACCTGCGGCCCGGAGACACCGAGGCCGAGGCGGAAGCGGCCCCCCGACAGCGAGTCCAGCGTCGCGGCGGTCATCGCGGTCATCGCGGGCTGGCGGGCCGGGATCTGGAAGATGGCCGAACCGACGTCGATGCGCTCGGTCTGGGCGGCGACCCAGCTGAGCACGGTGGCCGCGTCCGAGCCGTAGGCCTCGGCGGCCCAGCAGACGGCGTATCCGAGCCGGTCGGCCTCCTGGGCGACGGCGAGATTGTCCGCGTCCATTCCGGCGCCCCAGTAGCCGAGATTGATGCCGAGCTGCATGGCCGATTCCCCTTACCGATCAGTAACGTCCCTTGTGTCCGAGACCCTAGCGTGCGGGCGCCCCGGGCGGGGAGCGGCGCGTTCGCCTTCTCGGCGGGGGCGCGGGGCGCCGCGACGCCGGCCGTCGCGGCCCCTCGGGTCCGGACCGGCGGCGCCCGTCGTGTCCGCCCGCGCACGCGGGTCCCGGGCGCCGGCCCGCGCCACCGGTCGTCACGTGCGGCAATCGGTGAGATTCCGTTGTCCACAGGCCCCCACACGGCCGGTGCCGGACAGTAATCTCGGCGTCCATGGAGCAGAGGCATCTCGGCCGTACCGGCCTGCGTGTTTCCCGGATCGGACTCGGCACCCTCACATGGGGTCGGGACACCGACGAGCATGACGCCGCGGACCTCTTGAAGACGTTCTGGGAAGCGGGCGGGACCCTCGTCGACACCGCGGACGTGTACGGCGACGGGGAGGCCGAGTACCTGCTCGGGCAACTCATGGAAGGGCTCGTTCCGCGCCGGGACCTGGTCATCTCGACGAAGGCGGGGAGCGTGCGCGACCCGGACCGCCGTTTCGACGGCTCGCGCAGCCATCTGCTGTCGGCCCTGGACGCCTCGCTCGCCCGCCTGGGCACGGACTACGTGGACCTGTGGCACGTCCACGCCTACGACCCCTGCACGCCGCTCGAAGAGACCCTCCAGGCCCTCGACCTCGCCGTCAGCAGCGGCCGGGCGCGCTACGCGGGCGTGTCCAACTTCTGCGGCTGGCAGCTCGCCAAGGCCGCCACCTGGCAGCTCGCGGCGCCCGGTATACGCACCCGGCTGGCCAGTACGCAGATGGAGTACTCCCTGCTCCAGCGCGGCGTCGAGCGGGAGGTGCTGCCCGCCGCCCTCGATCTGGGCATCGGCCTGCTGCCCTCCTCGCCGCTCGGCCGCGGCGTGCTCACCGGCAAGTACCGGGGCGGCACGCCGGCCGACTCCCGGGGAGGCTCGGAACACCTCGCTCCCTTCGTCGCGCCCTATCTCGACGACACGGCGAGCAGCATCGTGGAGGCGGTGACCACCGCGGCGGACGGTCTCGCCGTGACCGCGCTCCAGGTGGCGCTGGCCTGGGTCCGCGACAGGCCCGGGGTCGTCGCGCCCATCGTCGGCGCGCGCAACGCGCAGCAGCTCACGGCCGCGTTGTCAGTGGAGACCCTTAGTCTTCCTGACGAGATCTGCCGGGCGCTCGACGACGTGTCGGCCCCGGTGCACCACTATCCCGATCACGACTGGAGCACGCTGTGAGCACGGAGCCCGAGACCACGGAGGACGCGGAGCCGAGGACGCCGGGCGCGGACACGGCCGCCGACGCCCCGCAGACCACGGGCGAGGACGTGGACGACGCGGGCGACGGCACGGACGCGGACGCCGCCGAGGGTACGGAGGCCGCCGCGGGGTCAGAACCCGCCGAAGGCGCCGCCCAGTTGTCCGAGGCGGCCGCCGAGTTGGCGGCCCAGCGCGTGGAACGGGAGCGGATCGAGCGGCGCAAGGCGGAGAAGCAGGCGCCGATCGCGGCCGGGGGCAAGCTCAGCGGCACGGCCGCGGATCTGCTCGCGGCGGTGCGCGCCGTGGAGAGCGGCGAGAAGCCCATGGCCACCGCCTTCCGCGAACCGGCTCCGGCGCCGCGCAGGGCCGCGCCGGAGCCCGTCCGGCGACCCCAACCGGTGGCCGCACCGACCGCACCGGGGCCGGCCTCGGCGCCGGAGGCCGTCGAGGCCGTCCGTGCCCTGCTGGCCGGGGCGGGCGCCCCCGAAGCGCTCGCGGTACAGGTCGTCGCCGTCCTGGGCGAGGGCGCCGACGACCAACTGCGCGAGGACCCCTGGCAGTTGCTGCGGGTCCCCGGAGTGCGGCCCGAACAGGCCGACGGGTTCGCCCGGGTGCTGCTCGGCGCTGAATGCGGTCCGGACGACGAGCGTCGGGGCATGGCGCTGACCGTGTGGCTGCTGGAGCAGGCGGCCGTCGCCGGGCACACCGCGCTGGACGCCCCGGCGCTGACCGCAGCGCTCGCCCAGCGCTCGGTGCCGGACCCGGACGCGGCCGTGCAGAGCGCTCTCGCGGAGGGCGAGGCCCTGGTCTTCCAGGACGCGCTGGACTCGGCTCCCCCGGCCCCGGCTCCGGCGTCCGAGGACGACGCGGCGGAGCCGCAGGAGCGCCCGGTACGGATCCTGATCGGACTGGAGCGGTACGCGCTGGCCGAGGAGAGCCTCGCCGACGGACTCGCCCGGGTGATGAACTCGGTGCCGAAGGAGGACGGTTCGGCGGCCGACTGGGAGCGGGCCGCGGCCTCGGCCCCCCGCTCCGCCGGGGAGCTGATCCGCGCGGTCGCCGCTCACGGCCTGGTGCTGCACACCGGCGGCGACGCCTCCCGGTCCGAGACGGCGGCGCTGCTGCACGCGGCACACGCGCTCGGCCTGCGCGGCTGGGCCGCCACCCACACCTCCGGCGGACGCGACGGCTTCGCGGCCCGACTGGCCGAAACCCCCGACAGCCCCACGGACGGCGCGGCGACCGGCGTCGCCACCGTCTCCGGGCTGCTCTCCGGCACCGAGGGGCCGGGCCGGGACACGGACGGCGCCCTGGACCTGGATGTCCTGGTGGTCCTCGACGCGCCGCAGCTCGACGTCGAGACGGCGGCGATGCTCGCCGAGTCGCTGCCGGACGGGGCGCGCCTCGTGCTGAGCGGTGATCCCGGGGTGCTCTGGTCGGCGGGCCCCGGCCGGGTCTTCGCGGACCTGCTCGCCGCGCGCGCGTGCCCGCAGGTGGCCTCGCGGACCCCTGACCCCGGGCCCATCGGCGAACTGGTCTCCGGGGTCGGCATCGGCGAGCTCAACCAGGTCGAGGCGCCCGGCAAGGAGGTCGTGATCGTCCCGGTGCGCGACGCCGGCGAGGCGGTCCACCGGACGGTTCAGCTCGTCGCGGACTCGGTGCCGCGCGCGATCGGCATCCCGGCCGAGCAGACGCAGGTGATCACCCCGGGGCACGGCGGGGCGGTCGGCACCCGTGCGCTGAACACCGCGCTCAAGGAGCGACTGAACCCCGGTCCTGGCCGTTTCGGCGGCTTCGACCCGGGCGACAGGATCGCCTACTCCCCCGCACCGGGTCGTACGCTGCCGGGCCAGGTGGTGAAGGCCGACGCCGAGGGGCTGCACCTGGAATGCTCGGGCGCCCCGGTCGTCGTACCGAAGGAGCGGGTGGAGCAGGCCGTGCGGCACGGCTGGGCGCTCACCGCGCACCAGGCGGCGGGGCTGCGCTGGCCCGCCGTGGTCGTGGTGCTCCCGGGCGACGCCGCGGCGGCCCTGACCCGGCCGTGGGTCTACACGGCCTTCGGGCGGGCCGAGCGTCACCTCTCCGTCGTACACGGCGTCGAGCAGGCGCTGCCGCACGCGGTGGCGGAAGTCCCGCAGAAGCCACGCACGACGCGACTGCAGGCACTCTTGGCGGCGCAGGCTCCGACGGCCGGCTGATCAGCACGGGGGCGTGCGCCTGCTGGGCCCGTACGGCCGCCGGGCTGACGGGCCGCCCGGTCGGTGGGCCGTGAGGTCGGTGGGCCGTGAGGTCGGTGGGCCGCCAGGCCCATGCGCTGTGGGCCCGCGGGGTCGCCGCGCCCGTGCGGCCACCGGGCCTGTTCGCGCTGCGGGCCCGTAGTCCGTGCGGGTCCGTACCGCGTACGGGTTCGGTCGGGCGTTGGGTTCGGTCGGGCGTTGGGTGTGAACGTGCGGGGGGGGCGGTCACCGGATTTGGTGACCGCCCCCCGTGTACGCCCTTGAGGCCGGGCCGGCCTCAGCGATCCGCGTCCAGCGGGTCCAGGGGGTCGATCTCCCCGTCGGAGCCGAGGTCGTCGTCCAGGTCGTCGTCGGACTCGTCGTCGAACACCGCGCTGACGTCGAAGCGGCAGACGACGCGCTGGGGGTCGATCGACTCGAACGGTGCCTCCAGCCATTCGCCGGGCTCGGCGGGTTCGTCCGCGGCGGTCACCCAGAGCGTGGAGTCGCCCTCCTCCAGCCCGAATTCCTTGTGCCGGGTGGCGATCTCGTCCGGCTCGAACTCTCCGAACAGGACCCCGAGCGCTCCGTGAACGGTGCCGGCCGCCGCGTCGAAGCCCTCGGTGGCGGTCGCGCCGTCCTCCTCCACCGCCTCGACCCGCTGGGCCTGCGCCAGCAGTCGCTGCGGTTCCACCACCGCGTAGTCCCGGCGGATCACCACGCTCAGCGCGTTCGGCTCCTCGGGTCCGGTGTACGGAGGCAGCGTGTCGTCACTGCCGGGGATCTCGAAGGGCGTGACCTCGTCATAGCGGTCGTAGAGGAGTTCGTCGTACTCCTCGGCCGCCGCGGCGAGCTCGTTGAAAGCCTCGTAGACGGCCGGGTCGTCATCGCCCGTCCTGCGCTCGACCGCGGCCAGGTGGCGGTCGAGTGCGGTCTTGACCGCCTCGGCGGCGGCGCGTACCTCGGCAGCGGTGGGCTGCACAGCATCAGACATAGTGCAGACGCTATCCGTACAGGGCCTCTGCCCGCACAATAGATGCGATGCCGGAATACGAATTTGTCGACGTGTACGTACCTCGCGGGGTCTCCCGCAAGGACACGACACGTCTGCTGACGGACCATGCGGAGTACGGACACTGGGAGTTGGACCGTCTGAGCCTGCTGCGTGACGGCAGCCGCAGAGTGCGGCTGCGCCGGCGGATCATCCGCCAGGTACGCGCCACGTGGTGACGGAAGGCCGCTGAGCCGGAGCGGGCCCCGCCATCACGGGGCCCGCACCATCACTCACGTCACGGGGAAGGCCGTGGCGCCTCGGTCCCAGCCGTGCCGCGCGGTGATCGCGCGTGCGCAGCGCCGGGCCGGGTGATGCCTGCGCCTTCACTCCCAGTGTGATCAACGCACCATCACTGCGCTACGCCGCCGAGCGCGCCCTGCGGTAGAGCACGGCGCCGGCCAGCAGCGCGGCGGCTCCCGCCGGTACGACCGCGCCGAGCGGCAGCTCACTGCCGGTGTGGGCGAGCTGGGGCGCGCCGTCCGGGGCGGCCTGCCCGACGGACGCCGAGCCCAGGTGCGCGACCTGCGCGGCCCCACCGCGCTGCGTGCCGCCGCCCGCGCCGGACGTACCCGGCCGGCCGGGTCGACCCGGGGTAGCTGGATTGCCCGGCAGGCCGGGAGTTCCCGGGTGAGCGGGGGTTCCGGGCTGACCGGGAGTACCCGGGTGGCCCGGCGTACCGGGGTGGCCCGGCTGACCCGGATACCCGGGCTGACCGGGGTGCCCGGGGTGCTCGGAATGGCCCGGCGGGCAATGGTGACCAGGGGTCCCGGGGTGCCCAGGGTGGCCCGGATGCCCGGGGTGCCCAGGGTGGCCCGGATGCCCGGGCGGGGGTGTCTGGTGGCCGCCGGGCCGGGGCATGGGGTGATGACCGGTGGACGCGTCGTTCGCGCAGTCGTCACCCGCCGCCGCGTTGCCGACCCCCACGACGTTCACACTGTTGCCGCAGACATTGACCGGAGCGTCGACCGGTACCTGTACGTGGTTCCCGGAGCCCATCCCCGGGGAGTGACCGGCGTGGCCACCGGCCCATGAGCCGCCGCCCGAATGGTTCCCCCGGCCGGTGTGCCCGGTGTGGCCGCCGCTTCCGGCGTGATCGTCGGACGGACCGCCTCGGTCGCCGTGGTTGACGCACGTGTTGCCCATCGCCGGGTTGAGCAACCCGACCACGCTCACCGTGTTTCCGCAGACGTTGACCGGCGCGTGCACCGGCACCTGCACCGTGTTGCCCGACAGCACGCCGGGCGAGTCCGACGCGGAGCCGATCGCACCCGAGTCGGCGTGTGCGGAGACGCCGGTGACCGCGAGCGCACCGCCGGCCGCCGCCACGATCATCAGGCCTTTGCGGGTGACCTGTCGCATAGCTGAATCCCTGCCTTCAGTCCTGGGGACGTGGACCATCAGTCCTGGGGACGTGGACCATCCGGAACACGCGCACGCCCACGGGACGTGTGCGCGGAAAGCCGGTCGGCCCCGGAGCGCATGGCGCGCACTCTGGGGCCGACGAGCTCAGACCTTCACGAAGTGACCCTCATGAGGTGACCCATGGGGTGCCCCGTCATGGGATGAGGCACGACGTCAGTGGTTGACGCAGGTGTTGCCGAAGGCGGGGTTCAGCAGGCCGATCACGGAGATCGTGTTGCCGCAAACGTTCACCGGGACGTGAACGGGCACCTGAATGACGTTGCCGGAGACGACGCCCGGGGACTGCACGGCGGCACCCTGGGCACCCGAGTCGGCGACGGCCAGGCCCGCACCCGCGAGAACCAGGCCACCAGTGGCAGCCGCGGCGGCGACGATCTTCTTGATCATTATTCCTCCTTGTAGGCAAATGCGATCCCAAGCAGCGGATCGCAACACCTGTAACGAGGAGGAAGTAGTAGGGCTATGGGCTTATGGTCGCATTCACCCGTCCCGGGCGATCTCCGCACGCGCGGGCGAATGTCGGCGTCAACACCCCGCAACCCGCCCGCGCCGCGGCGCGGGCGAGCCGTCCGTGACGCGTCACGACAGCCCGCCCGCGCCGCCTCACGACGCGTCGATGAAACGGTCCAGTACGCGCACGCCGAACTGCAGCGCGTCCACCGGCACCCGCTCGTCGACACCGTGGAACATGCCGGCGAAGTCCAGCTCCGGCGGCAGTTTCAGCGGGGCGAACCCGAAGCAGCGGATCCCGAGGTCCGCGAAGGACTTGGCGTCGGTGCCGGCCGAGAGCATGTACGGCACGGCCCGCGCGATCGGGTCCTCGGCCGAGAGCGCGGTCTGCATGGCGTCGACGAGGGCACCGTCGAAGCCGGTCTCCAGGGCCTTGTCCGCGTGCACGTCCTCGCGCTTCACCCGGGGGCCGAGAATGCGGTCGAGGTCGGCGAGGAACTCTTCCTCGTAGCCCGGCAGATAGCGGCCGTCGACGTGCGCGGTGGCCTGTCCCGGAATCACGTTGACCTTGTAACCGGCGCCGAGCTGCGTCGGGTTGGCGGTGTTCTGGAGGGAGGCGCCGATGAGCTTGGCGATGCCGCCGAGCCTGGCGAGCGTCTCGTCCATGTTCTCCGGGTCGAGCTCGGTGCCCAGCGCGTCGCCGAGTTCGTCGAGGAAGTGCCGCAGGGTCTTCGTCACGCGCACCGGGAACTTGTGCCGGCCGAGCCGCCCGACGGCCTCGGACAGCTCGGTGATCGCGTTGTCCTTGTGGATCATCGAACCGTGGCCGGCGGTGCCGTCGACGGTCAGCTTCATCCAGTGCATGCCCTTCTGCGCGGTCTCGACGAGATACAGCCGCAGCTTCTCGTTGACCGTGAAGGAGAACCCGCCGACCTCGCCGATCGCCTCCGTGACGCCCTCGAACAGGTCCGGGTGCTTGTCGACCAGATGCCGGGCGCCGAACGTTCCGCCCGCCTCCTCGTCGGCGAGGAAGGCGAGGACGATGTCCCGCGGAGGCTTACGGCCGGAGCGCATCCGCTCCCGTACGACCGCGAGCGTCATGGCGTCCATGTCCTTCATGTCGACCGCGCCGCGGCCCCACACCATCCCGTCGGCGATCTCGCCGGAGAACGGGTGGTGCGTCCAGTCCACCGCGTTGGCCGGTACGACATCGGTGTGGCCGTGGATGAGCAGCGCGGGCCGTGAGGGGTCCTCGCCCTCGATGCGGGCCACCGTGGAGGCGCGGCCCTTGTGCGACTCGAAGACCCGCGGCTCCAGTCCGACCTCGGCGAGCTTCTCGGCGACGTACTCCGCGGCCTTGCGCTCCCCCGGGCCCGAGTGGTCCCCGTAGTTGCTGGTGTCGATCCGGATCAGCTCACGGCAGAGGTCCACGACCTCGTCCTCGCCCGTGACGTTCCTGGTCGTGCCGCTCTCGCTCACGCTGCTTCCTCCCGCTGTCGCCGCTGGTGGTCCCCCTCATCCTCTCCCCGATCCACTTCCCCGCCCAAGGCCGACCCCAGCCGTCACACGCCGTTCACGCGGCGACGGGGGGTGATCGAGGGCCCTCGAAAGCCTGGTAATGTTTCCTCTGTCGCCGCGAGGGAAACCCGCGCGACAGACACCTTGTCCGGGTGGCGGAATGGCAGACGCGCTAGCTTGAGGTGCTAGTGCCCTTTATCGGGCGTGGGGGTTCAAGTCCCCCCTCGGACACCAGCATCAATGAGCGTTCATGAGATCACCCTCGATACGTTCACGAATTACCGGTGAGTCATCTGACTCACCGGTAATTTTTCGTTCCTGGAGCCTTCGGGCCCCCTGCGGATGGCTCCGCATGCCGCGGCACCGGCCCGACCGGACCAGCCGGGGCCCGTCCTGAGCCGCGCCCGACGGGTCGGTCACTGATACTGAGAAAATGGGCAAACTTGGGCGATACGTCCCGGCGAGCCGACGGCGCGAGCACGTGCCGCCGAAGGCCGGGCCGCCGGAACCCGGCCCGAAGGCCCGTCACCATTCGGCCGTCCGACGCTGGCTTTCGTCGCGGAAGCCGCGCAGCGTCGCCGGTCAGGTCTTCCTGCTGCAACTGGTGGTCGTCCTGCTGCTCATCGCCACGGCCGTGGTGGTGCTCGTGATCCAGGACCGCAACCGCGCGATCCAGGAAGCCGGCGACCGGTCGCTGGTGGCGGCCGAGTCGTTCGCGAACGCCCCGGGTACCGCGGACGCGATGAAGAGCGACGACCCGACAGCGGCACTCCAGCCACATGCCGAGGCGGTGCGCAAGAAGACCGGCGTCGACTACGTCGTGGCGCTGAGCCCCTACGGCTTCCGGTGGACCCACCCCGACCCGTCCCAGATCGGGAAGCACGTCTCCACCTCCTACGGCCAGGCGCTCCAGGGCGAGCCCCACCAGACCACGTTCGACAGCAGTCTGGGAAAGGCGGTCGACTCGACGGTGGCCGTCTTCGACGAGAAGGGGACCGCGGTCGGCCTCGTCACCGTGGGGGTCACGGTGGACAAGGTGACCAGTGTGGTGCAGAACCAGCTGCCTGTGCTCTTCGCCGCCGGCGGCGTCGCGCTGCTGCTGGCCGCGGGTGGGTCGGCACTGGTCAGCGGGCGTTTGCGGCGCCAGACCCGGGGCCTGGGGCCGGTGGAGATGACCCGCATGTACGAGCACCACGACGCGGTGCTGCACGCGGTCCGGGAAGGCGTGATCATTCTGGACGGTGACGGAAGGCTGCTGCTGGTCAACGACGAGGCGCGCCGGCTGCTCGCACTGCCGCCGGAGGCCGAGGGCAGGCCGGTCACCGGACTCGGGCTGAGCCCGGCCCTGGCCGCACTGCTGGGATCGGGCCGGGCGGCCACCGACCAGGTCTTCCTGGCCGGGGAAACCCTGCTCGCGGTCAACGTGCGGCCGGTGGGCCCGAACGGGGGCAGCGTGGCCACCCTGCGGGACACCACGGAGCTGCGCGCCCTCGCGGGCCGGGCGGACCTGGCGGGCGGGCGCCTGCGGCTGCTCTACGAGGCCAGCACGCGGATCGGCACCACCCTGGAGATAAAGCGCACCGCCGAGGAGCTGACCGAGGTGGCGGTCCCGCGCTTCGCCGACTTCGCCACCGTCGAGCTGGCGGAGTCCGTGCTGCAAGGTGGTGAACCGACCGGCACGAGTATGGAGATGCGCCGCATCGCGGCCGCGGGCATCCGGGAGGACGCGCCCCTTCACCCTGTCGGGACGCCTCAGCGCTTCGTGCCCGGCAACCCCGTGGCCATCGGTATGACGACCGGCCGGCCGGTCCTGGTGGAGCACCTCGCGATGGCCGACGGATGGCGGGCCCAGGACCCGGAGCGGGCCCAGAAGGTCATCGAATTCGGTATCCACTCCATGATCTCGGTGCCGCTCCAGGCCCGAGGCCAATTGCTGGGGGTCGTGGAGTTCTGGCGCTCGGAACAGGACCCCTTCGAGTCGGACGACCTGTCCCCCGCCGAGGAACTGGCCGCCCGCGCGGCCGTCTGCATCGACAACGCGCGCCGCTACACCCGCGAGCACACCACAGCCGTCACCCTCCAGCGCAGCCTGCTGCCCGGCACGCTCCCCGAGCTGTCCGCCCTGGAGGTCGGGCACCGGTACCTGCCCGCCCAGGCGGGGGTGGGCGGCGACTGGTACGACGTCATCCCGCTGCCGGGGGCCCGGGTGGCCCTGGTGGTCGGCGACGTCGTCGGACACGGTCTGCACGCCGCCGCGACGATGGGTCGCCTGAGGACCGCGGTGCACAACTTCGCCGCTCTGGACCTGCCTCCGGACGAGCTTCTCGCGCATCTGGACGACCTGATCACCCGGATCGACCAGGACGCGGCGGCCGAGGGCAACACCGAGGCCGTCACCGGTGCCACCTGCCTGTACGCGGTCTACGATCCGGTCTCCGGGCGGTGTGTTCTCGCCCGGGCGGGTCATCCCGGTCCGGCGCTGGTCTCGCCCGACGGCTCGGTGTCCTTCCCGGACATCCCCGTCGCCCCGCCACTCGGCGTGGGAGGCGGTCTGCCGGTCGAGACGGCCGTCCTCCGGCTGGCCGCCGACAGCCGGCTGGTCCTCTACACCGACGGCCTGGTCGAGGCCCGAGGCCGTGACATCGACATCGGGCTCGGCATGCTGAGGAAGGCACTCGCCGGCACGGAGGGCGCCACCCCGGACGACACCTGCCGGGTGGTGCTCGACGCGATGCTGCGCACCAGGTCGAGTGACGATGTCGCCCTGCTCGTCGCACGCACCCGGCTGCTCGACCCGGAGCAGGTCGAGGAGTGGGAGGTGCCCGACGATCCCGCGGCCGTCCCCCGGATCCGCGCCGAGGCCACCCGCAGGCTGGAATCCTGGGGGCTCGGCGAGGCCGTCTTCACGACCGAGCTGATCCTCAGCGAACTGGTGACGAACGCCATCCGGTACGGAGGAAGCCCCATCAGTCTGCGGCTGCTGCGCGACGGCGACAGCCTGATCTGCGAGGTCGCCGACGGCACCAGCACCTCCCCGCATCTGCGCCGCGCGGCCTTCACCGACGAGGGGGGACGTGGTCTGTTCCTCGTCGCTCAGATGTCCCGCCGCTGGGGGACCCGGTACACCGACCGGGGCAAGATCATCTGGGCTGAGCAGTCGCTCGACGCCGGAGCCGCCGGGGACCTGAGCGGTCTGTGGATGGCGGACCTGTGAAGCGGGACGGAGACCCGACCGCCGCCCCTGGTGCGCGCACACCCGGAGCGTTCAGGAGCTGCCGCCGACCGTGAAGTACGGGATCTTGGCCGGGTCCTGGCCGAAAGCGGCCCCGAGATAGACAGCCGACAGTTTGGTGAGCGTTCCGTCGTCGATCAACTGCGTGATGACCCGGTCCAGCTCGTCCTTGTTGGCCGACCCCTTCGGGTACAGGGCGCCGTAACCCTGGTCGGTCCTGTACTGGCCCACGAGGCGCACCCTGCCCTGCCGCTTCTGGGGATACGCCAGCAGGATCGTCGTGTCGTGGACGACCGCGTCGATCTGCCCCTTCTCCAGCGCCGTGACCATCGCCGGGTCGTTGGGGAAGGCGGTGACGGGCTTGGTCGGCTTGAGGCGGTTCTTGACGAACTCCTCGCCCGTGGTGCCCTCGGCCACTCCGATGCGGACGTCACGGATGTTGTCTTCGCCGATCTTCTCACCGTCCCTGATCAGCACTCCCAGGGTCGAGGAGAGGTAGGGCGGGGAGAACTCGGCGACCTTGCTCCGTTCCGGGGTGATCGTGATCTGCGCCAGGGCCAGGTCGAAGTCCTTGGTCCGGCCGGACACGACCTCCGGAAAGGGGGCGTTCTCGACCTTCACCCGGTCGAGTCCGGACCGATAGGCGATGTTGGCGGCCATGCAGTACTCGTAGCCGTTCTTGATGGAGTCCGGCGTGTCGCCGTTCCACCAGCCGGGCGCGGGCAGGGTCGTTTTGACCGTGAGCGCGCCCGCCGTCCTGGGCGACAGGTGAAACTCCCCGTAATGTCCCGAGATCGGGCAGTCGCCGTAGTGGGTTTTAGGCGACCCGGAACCGCCCTGGTCACAAGCCGATGTCGCGACGATGAGCGCCACGCCGACAGCCAGAGAGACGATCGCTGCCGCGGCGCGCACCATTGCACCTCCGGTAGGGGCAAACTCCTTGAGCCACCATAAATCACCCCGAACGAAACGACTGCTCGAACCACGTGGGAGGACTCCGGGGCGCGGGCCGGGTCGCCCGTCCTCCGACGGTGGCGCAGCAGCCGGCCGGAAGCGCGATCCGTTTCCCGGCCGTGCCGCTTTCAGGCCATGCCGCACCCCGGTGCGACCAGCCGGGCGGACCGCAGCCCTGTCCGCCTCTTCAGGCGATTCCCGATTCCGATCCCCGGCCTCACCGCACAAGGCGATCCGGAAACCTTTCGAAACTTTCGAAGAGTCACCCCATTTTTTTGATCTTGAGGGGAATGGGTTCGACGATCGAGCGCTCCAACAGATGGCACCTATGACCTCTGGCCAGGAGAAACACCACTCTCCTGATTACAGGCTCCGACGAATGTTTCGACTGTCACGCCGAAAGTATTGACAGTTGACAGGGCCAGATCAACACTGTTCGCGATTCACAGAGCACAGTCCGGCCGTGGTGCGCGACGCCGACGCGCGGTCGCCGTCACTCCTGTTCCGCGACCCTCGCGAAGTCCCTCGCACAGCCCCTCGCACAGTCGTGTCACGTTGCCCGGCCCCCACCGGCCTCACGAGGACGAGGAGGAAACACGCACATGATCGACGCACCCGCACACCCGTCGAGCCGCAGCAGCGGTCGTTCAGGGGCGTTCCGTCACTTCCGGCTGCTCATCAGCGGTGTCTGCACCCTGCTGCTGGTCGCCGTGGCCGCGATGACCCTGCCCGGCACCGCCCAGGCCGACACGGTCGTCAGCTCGAACCAGACCGGCACCAACAACGGGTACTACTACTCGTTCTGGACCGACAGCCCCGGAACCGTGTCCATGAACCTGGGCTCCGGCGGCAACTACAGCACGTCATGGAGCAACACCGGGAACTTCGTCGCCGGCAAGGGCTGGGCCAACGGCGGACGCAGGAGTGTGACCTACTCGGGCACCTTCAACCCGTCCGGCAACGGCTACCTGTCCCTCTACGGATGGACGTCGAACCCGCTCGTGGAGTACTACATCGTCGACAACTGGGGCACCTACCGGCCCACGGGCACGTTCATGGGCACGGTCACCAGCGACGGTGGCACGTACGACATCTACAAGACGACGCGGACCAACGCCCCCTCCGTCGAGGGCACGCGCACCTTCGACCAGTACTGGAGCGTCCGGCAGTCGAAGAGGACCGGTGGAACCATCACCACCGGAAACCACTTCGACGCCTGGGCCCGCGCCGGGATGAACCTGGGCAGCTTCAACTACTACATGATCCTCGCCACCGAGGGATACCAGAGCAGCGGGAACTCCAACATCACGCTGGGCGACAGCGGTTCCGGGGGTGGCTCCGGCGGGGGCGGTGGCGGTACCGGCGGGTGCGCCGCGGCCCTGTCCGCGGGCCAGCAGTGGAGCGACCGGTACAACCTCAACGTCGCGGTCACCGGGTCCAGCAACTGGACCGTGACGATGAACGTGCCGTCCCCCGCGAAGATCCTCTCCACCTGGAACATCAGCGCCAGTTACCCCAGCGCCCAAGTTCTCACGGCCAAACCCAACGGCAGCGGGAACAACTTCGGCGTCACCATCCAGTCCAACGGCAACTGGACCTGGCCCACGGTCTCCTGCAGCACGAGCTGACCCCCGACACCCGAGACCGAAGGACCACTTCACATGAGATTGCGCATGAGGTACGGCCCGCATCGCTCGTTACGCTCGCTGATCACCGGACTGGCCGTCGTCGCGACGGCCGCCGCGAGCCCGCTCGCCCTCGACGCCGTACCGGCGCGGGCCGCCGCCTGCAGCGGGTACGTCGGGCTCACCTTCGACGACGGGCCCTCCAGCACCACACCGAACCTGCTCAACGCGCTCAAGCAGAACGGGCTGCGGGCCACGATGTTCAACGAGGGCCAGTACGCCGCGTCCAACCCCGCCCAGGTACGGGCCCAGATCGACGCCGGCATGTGGGTGGGTAACCACAGCTACACCCATCCGCATCTGACGCAGCAGAGCCAGGCGCAGATCGACTCGGAGATCTCCCGGACCCAGCAGGCCATCGCGGCCGCCGGCGGCGGCACCCCGAAACTGTTCCGTCCGCCGTACGGGGAGACCAACGCGACGCTGAAGGCGGTCGAGGCCAAGTACGGCCTGACCGAGATCATCTGGGACGTCGACTCGCAGGACTGGAACGGCGCGAGCACCGACGCGATCGTGCAGGCGGCCGGCCGGCTCACCAACGGCCAGATCATCCTCATGCACGACTGGCCGGCCAACACGATCGCGGCGATCCCGCGCATCGCTCAGGGACTGGCCTCACGCGGTCTGTGCGCCGGGATGATCTCTCCGCAGACCGGCCGCGCCGTGGCCCCCGACGGGAGCGGCACGGGTGGCGGCGGTGGCGGTGGCGGTGGCGGGTGCACCGCGACGCTCTCCGCAGGCCAGCAGTGGAGCGACCGGTACAACCTCGACGTGACGGTCACCGGCTCCAGCGCCTGGACCGTGACGATGAACGTCCCGGCTCCCGAGAAGATCATCGCGACCTGGAACATCAGCGCGAGCTACCCCAGCGCCCAGGTCCTCACCGCCAAGCCCAACGGCAGCGGCAACACCTTCGGCGTCACCGTCCAGACCAACGGCACCTGGACCTGGCCGACGGTCTCCTGCAGCACGGGCTGACCCGGACGGATCACACCGAGGAACGGCGCACCGGTGGCGCGGCGGTCCGTGGCCGCCACGCCACCCGGCAGCACCTGCGAGCGAGGGTCCCGATCATCGAATCGGGGCCCTCGCTCGGCGTGTTCGCGTTGTCACGGAAAGATGTGGGGCAGATCTCGTCACGCTGACATATTCCCACGTCACAGCGCTGGAACCAGGGGTCGGGACACCCCCTGTGGTGGCCTCGCATCGCTGATTTCCAGGTCCGAGGCTAGCGTCGTACTAAAATTGCAGGCTTGTTCGGAGCTGGACCGGAATATCCCCAGGCGTACCTGCGGGCCCACCGGCTCCCCGGAGTCTCCGGGAACAACACGTGAGGACCCGATGGCAGCCCTCCAGCAAGGCCCCGCACTCGCGCTGTCCGACGACGAGGTGCGTGCGGAATTCGGTGTCCAGGCGCGCTTCTCCGCCGGTTCGGCCGCCTCGCCCCGCACGCTCGTCGACATCTTCGACGCCTCCGTACGGGCGTACCCCGACGAGCCCGCTCTCGACGACGGCCGGCGCGCCCTCACCTACCGCGCCCTGGCCGCCGAGGTCGAGGCCGTGCGGTGGCGCCTCGCTGAGGCCGGGGTCGGACGGGGCGACCGGGTCGGTGTCCGGGTCCCGTCGGGCACGAACGAGCTGTACGTGGCGATCCTGGGCGTCCTCGCGGCCGGCGCCGCCTATGTCCCGGTGGACGCCGAGGACCCCGACGAGCGGGCCGAGCTGGTCTTCGGCGAGGCTGAGGTGCGCGCGGTCGTCGGCGCCGGGTACGAGCTGACCGTCAACAGCCGCTCCGAGGTTCCCGCCGGGCGGCCCGGCGTCGAGCACGACGCGTGGATCATCTTCACCTCGGGCTCCACCGGCAAGCCCAAGGGGGTGGCCGTGAGCCACCGCAGCGCCGCCGCCTTCGTGGACGCGGAGGCGGCCCTCTTCCTGACCGAGGAGCCGATCGCTCCCGGTGACCGGGTCATGGCGGGCCTCTCCGTCGCCTTCGACGCCTCCTGCGAGGAGATGTGGCTGGCCTGGCGGTACGGGGCCTGTCTGGTGCCCGTGCCGCGCTCCCAGGTGCGCAGCGGCGCCGACCTCGGGCCCTGGCTGGCGGAGCAGGACATCTCCGTCGTCTCCACCGTGCCCACCCTCGCCGCCCTGTGGGAGCCGGAGACCCTCAACGACGTCCGGCTGCTGATCTTCGGCGGTGAGGCCTGCCCGCCCGAGCTGACGCAGCGCCTGGTGACCGAGGGCCGGGAGGTCTGGAACACGTACGGGCCGACCGAGGCGACCGTCGTGGCCTGTGCCTCGCTGCTGACCGGGGACGAGCCGATCCGCATCGGGCTGCCGCTGAACGGCTGGGAGCTGGCGGTCGTCGACGAGGCCGGCGAGCTGGTCCCGATGGGTGCCAGCGGCCAGCTCGTGATCGGCGGGGTCGGGCTCGCCCGTTATCTCGACGCCGAGAAGGACGCCGAGAAGTACGCGCCGCTCGCGTCGCTGGGCTGGGAGCGGGCGTACCGCAGCGGTGACCTGGTCAAGGCCGAGCCCGAGGGACTGATCTTCCTCGGGCGGGCCGACGAGCAGATCAAGCTCGGCGGGCGCCGGATCGAGCTCGGCGAGGTGGACGCGGCGCTCCAGGCACTGCCCGGTGTCGCGGGCGCGGCAGCCGCGGTGCGGACCGCGCGCGGCGGCAATCAGCTCCTGGTCGGCTATGTCGTGACCCAGGACGGCTGGGACCAGGCGGCCGCCGTCGAGAAGCTGCGCGCCGAACTGCCCGCCGCGCTGGTGCCGCTGATCGCCCCGGTCGAGGACCTGCCGACGCGGACGTCGGGCAAGGTCGACCGGAACGCGCTGCCCTGGCCGCTGGAGGGTCTGGAGACCGCCGGTGCCAAGGAGCAGCTCTACGGCACCGAGGCCTGGCTCGCGGAGCAGTGGAGCGAGGTGCTGGGCATCCCCGTCGGCGGCGCCGGCGACGACTTCTTCGCGATCGGCGGCAGCAGTCTCGCGGCCGCCCAGCTCACCACGCGGCTGCGCGCCCGCTACCCGAACGCCGCCGTGCTCGACGTCTATCAGCAGCCCGTGCTGCGCAAGCTGGCCCGGCATCTGGAGAAGTCCGGCCAGGACGACGGCGCCGAGCGGATCGTCGCGCCGGTCCCGCTGCGCGCCAAACTGATCCAGCTCCTCGTGCTGATCCCGCTGTTCGGTCTGCTCGGGCTGCGCTGGACCGTGGCGCTGGCCGCGCTCGGCAACGTTCTGCACTGGTTCGGTCCGTATCCGTGGGCGCCGAGCACCTCGTGGTGGCTGGTGGGCGCGGGTGCGCTCGTCCTCTTCAGCCCGCCGGGGCGGCTCGCCGTCGCCGCGGGCGGTGCGCGGCTGCTGCTGCGCGGTCTGAAGCCCGGCCGGTACCCGCGCGGCGGGAGCGTCCACCTGCGGCTCTGGACGGCCGAGAGGCTCGCCGCGTTCAGCGGCGCGACCTCGCTGACCGGGTCCTGGCTGGAGCGGTACGGCCGTGCCCTGGGCGCCAGGATCGGCCCGGACGTGGATCTGCACTCGCTGCCGCCGGTGACCGGCATGCTCAAGCTGGGCCGGGGTGCCGCCGTCGAGTCCGAAGTGGACCTGTCGGGGTACTGGCTGGACGGTGACCGGCTGGAGATCGGCCCGGTCAAGGTGGGCGCCGGTGCCGTGGTCGGAACGCGCAGCATCCTCTTCCCCGGGGCCCGGGTCGGCAAGCGTGCCGAGGTGGCCCCGGGTTCCGCCGTGGTGGGGCAGATCCCGACCGGGCAGCGCTGGGCCGGCGCGCCCGCGGGCAAGCTCGGCAAGGCGAAGCGCGCGTGGCCCAAGGACCGGCCGCAGCGCGGCACGTACTGGCGGGCGATGTACGGCGCGACCGGGTTCGCGCTGAGCGCGCTGCCCGTCGTGGCCGCCGTCGCGGCACTGCTGGTGGCCCGGGTGTTCGTGAGCGCGGACGCCGGGCTCGGTGCGGCGCTGCGCGGTGCCGGGATCGCGCTGGTGCCGGCGACGCTCGCCTTCGGTCTGGCGTACGCGCTGCTGCTCCTGGTCTCCGTGCGGCTGCTGAGCCTCGGGCTGCACGAGGGCACGCATCCGACGCACAGCAGGATCGGCTGGCAGGCCTGGACGGTCACGCAGCTCATGGACCGCTCCCGCGAGACGCTGTTCCCGCTGTACGCCGGGCTGATCACGCCGGTGTGGCTGCGGCTGCTCGGCATGCGGATCGGCCGGGGCGCCGAGGTGTCGACCGTGCTCGCGCTGCCGAGTCTGACGACGGTCGGCGAGGGCGCGTTCCTGGCCGACGACACCCTGACCGCGCCGTACGAGCTCGGTGGCGGCTGGATGCGGATCGGGCGGGCCGAGATCGGCCGCCGGGCGTTCCTCGGCAACTCGGGGATGACCGCTCCGGGGCGCAGTGTGCCGGACGGCGGTCTGGTCGGCGTGCTGTCGGCGACGCCGAAGAAGGCGAAGAAGGGCAGCTCGTATCTGGGGCTGCCGCCGATGAAGCTGCCGCGCGCGGCGCAGGGCGGCGACCAGAGCCGTACCTACGACCCGCCGGCCCGGCTGCTGTGGGCCCGCGGTCTGGTGGAGCTGTGCCGGCTGGTGCCGGTGTTCTGCTCGGCGGCGCTGGCCGTGCTGACGGTCGCCGCGCTGTGTGCGCTGGGGCCGTGGGCGTGGGCGTTCTCGGGGGCCGTGCTGCTCGCCGTGGGTGTGCTCGGCTGTCTGCTCTCCGTCGTGGCGAAGTGGACGCTGGTCGGCCGGCACCGCGCCGGTGAGCACCCGCTGTGGAGCGGTTTCGTGTGGCGCAACGAGCTGGCCGACACCTTCGTGGAGGTCGTCGCGGTGCCGTGGCTGGCGGGAGCCGTGCCGGGTACGCCGCTGATGACCGCGTGGCTGCGGGGGCTCGGCGCCAAGATCGGGAAGGGCGCGTGGGTGGAGAGCTACTGGCTGCCCGAGACGGACCTCGTGACGCTCGGGGACGCGACGACGGTCAACCGTGGCTGTGTGCTGCAGACCCACCTCTTCCACGACCGGATCTTGCGGACGGATACTGTGGTCCTCCGTGAGGGCGCCACCCTGGGTCCGGGCGGAATCGTCCTGCCCGGCAGCACCGTCGGGGCCCGCTCCACGCTGGGTCCCGCGTCGCTGGTGATGGCGGCGGAGTCCGTTCCCGACGACACCCGCTGGCTGGGCAATCCGATCGAGGCCTGGCGTTCGTAGCAGACTTGACCTGATCGGACACGAAGGGCGGTACAGCGGCACGTCGAGCACAGGGCAGGGAGCAGTCGCAGCAGTGAGCGTTCAGCAGACAGCGGGACCGGACCCCTATTTCCCGGCCAACGGAGATTCCCGTTACCGGGTGCACCGGTACGAGCTCGCGCTGGACTACCGCCCCGGCCCGAACCGGCTCTCCGGCACCGCGCGGATCAACGCCATAGCGGGCCGCTCGCTGACCGAGTTCCAGCTGAACCTGGCCGACTTCCGGATCGGCCGGGTCCGGGTCGACGGCAAGGCGCCGCACTACACGCACCGGGGCGGCAGGCTGCGGGTCCGTCCGCCGAAGCCGATACGGTCCGGCGCCGCGTTCACCGTCGAGGTGCACTGGTCGGGAAACCCCAAGCCGGTCAGCAGTCCCTGGGGCGGGATCGGCTGGGAGGAGCTGGAGGACGGGGCGCTGGTGGCGAGCCAGCCGGTCGGCTCACCGTCCTGGTATCCGTGCAACGACCGGCCGGCCGACAAGGCCGCGTACCAGATCTCGGTCACCACGCCCTCCGCGTACGCGGTGGTGGCGGGCGGGCGTCTGCTGACGCGGACGACGAAGGCGTCGACGACCACCTGGGTGTACGAGCAGTCGGCGCCGACCTCCAGCTATCTCGTGGGCCTGTCGATCGGCAAGTACCAGACGGTGCTGCTCGGCGACCCGGGCCTCGGGGGCGTACCGCAGTCGGCGCATCTGCCCGCGCAGCTGCTGCCGGAGTTCTCCCGGGACTTCGCGCGGCAGCCCGCGATGATGGACCTGTTCGAGACCGTCTTCGGTCCGTATCCGTTCGGCGAGTACGCCGTGGTGGTGACGGAGGAGGAGCTCGACGTCCCGGTCGAGGCTCAGGGTCTTTCGCTGTTCGGCGCCAACCATCTGGACGGGGCGCGGGGTTCGGAGCGGCTGATCGCGCACGAGCTGGCGCACCAGTGGTTCGGCAACAGCGTGACGATCGCGGACTGGCGGCACATCTGGCTGAACGAGGGGCTCGCGAAGTACGCCGAGTGGCTGTGGTCGGAGCGCTCGGGCGGGCGCCCGGCGGGCCAGCTCGCCGCCGCCGCGCACCGGAAGCTGTCCGCGCTGCCGCAGGACCTGCTGCTGTCCGACCCGGGCCGCAAGCTGATGTTCGACGACCGGCTCTACGAGCGTGGCGGGCTCACGGTGCACGCGATCCGCTGCGCGATGGGCGACGACGCCTTCTTCCGCATGCTGCGCGGCTGGGCGACGCTGCACCGGGGCGGCGCGGTCACCACGTCCGTCTTCACCGCGCACGTCTCGCGCTACGCGGCCGAGCCTCTGGACGACCTCTTCGCGGCGTGGCTGTACGAGACGGCGCTGCCGCCGCTGCCCGCGCAGGCCCCGCCGTTGCCGGCCACGCAGATGCCGGCCCGGCCCACCTATCCGCCCACGAACGCGGACCCGGCGCGGGTCCGGGGGGAGTGAAGCGATGACCAGCCGTTCCTGTCCCTGCGGGCTCGCCGGGCCGTACGCGCGCTGCTGCGGTCGCTTCCATCGGGGCGAGGCCGCGGCGCCGAGTGCCGAGGCGCTCATGCGGTCGCGGTACTGCGCCTTCGTCATGGAGGACGAGGGGTACCTGCTGCGCACCTGGCATCCGCGCACCCGGCCGGCCCGGGTGGAGTTCGACCCCGGTATGCGCTGGACCGGCCTGGAGATCCTCGGCACGGGTCAGGGCTCGGCGTTCCACACCACGGGGACCGTGACCTTCCGGGCCTCCTACCGGGGCGGCTCGCTGCACGAACTGAGCCGGTTCGAGCGGGTGGACGGGGCCTGGGTGTATGTGGACGGGGAGTTCCTCGACTGACCGTCCACGGCAAGGCGCGGCGGCCGTCAGGGGGCCAGGACGTCCAGTTCCTGGAGTGCGCCGACCGTGATCTCGCGGGTGAGCCGTTCGGCGCGGGGCGCGTCGCCCTCGCGGACGGCCGCGGCGAGCTGGACGTGCAGGGTGACGGCGGCGGGGTCGGGGTCCTCGAACATGACGTCGTGATGGGTCCGGCCGGACAGGACCTCCGCGACGACGTCACCGAGGCGGGCGAACATCTCGTTGCCGGACGCGTTGAGGATCACCCGGTGGAAGGCGACGTCGTGGACGAGGTACGCCTCCAGCTGCTGCCCGCGTGAGGTGGTGACCATGCCGAGCGCGCACTCGGTGAGCTCCGCGCACTGTTCGGCGGTGGCGTGCCGGGCGGCGAGTCCCGCGGCGACCGGTTCGATCGCCGAGCGCAGCACGGTGAGCGAACGGAGCTGGTGGGGACGGTCGGCACCGGCCAGCCGCCAGCGGATGACCTGAGGGTCGTAGACGTTCCACTCGGACTTGGGGCGGACCGTCACGCCGACGCGGCGGCGGGACTCGACCAGATACATGGATTCCAGGACGCGGACCGCCTCGCGCATCACGGAACGCGACACCTCGAAGCGCTGCGCGAGTTCGTCGGTGCGCAGCACGCTCCCCGGGGGATATTCGCCCGCCGTGATCGCCGGCCCGAGGGACTCCAGTACGTGTCCGTGCAGTCCCCGGCCCCGTGTGGTCATGAAACCAGCGTACGAGGCTGACGTCACGAACAAAAAGTCAGACTTATATGTCACACACTCTTGAATTAGTCGTACCTAATACGTTTCAGTGGCGTCGACATCAGAGGTCGACGAAGACAGCGAGAGCGCGATGCAGCAGAGCCCCAACCCCCATGTCGTCGTGGTCATGGGCGTCGCAGGCACCGGGAAGACCACCGTCGGCCCGCTGCTCGCGGCCCGGCTCGGCGTTCCGTACGCCGAGGGCGACGACTTCCACCCGCAGGCCAACATCGCCAAGATGACGGCCGGGACGCCCCTGACCGACGAGGACCGGTGGCCGTGGCTGGACGCCATCGGGCGCTGGGCGCACGACCGGGCCGGGCTCGGCGGTGTGGTCAGCAGCTCGGCTCTCAAGCGCGCCTACCGGGACCGGCTGCGGCTGGCCGCGCCGGGGGTCGTCTTCGTCCATCTCACCGGGGACCGCGAACTCATCGAGGACCGGATGTCGCACCGCAAGGGGCACTTCATGCCCACGGCGCTCCTGGACTCGCAGTTCGCCACGCTCCAGCCGCTGGCGGCGGACGAGGCGGGGGTCCAGGTGGATGTGTCCGGCGACCCCGCCGAGATCAGCGAGCGGGCCGCAGCGGCGCTCGACGGCCTCGCACCGCCCCGGCCCTGACGCCGGGTCCGCGCTTACGGCCGTAACGCCCGGCCCTCACAACAGCGCCTGTTCCATCGACGCGCCGCCCGCCCCACGAAGCGGCGGCGCCTTCTCCACCGGTGCCGGTCCTTCCGTCCGGTAGGACCTTCTTCGCGCACCGCTTCGCGCGCCTTCTCGCGCACCACCTTCCCCGCGTCCGTTTCTCAAGCAAGGGAACCCCCGTGACCAGACTCAGTGTCGAGACGCTGGCAGCGGACACCGTCGAACCGATCACCTCGGCGGGCCACGCTCAACTGGGCATAGCCGTGCTGGCGGGCATAGCCGTCATCGTCCTGCTCATCACCAAGTTCAAGCTGCACGCCTTTCTGGCCCTGACCATCGGCTCACTGGCCCTCGGCGCGTTCGCCGGTGCCCCGCTCGACAAGGTCATCGTCAGTTTCACGACCGGGCTCGGCTCGACCGTGGCCGGCGTGGGTGTCCTGATCGCCCTCGGCGCGATCCTCGGCAGACTGCTCGCCGACTCGGGAGGCGCCGACCGGATCGTCGACACGATCCTCGCCAAGGCGGGCGGGCGCGCCCTGCCGTGGGCGATGGTGCTGATCGCCTCGGTGATCGGTCTGCCGCTGTTCTTCGAGGTCGGCATCGTGCTGCTGATCCCGGTGGTCCTGATGGTCGCCAAGCGCGGCAACTATTCGTTGATGCGCATCGGCATCCCGGCGCTCGCGGGCCTGTCCGTGATGCACGGTCTGATTCCGCCGCACCCGGGCCCGTTGGTCGCGATCGACGCCGTCAAGGCGAACCTCGGCCTCACCCTCGCCCTCGGTGTCCTGGTCGCCGTCCCGACGGTGATCATCGCCGGTCCGGTGTTCTCCCGGTACGCGGCCCGCTGGGTGGACGTCCAGGCCCCCGACCGCATGGTCCCGCAGCGCGCCTCGGAGGACCTGGAGAAGCGCCCCGGCTTCGGCGCGACCCTCGCCACCATGCTGCTGCCCGTGGTGCTGATGCTGGCCAAGGCGCTGGTGGACATCGTCGTCGACGACCCGGCGAACCGGACGCAGCGCGTCTTCGACGTCGTCGGAGCGCCGCTGATCGCCCTGCTCGCGGCCGTGATCGTGGGCATGTTCACGCTGGGCCGGGCGGCGGGCTTCACCAAGGACCGCATCTCGACGACCGTCGAGAAGTCCCTCGCGCCCATCGCCGGCGTCCTGCTCATCGTGGGCGCGGGCGGCGGCTTCAAGCAGACCCTGATCGACTCCGGTGTGGGGCAGATGATCCTGGAGATCTCCAAGGACTGGTCGATCCCCGCGCTGCTGCTGGCCTGGCTGATCGCGGTGGCGATCCGTCTCGCGACCGGCTCGGCGACCGTCGCCACCATCTCGGCGGCCGGTCTGGTCGCGCCCCTCGCGGCCGACATGTCGACCGCCCACACCTCCCTGCTCGTCCTGGCGATCGGTGCGGGCTCGCTCTTCTTCAGCCATGTCAACGACGCCGGCTTCTGGCTGGTGAAGGAGTACTTCGGCCTGGACGTCGGCCAGACCGTCAAGACCTGGTCCGTCATGGAGACGATCATCTCGGTGGTGGCCGGAGGACTGGTGCTGCTGCTGTCCCTGGTCATCTAGGGCGGTCGTCCGGGCCGGTCGTCCAGAGCGGTCGTGGAGCGCCGGGGCCGGCCGCGTCCAGGGCCCGTCCGGCGGTGAACGGGCCGCGGGGAGAGCCGAGTTCGGCCCTCCCCGCGGCCCGTTTCTTCGTCGTCAGCCCCCGCTCACGGCCGCCACAGCGGATGTTCGCGGTCGGCCCACTCGCGGCTCACCGACCCCGTGCGCAGGCCCCTCCTGGCCTCCGGGTCGCCCAGCGCCATACCGATGTGGCCCGCGAGGACGATGCCGACGGTGAGGGACAGCCAGTCGTGGACGAAGGTCGCCGAGGTGCGCCACATCAGCGGGGTGAGGTGGGTGAACCACATCAGCAGGCCCGTGCCCAGCATCACCAGCGTGGCCCCGGCGATCCAGGCCGCGTAGATCTTCTGTCCGGCGTTGAACTTGCCCGCGGGACGGGACCGGTGGTCCTTGTCGCGGCGCAGCGCGGCCCGCAGCCACACCCGGTCGTGCGGACCGAAGCGGTTCAGGAAGCCCAGGTCACGGCGGAACGCGCGGGAGGCCAGGCCCGCCAGGATCGGCAGCGGAAGCATCACCCCGGCCACCTCGTGGACACGGACGACGAGTTCGCGGCGGCCGACGAGTTCGGCGAACTGGGGGATGTAGAGGCAGGCCGCGGTGGCCACGCAGACCCCCATCAGCAGCGCGGTGACCCGGTGCACCCAGTGCTCGGCCCTGGTGAAGCGCCGTACGTGGGAGGAGTGCGCGGACACGGCCGGGGGGCCGTCAACTCGTGGGTTCATCGTCGCGTCCGTTCGAACGGCCGACCCAGGCGTCGACGTCGTACCCCCGGTCCTCCCAGTACCCGGGACGGACGTCCTTGGTGACCGTGATACCGGAGAGCCACTTGGCGGATTTGTAGAAGTACATCGGGGCCACGTAGAGGCGGACGGGGCCGCCGTGGTTGTGGCCGACGGGCTTGTCCTGCATGCGCAGGGCCACCAGGACGTCCGGGCGGCGGGCCTGGCGCATGGTGAGGCTCTCCGAGTACGTGCCGTCGAAGCAGGTGAAACGGATCGCCCCGGCCGTGTGGTGCACCCCGGCGGCGTCGAGGAGGTGGGAGAGCTGTACGCCCTCGAAGGGGGTGCCGGGCACCCGCCAGCCGGTGACGCACTGGACGTCGTGCACCAGCCGGGTCTGCGGCAGGGCGCGCAGGTCGGCGAGGGTGTAGCTGGTGGGGTGGTCGACCAGGCCGTCGACGGTGAGACGGTAGTCCGTCTCGTTCTTGTGGGGGACGGAGGCGGCCACCGAGTAGTAGCGGAAGCCGCCGCCGTTGGGCAGGAGGCCCGTCAGACCGGTGGGGTCCCGCTGGGAGGCGCCGGCGAGGAAGGCGTCCATACCGCGCTGGAGTGTGGGCGCGGTCAGGACGCCGAGGGCGCCGAGTCCGAGCGTGCCGAGCAGCACCCGCCGGCCGATGGGCCGGCCATGCTCCCCGGGTTCCTCGCGCTCTTCGTGTTCCTCGCGCTCTTCCTGCTCGTCGCGTTCTTCTTGCTCGTCGTGCTCTTCGGGAGCCCGCGGCTCGGGCCGTTCCGGCTCGCGGGACTCGGGCCGCTCCGGCCGTTCCGGTTCCCGCGACCTCGGTCGCTCCGGGTCCGGTTCCCCGGGCCTTTCAGTGTTCACCTCTTGATTCGAGCACCCGCGACCCCCAAAAGGCCAGCGGTGGCGGGTGCTCGTCAGCATTCCGTCATCTCTTCTCACCTACGGTCCGAGAACATCGGCCGCGGAGAGGACGTCAGGGCCTCATCAGGAGGCGGTCTCGGCCGCCTTGTCCAACTGGAACGCCTCGTTGCCGAGGCCGATCCGGGCGTGCGCCTCGGGCTTGCGGGAGCGCAGCACCAGACCCTGGACGAGTCCGACGACCAGCGCGACCCCGATGACCGCGGGCAGCAGCACGTTCAGGACGGAGTCCGGACCCGCGCCGACGAGCACGTCGAAGTCCTTGACCGTGTAGACCGCGATGACGAGCAGGGCGATGCCCGCGATCGCGGAGGTGGCCAGACGCCAGGACTGGGCGCGGGCCGCGCCGCGGCGGACGAAGAACACGATGACCGAGAGCGAGGCGGCCGCCATCAGGAGGGTGACGCCGAGCGCACCGACGTTGCCGCCCCAGGTGAAGAGCTGGAGCACGGGCGCGGTCGGGTCGCCGGTCGGCTTGTCGTCGGCCAGGGCGAATCCGCCGACCACGATCAGCGAGACGACGGTGTGCAGGAGCGAGCCGGTGCCGGGGGCACCACTGGACTCGGAGGTGCGGCCGAAGGCGGTGGGCAGCAGACCCTCGCGGCCCATGGCGAAGGCGTACCGCGCGACGACGTTGTGGAAGCTGAGCAGAGCCGCGAACATTCCGGTCACGAACAGCACGTGCAGGACGTCCGTGAAGGTGGAGCCGAGCCGTGACTCGGTGAGGAAGAACAGCAGCCCGGCGCTCTGCTTGTGTGCCGTCCCGACGATCGCGGAGGGGCCGGTGGCGATGGTGAGCGCCCAGGAGCTGATCGCGAAGAAGACGGCGACGAAGCCGATGGCCAGGAACATGACGCGCGGCACGAGGATGTGCGGGCGGCTGGTCTCCTCGGCGTACACCGGGGCCTGTTCGAAGCCGGTGAAGGCCGCGATGCAGAAGCACAGCGCGGTGCCGACGCCCGCTCCGGTGAGGGTGTCCGGGTTGAAGGCGTGCAGCGACAGACCCTCCTTGGCGGGATCGCCGATGGCCGCGACATCGAAGACGATGACGAGCGCCACCTCGATGATCAGCAGCACGCCGAGCACCCACGCGTTGACGTCGATCTTCAGCCAGGCCAGCGCGCCCACCACGAGCACGGCCGCCAACGCCGGTATCCACCAGACGAGTTCGGTGTCGAGGTAGGTGGAGAACAGTCCGGAGACCTCGAAGCCGAAGAGTCCGTAGATGCCGACCTGGAGTGCGCTGTAGGCCACGAGGGCGACCGCGGCCGCGCCCGCGCCCGGGGTGCCGCCGAGACCGCGCGAGATGTACGCGTAGAAGGCGCCCGCGTTGTGGACGTGCCGGCTCATCTCGGCGTACCCGACGCTGAAGAGCACGAGGACGATGCCGAGGATGACGAAGAGCAGCGGCTGCCCCACGATCCCCATCACATCGAATGTGGTGGGCATGACACCCGCGACCACCATGAGCGGGGCGGTCGCCGCGAGGACGGACAGCAGCAGCCCTCCCGTGCCCAGCCGGCCGGCACGCAGGGCCCGGTCCTGACCCTTGAAGGTGCTGATGCCGGCGCCGTCGGCGTCCGGTCTTCCCGTGCTCGACGTACTCGATGTGCTCGAACTGCCCGTCGTCATCGCGGGGTCGTCCTTTCGGATGTCAGGTCTTCGGGGGCGTGCGTTCACACCGTGCCGAGCACGCTGTCGCGCGCGGCACGGAAGGCTTGGTACCCATCGCGGTCCGGGTACGACCACGGAGCCGGGGTCGCGTGCTCCGCGATGCGGTGGAACAGGGCGGCGGCCTCACCGTCCCGCCCGCCCTCGCAGATCTTGGCGTGGGCGAGGAAGTTGAGGTCGACGAGCCGGCGCGGATGCTCCCCGTGCTCCCACTCGAGCCACCAGTCGAAGGCGGCCTTCATCACCTGGCGGGCCCGGCGCCCCGCCCAGTGCCCGGAGGCGACCGGGTCGGCGGGCTCGCTCCCGGCCGCGGCGAGCACCCGGAAGCGCTCGGCGTGCGCGACGACCGGAAGGATCGCCAGCGGCGAGTCGGCGGGCGCCTGCTCGGCCGACCAGTTGGCGAAGTCGTACACCTCGTGCAGGGGGTCCTGACCCGCGGCGGCGCGGCGCTCGGCGAGCCGGGCGACCATCAGGTGGTGGGCGTGGTGATGGACGGCGTGCCGGTGGCGCACCTCGTCGAAGAGCCGGACCACGTCGTCCTCGGCGCCGAGGACGCGCTCCAGGAGGAGCAGACCGAGCCAGGGGGTGGGATCGTCGGGGGCGAGGGCCGCCGCCCGGTGGCAGGCCTCGCGGGCACTCTCCGGGCGCTCCTTGCCGTGCAGGGCGCGCTCCACGGTGGCGCAGCCGAGGAGTACGGCGGCGTCGGGGGACTCCGGTTCGGCGAGCTGCCAGTCGCGGGCCCAGGCGAGCGTCGCGGACTCCTGCGCGAGGACGGTGACACGGTGGCCGCGGCGGTCCCAGTCGTCGCCGGTGGCGGCGAGCAGCGAGCGGACGTCCGTCCACCGCCCCTGGTTCAACGAGGTGCGCGCGACGGCGAGTTCGGCGTCGTCGAGGGCGGCGTCGAAGGCGTGGGACGCCCGCTTGCGGCCGCGGCCCAGCGGAGGTGGGGGTGGTGACACCGCTGCTCAACCTCACAGGCGCGGTCCGTCAAAGTGTGATCACGGACAGCAAACCCGCAGCCAAGGGTTCAAGTCAAGCTCCAGCCAAATCACTACACGTGTCAACTGCCTTCGCTTGCGCCGTAGTTGACTGCTCGTCGCCCTCATCGTCCCGAACGACCGTCTTTTCCCTATGACTTGAACAGCCATCTTGTCCCTACAACTCGAACGGCCTTCTTGCGTCGACGCGTTGGGCAGCCACCCTGGACGGATGGCTTGAACAGCCGCCTCGGACCACTCACCGAACGGCTGCCCCGGACCGAAGTCCCGGGCAGCCGCCGCCTCACACGCCGAACGGCCTTCCCCGACGGGCGACTTGAACGGCTCCCCCTGGCGTGGTCAGCCCAGCGCCTTGGCCGCCGCCCGGCCCGCCGTGCGGCCGGAGAAGAGGCAGCCGCCGAGGAAGGTGCCTTCCAGGGACCGGTATCCGTGGACTCCGCCGCCGCCGAATCCGGCGGCCTCACCGGCGGCGTACACACCCTCCAGCGGGTCTCCTCCCTCGGTCAGCACCCGCGAGGAGAGGTCGGTCTCCAGACCGCCGAGGGTCTTGCGGGTCAGGATGTTGAGGCGCACCGCGATCAGCGGGCCCGCCCCGGGGTCGAGGATGCGGTGCAGGGGCGCGGTGCGGATCAGCTTGTCGCCGAGGTAGTTGCGGGCGCCGCGGATCGACATGACCTGGAGGTCCTTGGTGAAGGGGTTGGCGATCTCCCGGTCGCGCGCGACGATCTCGTTGCGCAGCGCCGCCTCGTCGATCAGCGGCTTCTCGGTGAGCGCGTTCATCCCTCGCACCAGCGCGCCGAGGTCGTTCTCCACGACGAAGTCGGCGCCGTGGTCCATGAACGCCTTGACCGGCGCGGGCACATCGGCGCGGGCCCGCCCGATGACGCCTCTGACCGACTTGCCGGTGAGGTCCGGGTTCTGCTCCGAACCGGAGAGCGCGAACTCCTTGCCGATGATCTTCTGGTCGAGGACGAACCAGGTGTAGTCGTACCCGGTGCGCATGATGTGTTCGAGGGTACCGAGGGTGTCGAAGCCCGGGAAGAGCGGTACCGGCAGCCGGTTGCCGCGCGCGTCCAGCCAGAGGGAGGAGGGGCCCGGCAGGATGCGGATGCCGTGCTTGTCCCAGATGGGGTTCCAGTTCTGGATGCCCTCGGTGTAGTGCCACATGCGGTCGCGGTTGATGAGGCGGGCGCCGGCCTCCTCGGCGATCCCGAGCATGGCGCCGTCGACGTGGGCGGGGACGCCGGAGATCATCCGCTCGGGCGGTGTGCCGAGGCGCTCGGGCCAGTTGGCGCGTACGAGGTCGTGGTTGCCGCCGATGCCGCCGGAGGTGACGATCACGGCCTGGGCCCTGAGCTCGAAGGCGCCGGTGACCGTACGGCTGCTGGCCTGGCCGCGCTCGATGCCCGACGGCTCCAGGATCTCCCCGGTGACGGTGTCCACGGAGCCGGCGCTGCGGGACAGACCGGTGACCCGGTGGCGGAACCTCAGCTCGACCAGACCGCGGGCGACCCCCTCCCGGACCCGCCGCTCGAAGGGCGCCACCAGGCCGGGCCCGGTGCCCCAGGTGATGTGGAAGCGCGGGACGGAGTTGCCGTGCCCGTTGGCGTCGTAGCCGCCGCGCTCGGCCCAGCCCACCACCGGGAAGAAGCGCACGCCCTGCTGGTGCAGCCAGGGCCGCTTCTCGCCGGCCGCGAAGTCGACGTACGCCTCGGCCCACTGGCGCGGCCAGTGGTCCTCGGGCCGGTCGAAGCCCGCCGTACCCATCCAGTCCTGCAGGGCGAGCGCGTGATTGTCCTTGATCCGCATACGGCGCTGCTCGGGCGAGTCGACGAAGAAGAGCCCGCCGAAGGACCAGTGCGCCTGGCCGCCGATCGACTGCTCGGGCTCCTGGTCGAGGAGGATCACCTTGCGGCCCGCGTCGACGAGCTCCGCGGTCGCCGCGAGCCCCGCGAGGCCCGCTCCGATGACGATCACATCTGCGTCGTAGGCCATGGGCCCGTCCTCTCGACATTCCGACTGGTCGGACCGGGCCGGCGCCAAAAAGGGCGCTTTGATGACATTTGTCACGAACCGATCGACAGCGTGCTGGTTGATGAGACATTGGTGGTGGTCGGCCGTACGGCCGACCGGCACTTGTTACTGATCGGTCAGATCCTTCGGCAAAAAAGGTGACCGAGTCAACTGCCTGGTTCCGGGTACTCCCGGGGGCAGGCTCCCGGCGCATGGCGCTACAGTCGGCGGGATACGCACCACTGGCCCGCCCCGACTCCGATGTATCGAGGTACCCAGCGTGTCGGTACTGGTTCTGGTCCTTGCCGTGAGCGCGGCCTGCTGTCTGGGCTTCGGCTTCGTGCTCCAGCAGAACGCCGCCTCGCACGCCCCGCTCAGCGACTTCCTCTCCGTCCGCCTGCTGCTCGACCTCATCCGGGTCCCGCGCTGGCTGGGCGGCATCGGGCTCATGGTGTGCGGCATGGTCCTCGGCGCGATCGCGCTCGGCAACGGCGAGGTCTCGCTGGTGGAACCGCTCCTGGCCACCAACCTGCTCTTCGCCCTCGCGCTCTCCCGCCACCAGACCAAACAGCCGCTCGGCAAACAGGGCTGGGCCGGGCTGCTGCTGCTCGCGGGCGGCGTCTCGGCGTTCATCGTGGCCGGGCAGCCGCAGGGCGGCGACGCCGTCAGCGACCCGCTGCGGCACTGGCTGATCATCGGGATCGTGCTCGGGCTGGCCCTGCTGCTCACCACCTACGCGAAACGGTCCCGGCTCAGCGCCGGACCCGTGCTGCTGGCCACCGCCGCCGGGCTGCTGTACGGCCTGCAGGACGCGCTCACCCGGATCAGCGGCCAGCGGTTCAGCGCCGGCGGCTGGACCGAACTGATCACCGGCTGGCAGCCGTACGCGGTGCTCGCCCTCGGTGTGACCGGGCTGATCCTGGTCCAGAGCGCCTTCGAGACCGCACCGCTGCGGATGTCGCTGCCCGCGCTCACCGCCGCCCAGCCGCTGGCCGGCATCGTCTGCGGGGTGGGCTTCCTCGGGGACCAGCTCCGCACCGACGCGGGAGCCCTGGCCTGGCAGGCCGCGGGGCTCGCGGGCGTCGTGGTGGGGATCATCCTGCTGGGCATGCACCCGGCGATGCCCTCGGGCACGGCGGAACCGGAACGCTCGCGGGACCTCCAGCCGCACTGAGGAAGGTCCCCGTCCGCAGGTACCCGCGATCCTCGGACACAGCACGCCGGATCCCGAACTGCTTGGATGGATCCATGAGCGCCGCTGACGAGATCCTCGACATCGTGGACGAGAACGACCAGGTCATCGGACAGGCCCCGCGCGGGGAGGCGTACGCGCGCGGGCTGCGCCACCGGTGCGTGTTCATCGAGGCCCGGGACGCCGAGGGCCGGCTCTTCGTCCATCGACGCACCCGTACCAAACTGGTGTTCCCCTCGTTCTACGACATGTTCGTCGGCGGAGTCGTCGGCGCGGGCGAGTCCTACGACGACGCGGCGCTCCGCGAGGCCGAGGAGGAACTCGGCGTCTCCGGGCTCCCGAGGCCGACCCCCCTTTTCACGTTCCTGTACGACGACGGGGCCGGCGCGACCTGGTGGTCCGCCGTGTACGAGGTCCGCTGCGAGCTTCCGGTGAACCCGCAGGTGGAGGAGGTCGCCTGGCACGCCTTCCTCACCGACGACGAGGTGGAGCGGCGGTTGTCGGAGTGGACCTGGGTGCCGGACGGACTGGCGGCCTACGAGCGGCTCACGGACTACCGGGCGATGGACTGAGCGCCCACGGGAGCGGGCGGCACCGACGGCGTTCCGCCCCAGGCTCCCCGGTAGGGTCCTGAAGGTGATCGAACTCGTGCGTAATGTCCAGTTGTGGTTCGCGCCGCAGGAGATCCGGGGCGAGGGCAGGACCCCGGACTACCGGTTCTCGCTGGCCAATGAGCGGACCTTTCTGGCCTGGCTGCGCACCGCGCTCGCACTGATCGGCGGGGGCTTCGCCGTGGACCAGTTCCTGCCCGACCTGCGCTGGGCCTGGCGGGCGGGCCTCTCCCTGGCGCTGCTGGCGGCGGGCGTGCTGTGCGCGCTGCGGGCCGTCAATCACTGGGTGCGCTGCGAGCGGGCGATGCGGCGCGGCGAGGACCTGCCGGTGTCACGCTTCCCGGCGGTGCTGAGCATCGTCGTCGCGGTCGTCGCGGTCGCGATGGTCGTCGTCGTGCTCGTCGGCTGGGCGGGATGACCACGCCCGCCCGGGAGGTACGGGACCCCGGCCTCCAGCCGGAACGCACGCGGCTGGCCTGGCGCCGTACGACGCTCTCCAGCACCGTCGTCGCCGTGCTCGCCGCGAAGGCGGCGCTGCACGACAGGGGCTCGGCCGCCGGGATCGTGGCGTGCTCGTGCTGCTGCGTTCTCTGGCTGACCCTCCTCGGCCTCGCCCACCTCCGCATCCGGACGCTGGCGACCGCGGGACCGGCGGGTCCGGCCACGCTCGCCCCCCGGCACGCGACGGCGACGGCCCTGTGCACGGTGGCGCTGGCCGTGTGCGCCGTGGCGTTCGTGTTCTAGCGGCGGCGGTCTCCCCCGACCGGCGTTCGGGGCGCGGTGGCGGCGGTTCGCTCGTGACCGGCGTTCGGGCGGCGTCGGCGCCACACGCCCGGGAATGGACCGGATCGTAACGGTTTACGGCGATAGCCTGGATTGTCGCCCAGCCCTCGCGCCGCCCAGCCCTGCCGCGCCGCGCGGGCGGCGCGGCACGCAGGCGGCGCGGCACGCAGGCGGCGCGGCACGCAGGCGGCGCGGCACGCAGGCGGCGCGGCACGCAGGCGGCGCGGCACGCAGGCACCCCTATCCACGTCACAGCCGAAGGTGAGCACGATGACCACCCTTCACCAGGAGCACCCCACCCACCAGCACGTCCACGGCCCGAACTGCGGTCACACCGAGGTACGGCACGGGGACCACGTCGACTACGCGCACGACGGGCATCTGCACCGCGAGCACTCGGGGCACTGGGACGAGTGCGAGCCGAGCGGACACGCGGCGCACGACCGGCACGCCCATCAGCACGGCGAGGGCTGCGGGCATCCCGCCGTGGCGCACGGCGACCACGTCGACTATCTGCACGACGGCCACCGGCACGCCGAGCACGACGGCCACTGGGACGACCACTGACCCCTCGGAACCGGCCCTCGGTCCGGCACCTCGGCCCCCGGAACCGGCCCCCGGCACCGGCTCTCAGCGCCCGCCCTCAGCACCGACGGCGTCTCCCCGGCTCGCGCGCCCGGGGAGACGCCGATCACGTTTCGCACAGCCGCTGGACGACATACCGACTGGTCGGCATCATGGTCACGTCCCGTTCCCGTGTGCTGAGGAGCAAAAATGAGCCCGGACCACCCGCCAGGTCTCGATCTCGACCGGTTGCGCGGCCTGCTCGACCGTGAGCGGCCCGGACTGGTGAACGGCCCGCTGACCGGCCGGCTGATCGAGGGCGGACGGTCGAACCTCACCTACGCGGTCTCCGACGGCACCGCCCGGTGGGTCGTACGGCGTCCTCCGCTGGGCCACGTGCTGGCCACGGCGCACGACATGAAGCGCGAGCACCGGGTGATCAGCGCGCTGCACCCGACGGCCGTCCCGGTCCCGAACCCCGTGCTGCTGTGCGAGGACGATTCGGTGCTCGGCGCCCCGTTCTACGTCATGGAGTTCGTGGAGGGCACCCCGTTCCGCACCGCCGGCCAGCTCGCCCCGCTCGGCCCGCAGCGCACCCGCGACGCGGTGCTCGGCCTGGTCGACACCCTGGTCGAACTGCACTCGGTGGACCCCGCAGAGGTGGGTCTCGCCGACTTCGGCCGCCCCGAGGGCTTCCTGGACCGGCAACTGCGCCGCTGGGGCAAGCAGTTGGACGCGTCCCGGAACCGCGAGCTCGCCGGCATCGACGAGCTGCACGCAGCCCTGGGACGCGAACTGCCCGCTTCCCCCGCGCCCACCGTCGTCCACGGCGACTACCGCCTCGACAACGTACTGATCGGGCCCGACGACCGGATCAGGGCGATCCTGGACTGGGAGATGTCCACGCTCGGCGACCCGCTCACCGACCTGGGGCTGCTCGTCATGTACAGCACCCGCCTGGACCTGCCCAACTCCCCCATCAGCACGACCGCTTCGGCCGCGGGACACCCGAAGGCGGCCGAGATCGTCGAGCGGTACGCCGCGCGCTCGGGGCGCGACGTCTCCGCGGTCTCCTGGTACACGGCCTTCGCGTGGTTCAAGCTCGCCGTGATCCTGGAGGGCATCCACTTCCGGTACACCAAGGGCCAGACGGTCGGCGCGGGCTTCGACCGCATCGGCGAGCTGACCCCGGTCTTCATCGAGCACGGCCTGACCACCCTTCAGGAAGGCTGATCCGCCATGGACTTCGGATTCGACGCGCGCACCGAAGAGCTGCGCCAGAAGCTGCTCGCCTTCATGGACGAGTACGTCTATCCGGCGGAGGCCGTCGCGGAGGAACAGCGCGCTCTGCTGGCCTCGCCGTGGGACACGCCCGCCGTGGTGGGCGAGTTGAAGGCCGAGGCCCGCAGACAGGGTCTGTGGAACCTCTTCCTGCCGGACTCCGAGTACGGTGCCGGGCTGACCAATCTCCAGTACGCGCCGCTCGCCGAAATCACCGGCCGCAGCCCGCACTTGGCGCCCACCGCGCTGAACTGCGCGGCCCCCGACACCGGCAACATGGAGGTGCTCACCCAGTTCGGCGACGAGCGCCAGAAGAAGCAGTGGCTGGAGCCGCTGCTCGCCGGTGAGATCCGCTCCGCGTTCGCGATGACGGAGCCCGAGGTCGCCTCCTCCGACGCCACGAACATCACCACGCTGATCGAGCGGGACGGTGGGGGCACCTCCCGCTCGAGCGGAGCCGAGAGTGGGGGTGAGTACGTCATCACGGGTCGCAAGTGGTACATCTCGGGGGCGATGAACCCCGACTGCAAGATCTTCATCGTGATGGGCAAGACGGACCCGGACGGCGCCGACATCCGCCGCCAGCAGTCGATGGTCCTGGTCCCGCGCGACACACCTGGCCTCGTCGTCCGGCGCGCCATGCGGGTCTACGGCTACGAGGACCACTCCCACGGCGGGCACGCCGAGGTCGTCTTCGACCACGTCCGGGTCCCGGTGGGCAACCTGGTCGGCGAGGAGGGCGGCGGTTTCGCCATCGCGCAGGCGCGGCTCGGTCCGGGCCGTATCCACCACTGCATGCGGCTGATCGGCATGGCCGAGCGGGCCATCGAGCTGATGTGCCGGCGCGCGGTGTCCCGTACGGCGTTCGGCAAGCCGCTGGCCCAGCAGGGCGTCGTGCAGAACTGGATCGCCGACGCGCGGGTGACCGTCGAGCAGCTGCGCCTGCTGGTCCTGAAGACCGCCTGGATGATGGACACGGTCGGCAACAGGGGCGCGCACACGGAGATCCAGGCCATCAAGATCGCCACTCCGCGCGCGGTCGTCGACATCCTCGACAAGGCCGTCCAGCTCCACGGCGCGGGCGGCGTCAGCCAGGACTTCCCGCTGGCCGAACTGTGGTCCGCCGCGCGGACCCTGAAGCTCGCCGACGGGCCCGACGAGGTCCACCAGCGCTCACTGGCCCGCCAGGAGATCAAGAAGTACATGTGATCGGCGCGTACGTGCGATGACAGGGCCGAGGCCCCACCGTCCGGTGGGGCCTCGGCGCGTCACGGGTCCGGCCGTTACGGGCGCAGGGCGCGCAGCAGCAGGTCCGCCAGCTGGTCGGCGACCTGCTGGGGGGCGAGGGGGCCGTCGGGGCGGTACCACGTCGACAGGTGGTGGACGGAGCCGAAGTGGTAGTCGACGACCAGGTCGGCGGGCGTGGCCGTGGAGAAGACGCCCTTCTTCTGGCCCTCCTCGATCAGGGCGCGGAAGCGCTCGTGGTAGCGGCGCCGTTCGGACCGCACCTGCTTGAGCTTCTCGGGGCCGAGGTGGTGCATCGACCGGAAGAAGATCGAGGCGTCGTCGAGGTTGTCGATGGTCGTGACGACCACGTCGGCCGCCGCTCCCCTCAGCCGTTCCTCCACCGGCGCGTCCGAGTCCGCGAACGCGTCGAGCCGCTCCTGCTGGAGGCGCAGCACGCGCGCGTAGACCTCGTGCAGGAGGTCGTCCTTGGAGCCGAAGTAGTGGTAGAGCGCCCCTTTGGTGACGCCCGCCGCCTCGACGATCTCCTGCACCGAGGTGCGGTCGTAGCCCTGCTCGGCGAAGAGCCGGGTGGCGGCGGCGAGCAGCCGCTGCGGGACGGGCGTACCGTCACCGTCCGTCGTCCTGGGCACTGCCGCCACCTGCCTTCCGTGCGTTCACATCGATGACCGTGTTCCGTGAAGAGTCCTGGAGACTACTGGGACTCCCGGGACCGGGAACGCAGTTCCCGACGGAGGATCTTCCCACTCGTCGTCTTGGGCAGTTCGGGCAGGATCACCACCTGCCGCGGATACTTGTAGGCGGCCAGTCTCTCCTTGCAGTACGCGGCCAGCGCGGCGGGCTCCTCGGAGGCGCCCGGCCGCAGGCTGATGTACGCCATGACGGTCTCCCCGCGATAGCCGTCCGGGACCCCGACGACGGCCGCCTCGCGGACCGCCGGGTGCGTGTGCAGGACGTCCTCGACCTCGCGCGGCCACACCTTGAAGCCGGACGCGTTGATCATGTCCTTCTTCCGGTCGACCACGTAGAGCCAGCCGTTCACGTCCATGAAGCCGATGTCGCCGGTGTGCAGCTCGCCGTCCGGGAAGGTCTCGGCGGTGGCTTCGGGGCGGCGCCAGTAGCCGGGCACCACCTGCGGACCGCTGACGAGGATCTCGCCCTGCTCTCCGAAGGGGACCTCCTCGCCCGCGTCGTCGACGATGCGGACGACCGACTCCGGGCCCGGTACGCCCACGGCCAGGGTCCCGGAGGCCGGGTCCACCGGCGCCTCGAGGCCCGGCGGCACGGAGGCGCACGGCGCGGTGCACTCGGTGAGCCCGTAGCCGTTGCGGATGTACGGCCCGAAGCCGGCCCGGAAACGCTCGACGAGGGCGGGCGGCAGCGGGGCACCACCGGAGGAGATGTTCATGAAGGAAGAGAAGTGGTCCGGGGTGACCGCCGGGTGGGCGGCCAGCGCCATGAAGGCGGTCGAGGGGCCGACCGTGTAGAGCGGCCGGTGCTCGGCGAAGGCGTCGAGGACGACCCCGGCCTCGAAGCGGTACGCGAGGGCCAGCGTGCCGGAGCTGTTGAGGCAGGCGGCGAGCTGGCAGACCATCCCGGTGATGTGGAACAGCGGCGCCATCGCGAAGTAGACGGGCGCCTCGGGCAGCGCTAGGCCGGTCCGCTGCCGCTCGGCGTTGTACATGATGTTGCCGTGCGTGTTGGTGGCTCCCTTGGGGGTGCCGCTGGTGCCCGAGGTGTAGCTGATCAGCGCGATGTCGGACGGGCCGAGGGCGCGGTCGCCGGGCGCCTTGTGCCCCTGCCGGGCGACCGCGAGGAGATCGTCCGCCGCCGCGTCCTGGGGCAGTCGCTCGAAGGCCAGCACCCGCGGGTCGTCGCGGCTCTGGAGATCCCGTTCACAGGCCGTCAGGACCACCCGTACCGGCGAGTCGGCGGCACTCTCGCGCAGATACGTGTCCCAGGCGCGGTCGGAGCAGACGAGGGTGCTCACCTCGGCATCGTGCAGGACGTGCCGGACCTCGCCGGACTTGTACATCGGGTTGACCGGCACCACCGTCGCGCCGGCCTTCCAGGCGCCGAGCAGGGCGAGCACGAAATGCGGGGAGTTCTGGAGCATGATCGCCACCCGGTCGCCCCGCTCCACACCGCGGGCGGCGAGGTGCCCGGCCACGGAGTCGCTCAGGTCGTCGACCTCGCGGTAGCTCAGCCGCCCGTCGAAGTAGGCGAGCGCGGTGCGGTCCGGGGTCCGCTCGACCACGTCCCGGAGGGCGTGGACCAGGGTGTCGGCGGGGCTCACCGGGCCGCGCTGCGCCTCGTTCAGGAGCGCCACCCAGGGCCGGTCTGCGTAGCGGGTCACTCGGCGGCCTCCCACTTCTGCTGGAGGTGGTTCATGTTCGTCATCCAGCGGTCGGGGGCGGCGGCCCGCGCCTGGTAGTACCCGGCGACCTCGGGGTGCGGCAGGATCAGGAAGCGGTCCTCCTCGATCCCCTTCACGAGCGCGTCGGCGACGGCCTCGGGCTCGATGGCGGTCGGCTGGAGCACCAGGTCACCGGCGCTGCCGGTGGCGTCGAGCATGTCGGTGCGCACGCCCTGGGGGCAGATCGCGTGCACCTTCAGACCCCGGTGGCGGTACGTCAGGGACAGCCACTCGGCGAACGCGTACGCGCCGTGCTTGGTGACGCTGTACGGCGCGGCGCCGATCATGGTGAGCAGTCCGGCGGCCGAGACGGTCGAGACGAATCGGCCGCTGCCGCGCTCCAGCCAGTCCGGGAGCAGCGCCTCGGCGGCGCGCACGTGCGCCATCACGTTGACGTCCCAGGCCAGGGCCCATATGTTCTCGCCCGCCGCTTCCGAGCCGCCCGAGGCCACTCCCGCGTTCGCGCAGTAGACGTCGACCGTGCCGCCGAGGGCGTCGCGGGCCTCGGCCACGATCCGGGAGGCGTCGCCCACGACCGCGATGCCGCCGATCTCGTCGGCCACGGCCCTCACCTTGTCGGCGTCGAGGTCGTTGACCACGACCCGCGCTCCCTCGGCGGCGAAACGGCGGGCCAGCGCGGCTCCGATGCCACCTCCCGCTCCGGTGACGACGACTCCCGCACCCTGCATGGCTTCCACCACGGGTCTCCTTCGACGCGACGTGACACGGCTCTGCTGTGACGCCAGACTAACCAGTCGGTATGTAACAAGGGAAGGGTTCCCTCCACGGCGCGGGCGGCCGTGTGACGAGCCACGACAGGCTGGTGGGATCCGGGCCCTACGAACTTGCCCCAGGAGCCCTTAGCGTGCCTGTGCCAACCTTCCGCGATCACGGAGGTCCCACCATGCGCATGTCCCGACGGTCACTGCTCGCGGCCGGCACCGCCGCGGCGGCCCTGACCCCGCTGCCCGCAGGGGCGGCGGTGCCGGCCACGAACCGCGGGCCCCGGCTCCGCACCGGCTTCGAGCGTCTCGCCGAAGCCGGGTACTCCCCACTCGGCGGCGGACGTGTCGGCATGGTCACCAACCCCACGGGCGTCACCCGTGACGTCCGCCACATCGTCGACGTCATGCACGCCGACGACCGGGTGGACCTGGTCGCCGTCTTCGGACCCGAGCACGGCTTCCGGGGCACCGCGCAGGCCGGCGGCTCCGAGGGCCGCTACGACGATCCGGCGACCGGACTCCCCGTCTACGACACGTACTTGAAGAGCGGTCAGGCCCTCGCCGACATCTTCACCGCTTCCGGCGTGGACACCGTCGTCTTCGACATCCAGGACGTGGGAGCGCGCTTCTACACGTACATCTGGACGCTGTACGACTGCATGGAGGCCGCGCAGCTCGCCGGCAAGCGGTTCGTGGTGCTCGACCGGCCGAACCCGGTCACCGGCCTGTCGGCCCAAGGGCCGGTCCTGCACAAGGAGTTCGCCACGTTCGTCGGGCGTCAGCCGATCGCGCAGGCGCACGGGATGACGGTGGCGGAGCTGGCCCGGCTCTTCAACGGTGAGTTCCTGGCGGCGCCCGTGGAACTGGACACCGTGCTGATGTCGGGCTGGCGGCGCGGGGAGTTCTACGACACCTCGGGGCTGCCCTGGGTGCCGCCGAGCCCGAACATGCCGACGGCGGACACCGCGCTGGTGTACTCGGGGACCTGCCTCTTCGAGGGCACGAACCTGTCGGAGGGGCGGGGTACGACGCGGCCTTTCGAACTGCTCGGCGCGGAGGGTGTCGACGGGCGCTGGGCGGCGGCGGCCGGTGAACTGGGGCTGCCCGGCGTCCACTTCAGGGAGGCGTACTTCGCTCCGACGTTCTCCAAGTTCCAGGGCAAGACCATCGGGGGCGTACAGATCCATGTGCACGACCGGGCCGCGTACGACCCCGTCCGCACCGGGGTCGCTCTGCTGGTGACCGCGAAGAAGGTCTGGAGCGACTTCGCCTGGCGCTCCGACAACTGGATCGACAAGCTGACCGGCTCGGCGCAGGTGCGCACGATGATCGACGCGGGCGCGGGCGCCGGCGAGGTCGTCGCGGCCTGGCAGGACGAACTGGAGGCGTTCCGGACGGTCCGGAGGCATTACCTCATCTACAAGTGATCCGGGGTCCTCTTCCACGGACGAGTGACGGAAACGCGATGGATGGGTCGTGATGTATGGCCAACTTTCCCCGCCGGGTGGACGATGCGCCCATATCGCACCGCCCGCGGGGTCAGGGGGCCTGGCATGACGGAACCGGCAGTGAGTGTTTCTCCGTACTGGGAGCTGACGTTCGACGCGGACGGGGACGCGGACGGCCGTGAACAGGACCGTTGGATCCAGGAGGTGCCGCGACGCAAGGTCCGCGACCTGATCGTCTTCACGCACGGCTGGAACAACGACCGTTCGGCGGCCACCCGCCTCTTCAGCCAGTTCTTCGAACCCGTCCCCCAGCTCGCGCCGACAGCGCGCCTCGGCTACGTGGGGGTGATCTGGCCTTCTATGCGCTTCTCGGACGAGCCGATCCCCGACTTCCCGCCGTCGGTGGCCGCCGAGCTCACCCCGGACACCGCTTCCCCGCTCGGCAAGAACACCCGGCACGCCCTTCTGGAGGTGTTCCCCGGCCGCGCGACCATGGTCGAGCAGATCGCCCGGCTGCTCGACCAACAGCCCGACGAGGGAGCCTCGTTGGAGGAGTTCGGCCGTCTCGTACGCCTGCTCGTCGAGGTCCGGCCGCAGGGACCGCAGACCTCCTTCGCGGCGGACACCCTGGCGGAGGGCGTCCCGGAGAGCGATCCCGAGATGCTCTTCGGGGACACCGCGACGGTCTGCGCCGAGTTCGCGCAGGCGCTCGCCGGGGCCGGGAATCCCGGTGCCACCGAGTTCGCGCTGCCCCGGCTGTGGGACGGCGCCCTCGAACTGCTGCGCCAGGCCACGTACTACGCGATGAAGCGGCGCGCGGGCACGGTCGGTGAGCGCGGGCTCGGGCGGGCGATCGGCCGGCTCGCGGCGGCGGCACCCGACGTGCGCGTGCATCTGGTCGGGCACAGCTTCGGTGGCCGGCTGGTCTCGTTCGCGCTGCGCGGGCTGCCTCCCGGAGTACACACGGTGAAGTCGGTGACGCTGCTCCAAGGCGCCTTCTCGCACTACGCGTTCGCGGCCCGGCTGCCGCACGACGCGCGGTCGAGCGGTGTGCTGGACGGGCAGTACAACCGGATCGACGGCCCCTTGGTGTGCTGCTACTCCCATTTCGACGCGGCGCTCGGCACGATCTACCCGCTGGCCTCGCGGATGGCGGGTGACGACCGGTCCGCCATGGCGGACTTCGGCATCGGCAGCGCTCTGGGCGCGCAGTGGGGCGCGATGGGCCACGACGGGGTGCAGGCGGTACCGGGGACCAGGTCGTTCACGCTCGCCGAGGCCCTGCGCACCCGAATGCCGGTCTCGGGGTGCGTGAACGTCGACGCGGCCTCGGTGGTGTGCCGGGGCGGCGCCCCGGCAGGCGCGCACAGCGACATCTGCCATCGCGAGCTGGCCCAGCTGGTGCTGGCGGCGGGTCGCGTCCGCTGACCCGACCGGTATGGGCGGCGGGCCGCGTCCGCCGACCCGCCGCCGCTCCGGCGCCGATCGCTCCTAGGAGCCGTCCTGTCGGCGCCGGTCCGTGCTCACCGGTGCGAGGTGTACTCGACGACCTGCTGGAAGGTCGGCCGGTTCTGCCAGGTGATCTTGCCGTGCTTGATGCCGCCGAGCGTCCGCTGGACGATCGAGTCGGCGCACCACTGGTCGCCCGCCGAGCACTGGTCGTCGCCGGGGTAGACGGCCGACGCGGTCTTGCCCGCCGCCTCCTTCAGTGAGCTGATCAGGGCGTCCCGGCAGGCGGTGAGGCTGCCGGCGCCGCAGTACTTCTGCGACAGACCGCCCTGCACGGACTCCCCGAGCACCGCCCGGATGTCCTTGTCGACATAGCTCCACCAGCCGTACTGGAAGGAGCTTCCGGCGTGCGAGCCGGTCGGTCCGTGTCCGGCGGACGGTGCCTCGTCGACGGGGAGGTTGTTGCCGAACGCGGTGTACAGGTCGCTGCCGAGTCCCGGCTGGAACTCCGCCTTCACCAGCAGCGGCCACCAGGCGTCCAGGATCCGGATCGCGTCGGCGTTGGCATAGGTGTGCGAACCGGACGAGGTCTCCGTGCGCTTGGCGCCCGCCGTCACCCACGCGGACAGCTTGCTCACCGCGGCGGCGGCCGTGGAGTCGGTGACCGGGGAGCTGTTGACGACCTTCAGCAGGTTCGGGAGGACGTCCTCGGCCCGCAGATCGGCGAGTGACGCGTCGGCCATGGCCTTCACCAGCGCGGATCTGGTCACTCCGCCCGCCGCGACCAGCTTGGAGACCCGGTCCTCCAGGAGGTCGCCGCGGTGCACCGAGCCGTCGCCCCAGGAGGCCGTCGTGTAGTCCTTGGCCTGCTTGTTGTTCCAGGAGATGTAGTAGTCCTGGTCCACCGAGTTGGGGTGGGCGGACGCCGGGGTGTACGTGGCGGTGTTCGTGGCCGGGTCCCAGTTCTGCCACTCGTAGGCGGCCTGCGCCCACACGGGGAACTCGGCGTCGACGCCGCTCGCCCGTACCGGGTTGTCACCGCTGTTGTAGTACGCGGTGTGCGCCGAGTCGGCGTAGAACCAGTTGAAGGTGTAGTTGATGTGCTGCGCCGCGCTCTGGAAGGTCGCCGGACTGTTCACGTAGTCCGGGTCGTTGAGCATCTGGAAGCCGATGATCGAGTCGGCCTCGTGCATGAAGGAGGAGCGCAGGGTGGTGTACGCGACCTTCTTGCCGCCCACGGTCGCGCGGTACTCCACGGGCCCGTACGCGGTCCGGTAGACCTGCATCCGGTACGAGCCGGCCGCGGTGCCGTCCGCGGTGGTCGGCGTCCAGGAGTTGGTCCGCTCGACCTTGTCCATCGCCGTGCAGGTGCCGTGGAACAGGTAGTGGTAGTCGTCCTGGCACAGCTCGACGGCGTAGGTGTCGATGATGTCCTGGCCGGAGGTCGTCGCGCTCCAGGAGTAGTCCTGGCCGCGGCCGAGTTCCACGTACATGCTCAGGCCCGCGAAGGAGGCGCCGCGGGCGCTGATCCCCGGGCCCTGGATCTCCTGGAGCATGAGGAGCTGTGGCGCGAAATAGCCGGTCTGCGGGCCGAAGACGGCGATCGGGTGGCCGCTGGCCGTGTACTTCCCGCTGACCACGAGGGCGTTGGACATTCCGCGCTTGGCGGAGGTGAGCGAGGTCCTGGCCGCCGTGGCCGAGGCACTGGTGGCGCTCGCGGTGGCAGCGCTGCCGGTGCGGTCGTAGACCAGCGGCTCCTGGGTCACCGAGCCGGCGTCGGGCAGCGCCTCGCCCTGAGGGGTGTCCGGCCTCGCGGCGTACGGGAAGCTCTCGCCGTTGTGGACCGTGAGCGCGGCTTCCGGGTCGTTGCGCTCACGGAAGGACTCCCAGACCTTGGTGCCCTCGGTCACTCCGTACTGGGACTGCGCGGCGAGCAGCGACAGGGCGTTGTTGACCTCGCCGCCGCCTCCGGAACCGAACAGCGAGCCGATGACGGAGGCCAGCGCGACCAGGTCGGTGAGCTTGAAGTGGTCGATGGTGCCGGCGTTGGTGATGGAGTCCTTGTGGCCGGTGAGGACGTATTCGCCGGGGAAGTAGCGGCCGCTGTCGGAGGCGTCGATGTAGGCGTTGATGCCGTCGATGTAGGCGTTCGCGTCGGCGAGGGCCTGGGCGCCACGGGCTCCGGCCTTGCTGGTGGCGCTGTCTATCTGGGCCTGCAGATCGGCCTCGGTGTAGGGCGCGTTGCGCCAGAACTCCTGCTCCAGGCCCTGGTTGGAGGCGGCACCGCCGGCGAAGGAGGTGAGCTGGCCGCGCCCGACGTGACGGAAGACGTCCATCAGCCACAGCCGGTCCTGGGCGGCGGCGAACCCGGCGCCGTACTCGGTGCCGTAGCGGGTGGTACCGCTGATGTGCGGGACGCCCGTCTTCTTGTCCCGGACGATCGTCACATCGGTGCGTCCGCCGGGCTTGGTGGTCGACTCGACCTGGTTGGAGGCGACGCCGAAGGAGGCGTCGTTGAAGAAGTCGTTGATCTTGGCGTCGGTGAGGGTCGAGGAGCCGGAGGGCAGGCTGCCGTAGAGGCCGAGCTGGTCCTCGGCGTGGCTGGGCTGGGTGCCGAAGGCCTGGTTGAGCAGGATCTGGGCGAGGGTCGCGTTGCCGTTCTCACCGGGCGGCAGGATGTCCGAACACTGGCCGCCGCAGTAGTCGTTCGCGGCGACCGCTGTCGAGGTGTCGGCGGCGACCGCCTGGGAAAGCGGCGATAAAAGACCGGCAATGAGCACGCATAGGGATGCCGCCTTGAGGAACTTGGGGAATCGGCGGGGAGTTCTCAGTCTGTCCAACGTGGTACGTGGGGTGCTCGGTGGCATGTCAGCTCCTACCGACGGGGGGGTGGGCCGGACGTTACCGCCGGTATCCCCGAGATTGAAGATGAACATGCGTCAGTTTTTGGGATTCATAGACAGCGAGGGCGCGTCGGACGACCGGCGGACAGCCGGCCGGCAGCGACGGGAGGTAGGTCAAGGGCACTCGGCGGTTGGGCTTGTGGGGGTCGTCGAAAAATTGGATGGAGCCGAATCGCTTGTCGATACGTCTACTCGACGACGTCCGTACGAGACGGCGCCGAAGTGACCGGAGTACAGGTGCAGGTGTGACGGAGGTGCAGGGCGATGGCCGGTTTCCGGAGTCTGGCGAGACAGGTGCGAGATCCGAGGTGTGATCTGGCACTGCGGCGGTACTCACTGCGCAAGTGCCTGGAGAGGTTCGCCCCTTACGGGCATCGGGCGACCTGGGACCATCTGTGTTCCCGGGCCGGGTTCGGTCCCGAGGACCGTTCCCCCGATCCAGTGCGGCTCGTGGCCGCACTGGACGAACTGGAGGAGGCCCGCTCCGTCTGGCTCGCCTACGAGGTCGAGTTCGCGCAGCGTCGCAAGAAGGAGAAGCACGACGGGCTGCGCAGGCCGGGCAGTGTCGACGACTGGCACCGGCTGACCTGGGGCGGGTTCGGTGTCGCCTGGTGCGACAACCCCCGCGTCCACCCCCATGAACCACTGGCCGAGGTGCTGCGCCGGCTGATCGCCGCACTGGAGCGCGGGCCGGGCTCCGTCTGCCCGGTGTGCGCCGGTGAGCGCCTTGTATGGATGTACGACCTGGCCCACGAACCGTCGTCGGGTCCCGTCTGCACGAGCTGCGGAATCGTGGTGCCGCGGCCCGTCCTGACCCCGGAAGCACTGGCCGGTGCCAGGCGCGGCCGGCTGCTCGTGTCCGCGTGAGTGCCCCGCCGGGCCGGGCGGCCGGGACACCGCCGGGCTGAGCGGCACCGGGCAGGGGAACCGCTGGTGAGCCGTCGGCCGCGGAGGGTCCGTGGCCGGGCGCGGTTCCCGGCGCCCGGGTCGTCAGGGGGTGTCCCGCGCCATCGGGGGCATGGTGCGGGCCTGTCCGAACGGAGCACGGATCGGCACGACGGCGCCGTCGTGCCGATGCCACCTGGGCGATGTCCCCACCCGCGACCGCCCGGTCGCGACCGGCGCCCGGCCCGCGGCGCCCAGCCGTCGCGTCCGGCCGTCGTGTCCCGCCGTCGCGCCCGGCCGTCGTGTCCCGCCGCACGGCGAGGAGGGCGGCCCCTGCTGCGCCCGACGGGCTGACCGACGGGCCGACCCCGCCGCCCGGCCCCCTGCCGGGGCCACACTTGCAACTCCCCTGCTGGCTAGGGGTGTTGACCGACGGTTCAGTCGACTGGTGACGGAGGGTCCCGTTCGGCGCGGAGCGGCCCGGCGAGTGCTGCGGGCGCGGCGCTGCGGCGCGGCGTCAGGCCTGGCGGACGTGGCGCTCCGGGCGCGGCGTCGGGCCTGGCGGACTGCGCAGCGGCGCAGCGGCGCAGCGCGAGAGTGCTGTGGGCGACGAGCTGCGGGCGCGGCGCGACGGCCCTGCGAGCTGCGAGCTGCGAGCTGCGAGTTGCGAGCGACAACGCCGTGGGCACGGCGACGGGCGACGGTAGCAGTCGGAAAACCGATGGTTCCAGCTGTTTCCCCCGCGGACAGTTGGGGGCGATGAAAAACGGCTGAGCAATCCGAGGAGTCCTGCGTGTCGACGCTGCGTGTCACCGCCGAAGTGCTGACCGTCCACGAACACCCGAACGCCGACGCACTCGAACTGGCCCAGGTGGGCCTGTATCGGGCCGTGGTCGCCAAGGGCGCGTACCGCACCGGCGAGTGGGCCGTCTACATCCCCGAGCAGTCCGTGCTTCCGGCCGGGCTGATCGAGGAACTGGGGCTGACCGGGCGGCTCGCGGGCAGCGCGTCGGACCGCGTCAGGGCGGTACGGCTGCGCGGCGAGCTGTCGCAGGGCATCGTGTGCCGCCCGAAGGCGCTGGCGGACGTTGACCTGGAGCGGGCCGCCCAGGACGGCACGGACTTCGCGGAGTTCCTCGGCATCGTGAAATGGGTGCCGCCGGTTCCGCCCACCATGAACGGCGACGTCGAGTCGGCGCCCGATCTGCTGCCCTGGGTGGACATCGAGAACATCCAGCGGTACCCGGACATCTTCACCCCGGGCGAGCCCGTCGTCCTGACGGAGAAGCTGCACGGTACGGCCTGTCTGCTGACCTACGTCGCCGACGGGGGCCGCGTCCACGTGTCCTCGAAGGGCTTCGGCGCCAAGTCCCTCGCCCTGAAGGAGGATCCGCGCAATCTGTACTGGCGCGCGGTGCGCGGGCACGGCGTCGCGGAGGCCGCCGCCCGGATCGCCGGACGACTGGGCGCGCGCCGTGTCGGCATCTTCGGCGAGGTGTACGGGGCGGGCGTGCAGGACCTGTCGTACGGCGCCGACGGACGCCGCGAGACGATCGGCTACGCCGTGTTCGACGTGTCCGCGGAGATCGACGGCGAGATCCGCTGGCTGGACGCGCAGGAACTGCTGACGGGCGAACTCCCGCTGGTGCCGAGGCTGTACGAGGGTCCGTACGACGTCGAGCGCGTCCTGGAGGTCGCCTCGGGCAGGGAGACGGTGTCCGGCCGCGGGCTGCACCTGCGCGAGGGCGTCGTGATCCGTCCCGGAGCTCCCGCTCCGGCCGGTCCGGAGGGGACCTACGTGGCCGCCGAGCGGTACAGCCCGGTGACGGGCGGACGCGCCATAGCGAAGGCGGTCAGCCCGGCCTACCTGACCCGCAAGGGCGGCACGGAGTACGAGTAAGGGCCCGTTTCCCCGCACGACCCGGCCTGCCGAACGGCGCGACGTCAGCCCGTACCACCTCGCGCAAGCCGCCCGACGCAGGTGCTCATCCCGGCAGCTCGGCGGTGCGGCGTCCCTGGGCGCCGCACTGCCCTGTCCGGGGCTCCCCACCCCGCGTCGAGTCACGGATGGAACCGCCACCGGCCTTCAGAGAGGACATCCACCTTGCCGTCCCTGACGCGAACGGCCGTCTCGTCGTCGATGAAGTAGATCGGGAAGTCCGCCCGCGCGGCGATGCGATCGGCCCAGGCGTCGTCCCGCTCGGGGAAATCCGGCGAGTACAGGTGGGGCTTGAGATACCAGTCGAAGAGGCCGAACGGCGGCTCCACGGTCGTCGCGCCGAGCACGTGGAGGTCCGCGGTGTCCCCGATGACGTCGGCGGAGTGTCCGGTGAGATGACGGCTGAAGATCATCGATCCGGCGCTGACCCCCACATAGACCCGGTTCTCCAGCGCCTCCAGGAAGCCGTCGGCCAGGTCGTTGCCGGTGATGCTGCGCGCGAGGTGGTAGTGGCTGCCGCCCTCGACATGGATGACGTCGGCGTGGAGCAGCCGGTCGAGCACCATCCGCCGGGGCAGGCCGTTCAGCTCCAGGACGTCGAACTCCCGCCAGCCGAGGCCGTGCACCCGGTTCATGTCCTCGACGAACCACCCGTGGTCCCCGGGCTCGGCGACCGATGCCGTGGGAACGTACACGATGTTCGCCGATCCGAACGGCTTTCCCAGCATGTCCCGCAGCGCATCCCGCAGCGTCTCGTTGCGCAGGCCACTCGCCGTCAGCAGAAGGTTCATCGGGCGAGCCAAGCACGGCTGACGGGCGCGCGCAACGACCCAGGATCCACCCCTGCCGTCATGGCACGGCCGCATCAGGAACAGGCCCTGAAGGCGAAGGAGCGGGCGGTCGGGGGCGGGTCAGCGACAGTCCCCCACCGCCGGTTCCTGACGCGGACCGGGGTCGCACATCCCCGCCCGGCCCCGGTGCCGCTCCCTCGGCTTCGGCGTCGGCTCCGCGCCGGCGGGCTCCGCCATGAGCCGGGAGCCGGCCCGGCGCTCGCCGAGGACGTCGTCGGGGTTGGAGAGCACGCAGGTCTCCAAGGAGAGGCAGCCGCAGCCGATGCAGTCCGTGAGGTGGTCGCGCAGCCGGCCGAGCTGTTTGATGCGTTCGTCGAGTTCGGAGCGCCAGGCCCGCGACAGCCGGGCCCAGTCCTCCCGCGTCGGGGTGCGCTCCTCGGGGAGTTCGGCGAGCGCCTCGCGGATGGTGGCGAGCGGGATGCCGACCCGCTGGGCGGCCCGGACGAAGGCGACCCGGCGCAGCGCGTCACGGTGATAGCGGCGCTGGTTGCCCGAGGTGCGGCGGCTGCTGATCAGGCCCTTGGACTCGTAGAAGTGCAGCGCGGAGACGGCCGCGCCGCTGCGGGCCGACAACTGTCCGACGGTCAGCTCGTGGATCGTCTCAGGGATCTGGGGCACCCCTCCAACCTACCCACCGCGTCACACGTACGGTCCGTTGACATGCGCCTTCCGGCCGACCATGCTAAGCAGTCGCTTAGACTATGAGATACGGGAGGCCAGGGACATGGCAGAGCCGAGGACGTTCGCAACGGTCGACGAACTGCGGGGCGCCGTGGGCGAACAGCTGGGGTACACGGACTGGGTCGAGATCGAGCAGAAGCGGATCGACCTGTTCGCGGAGGCGACGGGCGATCACCAGTGGATCCACGTCGATCCCGAGAAGGCCGCGGCGGGTCCGTTCGGCACCACGATCGCGCACGGCTATCTGACCCTGTCGCTGCTGCCGCTCTTCGGCCCGCAGCTGATCAGCGTCGAGGGCGTGAAGATGGGCGTCAACTACGGGACGAACAAGGTCCGTTTCCCCGCCCCCGTGCCGGTCGGCTCGCGGCTGCGCGCCACCGCGACGATCACCGCGGTGGACGACGTGCCCGGCGGCGTCCAGGTCTCCGTGGCCTTCACCGTGGAGCGCGAGGGCGGCGACAAGCCGGTCTGCGTCGCGGAGTCGGTCTCGCGCTACTACCTCTGACCGGATCCCGGGCCCGGGCCCGACGCCACCGGCTCCGGGAGGGGGCGGTGACGACCCGCGGGCGGCCCGGACCGGAGCCGGGCCGGGACCTACTCCTTGTAGCCCACCATCCGCCGGACCAGGTCGGCATAGAGCGCGCCGACCTCGTCCGGCGTGCGGGGGCCGTCGACGTTGAACCAGCGGGCCACGTCGATGCACAGGGACAGCACGGCGAGGGTGGTTCCTGGTACGTCCGGGACGTCGAAGTCGCCCGTCGCGACGCCGTCCTGGATGATGCTGCGGACCTCCGCGTTCACCTGGCGGCGCAGGTCGATGATCTCGGCGCGCGCGTCGGGCCCGAGGGCGTCGAGTTCGTACTGCACGACGCGGGCGGTGGTGTGCTGGCCCGCGTGCCACCGTACGAAGGACCGTACGGCGTCGGAGAGCCGCTCGGCGGCCGTACCCTCGCCCGCGGCCGCGGTGCGCACGATGTCCAGTGCCTTGTCGTGGCCGATGCGGCTGATCCGGTGGAGCAGCTCTTCCTTGGTCTTGTAGTGGATGTACAGCGCGGCCGGGCTCATGCCCGCGCGGCCCGCGATGTCGCGGGTCGTCGTCGCGTGGTACCCGCGCTCGGCGAAGGCCTCCACCGCGGCGACGAGCAGCCGCCGCGCCGCGTCCGGGGTCACCTCGCCCCACGGCTCCATCTCGCCGCCGGGCGTCTCCTGCGCCGTACTCATCGCTGTTCGCCCCTTCTCGACTGACAGGGTGAACACCATACCCCCGAACCTGAGCGAGCGCTTAGCGTCTTCGGCCAGGTCATGGCCGCGCGGGGCTCAGAGCTTCTCGAAAGGGTCGTACACCCGGCCGCCGGGACGGTTGCCGTCCTGCCGGTCGCGGATCACCTTGGCCAGCGTGAAGGAGGACGTCACCAGATAGAGGACGGCGATGGCGAGGAAGGCCCGCACCCACGCGTCGGCCTGCAGCTTGAAGATGCCGATGGCGGTGGCGGCCATCGCCACGGAGAAGGACGCCACGGCCTGGCCGTAGAACGCGGCCGTGCTCTGCTGTTTGACAGGTGTCTCACTCATGGGGACAAGGATCGGCGGATGTGGCCGCCGCCACATCCGCCGTCATACTCAGGTACTCGGACACATACTCAGAGCCCCGACGCCGGAGCCGGTCAGAACGCCGAGACACCCGTCAGAGCGCGCCCGATGACCAGCTTCTGGATCTGGCTGGTGCCTTCGTAGAGGGTCATCACGCGGGCGTCACGCAGCAGTTTGCCGACCGGGTACTCGTCGATGTAGCCGTAACCGCCGAAGACCTGGAGGGCGTTGTTCGCGGCGCGCACGGCGGCCTCGGAGGCGAAGAGCTTGGCCTTCGAGGACTCGGTGGCGAACGGCAGCCCGCGGTCTATGAGGTCGGCGACCCGCCAGGTCAGCAGGCGCGCCGCGTCCACGTCGACGGCGATGTCGCTGAGCAGCTCCTGGACGAGCTGGTGGTGCGCGATCGTCCTGCCGAACTGTTCCCGCTCGGTCGCGTACGTCACCGCCGCGTCCAGCGCGGCCTGGGCGATGCCGACACAGCCCGCGGCCACCGACATCCGCCCCTTGGCCAGCGCCGACATCGCCACCGCGAAGCCCTTGCCCTCGGGTGCCATCATGGCGTCGGCCGGCACGCGCACGTCCTCGAAGGTCAGTTCGGCGGTGGCCTGGCCGCGCAGCCCGAGCTTGCCGTGGATGGTGCGGCGGGTCAGACCGGGGGTGTCGGCCGGCACCAGGAAGGCGGAGACGCCCTTGTGGCCCGGGGCGTCGGTGGAGCGGGCGAAGAGCAGCACGACATCGGCCCAGGTGCCGTTCGTGATGAACATCTTGGAGCCGTTGATGACGTAGTCGTCGCCCTCGCGCACGGCGCGCGTCGACAACTGGCCCGCGTCGGAGCCGGTGCCCGGTTCGGTGAGCCCGAAGCAGCCGACGTACTCGCCGGAGGTCAGCCCCGGCAGCCACCGCCCCTTCTGCTCCTCGCTCCCCCAGTGCGCGATCGTCTTGGCGACCAGCCCGAGCGAGACGGAGACGATCCCGCGCACGGAGGAGTCGCCGCGCCCCAGTTCCTCGGTGACCAGGCAGTACGCGAGGTGGTCGCCGCCGCTGCCGCCGTACTCCTCGTCGATGGTGAGGCCGAGGAAGCCGACCTCGCCGAGCTTCTTCACGATGGACCGGTCGACGTCTTCCGCGCGGTCCCACGCGACGACGTGCGGGGCGATCTCGCGGTGCACGAAGTCCTTGGCGAGCTGCCGGACGGCGGTCTGCTCATCACTGAGCCCAAGGTTCATGCCGGGTCACCCCACAGATAGCTGACATCGGATAGCTGACATTGAAAGCCGTACATTTAAATTAGCACTGCTAGTTTCCTGGTGCAGCCCTACTATGTGCGCCATGGCCCGACCGCGCAAGCCCCTCCTCAGCACCGACCGGATCGTCGAGACGGCACGGGCGCTGGTGGACGCCGAGGGCCTGGCGGCCGTCTCGACGCGCCGGCTCGCCGCGGAACTCGGGGTGAGCGGGCCCTCCCTCTACAACCACTTCCGCACCAAGGACCAGATCCTGGAGGCGGTCGCGGACTCGGTGAGCGCGCAGGTCGATCTGTCGATGTTCGAGGGCGGCCGTGACTGGCGGACCGCGCTGCACGACTGGGCCGTCTCCTACCGCGCCGCCCTGCGCGACCACCCGAACATCGTCCCGGTCCTCGCGCGCGGACCGGGCCGCAGGCCGGCCGGACTCCGGCTCGCCGACGCCGTCTTCGGAGCCATGGTCGACGCCGGCTGGCCGCCCTCGCAGGCCACCTCGATCGGGGCGCTGATGCGGTACTTCATCATGGGGTCCGCGCTGGGGTCGTTCGCCGGGGGCTTCGTGGACGACGAGAGCGCGTACGACCCCGCCGACTATCCGCATCTGGGGCAGGCGCACCTCCTCGCCGAACAGCAGGAGAAGATCGACGAGCGGGCCTTCGAGACGGGGATCGTCGCACTGCTGGACGGCCTCGCGGTGCAGTACGCGGGGCTGGTGCGGGAGGCCTGAGCGGCCCCGCGCGTACCCGTTCAGGCTTTCCGCAGCAGGCCGGCGCGGCCGCTCGCGATCCTTCGGTGAACACCGAACTGTCCGTGGCGCGTGCTGAACGGCATGGCCGAAGGATCCGGTCGGACCGGGGCTCACGTTGCCGGCCGGGCTGATCACGGACGGTCGCGGGTCCGGTCGACGCTCCGGCTCCGGTACCCGCGACGGCCCCGGAACGGAATCCGAGGCCGGACAGGTGTGACCTGCGGCCGTCCTGCCGGGAGTGGTGCCGCTCAGGGCAGCGACCCCCCGGCCAGGGCTGTGCGACCGCACCTGGGCGAGTCGGTCCGCGCATGGATCACCAGCCCCGGAGGGAGCCCCGTCCACTGTCCGGGACGGGGCTCGACCTGGGCTTCACGATCACCGGGCAGGAGTTCCACAGCTCCACCCCGGCCGTGAGCAGGTCCAGTACCGCGCGCCACTCGCCGGGAGTCCACGCGTCGCTCTCGTCTCCGAACAGCTTCTCGTAGGCGCTGTTGTGCACCGCTCCCTGCTGGGGCAGCCGGTGGACTTCGCCGAGTCCTCGGGCCAGGTCCTCGAAGAAGTTCCACGCGTCCAGCACCGCGCCCGAGGGGACGTGCCGGCGCACCGGATCCGCCAGCCAGTGCTGGACACGGGTGAGTTCCAGCACGCCGGCCTCGGAGACAGCCGGTTTCCGACCGCGCCGGCTCGTGTACGCCCGTGCCTGCCGAACCGTCACGAACACCGGCACGCGTCGGTGGCCGGCGTCCGGCAGCGCCAGCACCTGGTCGGGTTCGTCACCCGCGCCGCCGATCCACAGAACCACCGCGCTGCGGCCGAGCCCGCGCACCCGATACGCGTAGAGGCTCCCGCCTCCACCGCGGCGTCCGGCCGTGAACACATCCGCCGTCCCGATCTTCGACACGCCCTCACACTGGCACGACCCGCGAGAACCGTCACGGAATTTCTCCGCAGAGTGTGACGGCATCGGGAACCCGGAAGAGGTCCGCTGCCCGCCGGCGAGGGGAGCCGCTAGAACACCACCAGCGCCCGGCCCCCCTTGCCCGCGATCATGTTGTCGAAGGCCGCCGGGATGCCGTCCAGAGCGATGCGGTCGGTGACCAGGCCGCCGAGGTCGAGGCGCCCCGCGCGGACGTGTTCCGCGAGCACCGGGAGATCGCGGGCCGGGTCGGAGTTGCCGTACACACAGCCCGCGAGGGTCCTGCCCCAGTGGAAGATCTCCAGGGCGTTGAAGGTGACCTGCTGGTCCTTGCCGCCGATGCCGACGACCGTGGTGCGGCCGCCGCGCCGGGTCGACTCCCAGGCGGTACGGATGGTGACGGCGCGGCCGACGCACTCGACGGCGACGTCGACTCCCTGTTTGCCGGTCAGGGCGCGGATCTCGCGGGCGGTGGTGTCGGAGGCGACGACGTAGTCGGTGGCGCCGGCCTCGCGGGCGAGCGACTCCTTCTCGGGCGAGACGTCGATCGCGATGATCTTCGAGGCGCCCGCGATCCGGGCGGCCTGCAGGGCCGCGAGTCCGACCCCGCCGGCCCCGAACACGGCGACGGTCTCGCCGGGACGGACCTGGGCGGAGTGGTGGACGGCGCCGTATCCGGTGAGGACGGCGCAGCCGAGCAGAGCGGCCTCGGTGAGCGGGATGCCGTCAGGGGCGGGCAGCAGGCAGGACACCGGCACCACCGTCTCCTCCGCGAAGGCGGCGACGTTCAGGCCGGGGTAGAGATCGCTCCCGTCGGAGGCGCGGCGGGCGTACACATTTCCCGCGCCGGTCAGCGCGTCGGCGCACAGCCACACCTCGCCCAGCGAGCAGGCGTGACACCTCCCGCAGGAGGGCGCCCAGTTGAGGACGACACGGGAGCCCGGCGCGACCTGGGTGACGCCCTCGCCGACCGCGACGACGGTACCGGCGCCCTCGTGGCCGAGCACGGCGGGCACCGGCACCCGCATGGTGCCGTTGGAGAGGGAGAGGTCGGAATGGCAGACACCGGCGGCGGCCAGCCGGACCCGGACCCGGCCCGGTCCCGGGTCGGGGAGTTCGATCTCGGCGATCTCCAGCGGGGCACCCACGGCGGACAGGACAGCGGCGCGAACCACGTGAACGCTCCTAGAACTGGAGGGACTTGGTCTGGAGGTACTCGGACAGGCCGTGGGCGCCGAGTTCGCGACCCACGCCCGACTGCTTGTAACCCCCGAAGGGGGCCAGGGGGTTGAAGCGTCCCCCGTTGATGTCGACCTGGCCGGTGTCGAGTTTGCGCGCGAAGGCGACCGCCTCGGACTCCTCGCCCGCCCACACCGCGCCCGCGAGCCCGTACACGGTGCCGTTGGCGATCCGCAGGGCGTCCTCCTCGTCCTCGTAGCGCAGGATCGACAGGACCGGGCCGAAGATCTCCTCCTGCGCGATCGTCATCTGCGGCGTGACGTCGGCGAAGACGGTGGGGCTGATGAAGTAGCCCTGTTCGCGGGGGGATTCGGGGCCGCCCGCGACGAGCCGCGCGCCCTCGGCGACACCCTTCTCGATGTAACCACGCACCCGGTCCCGCTGCTTGGCGTTGACTACGGGTCCGATGCGGTCGCCGTACTTGGCGGCGGCGGCCGCGGCCAGCTCGACCGCCTCGTCGTAGCGGTCGGCGGGGACCAGCATGCGCGTCCAGGCGCTGCACGTCTGGCCGGAGTTGGACATCACGTTGGCGACGCCGACGTTCACGGCCTTGGCGAGGTCGGCGCTGGGCAGGATGACATTGGCGGACTTGCCGCCGAGTTCGAGGGCGACGCGCTTGACGGCGGCACCCGCGGTCGCGCCGATCCGGCGGCCGACCGCCGTGGAGCCGGTGAAGGAGACCAGGTCGACGTCCGGGTGCTCGGCGAGGGCCTGGCCGGCGACCGGTCCGAGGCCGGTGACGAGGTTGAAGACTCCGGCCGGGACGCCCGCCTCGGCCACGGCCTCGGCGAAGAGCTGGGCGGTGAGCGGGGTGTCCTCGGCGGGCTTGAGCACGACCGTGCAGCCCGCGGCGAGCGCGGGCGCGACCTTGGCGACGATCTGGTGGAGCGGGTAGTTCCAGGGCGTGATCGCGCCGACGACGCCGACGGGCTCCTGGTGGACGGTCGAGTTGCCGACCTTCTCCTCGAAGGCGTACGTCGCCGCCAGCTCGGCGTAGGACCCGGCGACCAGCACCGGGACGCCCGCGTGCACCGCCTGGGAGAACGCGAGCGGCGATCCGAGCTCGGCGGTGACGGTCTCGGCGATCTCGTCCTTCCGAGCCACCAGGACGTCCCTCAGGGCGGCCAGCCGGGCGGCCCGTTCGGCGGGCGCGGTCGCGGCCCAGCCGGGGAACGCGGCGCGGGCGGCCCGTACGGCGGCGTCGACGTCCAGGGCCGTGCCCGCCGGGACGTGGCCGATCACCTGCTCGTCGACCGGGTTCACGACCTCGATCGTGTCCCGTCCGGCGGCGGGGCGCCACGCCCCGTCGATGTACATGCCGTCATGTGCCTTCATCGTGTTCCTCCGGGGGCGGGGCAGCGTCGTCCGCGCCCTAAACTAGCGATGATAGTTTTGCGGCGCCAGGGGGACTCGCCACCCGGGAGGCCCGGGATTCACTCCTCCAGGTCCGGCAGCCGCTCCGGTGCCGGGCAGATCCGTTCGCCGTTCCGGTCGAAGACGAACAGGTGGGCGATGTCCACGAGGAGCGGGATCTGCATTCCGTGGCGGAGTTCGATGTCGGGTGTGGTGCGCACGACGAGATCGCCGGGCAGCCGGCCCTCGGGCGGTGTCTGCCCCACGAGATCGGCCTCGTCGTCCGCGGGATGGTCGAGGACGACGACGGGTCCGGCCCGCAGCGTCCCCGCCCGCAGTGCCCCGGCGCGCCCCCGCAGCCGGTCCAGGACGGTGCCGTCACGGCGCCGCCGGCGCGTCGCGCGGGCCGGGCGCGGCGACTCCAGCTCCGGTACGTGGGCGGGCCGCGAACCCGTGTTGAAGTGGACGAGGACCTCGTGCCCCTGGAACTCGACGTGCTCGACCAGACCGCTGATCGCCACTTCCCCCGGCCGGGCGTCGGACGGTCTGGCGAGCCGTACGGCCTCGGAGCGCAGCCCGACGATCACCTCACGGCCCTGCTGCACCCGGAGCAGCTGGTGGTCCAGGCAGAGGGGTTCGGGCAGGCGCAGATACTGCTTGCCGAGGCTGATCGTCATGGCGCCGTCGAGCGGGGCCCGGACGAGCCCGCGCAGCAGGTTGATCCGCGGGGTGCCGATGAAGGCGGCGACGAAGACGTTCGCGGGCAGCCCGTAGACCGTGCGGGGCGTGCCCAGTTGCTGGAGGACTCCGCCGCGCAGTACGGCGACCCGGTCGCCGAGCGACATGGCCTCGGCCTGGTCGTGGGTGACGTAGACCGTGGTGGCGCCCGATTCCCTGGTGAGCCGGGAGATTTCGGTCCGCAGGTGGTTGCGGAGCTTGGCGTCGAGGTTGGACAGCGGTTCGTCCATCAGGAAGGCGGAGGGGTGGCGCGCTATCGCCCGCCCCATGGCGACGCGCTGCCGCTCGCCGCCGGAGAGCTGGTTGGGGAAGCGGTCGAGGAGGTCCTGGATGCCGAGCATCCGGGCCGTGGCGTCCACCCGCGCGCGGGGGTCCTCGCCGGGCGTCTCGATGCGCAGCGGGAAGCCGATGTTGTCGCGGCTGGTCATGCTCGGGTAGAGGGCGAAGTTCTGGAACACCATCGCCATGTTCCGGTCGGACGGCTGCAGATCGTTGGCGTACTCCCCGTCCAGCCGCACCTCGCCCTCGGTGACCTCCTCCAGTCCCGCGATCATCCTCAGCACGGTCGACTTGCCGCAGCCGGAGGGGCCGAGCAGGACGAGGAATTCACCGGGCCGGATGTCCAGCGACAGCCGTTCCACCACACGGGCCCCGCGGGTGTACGACTTGCTGACGTGGTGCAGGGAGATGGCGCGTGTCATGACGTGTGCCCCCGGGGGCGTGCAAGGCGCTGGTGCTCCGCGGCCGGTCGTCCCGCACGGGTCGTACGGGACCTTGAGTCACGGAAGCTAACGGACCGCACACACCCGGGGGAAGACACATGGCGGTATCGGACGTGCCGGTTCGGTACGGGCGGAAACGGACGATCGGATACCGGTCGCGCGTGTGCCGGACACCGGCTCGCGCCGCGCCCCCGGGCCGGCGCCCGACGGCTCGTCTCAGCGGGCGCCGGCCCGCCCCCGGATCTCCGTGAGGTGGGCGAAGGCGATGAGGTTCGCGGCGTATCCGGCCTTCCGGTCGAAGGCGCCGCCGCAGGTGATCAGCCGCAGTTCGGGACGCCCCCGGTTGCCATACACCTCCTGGTCGGGGAAGTGCGCCTTCGCGTACGTGCGTACGGCGTCCACCGTATAGACGGCGGTCCGCCCGTCCACGCGGCGGGCCTCGACGCGTGCGCCGGGGCGGATCCGTTCGAGCGGGGCGAAGACGGCGGGTCCCGTCCGGGTGTCGCGATGGCCGACGACGAGGGCCGTGCCGCGTTCGCCGGGCGTGGGACCGTCCGTGTACCAGCCGACGAGTGTGGGCTCGTCCATGGGCGGCGTGGTGAGCCGTCGCTCGCGGTCCAGCCGGAGGCCGACGACCGGCGCGTCCAGGCCGAGGGAGGGGATGCGCAGGGAGGCGGCCCGGGAGCGCGGCAGCGATGCGGGCGGGGGTGCGGGCCGGGCCGGGCGGGCGGCCGGGGCGCGGTGCGGCCGCGGACCGCGCGCGTCGCCGGCGGGGTGGGCGTCCGGCCCGTGGCCGGTGCCCGCCGCCCCCGCCGGAGCGGGGGAGGCGGCGCCCTCGTCGCGCACGGCACCGGACGCCACCGTGCCGGCGGGCTCGCCGTCCCCCGCCCACCAGACGCCGCCCGCCACCAGTGCGACGGTGACCACCATGGTCCGCGTCAGGCGGTAGGCGCGCGTCCGGTACCAGGGCCTCCGTCGTCTACGCGGCGCCATCGGGGCGTCGGCGCAGCCGCAGGAACACGACTCCACCGGCTACGACGAGTCCCGCGGCCGCCGCACCGGCCACCGGCGAGAAGTTCTGCGGATGGGCGAGACCGCCGCCGCCCGCCGGGGGCCCTCCGTTGGGACCGCCCGGGCCGCCCTGCGGTCCGCCGGGGCCTCCGCCCGGGCCGGTGGTCGTCGTGCTCGGCGACGGGGTCGGGCTCGGCCCGCCGAGGGGGCAGGCGACCTTGAAGACCTTGCTCTTGCCCGCGCCGTTCTCGCCCACGAACCGCCAGGTCAGCTTGTACTGGCCGTCGGGCAGCGTGAAGTTCGGCAGGGGCGTGCGACCCTGACCGGTCGGCAGGTCCAGGCTGCCCCTGAGGTTGGCGCCGCCCGCGACGAGGGGCTGGGTCAGGATGGCCCAGGTGATCCGCTGCCCCGGGTCGAAGTTGAAGCCGTCGAGGTAGAAGCGGCAGACCTTCGGATCGTCCCGCTGGTCGTCGACCGCGGTGCTCGCGTCGTGGATCTTGACGTCGCCGTTGTCGCCGGGGGCGGCGAAGGCGGCCGGGGCACCGAGGAGGGCGGCGCCCGCGACGGCGAGGGCCGCGAGGGCACCGGCGCCGCGACGTGGCACGGAGCGGTGCGAGAGGGTCGAGGTGGACATGCGAGTTCCTCCGAGTCAGGTGATTGTCATACAAATCTCACTTCATCTGACTACTTCTCACATATGCCCACGAAAGATCCGTAACAGCGCCCGGTCCCCCGTCAGGTATCGCTCTTCCGGCGCAAGAAAACCCCTGGCCGCGGCGGCTCCTCGCGCACCCGCCGCGGCCTCGGAGCACGGTGACGGCTAGGGGCAGGCCGCCAGGTCCACCGGCACCCCGTTGAGGACCGCCGTTCCGGACAGCGGGTCGAGCAGCGAGCCGTCCAGGAGTTGGTTGACGTTGACGCCGGGGTCCAGGGCCGCGTGGCTCATCCGGGTGCCGGGGCGGTCGTGCCCCCAGCCGTGCGGAAGGCTCACCACGCCCCGCCGTACGGTGTCGGTGATCTCAGCCGGGGCGATCACCTCTCCGCCGGCCCCCTTGACGCGCACGGCCGACCCGTCGGCGAGCCCGAGCCGGGCGGCGTCGTCGGGGTGGATGTGCAGGGTGCAGCGGTTGGAACCGCCGGTCAGGGCGGGGACGTTGTGCATCCAGCTGTTGTTGGAGCGCAGATGACGGCGGCCGACGAGGACGACGGCCGCGGGGCGTTCGCGCAGCGCGTCCCGCAGACGCGGCAGATCGCCGGCGATCGGTTCGGGGAGCAGCTCGATCTTGCCGCTGCGGGTCTTCAGGCGCCGCGGCAGGCAGGAGGCGAGCGGTCCGAGGTCGATGCCGTGCGGGTGGGCGAGCACCTTGTCCAGCGTCAGTCCGTCGGGACGGGCGCCGAAACCGTCGCCGTACGGGCCGAGGCGCAGCATCATGTCGAGCCGGCGCTCGGGGCCGTTCTCGCCGGTGAGGGCGGCGGCGAGCTCACGCGGGTCGCGCCCGTGCACCGGCGACGCGGCGTCCCCGACCGCCTTGCCGAGGGTGCCGTCGATGACCATCGTGTCCACGGCGGACGGGTCGGCGCCGTGCATGCCGGTCGCGGCGAGGACGAGCCGGGCGAGGATCTCGGTCTCCGCCATCCGGCCCTCCTCCAGGGGGACGGCTGGGCGGTTGTAGCGGACCTGGTTGCGCACGGCGAGGGTGTTGAACGCGAAGTCGTGGTGCGCGCTCCGGGAGGGCGGGGGCGGCGGCAGCACGACGTGGGCGTGGCGCGAGGTCTCGTTCAGGTACGGGTCGACGCTGACCATGAAGTCCAGCGATTCGAGGGCCTTGTCGAGCCGGAGGCCGTCGGGTGCGGACAGGACGGGGTTGGCGGCGACGGCGATGACGGCGCGGACCGGGCTGCCGTCCGGGGTCGCGGTGTCGATCTCCTCCGCCAGGGCGGACAGCGGCAGTTCGCCCTTGGCCTCGGGGTGCCGGCTCACCCGGCTGTGCCAGCGGCCGAGCGCGAAGCCGTGACCGGGGCCCGCCGGGCGGGGCGTCCGGTCGGTGGCGGCCGTCGGGAAGAGGGCGCCGCCCGGCCGGTCGAGGTTGCCCGTGAGGATGTTGAGAACGTCCACGAGCCAGCTCGCCAGGGTGCCGTGCGGGACGGTGCAGCTGCCGATGCGGGCGTAGACGGCGGCGGTCGGCGCGGCGGCCAGCTCGCGCGCCAGCTCCCGGATGGTCCCGGCGTCCACGTCGCAGGCCGCGCTCGCCGCCTCGGGGGTGAAGTCCCGCAGCGCGTCGGGGAGTTCGTCGACACCCTGGACGTGCGGGGCGAGTGCGCCGAGGTCGACGAGCTTTTCCTCGAAGAGGACGTACGCCATCGCCGCGAGGAGCAGGGCGTCGGTGCCGGGGCGGATGGCCACATGGCGGTCGGCGAGTTTGGCCGTGCGGGTGCGGCGCGGGTCGATGACGGTCAGCGTGCCGCCGCGCGCCCGCAGTGCCCGGAGCTTGCCGGGGAAGTCGGGTGCGGTGCACAGACTCCCGTTGGATTCCAGCGGGTTGGCGCCGATGAGCAGCAGGTGGTCGGTGTGGTCCAGGTCCGGCACGGGGATCGCGTTGGCGTCGCCGAACAGCAGGCCGCTCGACACGTGCTTGGGCATCTGGTCGACCGTGGAGGCGGTGAAGACGCTGTGCGTGCGCAGGGCGCCGAGCAGGACCTGCGGGTAGAGGGCACCGGCCATGGTGTGCACGTTCGGGTTGCCGAGCACGACACCGAGGGCGTGCGGTCCGTACCGGTCGACGACTCCGCGCAGCCCGGCGGCGACCGTGTCGAAGGCCTCGTCCCAGGTGGCCTCGCGCAGTTCGCCGTCCTCGCGGACGAGGGGGGTGCGCAGTCGGTCGGGGTCGCCGTCGGCGGCCCCGAAGGAGGCGCCCTTCGGGCAGATGAAGCCCTTGCTGAACACGTCGTCGCGGTCACCGCGGGCGCCGGTCACCCGGGTGCCCTCGATGGTCAGCGTCAGCCCGCAGGTGGCTTCGCACAGGGGGCAGACGCGCAGCGCGGTTCGGGAGTCGGGGGTGGTGCCGGAGGTGCGGGACACGGGGTCCTCCCGGAGGGCGGTGGCTACGGTGGCACACGGACGCGACCGAGCATACCGACCGGTACGCATGCTGGGGAGACTCCGCAGGGGGTCACGTCGGAATTCCGCGCGCCGCGTCCCGTTCGGGCGACCGGTCAGTCGAGGACTCTGGCCAGGTACGCCCGCAGCAGCTCGCGCGTCTCCTCGATGATCCGCTCGTCCCCTTCGGGGTCGACCCGGAAGGCCAGGTGGACCAGGGTGTCCGCGGTCTCCACGGCCACCAGGAAACAGCGCCGGAGATCCTCGTCCGGGGCGCGGTCGAGATAGCCGGAGAGCAGGTCGGTGAGACGGTCGGCGACCCGGGTGTTGGGCTCGGCATAGCGCGCGCCGACGGGTATCTGGTTGCCGAAGTCGACGAGGGAGAAGCCCGGCGCGGTGCGCTTCATGGCGAGGTACTCGTCGAGCACCGCGTCCATCGCGGCCCGCCAGCCCGCCCCTTCCGTGTCCCGCAGGCTCCGGGTGACGCGCTCGGCGTAGAGCTCCAGGTTGCGCTGGGCGAGCGCGTCGGCCATCGCGCGCTTGTTGCCGAAGAAGCGGTAGACGGATCCGATGGGCACACCGGCCCGCTGAGCCACGGCCCGTGTGCTCAGACCGTCGTAGCCCACCTCGTCGAGGAGGTCGGCGCAGGCGTCGAGGATTCTGGTCAGTCGTTCTGCGCTGCGCCGCTGAACGGGCGCTCTGCGCAGCGAGGTCGCATGGGGCACGGTCTTCATGATGCCTTTCCGCCGGGGTCCGGTGAACCTCCCCCATGAGTACGCACCTGTGTGCCGTGACCACTCATCTCACCTCAGGGACCACCACCGACGGTGTGGCCTGCGACGCAGCCGGTGAGACCGGTGATGTCGAGGCCCGCGGGGGCGGCACGGCCGGGGTCGCGGGGCCCGGGGCCGACGTCCCGGGTGGCGCCGATTCCGGGCCGGGCGCCGAACCGGAATCCGACGCCGTGATGTCGGCGGTGCTCTCGACGGGCTTGCCGTGGACGGCCCACACGGTGCCGTCGTCGGCGTACAGCCGCACGGTGACGTGGTGGGTGCCGCGCGGCACGAGGTGCCCGGCCAGGCGGTACCCGGCGGTGCGCAGCCGGGCGACGGTCCGGCCGTCGACGTAGAGGTGGGCGAGGCCGCGCCCGGCGACCGGCACCGCACGCGCGCCCGCGGGCGAGAAGCGGAAGTCGCGGACGGTCAGCCGCACGTCCCAGCCGCCGGCGGCGTCCGGCTGGATCTCGATGGCGACCTCGGGCGCCCCCTTCTTGCCCACCTCACGGTAGAGCCGCCCTTCCTCGTCCATCTCGTCGAGCAATGTGCCCACGGGCGAGGCCGAGACCGTGACCCCCCGCTCGTGCGCTTCACCGGCGCCGCAGCCCGCGGCTCCGCCGAGCAGGGCGCAGACCGCGAACGCGGCGAGCAGTCCACGCGTCCACCGCATGAACGGGAGCGTAGAACAAGGCTCCTTACGGCCGGATCCCCCTGGAGTCGGGTTCTCGGGCCGCGCGGACCCGCCCGAGTACTACTCCCGCGGCAGCTTCCGCGGGGATTCCGGCCAACCCCCGAGCCGTACCGGAGATGCCGCGAGCCGCCCCGGTCCGGGCCCGGTTTCGTCCCCCGGACCGGCCCGCGCCCAAGCCGGGCGAAGATCCGCGCGCGGCCCGTGGCCGATCCCGTTCGGTGCGCTCGGATGACCCCTTGCGCGGGGCAGGAGGGAATCCTACGGTGATGCATAGGAATCAGGCGCAAGGGAGCGATCATGAGCGGGGACGCGAGGAAGACGGCCGAAGGGCTGGCCTACCTCTCCGGATTCGGCAACGAACACAGCTCGGAGGCGGTCCCGGGGGCCCTGCCGCACGGTCGCAACGCGCCCCAGCGCGCACCGCTCGGCCTGTACGCGGAGCAGCTCAGCGGCTCGGCGTTCACCGAGCCGAGAGCGTCCAACCGGCGTTCGTGGCTCTACCGGATCCGGCCGTCGGCCGCGCACCCCGCGTTCACCCGCGCCGACAACGGCACCCTGCGGACGGCGCCCTTCACGGAGTCGGTGCCCGACCCGAACCGGCTGCGCTGGAACCCGCTGCCCGAGCCGCCCGCCGGGACGGACTTCCTCGCGGGCCTGTGGACCCTCGGCGGCAACGGCGACGCCGCCCAGCGCACCGGCATCGCCGTGCACCTCTATCACGCCAATTCCTCGATGGAGCGGGTGTTCAGCGACGCCGACGGCGAGCTGCTCATCGTCCCGGAGCGCGGCGGCCTGCTGCTGCGCACCGAGTTCGGGCTGCTGCACGTGGAGCCGGGCCAGCTGGCGCTGATCCCCCGCGGGGTGCGCTTCCGGGTGGAACTGCTGGACAGGGCGCCGGAGGGCGGGCGGAGCCGTGGCGCCCGCGGCTATGTGTGCGAGAACTACGGGGCGCCGTTCCACCTGCCCGACCTCGGGCCCATCGGTGCCAACGGCCTCGCCAACGCCCGGGACTTCCTCGCCCCGGTCGCCGCGTACGAGGACGTCGAGGGCCCGGTCGAGGTGGTGAACAAGTTCTGCGGCAACCTCTGGACGGCGACGTACGACCACTCGCCGCTGGACGTGGTCGCCTGGCACGGCAACCATGTGCCGTACATCTACGACCTGCACCGTTTCAATGTGATCGGCTCCATCAGCTACGACCACCCGGATCCCTCGATCTTCACGGTGCTGACGTCACCGTCCGACACCCCGGGCCTGGCCGGTGTCGACTTCGTCGTGTTCGCGCCGCGCTGGCTGGTGGGCGAGGACACGTTCCGTCCGCCGTACTTCCACCGGAACGTGATGAGCGAGTACATGGGGCTCATCGAGGGCGCGTACGACGCGAAGGCGGAGGGGTTCGTGCCGGGCGGCGGCTCGCTGCACAACATGATGTCGGCGCACGGACCGGACCAGGAGACCTTCGCCCGCGCCAGTGCCGCCGAGCTGAAGCCGCAGAAGATCGACGACGGGCTCGCCTTCATGTTCGAGACGCGCTGGCCGGTGACGGCGACGGCCCAGGCGGCACGGGCCGAGCATCTCCAGCGCGGCTACGACGACGTGTGGCAGGGCCTCGGACGGCACTTCCGCGCGATCGACTGAGGGGTCACCGGCCGTTGCCTTCCACGCCCGCGACCTGTACGGATACCTCGTGACCTCCTTTGCTCCCGACTCGATCGTCCTGAACCGCAAGCTGCCGCTCTGGTATCAGGTGTCGCAGTCCCTGCGCGCCTCGATACTCGGCCGCTCCTCCCAGGACCCGCTGCGGCTGCCCACCGAGGAGCAGCTCGCCGGGCACTACGGGGTGAGCGTGCTGACCATGCGGCAGGCACTCAAGGAGCTGGAGGTCGAGGGGCTCATCACCCGGCACCGCCGGCGGGGCACGTTCATCGAGCCGAGTGCGCGGCGGGGCACGCCCGTGCGGCTGCTCGGCTCGGTGGACGCGATCGTGGCCCAGCAGTCGGGCATGACGACCGAACTGCTGGACCAGGGGAAGGCGCCCGTTTCGGGCGAACTGGCCGAATTCTTCCCGGATGTGGACGAGGTGGCGACGTACCACCGGCTGCGCAGCGACGAGACGACGGGCGAACCGACGAACCACGCGCGCAACTACCTCCGGCCGGAGCTGGCCGACCGCATCGACCGGGAGGACCTGATCCGCTGGCCGATGACCAAGGTGCTGCGGGACGTGCTCGGAGTCGGCATCAGCCGGATCACCGACACGGTGGAGGCCCGGCTCGCCGACCCGGAGACGGCGCGCCTGCTCCAAGTGCCGCTGCTCAGCCCGATCCTGCGCTACACGGGCATCATCTACGGCAAGGACGGGCAGGCGCTGGACGTGGCGGTCATCCACTACCGGGGCGACCGCTTCTCGTTCACGGTCACCCTCGACGCCCACTGACGATGCCGTACGGGGACGGCGCGCGGCGCCCGCGTCGTACGATGCCGAGCGTGACGCCCGACGCCGCTCCGCTGCTCGCGGACCTCATGCCGTGGTCCGTCGCACCGCCGAGGCTGGGCCGGAGGTGGCCGACGGCCCCCGACGCCGCCTCGCTGAAGGCGCGTTGGGACGCCCTCGTCCGGGCCGAAGGGGCCGCTCGCGAGACGCTGTTCGGGCCGACCCGGGCCCGCACGACGCGGTCCGCGGTGGCCCAGTTGCCGGGTCAGTCCAGCGGGACGGGCCGACTCGCGCGGGCGTCGGACCCCTGCCCGGACCCGGTCCGCGTGCTGAGCGCCCCCTTCGACGAGCAGTGGTTGATTCCCGACCACCGGCTGATCGACGCGGCGCGCCCCGAGTTGTGGCGGGTGGCGGGTGAGGAACAGGTGTTCGTGGTCGAGCAGGCTTCGGGGCCCGAGGCGTCCGGCCCGGTCCTGCTGGCCGCGTCCGTGCTGCCGCTGAGCGCCGGCCGCGGCGGCCGGGTGCGCCCCCTCTACCGGCGCCCCGGTGGCCGTGAACCGAACCTGGCCCCGGGCCTGTTGGAGCACCTCGGCACCCGCCTCGGCCACTCCCCCGCCCCCGTCGACGTCCTCGCCTGGACGATGGCGGTCGCGCGGCACGGCCGGGACGGCTGCGCGGTACCGCTCACCTCCGACCCCGAAGTGTGGTCGTACGGCGTCGAGTTGGGGCGCCGGACGCTGCGGCTGATGCGCCGCGACGGCGAGCGCCCCAAACTCCCCGGCGGCCGCCGCCCGTACGTCCGCGCGCCACTGACCGCCCTCCCCCACGGACCCCGCCCGGCCGCGGGCCCCCTCCTCACCGATCCGTACTACGACCGCGCCGAGGAGTCCCTGCATCTCGGGGACGGCAGGATCTCACCCGTCCCGCCCGAGGCCTGGGACTTCGAGGTCGGTGGTGTGCGCGTGCTCGAACAGTGGTTCGCGGCCAGGACCGGGGCGCCCGAGCCGGGCACGCTGGAGGCGATCGGCCCCGCCGGCTGGCCGCAGGCCTGGACGTCCGAACTCCTCGAACTCATCACGGTGCTCGCCCTGCTCGCGGAACTGCGCCCCCAGCAGGCCGAGTTGGAACTCCGATCGCCGATCACCCGGGCCGAACTGCGCACGGCCGGGGTCCTCCCGGTCCCGGACACGGCGCGCCGTCCGGCCTCGGTCCTCGACCACCACGAAGAAGGTCCGGAAGGCCAGTTCGCGCTGATCTAGCCGATCCAGCCGATCGAGGGCGCGGCCCCGCCCGGCCCCTGCCGGATGAACCCGTCCGACATACATGCATGACAAAAGTATTGCCGAGGGGCCATGATCCACGGCATGCAGTCACAGCCTCTCCCGCTCGAAGGCATCACCGTCGTCGCCGTCGAACAAGCCGTCGCCGCACCCTTCGCCACCCGGCAGCTCGCCGATCTCGGCGCCCGGGTGGTCAAGATCGAACGGATCGACGGCGGGGACTTCGCCCGTGGCTACGACACCGCGGCCGGCGGCCTCGCCTCGCATTTCGTGTGGTGCAACCGGGGCAAGGAGTCCGTCGCCCTCGATCTGAAGGACCCGCGCGGGCTCGACGTCGTACGCCGGCTGATCGCGGACGCGGACGTGTTCGTGCAGAACCTCGCCCAGGGGGCCGCGGCCCGGCTGGGACTCGACGCGGTGACCCTGTGTGCCGAGCATCCGCGGCTGATCGCCGTGGACGTCTCGGGGTACGGGCCGTCGGGGCCGTACGCCGGCAAACGCGCGTACGACATGCTCGTGCAGTGCGAGGCGGGGCTCGTGTCGGTGACGGGGACGCCGGAGCAGCCGGTGAAGGCCGGCATCCCGGCCGCGGACATCGCGGCGGCCATGTACGCGTTCTCGGGAGTCCTCGCGGCTCTCGTGCGGCGCGGCACGACCGGGCGCGGGGGCCCGGTGGAGGTGTCGATGCTGGACGCGCTCGCGGAGTGGATGGGGCATCCGCTGCACCACGCGATGCACGGCGGGACCCCACCGGAACGCACGGGCCTCGCCCATGCCGTCATCGTTCCCTACGACGTCTATTCGACGGCGGACGGCGGACGGGTCCTGTTGTCGGTGCAGAACGATCGCGAGTGGCGACGGCTCGCCCAACAGGTTCTGGGGCACGCCGAGTTGGCGGACGATCCGGAGTTCGCGACGAACCCGGCGCGGGTGGCGAACCGGGAGCGCGTGGACACGCTGGTGGCGAAGGCGCTGGGCACGCTCGGCACCGACGAGGCGGTCGCCCGGCTGGAGGCCGCGGGCATCGCCTGCGCCCGGCTGCGGGACGTACGGGAAGTGGCGGAGCATCCGCAGTTGGCGGCCAGGAACCGCTGGCGCGAGGTGGGGTCACCCGTCGGGCCGCTGCGGGCGCTGCTGCCTCCCATCACGCTGCCGGGCGGGGAGGAAGCGCGTATGGGGGCCGTCCCGCGGCTCGGCGAGCACACAGGGGTGGTGTTGCGGGCGCTGGGCATGGCGGACGCGGACGTCGCCGAGCTGCGGCGGGACGGAGTGGTGCGCTGAACCTCACGGCTCGGTGAAGGGAGTGACCCGCGCTCCGGCACTGCTGACCACCGGGCACCGCTGCCCGCCGTGGGGATGACGGACGCGGAAGGGCAGCGCTGCGCCGGGGCGGTGGAGTCGCCGGAGCGCGGGTCGGGAAAGGCCGGTGCCGAGAGCCGCTCAGCGGTCGCCGAACAGCGAACGGCGCAGCCGCCTGAGCGGCGCGAAGAGCGAGACCCGCCGCACGCGCGCGCCCCTGGAGCCGCTGTCGTGCGCGGTGTCACGCGCCGTGAGCTCACGCATCAGTGACGTCGCCTCGACCGTCTCGCGCTGCGGTATGGCAGGGCCACCGAGCACCGCCAGGTGACGGTCGAGGCGCGAACTGGTCGCGCTGCTCCCGCACGTGATCGCAGGGACGCGTGCCCTGCTGCGCACTGTTATCTGTTCCATGTCACTCCCCACCCGTACAAGTCCACCCGGCCCGGGCAGACTAACCCTATCGCCCCCTCGTGGCGCGCGTGTATCTCGGACAAAGGATTCACCTTCCCCATAAGGGGGTTGACGATTACTCTCCGAATCCGACCGTTTCCAGGGCGAGTTGGACAACCGGCGTGGTAGTGGGCTGCTCTGAGCCCCCGTGAGGCTCGACGGTCACTGCGAGTGACGTCGCCTTAGTATTCAGTCCGTCGGCGACGAGGGGCGTGTCGCCGTCGAAGAGGCCGAGAGAACGCGGTTTCTCGTTGGGGCGCATGAGCCACAACTGATGGACACGCCCGCCCGGAGGAGTGCCGAGTCCGCTCAGCGTCACGACGGCGCTCCGCTCCGACGCGGAGGCCACCACTCCGATTCCACGCCCTTGCGCGTCCCGGTCACCGGTCGCGCGCGCGTCGGGCGCCGCGAGAACGTGGGCGATCTCACGCGCCTGGGCGCGCTCCCGGTTCAGGTCGTCCCGCGCCTGGGTCGCCTGCACCGCGAACAGCGAGGCGACGACGAGGGCCGCGGCGGCCGTGGTGGTGGCGAGCGGGGCGAACAGCGGGCGGAGCCGGGGGGCGCGCGCCCGCGCGGGCTGATGGGCCGCCCGCGCGCGGGGCTGGTCCCGGGTGGCCGGTTCCTGCGGTGTCGTCCGCACGGCGGTCAGCACCCGCTCGCGCAGCGCGGTCGGCGGGGACACCGCTGTGGACCAGGCGAGCCGTATCGCGTCCTCGGTCAACGCCCGCACCTCGTCGGCACAGCGGTCACAGCCCTTCAGATGACGTTCGAATCGGCGCCGCTCGTCGCTTTCCAGCGCGTCGAGGGCGTAGGGCGCGGCGAGGGAGTGCAGATCGCGGCCCAGCAGTCGGTCGAGGACGCTCATACGGCACCCCTCTCTCTTCCGTGCGGATCTCTTCCGTGCGGATCTCTTTCGAGGAGTTCGTGGCCGGGCGGGCAGTCGTCGACGTTCACGCGACTCCTCCCAGGCATTCACGCAGGCGGGTGAGCCCGTCGCGCATACGGGTCTTGACGGTGCCGAGGGGCAGGGAGAGCCGCTCGGCGACTTCACGGTAGGTGTAGCCGTCGTAGTAGGCGAGGGTGACGGACTGGCGTTGCAGGGCGGTGAGCCGGTCGAGGCAGCGGCGGACCCACTCGCGTTCGAGTCCGGCCTCGACCTCCTCGGCGACCTGGTCGAACGCGGGGTGGTGGTTGCGCTGTCCCTCGCGCTGCTCGCGCTCGGTGGCCGCGCGGGCGCTGCGCACCCGGTCGACGGCACGGCGGTGCGCGAGGGTGAGGATCCAGGACAGGGCGCTGCCGCGTCCGGGGTCGAACCGGGCCGCGGAGCGCCAGAGTTCGAGCAGGACCTCCTGGGACACCTCCTCCGACTGTGCGGGGTCCCGCACCACGCGGCGCACCAGTCCGAACACCGGCCCTGACACCAGTCCGTACAGCTCCTCGAACGCCTTCTGGTCGCCTCCGGCCACCAGCACCAGTAGTTCGTCAGCCTCCACCCGTCCCCCTCTCCGGCCGTGCACGGCCCGTCCTTTCCCCTACGTCTTCGCAGCGAACCTGTCTACGGATGGGTTACGGATCGGAGCACCGAAAACGCGTGTCCCGCGCTGATCAGTTCGCGTGCCCCGCCACGGAGGGGTTCGCGTGTCCACGGCCTGCCGGTTCGCGTGTTCGTGACCGAGCGATCCGCGTGTTCGTGACCGAGCGGTTCGCGGGCCGTCGCCAAAGAAACGGGACCGCCGGTGAAACAAGCCGAGAGAACCGCCGTAAACACGTTTGGGATTCGACCAATCCACCCCGGCGACCGCTCCGAATGGCGTGCGTCAGGCAAGTTGGACAGAGGACGGACGGCATGACACCTATCTCCAGGAGCGGCGTGGGACGCAGGACTCTCGCGACCCTCGTATGCGGTGCGCTGGCCGCCGGGGGGCTCGCAGCCGCCGGCATGACGGCACTGGTACCGGGGGCGGCCTCCGCCTCCAGCCACCGGGAGGCCCCGCTCATCTCGGGCACTCCGCAGTACGACAACACGGACGTCTACGCGTTCGTCAGCCCGGACAAGCCCAACACGACCACGATCGTGGCGAACTGGATTCCCTTCGAGGAGCCCGCCGGCGGCCCGAACTTCTACACGTTCGCCGACGACGCCCAGTACGACATCCACATCGACAACAACGGTGACGCACAGGGCGAGTTGATCTACCGCTACACGTTCAAGACGCACCGGAAGAACGGCAACACCTTCCTCTACAACACGGGTCCGGTCACCAGCCTCGACGACCCCGACCTGAACATCACGCAGACGTACGACATCGATGTACTGCGCCTGCACAACCAGAAGCTGGTGTCGAAGACCAAGATCGCGGACGACGTTCCGGTCGCGCCGTCCAACGTCGGCAAGGCGTCGATGCCGGACTACGCCAAGCTGCGCTACCAGGCGGTGTCCAAGGCCGCGGGCGGCGCGACGACGTTCGCCGGCCAGGCGGACGACCCGTTCTTCCTGGACCTGCGCGTCTTCGACCTGCTCTACGGCGGGAACCTGACCGAGGTCGGGCGGGACACCCTCAAGGGCTACAACGTCAACTCCATAGCCCTGCAGGTCCCGAACGACATGATCCGCGAGTCGGCCGGCCAGCCGATCGTCGGCATCTGGTCCACCACGCAGCGCAAGGACGCCCGCGGCAACTACCGCCAGGTCTCCCGTCTCGGCATGCCGCTGGTCAACGAGGTCGTCAACCCGCAGAAGGACAAGGACAAGTTCAACGCGTCCGCGCCCTGGGACGACGCCCAGTTCCTGAAGAACGTGACCAACCCGGAACTGCCGAAGCTCATCGAGTCGATCTACAAGATCAAGGCCCCGGCCGAGCCCCGCAACGACCTGGTCGACGTGTTCCTGAAGGGCGTGAAGGGTCTCAACCAGCCGCCCCATGTGCGTCCGGCGGAGGAACTGCGCCTCAACACCTCGATCAAGCCGGCCATGCACCCCAAGCGGCTCGGTGTGCTCGACGGCGACAACGCGGGCTTCCCGAACGGACGCCGGCTCACCGACGACGTGATCGACGCCTCGCTCCAGGTCGTCGAGGGTGAACTGGTCGGCTCCAAGAACGACTTGGGCGACGCGGTCGACAAGAACGACAAGGGCTTCGAGAAGTCGTTCCCGTACGTCGCGGAGCCCACCTCGGGTTCGCGCGGCGCGCTCGCCAAGGGCACGACCAGCGGGACCGACGTGCGCAGCCAGCTCGGCGACGCGCTGCAGCCCACCGGTACCTCCGGCGGAGGCACCGACACCGTGCTGATCGCGGGCTCCGCCGCGGCGGGCGCCGCGGGCATCCTGCTCATCGGCTCCGGTCTGCTGTGGTGGCGCCGACGGATGTACAACCGGGCCTACTGACCCGGCTCACCGACTGGCGCGGCCCGCACACACTTCACCCCCCACGGTGCGGGCCGCGCCGCCCCACCCCCACAACGACCGTTCCGCCAAGGACTTTGAGGAGAGGGCATGTCCCCGCGTACGAACGAGAACGCGACGCCGGACGCCGAGACGGCCACGCCCGACGAGAGCACCGTGGGGGCCATGCCCACCGAGAACACCGCGGAGGCGACACCGGCCGAGGACACCACGGGCAACGCGCCTCGTGAGGACACCGGCGCCGACGCCGAGCGCGTCAAGGGCATCGAGGCGCCGGAGCGTGACACGAGCACGTCGGAGCCGACGCCCGTCGAGGACACCGGCGTAGCCGCGTCCGGCGACGACAACGGCGGGGCCGACTCCGCCGAGGAGACCGGCGAGGTCGCTTCCGCAGACGACGCCGGCGAAGCCACTTCCGCCCAGGACAACACCGGCGAAGCCGCTTCCGTCGGTGACACCCCCATGGCCGCGTCCGGCGAGGGCACCTCGCTGCTCGGCGCCGACGGAGCCACCGCGGGTGTCGCCGACGTGGTGGACGAGCGGGTGGCCGCGGTACGGCGGCTGTCGCAGTCGCAGCGTCGCTGGCGGGCCGCTCAACTCGGTTTCTGTGCCGCCGCGTTGGCCGTCGCGATGACGGCGGGCGCGGTGGTGCTCGGGGCCCTGCGGGACGGCGCGACGACTCCCGCCGTCGCGGCCGTGTCCAACGGTGTGTCACCACAACTGCTCGCCAGCGGCGACCTCGACGCGAGCATCCTCTCCCTCCAGGCCCATCTCCGCACCCAGCCCAAGGACTTCAGCGGCTGGGCGACGCTCGGCCTCGCCTACGTCGAACAGGCCCGCACCAAGGGCGACCCCTCCCGCTATCCGCAGGCACAGGAGGCGCTGAACCGCTCCCTGAAGCTGCGCCCGGACTACGACCCCGCGCTCGCCGGACGGGCCGCCCTCGCCGCCGCCCGGCACGACTTCGCCGGCGCCCTGAAGAACGCGGACCTCGCGCTGAAGCAGAACCCCTACAGCGAGCGCGCGCTGTCCTCCCGTATCGACGCACTCGTCGAACTCGGCCGCTACGACGAGGCGTCGAAGGCGGCCGACCTGGCGGACTCCCGGCGGCCCGGCGTCCCCGTGTTCACCCGGTACGCCTACGTCCACGAGCTGCGCGGCGACGTGAAGACCGCCCGCCGGGTCCTGCTGCAGGCGCTCGCGACGGCGACCAGCCGCGGCGACGTCTCGTACGTCACGTCGGCGCTCGGCCAACTGGCCTGGAACCAGGGTGACTACCACGCGGCCCTCACCTACTACGCACGGGCGCTCGCCGCCGACGACAGCTACCTCCCCGCCCTCGAAGGCCGGGCCCGCACCCAGGCCGCGCTGGGCGAGCGGGCGGCGGCGATCAAGGGGATGGAGCAGGTCGTCCAGCGCTACCCGCTTCCGCAACCCCTGGTCGAACTGGGCGAGTTGTACGAGGCCCGTGGCGGATCGGGCGACACGCAGAAGGCCCACGACCAGTACACGCTGGTGAACGCCTGGATCTCGCTCGCCCACGCCTACGGCGTCAACGCCGACCTCGACACCGCGCTGGCCGCCGCCGACCACGGCGACCACAAGGCCGCGCTGCAGGCGGCCCGCGCCGAGTGGGCCCGCCGGCACACCGTGCACACGGCGGACGCGCTCGGCTGGGCCCTGCACGTCTCGGGCCACGACGCGCAGGCCCTGCCGTACGCCCGCGAGGCCACGGCGACGGGCTACCGCAACGCGTCCTTCCTCTATCACCTCGGGGTCATCGAGCAGGCCACCGGGCACACCGACAAGGCCCGCACCGCCCTGAAGGCGGCCCTGGACCTGAACCCGGGATTCTCGCCGCTGGGCGCCGCCAAAGCCCGTACGGCGCTGAAGGCCGCGCAGTGAGGGCGCCCCGGTTCCTGGCCGTCTGCGGGACGATCCTGACCGCGGCCTGCGCCCTCGTACTGGTCCCCTCCGGGCAGGCGAGCGCGCATCCGCTGGGCAACTTCACCGTGAACCGGTACGACGGACTCGTCGCCGCCCCGGGGCAGTTGCGCGTCGATCACGTCGAGGACCTGGCGGAGATCCCCGCCACCCAGGCCAAGCCGGACATCAAGAGGCTCGGTATGGCCGAGTGGGCCCGGCAGCGGTGCGAGACCGCGGCCCAGGGCAGCAAGGTCACCGTCGGCGGGCGGGCGGTGGCGCTCACCTCGGGCGCGAGCCGAGCCCGCCTGCGGCCGGGGCAGGCGGGACTCAACACCCTGCGCGTGGAGTGCCGGCTGACGGCGCCCCTGCCGGGCAAGGGCACGGTCACCGTCGGATTCCACAGCGCGGGCGCCGACCGGGGCCCCGGCTGGCGCGAGATCACCGCCCGTGGCGACCGGATGACGCTCGCCTCCTCGGACGTACCGAGGAAGTCGGTGTCGGCGGAGCTGACCACGTACCCGAAGGCGCTGCTCTCCTCGCCCGCCGACACAGCCACCGCGTCGCTGCGGATCCGCCCCGGCGGCCCCGCCCTCGTCGAGGAACGGCGCGACGCTCCGGCCGCCTCGGTGCTGCCGCGCGGCGCCGACCGCTGGACCGAGGCCCTGAACAACCTGGTGGCCCGTCATCACCTCACCTTCGGCTTCGCCGCGCTGGCCCTGGTCATCGCCGTCGGCCTGGGCGCGATGCACGCGCTCGCGCCGGGCCACGGCAAGACCCTGATGGCCGCGACGGCGGCGGCGCGCGGGGGCCGGGCCCGGCTGAAGGACGTGCTGCCGCTGGCCGCCTCGGTGACGGTCACCCACACGCTCGGGGTCGTCGCGCTCGGCCTGCTGGTCACCGCGGGTTCGGCGGCGACCCCCTCCGTGATCGCCTGGCTGGGCGTGTCCAGCGGCGTCCTGGTCACCGTGGCAGGCACGACGCTCCTGCGGCGGGCCTGGCGCAACCGGCCCTCCGGACTCGGGCACGATCACGGGCACGGCCACGACCACGGACATCCGCACGACCCGGGCCACCCGCACGACCACGACCACGGCCACGCCCACGAATCCGCTCACGGACACGCGCACGAGCACGGCCAGGACCGGGTCCCGGCCCATGACCACACGCACGAGCACGGACCGGACCACGCGCACGACCACGATCACTCGCCCGCCCCCCGGCACACACACGAACACGATCACGATCACGTGGCCGCTCCGCACCGGCACGCCGACCATCCCGTGCGCCCCCTGGTGCTCGCGCACGCCACCGCCTCCGTGACAACCAGCGCTCCCACCTCGACCGCGACCACAACGGCAACGGCAACCGCAACCCAACTCCACGACCACCCGCACCCGCACCCGCACCCGCACGACCACCACCACGAGCACGAGCCCCACCACCACTCCGGCAAGACCACCCGCTCCTCCGCCCTCGAACACACCCACGGCGGCTTCACCCACACCCACGAGGTCGCGCCCACGCTCCGCGGGACGATCCTGCTCGGCTTCGCCGGTGGGCTGGTCCCCAGTCCGTCGGCGGTCGTCGTGCTCGTGGGCGCCGCGGCGCTCGGACAGGCCTGGTTCGGCCTTCTTCTCGTTCTCGCGTACGGCGTCGGGCTCGCCCTGACACTGACGGCGGCCGGGTTCGCCGTCGTCAAGCTCGGCACCGGTGTCAACCGGGCCCTGGCCGGGCGCCGGCAGTGGGCCGAAGGACGCGTCGTGCTCCTGGTCCGCAGGACGGCACCCCTGGGATCGGCGTTGATCGTCGTAGCCCTCGGGGCCGGATTGGTGCTCAAGGGGGCGGCATCCGTACTCGGCTGAGCTACTTTTGGGGAGAAATCGCGCGGATGCGAATGGGGGACGCACGTGTCCGAAGATCCGGGCAGTGAACGTGTGATCGCGGGGCGCTACCGGCTGCTCTCGCCCTTGGGCGAAGGCGGTATGGGAACGGTGTGGCGCGCCCGCGACGAAGTGCTGCAACGCGAGGTCGCCGTGAAGGAGGTCCGCGCGCCGGCCGGGCTTCAGACATCCGAGATCGAGCGGATGTACGCGCGCCTGGAGCGGGAGGCTTGGGCGGCCGCCCGTATCTCCAACCGCAATGTGGTGACGGTGTACGACGTGGCCCTGGAGGACGGCCGGCCCTGGATCGTCATGGAGCTGATCCGCGGCATCGCGCTCTCCGATCTGCTGGACGCCGAGGGGCCGTTGGCGCCGCAGCGCGCCGCCCACATCGGCGCCGAGGTGCTCGCCGCCCTGCGTGCGGCGCACGAGGCGGGGGTGCTGCACCGGGACGTGAAACCGGGCAACGTCCTGATGGCGAACGACGGCCGGGTCGTGCTGACGGACTTCGGGATCGCGACGGTCGAGGGCAGCTCCGCCCTGACCATGACCGGCGAGGTCATCGGATCGCCCGAATTCCTGGCGCCGGAGCGGGCGTTGGGACGTACCCCCGGACCCGAGTCGGATCTGTGGTCGCTCGGAGTGCTGCTGTACGCGGCGGTCGAGGGCAACTCGCCCTTCCGGCAGAACACTCCGCTGAGCACCCTGCGGGCCATCGTCGACGAACCACTGCCGGTGCCCCGTCGTGCGGGTCAACTCGGCCCCGTCATCGAGGGGCTGCTCGCCAAGGACCCGGCCGAGCGGACGAGCGCGGAGTCGGCCGAGCACCAGCTCCGCGCGATCGCGGCGGGCGGTACGGCGCCCACCCGGCCCATGGGGGCCGCGCCCCGCGGTTCAGACGCCCCGACGATCGCGGCGTTCAACCAGCCGTCGCCGGCCTCGCCGACACCGCCCCAGGGGTTCGGCCCGCCTCCCCCGACCGGGCCGGCTGCCACCACCAGGGTGGAGCCGGACCGCAATCGGCGCGCGGCCGTCGCACTGATCGCGGGCCTGGTGGCGCTGGCACTCGCCCTCGGCGGGCTGACGTACGCCCTGCTCAACCGGGACAACGGCAACGCCGGGAACAGCGGGCAGGGGACCAGCAGCGGGGGCACCGGCAGTACCACCGACGGCGGCGGGACCTCGGGCGGCAAGAAGAGCGACAGCGCCACGGCCGGTGCGACCGGTGGCGGGAGCCCCTCCAACAGCGCTTCCGGCGGCGGTGCTTCGACCAGCGCTCCGCCCGCGCAGTCGGTACAGGTGACGGTCGCGGGTCACCACACCGACTACCGGGGCACCTGTCCGCCGCCCGGCACGGAGGCTCCCTCGTTCACGGTGACGTTCACGGTGGGGCGCGTGCCGGCGGATGTCGAGTACCGCTGGGTGACGCAGACCGGCGACGTGACCGATCCGAACTGGAAGACGCTCTCGTTCCCCGCGGGCGGCGGCAGAACCCAGCAGAAGACGGTGGTGGCGACGACGTACGACACGAGCGGGGAGTTCGCCAACGCGATCAGTGTGGAGGTCCGCAGCCCGGTCCGCGTGACCTCCAACTCCGTTCCGTTCACTATCACTTGTGCGACGGAGACCCCTACGGACGGGGCCTCCGCTTCCGTGTCCGCGTCCCCTTGACGGGGCTGACGGTGTCCCCCCGTCAGGGCGTACGTTCTCCCTCGGCGGGACGGGTGCTCTCTCGAAGGGTTCCGGGAGTGGGGCCCGGAGGTCAGGCGGCTCCGGAGAAGGCCGGCAGATAGCCACCGGAATGGCCGGCCGCGGTCGGGTGGTACGACTCGCCGATGTCCAGCCAGTTCAGGCTGTGCAGCCAGGCGTCACCGGAGCAGATCTCGTGGCCGGTGAAGTTGCCGCGTACATCGGCGAACGTGAAGCCGTGGGCGGCGGCACGGGCGGCGATCGCGCTGTCCAGATAGTCGGCGGCGCCGTTGATGGCGGACCTTTCGTTCTCCGAAAGTCCGGTCAGGCAGCTTCCGTTGAGCTTGTAGAAGCGGGGGTAGCCCAGGACGACCACATGGGCGGCCGGGGCCTTCGCGCTGATCGCCGAGTAGACCGAGTCGAGGTTTCCGGGGAGCGTGGAGTCGACGTACGCCTTCGCCGTGGCGATGCGGGCGAGGCAGGTGCTCTCGGACTGCAGGACACAGGTCGTCATGACGTCGGAGAACCCGGCGTCGTTGCCGCCGATGGTGATCGAGACGAGGCCCGTGGCGGAGCTGAGCGGGCCGAGCTGATTCGCCGTGACATCACCCGTACGAGCGCCCGAGCAAGCGGTGAAGTCGAACGACGAGGGTGAATGGGCGGCTTTCCAGAGATACGGATACGCGTTCGTGCTGCGATCGCACGAGCCGCTGGAGCTGATGTAGCTGCCTGCGCCGACGCCGGAGGAATAGGAGTCACCGAGGGCCACATAGCCGGTGGCCGCCGCGGTTTGCGCCTGCGCCGCGGCTGCCCCGGTGAGGGCGAGGCCGACGGCGAGGAGGAGTGAGGTCACGGATGCCGAAAATCTGGGACGTTTCATGGAACCTCCCTTTAGCAGGATCTCTGCCACAACTTTGGTAGCAGCTACGCATGTTGACAGGAAGTGTCCATGCCAAGACTCATAGGCATCAGTCGCCGGATCCGCCCCCGTTCATCCCCTATTCCGCTACATGTCCATGACAGTCAGATGCCGGTCAGGTGACACGGACGGCGGCCCGCCAACTCCCCGGAGGCCGCCCCGGCGTCACACATATGGCTCGACGAGACCGTCCTCCGCCCACCAACTCCGTGGTTTCACACGGCAGTTACCGAAGGAAAGCGTCAACTCCGGAAGTGCGCGTTCAAAAGACGGCCAGAACTCCCGGGAACGCCGCCCGCGCCTTGACGTCCACAGGACCATTGCGCCACATTGAAGTCCGGCATCCGGCGCTTCGGGGGGCAAAGTCGCCAATGCAGGCCATAGGTATCAAGACATCATCGTCCGACACCGCCGAGCGGTCGCGGAAGGGTCCGGGGAGGGACCTCCTGCCGTTGCTCGCGGGTGTCGCGACCGTGGTCGGGGGCGTCGGCGCGTTCCTGGCACTCGCCGATGTGAACTCACCCCTGCGCGGCCCGTTCACCCTGTTCTTCCTGCTCGCGGCGCCGTCGGCCGCCATCGCGGCCGCACTGCGCGGGCTGGAACCCTTCGGACGCGTCCTCGCGTCCCTCGCCGGCGCGGTCACCCTGGACATGCTGGTGGCCCAGGGCATGATCGCCGTCCACCGCTGGTCGGTTCCCGGCGGGATCGTGGCGGTGGCCGCACTCAGCTCGCTGATTCTCCTGCTGGCGCTGGCGCGGCGACGGGGCGACCGCAGGACGGGCGGACGGACCCTCTGACGACCAGGGGCCGGAACGGAACATCAAGGATTCCCCCGGGGAGGCGGCACGTCCGCGCGCCCGAGGGGTGGGTGGTGACACCCGGCCGGAGCCGTTCGCGCCGGCCTGCGGGATCCTCAAACGGATGGGAGAAATCCACTCGAGGCGCCGAGTAACGGTCAAACCAACAAAAACGTGAGGCCTCGTTCCAGGTCTTGCCATACAGACTCAATCGTCAATACCGTCGTACATCTCACCCGCATCGGTCCATCATCAGCGGCTCTAGGGGAGGGCTCAAGGACCGCGATGGTTTCCGGAGCGGGGCGCGGTTGGGGGGTGCCGTACTCGGTGACCAGACCTGTGCCGAGTCGTGCCGCGCGACCGGCTCCTCTTTTCGGAGCCGGCCAGTTTTGCCAGCTCACCCGGCATGCACGGAGATCCATTTCAGTATGCCGTCAGTGAGAACCCCCCTTTCGAACCGGACAAAGAGCCGGACCGCCCAGGGGCGGGCGGTCCACCGGACGAGAGGGATCAGACTCATGAGCTCAGTCCTGCGCCCAGCCATTTCGGGCGATGATCCGTCAGTGGCCGCCAAGTACCGGCCCATCTCATCTCACCTGGCCATCGCGCCGCCGGTGAGTGTCGTGATTCCCGCCATGAACGAGGCGGAGAATCTCCCCTACGTGTTCAAGACCCTTCCGTCGTGGATCCACGAAGTGGTCCTGGTCGACGGCAACTCCACCGACAACACCGTCGAGGTGGCCCGCGACCTGTGGCCGGACGTCAAGGTCGTCGGGCAGCGCGGAAAGGGCAAGGGCGACGCCCTGATCACCGGGTTCGAGGCGTGCACCGGCGACATCATCGTGATGGTCGACGCGGACGGCTCGGCCGACGGCCACGAGATCGTGTCGTACGTCTCCGCGCTGGTGTCCGGGGCCGACTTCGCCAAGGGCTCGCGGTTCGCGAACGGCGGCGGCACGTCCGACATGACGCCGATCCGCAAACTCGGCAACCGCGTGCTCTGTGCGACCGTCAACGCCAAGTTCGGCGCCCGCTACACCGACCTCTGCTACGGATACAACGCGTTCTGGCGGCACTGCCTCGACAAGATCGAGCTCGACTGCACGGGCTTCGAGGTCGAGACCCTGATGAACATCCGGGTGGTCAAGGCAGGGCTCAAGGTGCAGGAGATACCGAGCCACGAGTACCTCCGCATCCACGGCACCAGCAATCTGCGCGCCGTGCGCGACGGGCTGCGGGTGCTCAAGGTGATCCTCAAGGAACGCTCCAACCGGCGCGCGCTGCGCCGCAGGCCGCACGCCGCCCAGCTCGACTCCGGCCAGGGAGAGGTGTCTTGAGCACGCAGGACATCTCCGTGGTGATCTGCGTCTACACCGAGGACCGCTGGGAGGACATCCTCGCGGCGGTCTCCTCGGTGCGGGCGCAGTCCCTGCCCGCCCTGGAGACGCTGCTGGTCGTGGACCACAATGCCGTCCTCCTGGAGCGGCTGAGCGGGGAGTACAAGGAGACCGACGGGGTGCGGGTGCTCGCCAACGCGGGCCCCCGCGGTCTGTCCGCCGGCCGCAACACCGGGATCGCCGCCTCGCGCGCAGCCGTCATCGCGTTCCTCGACGACGACGCCGTCGCCGAACGGGACTGGCTGCTGCATTTCGCCGAGGGTTACACCGATCCACGGGTCATGGCCGTCGGCGGCCGTACGATGCCGATCTGGGCGTCCGGCCGCCGTCCGGCCTGGTTCCCCGAGGAGTTCGACTGGGTGGTGGGCTGCACGTACAAGGGGCTGCCACCGGGCCGCGTCCGGGTCCGCAATGTCCTCGGCGGCAACGCCTCTTTCCGTCGAACGGCGTTCGACGCGGCGGGCGGCTTCGCCACCGGCATCGGCCGCGACGGCGACAAGCGCCCGCTGGGCTGCGAGGAGACGGAACTGTGCATCCGCCTCACCCGTGCCCGGCCGGACGCGATCCTGCTGATCGACGACCGCGCGGTCATCCATCACCGGGTGCCCGAGGCCCGCGAGCACTTCGGCTACTTCCGTACCCGCTCCTACGCCGAAGGCCTGTCCAAAGCCCTGGTCGCCCGAAGTGTGGGTGCCGACAAGGGACTTGAGTCGGAACGCCGCTACTCGACCCGGGTGCTGCCGGCCGGCGTGCTGCGCGGACTGCGGGACGCCGCGCTGGCCCGGCCGGGCGGCGCGGGCCGCGCGGGCGCGATCGTCGCCGGGGTACTGACGGCGGCCGGGGGGTACCTACTCGGGAGCATCCGGGCCCGCCGGAGCGGGGCCACGTTCTCCGTGGTCTCCGTCACGGCGGGCGAGGGGGTCCCGGACGACGAGGGGGCGGCGGCATGAGCGAACCGGTACCGATCCTGATGTACCACTCGATCGCGCGGTCGCCCAACGACGCGACCCGGGCGCTGTCCGTCTCCCCCGAGGCCTTCGCCGAGCAGATGGCGCTGCTCGACGACCGCGGCTTCACGCCGCTCGACACCGCCCGGCTGGCGTCGAGTTGGCGCTCGGGCGGACCGCTGCCCGCGCGCCCCGTGCTGATCACCTTCGACGACGGCTACGAGGGCGTGCACCTGCACGCACTGCCCGCGCTCGCCAAGTACGGCTTCGCGTCCACCCTGTTCGTCTCGACGGGGTGGATCAGGGGCGCCTACGACACCGGGGGCGGCCTCGACGCCATGCTCGGCTGGGACCAGGTGCGCAGGCTCGCGGGCGAACAGATGGAGATCGGCGGGCACAGCCACACCCATCCGCAGCTCGACCAGATCGCGGACGACGCGCTCTGGTTCGAGCTGCTGCGCTGCAAGGAAATCATCGCCGCCGAACTGGGCGCCCGCCCGGTGTCGTTCGCGTACCCGTACGGCTACTCCAGCCCACGGGTGCGCCGTACGGTGCGCGAGGCGGGGTTCGCCCAGTCGCTCGCCGTCGGAAACGGTCTCGCACGCCGACGCCAGGGCCCCTACGCCCTGCAGCGCGTCACCGTGCGTCGTACGACCGGTATCGAGGAGTTCGAGCGGCTGGTCGAGGGCCGCGCGATCACCCGTACCTTCGCCCGGGACCGCGCCCTCACCAAGGGGTACGCCATGGTCCGAAGAGCACGACAGGTCCGCCGGAAGGCCATCCGTTCCCGTGTCTGACACGACCACCACAACCCAGGCTTCCACGCCCCCGACCGAGGCACCCGAGCAGCGGCCGGGCCGCCGCCTGCGGCTGCCCGGCCGGGGGCGCAAGGGGGCCGACGGGGGAAGCCAGCTGTTCCGCAACGCCTACGCCCTGATGCTCAACACCGGGATCTCCGCGGTGCTCGGGCTCGGGTACTGGCTGCTCGCCGCCCGCTACTACACCGACGCGGCGGTCGGTCAGGGCTCCGCCGCGATCGCCGCGATGAAGCTCCTCGCCGGCGTGACCGCGGTGACGCTGACGGGTGCGCTCGCCCGCTTCATCCCGGTCGCGGGGCGTGCCACCGGGCGGCTCATCTTCCGTACGTACGCGGGCAGTTCGGTGGTCGTGGCGGTCGCCGCCGGGATCTTCCTGCTCACCCTGAACGCATGGGGGCCCTCGTACCGCTTCCTGCACGGCACGCTCCACGGGCTCGGCTTCGTCATCGCGGTCGTCGCCTGGTCGCTGCTGACGCTCCAGGACGGCGTGCTGACGGGGCTGCGCAGCGCGCTGTGGGTGCCGGTGGGCAACACCGTGTTCTCCGCGGTGAAGCTGGTGCTGCTGGTCGCACTCGCCGCCGCGATCCCCACGTCGGGCGTCTTCGTCTCCTGGGTGGCCGCCATCGCCCTGTCGGTGGTGCCGCTGGGACTGCTGGTGTTCCGACGGCTCGTTCCCCGGCACATCAAAGCGACGAAGGACCATGCGAAGCCGCCGTCGCTCAAGGAGATCGGCCGCTTCCTCGCCGGTGACTACACCGGTTCGCTGTTCTCGCTCGCCGTCGTCTATCTCGTCCCGGTGATCGTGGCGTCGCAGGTCAGCTCCGCCGACAACGCGTACTTCTACATCACCACGACCATAGGCGGCACGGTCAACCTGCTCGCCATCAACATGGGCGCCTCGCTGACCGTCGAGGGATCGCACGAACCGGCACGGCTGGCCGCCGACACCCGGGCCGCGCTCAAGCGCATGGCCCGGATCATGCTGCCGGTGTGCGGACTGCTCTTCCTCGGCGCCCCGTTCATCCTGCACGTGTTCGGCGACGGCTACGCGCACGCGGCGACCCCGCTGCTGCGCTGGTTCGCCGTCGGCGCGCTGCTGCGGGTGGTCATGGAGACGTACTTCGCCGTCCTGCGCGCCCAGAGCCGGACCTCCGGACTCGCTTATCTGCAGGGCCTGTTGTGCGTGCTCGTGCTCGGCCTCACGGTGTTCCTGCTGCCCCGGATGGGCCTGACCGGCGCGGGTGTCGCCGAGATCTCCAGCCTCACGGTGATCGTGACGATCGCCGCGCCCAGGCTGTTCAGGATCGTCCGCACCGCCCCGCCCGCCGAGCGGCCCGAGGACGCGGCGCCGGACGGGGACCTCGCCGACCTGGGGGCGCGCGATGTCGCCGTCACCGAGCCGCGCGAGCCGAAGCGCGGGCCCGGCTGGGCCCTCGACTCCGACACCCTCGCCCTCGGCGTGCACGTCGACTTCGACCACCAGGAACGCAGGCCCGACGTCCGTCCGGGGCCCGGCACTCCGCCGAGCGGCACACCGGCGGCGCGGCGTCCGACGTGGGCGCTGCGGCAGCCGTCCGTGGGTCTGCCGGTCGAGGCCCGCGAGCCGGGCTCGGAGGCCTCGCTCGGCCCGGCGGAGACGCCGGAGGTCGACGCCCCGTTCGAGGCGCGCGACCCAGGGAGCGCTCCGACCGGGACGCGCGGTACACCGGCCGGCGGCTCGCCCGCCGGGGCCCGGCCCGCCGAGGAGGCCCGGCAAGCCACGGAAGCCCGGTCGGCCGCCGAGGCGCGGCCGTCGGCCTCGGAGGCACGGTCGGCCGCCGAGGCACAACCGGCGACGGACAACAGACAGGGGCCGGGCGACCCGCCGCTGTCCTGGCGGCAACGCGTCCTGCGTCCGTCGAAGCCGGGCGTCGTCCTCGGCTGTCTCCTGTTCTCCGCGCTGCTCCTGTACTGGGTGCCCGCGCTGAGCCTCAACGACGGTTCCCTGGCCCGCATGGGCGGCCTGGGCCTGATCTCCGTGCTCCCGCTGCCCACCCTCGTCGGCGCGGCTCTGCTGGTCACGGTCTTCGCCTCACTGCTCTGGATGAACAGCGAGCACCGGGGCCTGCTGCTGATCACCCTGCTCGCCACCGTCGTGTCCCTGCACGCGCTGCCTGCCGTCATCGAGACCGAGCCACGGTTCGCGACCGCCTGGCAGCACCTCGGGTTCCTGGACTACATCGACCGCACCGGGTCCGCCGTGCCGGACCTGGACGCACGCTGGAGCTGGCCCGGCTTCTTCGCGGCGGCCGCGTTCGTCGCGAAGGCGTGCGGGGTCACCGACCTCACCGAGGTCATCCGCTGGTGGCCGCTCACCATCCAACTCCTCTATCTGGCGCCGATGTTCCTGCTCGTGCGCTCGATGCGGGCGAGCTGGCGCGCCAAGTGGACGGGCATCTGGTTCTTCACTCTGTGCGGCTGGGTCGGCCAGGACTACTTCTCCCCGCAGGGCTTCACCTATCTGCTGTACCTGATGTTCGTGGCGATCCTGCTGGTGTGGTTCCGGGCGCCGCGGGTGCTGTGGGGGACCCGGCGGCCTGGCGAGGCCGAGGTGGAGCCGGCGGACCGCCGGCAGCGGGCCGTGCTGCTCATGATCCTGATCGGGCTGTTCGCGGCCACGGTCCCGGCGCACCAGCTCACCCCGTTCGTGATGCTGGGCGTCCTCGCGGTCCTCGTCCTCGTCGGCCGCTCCGAACTGCGCGGTCTGCCCATCCTGTTCGCCGTCCTGGTCGCCGCCTGGGTCGGTTTCATGGCCGAGCCGTACTGGTCGGGTCACTTCAACGAGCTGTTCGGCGGGGTCGGCGGCGTCGGCAGCAATGTGTCGACGTCGGTCTCCGGCCGTATCCAGGGCGGCAGTTCGACCCACAAGCTGGTGCTCTACACCCGGGTGCTGCTCGCCGGCTCCCTGATGGTCTTCGCCTGCTGGGGCTGGTGGCGGCGGCGCGAGAACAAGTACCGCGAGCGCTCGCTGCTCGTGCTGACCTTCGTCCCGTTCCTCGGCTTCGGCATGCAGTCGTACGGCGGCGAAATGGCCCTGCGCGTCTTCATGTTCGCTGTCCCGGGCGCGGCTCTGCTCGCCGGACTCGCCCTGTTCCCGCGCACCGGTGCCACCGTGAAGGAGCGCGACAAGGACCGGGTGAGTCTCGCCCCGATCGCCGCCCTGATGGCGGGCCTGCTGCTCATGGGCGGCTTCCTGGTGGCCCGTTGGGGCAACGAGGCGTTCGAGCGGATCAGGCCGGGCGAGGTGGCGGCCATGAACTACGTGTACGCGCACGACGATCCGACGGTCCGGCTGCTGTGGATGAGCAACGACACCGCCGACAACGTGACACCCGCGATGCCGTGGGGCGCCAAGGACATGGAGAAGGTGCAGTACGTGCCCACCCTCGCGCCCGTCGACCCGGTCCTGGTGTCCGGTCTGGTCAAGGCGCTCAAGGACGCGGGCCCGAACTCGTATCTGATGATCAACCGCAGCCAGGTGGTCTACCTGGAAATGGACGTGGGCTACTCGACGACCTGGGAGTCGAGGCTGATCACCAACCTCGACGGTCGGCAGGAACTGAAGAAGGTCCTGGTCAACGAGGACGTCACCATGTACACCCTGCGGACGCAGCCCCAGGGCAGGGTCCCGCGGGCCGATCCGGGTCCGATCGGACCGCAGGTGACGTGGACGCCCTGGTCGGTCGTCGGCGGTCTCGCGGCCGTCGCCCTCATCGTGCTGCTGACGGTGCGGGAGTGGGTCCGGGTCGCGGTGCGGCCCGGCATACGGCAGTTGCAGTGGCTGCAGAGCAGCTTCTGGTTCTCGCTGCCCCTGCTGGCGGTCCTGCTGGCCTCACTGGTGCAGCGGTTCCTGACGATGAAGTGACGGACGGACCGCTCGACGGGCAGGGAGTCGTGCGTACGGGGTGATCTGGCTCAACGGGACTACCGGCTGAGCCACTTCACCTCGTACGCGGCCATCTCGAAGCGTTTCCCGTCGACCTGCGCGCTGATCGGCCGGTCCAGGGTGTTGACCACGAGGACGGTCCTGGCGGAGGCGAGGACCCGCACGTTGGGCACGTCGTCCGCGGCGACGGCCACCTTCTCGTACGCGGTCCCCGGCGGGAACGCCCTGCCGAAGCGGGAGACCAGGTCGTACATGGGGAGTTCCCTCCCCCCACCCGCGGTGTCGGTCGGGGTCCACAGGCAGCCGGCGCAGCCGGAGCCCTTCTCCTTCTCCGGGTTCCAGTAGAAGCCCGAGGAGGCGCCGCCCTTGACCATCGCGATCAGGCCGCTCGCCTGGACGGCGACCCGGTGGGTCTCGGACCAGCCCCCGCGCTCGTCGTTGCCGTCGGCCGGCTCGACGTAGTACTCGGCCCACCACAGCGGCAGTCCGTGCGTCCGCGCACGCACCCACGCGCCGACGGCCGTGAGCTTGTCGGTGGCCGCGAACTCATCGGGCAGGGTGTCGTCGTCGTCGGTGTAGCTGGAGCCGTCCACGACCACGAAGTCGGCGCCCGCCTTGTGCTCGTTCCAGTAGTCGAAGGCGTCCAGGACCCGCTGGTCCATGGCGCCCCAGGTGCCCCGCACGGTCGGGGAAGCGTCCTGGGTCTGACGCGGGTCGAAGCTGTCCATGACCAGGTAGGGGCCACCCACCATGATGTCCTTGTTCACCTTCTTCAGCGCCTTGTAGACCAGGTTGTAGAGCTGGGTGTAACCCTCGTAGTCCCAACGGCCCTTGCTGTCGTTCCAGAAGCCCTTGAACTCGTTCCAGACGATGAAGTGCCTCACGTCGGGATAGCGTCGGGCGACGGTCGCGGCGAGCGCGGCGAAGTCCGCGAAGTGGGACGGCTCCGGGGCCGTCTCCAGGGACGACTGGCTCCAATTCGTGTTGTCGGCGCCGGACTTACCGCCTTTCATCCAGTCCGGTGAGCAGCAGAGCGTGACGGTCGGGGTGCCGCCGGACCTGCGGACGAAGTCGATGCGGCTGTCCATCTCGGAGAAGTCGTAACGCCCCTTGGACGGCTCGGGGTTGCCCGCCCCCCAGCCCATGATGTGCTGGTTCTGCGGCAGCGCCACCTGGTCCTTGCCGAGCAGTCCCTCGACCCGCTCGGTGGCGGTCGCGCTGCCCTCGTCGGCGCTGAACTGGGTGTGGGTGAAGCCCCAGCCCACGTCCGGCCGCGGCGTCGCGGGCGGAGTGAGGGGTGTGCCGTGCACCTTGTCTCCGTCGCGGGTCGTGCCCGCGGTGCTCCCGCCGCCCCCCGGCAGGGTGTTGATCAAGGTCACCACCAGGGCCAGCACGGCCGCACCGACGCCGATCAGCGCGGTGAGGCGCCATCGGCCCGCCCCCGAACTCCACCCATGACGTCCCATCATGGGCCACAGTAACGGGGGATATCCGGCGCGGGACAGATCTCGTCACACCACAGCCCTGTTACAGGACGGAGGGGATACACCGGAAGAGCGGGACCGGGCACGACACACGCGACGTACCGCGGAAACCGGGTGCACGGGGCGCCCTCGTGACAGATCATGGCGACATGTCTGCGAACCCACACGACGCTCTGCCGATCAGGCTCAACGTCGACGACAGCGACTCGCCGTCGGATGTCGTCGACGCGCTGTTCCTCGGTCGCTTCGCGACGGGCGAGCAGCCGCACTCGCACGCGGCGAACATCGACCGCGTACGGTCCGGGGCCACGCTGCTCCCACCGGGCGCCCGGGTGCTGCGCTCCGCGCGCGACGACGACCGCAGCGCCACCCTCGCCGAGGGCGACGGCTGGACCCTGCTGGTGTCCCGCTGGAACCGGGGTGCCGACGTCACGGTGACCGCGACCAGCGGCGAGCTGGCCGAGAAGGTGCTGAAGCAGGCCACGGACGGCGCGGCGGACGAGCCGGAACCGCAGCCGGAGAACGTGACGATGGGCTTCTGGTACGTGTCGCCGCGCCGGGGCCCGCACCGCACGACCCGGCAGATCTCGGCGGGCACGTGGGAGGAGGTCCGCGCCAACTACACGGCGCCGGTGGCCGACGCCATGGACCGTCTGATGAAGACGACCCCGGAGGACATCGCGGGGCGGCTGCTGCTGCTCCACGGTCCGCCCGGCACCGGCAAGACCTCCGCCCTGCGCACGCTGGCCCGTTCCTGGCGCGACTGGTGCCAGGTGGACTGTGTGCTGGACCCCGAGCGGCTCTTCTCCGACGTCGGCTATCTGATGGACATCGCGATCGGCGAGGAGGACGGCACCGGCAAGGGGCGCTGGCGGCTCCTGCTCCTGGAGGACTGCGACGAGCTGATCCGCGGCGAGGCCAAGCACACCGCGGGCCAGGCGCTCTCCCGGCTGCTCAACCTCACCGACGGCCTGCTCGGCCAGGGCCGCAACGTCCTCGTGGGCGTCACGACGAACGAGGACCTGGAGCGCCTCCACCCGGCCGTCGTCCGTCCCGGCCGCTGCCTCGCCCGGATCGAGGTCGGGCCGCTGACCCGCCGTGAGGCGGTGGGCTGGCTGGGCACCGAGGAGGGCGTCTCTCGCGAGGGCGCGACCCTCGCGGAGCTGTACGCACTGCGCCGCGGCACGACCCCGACATCGGTACCGGACCAGCGGGAGGGCGCGGACGCGGGGTTGTACCTGTAGGGACCTGGCTGGGGCTGAGGTTCGGTCCTCGACCGGGGTTCGTAGTGATGCCGGGCTCGGGGCCGGGTCCAGGCTGGGCGTGGTCCCCGGCTGGGGCTGGGTCCCCGGCTGGGGCTGGGTGCCCGGCCGAGGCTGGGTCCCCGGCCGAGGCTTGGACCCGGGCCGAGGCTTGGACCCGGGCCGAGGCTTGGACCCGGGCCGAGGCTTGGACCCGCGCTGGGGCTTGGACCCGCGCTGGGGCTGGGTCCCCGGCCGAGGCTTGGACCCGGGCCGAGGCTTGGACCCGGGCTGGGGCTGAGGGGCATTATCCGGGCCCGGTTCGGGCTCCGGCCCCGGCTGGAGTCGAGGCCCGAAGCCAGTCCGGGGTGCGGTTGCGGGCTGTGGTGCGGTGGCGGCCGGCGGCCGGCGAACGCGGCTGGTGGCTGGATACCGGCGGCTGATGCCTGGTGGCTGGGGCTAGGAACCGTCCTCATAGGCGGCCCTCAGGGCGTCTCGTACGGCGTCCAGGGCGGCGTTCTCGGTCAGGCCGAGCCGTTGCGCGCGCTCGGCGTAGCCCTGTGCGGCCGACGCGGCCTCGCGTGACGCGGCGTCCCCGGCGGCGGCCACGAACGTACCGTTGCGGCCCCGCGTCTCGATCACCCCGTCCGCCTCCAGGGCCCGGTAGGCCTTGGCGACGGTGTTGGCCGCGAGGCCGAGCGACTCGGCCAGCCCCCGTACCGTGGGCAGCTTGTGGCCGACCGGCAGCGCGCCGGACCGGGCCTGCTCGGAAATCTGGGCGCGCACCTGCTCGTACGGCGCGGCCCCCTCTGTGATGCGGATCTTCAGGGTCACGCGGCGATTGTCCCGTACCCGCCGGAAAATGAGAGGCATCCGCACACGGACCCCGCGTAGCGTGCGATGCCATGACCGTGATCGTCCGCGAACTGCGGCTCGGCGACCCGGCGGACGCCGCCGCCTTCGCCCGCATCCGTCACCAGGCCCTCCCGTTCATGCTCTTCACCCCCGAGTCCATCGCGTACGACCTGGAGTGGGCCCATCCCGACGCCCACTACCGGCCGTTGCTGGCCGAGGAGGACGGGGAGCCGATCGGCACCGCGCAGGCCGGCCTCGTGTACGACAGCCCGGAGCCCGGCCAGGCGGACGTCAACATCTACGTGCACCCGGAGCGGACGGGACGCGGCGCGGGTTCGCTGCTGGCCCGCACGGCCGAGGAGCGGCTCGCCGCGCTGGGCGCGACCAGGCTGCACGCGTGGGTGAAGGACACACCCGAGGACCGCGCCTTCGCCGAGAAGCGGGGCTATCGCGCGGCGCGCTCGGCACACTTCCTGCGCCTCGATCTGGCGAACGGCACCCTGCCACCGCTTCAACCCCCACCGCCCGGCGTCGAGTTGCGCACCGGAGCGGACTTCGCGGACGACCCTCGGCCACTGTTCACGCTGGACGCGAAGACGCTCCTCGACGAACCGAGCGACGTCGACCGCGAGTTCACGGACTACGAGGCCTGGCTGACGGAGACCTGGCGCCACCCGCTGTTGAGCCATGAGCTCACCTCCGTCGCACTCGTCGACGGCCGCCCGGCGGCGTTCAGCGCGGCCCGCACCGACGGCGGCGCCCGCTACGCCACCGTCATGACAGGCACCGACCGCGCCTTCCGGGGCCGGGGTCTGGCCAAGCTCGCCAAGAACCACTCCCTGCACCGGGCCCGCGCGGCCGGGTTCACGGAGGCGTTCACCGGCAACGACGCGGGCAACGGGCCGATGCTGGCGATCAACACATGGTTCGGATACGAAATCTGCGCAACGGAGGTGAAGTATGTCCGTGACCTCGGCTGACACGCCCGACTCGTTGGAGGTCGTGCTCGTCAAGGCAGGCCGTACGAAGATCAGTTACCCGGCCGAACTGCTCGCCGACGACGGCACCCGGGTGGTCGTGCGCGCACCGTGGGCGGGCGACGCCGTCCGCGACTTCGGCTTCGTACGGTTCGAGAAGGGCGATGTCTTCACCGAGTACTACTGGCGGGACCGCTGGTACGCGGTGAAGGAGGTCCGGGACGCGGCGGGCGTGCGCAAGGGCTGGTACTGCGACATCACCCGCCCGGCCACCGTGTCCGGAGGTCGGCTGGTCGTAGAGGATCTCGACCTGGACCTGTGGCTCTCGGCCGACGGCACGGACGTACGGCGCCTGGACGAGGACGAGTTCGCGGAGAGCGGCCTCGCGACCACCGACCCGGCCGCCGCGGCAGCCGCCGAGAAGGCCCTGGACGACCTCGAACACCTGGCCCGCGAGGGCGGCTTCGAAGCACTGCTGGTGTAGGTGCCGACGTGGCGGGCGATGTCGGCTGTGGTGCCGCAGGGGTGGCGTCCGACCCGTGCGGCGCCAGTGACGGGGCGGGCGCGGGCGTCGCACACCCGGTGCCGCGCGGGCCCGCGCGCACCGACGCACGATGCCGCCCGCTCCGAGTGCCCCCTCAGAGCGCGTCATCAGAGCGCGTCATCAGAGTCTTCGGAGCACCCGCTCAGAGGGCGGCACCCCTCGGAAGGCGCGCCGGTCACGGAGCGAGCCGATCTCGGGGCGCGCCGATCAGGAGGCGCGCCGGTCAGAAGCGGGCCACCACGGCGTACCGCTCGTCGTCCACGTCCCGTCCCCACAGCTGCGCGTCGGCCGACAGCGGCTCCACGCGCAGGTCGGCGGCATCGGGCACCAGCGGCCGGAGCAGGGTGGCCATCCGCTCGGCGGATATGCCGACCGGGCTCAGGGTCCCCCACACGCCCTCGACGAGCAGCAGCCGCCCTCCCGGGCGCAGCAGTCCCCGCCAGTGCCGCAGCACGCGCTCGGGATCGGGCAGCGTCCACAGCACATGGCGGCTGATCAGGACGTCGAAGCGCTGCTCGCCGACGGGCGGTGCCACCGCGTCACCGACGAGGAACACCGCGTCGCGTCCGGCCAGCTTGGCGCGGGCGAGGTCGATCATGCGCGGCGAGAGGTCGACCCCGGTGACCCGGTGGCCCCACTCGGACGCGATGAGTGACAGGCTGCCGGTGCCGCAGCCCACGTCGAGCACATCGCCGGCCCGCTCTGGCAGCCAGTCTCGCAGCCGGTCGACCCAGGCAGCGCGGACCACGGGGTCGCGCAGGCCGTGGTCGGGCTCCTCGTCGAAGGTGGTGGACGCCGCGTCCCAGTCGACGCCCACCCCCGGATTCATGCCACTGTTACTCACCATGCGCTCCAGAGTGACACCCACCACTGACAGTCGACGGGTGCCCACCTTGGGCAGCCGATGGGGGCCCACCACGGACAGCCGAAGGGTGACCGCCGCCACAGACAGATCGCGACCGATGAGGAACTCTCCCCGAAAGGGTCTACCTCCGTACAACCGCGGAATCCGGTAGACGCCAAGGAGGCAGCCATGCGCCGTGTGACCGTGCAGAAGCCCCTGAGGAAGTCGGACTCCCGCCGCGTACGGGAGGAGCCCGACGAGCGCCCCGCCGAGCGCCCGGAGGTCCGCAAGGACATCGCGCGCACCTGGTGGCCGGACGGCTGAGCCGCCCCGCGCGGCCTGCGCGGCTTGCGCGGCTTGCGCGGCTTGCGCGGCTTGCGCGGCTTGCGCGGCTTGTGGTGAAGGCCGTCAGACCAGCCGCTTGCGGTAGTGGATCCGGTCGTACGGCCCGTCCGCGCGCCGCTCGATCACCTCGTAGCCGTACCTCGGGTAGATCTTCTGGTTCGCCCACATCATCGCGTTCGTATGGAGCCTGATCTCGTCCAGCCCGAGCGCACGCGCGTGTGCGTCCACGAAACGCAGCAGCCGTCCCCCGATGCCCCGGCCATGGGCGTTGGGGCGGACCGCGATGATGTCGAGGTAGAGATGGTCAGCGCGCTCCTCGACGACCACGAGCCCCGTCACCGGCTCCCCCGTGACGAACACCCGTCCCGCCGCCACGTTCGCCGCGTGGTCCGCCTCCATGGGCACCGGGACGACTCCGATGCGCTCGATGTACGGCTGGAACGCGGCATCGATCACGGCCTTCACGACGGGCACGTCGGCAACCACGGCGGCCCGCACTCCGAACCCCCCGGGCATCTCCCCGAACCCCTCGGGCGTCTCCCCGGGCTCCTCGGACGTCTCGTTCATGCTCCGCACGCTACCTACCTGATCGCAGTCTCAGCACTCCCTTAACAGCGCCATAAGGATCACCATCACCCGCCTCCAGCAGGCGATTCCACGGTTCCTTGGGGCTAGTTTTCTGATCGCCCCCCACGGGATCCCGCACGGAACGCCTGCGGGACTCACTCCACGCCACAGGACCGTTCGAGGAGTTCCCCCATGTCCGCACGCCGCAAGGCCGCCGGCGTCGCCGTCCTCGGCATCGCCCCGCTCGCCCTGGCCGCGCTGGCCGCCGCTCCGGCCTCGGCGCACGGCTCGATGGGGGACCCGGTGAGCCGGGTGTCCCAGTGCTACGCGGAGGGTCCGGAGAATCCCAGGTCGGACGCCTGCAAGGCGGCCGTCGCGGCGGGTGGCACCCAGGCGCTCTACGACTGGAACGGCATCCGCATCGGCGACGCGAACGGGCGGCACCAGGAGCTGATCCCGGACGGCAAGCTGTGCAGCGCCGGCAACGCCGAGTTCAGGGGACTCGACCTGGCGCGCTCCGACTGGCCCGCGACGAGCGTGAGCAGGGGCTCGTACACCTTCAAGTACCGGGTGACCGCACCGCACAAGGGCACGTTCGAGGTCTACATCACGAAGCCGGGCTACGACCCGTCGAAGCCGCCGGCCTGGGGCGATCTGGACCTGGCGCACCCGGTCGCGACGGTCACCGACCCGGCGGCCTCGGGCGGCTTCTACACCTTCTCGGGCACGCTCCCGGAGCGCTCCGGCAAGCAGCTCCTGTACGCGGTCTGGCAGCGCTCGGACAGCCCGGAGGCCTTCTACTCGTGCTCCGATGTCGCGTTCGGGGGCAGCGGCGGCGGCAAGGGCGCGGGCGGCGGCACAACTCCCGCGCCGAGCGCCTCCGCGCCGTCCGACAAACAGATCGAGGACAGCAGCGGCAAGTCGACCGTGGAACACCACGGCCACGGTGACGACGACGCCGGTACGTCGGCGGAGCCGGCCACGAGCGCGGACACCGCCGGGACCGTCGAGGACACCACGACCACGGCGGAGAGCGGGACGGCCGAGGACACGCAGGCCACCGCGGCCTCCGCAGCCTCCGCGGGGAACCTGCCGGAGGCGGCCGGTTCCGTCCGGAGTCTCGCCGAGACCGGTGGCGACTCCTCCACCTCGTACGTCGCGATCGGCGGTGCCGCCGCCCTCGCGCTCGGTGCCGCGGCGCTGTTCGCCTCGGTGCGGCGGCGCGCGACGCCGGGAAGCCGGCGCGGCCGCTAGGGCCGGACGACTCCCGGGGGCTGACCGGCGGCTCAGGCCGGACAGCCCCCGGCGGCGTGCTCGGCCGTCCGCGTTCCGTGTGGGTTCGGAACGCGGACGGACCGACGGTCACGCCGGCCTGCTCGGGCGGACGGCCATGGACGTGTCGTCCGCCGAGCACGTCAGCCGGTCAGCCGGCCGGTCAGCTGAACACGGACGCGCAGGTGGTGGTGGAGGCGTGTGCCGGGTCGAGCGCGTTCGCCACCTCGTGGTACGCGATCCGGTCGAAGATCCCGATGGCCACGTGCTCGGAGAGGTCGAGCCCGCACAGGTTCTGCAACAGGACGTTGTGCACGTCGGATCCGCTCAGGAACCCGGAGTCGTACGGCGTGACCACCTCGTCGTGACGGGTGGCGATGACCGTGTAGTGGACGCCGGGGACGGTGTCGCCTCCCGCGTTGAGCTTGGTCAGGAAGGCGGAGCCGGCGATCTGGTCCGCGAGTCCCGGGGTCGCCGCGGACAGCAGGTCCTCCGCGCCCGGGAAGTACGGGAGCAGCTTGGTGAGTCCGTTGAGGGTCGTGCCGTGGTTGTCGGGGGCGATACCGACGAGGGCGTTCACCTTGGCGGCTCCGCCGAGGAACTTGAGGTAGTAGCGGGGCATCATGCCGCCCTGCGAGTGGCCCACCAGGTCGGCCTTGGCCGCGCCGGTCGCGGCGAGCACCTTGTCGACGAAGACCTGAAGCTGCGCGGCCGACTGGTCGATGGGGCCGAGGCCGTTGAAGAGGGGGACGCCGGGCAGCTGCCCGTAGTCGAGGGAGAAGACGCAGTACCCGCGGCTGGTCAGATAGGGCGCGAGGGCCAGCCAGTTGTCGACGGAGTTCCCGAAGGTTCCGTGCACGAGGACGACGGGGCGGGGATGCGCGGCGGACGGCTTGCAGGAGTAGTCGTTCCAGCCACTGCTGGGGGCGGAATCAGCGTGTGCTGTGGCGGCGGGGATGACCGCGACGGTGGCGGTCAGGAGCAGCGCGGCCAGGGGTCTGAGCACTCGCTTCCAGGGCAGCATCGAGTGATCTCCTTGCGGCTCAAGGGAGTTGTGGGGGTGTACGCCCTGTGATCCGGATCACGAGGATGCTGTTCACTCGTCAAGTTACGGGCGAGTAGCAGACGTGTGAAGTTACGCGTCAGTAAAAACTTTCAGTGATAACCGGAGTGACCGTCCTGGTCGACCGACCGTCACCAGGCGGGCCTGATGGGACCGTAGGGCGCGATGCTCAGCAAACGCGTATACAACGCGCGCATTTCGCCCTCTCCCAACACTTCGGCCCATGCCCGCACCGCATCCGCCGCCGCCTCTTCCGCCGCTCGGGTGCACGCCCATCCCAGCTCGGTCAGCACGACGAGCCTGGCCCGCGCGTCGTCGGGATGCGGCCGCCGCTCGACATATCCCTTGCGGACCAGTTCCTCGACGAGCTGACTGGCGGCCTGCTTGGTGACCCCGAGGTGGGCGGCGAGGTCGGTGACCGTCGCCCCGTCCGGCGCGAGCCGCGCGAAGGCGAAGCCGTGCGCGGGCCGCAGCCCGTCGAATCCGCGGGCGATCACACCCTCGTGGATACGTTGCGTCAGCTCGCCGGCGGTGGCGAGCAAGGCGGCGGACAGGGCCATGGCCTCGGAGTTCTGCACGCACGCATTGAAACACCCTTGACGATTTGGTCAAGCTGATTGACTATATTCCTGAACCCTTGGTCAAGCTGCTTGACCGAATATCATCGACCCAGGAGGCACCCGTGCCCGTCGTCCGCTCGTCCGAAGCCGTCGTCCACGAGATCCACGGCGCCCGTTTCGTCTCGTACGCCAACCCGCGCAGCGGCAGCAAGGAACTGTGCGCCTGGCGCGCGGAGATTCCCGCGGGGCATCAGGCCCCCGTACACACCGTCGACCGCGAGGAGATCTTTCTTCTCCTCTCCGGCGAACTGCTGGTCACGCTCGACGGCCGCACCGAGCGGATCACCGCGGGCGACACCGTGATCATCACGCCGGGCGCGACCCTCGGCATCGAGAACCCGACCCAGGAGCCCGCGCTCTCCTGGGTCACCACCTCCATCGGCCTCCAGGCGGAACTGGCCGACGGCTCGGTCCTCACGCCGCCCTGGGCCAACTAGGCCCGCGAGGAAGGCGAGACGGGAGGCCGCTCTCCGAGCGGACCCGCCCGCCCCCGTGCGGACGTCACGCGGCCAGCGTCCCCGGGCCGATCACATGGGGGCCGAACTTCGCCCGCGCCCGGTCCGCGACCTCCTCGATGCGGCGGACCTTCTCGTCGACCGGGTCGAAGGTGAGCTGGTGGGAGGCCTGGGCCGCGGGGGTCAGCCCCTCGGCCCGCAGGACGATCACACGGACCCGGGCGCGCTGGAGACCGAGCGCCTCGTACATGCGGTACGCGGTGCCGGCCAGTGCCGAGGAGTGCGCGGTCGGCTCCTTGAGGGTGCGGCTGCGGGTGGTCGCGGAGCGGTCGGCGTAGCGCACGGTGAGGGTCAGCGTGCGGCAGACCTTCTCCAGGGCGCGCAGCCGGGTGCCGAGTTCCTCGGTCGCGGAGAGCAGGGCGTGGCGGTGCCCGGAGGGGTCCAACTCGTCGTGCTGGAAGGCTCGTTCGGCGGCCAGAGAGCGCGCGGCGGCGTTCGGCACGACCCGGCTCCGGTCGAGGCCGGACGCCTTCTCGCGCAGTTCGCGGCCGGTCCGGACGCCGGTGAGGCGCTGGAGCGTGGACAGGGGCGCGGCCGCGACCTTGCCGATGGTGTCGAGGCCGTACTCGCACAGGGTGCGGGCGGTGGCGCCGCCGACGCCGGGCAGCGCGGCGACGGGCCGGCCGGCGAGGAACTCCGTGACGGCGTCCGGCTCTCCGGGCACCACCCGGGTCACCCCGGGTGCCGCGTCCCGCAGCGCCATCCGCGCGAGCATCGGTCCGGGCCCGGCGCCGACCACGCAGTCGATCCCGTACAGGGCGAGGGTCCGCACCCGGATCAGCGAGGCGAACTCGACGGCACCGCGCCCGAAGTACCGCTCCGCGCCCCGCAGATCGAGCAGCGCGCCGTCGGGTGGCAGCGCCTCGATGACGGGCGTGAACTCCTCCAGTACGCCGAGGAGTCGAGGCAGGGCGGCCTCGTGCGTCGGAGGCAGCTGGAAACGTACGCAGAGGATGGTCATCCCGCACTCCCCGGACTCTGGTGCCACAACTTCTTTCCTCCCGCGGGCCCTTCGCCCGCGGGACGCAGATCGGCCCAGGGGTGCATCTCGTACCCCGTGGACATCCGGATCGTCCGGCCCGCGGCCGGATCACCGTCACTGGGCGTTCCCGCCCGCCGCCGCGACTCCCCCGGGCCGCCCGGCTCCCCCGGCTCCCCCGACCTCTCCGGTGCGGGTTCCGCCAGCCGCGCCGCCACCACGTCGAGGCCGCCCTCGGCGCGCAGCTCGACCAGTTCGGCGAGGTTCCAGGCCGCCGCTCCCACCACGCTGAGGCTGCGCGGGCCGCGGCGCTGCACCACTCCGCGCACGAGCAGCAGCCAGGAGTGGAAGACGGTGTGGGCGCAGGCGTCGTGGGAGTCGTCGAAGAAGGCGAGGTCGACCAGGCCCGTCCCGTCGTCCAGCGTGCTGAAGATGACCCGCTTGCCGGAGCGGATCGGCGGGGTCTGGGTGGCCGCCTTGGCGCCGGCGACCAGGACCGTCTCACCGTGCCGCGCCTCGCGCAGCCGACGCGCCGTGACCACGCCCAACTCCCCCAGGAACGCGCGGTGGTCGTCCATCAGATTGCGTGAGGCGTCCATCGAGAGCACACCCAGCTCGGCGCTCAGCCGTTCCGCCGGGGACAGGTCGGGCAGCCCGGCGGAAGCGGTGTTCCGTCCGCCGGACAGCGGGAGTTGACCGCCGCCCGCGCCTCGGGAGCCGCGGTGCAGTTCGGTCAAGTGGAGTTGCAGATCACGGCGGTTGGCGCCGAACGCGTCCAGCGCGCCGACCTGCGCGAGCCGCTGGGCGAGCGGCCGGCTCGGCCGGGCCCGTTCCCAGAAGTCGAGCAGCGAGGCGTACGGCTGCCCGTCCGCGATCCGCGCGGCCTCGGCCTCACTGATGCCGTGCACGTCGGAGAGCGCCAGCCGGACGCCCCAGCCACCGGCGGGGCGGGAATCCGAACCGGGACCCGAGCCGGGACCCGAACCGGAGTCCGAGCCCTTGGATTCAGACATCAGTTCGATTCGATGGGCGACCACCGACCGGTTCACGTCCAATGGCAGGATCGGCACCCCGCGCCGCCGCGCGTCCGCCAGCAGCAGCCGCTTCGGGTACATCCCGGGGTCGTGCGTGAGCAACCCGGCGTAGAAGGCGGCCGGGTGATGGGCCTTCAGCCACGCCGACTGGTACGTCGGGACGGCGAAGGCGACGGCGTGCGCCTTGCAGAAGCCGTACGACCCGAAGGCCTCGACGATCTCCCAGGTCCGCGCGACGGTCTCGGCGTCGTACCCCTTCAGCGCCGCGTGCTGCGCGAACCAGAACCGGATCCGTCCCTGCGACTCGGGATCGGAGAGCCCGCGGCGCACCCGGTCCGCCTCGTCGCGCCCGCAGCCGGTCATGATGTCGACGATGTCGATGATCTGCTCGTGGAAGACGACGACTCCGTACGTCTCCTTCAGCGGCCCCTCCAGGTCCGGGTGCGGATAGCGGACCGGCGCCCGGCCGTGCCGCGCCTCGATGAACGGCCGCACCATATCGGCGGCGACCGGCCCGGGCCGGAAGAGCGAGATGTCGACGACGAGGTCGTGGAAGGTCGCGGGCTGCAGGCGTCCGACCAGGTCACGCTGTCCCGGCGACTCGATCTGGAAGCAGCCCAGCGTCTCGGTGGACTGGATCAGCCGGTACGTCGCCGGGTCACCCGGCGCCACCGCGTCGATGTCCGGCCGGTCCCCCGTGGCCCGCGCCACCTCGGCCACCGCGTGCGCCATCGCGGACTGCATCCGCACGCCCAGCACGTCGAGCTTGAGCAGCCCGAGGTCCTCGACGTCCTCCTTGTCGAACTGCGACATGGGCAGACCCTCACCGCTGGTCGGCATGACCGGCGTACGGGCGAGCAGGGAGGCGTCGGAGAGGAGCACCCCGCACGGGTGCATGGCGATGCCGCGCGGGAGGGCGTCGAGGGATTCGACCAGGTCCCACAGCTTGCCGTACCGGTCCTTCTCCCCGGCCAGTTCGCGCAGTTCGGGGAGTTCGTCCATGGCCGCGCGGGCGTCACGGGCGCGGATGTGCGGGAAGGCCTTGGCGATCCGGTCGATCTCGGCCGGGTCCAGGGAGAGGGCGGCGCCCACATCGCGGATGGCGTGCCGGACCCGGTAGGTCTCGGGCATGGAGACGGTCGCGACCCGCTCGGTGCCGAACCGGCCGATGATCGCGCGGTAGACCTCCAGACGGCGCGCGGACTCCACGTCGATGTCGATGTCGGGCAGCACCGGGCGGCGCTTGGACAGGAAGCGTTCCATCAGCAGCCGGTGCTCGACGGGATCGGCGTGCGCGATGCCGAGGAGATGGTTGACCAGGGAGCCGGCCCCGGAGCCGCGCGCCGCGACCCGGATGCCCATCTCCCGTACATCGTCCACCACTTGAGCGACCGTCAGGAAGTAGGTGGCGAAGTTGTGGTGGGCGATGATGTCCAGCTCGTGGTGCATCCGTTCCCAGTACGCGCGCCGCCCGGCGTAGCCGCGCAGCACCATGCCCGCCGTCGCCCGGGAGGCCAGGACGCGCTGGGCGGTGCGCCGGTCCGCGCCGACGAGATGCGGTTCGGGGAAGTGCACGCCGCCGATGCCGAGGTCGCCCTCGGGGTCGACACGGCATGCGGCGGCGGTGGCCCGCGTCTGTTCGAGCAGCCGGTGCGCGGTGTCACGGCGGTAGCCCGCCGCCTCGACGATCCGTTCGGCGGCGCCCAGCATGGCGGCCTCGTCCTTGAGCCAGGCCTCGCCAGAGTCCAGCTCGCGCCGGGGGTCGACGGGGACGAGCCGGCGGGCGGCGTCCAGGACGTCGGCGACCGGGCCGAGGCCCGCGTCGGCGTACCGGACGGCGTTGCTGAGCACGGGACGTACCCGCTGCTCGGCGGCGAAGCCGACCATGCGGGCGGCGAGGCGCAGGGAGCCGGGGCCGGTGCCCTGACGGCCGTGCCAGACGGCTTCGAGGCGCAGTGCGTCGCCGTAGATCTCCCGCCAGGGCGCGAGCAGCCCGGCCGCGCGGTCGGGGCGGCCCGCGGCGAGTGCGCGGCCGACGTCGGAGTCCGGGCCGAGCAGCACGGTCAGGCCTTCGGCGTGGTTGTCCGGCCAGGGCAGGAGCGGCGGGCCGCCCTCCCGGCCGCCCGCATGCGTCGCCGTGACGATTCTGCAGAGGTCGGCCCAGCCGGCCGCGCCGTCCCGGGCGAGGAAGGTCACCCGGGGTGTCGACTCGTCGATGAAGGCACCGCCGCGCACCGGGGTGCGGCGCCGTTCCCCCCGCGCGGGCTCCCCGACCGCCAGATCCACGCCGAACAACGGGCGGATGCCCGCCTTCGCACAGGCCTTGGCGAACCGGACCGAGCCCGCGAGGGTGTCCCGGTCGGTGAGCGCGAGGGCGTCCATACCCCGCTCTGCGGCGCGCGCGACGAGGCGCTCCGGGTGCGAGGCCCCGTACCGCAGGGAGAACCCGGAGGCGGTGTGCAGATGCGTGAATCCCGGCACGCACACCTCCTGACCTGTGAGCCTTTACGACTCTCGAACGCTTGTTCCCAACTGCCCCACCCCCACCATAGACCAATTCTCGAACGCTTGTGCGATACCCGTTCGAACCCGTCCCACCTGCGCAAACACCGGACGGCTCAGCCGCGGGACACGTCGCGGACCGTCGGAGCCGACGCCCTTCGCGCATCCGGCGTGCGGCTTCCGCGGCCGGGAGAGCCCGGGAGCCCCGCCCCCGGGGAGGCCGGGCCGGGAAGGCTGGACCGTAGACGCGGGAAGGCTGGGCCGTAGAGGCGGGACCCGGGAAGGCCGTCAGCCGATCTGGGCGCCGAAGGCCGAGAGCGCCTCGGTCACCGGCTGGAAGAGCGCCTCGGTCACCGGCCGGAAGAAGGTCTCGCCGCCCGCGGTGCAGTCGCCGCTGCCGCCGGAGGTGAGGCCGATCGCGGTGTCGCCGGAGAAGAGCGAGCCGCCACTGTCGCCGGGCTCGGCGCAGACGTCGGTCCGGACGAGGCCGTTGACCACATCGCCGTTGCCGTAGTTCACGGTGGCGTCCAGGCCGGTGACCGTGCCGTCGAGCACATGGGTCGTGGAGCCGCTGCGGGTCACCTTCCTGCCGACGGTGGCGTCACCCGCCTTGGTTTTGCTTCCGGCCGACGGACTACTCGGGTCGGGAATCGGGCGTCCGCTCAGGAACGGCGGGCTGCTCAGGAACGGCGGGCCGCTGGGGATCGGCGGACTGCCGGGGACCGGGAGCACGCTCGGGCACGACCGGCGGCTGTCCGGACTGCGCGCGTTCCAGGAAGCGCAGCAGTTCCACCGGGAAGGGCAGGACGAGTGTGGAGTTCTTCTCGGCCGCGACGGCCACCACCGTCTGCAGCAGGCGCAGTTGGAGCGCGGCCGGCTGTTCCGACATCACCTCGGCGGCCTCCGCGAGCTTCTTGGAAGCCTGCAACTCCGCGTCCGCGTTGATGACCCGGGCGCGCCGCTCACGGTCCGCCTCGGCCTGCCGGGCCATGGACCGCTTCATCGTCTCCGGCAGCGACACGTCCTTGATCTCGACCCGGTCGATCTGCACGCCCCAGCCGATCGCCGGACTGTCGATCATCAACTCCAGCCCCTGGTTGAGCTGTTCACGGCTGGACAGCAGGTCGTCCAGGTCGCTCTTGCCGATGATCGACCGCAGTGACGTCTGGGCCATCTGGGAGACCGCGAAGCGGTAGTCCTCGACCTGGATGACCGCGTCGGCCGCGTCCACCACCTTGAAGTAGACGACCGCGTCCACCCGGACCGTGACGTTGTCCCGGGTGATGCCCTCCTGCGCGGGCACCGGCATCGTGACGATCTGCATGTTGACCTTGCGCAGCCGGTCCACGAACGGCACGACCATGGTGAACCCGGGGCCGCGCACCTCGGAGCGCAACTTGCCGAGCCGCAGCACCACGCCCCGTTCGTACTGTTTGACGACGCGGGCGCCGGCCATCGCGTAGACCAGCCCCACGGACACGACGGAGACTCCCGCCGCCACCAGTTCCTCGACCATCACGGCCCCCCAGGGTCCGACGTGGGCGTACCGGGCATGCGTGTACAGCGTGCGCTTCGAAGGTAGACCCGTCACCGGAACAAGGGCGAGCCCCCGCACGCCGGTTGCGTGCGGGGGCTCGCCTGTTCGCCTGCGTGGGTCCGGTCGCGCGGAATCCCGTGGGGGGTGCCGGCCGTAGGGGTCGACGAACGGCCGGTCCGTCGCGCGACCGGTCGGTCAGCCGACGCTCACGCCGTAGTAGCTCAGCGCCTCGGTGACCGGCTGGAAGAAGGTCGTACCGCCGGAGGTGCAGTCGCCGCTGCCGCCGGAGGTCAGACCGTAGGCGACGCTGCCGCCGTACAGGGGGCCGCCGCTGTCCCCGCCCTCGGCGCAGACCGTGGTCTGGATCATGCCGTAGACGACGTCACCACTGCCGTAGTTGACGGTGGCGTTCAGAGCAGTGACCCTGCCGCTGTGCGTTCCGGTGGTCGAGCCGCGACGGTAGACCGTCGTGCCCACGCTGGGCGTGGCCGCGCTGCTGATCGTCTGGCTGCCGACCGCGCTCGGGTGCGCGACCGAGGTGTTGGTGTAGCGGACCAGCGCGAAGTCGTTGGTCGGGAAGCTGTAGCCGACGTTCGTGCCCAGCGTCGTGGTGTGACCCGAGTTGGAGTACCAGGTGGAGGCGACCTGACCGCAGTGGCCGGCGGTCAGGAAGTAGTAGGTGCTCCCGCTGTGCACGTTGAAACCGAGCGAACAGCGGTAGGAACCGCCGTAGATGGCGTCGCCGCCGGTGATCAGCGGCTTGAAGGTGCCCGAGGTGTGCTTGATGGTCAGCGCGGCCGCGTTGCCGCCCGCTTCCTGCTTGATCTTCGCGATCTCCGCCTTCGAGACCGTGCTGTCGACGGTGACGACCACGCGGTTCGTCTTGGCGTCGACCGCCCAAGCGGTGCCCGCGACATCGGACTTGAGTACCGACTGTTTGGCACTGCTCAGCTGGGTGGCGCTGAACGTCTGGGCGTCGGACGCGTTCGCGCTGGGGACCGCGAACGCTGCGGCGGCGACGAGTCCGGTGGTCACGGCGATCAGCCGGCTCCGTCTCGCTATGCCACTGCGGGGGGTGGTGCGCTTGATCCTCACGTTTCATTCCTCCGAAGGGAAGTAAGGGGCCCTCATGTCGTGGGGTTGGGGCCCGTGAGGCGCAGCCGGGAGCCGCTGTCCGGATTCCGAACAAGCCATGCCCCTGACAAGCGCTGAGGGGGAGTATTCGGCGGCACGGCCGACGGGCACAAGGGCGCCTTTCGGCCGTGCAGCGTTCAACTTGCTTCCATACAAAGGAGGTTGATCATCGGACCACTGAAGGCATCAGATTTCCCCCGCGCCTTCGGGAGTCCCGGAGGCCTCAGACCGATCGGCGCTCCCCCGCCGCGACAGCCACCCTCAGCGTATTTCCGGGCGGCGGGAACGGACAGACGAAATGGTCGGCGAACGCGCACGGTGGAAGCACGGCCCGGTTGAAGTCCACCGTCGTACGCCCCTCGGCGTCGGGCGCCGCCGGGCGCAGGAAGCGGAAGCGGTAACTGCTGTCCCCGCTGGTGGTGTCGGCGAAGACGGCCCACAGCGAGCCGTCGCTCTCGACCGACACCTGGAGGGTGAGGTCCTGCCCGTCCAGGGTGAAGGCGAGGACTCCGCCGAGGGCCAGCCCGCGGGCGACTCCGTCGGCGTTCTCGACACGCACGGTACGGCCCTCGCCGTACGGGGTGAAGTGTCCGGGCACCGACCAGCGCGCTTCGTAGGGGGTCGCCTCGATGCCCGCGAAAGCCTGCCGGGCGGGTGCCGCGGGGTCGTAGCGGCGTACGCCCCAGATCCCCTCGCGCACCAGGACGACGAAGCGCCGCTCCCCGTGCCCGGCGCGGGCCGCGCCGGCCGGTCCGTAGTCGGCGTCCAGCACGATGTCGCCGGTGAACGGCTTGCCGTCGACCGTGATCCCTTCCTCGGCGATCGCCGTCAGGGCCACTCCGTCGTCCCTGACGGCCCAATGCCCCGGGATGTCCGGAAGTCGCCCTTCCGGATAGTCCTCGATCCAGTGCGTTCCGGTGAGCGCGAGCGGGCCGTACGGCGCGGACACCGTCGCGACACGGTGCTCCTGCCAGTGCTTCCAGTCCTCGGGTGCGTCCGTCGTCATGTGATCAACCCTTCCATACGGGCTCGGCCAGGCCGAGGTGCGAGCGCAACGTGGTGCCCGTGTATTCGGTCCGGAACGCTCCGCGCTCCTGGAGCAGCGGGACCACCCGGTCCACGAACTCGTCGAGTCCACCCGGTGTGGCAGGGGGGACGAGGACGAAGCCGTCGGCGGCACCGGTCCGCACGCCCTCGTCGAGCGCGGCGGCGACCGCCTCCGGCGTGCCGACGATCGGCCCGCGTCCGGACGTCTCGATGACGGTCTGCCGGACGGACAGGCTCTCGGCGGCCCGCTCCCGGGCCTCGGCCGCGGTGTCGCCGAGCACGAAGCCGACCACGGGCATGATCTTCAGCTCCTCGGGCGACCGGCCGTACGCCGCCAGCCGCTCCTTCATCTCGGCGCGGAACACCCGACCCGCCTCCAGGGCCCCGTGCAGGGAGCCGTGTCCTCCCGGGAATCCGTCTCCGGATCCCCCCTCGACGAGGACGACGTCGGCGGCGCGGGCCGCGAACTCCCGTCCCTCCGGCGAGTCCCCCGCGTGGATGACCACGGGATGTCCCTGCGGCGGGCGCGGCACGGTGAAATCGCCCGCGATGTCGAAGTACCGGCCCCGGTACGCGATCGGGCGGGACACCCCGCCGGGAGTCCAGGAGTCCCACAACTCCCTTGCCGCCTCGACGCATTCGGCGGCCCGCGGGTACCGGGCCGCGATGTCCGGACAGCCACCGCGGCGGAGGTTCTCCGCGGTGGAGGCGTCCGTCGCGGCCACCACGTTCCAGGCGGCCCGGCCCTCGCTGAGATGGTCCAGCGTGGCGAGCCTGCGGGCGAGTTCGTACGGCTCGTCGAAGACCGCGTCGGCCGTGGCGGCGAGCCCCAGCCGTTCGGTGACGGCGGCGAGCGCGTTGAGGACCGTGATCGCCTCGGGCCGGCCCACGACGTCCGGGGCCCGGACGCTCCCTTCGCGGTCGGGCGACGGCCGTCCCCCGGCGAGGAGCAGGAAGTCGAACAGACCGCGCTCGGCGGTGCGCGCGAGACCTTCGAAGGAGGCGAAGTCGACCGGAGACGAGGAGCGCCGGCCGGTCGCCGGGCCGGTCGCGTCACCGGCACCCGGCCGTACGGTGGTGCCCCTGGCACCTGGCCGTACGGTGCTGTTGCCGAGCCCCGGCCGGACGGTGGCGCTGCCGAGCCCCGGCCGGACGGTGGCGCTGCCGACGCCCGCCCGGACGGTGGCGTCGACGGCGCCCGCCCGTACGGTGGTGTCGACGGCGCCCGCCCGTACGGTGGTGTCGACGGCGCCCGGAAGGCGGACGGCGAGGTGCATCCGGGCGCGTACGCTCATGAGGCTCTCCTCGCCCCGGCGTACCGGTTGGCGGGCCGGGCGAGCCCCAGATGTTCCCTGAGGGTGCTGCCCGGATAGAAGGTGCGGAACAGTCCGCGGTGCTGGAGCAGCGCGACCGTTCCGTTGACGAGCCGCTCCAGGTCGCGGCGCGGCTCGACGGGCGTGAGGTGGAAGCCGTCGACGGCGTCCGCCCGGTGCCAGGCGGCGATCAGTTCGGCGAGGCCGACGGGGCCGCCGCGGTACAGCGGACCCCGCGCGGTCTGCCGGGCTCCGCCTCCGCCGTGGCCGGGCTCGACCGCGCACTCGCCTTCTCCGAGGTCGACGCCGAGCCCGGCGAGGACGCGCAGTTCATCGGGGTCACGCCCGAACCTGGCTGCCTTGTCCCGCAGTTCGGCGCGTACGGCCTGTACCTGGGCCGGGCCCGCTACCCGCACCAGCGCCACGTCCGCGTACCGGGCCGCGGTCCGCCGGGCGGACACCTCGGTCGCGTCGACGACCCGGACGGGGTGCCCCTGCGGGGGCCGCGGAACGGTCGAGGGTCCCTTCACGGAGAACGTGCCGCCCTCGAAGTCGACCTGGTGCAGCCTGTTCCGGTCGACGCGGCGGCCGGTGACCCCGTCCCCCGTCTCGGCGCCGTCCTCCCGGCTGTCCCAGAGCCGCGCGGCCACGTCGGCGACCTCTCCCGCCTCCCGCCACAGCGCGTCGAGGGACGGCGAGGACGTCATCCGGTCGTGCGGAGGCGGCAGTTCGGAGGTACCGCGGCCGAACAGCCTGGCCTCCGCCGCGGTCCTCGACACCTCGATCTGCCAGCCGGCCCGGCCGCGGCTGACCCAGTCGAGGGTCGCGACGGCCGCCTGGACGTAAAAGGGCTCGGTGTGTGTGGTGGTGACGGTCGGCACCAGACCGATCCGGCCGGTGACGGGCGCGACCCGGGAGAGCACGGCGAGCGCGTCGAGTCCCGGCCGCGCGAAGGTGTCCCCGAGGGTGACGAAGTCCAGGGCGCCACGCTCCGCGAGCTGCGTCTGCTCCACGAAGGAGGCGGCGCCAGGGGCCGCTCGCCGGTCGAGGGCGGCGGCCAGATGCAGGAGCGCCCGGCCGCGCGACGCGGTCATCGGACCACCCCGGCGGCGGTGTTCGGGAAGCCGGTGCGGCGCCGCGGCACGAAGTGCGGGGCGGCCGCCCGGTCCGGGGCGACGGCCGCCCCGGTGAGGGTGTCGGAGAACATGCGAAAGCTCCGTGATGCGTCGAGTCGAGCACGGGTGCCTTCACACAGATCGCGCGGATCGCACAGATCGCGCGGAACACGGGGTGCCCGAGGGCACCGCACGGCCGAGCCCCTCAGCGGGGCCGTGGTGGCACGAGAGTACGGGGCCGTTTCCCCTCGATGTCAAGGCTGTCCATACTCTGAGCCTTACGTCTCAAGCGAGTTGACGCGCAAACGGATGCCTGTTCCACTTGCCCCATGGATTCGCAGCAGTGGCTGGTCAAGCGCTCCCACATCGACCTCGGTCGAGTGTGGTCCGCCTCCTGTTGAGCTGACCCCCTGCGCGCTCGTCCGGGACGGGCGCCTTCCGGCGTTTCCCCTTTCTCCTTGCCCCCGCCTTCACACACGCGCACCCCTCCCCTCATTTCGGTGACATCCCCCTTCGGTGTCATCTCCTTCGGTGTCATCTCCTTCGGTGTCATCTCCTTCGGTGTCACCGCAGAGCTCCACCCCCGGTCACAACCCGCAGTCGCAACACGAGCAGCACTCGCAGCATTCACAGCACTGGCACGCCTCGCAGCAACTGCAGTCGCAGTCACAGTCGTTCAGGCATCCTTCGCGCTTCTTGCGCGACCACGGCCCTTCGTACTCGCCGGCGCAGCACATCTTGCAGGTGCAGCACAGTCCGACGGCGGCGGCGCAGCCGGCCCAGAATCCGCGCTTGCCGGGGGTCGGGGGCTGGAAGGACGGCCCGCCGCCGAAGGGGTTGCCGCCGCCGTACGGGTTGCCGCCGTGCTGGGGCGGAGGCCCGAACGAGCCCTCCGCCGGGTGCCCGCACGCCGACGTCCCGAACGCGCGGTCCACCGAGCGGCCCAGTTCGTGGGCGAGCAGCACATGCGCCAGCCTGCCGTCGGTGAACTCGGCCTCCCGCAGGGCGAGCCGTATACCGTGCAGGGCGTCGTCGGCGAGCCGGCGCGCCTCGGTGAGCGAGGTGCCGGTGGCCGTGAGCGGATTCCAGGCACCTGACGCGGCGTCGGTCTCCCTGTCCTCCACGGCGTCCAGCAGATGGGCGAGCCGCCCGAAGAGCCTCCCCGCCTCGGCCAGTGGTGCCGCGTTGCCGGGGCGGCCCGCGAGCGCGGCGGTGTGCGCGAAGGCCGCGGCGGTGGCGGTCTCGGTGGGTTCGGTGACGGTCAACAACGGCGTTCCTGGCCCGGCCAGCGCCTCGATCCCGACCTGCCGGTCCACCGCGTCGACGAGCACGGCCGTGTCGAAGCCGACGGCGGATCCCGTACGTTCCCCGGCCCTTCCCCAGCTCGCGGCCACCCGGCGGGCGGCGACCGCGACCGGCCTGCGCGCCAGGAGGCCGTCCCCGTCGGCGACGTGGTCGCGCACCTTCGCCGAGGCGAGCACCAGCGAGACGGCGGCGGCGAGGCGCGCGCCCTCGCCCTGCGCGACGGAGGCGGTCCGCATGCCGCGCAGCGGACAGGGCCCGGCGGTGCGCCGCCATCCCGTGGCGCGCTCGGCCTGAGCCTCCGTCAGAACCGATATCAGCAGGCCGTCATAGTTGGTGACCACCCGCGCGAACTGGCCGTGGTCCCCGCGCAGCGCGAGACACAGCCCGCACAAATGCGCCATCCACTGCGTCTTGAGCCCTTCACCGAGGCGATGACTGCAGGGCCTCACGATTCCGAACACGACACTCCCCCGTGACACGTACGACGTTGAGGTGCGGCATCGTATCGAGCACTCCGTTCACCCGAACGCACCCCTCATCACCCGGTCGCCGCGAGAAATCATATTTCACTCTCAGTCAGCAGCCGTACCCCGTACGACCCTTGGGGGGCGCGGGCTCTCGACGGATTCGCTGTGCACCAGTACCGTCACGAAACCCCCACGCGGCGTCTATCCACTTGGCGCGACATCCGCATCATGGACGACCATGGGGATGCGGAAGCACGAAAGACCGCTGTGAGAGGAGGCGTCCATGGGATCGGTGCGCAAGGCGAGTGCCTGGCTTGGCCTCGTAGACGACAACGATGACGAGCGTTACTACGACGACGACTACGCCGAGGGTCAGGACTCCGGCGACGCGTGGGTCACCGACCCGCGCGTGAAGGTTGCTTCCGAGACGGCGGAGGAGAAGGGCCGCCGGATCGGCACGGTCACCCCGGACAGCTTCCGGGACGCACGCGGTATCGGCGAACTCTTCCGGGACGGCGTCCCGGTCATCATCAACCTCACGTCCATGGAGGCCTCCGACGCCAAGCGCGTGGTGGACTTCGCGGCCGGCCTGACCTTCGGCCTGCGCGGCACCATCGAGCGGGTCGCGACCCGGGTCTTCCTGCTGACCCCGGCCAACACGGAGATCGTCAGCGGCGAGGCCGCGAGCCGTCGCACGGACGGTTTCTTCAACCAGAGCTGAGGCAGGGCCGCTCACCGGCCCTGCCTTGCCGGGGCTTCACGAGCGGGGCCTTCACCTGAACGCGTCGAGCCCGGTGAGCGCCTTGCCCAGCACGAGCTGATGCATTTCGACGGTGCCCTCGTAGGTGAGCACCGACTCCAGGTTCGTGGCGTGCCGCATCACGGGGTATTCGAGGGAGATCCCGTTGGCGCCGAGAATCGTGCGCGAGGTACGGCAGATCTCGATGGCCTCGCGTACGTTGTTGAGCTTGCCGAAGCTGATCTGCTCGGGGCGGAGCCGTCCCGCGTCCATGCGGCGGCCCAGGTGATGGGCGAGCAGGATCCCCTTGTGCAGTTCGACGGCCATGTCGGCGAGTTTGGCCTGGGTGAGCTGGAAGCCGCCGATGGGGCGCCCGAACTGCTCACGCGTCTTCGCGTAGGCGACGGCGGACTCGAAGCTGGATCGCGCCGCGCCCATGGCGCCCCACACGATGCCGTACCGCGCGTGCGAGAGGCAGCCGAGCGGGCCCTTGAGGCCGACGACGTCGGGCAGGACGGCGTCGGCCGGCAGCCGCACGTCGTCGAGGACCAGCTCACTGGTCACGCTCGCCCGCAGGGACCACTTGTGCTTGATCTCGGGCGCGGAGAACCCGGGCACGTCGGTGGGCACGACGAATCCGCGGATGCCGTCGTCGGTCTGCGCCCAGACGACGGCGACTCCGGCGACGGAACCGTTGGTGATCCACATCTTGCGCCCGTTGAGGACCCAGTCCCCGCCGTCGCGCTTGGCGTGCGTCCGCATCGAGCCGGGGTCGGAGCCGTGGTCCGGCTCGGTCAGTCCGAAGCACCCGATGATCTCGCCGGAGGCCATGCGCGGCAGCCAGGTCAGCTTCTGCTCCTCGCTGCCGAACCGGTGGATGGCGTACATGGCGAGGGAGCCCTGCACCGAGACGAGCGAACGGATCCCGGAGTCGGCCGCTTCGAGCTCCAGACAGGCGAGGCCGTACTGCACGGCGCTGGCCCCCGCGCACCCGTACCCCTGGAGCGACATGCCGAGGGCGCCGATACCGCCGAGTTCCCGTGCCAGTTCCCGGATGCCGGGCAGCTCGCCCTTCTCGTACCAGTCGGCGACGTACGGCAGCACCCGGTCCGCGGCCCAGGTCCGCACGGTGTCGCGGATGGCCAGATCCTCCGCGTCCAGCAGGTCGTCGATCCCGAGCGGATCGGCGGGGTCGAAGGGCGGCAGCTTCGAGGACGCGGACATACGACAGCCTCCGGCAGGGTAATAACTAGCACCGCTAGTTAAGAATCTCGACCCGACGTTACGACGCAGTGTCCCGCAAGTCCAGGCCCCTTCCGCACAGCACACCGGCCGAGGCGAGCGGGGCACCTGACGCCCAGGCGGGCGGGGCACCCACGGGGAACGGCACGAGGCCAGGAACCCCTAAGCGGAGACGCGGGTCCCGGCGATGTCCCTGGAGGCCGGGATCGCGGCCGGCCCCGGGGCGGAGTCCGCGGTGGAGTCCGCCGCGAAGCCGGTCTCGGCCCGGACGGAGTCCGCGTCCGCGGCGGAGCTCGCCGCGGGTGCACCGCAGTCCATGACCCGCGGCAGCCGCAGCGCCATCGCGGCGCCCAGCAGCAACAGTCCCGCGCTCACCAGCAGCGTCACATGCAGTCCGTGCACGAAGGAGTCCCGGGCGGCCTGCCGCAGGGCGCCCCCGGTCGTGCCCCCGAGCCGGTCGGCGACCTGGTACGCCTCGCCGAGCGAGTGTCCCGCCGCCGCCGAATCGGCCGCCCCGACGCCGGGGACGGACGACAGTCCCGGCGCGTACGCCGCGTTCATCACACTGCCCAGCAGCGCGATCCCTATGCCCGCGCCCAGTTGGTACGAGGTCTCGCCTATCGCCGCGGCGCCGCCCGACTGCGCCTGCGGGGCCTCGCTCAGCATGGACTCGTAGGCCCCGAAGAGCGTGGTCTCCAGACCGAAGCCGAGCAGGACGAAGCCGAGGAGCAGCAGCCCGGTGTTGTCGTTGCCGCCCATCGCGGTGAGCGTGACCACGGCGGCCGCGGTGAGACAGAACCCGAAGCAGACCATCGAGCGCGGCCCGAACCGCCGCAGCAGTTTCGCCCCCGCGAGCCCCGCGGCCATCGCCGCGACGGTGAGGGGCAGCAGCCGCAGCCCGGTCTGCAGGGGTGACAGGCCGAGCACGAGCTGCAAGTACTGCGCGGCGATCAGTTCGAGCCCCACCAGGGCGAGCATGGCGAGGACGATGCAGCCCACCGACGTGCTGAAGGCCGGACGCGCGAACATGCGCAGGTCCACCAGCGGATGCGCGCGCCGCCGCTGCCGCCGTACGAAGACGGCCATCAGCACCCCGCCGAGGAGCAGCGGCGCCAGGGTGAAGGGGCTGAAGGGGGCCTCGCCGGCGCCGAGGCGCTTCACGCCGAGGACGAGTCCGAACAGACCGGCGGCGGCCATCAGCGCCCCGACCACGTCCCAGGGACCGTCGCGGTCACCGCGGGACTCGGGCAGCAGCAGCCGTCCGATCGGCAGACTGACGATCATCAGCGGGATGTTGACGAGGAAGACCGATCCCCACCAGAAGTGTTCGAGGAGGAAGCCGCCGAGCAGCGGTCCGACCGCCGCGCCGACGGCGGCGACCGCGCTCCAGATGCCGATCGCGAACGCCCGCTCGCGCCGGTCGGGGAAGACCTGGCGCAGGATCGAGAGCGTGGCCGGCATGATCATCGCGCCGCCGACGCCGAGCAGGGCGCGGGCGCCTATCAGGAGCTGTGCGCTCCCGGAGAAGGCCGCGATGCCCGAGGCGACGCCGAAGAGGGCGTAACCGAGGAGGAGGACACGCCGGCGGCCGACGCGGTCACCGAGCGTGCCGAAGAGGATGAGGAGCGCGGCGCAGACGAGCGGATAGACGTCGACGATCCAGAGCAGTTCTATCGCGCCGGGCTTCAGGTCCTCGGTGACGGCGGGGACCGCGACATGGAGCACGGTGGCGTCGAGGGCGACCAGCAGCAGGCTGACGCACAGAACGACGAGGACGACCCAGCGGTTGGCACCGACCCCGGCTTCCCGACGGCATCGCGCAGCGGCCGTGGTCGTCCCGGACATGTACGTACCTCCAGAGGTTCCCTCGCGTTCTGCGGATCCGCAGGGTGGGGACTCCCTGGGGTTGCGGCCCGGAGAGCGGAGTCCCGGGCCCACGCAACAAAGGCGAGTGAGCCGTCAGCGTACGCGAGTTCTCGCCGAGGACACGTGGCGGACCTCTCACGTTCGCCTGGCCAGGAGTGTGGTGTACACCACGCTCTCTGCTGCTCGTAACGCCCCGCGCGACTCGACGGTTCCGGGTCCCGCCGATAATCGAGCCCGTGACCGATCCCGAGACTCCCGCCGCGACACCGCTCCGCGCGGGTGCCCTGCGCCGCGCCGCACCCGCCCTCCTCGGGTACGCGGCCGTCCGCGCCCTGGGCCTCGTCACCCTCGCCGTGTGGAGCGCGGCGAACGGCAAGAGCGCCCACCGGCTGCTGGCGCAGCGCTGGGACTCGCTCTGGTACACCCGGGTCGCCGAGCTCGGCTACGGCTACGAGGTCCGCCTCCCGAACGGTGACGTGCACGCGAACCTCGCGTTCTTCCCGCTGCTGCCGTGGCTGGAGCGGCTGGGTTCGGCGGTGACCCCGCTGTCCTACCCGGACGCGGGCCTGCTGGTCAGCGCGGTGGCCTCGCTCGCCGCGGCCTGGGGGATCTTCGCGGTCGCCGACCATGTGCACGGCCGCCGGGCCGGAGTGTGCGCGGCGCTGGTGTGGGCTGCCCTGCCGGTCGGCATCGTGCAGTCGATGGCGTACAGCGAGTCACTGTTCACGGCGCTCGCCGCGTGGTCGCTGTACGCGGTGCTGACCGGCCGCTGGCTGACCGCGGGCCTGCTCGCCGCGTTCGCCGGGCTCACGCGGCCGGTGGGGGTCGCGGTGGTCGCGGCCCTGTGGGTGGCGGCGATTACCTCGTTCGTGGGAGAACGCCGGCACGGCGGAAGCACAACCCTGACGGACGGCGCACGCGGGTGGCGGCGCGCCCTCGCCATGATCATCGCGCCGCTCGGCGCCGCCGGGTACGTGCTGTGGGTGGGTCACCGCACGGGCAAGGGCCCGCTCGGCTATCTCGACGTCCAGGCCGGCTGGCGCAACGGCTTCGACGGCGGTTACGCCTTCGGCCGCTTCGTGGCCGAAAAGCTCACCTCGTTCCCGTCGGCCCTGGCCGGTGCCGGGCTGATCGCCGGCGTCGCGCTGGTGCTCTGGCTCTACGTGACATGTGTACGCCAGAAACAGCCGCCGGCACTCCTGGTCTACGCGGGGATCGTCCTCGCGCTCGCCCTGTGCGCGTCGAGCTACTTCGGCTCGAAACCACGCCTGCTGCTGCCCGCCTTCCCCCTCCTGTTCCCGCTCGCGGTGGCCCTGGCACGGCTGCGTACCTCCAGGTCGGCGCTGCTCCTCGGAGGCGTCTCGGTGGCCTCGGCGGTCTACGGGGCCTTCTGGCTGAACGGCTCGGGACCGCCGTGACCGGCCCGGCCGCACCCCCTCAGAACCGGTGAGCGGCCCGAGAATTCCACCCCATCATTCGGTGAACGAATATAAAAGTGCCATAAAATTGAAGACCTCCAGGGATCAAAGGAATTGAAGGCTCCGTGCGCCGGAGATTAGAGATTCATTGGAAATGAACATGATCCTGAGAGGAATCCCACATCACATCGTCATCACAAACCGAGTGAATCAGCCTGGAACGCAGCTCACTCGCTGTAACGTCGATTGAGTGCGTACCGAACGAAACCTCACCCGTCTGGACCGGGTCTTCGCCCGGCTGGACCGTGAGCCGGAACGACCGGCCCACATCGATGTGCCGAAGATGAGTCGGCACAGGGTTGTCCTCTTCACGGCGACCCTGGCCTTCTACCTGGCGATCGTGTGGGCCGTGGCGATCACGTCGTGGCTGGTCCGGTTCGACTGGCAGGTCATGTTCTTCCGGCCCTACCAGCAATGGCCGGGGATCCACGCGTTCCTGGACTACTACGTGGTGCTCGGCCAGCGCGGCCCCACCGCCGTGATGGTCGCCTCGTGGCTGGGCTGGCGCTCCTGGCGGCAGCACACACTGCGCCCACTGCTCACCCTGGGCGCGTCCCTGCTGCTGCTCAACATCACGGTCGGCGCCGCGAAGCTCGGCATGGGCCGCCTCGGCCCGCACTACGCCATCACCATCGGCTCGAACGAAATGGGCCTGGGCGGCGATATATTTCCTTCCGGCCACACCGCCAACGCCGTCGTGACCTGGGGAATCCTGGCCTATCTGGCGTCGACCCCGAGAGCCCGACGCTGGCTCTCCGCGCTGTCCGCCGTCACCTCGCTCGGCGTCGGCCTCACGACCGTGTACCTGGGTACGCACTGGCTGAGCGATGTCCTGCTGGGCTGGGCCGCCGGCCTGCTGATCCTGCTCGCGCTGCCCTGGTGCGAGCCGCTGATCGCCCGCTCCGAGGCCGGGATCTTCTCGCTGCGCGACCTGTGGCGCTCCCGTCGCGGCCGTACGGCACCCACGCCCGCACCCGCGCCCTCGCCGGTCGGCGCCCCGGTCATGTCCCCGCGGCCCGTCGTGGACGGCGACGCGCCGGCCCGAGAGCCCGTCACGTCCCGTCCGCCCAGAGCCCCCGTCCACCTGGCGCCGGGCCCCCACACCGCCCGCTCGGAGCGCACCCCGGTGACCCCGGCGGGCAGCCGCCGCCCGCCGCACCCGGACCGTCCGGCGCGCGCGGCCACGGCCGCCTCCGCCCGGCCTCTGACCGGCGGCTGAAGACCGCGGGGCCGGTACGCACAACCTCGCCCCGCACCGCGATGGCCCCCGGCTCGACGAGCCGGGGGCCTTCGCACATCCTGTCGCGGCGCTCACCGCCGATCCGCCCGCTCCGGCGCCGGAGCGGGCGGACTCCGCACCGAGGCCGTCGCTCAGCCCTTCCAGCAGCGCGTGACCGTACCGTCCGTGACCTCGAAGTTCAGCCGCCCCACCAGGTACTCCATGGTGATGATCGCGCCGGGCGGCAGCGAGCGCACCGACGACCAGCCGTGCTCCCGCGCGCGCTCCTCGGCACTGCTCACCTCCAGTCCGACATAGCTCTCCGGACTGTCCTGCGGCTCTGTGTGAGAGGGGGGAATGGGTGTCATGACCGCCACGTTAGGCGGCGCGCCCCGGCGGTGGAAGGCCGATCGGCGACCAAGCGTCACCTGTCCCCCGCCGGTCACGCTTCTGTCACAGGATCACGACACGTGTTTCGCGGAACTGCGTCACCCGTTCGAGGGGCCCCTACGCCTTCCGCGCACCTTCGAACGTAATTCGGAGGCGTCGCCCGAAAATCTCGAATAGCCCCGCGGATTGTGGGATCGGGGTGTCGGCGCGCGTTCGGCGACGCATTTCCATTCCGGTCCGCTCCGATTCCGCCACGCGCCGCGGAAGCTGACGCCGCATAAGAAATACACGCTTCGAGCACAGAACCCCCGCACCGGCTCCGCCGGTACCCGGGGTGGCCCCTACCGCGGGTCGGCCGTGATCGACGCCCCCTCCGGACCCGGCCTCTCCAGGGCGCGCGACAACCGGTCCCGGGCCGTCCTGATCGCGTCGACGAGTTCGGCGGGCTCGATGATCTCGAACTCGAATCCCATCAGCATCACGTGAATGACCATGCCGTCGAGGCTCGCCGCCCCGGTGCGCAGAACGCAGCTGTCCTTCCCCGAGGCCTCCAGGGTCCCGGCCGAGGGCGAGATCCGCGCGGCGGCCTCCTCCAGCGGCACCAGCAGCCGGACGACGGCGTTGGTGGCGTAGGCGCGGGTCGAGACGCCCCGGGAGACGTAGTCGGCCAGATTCTCGGCCGGTGGCGTACGGGGTGCGAAGTGCGGTCCGTGCGGCGGCCGGGGCGTGACGCGGTCGGCCCGGAAGGTCCGCCAGTCGTCGCGGTCGACGTCCCAGGCGACCAGGTACCAGCGGTGCTCGGTGCACACCAGGCGGTACGGCTCGACGGTGCGGCGCGTCGAGGAGCCCGCGTGGTCCCGGTACTCGAAACGCAGCCGCTCGCTGTCGCGGCAGGCGTTGGCCAGCTCGGTGAGAACGGTGGGGTCGACCGCCGAGGACTGCGGACCGCGCAGCATCGGCACGGTGAAGGCGTTCAGGGCACCGACCCGGCGTCGCAGCCGGCTCGGCAGGACCTGCTCCAGCTTGGCGAGGGCGCGTACGGAGGACTCGCCGATGCCCTCGATCCCCTGGCCGGCCGCCGTGCGCAGCCCGACGGCCACCGCGACCGCCTCGTCGTCGTCCAGCAGCAGCGGCGGCAGCTCGGCCCCCGCGCCGAGCTGGTAGCCGCCGCCCGTACCCGGACTGGCGTTGACGGGATAGCCCAGCTCGCGCAGCCGGTCCACATCACGGCGGACCGTGCGCGGGGTGACGCCCAGCCGCCCGGCGAGGTCCGCGCCCGACCATTCGCGGTGGGCCTGCAGCAGTGAGAGCAGGCGCAGCAGTCGTGCGGATGTCTCCAACATGGCGCCGAGTCTGCCAGCCCTTGCGGACAGCGACTGTCCGCAAGGGAGCGGGAGCATTCAGCCCCCGCGGCGTTCGAGGAGCAGCGTTCGAGGAGCGGAGTCGGGGGCGCCGAGCCGGGGGCGCCGAGCCGGGGGCGCCGACCTGGGGTGCCGAGTCGGGGCGCCGGCTCCAGGGACGACGGCGCTCGTCACGGGCGGTAGGGGATCTGCGGCACGTCGAAGCAGTTCGTGTTCATGTCCCCCTGGGAGACCCAGCCCTTGCCGTCGCGCCAGCGGGCCACCGAGAGACACGTCCGGCGCGTCTTCGGCGGCTCGGCCGAACGCTCGTAGGTGACGGGGATCAGCAGCCCGCCCGCGGTGTAGGGCTTCCCCCGGTTCATGAACGCGTCGACGCACGCGCGCGTGACGTCCGCCGGGGCGCAGGACCTCGCCGCGTCCGTGAACCACCGTGCCGCCGCCCACCCCTCCAGCTGCCACTGGGAATGCGTCGCCAGTCCGCTGGTCGCGTCACGGAACTCCCGTACGGCCGCGTCGCCGACGTCCTCGTAGTTGCGGCTCGACCCCGTGGCCCACAGCGCGTTGCGGCAGCGCGGCGCGTCCTTGTAGTCCTCGGGCACGGTGGACGTCCAGTTCTGGACGTTGGTGACCTTGGCGAGGACGTGCGCGCCGATGTCGTCCATGGCCTTGCAGAGCTGGGCGTTGCCGTGGGTGTCGAGGGCGTCGAAGACGAGATCGGCGCCCTGGTCCTTCAGGTCGGCCGCGACGGCGCGGAAGTCGGGCAGCGCGAAGTCGACCTGTTCGCCGACGACCCGGTAGCCCTCGGCCTTGAGCCCCTGGGTGACCAGCCGGGCGTAGGCGGCGGACGCGGACTGGTTGTAGGAGACGACGGCGGCCGTACGGGCGCCCTGAACGCGCTTGAAGTAGCGGTAGACCTCGGTACCGCCGTACAGCGTGCCGTCCCAGCCGGGCGTGCCGTCGCGCGGCGCGAGGCTGCCGTAGATCCCGTAGAGGTGCGGATAGGTGTCGTAGGCGGGACCGATGGGCTGGCCGCCGATGTCGGGCACGCGCGCGTGGGACACCTGGGAGGCGCCCGCGTAGTCGAGTGCGGTGGTGGCGACGAGGGCGACGACCTTGTCCTCGTCGACCAGCCGGTGCACACACGTGTTGTTGCCGACGCCGCTGCCGCCGTCGTCGCACAGCCGCACCTCGACCCGCCGCCCGCCGATGCCGCCCCGGGCGTTGAGCCGGTCGAAGTAGGCCTGCGCGCCGTCACGCGGTCCGGTGAAGGCGGAACCGCCCACGGGGCTGGTGGCGCTGCTGATCACCCCGACGCGGATCGGCGCGGTGGCTTCCCGCGGTGCGGGCGTGGCGCGGTTCTCGAAGTCGCTCTCGGGCAGCCGGCTGCCGCAGGCCGTGCCGAGCAGGAGCAGCAGGCCCGCGACGGCGGCGCCGGGCGCTGTGCGCCGCACCGCTGCTCAGCAGCCCGGGGCAGCGCTCGACGACGCGTTGCCGCTGAGCTGGACCAGCGCGCAGAGCGTGTTGACGGAGACCTTCCAGGTGCCGTTCTGCTCGACGGCCGTCCCGGAGGCGTTCGGCAGGGCGGTGGCGCCCTTCAGGGTCAGGGAGTAGGTCACGTCCGCCCCGGTGGGTGAGGTGAACTCGATCTTCTCGACCGTCGCCTTCACCTGCTGACCGCGCTGGTCGCCGTTGAAGCCCTGCAGCACCTGCGCCATCTGGTCGCCGTTCTCCAGGACCGCCTGCTTCTCCTTCGTGGAGACGGCCGGGTCGAAGAACTTCTCCCAGTTCTGCTTGATCTCCTTCTGCGCCGCCGCCGGATCGGCCGGAGCCGTGGGGCTGGGCTGCGCGCCGGTGGACGTCTCCACCGGGGGTGTCGGCGGAGCCGAGCTCGCGCCGCCGCTGCTGTCGCTGCACGCCGTGAGAGCCGCGGCGAGGACGAGGACCGCCGTCACCGCCGCTCCCCGGACACTGCCCCGCCTGAGGTCGCTCCCGAGAACCATCTGGCTCACCACCGGGTGTCGGTCCGGGCCATGTGCGCCCGGTGCTTTCAGGGTCAGCTTCCAGAGGGCATAGTGCAAGCCATTGGCTGACATGGACAGATACACGACGTGTGGGAGTCCGGATGCGGACAGCTCGACTGCGGACCGCGCACCCCGTCCTGTGGGCCGGCTGGGCCGCCCTCGCCGCGGGGGCGGTGCTGTGCGTCATCGGCTGGTACGGCATCTCCGGCGAGCGCTACGCGGAACGTCAGCTTCCTTACCTCGCCTCCTGCACGGTGCCCGGTGCCGCGCTGATCATCGCCGGCGCGGTGCTGCTCACGCACGGCAGGAACGCGCTGGCGGCGTCCCGCGTCGAGGAGCTGTACGGGCTGCTGGTGGCCGCCGCGCCCGACGACGCCGAGGATTCCGGACCGGCGGCGGCCGCGCCCGTGGCCGTCAGCGGCGAGCTCCTCATGGTGCCCGGCGGCACCCTGTACCACCGGGCGGACTGTCCCCTGGTCGCCGGGAAGCCGGAGGCCGTACCCGTCGACTCGCGTGTCCTGGCGAGCGGGGACCTGGGGCCGTGTCCGATCTGCGAACCGGACGCGGACGACGACCCCTCCGCAGGCGAGCTGCCCTCGCCCGCCTCGGGTGGGCCGCCCCTCGCCGAACGCCCGTCCACCCTCGACCTCCCGGACGCTCCCGGCCACCCGGACGCTCCCGACCGCTCGTCAGCCCCCGAGCGTCCGGCCGCCGACCCGGACCACTGATGTCCTCGCTAACGTACGACCTCACCCTGGCCGGTCTCTCGGTCGGCAGTGCCGCCGCGCTCACCGGGATCGGACTGATCGTCACCTACCGCGCCACCGGTGTGCTCAACTTCGCGCACGGCGCGATCGCGATGGTGTGCGCGTACCTGCTGCGCCAGTTCACGGTCGAGTGGGGCTGGCCGCTCGCGCTCGGCGCCTCGGTGACCCTGCTGGTGGTCGCCCCGGCCATCGGCATGGCTCTGGAGCGCTTCGTCTTCCGGCCGCTGGCCCTCCTCGGCGGCGACCCCGCGCAGAACCTGGTCGCGTCCATCGGGGTCTTCGTACTGCTGGTCGGCGGGGCGGCGCTGGTATGGGGCACCGGGGCGCGGGCCGACGCGCCGACGCTGGTGTCGGCGGATCCGTGGGGACAGCTGGGGGTGGCGGTCGCGCTGGCCGTGGGCGTCGGCGCGGTGACGCGCTGGACCCGCTTCGGCACCGAACTGCGGGCCGTCGTCGACGACCGCCCGCTCGCGGTGCTCGGCGGTATCGACGCGGACCGGGTGGCCGCGGCGGGCTGGGCCTTCGGCTCGTTCACGGCGGGCCTGACAGGCGTGCTCCTCGCGCCCTACGTACGGCTCGACCCGTACGGCCTGCCGCTGCTCGTCATGGAGGTGATGGCGGTCGCCGTGGCGGCCCGGATGCGCAGTCTCCCGGTCGCCGTCGTGGTCGCCCTCGGCATCGGGGTCGCCCAGAGCCAGCTCACCCGGCTGCACCCCACCGGCTGGGCGGAACCGCTGCTGCAGGCCGTCGGCGCCAACCTCTTCGTGGTCGCGCTGCTCGTCGCCGCGCTCGTGCTGCCCGGCATCGGCACCCGTGACGCGCTCCCGCGCGCGGCGACGGTCCGCGTGCCGACACCGCCCGCGGCCCGGGCCGTGGCCGTCGTGCTGTTCCTGCTGCCGCTCGGCTTCGCGGGCTCGGACCTGCACACCTCCGTGCAGGTGCCCGCGCTCGGTGTCGTCCTGCTGTCCCTCGTCGTGGTCACCGGCCGCGGCGGCCAGATCTCGCTGGGGCAGGCCGCGTACGCTGGTCTGGGCGCCCTCTTCACGGCGCTGCTGGCCGCGGGCCGCTTCCCGGGTCTGCCAAGGCTGCCCGGTCTTGCCGCGCTGGCGGTGGCCGTGCTCCTGGTGGCCCCGCTCGGCGTGCTGACCGGGTGGCCTGCCATCAAACGGCACGGCCTGGCGCTCGCCGTGGCCACCTTCGCGGTGGGCGTGGGCGTCAGCCGGTTCGTCTTCGCGCAGCCGTACGCGGTGGCCGGTCTGTCCCTGGACCGCCCGGCGGGGTTCGGCGGCGACCGCGCGTACTACGTCCTCGAACTCGTCCTGCTGGCCGTCGCGCTGCTCGCCGCGCACACGCTGCGCCGGGGCCGGACGGGCCGTGCCCTGGCCGCCCTGCGGGACCACGAGGCGGGCGCGTCGGCGGCGGGCGTCCGCGTCCCGGCCCTGAAACTGACCGCGTTCGCCGCGGGGGCCGCGCTGGCCGCGCTGGGCGGCGGCATGCTCGGCATGGGCCTGCGCGCCTTCGACGCGACCGCGTACGACCCCGTGCGCGGTCTGCTCTGGTTCGCGGCGGTCGTGGTGCTCGGGGCCGACAGCGTCCTCGGGGCGCTCGTCGCGGCGGCTCTGCTGGTCGGGCTCGACGCGGGGGCCCGCGGCGGGGTGGCGGCCGCCCTCATCGGTCTGCTCGCCGTCCTCGTCGGCCGCTTCCCCGAGGGCCCGTACCCGGCCCTGCGCGCGGCGGCGTCCCGGCTTCGGCCGCACCGCCGGGCGACCCTGACACCCCTGGGCGCGCGGGTCCGCCGGCATCTGCGCCCGTCGGGCGAGGGGCGGCCCGGGACACGCGGGCCACGGGCCGCCACGCGGGCCGTGGCGGTGGCCGGCGGGGGCCGGAGTGAGCCGGGGGCCGCCGGACGACCGCACCCCGACTCCCCCGCTTCGCCCACGTCGCCCCGCCCGGGCGAGGACGCCCAGCGGCCGGGGAGTCCACCGGACCCAGGGCGCCCGGTGGACGGCGCGCACCCGGCACGGCGGTCACCCCCCGGCCGGCGTCCGCGACCGAGACGCCCGTCCCGAACGGCCCTTCGGTCCCGCCCGTCCCGCCCGGGACCGGCGTCCGCGGCGCCGGACGCCGGTCCTCCTCCCGCGGTACCGGCCGGGCCTCCGGACCGCCCCGCGCGTGCCGAGCTCCCCGCTCCCCCCGTGGCGGCCGGGTCTCCACGCCGACCCGGCACGACGAGGCCGGCGGCGGACGGCGCCCCGTGCCCCGCCCCGGCTCCGCCGCCCTCTCTGACCGCCCGTCGGCTGCACGTCGCCTACGGCGGGTTCACCGCTCTCGACGGGGTCTTCCTCGACATCCCGCCGGGCCGGGTCACCGCGGTCGTGGGGCCCAACGGGGCCGGGAAGAGCACCCTCTTCCACTGTCTCGCCGGGACGCTGCGTCCCTCGGGCGGGCAGGTGCTGTTCGGAGGGCGGGACATCACCCGTCTGGCGGCACACGCGCGGACACGGCTGGGAATCGCGCGGACCTTCCAGCAGTTGGCGGTCTTCCCGTCGCTGACCGTGGCCGAGAACGTGCGGGTCGGCGCCGAGCAGGGGCGGATCGCCGATCCGGGGGCGGTGGAGCGGGCCCTGCGGCTGCTCGGGCTCGACGGGCCGGTGCGGTCGCTGCCCGCGGCGGGCCTGCCGACCGGGACGCTCCGGCGCGTCGAACTGGCCCGGGCGCTCGCCGGGAGCCCCCGGGTGCTGCTGCTCGACGAACCCGCGGCCGGCCTCGACACCGGCGAGGTGACCGCGCTGGCCCGGGTGCTGCGGGCGCTGGCCGCGGACGGCATGGCCCTCCTGGTCGTCGAGCACGATCTCGATCTGGTCGCCGACCTGGCCCACACCGTCCACGTCATGGCGGCCGGACGGATCGTCACCTCGGGGCCCGCCGACCGGGTCCTGGACACGAGGACGGGCGGATGAGCATCGCCCTGCGCGGCGCGCGCGTGCGCTACGGCCCCCTGGAGGCCCTGCACGGCGTGACCCTGGTAGCCCCGGGCCCCGGCCTCACCGTCCTGCTGGGCCGCAACGGCTCCGGCCGTACGACCGCGCTGCGCGCCCTCGCCGGGACCGTGCCGCTGTCCGCCGGTGCCGTCGTCTGGGACGGCGCCGACGTGACGCGCCTGCCCGCGTTCGAGCGGGCCCGGCGCGGGCTGTGCCTCGTCCCGGAACGCCGGGCCGTGTTCGCCTCCCTGACCGTCCGCGAGAACCTGGAGCTCGCCGCCGCCGACCTCGCGGCCGCCCTGGACGCCTACCCGCAGCTCGCGCCGCTCCTGCCCCGCCGCGCGGGCACCCTCTCCGGCGGCGAACAGCGCATGCTCGCCCTGTCCCGCGCCCTGTCGCCCCGCGCGCGCGTGGTGCTCGTCGACGAGCCCGCGCAGGGCATGTCGCCGGCGGTCGCGGCCCGGACGTACGCGTTGCTCGGCGCTCTCGACGCGTGCGTGGTGGTCGCCGAGCAGCGACTGCCGCCGGGACTGCGCGAGCGGGCGGGCCGGACGACGTACGTGCATGAACTGCGCCGTGGCGCGATCGTGTTCAGCGGAGAGGCGGCCGAAGCGGCGGCGCGGAACGGCGGGCCGCAGGGCTCAGGGGCGGGCCGAACAGGGCGGGGGCCGCGGTCCGGGCGGCGCCCGCGGCCTTCGGGATGACGAGCCGGATGCCCTTGGCCAGCCGGTCCGGAGTGCTGCCGATCTTCTTCTTGTTGACGTTGTAGAGCGTCTGCCAGCCGCCTTTGACCCCGTACTTGCGGGCGATGGACGCGAGCGTCTCGCCGGCCTTCACGACATGGAACGGGCCCTGCAGTCCGTACGCCCTGGAACAGTCGGGCCAGGCGCCCCATCCCTGGACGGACAGCACCTTCTCGGCGACCTTGATCTGTTCGGCGCGCGTGGCGAGATCGGCGCGGGGAGCGTAGCCGAGCCCCCCGAACGCGACCCAGGTGGACTGGAAGAACTGAAGCCCCCCGTAGAAGCCGTTCCCGGTGTTCGCGTGCCAGTGCCCACCGCTCTCGCAGTCGGCGAGGCAGGTCCAGGGCCACTCGTCGTCCGCGCAGTCGTAGCCGACCCGGGCCGCCCCGGGGCCGGGAAGCGGGGGCGGCGGTACGGCTCGCGCGTTCTGGGGCACGAGAGCGACAAGCACGGCGGCGACCACGGCCGCGTACCGCGCACGTCCGCTCGATCGCCCGGACGCGGTCCATGTGGTCGGCGGGGTCCGCCTGGTCGGCATGAAGGACATCGGGCCACGCTAAGCAGGCCGTCCCGCTCACCCGCCCAGCCGCGCCCGGCAGGCCCGGGGCCCCACCCGGTCGGACGACCGGGCGGGGCCCCGGGCCCGGGACGAGGGGGGAGCGTTGCTCAGATGTCGAGCCGCTGCCCGGGCACGATCAGGTCGGGATCACCGCCGATGACGGTCTTGTTGGCGGCGTAGATCTTCCGCCAGGTGGTCCCGTGCCGCGCGGCGATGGCACTCAGGGTGTCGCCTTCGCGGACGGTGTAGTCGCCGCGGGACGAGCCGCGGTTGGTGTGGCCCGACGGACGGGCCGGCGCCTTCGCCGGTGCCCGCTTCGGCGGGGCGGACTTGGACGTGGGCGCGGACTTCGGCTCCGAGTTGGTGGTCGCCGATCCCGCGGCCGACCCGGTCCCCGAGGAGCCGGGCGCGCTTCCGTAGGCCCCGGCACGCGCCGAGCAGGTGGGCCAGGCACCCCATCCCTGTGCGCTCTGGACCCTGCTCGCGACGGCTATCTGCCCGCTCCTGGAAGCCTGGTCGGCGGTCGGCGCGTACGCCGTGCCGCCGTAGGCGCGCCAGGTTCCGGCGGAGAACTGGAGCCCCCCGTAGTAGCCGTTGCCGGTGTTGATGTGCCAGTTGCCGCCGCTCTCGCACTGGGCGATGCGGTCCCACACTCCACTGTCGGCCGCGGCGGCGTCACCGGTCGCGGCGAGCAGTCCGAGCGGGGCGAGCAGTGCCGCCCCGGCGAGGACCGCCGTCGTACGTGTCCTGTTCGCCGTACGAACCTTGTGACTGTTCTCGTGAGTGCTGTCGGCACATGCGGACATGTAGTTCCCTCTCGAAACACCCGGGGTCCCCCAGGACGGGACGCGATGGCCTGCGTGTAGGACGCGACCGTCGCGCTCCGACCCGTCCGCCGACGGCCGTGCTGTGATCCGGTGCGGATCGGCCGGCGGACGTACCCGAGCGGTGCTCGTTGCACACAGCGCAGGAACCTATGGACCTGGGCGCCCCGATATCAACCAACTCTTTGTCATTCGAGGCCAGTTAGCCGTTACCGCAGGTATCATCGATTTTCGGCCACCCACTTCATTGGGTGATTTCCTGATTTGTCGACCTGCGCCTCGTGCGAGCTGTGACTCACTTCACCTCATCAACTTCCCTACGACTCCTGAAAGTTGACTCGGAGTAACCAATTCCGGGGGTGTCTTCACCCTGGGCGTCGGATGGTTCGATTCCGTTCGCTCCCGAGCGTGACTCCGGCCACAGATCACCCGTTGACATCTTCATGAGCCGGGAACCCCCGACTCATGGGCCGGGAGCCACCCGGCACCGCCACGCACCGCATCCCGAGGAGCCACCGTGCCGCGCATGCTCGACGTCAGCGACGACGTACGCGCCGAGATCGGCGACGAAGAAGCCGACCGGCTGCTCGCCGGAGAGAACGCCCCCGGCAGTTACGACTGCACGTCGTGCCGCACCCCGGGCGACTCGGAACAGGAGCGCACCAGCACCGTCCTGTTCATCGGCGACGAGACCGCCGTCCTCGCCTTCGCCCACGCCACCTGCCTGCCCTCACAGGTCGTGCAGGTCACCGAGGAACAACTCCAGGGCGCCGTCCGCTCGATCCACCCCGACGGCGCGCCCGCCGACATCGGACCCGAGCAGGCCGTTCTCGGTGTCACCAGCGGACTCGTGCTGATCAACGGCGAGTTGCACCCGGCGCTCGTCGTCGAGCCCACCGGGCCGATCGTGCGGCCCGGCTCGACCGACATCGGCGACGACTTCCTGCCCCTGCTGATCGAGCAGGGCTTCATGCCCGCGACCGAGCTGAACTCGGTGCCGCCGGTCCTGCACGGCTGGTCCGTACTGCTCGCCATGGGCCAGCTCCACGCCGTGCTCCAGCCCGGCACCGGCGGCGGCTCGCCCGTCGCCTGGTGGCAGGCCCACCATGCGCTCCAGGTCACCGAGAGCTGGCGCGCCGCCGCCAACAAGCACCAGCAGGTGCTCCTGTTCGCGGCGCCGGTCGGCTCGATCGGCCGCCAGCCCCGGGAGGACCTGCTGCGCGACGCGCTCGACAAGGCGGCGGCCAACGGCAAACTGGTCGCGGCCGCGATGCCGCTCGCCGGCACGTGACGGCACCGCACGGCACGGCGGGGTCCGCCGGGAACCGCCCGCACGGCGCCGTGCGAAGGCTCGGCGGGGTCCGCCGGGAAGCCGGGGGCGCGGTCATCGCCCCCGGCGTTCGCCGGTGAACCGAGGACACGCCGCCGCTCCGGCATCCGCCGGGGTCCACCGGTGTCCATCGGGGAACTGAAAGCGGGGCGACGCACCGGCGTTCGACGGGACACACCGGGAACCCAGGGCATGGACGCCACTCCGGGATTCGGCGGGGGCCGGGAGCCGAAGGCGGGCGCCGTGCGGGCGTTCGGCGGGCGTTCGGCGGGCAGGAGCGAGGGTGTGCGGCCGGTGCCGGCCGTGGAGGGCTCCTTGTGCGGTTCCCCGCGCGGGGAACCGCACCCTCGCGCCCCCGCGTGCGCCGCTCACTCCGGACGGCCCGCGAAATGACCGTGCCGGCCGCATCTGTTGGGCGGCGAGGTCGTTGGCACGTACGTGCACACCTACGACGTCCCCGGCCACCGGCCCTTCCAGCCGGTCCCTCCCTCGGGCTCCCCCCTCCGTTCGAGCAGAGAGGTGCCGGCGTCGCGACCGGTGCAGGACCCTCATCAGGGCGGTTCATCGGCCACGCCGATCTACGACGCGCTCTACGCGGAGTGGATCAGATCCTTCAGGACCCTGCCGGGCGACCGGCACGGCGAGGAAGATCTGGTTTTCCGGGCTTTCGGGAGTCTCGGGCGCGGATCGAACTCGTTCAGCTCGTCGGGCGCGTACAGCTCGTACAGCGCGGGCGCGCACACCGCGCGGCAGATCACCGCGCAGCACGGACCCACCTCGACGGCGACGGCCGTCTGGCAGCCGGGCGCACGCCAGCACGGCACCGCGATGCACCACATCCCGGCCGCACTGCCGCCCGCACCGCGCAGGGGTCTTTGAAGCGGCAAGGCCCTTGAGCGGTGATGCGTGAGGGGCGGCTCCCCCAGGGAGCCGCCCCTCACGCATCACCCGTGGGCGCTACTTCTTCTTGTTGGCGCCGCGCTTCTCGCGCACCCGCACCGAGATGTGGATCGGCGTGCCGGTGAAGCCGAACTCCTCGCGCAGCCGGCGCTCGATGAAGCGCCGGTAGCCGTGCTCGATGAAGCCGGAGGCGAACAGCACGAACCGCGGCGGCTTGGTGCCCGCCTGCGTACCGAACAGGATGCGGGGCTGCTTGCCGCCGCGGACCGGGTGCGGGTGGGCGGCGACCAGCTCGCCGAGGAAGGCGTTCAGGCGGCCGGTCGGGACGCGGGTCTCCCAGCCGTCCAGGGCCGTCTCGATCGCCGGGACGAGCTTCTCCATGTGGCGGCCGGTACGGGCCGAGACGTTCACCCGGGGCGCCCAGGCCACCTGGGCGAGCTCGGTCTCGATCTCCCGCTCCAGGTAGTAGCGGCGCTCCTCGTCGAGCGTGTCCCACTTGTTGAAGGCGAGGACGATGGCGCGGCCCGCGTCGACGGCCATGGTGACGATGCGCTGGTCCTGCACGGAGATGGTCTCCGACGCGTCGATCAGGATGACCGCGACCTCGGCCTTCTCGACGGCGGCGGCGGTGCGCAGCGAGGCGTAGTAGTCCGCGCCCTGCTGCAGGTGGACGCGCTTGCGGATGCCCGCCGTGTCGACGAACTTCCAGGTGATGCCGCCGAGTTCGATGAGCTCGTCGACCGGGTCACGGGTGGTGCCCGCGACCTCGTTGACGACCACGCGGTCCTCGTTTGCCACCTTGTTCAGCAGGGAGGACTTGCCGACGTTCGGGCGGCCGATGAGGGCGATGCGGCGGGGGCCGCCCACCGCGGTGCCGAAGGTCTGCGCCGGGGCCTCGGGCAGCGCCTCCAGGACGGCGTCGAGCATGTCGCCGGTGCCGCGGCCGTGCAGCGCGGAGACCGGGTGCGGCTCGCCGAGACCGAGGGCCCAGAGGTACGAGGCGTCGGACTCGCCGCTCATGCCGTCGACCTTGTTGGCGCACAGGACGACGGGCTTGCCGGCCTTGCGGAGAAGGCGTACGACCGCCTCGTCGGTGTCGGTCGCGCCGACCTTGGCGTCGACGACGAAGACGACGGCGTCGGCGGCCTCGATCGCGTACTCGGCCTGGGCGGCGACGGACGCGTCGATGCCGAGGACGTCCTGCTCCCAGCCGCCGGTGTCGACGAGCTTGAAGCGGCGGCCCGCCCACTCGGCCTCGTAGGTGACACGGTCGCGGGTGACGCCGGGCTTGTCCTCGACGACGGCCTCGCGGCGGCCGATGATGCGGTTCACCAGGGTCGACTTGCCGACGTTCGGGCGGCCGACGACGGCGAGGACGGGCAGCGGGCCGTGGCCCGCCTCACCGATCGCGCCCTCGACGTCCTCCAGGTCGAAGCCCTCTTCCGCGGCGAGCTCCATGAACTCCGCGTACTCGGCATCGCCAAGCGCCCCGTGCTCGTGTTCCGCCGAGCCGTCGGGCTGGATGTGGTCGTTCATGAAGTCCGTACCTCGTCGTTCATTCGTGGTGATCGGTGGATCACCCGTAAACCGGGTGATCCACTACTAAGTGTCGCCTAACGCCCGAGGGGGCGCCCGGCGTTTTCCGGGCGTCCGGTCAGACGCCTGGCGTGGTCCAGGTGTGCGCTGAGCTGTTTCTGGATGCGGCCGGTGGCCTCGTCCAGCGCCTGGCGCGTGCGTCGGCCGCTGCCGTCGCCCGCTTCGAAAGGGTCGCCGAAGACGACGTCGACCCTGCTGCGCAGCGGGGGCAGCGCCTTGGTCAGCCGGCTGGTCCGCTCGGAGCTTCCCAGCACCGCCACCGGGACGATCGGGGCGCCGCTGCGCACCGCGAAGTACGCGAGCCCGGCCCGCAGCGAGGCGAAGTCGCCCTCGCCCCGGGTGCCCTCCGGGAAGATCCCGAGGACGCCGCCGGACGCCAGGACGCCGAGGGCGTCGGTGATGGCCGTGCGGTCCGCGATCTCGCGGTCCACCTTGAGCTGGCCGATGCCCAGCAGGAACGGGTCGAGCGGGCCGATGAACGCTTCCTTCTTGATCAGGAAGTGCGTGGGCCTGGGCGCGACGCCCATGACCATCGGCCCGTCGATGTTGTGCGAGTGGTTCACGGCCAGGATCGCCGGGCCGGTCGCGGGGACCTTCCAGGCGCCGAGCACGCGCGGCTTCCACAGCCCGTACATCAGGCCGACGCCGATCCGGCGCCCGACGTCGGCGCGTCTCGCGGAGGGTGCGGTCACTTGGCGGCCCGCTTCTCCTCGACGAGGGTGACGACGCACTCGATGACCTGCTGGAGCGTGAGGTCGGAGGTGTCCACCTCGACCGCGTCGTCCGCCTTGGCGAGGGGGGAGGTCTTACGGCTGGAGTCGGCCGCGTCCCGCTTGATCAGCGCCTCGCGGGTCGCGTCGATGTCCGCGCCCTTGAGCTCGGCGCTGCGGCGGGAGGCACGCGCCTCCGGGGAGGCGGTGAGGAAGATCTTCAGGTCGGCATCGGGCAGCACGGTGGTGCCGATGTCCCGGCCCTCGACGACTATGCCGGCCGGCGCGGACCCGGCGAGGGTGCGCTGCAGCTCGGTGATCCGGGCACGCACCTCGGGCACGGCGCTGACCGCGCTCACCTTGGAGGTGACCTCCTGCGTGCGGATCGGGCCCGCGACGTCGGTCCCGTCGACCGTGATGGTCGGCTCGGCCGGGTCCGTACCGGAGATGATCTCCGGCTTCTCGGCCACGGCGGCGATCGCGGAGGAGTCCGTGATGTCGACGCCGTTGCTGACCATCCACCATGTGATGGCGCGGTACTGCGCCCCCGTGTCCAGGTAGCTCAGACCGAGCTTCGCGGCCACGGCCTTCGAGGTGCTCGACTTGCCCGTGCCGGAGGGGCCGTCGATGGCGACAATCACAGCCGGAGCGGTACGGGCGGCGCCGTTGTCCACGGTGGGAACACCTTCCTGGTGCGGGGCGGAGGTCTCTGCGGGACGCGATCGCGCCCCGCACAAGGTTACTGGCTCCACGGACCCCGTATTACTGGCCCGCCCCGGGGCCGCTCACGGAGCCCCGCCGGGGCACGCCCGGCGCCGCGCCGATCGCCGCCGCCGCGCCGGCACCACCGGAGGCCAGGGCGCCTCCCGCCCTTCGCACGGCCGCGCCTCCTCCGGCCCTCGGCACCGTCGACGGCCGTCCCCGAGCCGACCCCGCGACCCGCCGCGAGGCGGACCAGGGCCAGGGCCTCGACCGCCGGGCAGGCGGTCCAAGCCGGACCTCGGCTGCCGGGCAGGCGGCCCTCGGCTGCCGCGAGGCGGTCCCGGGCCGGCCCCGGCCCTGGGGCGTGCTCGGCGCGAGGCTCACGGCGGTGAGTCCGGCGGAGACTACGGTCCGCACGCCCTGCGCCGTCGCGCCTACTGGCGCAGCGCCCAGCCCCGCTCCCGCAGGGCCGCGCCGAGCACCGGCACCGCCTTCGGTTCCACCATGAGCTGGACCAGACCGGCCTGCTGACCGGTCGCGTGTTCGATGCGTACGTCCTCGATGTTGACCCCGGCCATCCCCGCGTCGGCGAAGATGCGGGCGAGCTGACCGGGCTGGTCGTCGATGAGGACGGCCACGACCTCGTAGGCGCGCGGCGCGGAGCCGTGCTTGCCGGGGACGCGGACCTGGCCCGCGTTCCCGCGGCGCAGGACGTCCTCGATGCCGGTGGCGCCCTCGCGGCGCTTGGCCTCGTCGGAGGACTGCAGGGCGCGCAGCGCCTGGACCGTCTCGTCGAGGTCGGCGGAGACGTCCGAGAGGAGGTCGGCGACCGGGCCCGGGTTCGCGGAGAGGATGTCGATCCACATCCGCGGGTCGGAGGCCGCGATCCGGGTCACATCGCGGATGCCCTGCCCGCAGAGCCGTACCGCCGTCTCCTCCGCGTGCTCCAGGCGCGCGGCGACCATGCTGGACACCAGGTGCGGCATGTGCGAGACGAGCGCCACCGCGCGGTCGTGGGCGTCCGCGTCCATGACGACGGGCACCGCACGGCAGTGCGACACCAGTTCCAGGGCGAGGTTCAGGACCTCGGTGTCCGTGTCCCGGGTCGGCGTGAGCACCCAGGGCCGCCCCTCGAAGAGGTCGCCGCTCGCGGCCAGCGGGCCGGACTTCTCACGGCCCGACATGGGGTGCGAGCCGATGTACGGGGTGAGGTCGAGGCCGAGCGCCTCCAGCTCGCGGCGGGGACCTCCCTTGACGCTGGCGACGTCCAGGTAGCCACGGGCGAGACCGCGCCGCATGGCGTCCGCGAGGGTCGCGGCGACGTGCGCGGGCGGTGCGGCGACGATCGCGAGGTCGACCGGTCCCCCGGGGGCCTCGTCCGTGCCGGCGCCCAGCGCGGCGGCCGTACGGGCCTGCTCCGGGTCGTGGTCGGCGAGGTGGACGACGACACCGCGCGCGGCGAGCGCGAGGGCCGCGGACGTGCCGATCAGCCCGGTTCCGATGACGAGCGCGGTCCTCACTGGGCGATGTCCTTGCGGAGCGCGCCCGCGGCGCCGAGGTAGACGTGCACGACGTCGGCGCGCGGCCGGTCGGACTCTATGTGGGCGAGAACACGGACGACCCGGGGCATCGCACCCTCGATGTCCAGTTCCTGCGCGCAGATCAACGGGACGTCGACGATGCCGAGCTTGCGCGCCGCCGCCGCCGGGAAGTCGCTGTGCAGATCGGGCGTCGCCGTGAACCAGATGCTGATCAGGTTGTCCGTGGTGAGCGCGTTGCGCTCCAGGATGGCGGTGAGCAGCTCGCTGACCTGCTCGTCCATGTGGACGGCCTCGTCCCGTTCCAGTTGGACGGCGCCCCGGACCGCTCGTACCGCCACGGTGATGCTCCTCGCTGATCTGTGTACACGTCGTGTCACACCAGCGTAGTCAGGCCCCCGCGCGCGGGTGCGCGGCGCCCGCCTGACGAGACGGGGCCACGCACCGGATCCGGCCGACGGCCCGTGCCGCCGCCCCGGATCCACGGCCGCCGGATGCCGACGGACCGCTGCTTGAGCCGGATCCAGGTGGGCCAGGATGTCGGCTCCTCCGGGGAGGCACCTGACCCGCCGTGGTCCCGCCTTTCGTGCGTGCGGCCGGGCGGAGGTGACCGCCCGGCCTCGGACTCCGCCGATGTCACCCGAATCGCCCTATTCCGCTACTTGTGGCGGGAACGCGCCCGTGCGCCTCTGGACGCGGGCGCGCGAGTCCGCTCTCATGGCAGGAGACTCGCCTCGGGGGAGGCCCGAATGAAGCGTCCAGGACCCCTTCTCACCCTTCTCGCGGGGCTTGTGCTCGGCGTGTTCATGTTGTCGCTCAACGCGATGACGGGGACGAAGGGCGCTTCGAACCCGTACCGGCAGGCGTCGCCGGGCGTCTCGGTGTCGGCCGGCACGTCACCGGCCTCATCCTCGCCGTCACCCGGCACCTCACCGAGCGGTTCGCCCAGCCCCTCGCCGTCCCGCGTTTCCGTGCCCAACGCCGACTACGCGGGCCGCACCGACGACAACTCCTCGGCGGTCGCGATCTCCCTGCGGGGCGGCAAGGCGATCGCGTACTTCTGCGACGGGCACGACAAGGAGTCCTGGCTGAAGGGTGACGTCGAGGACGACGGCACCATGAAGCTCACGGGCGGCAACGGCGACGAGCTGAACGGAGCCCTCCACGGCAAGCGGATCCGCGGCACCGCCTACGTCGGCGGGCAGCGCTACGGCTTCACGGCCGACCGGGCGATCAAGCCCTCCGGCCTGTACCGGGCGACGGCCACCGTGCGCGGCGCGAAGGTCGACGGCGGCTGGATCGTGCTGCCGGGCGGCAAGCAGGTCGGTGTCGTCGAGCGCGACGGCACACCTTCGGCGGCACCGGCGATCGACCCGGAGACCGGCGCCGTGACGATCGACGGACAGAAGATCATCGCGCGTCCTGTCACCCCCTGACCGCCTCTTCCACAGGGAGCCGTTCATGCCCGTGGACCCGAACGCCGCCACCCGGGGCTTCCCCTCTTCGCCGCCTGGCCACGGCAGCCCGAGCCCGGCCCGCTATCTCGTGCCGGCCTTGGTCGCCGCGGCGGTCGCGGTCGGCCTCGGCGTCTACGGCAAGGTCCACGACCCGACGGGAACGGCCTTCAATCTGGCCGGTTTCAGCAGCACGGGCGCCGTGAAGTCCTGGCTGGCGACGACGGCGTTCTTCTTCGCGCTCGTCCAGCTCGTCTCGGCGCTCATGATGTACGGGAAGCTGCCGGGCCCGAGCTGGGCACCGGCGCTGCACCGGTGGTCGGGACGGATCGCGTTCCTGGTGGCGGTGCCGGTCGCGGTGCACTGTCTGTACGCGTTGGGCTATCAGACGTACAGCACGCGCGTCATGTGGCACTCGCTCCTCGGGTGCTTCTTCTTCGGTGCCTTCAGTGCCAAGATGCTGCTGCTCCGCTGGGAGCGCCTGCCCGGCTGGCTGCTGCCCATCATCGGCGGCCTCGTCTTCGCCGTGCTCACGGCCATCTGGCTGACGTCCGCCTTCTGGTTCTTCCGTACGTTCGGAGTGACGACATGACCGACCGCTCGACACGGCGCACGGTGATCCTCGCCACGGGGGCGTCCGCGCTGCTGGCCGGGTGCAGCCAGTACGGAAACGGAAGCGGCGACAGCTCCTCGGACTCGTCCCCGAAGGCGTCCAGCGGCCAGCAGCTCGCCACGACGAGCGACATCCCGGTCGGCGGGGGCACGATCTTCACGGACCAGAAGGTCGTGGTCACCCAGCCGACGAAGGGCGACTTCAAGGCCTTCTCGGCGATCTGCACGCACCTGGGCTGCACGGTGAACAAGGTCGCGAACGGCACCATCGACTGCCCGTGCCACGGAAGCAAGTTCAGCGTCGAGGACGGGGCGGTGAAGGCCGGTCCCGCGCCGCGTCCGCTGCCCGCGGAGAAGATCACCGTGGAAGGAAACTCGATCCGCCTGACGTGAGAGTGCCCGTACGCTCCGGACATGCGTTCCGAGCGTCCCGCACCCCAGACGTCCCCGGCGGCCGAGCCACCCCCGGCGTCCCCGGCACCGGAGGTGTCCCCCGCGTCACCCGCGCCGGCGGCTCCGGCGTCCGGGATCCCGGCCTCCGCGGTCGCGCTGGTGCGGGACCACACGGTCTACTCCTGTGTGATGGGGTCACGTGCCTTCGGACTGGCCACGGACGGCAGTGACACGGACCGCAGGGGCGTCTTCCTCGCCCCGACCGCGCTCTTCTGGCGCTTCGAGAAGCCGCCGACGCATGTCGAGGGCCCGGCGGAGGAGCAGTTCAGCTGGGAGCTGGAGCGGTTCTGCGCGCTCGCGCTGCGCGCCAACCCGAACATCCTGGAGTGTCTGCACTCCCCGCTCGTCGAGCACGTGGACGACACCGGGCGCGAACTCCTCGCCCTGCGGCGGGCGTTCCTCTCCCGCCAGGCGCACGAGACGTTCGCCCGCTACGCGCTGGGCCAGCACAAGAAGCTGGAGGCCGACGTCCGCAAGTACGGCGCCCCGCGCTGGAAGCACGCCATGCATCTGCTGCGCCTGCTGATGAGCTCGCGCGACCTGCTGCGCACCGGGACCTTGACGATCGACGTCAAGGAGCAGCGCGAGCCGCTGCTCGCGGTGAAGCGGGGCGAGGTGTCCTGGAGCGAGTTCGAGCGCTGGATGTCCCGGCTGGCGGCGGAGGCCGACGAGGCGGCCGTCCGCAGCCCCCTCCCGCCCGAGCCGGATCACGCGCGCGTGGAGGACTTCCTGATCCGGGTCCGCCGCGCCTCAGCGCTGCGGGACACCGCCGGGGGCCGGTAGCCCTTCCCTGGCACCCTCCGGACGCCGGGAACCCTCCGGATCCCGGAGACCCGCCTGACCTCGGATGCCGTCCTGACCCCGGACACCGTGCCGGCTCCGGATAGCGTCCCGATCTCCCCCGATGCCGTCGAGGCGGACCCTGACGACGAAGTCGTGCAGGGCGTCGTACGCGGAGGGGGTGTCCGGCAGGGCCGAGGCGTCCTGTGCCTCGTCGAGGAGCGTGTGCAGCCGCTCCACGTCCTGCGCCACGCGTGCGTGGGGAACGTCCGCGGCCCCGTGCTCCCGCTCCGCCTTCGTGGCGATCAGGTCCGGCAGATACGCGGGGGACTCGATCTGCCCGGCGAGCGTGGGCAGATCGGCATCCACCTCGCCGCTGCGCATGAGGTGGATGCCGGTGAGCAGCACACGGAACGTGTAGAGCAGCGGCTTGAGTTCGCCGCCCTTCTCGAAGAGCCGCCACTGCGTGGTCGCGAAACCCCGGTAGTGGTGGGCGTGATGGCGGGTGAGCACTCCGGGGACGAGCGAGATCAGTTCACGGTGTTCGTCGCCGGTGCGCACGACCAGCGGCGAGAGCAGCTGCTCCAGCACATAGCCGTTGCGCCGCAGCATCAGCCGTACGAACTTGCGCAGGTCGTGGGTGACCAGGTCCATCTCGACACCGCTCTCCCACCACATGCGCGACCGGGTCTCCTCCGGTTCACGCAGTCCGACCAGGTCGGCCGCCGGCAGCAGATGCACGCCGCGCAGATCGACGTCGGAGTCACGCGAGGGGAAGCCGTACAGGTGCGCCCCCGAGACGGTGGCGAAGAGCACGGCGTCCGGCTCTTCGCCCACCACGCTCGCGAGGTCGGCGCCGGTACCGAGGACGTCTGTCATCCCTCAAGCATCCCAGAGCGCCCCCAGCGACATGAGGTCGCTCTGGTACTCGATGCGGTCGGCCCAGGCCGTCGGCCAGGCCTCCGAGCCGTGGTAGGCGCCCGCGAACGCCCCGGTCAGGCAGGCGATGGAGTCGGAGTCGCCCGAGGTGCAGGCGGCCCGGCGCAGCGCGGTGACGGGTTCGTCGACGAACATCAGGAAGCACAGCAGACCGGTGGCGAGCGCCTCCTCGGCGATCCAGCCGGCGCCGGTGGCCAGGCAGGGGTCGTCCTCGGGAGAGGCGGTGCGTACGGCGTTCCGGAGGTTGTCCAGGACGGCGATGCACTCGTCCCAGCCGCGGGAGATGTACTGCTCCGGTCCGGCGTCATGGCAGAAGGTCCACAGGTCGCCGAGCCAGCGGGAGTGGTAGCGGTGCCGGTTCTCGTGCGCGTACGAGCGCAGCAGGCCGATCAGGGCCGCCGGCTCGACGCCCTGGCTGAGCAGCCGGACGGCGTGCGCGGTGAGGTCCGAGGCGGCGAGCGCGGTGGGGTGGCCGTGGGTGAGCGCGGCCTGGAGCTGCGCGGCGCCCGCGCGCTGTTCGTCACTGAGCCCGCCGACGAGTCCGACGGGTGCCACGCGCATGTTGGCGCCGCAGCCCTTGGAGCCGGTCTGGCTCGCCTCCTGCCAGCGGAGTCTGTCGTTCTTGAGCAGGTTGCAGGCGACGAGGCAGGTGCGGCCGGGGGCACGGTTGTTCTCGGGCGACTGGTACCAGTCCACGAACTCCTCGCGCACCGGCCGTTCCATCCGCAGCGGGCCGAGCAGACCGCTGTCCATGGCGGTGCGCAGCCCCTTCGCCAGCGCCAGTGTCATCTGGGTGTCGTCGGTGACGATCGCGGGCCTGGGCAGCGCCATCTGCCGCCAGGGGCCGCACTTTTCGAGGATGGCGGGCACGGTGTTGAACTCCGTGGGGAACCCGAGCGCGTCGCCGAGGGCCAGGCCGATGAGGGAACCGGTGGCGGCGCGCTTCGCTAGGGTCGTGCTGGTCATCGGGGCCGTCCTTACGAGGTGGGACGCAGCAGGGGTGGGTGCAGGACTTTCGCGCCGCCCGCGCGGTAGAGGGCGGCGGGTTTGCCGCGGCCGCCGGTCAGGCGCGCGGCACCGGGGACCTGTTCGACGAATCCGGGTGTGGCGAGGACCTTGCGCCGGAAGTTGGGCCGGTCGAGCGCGGTGCCCCACACCGTCTCGTAGACGTGCTGCAGCTCTCCGAGGGTGAACTCGGGCGGGCAGAAGGACGTGGCGAGACAGGAGTACTCCAGCTTGGCGCCCACGCGTTCATGGGCGTCGGCGAGGATCCGGTCGTGGTCGAAGGCGAGCGGGCCGAGCGCGTTGAAGCGCAGCCACTGGGCCTGCGCCGCGTCACCTCCGCCGTGGGGTTCGGGCGGGTCGGGCAGCAGCGCGGCGAACGCGACGGAGACGACCCGCATACGGGGGTCGCGGTCGGGTTCGCTGTAGGTGCGCAGCTGTTCCAGGTGGAGTCCCGAGATGTCCGACAGACCGGTCTCCTCGGCGAGTTCACGCCGGGCGGCCGCCTCGGCCGACTCGCGGGGCAGCACGAAGCCGCCGGGCAGGGCCCAGCGGCGGGCGTACGGTTCCCGGCCCCGCTCGATCAGCAGCACCTGGAGTGCGCCCGCGCGCACCGTCAGGACGGCCAGATCGACGGTGACGGCGAAGGGCTCGAAGGCGTACTTGTCATAGCCCTCGGGTGCCGCGCCCCCCGGCGCACGGCTTTCCCCTGTCGCCACCCCCCACGCCCCCTCTTTATGGTCAGCCTGACCATGGTCAGTACGACTATAAAGGCGCGGGAGGGTGTCAACAAGGCTCTCGGCCAGGGAACTTGGGGGTTCCCGAGGTCGGTACGGACGTCATGACGACCGTGCGGGCGGGGACGGTGGCGGCGGGTCGTCCGAGTCGTCAGACCCGGGCGCGCGACGCCTCCGGCCGCCCGACCTCGGCAGGGTGCGCGTCCGGTCCCTGCGCCCGAGCGCGCGCCGGAGCGAGGGCGGCCACGAGCGCTCCGACGGCCGCGACTCCCGCCGAGACCCACAGGGCCGGTCCACAGCCGTTGACGAAGCCGTCCGCCGAGCCGTAGCCCCCGTACCGCGTGAACACGGCCGCGGCGACGGCGATCCCGAAGACTCCGCCCAGCTCGCGCAGCGCGTTGTTGACGCCGGCGGCGACACCCGCGTCGGCGGGCGGCACCGCGGAGGTCACGGCGTTCGCGACGGTGGGGAAGACCATGGAGATACCGATACCCGCGACGATCAGCGGCAGCACCAGCCGTCCGTAGGCGACTCCGGGCTGCACCTGCCAGGCCAGCAGTCCGAGGCCGACCGCCTGGAGAACGAGTCCGCCGAACATGAAGGGCCGGTTCCCGAACCGGTCGGCGAGCGCGCCCGCGAGCGGCGCCACGAGCAGGGGCATGCCGGTCCACACCAGGATGCGGACACCGGCCTGCAACGGCGAATTCCCCAGGCCGAGTTGGAACAACTGCGTGATCATGAACAGAGAACCGAGCAGGGACATGAACGCCAGGAAGACGACGCCGTTGGCGGTGGAGAAGGCGCGCCTGCGGAAGTACCCGAGGGGCAGCATCGGGTAGCGCGCGCCCGACCGCTCCCAGCCGAGGAAGGCCGCCATGAAGACGACTCCGACGGCCAGCGCCCCCAGCACCTCGGCGCTCCCCCAGCCCGCCTGCGGTGCCCGCACCGGTGCCCAGGCGAGGCCGGTCAGCCCGACGGCGACCAACAGCAGCCCCACGACATCGAGTTGCGGACGCGGGCCGTGGCTCTCGCGCAGTTTCAGGGCGGCCAGCGGCAGCATCGCGAGCCCTGTCGGCACATTGATCCAGAAGATCCACTGCCAGGACAGGCCCTCGGTGACGGCGCCGCCGAGCACGGGTCCGGCCGCGACCCCGAGGCCGGTCACACCGCCCCAGACCCCGATGGCGACGCCCCGCTTCTCGGCCGGGAACGCCTCGCTGATCAGGGTCAGGGTGAGCGGCAGCAGGACGGCCGCGCCGGCACCCTGGAGCACCCGCGCGGCGATGAGCTGGCCCGGTCCCGGGGCCAGCGCCGCGAGGGCCGAGGCCAGCGTGAAGACGGCGAGTCCGACGACGTACATGCGCCGCCGCCCGAAACGGTCGCCGAGTGCCGCACCGGTCAGGGTGAGGCAGGCGAAGACGAGGTTGTACGCGTTGATCGTCCACTCCAGGTCGGACAGGCTCGCCCCGAAGTCGGCCCGCAGGGCGGGCAGCGCGGTGGCCACGACGACCACGTCGAGAGAACAGAGCAGCGCCCCGAGTCCGGCCAGGACCACCGTCCACACCCGGAGTGCGGGCAGGGCGGACGGCTGCTGGACGGGGGCGCGCGCGGTGGTGTCGGTCATGACGGTTCCTTCCGTGAGGATCACTCAGGGAAGGCGGACCGGCCCCGCGCCGAAAAGGAATCGCGGCTGCGGGCGCCTGCCGAGGAACGCGAGGAGCAGGCCGCCGGGCAGGGTCCGCGGCGGTACGTCGACAGGGTCGGCGAAGCGCACGCCGCGGTCGGCGTCCGCGACCACCAGGTGCGCGAGGGGCAGCAGTTCCACGGCGAGCGCGGAGGGGATCGGCCGCGCCCGCCCGCAGGCCCGCGCGACGTCCCAGCCGTGCACCGCGATCTCCAGGGCGCCGACGGCCACCAGCAGCCCCGCGTCCAGGGACCGGTCCCCCACGGCCGGGGCGGGCGGGGCCGCCGAGACCGCCGCCCAGGCGCCGAGGAGGGCGCCGGCCCGCGCGCGGAAGGCGCACACCGGATCGACGGACCGCCGGGCAGGACACAGCCCGACCCGCCCGTCCGCGACGCCTTCGTAGAGGGCTTCCACCGAGTCGTCGAGGTGGTGGAGCAGATCCCCGAGGTCCCACTCGGCGCACGGCGTCGCCCACCGCAGGCCCTCGCGCGGCACGGCGGCCACACTGCCCAGCGTGTACGCGAGCGACCGCTCCAGGAGCTCTCCGGGATTCACGGGAGGATCCGGGGCAGGCCGAAGACGGCGAACAGCCCCGGGTCCAGGAAGACCGTGAGCCGAGCGACACCGCGCTCCTCGACGGTGAGCACCTGCACGGAGTGCGCCCGGAGCACCCCGTCGGCCCCGCGCTCGTAGGCCGCCACCGCGGGCTGCCCGTTGGCCCGCACGGGCACCATGCGGATCCATCCCGCCTCCCGGCCGGAGAGCACCCGTGCCCGCAGGAACCGCAGGACGTCCTTCCTGCCGCTGAACCACTCCAGGTGCGGCGGCATCTCCAGCTCGATCCCGTCCCGCAGCAGCCCGAGCAGCGCGTCCATGTCGGCGTTCTCGAAGGCCTTCATGTAGCGGTCGAGGAGTTCGCGGTCGTCGGCACCGTCGGGCTCGACCGTCAGGTCCTCCTCCGGCGCGACCTCGTCGAGCCGGGCACGCGCGCGCTGGAGGGTGCTCTTGACCGCCGCGGTCGACGTGTCGAGCAGGGCGGCCACCTCGGAGGCCCGCCAGGCCAGCACGTCCCGCAGGATGAGCACGGCCCGCTGCCGCGGGGGCAGGTTCTGCAGCGCGGCGACCAGGGCGAGCCGCAGGCTGCCGCGCGCCGCGACGACCGTCGCCGGGTCGACGAGCGTGTCCGGCAGCGGCTGGAGCCACGGGATGTCCGTAGCGGGGGCCCGCAGGGGCCCCTCGGGCGCGTCTCCCGGCCCGCCGAGCCCGGTGGGCAGCGGACGGCGGCTGCGCCCCTCCAGGGCCGTCAGACACGTGTTGGTGGCGATCCGGTAGAGCCAGGTGCGCAGGGAGGCCCGGCCCTCGTATCCCTCGTAGGACCGCCAGGCCCGCAGATAGGTCTCCTGGACGAGGTCCTCGGCGTCGTGGGCCGAGCCGAGCATGCGGTAGCAGTGGGCGAGCAGCTCCCGCCGGTACGGATCGGTCAGCCGGACGAACTCGTCGCGGTCCGTCGTCGCGGTCATCGCCGCTCCCTTCGCTCGCACGGGGGCGCACCGGCCCACCGGTGGTCCGTTCACCGGTACAGACCGGCGGGGAGGCGAAAACGAATCGGCCGGCCCCGGAGAAGTTCCGGGACCGGCCGTCGTACGCGTGGAGCGTCAGCGGACCGCGGGAGCCGCGAGGGCTCCCGGGTCGGCGGGGGGCCTCGGTCAGAGACCGACCTCGGCCATGAGCATGCCGACCTCGGTGTTCGACAGACGGCGCAGCCAGCCCGACTTCTGGTCGCCCAGGGTGATCGGGCCGAAGGAGACCCGCACCAGCTTGTCGACCGGGAAGCCGGCCTCGGCGAGCATGCGGCGCACGATGTGCTTGCGGCCCTCGTGCAGGGTCACCTCGACGAGGTAGTTCTTGCCGGTCTGCTCGACGACACGGAAGTGGTCCGCCTTGGCGTACCCGTCCTCCAGCTGGATGCCGTCCTTGAGCCGCTTGCCCAGGTCACGCGGGATCGGGCCCACGACGTGCGCGAGGTAGACCTTCTTCACCCCGTACTTCGGGTGGGTCAGCCGGTGCGCCAGCTCGCCGTGGTTGGTGAGCAGGATGACGCCTTCGGTCTCGGTGTCGAGACGGCCCACGTGGAAGAGCCGCGTCTCGCGGTTCGTGACGTAGTCGCCGAGGCACTGGCGGCCCTCGTTGTCCTCCATCGTGGAGACGACACCGGCCGGCTTGTTCAGCGAGAAGAACTGGTACGACTGCGTCGCGACCGTCAGGCCGTCGACCTTGATCTCGTCCTTCTCCGTGTCGACGCGCAGCCCCTGCTCCAGGACGATCTGGCCGTTGACCTCGACCCTGGCCTGATCGACCAGCTCCTCGCAGGCCCGCCGGGAGCCGTAGCCCGCTCGCGCGAGGATCTTCTGCAGGCGCTCGCCCTCCTCCTCGGCACCCGGGAAGGTCTTGGGCAGCTTGATGTCCGGCTTGCCCGCGTACCGGTCGCGGTTGCGCTCCTCGGTCCGGGTCTCGTACTCACGGGAGCGCGCGGGCTCCGTACGGCCGCCGCGCTGCTGGCCCTGCTTGGGGCCACCCTTGGCACCACCGCGCGCCGAGGCGCCGCGCCCGGACTTCGGGCCCTCGTGCGTGCCGCCGGGGCCTACGTCGTAGCGACGCTCCTCGGGACGGGGCTTGCTGGGACGCTTCGGCTGGTCGTCGCGCCCCGCCGCCGCACTCCTCGGCTGGGAGCCACTGCCACCGGCTCCGCGGGATCCACTGCCACCCGCTCCGCGGGATCCGCTCCCGCCGGTTCCGCGGGATCCGCTCCCGCCGGTTCCGCGGGATCCGCTCCCACCGGTTCCGCGCGAGCCGCCGCTGCCCCGCGGGCCGCCGCCCCCGCCGGTCCCCCGGGAGCCGCCGCTTCCTCGCGAACCACCGCTCCCGCCGGTTCCCCGCGGGTTACCGCTCCCGCTGTTCCTGCCACTGCCGCTGCCACTGCTTCGCATCAAAGTTCCGTCGTCGTCGTGTCGTCTGCATCTGCATCCGGTGCATCCGGATCGAACGACGGGACCCCTTCCAGCGTCTCGGCCTCGATCGCGTCCGCCTCGGGGAGGAAGGGCGCGAGCTCCGGGAGCTCGTCCAGACCGCGCAGGCCCATTCGCTCCAGGAAGTAGTTCGTCGTCGTGTACAGGATCGCACCTGTTTCGGGTTCCGTGCCCGCCTCCTCGACCAGACCGCGCTGGAGGAGGGTCCGCATCACGCCGTCACAGTTGACTCCGCGGACCGCCGAGACCCTCGATCTGCTGACCGGCTGGCGGTACGCGACGACCGCGAGCGTCTCCAGGGCCGCCTGGGTGAGACGGGCCTGCTGACCGTCCAGAACGAAGCGTTCGACGGCGCTCGCGTACGCCGGACGCGAGTAGAAGCGCCAGCCGCCCGCGATCAGTCTGAGCTCGAAACCGCGGCCCTGGACGGTGTACTCGTCGGCCAGTGCGCGCAGCGCGTCCGCGATCTGCCGTCTGGGCCGCTCCAGGATCTTGGCGAGGTGTTCCTCGGTGGCCGGCTCGTCCACCACCATCAGGACGGCCTCCAGGGCGGGCCGGAGATCGAGGTCGGCGACGGTACGCGGCCCCGCGGGGGTGTCGGTGGTCTCCTCGCTCACGCCTTCTCCTCCTTGGTGCCGCGCCCGGTCTCTTCCTTCACCGCTTCCGGGGGCCGGTCGAACTCGTCGGTCACCCGCGGCCGGTCGTCGCCCTCGCCGCCCGTCCAGCGCACCATGAGGTCCCCGAGGGCCTCCTCCTGGTCCAGGGCGACGACCTTCTCCCTGTAGAGCTCCAGCAGGGCCAGGAAACGGGCGACCACGGTGAGGGTGTCGTCGGTGTCCTCGACGAGCGAGCGGAAGCTGGCCTCGCCGAGTTCCCGGAGCCGCGCGACCACGATCTGGGCCTGTTCCTGCACGCTGACGAGCGGCGCGTGGATGTGATCGACATAGACCTGGGGCTTGGGCTTCGGCTGCATCGCCTTCACGGCGAGCCTCGCGAACCCCTCCGCCCCGATGCTGATGACGACCTCGGGCAGCAGCTCGGCGTACTGCGCCTCCAGACCGACGGTCCGGGGATAGCGGCGAGCCTCCTCCTCGAGGCGCGCGTTGAAGATGTCCGCGATCTGTTTGTACGCGCGGTACTGGAGCAGCCGCGCGAACAGCAGGTCCCGGGCCTCCAGGAGCGCGAGGTCGGCCTCGTCCTCGACCTCGGCGGTCGGCAGCAGCCGGGCCGCCTTCAGGTCGAGCAGCGTCGCCGCGACGACGAGGAACTCGGTCGTCTGGTCGAGGTCCCAGTCCGGGCCCATCGCCCGGATGTGCGCCATGAACTCGTCGGTGACCTTGGAGAGCGCCACCTCCGTGACGTCGAGCTTGTGCTTGGAGATCAGCTGCAGCAGCAGGTCGAAGGGCCCCTCGAAATTCGAGAGCCGCACCTTGAAGACACCGTCGCCGGAGTCGGCGGGAACGGCCTTGGACCCCTCCGGGGACACCTCGGACCCCGGAGCCGGTCCGGACGCCGTCCCTGGCGCCGCCGACCGCGCGACGGCCGTGTCGGGCGAGGCCGACGGCGCGGACCTGTCCACGGCCACCTCGACAGGCCCCGCGAACACGGTGGACGGTCCGGCGCCCTCGCCTGGCACCCCGGACGGCTCGACCGCCGTCTCGGATCCCTCGACCGGCTCAGGGCGCTCTGTGAGCACGTCCGGCAGCCCCTCCGGCGTCCCGGGCCCCGCGGACGGCTCAGGGCCCCCTCCGGGCGTCTCGGAGGGCTCGGACGGGGGCTCGGGCCCCATGGGGCCCTCGGCGTCCTCCTGGGGCGTCCCCGGCGGCTCGGTGGGCTTCTCCCGCGGCTCGGTGGTCCGCGGGGGTGCCTCGGCGGTCCCGGTCGCCTCGCCGGCCGCCGCTGATCGCTCGACCGGTCCCGCGGGCGGCTCGGTGCCGCCTTCAGGCGTCCGGGACGGCTCGGTGGGTGTCTCGGGGCCTCCGGGCCTCTCGGGGCGCTCTCGGGGCCCGTCGGGCGTCTCGGTGGGGGCCTTCGGCGGTTCGGCGGACGGGCCCGACGGCTCGGACGGCGTCTCGACCGGTGCCGGAGCGGTCCCCGGACCACGCCCCAGCGCACGCCGACGGCCGCCGGAGGCGGCGGACGGGGGCGGGACGTTCGAGGTCATAGCCGTCGAAGGCTACCGCTACCGCCCACGCAGCCGTCGTACGAGAATGCTCGCGTCCCCGCGGGACTCCAGATCGGCGAGGACCACGGCGACCGCCTCGCGGACGATCCGCCCGCGGTCGACGGCGAGCCCGTGTTCACCGCGCAGCACCAGACGCGCGTGTTCGAGGTCCATCAGCTCCTCGGCGGACACGTACACCGTGATCTTCTCGTCGTGCCGCTCCCGCCCGCTGGGCCGGCGGTTCGCGGCGCGCGCCCGCTTGCGGGACGACTGCACGGACGTCGACGGGGCGGCAGAACCTTCCTGCGCCGGCTGACGCCGCCCCGAGCGGTCCGGGGCGCCGCCCCGGCTGCGGGACTCTCCCGCGTCGGACGACTCGGCGCCGGAGGCGACATGTTCGTCGCCCTCGCCGTCACCGCCCTGGACGGGCACCGACTGGGGCGCGTCCTCCCCGGCCGCCGCGTCGCTCTCGCCGGCCGGAGCCGGCACCCGGGCCTCGCCGTTGGTCCGGCGATTGGGGGTGGATGACTGGAGCGCCATGCCCCCGGTGGTACGGAACAGTTCGTCGGCCCCCGGCAGACTCACTCGGCGTGACACCGGGCGAGCACCTCCCTGGCGAGCTGGCGATAGGCGGCGGCACCCACGGAGTTGGAGGCGTACGTGGTGATCGGCTCACCGGCGACCGTGGTCTCCGGGAAGCGGACGGTCCGGCCGATCACGGTGTGGTAGACGTGATCGTCGAAGGCCTCGACGACGCGCGCGAGCACCTCACGGCTGTGCACCGTGCGGGAGTCGTACATCGTGGCGAGGATGCCGTCGAGCTCCAGCTCGGGGTTGAGCCGCTCCTGGACCTTCTCGATGGTCTCGGTGAGCAGCGCCACACCGCGCAGCGCGAAGAACTCGCACTCCAGCGGCACGATCACCTTGTGGGCCGCGGTCAGCGCGTTCACGGTGAGCAGGCCGAGGGAGGGCTGACAGTCGATCACGATGTAGTCGTAGTCGGCCAGCAGCGGCTTCAGGGCGCGCTGGAGCGTGGACTCGCGGGCGACCTCGCTCACCAGTTGCACTTCGGCGGCGGACAGGTCGATGTTGCTGGGCAGCAGGTCCATGTTCGGGACCGCCGTCTTCAGGAGCACCTCGTCGGCCGCCATGCCCCGCTCCATGAGCAGGTTGTAGACGGTGAGGTCGAGCTCCATCGGGTTGACGCCGAGACCCACGGACAGCGCGCCCTGCGGGTCGAAGTCGACGAGCAGCACCCGGCGTCCGTACTCCGCGAGCGCGGCCCCCAGGTTGATGGTCGACGTGGTCTTGCCCACGCCGCCCTTCTGGTTGCACATCGCGATGATCGTCGCGGGGCCGTGACTGGTCAGCGGACCCGGGATCGGGAAGTACGGCAGCGGGCGCCCCGTCGGGCCGATGCGCTCACGGCGCTGACGGGCCGCGTCGGGCGCGAGCGTGGCCGCGTACTCCGGATCGGGCTCGTACTCGGCGTCGGGGTCGTAGAAGTGCCCCTCGGGCAGTTCGTCGTAGTCGGCGAAGTGGGTGTGGTTCTCGCCACTTCCGTTGCCGGCCATGGCGTTCACGTGATGGCCATCCATGCTCGGGTGTGCTGTCTGAGTCATCCGGGGACTCTGATGGGCTGCGAAGGTCCGGACAGCGACGGAGCCGACAGCCTCGAGCCCCGTGGGGCTCTGGCCCCGCGCCGGCATTCCTGGTTGACCACCCCCGGGAGTAAATGTCGACTCATTCACAAGTCGTCTTACCTCCTTGGTGACCAGGAAACTTCTCGATAGGTCAGCGTGGCACCATGCCGACGGTTGGCGACTCTATGGCGTGTCACCGGTCCGCAGCAACACAATCCGCCGGACCCGACCCGATGTGTCGGCAACCGAACACCCCTCTGTCAAGGGCGTAAGGCCGTCGCACGGCAGGTTTCACCGGTGTGCGAATCGGTTGAAGAGTTACGTTCCTGGCGAGTTGAACGAGTGTCGCAAAGTGACCCGACACACACCCGGCCGGACCTTGTCGGGCAAGGTCCGGCCGGGTGCGCGGTGTTGACGACCCGTGTTGACGTATCGCCTTTTGTCGGCCAGGAGTCGGCCGCAATGTCGACTCCTGGAGCCGCCGGGAGACTCAGCCGAGCAGGCTCTCCAGCGAGACGTGCTCCAGCCCGTGCGACTCGGCGACCTCGCGGTAAACAACCTTGCCGTCATGGGTGTTGAGACCCTTGGCCAGCGCGTTGTCGCGGCGCAGGGCCTCGACCCAGCCGCGGTTGGCGAGCTCGACGATGTACGGCAGCGTGGCATTGGTCAGCGCGTACGTCGAGGTGTTGGGCACCGCGCCGGGCATGTTGGCGACGCAGTAGAAGACCGAGTTGTGGACCGGGAAGGTCGGCTCGGCGTGCGTGGTGGGACGCGAGTCCTCGAAGCAGCCGCCCTGGTCGATCGCGATGTCGACAAGAACACTTCCCGCCTTCATCCGGGAGACGAGCTCGTTGGTGACCAGCTTCGGAGCCTTGGCGCCGGGGATCAGCACGGCACCGATGACGAGGTCGGCCTCGAGGCAGGCCTTCTCCAGCTCGAAGGCGTTGGAGACGACGGTCTGGATCTTCGTGCCGAAGATCTTGTCCGCTTCCTTGAGCTTGTTGATGTCGCGGTCGAGCAGGGTCACGTGGAAGCCCATGCCGATGGCGATCTGCGCGGCGTTCCAGCCGGAGACTCCGCCGCCGATGACGACGGCCTTGGCCGCCAGCACGCCCGGGACACCGCCGGGCAGGACACCGCGGCCGCCGTTGGCGCGCATCAGGTGGTAGGCGCCGACCTGCGGGGCGAGGCGGCCGGCGACCTCGGACATCGGGGCGAGCAGCGGCAGCGCGCGGTTCGGCAGCTCGACGGTCTCGTACGCGATCGCCGTGGTGCCGGACTCCAGGAGGGCGTCCGTGCACTCCTTGGACGCGGCCAGGTGCAGGTAGGTGAAGAGCGTCTGGTCCTTGCGGAGGCGGTGGTACTCCTCCGCGATGGGCTCCTTGACCTTCAGCAGCAGGTCGGCGGTGGCCCAGACCTCGTCGGCCGTGGGCAGGATCTGCGCACCGGCGAAGACGTACTCCTCGTCCGTGATCGAGGAGCCGACACCGGCGTTCTGCTCGACGAAGACCTGGTGGCCGTGGCGCACGAGCTCGTGCACGCCGGCGGGGGTGATGGCCACCCGGAACTCGTTGTTCTTGACCTCGCGGGGGATGCCGACCTTCACGTCGATCACGGTCCTTGACTCAGAGGGCTCTGGGGCTATGCATGCCGAGGCGATGCAAGCCAGGCAATGCATGTCATACCCGACGTACGGGAGCACACCGGGAGACACCACGGAAGAACGCGGCGGAGCCAGTCTAATGAAGGGATTCCCTCTGTCTAGCCTTTCAATGCGTCAATCTTCAGCGGATGCACTGCGGATTTCGTAGGCGTTAGCGTCGTGTTCCATGCCGGATGTGCTCTCCGGCAGCTCATCTCCCAGCATGCGCTCGGCCGCGGCGCGGTGCAGCCGGGCGGCCGCCGGGTCGCCGAGCCGGTCCAGGGTGTCGGCCAGCCTGAGCTGCAGCGCGGCCTGCAGGCGTACGTCGTCCGCGCGGCGCGCCCACTCGACGGCCTCCTGGCAGGTGCGCAGTGACTCCTCGGGCCGTCCCGCGTACTCCTGGACACGTGCCATCTCGCTCAACGCCCTTGCCTGGGACGCGACATCACCGTTCTTGCGGTGCCCGGCGACCGCGGCGCGCCAGTTGACCTGCGCCTCGCCGTAGCGGCCCGCGTAGGTGTGCGCGGTGGCGATACGCCCGTACAGCCGGGCGGCGTCCACCCGCTCGTCCCGCGCGAGCCGCTGGGCGAGCGCCCTGCCGTACCAGTCGGCGGCCCGGTCGAAGTCGCCGAGCTCCTGGTGGGCACCGCCTACGGATTCCATCGCGCGGCCGGTCGCGTACGGGTCGTTCGCCTCGCGTCCGGCGTCGAGCGCGGCCCGGTAGCGGGCGAGGGCATCGGCCCTGCGGCCGGTCTGCGCGTCCAGGTCGGCCAGATTGAGCAGGGCCGCCGCCTTCTCCCGGGGCAGGTTCCGGCGGTCGGCGACATCCAGGACGAGCCGGTGGATGCCGTACAGCTCGGACGCCGCGGCCCGGGTGCCGAAATGGACGACCATCGCCCGCACCAGGGCGGCCATCAGCCGTCGGGCGAGGGTGTCCAGTTCCCCGTCGGCGACCGCCAGCCGGGCCGAGGCGAGCAGCGCGGGCTGCCGGACGCGCAGCCAGTCCTCGGCCGCCCGGGGGCTGGAGAAGCGCAGGGCACGCGGCATTCCGGCGAGCTTCTCGCGGGCGGGCGAGCTGTCGGTCTCGGTGATGGCGCGGCAGGACACCAGGAGCCGTACGGTCCGTTCCAGCATCCGGGCGCGGGCGAGCTGCACCTCGGCGGGCCGGTCATGGGTGTCGACGAGTGCCCGGAGCAATGGCTGGAAGCAGCCGGGGACCTCGTACCGCGGCAGCGGCGAGGGAACCGCCCGCAACAGGCCGAGGGCGACGAATTCGTCCAGCGTGGTGTGCGCCGCCTGGACCGAGCAGCCGGCCAGCGCGGAGGCGGTGTGCGGGTCGACCAGGCCCGCGGGAGCCAGCGAGAGCAGTCGCAGTATCCGCGCCGAGGTGCTCGGCAGGGAGGCGTACGAGAGCCGGAAGACGCGGGCCATCGGGGTGCCGTCCTCGCCCTCGGTGCGCAGGTGCTTGGCGAGGTCGGCGACGGCGGAGGCGGGGCGCGCGGCGAGCCAGCCGCCGGCCAGCACCAGCGCGGTGGGCTGGCCCGCGCACAGTTCGACCAGCCCTTCGGCGGCGAGCGGGTCGACGGTGATGCGCACCGAGCCGGTGAAGTGGTCGAGGAGTTCGAGGGCGGACTTGGTGTCCAGGCCGCCGAGGGTGCAGGGGCGGACGTCCGCGATTCCGGTCAGCGGCCCGCCGGACACGGCGATGACGAGGCAGTCCGGGGAGTCGGGCAGCAGCGCGTCGACCTGTTCGGCGTCGGCCGCGTCGTCGAGCAGGAGCACCGCCCGGCGGATCGCGAGGGCCTCGCGCAACCGCTCGCCGAGGTCGTCGGCATCGGCTCCGGGAGGCGCGGACAGTCCGAGGGCGGTGAGCAGGTCCCGCGCGGTGGCCTCGGTGGGCACCGGTGTGCCGTCCGGTTCGGTGAGCTTGGCGCGCAGGATGCCGTCGGGGTAACTCTCGGCGACCTGCGCGGCGAGCTGAGCGGCGAGCGCGCTGCGGCCCGATCCGGGCTTGCCCGCGATGAGCAGTACGCGCGCCCGTGGGGCCTTGCGGCCGGCGATGGTGTCGAGGCCCGCACGCTCGATGTCGGCCCGGAGTTCCTTCAACTCTCTTGTACGGCCCAGGAACTGACTCTTCGTAGGAGCGGACCCGGCAGCCGGGCGCTGCCCCTTGGCCGACACCTTGGTGCCGCCGCCGTCCACCGCCTGATCCGCCACGGGCCACGCTCCCGTTCCACTGCACGCGCAAGCCCGCCGGGACTCCGGTTCGGGCTTTTCCAGAGCCTAGTTCACGCTCTGCGACGATCCGGGCGGAGCGCGGCGGAGACGTCGCCCGATCGGATCAGGCGATCGTAGGACCGGTATCCCCGGACGGGCGTATACGACCGCTCCGAGGCGGAGCGGGGGAACGGCGAAGGCGCCCCGGGAACGGATCGCGACCGCCGAAGGAACGCTTCGGAGACGGGTCAGGCCTCGAAGGGGCGTGCGGGCCACGGTGCCCCGGCCGCACGCAGCGCGTCGAGTCCGTCGCCCTGCCGGGCGGCCACCAGCGAGAGGACGCCCACGACCAGGCAGTTGTTGTGCAGGTCACCGGCGAGCACACCGTGGACGAGTTCACCGAGGGGGACGCGGGCCAGCTCCATGTCGGCCTCCTCGTCCTCGACCTCGAACCGCTCGCCCTCCGCCTCGGAGAGATCGCGGGCCAGGAAGATCCGGATGGCCTCGTCGCAGCCGCCGGGCGTGGTGTAGACGTCGGTCAGCACGCGCCAGCTCTCCGCCTTGACGTGCGCCTCCTCGTACAGCTCGCGCTGGGCGGCGTGCAGCGGGTTCTCGCCGGGGATGTCGAGCAGGCCCGCCGGGATCTCCCACAGCTTCTGGCGCACCGGGTGGCGGTACTGGCGCAGGACCAGGACACGGTCCTCGTCGTCCAGGGCGAGCACGGCCACGGAGCCCGGGTGGACCTGGTAGTCGCGGCGGGCGACCGATCCGTCGGGCATGACCACGTCGTCGGTGCGCACCGAGGTCTTGTTGCCCTTGAAGGGGGTCTCGGTCGCCCGGACCTCCCACTCCTCGGGGGTGTCCTTGATCGTCATGGCCTGTCCTCCCACGCGCAAAAAGAGTCCGGTCCGGTGACGGAACCGGGGCGCGCGCCCGGCGGGAGAACCCGCGGACCCGCACCCCGGTCACCGTACAACCTGGTGCCGCTCGGTCTTACTTGCCCGTCTTGCGTGCCACCGCGGCCTTGACCAGGCCCGCGAAGAGCGGGTGCGGCCGGGTCGGGCGGGAGCGCAGCTCGGGGTGCGCCTGGGTCGCGACCAGGTACGGGTGGACATCGCGCGGGTACTCGACGTACTCGACGAGCTTGCCGTCCGGGGAGGTGCCGGAGAACTGCAGACCGGCCTTCTTCTCCAGTTCGGCGCGGTAGGCGTTGTTCACCTCGTAGCGGTGCCGGTGGCGCTCCTCGACGTACTCCTTGCCGTCGTACACCTCGCGCACGATCGAACCCTCGGCGAGCTTGGCCGGATACATGCCCAGGCGCATGGTGCCGCCCATGTCGCCCTCGCCCGCCACGATGTCGAGCTGCTCGGCCATCGTGGAGATGACCGGGTGGCCGGTGCCGGAGTCGAACTCGGTGGAGTTGGCGTCGGGGATGTCGGCCAGGTTCCGCGCGGCCTCGATCACGATGCACTGCAGGCCCAGGCACAGGCCGAGCAGCGGGATCTTGTTCTCGCGGGCGTACTGGATCGCGCCGACCTTGCCGGACACGCCGCGGTCGCCGAAGCCACCGGGGATGCAGATCGCGTCGACGTCGCCGAGCTGCTTGGCCGCGCCCGCCGGGGTCTTGCAGTCGTCCGAGGTGACCCACTTGATCTTGACGCGGGCCTTGTTCGCGAAACCGCCGGCGCGCAGCGCCTCGGTGACCGAGAGGTAGGCGTCGGGCAGGTCGATGTACTTGCCGACGAGCGCCATGGTGATCTCGTGGACCGGGTTGTGGACGCGGTCGAGCAGGTCGTCCCAGGTCGTCCAGTCCACGTCGCGGAACGGCAGGTCCAGCTTGCGCACGACGTAGGCGTCCAGGCCCTCGGTGTGCAGGACCTTCGGGATGTCGTAGATCGACTTGGCGTCGATCGCGGCGACCACGGCGGCCTCGTCGACGTCGCACATCAGCGAGATCTTGCGCTTGATGGCGGTGGGGACCTCGCGGTCGGCCCGCAGCACGATCGCGTCCGGCTGGATACCGATGTTGCGCAGGGCCGCGACCGAGTGCTGCGTCGGCTTGGTCTTCAGCTCACCGGACGGGCCGATGTACGGGAGGAGCGAGATGTGCACGACGAACACGTTGTCGCGGCCGACCTCGTGACGGACCTGGCGGACCGTCTCCAGGAAGGGCAGCGACTCGATGTCGCCGACCGTGCCGCCGACCTCGGTGATGACGACGTCGACGTCGTCGGCGGCCATACGGCGGATGCGGTGCTTGATCTCGTTGGTGATGTGCGGGATGACCTGCACGGTGTCACCGAGGTACTCGCCGCGCCGCTCCTTGGCGATGACGGTGGAGTACACCTGACCGGTGGTCACGTTGGCCGAGCCGTCCAGGTCCACGTCGAGGAAGCGCTCGTAGTGCCCGATGTCCAGGTCCGTCTCGGCGCCGTCGTTGGTGACGAACACCTCGCCGTGCTGGAACGGGTTCATGGTGCCGGGGTCGACGTTCAGGTACGGGTCGAGCTTCTGCATCGTGACGCGCAGACCCCGCGCCTTGAGCAGCGCGCCCAGGCTGGAGGCGGTCAGTCCCTTGCCGAGAGAGGAAGCGACACCCCCGGTGACGAAGATGTGCTTGGTCGTCGTGGCTGTGCTGTTTCGAAAAGCACTGGGCGGCATGGCCAAGAGGGGGCTCCCGTGGTCGCGGTCTGGGGTGCGTGCCGGCGTGGGGCCCGGAGATTTCCGGGGGTGCCGTCGCTGCGGTTCGGGGGTTTCTTGCCCACCGGTCCACGGGCTACCAGGGTATCAGCGACAGGACGAGGCCGCTTCCGGCCACGCTCCGCGCACAGCTGGGCACACACCTCGCACACCGCTCACTCGATCGGCTCAGCCGGGTTGCCCGGAGCGGCACGCGGATCTTCCACGTGCGTCGTATCCTGCTCGGACACTCGCTGCCGAGCCTTCCGGCACACGGCACCATCCCGCACGTAACCGGAACAAAGAGGGCCTGTCAGTTCGTTTCGAGACGACAATCGCATCGCCCATCGCACCGACAACTGACGTTTCGCAGCGACGCACGACGGACGTCCCCCATCATCGACGTTCCGCAGGTATCGACCATCCCATTGCCTACTGTTCCGCAGTACCTACGTTCCCTTTGACCGCAAGAGCGACCGCCCCGTGACGGGGCGACGTGGCCGTTCGACTGGAGATGCACGTGGCCGGGCGCATCGAGGACTACGCACTCATCGGAGACATGCAGACAGCAGCGCTGGTCTGCCGGGACGGCACAGTCGACTGGCTGTGCCTGCCCCGCTTCGACTCCCACGCCATCTTCGCGGGGCTGCTCGGCACGGAGGAACACGGATTCTGGCGGCTGGGCCCCGCGCACGCGGCCGACGCCCAGCCCCCCACCGCGAGTCGCCGCCGTTACCGCGGCGACTCGCTGATCCTCGAATCCGAGTGGGACACACCGCGCGGCACGGTCCGGGTGACCGATTTCATGCCCCCGCGTGACGGCGCGCCGCAGCTGATCCGGATCGTCGAGGGCATCACGGGCCGGGTGCCGATGCGCTCGGCGCTGCGGATGCGTTTCTCGTACGGCCGTGTGGTGCCCTGGGTGCACCGGCACGAGGGGCGCACGGTCGCGGTGGCCGGACCGGACTCGGTCTGGTTCGACACGGCCTGTGAGACGTACGGCAAGGATCTGACCACGTACGCCGACTTCACGGTGGCGCCGGGCGACCGGGTCGCCTTCACGGTCTCGTGGGAGCCCTCGCACAAGCAGCCGCCCGCGCTGCCCGAGCCGGAGCAGTCCCTGGAGGCGACCGAGGAGTTCTGGCGCGACTGGGTCGACCAGTGCACGTACCACGGCCCCTACCGCGAGGCCGTCGTCCGCTCCCTGATCACGCTGAAGGCCCTGACGTACGCGCCCACGGGCGGCATCGTCGCCGCGCCCACCACCTCCCTCCCGGAGGAGATCGGCGGCGTACGCAACTGGGACTACCGCTACACCTGGCTGCGCGACGCGGCCATCACCCTCTCCTCGCTGCTGCGCACCGGATACCGCGAGGAGGCCCGCGCCTGGCGCGAGTGGCTGCTTCGGGCGGTCGCGGGCGACCCCGAGAACCTGCAGATCATGTACGGCATCGCGGGGGAACGGGAGTTGGGCGAGGCAGAGCTCGACTGGCTTCCCGGGTACGAGGGTTCGTCACCCGTCCGGGTCGGCAACGGCGCCGCGCACCAGCTCCAGCTCGACGTCTACGGCGAGGTCACCGAGGCCCTGCACCTGGCCCATATGACGGGCCTGTCCCGCAACGACTACGCCTCGCTGCTCCAGTTGAAGCTGATCCGCTACCTGGAGACCCACTGGGACCAGCCGGACGAGGGAATCTGGGAAGTCCGGGGTCCGCGGCGGCACTTCGTCCACTCCAAGGTGATGGCCTGGGTCGCCGTCGACCGCACCATCAAGCTCATCGAGTCCGGGGACGCGGACGGCCCGCTGGAGAAGTGGCGCGAAATGCGTGACGACATCCACCGGGACGTGTGCGAGAAGGGCTACGACAAGGACCGGAACACGTTCACCCAGTCGTACGGCTCGAAGGAACTCGACGCCTCGCTGCTGCTCATCCCGCAGATGGGCTTCCTGCCTCCGGACGACAAGCGGGTGATCGGCACCATCGAGGCGATCCAGCGCGAGCTGTCCACCTCGGACGGCTTCATCCTGCGCTATCCGACCTCCGGCGAGAACGCGGGCGTGGACGGTCTGGAGGGCGACGAGGGCGCCTTCCTCGCCTGCTCGTTCTGGATGGCCGACGACCTCGCGATGATCGGCCGGGTCGACGAGGCCCGCAAGCTCTTCGAGCGCCTGCTGGCCCTGCGCAACGACCTCGGGCTGCTGGCCGAGGAGTGGGACCCGCGCCTGCAGCGCCAGGTCGGGAACTTCCCGCAGGCCTTCAGCCACGTTCCGCTGATCGACACGGCCCTGCGGCTGACCGCGAGCGGCGCGTACGGAGGCTGAGCCCCCTCCGGTTCGGGCGCGCCAGGACGCGACACCCCGGCGCGCCCGAACCGCCGTACCCGCCTAGCCTGGAAGAAGTCCTGTCCCCTCATGGAAGGGGGCGGCTCCCATGGCTCCCCTTTCGAAAGCGGGCGCGACACTGGCCGCGCTCCGCACCGATCTCTCCGGTGACGTGGTCACCCGGACGATCCGGGGTAGGACGAGGCCCGGTCGATCTTCAACGCGATGATCGACCGGCGGCCCGCCGTGATCGCGCTGTGCGAGGGCGAGACCGACGTGACACACGCTGTGCGCTTCGCGCGTGAGCTGGATCTGCCGGTCGCCGTGCGCGGCGGCGGCCACAGCGTCGCCGGCATGTCGCTCAACGACGGCGGTCTGGTCATCGATCTCAGCCGGACGCACGCGGTCACCGTCCACCCCGGATCCGAGACGGTACGGGTCGAGGGCGGGGCCGTCATGAGCCATCTCGACCGGGCCACCCAGCCGTACGGCCTGGCGACCACCGGCGGCCGCGCCTCGACGACCGGCGTCGGCGGGTTCGTCCTCGGCGGCGGCAGCGGCTGGCTGGACCGGTCGGTCGGACTCGCCGTGGACAATCTGCTCGGGGTCGAACTGGTGACCGCGGACGGTTCGCCGGTGCGCGCCACCGACCAGGAGAACCCGGAGCTGTTCTGGGCCCTGCACGGCGGCGCCGAGAACCTCCGGCGACCGGCCGCGGTGAAGGCCGCGTACGACCCGGACAACGTCTTCCGCTTCAACCACAACATCACCCCGGTACCGGCGGCCGCCTGACCGCGCCGCTCCCCGACGCTCCGGCGTCGTCGCTCGTCAGGGGCCGGAGATGCCCCGGGAACCCGTCCGCGGGTAGCGTCCGCTGCATGGACAGCCGTTACGACACCCAAGGCGCCGGAATCACCGTGCAGCGGGCCCTTGAGCTGCCCGGACTGCGCAGCGGGCTGCCGGAGATCATCGCGGGGGCCGACCGGCTGCAGCGGACCGTGCGCTGGGTGCACGCAGGCGAGGTCCCGAACATCGCCTCCCTGCTCAAGGGCGGCGAGCTGCTGCTGACCACCGGATACGGTCTCGGCACCCGCCCGGCCGACCAGCGCGCGTTCGTCCGCACCCTCGCCGAGCGCGGGATCGCGGCGCTCGTGGTGGAGCTCGGCCCGCGCTTCACCCGGCTGCCCGCCGCGCTCGTGGAGACGGCACGGTCCACCGGTCTGCCGCTGGTCCAGCTGCACCGCGAGGTGCCCTTCGTGACGGTCACGGAGGAGATCCACACCGAGATCGTCAACGGTCACTACGCACTGCTCCAGCAGGCCGAGGAGGTGCACCGGCGCTGCACCGAAGCCCTGCTCGGCGGCGGCGGAGTGCCTCAAGTCCTGCGCATTCTGGCCGACTTCAGCGGCAACCCGGTCTTCCTGGAGACCGCGGACGGACAGCTCCTGTACGCCGCCGGGGCCGGCTCCACGGGCGCCGACCCGCTCCAGGTCTGGGAGGGGCTGCGCGGCCAGCACAAGGAGGAGCCGCCCGCGGGGACCACCCTGGTGGACGTGCCCGGCGGCGGCCCCGGCACCGGTTCCGTACGCGCCCGCCTGGTTCTGCTGCCGGTCGGCGCGCCGGTCGCCCCGGTGCACCGGATCGCCGCCGAGCGGGCCGCCGGCATCCTGGCCGTCGTGCTGATGCAGGCCCGCCAGGAGGAGGAACTGGCGGCGCGGGGGCGCGGCGACTTCCTGACCGACCTCGCCGAGGGCCGCATCGAGGCCGAGGACGCGCCCGCGCAGGCCCGGGTGCTCGGCTTCAAGCCCGGCGGCAGCCCGCTCCTGCCGGTCGTGATGCGACTCGCCGACGGACTCGCCCCCGGCGGCGGCTGGGCGGTCCTGGCCCGTGCGGTCGCCGAGGAGCTGGCCTCGGTGGGTGTCCCGGTCCTGCTGGGCGTACGTCCCGTCGAGGGCCGGGTCCCGCTGCTGCTCGGCCTGCGCTCGGAGTCGGAGCGGGCGGCCGTCGCGGACCGTGTCGCGGCGGCGCTGCGGGCCGGGGTGGAGCGCGCGGGCATGCAGCGGCCCGGGGCGCAGCCGCCGGTGGTGGTGGTCGGGGTCGCGGGCGGCTGGGCGGCCGCCTCGGCGGGCCTGCGGCACGCGGCGGAGACGGCGACGGCCGCACAGGGGCTGTCGGACCGTCCCTGGTACGACGCGCGCCGCCTGGACATCGACCTGCTGCTGTGGCGGCTGCGCGAACACCCCGACCTGGCCGCCTTCGTGGAGCGCGCGATCGGTCCGCTCCGCGACCACGACGTCCGCTCCAAGCCGCCCCTGCTCCCCACCCTGCAGACGTACTTGGCGCACGCGGGCCGCAAGGCGGAGACCGCCCGCGAGCTGCATCTCAACCGGCAGACCCTCTACAACCGCCTCGCCAGGATCGGCGAGTTGCTGGGCACGGACCTGGACGACCCGCAGACGGTACTGGCGTTGAGTCTGGCCCTGCGGGCACGCAGACACGTTCCCTGACCGGTGCCGGTCCCCTGGCCGACGTCAGGTCCCCGGCCCGCGTCAGTCCTCCTGACCGGCGTCAGCCCAGCGGCCGGGGCTGCGTGAACTCGTCGTAGACGCTCAGCACTTGGGCGACCGTCTCGTCCTCGGTCGGCCAAGTCGCCGCCTGCCGGGCGCCCTTCTCCCGCAGGACCTCCTGGCGCGCGGGATCGGCGAGCAGCCGCACGACGGCGTCGCCGAACGCCTTCGCGTTGCCGTACGGGACGAGTTCGGCCGCGTCGCCGACCATCTCGGGAATGCCCCCTACCGCTGTGGCGACCAGCGGCACGCGCGCGTGCAGGGCCTCCTGCGCCAGCACCGAGCGCGACTCCCATCTGCTCGGCAGCACCGCGAGGTCGGCGGCGGCGAGCAGTTCCGTGATGTCGTCGCGCCGCCCGATGAGCCGGACGGGCAGCTCCTCGTCCTCGATCCGGCGCTGGAGAACGGCGCGCAACGGCCCCTCCCCCGCGATCACCAGCAGCGGCACGGGATCGAGGCGGCACCAAGCGCGCGAGGCGTCCAGCAGCGTGTGGTAACCGCGGTGCCGGTCGAGTGAGCCGACGGCCATGAGCAACGGACGGCCGGTCGAGCCGAGTTCGGCCCGCGCCTTCTGCCGGCACCGGTCGGGTTCGGCGGGCTCCACGGGCGGGCGCGGAGCCGGAAGAGCGACGGCGGCGAGCCGCGCGTCCCGCGCTCCCCTGCTGCGCGCCCGGTCCACCAGGTCGGACGAGGTCCCGAGCACCACGGCGGCGGCTCTGGCGACCCGCCGCTCCAGGAGCCGCAGGACGTGGGCCCGAGCGCCGTCGGCCTCCGAGCGGGTGTGCCAGGTGACGACAAGGGGAACGCGCCGTCCGCTGAGGGCCAGCGCCGCCCGCAGCGCCGCGTGCAGCCCGTGCGCGTGCACGAGATCGGCGTCCGCGCAGGCGGCCCGCAGCGCGGACACGGAGGCCGGGTCGCTGCTGCGGGGCACGGGAACGTGGTGCGCGCCGACCCCGGTGAAGCCGTACACGCGGTCCGCCTCGGCGGGAGCGCAGACGGTGACCCTTACCCCCCGGGCGACCAGGCCGGCGGCCAGCGACCGCACATGCGCGCTGCTGCCCGCGCTGCCTCCGCCGAGCACCTGCACGGTGCGCAGCGGCGACTGGCCGTGCGGTGAGTGGCTGCTCACGTGGCTCACGTGGCCGGGGCTCCTGGTTCGGCGTCGGACGGTCACGAGGATACGTACAGAAGGGTCGCGCAAAGGGGGGTAACCGCACGTCGTGCACCGCGTACTACGCCAAGGATGCCAGGCCGCCCGGGCGTTCCGGCACCGCCATCACGACGAGGGCACGTCAGACGGGGCAACCCCGCGACGACGATCACCCGCACGAGTGATGAGTAGCCCATTCCGGGGAGGCCCGAGCCGCGGAGGACCCCACCCGGCGCCCACGACCACCCACGTCTCGCGCGTCACTCCGACGTCATGGCGACGATCCTCACCTCGTGAGCCACCCCCGCCTCGCGAATGCCGTAACTCACCGCAGAACACGTCGGTACCGAGGAAGCACTCCCGCATCGCGAGCCACCCCGAGCTCGGCAATGCCCTCACAGACCACGCGTTCCTCCGCTGTCGTGGGTGGGGATGCCCTCCGCGTCGCGAGCCACCCCGGTGCCGGGAAGTCCCTCCGCACATCGCACGCACCCCGGCTCGGGGGTGCACCCGCACAGCGCGCGGCGCGTCCGGCGTCACGCGGCGCGCCCCGGAGGCATCACTCCCCGGTGCGCCCCAACGTCTCCGCCGCCCGGCTGACCTTCTCCCCGAGGGCCGTCGCGGCCACCAGGGCCGCCGCATGGGCGGCGAGACCCGCCCGGCCGTTGCCCAGGGCGATGGCGGTACCCAGGGTCGCGCCCAGCGCGTGGGCACCCGTGTCACCGATCATGGCGCGCTCGCCGAGGTCGTCGGCCAGTACGGCGGCGACGGCACCCGTCGCCACCGCGGACAGCCGCCCCGCGTCCCCACCGCACAGCAGCCCGGGCACGCCCAGCGCGAGGACGGCGCCGGCGGCCCGCCCCGGACGCACATCGACGAGGTTGACGAAATGGGCCGTACCGGCGATCACGACTCCCGCGAGCAGTTTGTCGACGGGCCGCTCCTTGAGCACCGCCCCGGCCACCAGACCGGCCGCCGCGATCCCGAACAACTTGACCGCCCCGCTGGTCACTCGGCCGTCGCGCAGCGCCCCCAGATGCGCCCGGAACCCCCGCCGCGGGTCACCCGCGCCGACGACGTCGTCGTACGCGCCGCACGCACCGGCGACGGCGACCGCTCCCGCGGCGGCGGGGTGGACCCGTGCCGCCGCGAAGGCCGAGCCCACGGCGGTCGCGGGGCCCGCGTAGAGCTCGACGGTCCGCCCGGCGTAGTTGTCGCTGGTCCAGCGGGCGGGGCCACCGGGCGGGTTGGAACGCAGGGCGGCTACGCACACACGCGTGACCGCGGCAGCGGTACCGAATCCCACAATCCGTCCCATGTGCTCCATCCGCGTGATCATGTGATCACCCTAAAGGGGCGTGCGAAACGGTCCGGACGTTCGCCGCGTTCCACGCGCGCGTGAAGGAGCGGCTCGGCGCGGACGCCGTACCGCCGGCGTACGCGGCCGGTGAGGGCCACACCAAGACCTCTGCGGCCTGGCTGCTCGACAAGTCGGGCTTCACCAAGGCCGGGAACACGGTCCGGACACCGGGAGCACGGAACGACGGCCGGGCGAACGCGACACGACCGCGCTGAGCGGCGCTGAGCCGCGGCGCGGCAACGCGGCGCGGCAACCCGGCGCGGCAACCCGGCGCGGCAACCCGGCGCGGTCGAGGAACGACCGCGGAACGACCGCGGAACGACCGCGCCGAAACCGCTCGGCGGGTGGCCCGGCCCGCGGGGCGGGCCACCCGGCTAGCCGTCGGCGCGGGCCGTCGCGAGCAGTTCCTCCGCGTGGGCCCGAGCCGTCTCGGAGTCCTCCTGGCCGGCGAGCATCCGGGACAGTTCGCGAATCCGCTCCTCGCCCTCCAGCACCTTCACGCCGGACCGGGTCACCGACCCGTCGTTCGTCTTCTCGACCAGCAGTTGCCGGTCGGCGAAGGCGGCGACCTGCGGCAGGTGCGTCACGACGACGACCTGCGCGGTCCGGGCGAGCCGCGCCAGCCGGCGCCCGATCTCGACCGCGGCCTTGCCGCCGACCCCCGCGTCGACCTCGTCGAAGAGATACGTCGGCACCGGGTCAGTCCCCGCGAACACGACCTCCACGGCGAGCATCACGCGCGAGAGCTCACCGCCGGACGCCCCCTTGGCGATGGGCCGCGGCGGCGCCCCGGGGTGCGGGGCGAGCAGCAGTTCCACCTCGTCGACACCGACCGGGCCGTAGGCCACCGGACGTCCCCCGACCTCCACCCCCTCCGGGTCGTCGGTCTGCCGGAGTTCGAAGGACACGCGCGCGTGGGGCATGGCGAGCGAGGCCAGCTCGGCGGTCACGGCGGCGGCGAACCGCTCGGCCGCCTCCGTACGGGCGTCCGTCAGCGCCTGGGCCAGTCCGCCCAGTTCGCCGCGCAGCGCGTCCCGCTCGGCGGTCAGCTCGTCGAGCCGGTCGTCGTCGCCGTCGAGTTCGGTGAGCCGCTCGGCGCTCCGCTCGGCCCAGGCGAGCACGGCGTCGATGTCCTCGCCGTACTTCCGGGTGAGCTGGGTGAGGGCGGCCCGGCGTTCCTCGACCGCGGACAGCCGCAGCGGGTCGGCGTCGAGATCGTCGGCGTAGCCCGCGAGTTCGCCCGCCACGTCACCGAGGAGGATGGCGATCTCGCCGATCCGCCCGGACAGTGTGGCGAGGGCCGAGTCGTGCGACCGTACGGCCTCCAGGGTCCGGTGGGCGCCCGCGACGAGCGTGGCCGCGTCGATGCCCTCCGGGTCCTCGGGGTTGCCGGCCAGCGCCGCGTGGGCGGCCGTGGCGGCCGACGCCAGCGCCTCCGCGTGACCGAGCCGCTCCGCCTCCGCCGCCAGCTCCACGTCCTCGCCCGCGCGCGGCTCCACGGCCGCGACCTCGTCGAGTCCGAAGCGCAGCAGGTCGGCTTCCTGGACCCGTTCCCGCGCGCGCGTGGTGATCTCGTCCAGCTCGGCCGAGATGGCCCGCAGCCGACGGTATGCGCCCGCGTACTTGGCGAGCGGCACGGCGACCGCGTCCCCCGCGTACCGGTCGAGGGCCTGCCGCTGCCGGGACAGCTTGAGCAGTCCCTGCTGGTCGGTCTGGCCGTGCACCGCGACGAGTTCGTCGGCGAGTTCGGCGAGCACGCCCACCGGCACCGAGCGCCCGCCCAGGTGCGCGCGTGAGCGCCCCTCGGCGGAAACGGTACGGCTGATCAGCAGCACACCGTCTTCGAGCTCGGCGCCCGCTTCCTCGGCCCGTACGACGGCCGTCCCGCCCGCGGGTACGCTGATCCGCCCCTCCACGACGGCGCTCTTGGCGCCGATCCTCACGAGGGCCGGGTCCGCGCGCCCGCCCAGCAGCAGCCCGAGGCTGGTGACCACCATCGTCTTGCCCGCACCGGTCTCACCGGTCACGGCGGTGAAGCCTGGTGACAGCTCGACGACCGCGTCGTCGATGACTCCGAGCGACCGTATCCGCATCTCCTCCAACACGTCCCCGACCATACGAGGTTTTCCCAGCCCTGTGCGACGCCGCCCCCCGCAAAGAGAACCGAGCGTTACCTTCCGGGGGTGATCTCGTTCGCCGTCGGCCCGTGCGGAGGCGGCCCGGCACCCGGGGCGGAACCCGGGTGCCGCGCGCGTCTACTGGTGCGGCGCCCCGCGCCACCCGGAGACCGGCAGCGCGAACTTGGCCACGAGCCGGTCGGTGAAGGACGCGTGGTGCAGCCGGGCCAGCCGCACCGGCACGGCCCCGCGCCGCACCTCGACGCGCGCACCGGGCGGCAGCTCCACCGTGCGCCGCCCGTCGCACCACAGCACGCCCGGCGGGACGTGCGGCAGGACCTCCACGGCGAGCACCGAGTCCGGTGAGGTGACCAGCGGTTTGGCGAACAGGGCGTGGGCGCTGATCGGCACCATCAGCAGCGCCTCGACCTCGGGCCAGACCACGGGCCCGCCCGCGGAGAAGGCGTACGCCGTCGACCCGGTCGGAGTCGCGCAGACGATCCCGTCGCAGCCGAACCCGGTGACGGGGCGCCCGTCGATCTCCAGCACCACTTCGAGGAGCTTCTCGGCGGACACCTTCTGCACGGCCGCCTCGTTCAGCGCCCAGTCGGTGTGCACGATGTCGCCGTTGCGGTGCACGACCACATCGACGGTCATGCGTTCCTCGACCTCGTACGCCTTGGTGACGACGCGGTCGACGACCTTGTCCAGGTCGTCGCGCTCGGCCTCGGCGAGAAAACCGACCCGCCCGAGGTTGACGCCGAGCATCGGCACGCCGGAGGCACGGGCGAACTCGGCGCCGCGCAGCAGCGTTCCGTCACCGCCCAGGACGATGAGCAGCTCGCAGCCGTCGAGACACTGCGGAGTCGCCTCCTGGACCAGCTCCACCTCGTCCGGCAGCGGCAGATCTGCCGCCTCGGCCGCCAGCACCCGTACGCCGATCCCGGAGCGCAGCAGCCCCTGGACGACCAGTTCGGCACTGCGGATGGCTGCCGGCCGCCCGGTGTGGGCCAGCAGGAAAACAGTACGAGCTCGGGTCTGTGTCAACGCGGCCCCTCCGCCACTGCACGGTCAACGTCGGCCGGGTCGAGTTCGGGTGCCCCGGCACGCAGCCACAGAAAGTACTCGACGTTGCCCGACGGTCCGGGCAACGGGCTCGCGGTCACGCCCTTCACTCCGAGCCCCAGTTCGTGGGCCCGCCCCGCCACACCGCGCACCGTCTCGGCGCGCAGCTCCGGGCTGCGCACGACACCGCCGCTGCCCAGCCGGTCCTTCCCCACCTCGAACTGCGGCTTGACCATCATCACCAGGTCGGCATCCGGCGCCGTGCACCGCGCGAGGGCGGGCAGCACCAGTCCGAGCGGGATGAAGGACAGATCCCCGACAACAAGGTCCACGGGCTCCCCATCGATCGCCTCCAACGTCAACTCGCGTACGTTCGTACGGTCCTTGACGGTGACGCGTTCATCGCTTTGGAGAGACCAGGCGAGTTGTCCGTAACCGACGTCCACGGCGACGACATGGGCGGCGCCCGCGCGCAGCAGGACGTCGGTGAAGCCTCCGGTGGACGCGCCGGCGTCCAGCGCCCGCCGCCCCTCGACCTTCAGGCCCTCGGGCCCGAAGGCGGCGAGCGCTCCGGCGAGCTTGTGTCCGCCGCGCGAGACGTAGTCGGGGTCGTTCTCGTCCGTGCTGACCACGATCGCCGCGGCCGTCTCGACCTGCGTGGCGGGCTTGGTCGCGAGGGTCTTGCCCACGCTGACCCGGCCCGCGGCGATCAGCTGTCCGGCGTGCTCGCGTGATCGGGCGAGCTTCCTGCGGACCAGCTCGGCGTCGAGGCGGCGGCGTGCCACTCCTGCCACGTTCGGTTCAGCTCCTGCGGTCGTACGGCATGGACGGGTGTGCCCTCAAGGGTCTCATCGGGGGCCGGCGGTCGGGTGACCGGCGGGAGCCGGAGCTCCCGGGCGGACGTCGAGCGCGGTGAGCGCGTCGCGCAGCCCCCGGTGCACATCCTCGTACACCTCGACGTGTCCGTCCGTGGCGAGGTGGTCGGCGTCGGCCAGCCGGCCGAGCTGTGCGTCGACGTCGGCGTTGCCCGAGGGGACGCGCGGGACGTTCAGCGGGGCTGGTGCGGCGGGGTCGTACGCGGGCTCCGGCTCCGCTTCGGCGGACGGTCCCGGCTCCCCCGCGGTCACGGCCTCGGGGAGCTCGGCCCCGGGAACTGAGTCGTTCATGCCCCGACGCTACCGCGAAGGGCTGCGGTACGGTCGATCACGATGGCGACGATTGAGGAGTGCCGCACCGCACTCGACAAGCTTTCGGACAACATGGCGAGCGCCGAAGGGGACGTACGCACCGCTGCGGCCCTGGACCGCTCGCTGAGCTGCCGAATCACCGACCTGGACATCACCTTCGTCGGCCGCCTCAAGGGCGGCCGGATCGAGGTGCTCGACACACTCCAGGGCCCGCCCCCCGAGCGGGCCCAGATCCGTCTGACCATGAACGGCGACGATCTGGTGTCGATGGTGAACGGCGAGCTGAACTTCGCGAGGGCCTGGGGCTCGGGCCGGGTGAAGCTGGAGGCGGGCCTGCGCGACCTGTTCCGGCTCAGGACGCTTCTGTAGCCGCCGCGGCGGCGCGGGGCCTCGCCCGGCGTGCCGCGGGCACCACGAGCGGGGTCCCGGTCTCCGGGTCGTCGATGACCTGGCAGCGCAGCCCGAAGACCTCCTCGACCAGGTCGGCCGTGACGATGTCGTTCGGCGCGCCCTCCGCGACGACCTCGCCGCCGCGCAGGGCGATCAGGTGGGTGGCGTACCGGGCCGCGTGGTTGAGATCGTGCAGTACGGCGACCAGGGTGCGGCCCTGTGTCTCGTGGAGCTCGGCGCACAGGTCGAGGACGTCGATCTGGTGCTGGATGTCGAGGTAGGTCGTCGGCTCGTCCAGGAGGAGCAGCGGGGTCTGCTGCGCCAGCGCCATCGCGATCCACACGCGCTGGCGCTGGCCGCCGGACAATTCGTCGACATAGCGATCGGCGAGCTCGGCGACCCCGGTCGAGGCCATCGACTCCTGGACCACCCGCTCGTCCTCCGCCGACCACTGGCGGAGCAGGCCCTGGTGCGGATAGCGGCCCCGGCCGACGAGGTCACCGACCGTGATCCCGTCCGGCGCGATCGACGACTGCGGCAGCAGCCCGAGGGTGCGGGCCACCTTCTTCGCGGGCATCGACCGGATGGCCTGTCCGTCGAGCAGCACCCTCCCCGCCGAGGGCTTCAGCATGCGCGAAAGGGCGCGCAGCAGCGTGGACTTGCCGCAGGCGTTCGGGCCGACGATCACCGTGAAGGAGTGGTCGGGGATCTCCACGGACAGGTTCTCCGCGATGACGCGCTGGTCGTAGCCGAGGGTGACGTTGTCGGCGGACAGGCGGTTCACAGTGCTCCTTCGGGTGTTCTCGTGCGCCTGGTCGTTCGCACGCGCGGCGTTCTTCGGCCGGCCGGCCATCGGGTTCGCCGGGCTGCTCATATCCGGCCCGCCTTGCGTTCGGTGACCAGCAGCCACAGCAGATAGACGCCGCCGAGGACGCCGGTCACGACGCCGACGGGCAGCTGGTCGGCACCGAAGGCCCGCTGCGAGGCCCAGTCCGCGACGATGAGCAGGGTCGCCCCCATGCACATCGACGGCACCAGGTTCGGTCCGGGCGACCGGGTGAGCCGCCGGGCGAGCTGCGGCGCGGTGAGCGCCACGAAACCGACCGGCCCCGCGGCGGCCGTGGCACCCGCGGTGAGCAGGACGGCGGCCAGCATCAGCAGCAGCCGCGTCCGCTCGACACTCACTCCGAGGGCGTACGACACGTCGTCGCCCATCTCCATCATCCGCAGCCCGCGCGCGTTGCCGAGGACGAGGGGGACGAGGACGGCGCACATGATGAGCAGCGGCCAGACCTGCGCCCAGTCACGGCCGTTGAGGGAACCGGTCATCCAGACGACGGCGCGGGCCGCGTCGACGATGTCGGCCTTGGTGAGGAGGTAGCCGTTGACCGCCGTGACGATCGAGGAGACGCCGATACCGACCAGGACCAGCCGATAGCCGTGCACGCCCCGCTTCCACGCGAGCAGATAGATGGCGAGCCCGGTCACGAGTCCGCCGACGAGCGCCCCGAGGGCGACCTCGGTCGCGCTGCCCGAGTACAGCACGATCATGATGAGCGCGCCGGCCGTGGAACCCTGTCCGAGCCCGAGTACGTCGGGGCTGCCCAGCGGGTTGCGGGAGATGGACTGGAAGAGCGCTCCGCCGAGCCCGAGCGAGGCCCCCACCAGCAGGCCGACGAGGACGCGCGGCAGCCGCAGGTCGTCGACGATGAACTCCTGGCTCGCGCTGCCGTCGCCGGCCAAGGTCTTGAGCACATCGCCGGCCGGGATCGGGAAGTCGCCGGTGCCGATGAGCACCACGCTCGCGGTGGCCGCGGCCACCAGCAGCAGTACGACCACCGTGAACGTGCGGATGTCGAGGCGGAAGGACAGGCCGTCGCCGGTGCGGACGGCGCGGACGCGGCGCGCGGGAGACCCCGGAACGCGTTGGGCCCGGGCGGTTCGGATACGTGGGGTCGTCACAGCTGCGCCGTCCTCCGTCGCCGTACGAGAAAGATGAAGACCGGACCGCCCAGGACGGCGGTGACGATGCCGACCTGAAGCTCCGCCGGCCGGGCGACCATCCGGCCCAGAACGTCGGCGCCGAGCAGCAGCACGGGCGACAGGACGGTGGCGTACGGCAGGATCCAGCGCAGGTCGGGCCCGGTGAAGGAGCGGACGACGTGCGGGACCATCAGTCCGACGAACACGATCGGTCCGCAGGCGGCGGTCGCGGCGCCGCACAGCACGGTCGCGGCGGCCATGGAGAGCGCCCGGGTGCGGTTCAGGTCGGCGCCGAGCGCGCGGGCGGTGTCGTCGCCCATGGCCACCGCGTTCAGCGGCCGGGCGAGGGCCAGCGCGAGGAGCGTGCCGACGGCGAGGAAGGGGGCCACCTGCTCGATCGTCGAGTCGGTCGCGGAGGCGAGCGAACCGACCGTCCAGAAGCGCATCTTGCCGAGCGCCGCGTCATCCATGATCATCACGGCCTGCAGATAGCCGTACAGCGCGGCGCTGATGGAGGTTCCGGCGAGCGCGAGCCGCACCGGGGTCGCGCCCCGGCTGCCGCCCAGGAACCAGACCAGGGCTCCGACGGCGGCCGCCCCGACGAAGGCGAACCAGACATAGCCGCTCAGCGAGGTGACACCGAAGTAGGTGATCGCGGTGACGACCGCGGCGGACGCGCCCGCGTTGATGCCGAGCAGACCGGGGTCGGCCAGCGGATTACGGGTGAGCGCCTGGAGGACGGCGCCGGACAGCCCGAGCGCGGCGCCGACCAGCAGCCCGAGCACGGTCCGGGAGATCCGGTCGCCGACCACGACGTCGGAGTACGTCCCCGAGTCGTGGAACAGGCCGTGCCACACCTGGTCCAGCGGCAGCGCTTTCGCCCCGATCGCGATACTCGCCAGCGCGACCAGCAGCAGGACACCCACGCAGACGAGGAGCCCAAGTGTCCGTATCGCCCGGCGGGTCGGGGGCGCGGGGGCGGTTTCCGCGCACTGTTCAGGAGGACTGTCGACCAACACGAAGTTAGGTTAGCCTACCCTCGCATCGTTCATCGATCCGCCCGCCGCACCCCGCCCCCGGGCGCCTAGAGTCCGAGCCGCGCCAGCGCCTTCCCTCCGTCCAGCTCGCAACTGCCCTCTCCCGCGGCCGTCCACGCCGCCGCGCACAGGGCCCTCAGGCCGTCGAGGGCCTCTCCCTCGCCCGCCAGCTCGAACTCCTCACTGCCCGCCGTCGCCGTCCAGCCTCCGCAGCGGAACCCGGCGCCCGCTTCGACGACCTCGGGCTGCCCGGTGAGCATTCCGCGCAGATCGGCGTCGACGTACGTCGGCCGGTGCTGCGGCGGCGCGGCGAGGAGCTGCGCGCCGTCCGTCACACCGGTGAGGACGAGCAGCGAGTCCACCTCTCCGTTGAACGCGCCCTCGATGTCCGTGTCCAGCCGGTCACCGACCACCAGCGCCCGCTCGGCCCCGGTCCGCAGAATCGTCTCGCGGTGCATCGGGGGCAACGGCTTGCCCGCCACCTGCGGCTCGGCACCCGTGGCGATCCTGACGACCTCCACCGCCGCGCCGTTCCCCGGCGCGATCCCGCGCGCGCCCGGAATCGTCAGATCCGTGTTGGAGGCGAACCAGGGCACCCCACGCGCGATGGCGTAACACGCCTCCGCGAAGCGCGACCAGGTCAGATCGGGACCGCCGTACCCCTGTACAACCGCGACGGGCTCGTCCTCCGCCGAGTCGACCGGCTCCAGCCCGCGCTCACGGAGCGCGACCCGCAGCCCCTCGCCGCCGATGACCAGCACGCGCGCGCCCGCGGGCACCTGCTCGCTGATGAGCCGGGCCACGGCCTGCGCCGAGGTGATGACATCCGAGGCCACCGTCGGTATGCCCAGCTCCGTGAGGTGCTCGGCGACCGCGTCCGGAGTGCGCAGCGCGTTGTTGGTGACGTACGCGAGGTGCATTCCGCCCGCGCGCGCCGTCCCGAGGGACTCGACGGCGTACGCGATGGCGTGACCGCCCGCGTACACCACGCCGTCCAGATCCAGCAGCGCCGTGTCATAGGCCTCGCTCAGGGCCTGGCCACTGCCTTCGGGCCGCGTCCTGACGGTCTGGCTCATTGCGCATCGCTCCTCGTTCGATCCCTTTGCCCCGATCATCGCGCATGCCACTGACACACTTACGATGCCCCAATGAACTATGCAGGTCCCGAGGAGGAAACACCGGCAGGGAGCGGCCTCGAACTCACCCCGTTCCGAGGCCTGCGCTACGACCCCGACCGGGTCGGCAGCCTGGCCGCCGTGACATCCCCGCCGTACGACGTGATCGTCCGGCCCGACGGACTGCTCGAACTCGAGTCGGCCGACCCGTACAACATCGTCCGGCTGATCCTCCCGCAGGACGGCACCCCCGCCGCCCGCAACAGGCAGGCCGCCGACACGCTGCGCGACTGGCTGTCGGAGGGCGTTCTGGCAGCCGATCCCGTGCCGGGCCTGTACGTGTACGAGCAGCGCGACGGCGACCTGCTGCAACGGGGCGTGATCGGCAGCCTGCGCCTGTCCGAGCCGGCCGACGGCGTCGTCCTCCCGCACGAGGACGTGATGCCGCACATCATCGCGGACCGCGCGGCCCTGATGCGCGCCACCTCCGCCAACCTCGAACCCCTGCTGCTGACGTATCGCGGCAACGGATCCGGCTACGGCACGGCCGCCGTCATCGAACGCACCGCCACCCGGCCGCCGCTGCTGTCCACCACCACGGAGGACGGCATCAGCCACCGTCTGTGGGCGGTCACGGATCCGGCGGGGCTCTCCGAGATCCGGACAGATCTCGGCCGGCACCAGGCCCTGATCGCCGACGGCCATCATCGCTGGGCGACGTATCTGCGTCTACGCGCGGAGCATCCCTCGCCGAGCCCCTGGGACTACGGTCTGGTCCTCCTGGTGGACACCGCGCGCTACCCGCTGCGCGTCCGGCCCATCCACCGCCTGCTGCACCGCCTGCCGGTCGCCGAGGCGCTGGCCGCCCTCGGGGACTCCTTCCGTGTACGCCACCTCGACGTGCCCCTCGGCGAGGCCCTGGAGGCACTCTCCGCGGCGGCCGCCGAGGGGAACGCCTTCCTGCTCGCCGGCGACGGCGCCTTCCACCTGGTCGACCGCCCGTCGCCGGACCTCCTCGCCCGTACGATCCCGGCCGACCGCCCGGAGGCCTGGCGCACGCTGGACGCGACGGTCCTGCACGCCGTACTCCTCGACCATGTGTGGGGCATCCCGGAGGACTCCCCCGCGCACATCGCGTACATCCACGACACGATTGCCACGGTCGAGAAGGCGGAACAGGACGGAGGCACGGCCGTCCTGATGCACCCGGTCCACGAGGAGGTCGTACGCGATCTCGCCCGCCAGGGGGTCACGATGCCGCGCAAGTCGACGTCGTTCGGCCCGAAGCCGGCGTCGGGACTGGTCCTGCGGGCGCTGGCTCCCTGACGGTCGCGGCCCCGGAAACGCCACGTGGGCGGCGGTACACCTTCCGGTGTCCCGCCGCCCACGTGTTTGCGCCGCGGTACCGGCGTCAGCTCTGAGGACGGTGAGGAGCGTCGTCCTCGCGGTCGTCCTCGTCGCTGTCGAGGTCGTCGTCCTCATCCTCGTCTTCGAGGTCGTCGACGTCGTCCGTGATCCCGTCCGTGGTCACGGACTCGATCTCGTCGTCCTCGTCGTCCTCGTCGTCGTCCTGGTGCTCGTCCTCGGCGCGGATCTCCGTCCCGGCCTCGGACGCGGTCACCCGGCCGTTCTCGGCCTCCTCGTCCTCCTCGACGAGCGCGTCCACGAACTCGACGCCGTCCAGCTCCGCGAGCCGGTCGGAGGCGTCCGTGCTGCTGTCCTTGTCGGACTCGACCGTCTTGGCGAACCACTCGCGCGCTTCGCTCTCCCGCCCGGCGGCGAGAAGCGCGTCGGCGTAGGCGTACCGCAGTCGCGCGGTCCAGGGCTGAACGGAGTTCGAGGCGAGCTCCGGGCTCTGAAGGGTGACGATGGCGGCTTCGAGCTGATCCATGTCACGCCGGGCGCCGGCCGCCACGAGCCGCATCTCGACCTGGCTCGCCTTGTCCAGCTTCTGCACCTCGGGCGCCCCGGCCATCTCCAGCGCCTTCTCAGGCCGGCCGAGACCCCGCTCGCAGTCCGCCATCACGGGCCACAGCTCCACGCTGCCGGTCATCCGGCGCGCCGCGCGGAACTCGGCGAGCGCCTCGCTGTACTTCTGGTTCGCGTACGCCGCGAACCCGGCCGCCTCGCGCACGGCGGCGACACGCGACGCCAGCCGCAGGGCGATCCTCGAGTACTCGTAAGCGCCCTCGGGGTCCTCGTCGATGAGCCGGGCCACCATCACCAGGTTGCGGGAGACGTCCTCGGCGAGGCCCTTGGGCAGGCTCTGGAGCTCCTGCCGTACGTCCTTGTCGATCTCCTCGCCCGTGACGTCGTCCGGGATCGGCAGCCGCTTGATCGGCTCACGGTCCCGCTCCCGCTCGTCGCGGAAACGACCGCCACCGCGCCGGTCGTCGCCCCCGCGGTCGTCACGGCCACGGAAGCCACCGGGACGACCGCCCCGGTCGTCGCCGCGCGGTCCACCACGGCCACGGTCGTCGCGTCCCCGGTCGTCACGGCCACGGAAGCCACCGCCGCGGCTGTCGTCGCGGCGGTCATCACGCCGGTCGTCACGACGGAACCCGCCACGGTCGTCGTCACGACGCGGGCTGCTGGGCCGGTCGTCACGACGGGGGGTGCTGGGCCGGTCGTCACGACGGAAGGGCGGACGGTCGCTGTCCCTGCGCTCGTCGCGACGGAAGTCGCCACCGGCGCGGTTGTCGTCACGACGGAATCCGCCGCGGTCGTCATCACGGCGCGGGCTGCTGGGGCGCTCGTCACGTCGGTCGTCGCGACGGAAACCGCCACGGTCATCGCTGCGACGCTCGTCGCGACGGAAGTCGCCGCCGCCGCGGTTGTCGTCACGACGGAAGCCACCGCGGTCGTCATCACGGCGCGGGGTGCTCGGACGGTCGTCACGCCTGTCGTCACGGCGGAAGTCGCCGCCGCCACGGTTGTCGTCGCGACGGAACCCACCGCGGTCGTCGTCACGACGCGGGGTGCTCGGACGGTCGTCACGACGGAAGGGCGGACGGTCCGCGTCGCGACGGGGGCCACGGTCGTCGCGACGGTCGTCACGGCGGAACTCACCGCGGCTGTCGTCGCGGCGGAAGCCGCCGCCACCACTGCCACCACGGTCGTCACGGCGGAAGCCGCCACCACCGCCGGTGCCCGTACCGCCACGGTTGTCGTCGCGGCGGAAGCCGCCACCACTACCGCCACCGCGGCTGTCATCGCGACGGAAACCACCGCCACCACTGCCACCACGGTCGTCGCGACGGAAGCCGCCACCACTACCGCCACCGCGGCTGTCGTCACGACGGAAGCCTCCGCCACCACTGCCACCACGGTCGTCACGGCGGAAGCCGCCACCACCGCCGGTGCCCGTACCGCCACGGTTGTCGTCGCGACGGAAACCGCCACCACTACCGCCACCACGGTTGTCATCGCGACGGAAACCACCGCCACCACTGCCTCCACTGCCACCACGGTCGTCGCGACGGAAGCCGCCACCACTACCGCCACCGCGGCTGTCGTCACGACGGAAGCCTCCGCGATCGTCATCGCGACGCGGGCTGCCGGCCCGATCGTCGCGGTTGAAGGCAGGGCGGTCGCCGTCGCGGCGCGGGCCGCTCGGACGGTCGTCACGACGGAACGGCGGCCGGCCGCCCCGATCGCCCTCGCGACGGTCGTCGCGGCCACGGAAGCCGCCACCACCACTGCCGGCGCCGGTGCCGGTGCCGGTGCCGGTGCCGCCACGGTTGTCGTCACGACGGAAGCCGCCGCGATCGCCCTCACGGCGATCGTCACGCCGGCCGGAGCTGCCACGGTCGTTGTCACGGCGGTCGTTGTCTCGGCGCGGGCCCCCGCGGTAGTCACCGCGGTCACCACTGTCACGACGGCGCTGGTCGCGCTCCGGTCGCTCGTCGGGAGAGTTGGTGGACATGGGTGACTCCTGTCATCGGTACCGCAAGTCATTCTCGCGCAGCCGAGTACTCGGCGCGCTTCGGAAAAAACAAAAGGACCCCTGGTTCCAGCGAGTCGCTGGGACCAGGGGTCCTCCAAAGATTGTTCGGCGGCGTCCTACTCTCCCACAGGGTCCCCCCTGCAGTACCATCGGCGCTGTGAGGCTTAGCTTCCGGGTTCGGAATGTAACCGGGCGT
>NZ_JBIVVR010000006.1:560636-606265 GCF_044757755.1 Streptomyces sp. NPDC091209 | reverse complement strand
CGAGGCCCGGCCGTTCAAGTGGACCAAAACCGCCGACCAGATCCTCGACCGGATCTGCCGCTACTGCTCACGCATCTCCGAACCAGCTCACTAGGCGCTCCCGGGCACCGCCTCCCTGCGGCGTGGCCCGTCTCCTTCGGGCCCCGCTGTCGCGGAGGCCCTGGGTCACAGGCCCCGGTGCCTACGTACCCTGTTCGATCGTCTCCTCGATCTCCGCCACGCGGTCCCGCTCCTCCGCCGCGAACCGCTGCGCGTCCAGTCGTTCGGCGACCTCCTCGTCCTGGGCCATCAGGAGGTCCAGGTTGGAGTTGCCCATGTCGAAGACGCCCATGTCCACGTAGGCCCGCTGGAGGCGTTCGCCCCACAGGCCGATGTCCTTGACGCAGGGGACGATGCGGCTGAACAGCAACTGGCGGAAGAGGTGCAGGAATTCGGACTGCTCGCTGAACCGCTCGGCCTCCGCCTTCGGGATGCCGAAGTTCTCCAGGACCTCGACACCGCGCAGCCTGTCCCGCATCAAGTAGCAGCCCTCGATGACGAATTCCTCGCGTTCGCGCAGTTCGGCGTCGGAGAGCTGCCGGTAGTAGTCGCGCAGGGCCATGCGGCCGAAGGCGACATGGCGTGCCTCGTCCTGCATCACGTAGGCCAGGATCTGTTTCGGCAGCGGCTTGTCGGTGGTGTCCCTGATCATCCCGAAGGCGGCCAGGGCCAGTCCCTCGATCAGGACCTGCATCCCCAGGTAGGGCATGTCCCAGCGGGAGTCGCGGAGCGTGTCGCCCAGGAGGGACTGGAGGTTGTCGTTGATCGGGTAGAGCATGCCGATCTTCTCGTGCAGGAAGCGGGCGTAGACCTCCGCGTGCCGGGCCTCGTCCATGGTCTGGGTGGCCGAGTAGAACTTGGCGTCGAGGTCGGGCACCGATTCGACGATGCGCGCCGCGCAGATCATGGCTCCCTGTTCACCGTGCAGGAACTGGCTGAACTGCCAGGAGGCGTAGTGCTTGCGCAGTTCGGCCTTGTCCCGGTCGGTCATCTTCGTCCAGTACGGGGTGCCGTACAGGGTCATCGCCTCGTCGGGAGTGCCGAGCGGATCGTCCGGGTCGACCTCCAGGCCCCAGTCGATGCGCTTCTGGCCGTCCCACTGCTTGTCCTTGCCCTTCTGGTAGAGGGCGAGCAGCCGGTCACGACCGTCGTCGTACTCCCAGTTGAAGCGGGCCGTCCCCGAGGCCGGTATCTGCCAGAGGGGATCTCCCGAGTCCGCGGCGTACAGCTCATGCGTCGGCATACCTCGCAGGCTCACACGAGGTAGACGCGCCGTCAACAAGTCCGGCACAGGGGATTGACGAGCTTGCTGACAAGCAGTCTCATAAGTGGTGACCGCCGGTAACCCCTGAAGTGATCCCGTACGACGAGGTGGGAACAGCCATGACGACGGTGACCGAAGCCGAGGTGCTCCGTGACGCGCTCGGTCTGCTCAAGGACCGGGAGCAGGTGGCCGAGCGCCTCCTCGACTCCTCCGCCAAGCACTCCTTCGACCCCGACAAGGAGCTCGACTGGGAGGCACCCTTCGAGGAGGGCAAGTGGTTCTGGCCGCCCGAGCTGGTGTCGTTGTACGACACCCCGCTGTGGCGGCGCATGAGCGAGGAGCAGCGGATCGCGTTGTCCCAGCACGAGGCGGCCGCGCTGGCCTCGCTGGGCATCTGGTTCGAGATCATCCTGATGCAGCTCCTGGTGCGGCACATCTACGACAAGGCGGCGACGAGCGCGCATGTGCGGTACGCGCTGACCGAGATCGAGGACGAGTGCCGGCACTCGAAGATGTTCGCCCGGCTGATCACGCGCGGGGGCACGCCGTACTACCCGGTGAGCCGGGCGCATCTCAACCTCGGGCGGGTCTTCAAGACCATCTCGACCACGCCGGGTTCGTTCACGGCCACGCTGCTCGGTGAGGAGATCCTCGACTGGATGCAGCGGCTGACGTTCCCGGACGAGCGGGTGCAGACCCTCGTCCGGGGGGTCACGCGGATCCACGTCGTGGAGGAGGCGCGGCATGTCCGTTACGCCCGGGAGGAGTTGCGGCGGCAGATGGTCTCCGCGCCGCGGTGGTCGCAGGAGTTCACCCGGATCACCTCGGGCGAGTTCGCCCGGGTGTTCTCGGTGGCCTTCGTCAACCCCGAGGTGTACACGAACGTCGGGCTCGACAAGCGCGAGGCCCTGGCGCAGGTGAAGGCCAGTGGGCATCGGCGGGATGTGATGCAGACCGGGGCCAAGAAGCTGACGGACTTCCTGGACGAGATCGGGGTGCTGCGGGGGGCGGGGCGGCGGCTTTGGAAGGCGTCGGGGCTGCTGGCCTGAGGCGGGGCCCTGCCGGGCGGTGTCGGGCTCGGGTCCGGGCTCGGCTGGGTCCCGGCTTCGGGCTCGGCTGGGTCCCGGCTTCGGGATCGGCTGGGTCCCGGCTTCGGGATCGGCTGGGTCCCGGCTTCGGGATCGGCTGGGTCCCGGCTTCGGGATCGGCTTCGGACTCCGCTTCGGACTCCGCTTCGGACTCCGCTTCGGACTCCGCTTCGGACTCCGCTTCGGACTCGGCTTCGGACTCGGCTTCGGACTCGGCTTCGGACTCGGCTGGGGTTTCGGGGCAGGGATCGGTCGGTCGGGGGCGCGCCCAAGGGGTGCGGGGGCGGGGCCGCGCCGGTACATCCGCCCGCATCCGAACGGATCCTGACCGGCGTTCCATGGGGGCGTCTGTTGTGATCCGTCCGGCTGCGGGCATTCGATGTACCGGCACGTCCCCTCGCGTTGTCCGGCGGCTGCCGCTGAGTGGGGGCTTGCGTGGCGGCCTCTCGATGTCCGGCAATGTGCTCCGCCCGCGAGGGGGCGCCTTGCGTGGCGGCCTCTCGATGTCCGGTGCTGTGCTCCGCCCGCAGGGGGGCGGCTTGCGTGGCGGCCTCTCGATGTCCGGCATTGTGCTCCGCCCGCGAGGGGGCGCCTCGCGTGGCGGCCTCTCGATGTCCGGCATTGTGCTCCGCCCGCGAGGGGGGCGGCTTGCGTGGTGGGCCAGCCCTCCATGTCCGGCGATGTGCTCCGCTGCCGGGGGGCGGCTTGTGAGTCGGCCTCTCCATGTACGCCGCTGTGTCCGCCCGTGTGGGGGACGGCTTGTGTGTCGGGGTCTTCTTGTCCGGCCTTGTGGTTCGCCGTCGGGGGGCGGCTTGCGGGCGTGGTGCTTCCACATGCGCGGTGGTGCGGGGACGGGGGCGGTGGGTGGGGTGATTCCCGGTCTGCGTCGTACGGGGAGGTGTGCGGGTGGGCGGTTACGCTGCCCGTCATGACCTCGCAGGCTTCCACCCCCGCCTACCGTCGGCTCAGTGTCGAGGAGCGGCGGAGTCAGTTGCTCGAAGCCGCGCTGTCCCTGTTCGCCCAGCGGGTGCCCGAGGAGGTGTCGCTGGACGATGTGGCGGAGGCGGCCGGGGTCTCGCGGCCGCTCGTGTACCGGTATTTCCCGGGCGGGAAGCAGCAGTTGTACGAGGCTGCCCTGCGGTCCGCCGCCGAGGAGCTGGAGCACTGTTTCGCGGAGCCTCCTCAGGGGCCGCTCACCGAGCGGCTGTCCCGGGCGCTGGACCGGTATCTCGCGTTCGTGGACCAGCACGACGCCGGCTTCAGCGCGCTGCTGCAGGGCGGGAGCGTCATCGAGACCTCGCGGACCACGGCCATAGTCGACGGGGTCCGGCGGGCGGCGGCGGAGCACATTCTCGATCATCTGGGGGTGAAGGGTCCCGGGCCCCGGCTGCGGATGACCGTACGGATGTGGATCACGGCCGTCGAGGCGGCCTCGCTGATCTGGCTCGACGAGGACAAGGAACCGCCGCTGGACGAGCTGCGGGACTGGCTCGTCGAGCAGTTCGTGGCGGCGCTCGTGGCGAGCGCGGGGAGCGATCCGCAGACCGCGGCGGTGGTCCGGGCCTCGCTCGCGATGGAGCGCCCCGAGGGCATCGCGGGGGCACTGGTCCGCCGGGTGCTGCCCGTTGTCGAGGATGCGGCCCACCTGCTGTGACACTGGTCCGGTGAAGAGCGAAGACACCCCCTTTGTCGGCGGCCCGCTGGACGGGCGCGTCGTGCCCGTGCTGCTCGGCATCACCGGGCACCCGCCGAAGATCTACCGGATTCCGGTGCCCGACCCGGACGGCGGCAAGCCCACCGTGCTGGTCTACCGGCGCGTCCAGTCGGCCACCAGCAAGCGGCTCGGGCTCCATCAGGGGTGGAAGTACGAGTACGACCCCGAGGGCGGCACCTCGGGGAGCCGGTTCAAGCTGCCCTGGTCCCCGGGCACGCACAAGGGCGGGGACAGCGGCGGCGCCACGCCGGGCGGCAACGCCGACGAGTGACCTTCTTGGGCCGAAGCGGTCACCCGGCGCGCGCGAGCGAAGCCGTGGGCCGATCCTGCCGGTGCGAGACGGGTGGTGGACGGGCCACCCCGGTAACGGAGGTGATGGCGTGTCAGGAAGGCTTCTGCGTCTGCTGTGCACGGGAGCGGTGGCGGCCGGGGCGTTGCTCTCGCCCACACCGGCGGTGGCCGCCCCGGAGCCCGGCCAGGGCTCCGGAACCGACGCCCAGCGGTCCGTGGCCTCGTTGCTGACGGATCTTCAGCGCGCCTACCGGGACGCCGAACGCGCCACCGAGACGTACAACGGCACCGCGGAAAAACTGAAGAAGCAGCGCGCGGAGGTCGCCAGGCTCGACACCGGCCTCGCCAGGGCACGCCTCTCGCTCCAGGACAGCCGCGGCGCCGCGGGGCGGCTGGCCCGGCAGCAGTACCAGAGCAGCGACGACCTCTCCACGTACCTGAAGCTCCTGCTCGCCCGGGATCCGCAGCACGCCCTCGACCAGGGACACCTGATCGGACAGTTGTCGCTGGAGCGGGCCGAGACGGTGCGGCGGGTCGCGGGCGGCGAGAAGCACACCGAGGTGCTCGCGCGTGCGGCCCGCAAGGCGCTGGACGGTCAGCTCTCGCTCGCCGAACGGCAGAAGACGGATCGGGACGAGGTGCGCAGGCGACTCGACGACGTCCAGCGGCTGCTCGCCTCGCTGACCGCCGAGCAGATCGCCGAACTGGAGAGGTCCGAGAAGTCGGGGACGGCCACGGCGCAGAAGAAGGTCATGGCCTCCGGCGCGCTCAGCAGCGTCCGGCCGCCCTCGCGGGCGGGCGAGGAAGCGCTGCGCTACGCCGTCGAGCAGATCGGGAAGCCGTACGAGTGGGGCGCCGAGGGCCCGGCGGCCTACGACTGCTCGGGGCTGACGTCACAGGCCTGGGACCGGGCCGGCCGCCCCATCCCCCGCACCAGCCAGGAACAGTGGGCCCAGCTCCCGAGGATCCCGCTGAACAAGCTGCGCCCCGGTGATCTGGTGCTCTACTTCCCCGAGGCCACCCACGTCGCCATCTACCTGGGCGACGGGATGGTCGTGCAGGCGCCGCGCCCGGGGGCGACGATCAAGGTGTCCCCCATCGCCGCGAACCCGCTGCTCGGCGCGGTGCGCCCGGATCCGGACGGGAAGTCCCTGCGGCACTACACGCCGCCGAAGCTCCCCGAGCAGGCCACCGAAGGAACCGACGAGGGCTACGCCTCCGTCGCGCCGGTGACCGACGCCGGTTAGGCGGCCGGCTTGCTTCGGCAGAGCTTGAATCGGGCGCTTTCCAGGGGCTGTTCACCTGCGGTGGGCGTGGGATTTGAACACGCGGTGACTCGCGCCACGACGGTTTTCGCGACCGTGTGCGGGACACGGCCTGCGAGTTACCCCCGATCACCTGACCGGCACGATCAGAGGGGGCGTGCACAACTCCATTACGGAGCGGGCGCATCGACGCTTGCTTCGCCGGGTCCACCTGGTCCGTCACGGGCTCACGCAGAACAAAGTAGGCGAAGTTAGGCCCTATACATCCACGCGTGATCACCGATCGGCCGCTGCCAGGTAACTTTTTGACCGGTGTGATCAAGCCCTCTACATTCCACGCTGGCCTGTTCTTTTCGGACCGGCCCCACCACTAGTCCCTGGGGGGGACCCATGCACTGGTACCTCGACGTCCTCAAGAAGTACGCCACCTTCAACGGCCGCGCCCGCCGCCAGGAATACTGGATGTTCGCGCTCATCAACGTGATCATCTATGTCGCGCTGTTGGTCATCGACCTCAGCCTCCTCGGCACCGGTGTCATCGCCCCGCTCTACGAGCTCGCCGTCCTGCTCCCGAGCCTCGCGGTCGGCGTCCGCCGCCTCCACGACACCGGACGCTCCGGCTGGTGGACGTTCATCGCTCTTGTCCCGCTGGTGGGCGGCATCATCCTGCTGGTCTTCCTGGCCAGCGACACCAAGCCGGAGGCGAACCAGTACGGCCCGAGCCCGAAGCTGGCCGGCGCGGCTGTCTGACGTTCGCCCGCTCACGGTGGCCCGTCGTCCCAGGAGGGTGGCAGGCCACCGTTGCTGACCGTTCTCACGAGAGCCACGTCAGCCGCGAACCGTGCGTTCCCCGCGTTCCCGGTCCGGCGCAAAGCCACCGAGGACACCGGGCACTCACGGTAGTTGGACCCGAAAGCGGCCCCCGACCTGGTAGGTCGGGGGCCGCTTTCCTTGCTCACCGTGCGGACGCGGCCGGATGTGAATCCACTGTCGCGTCGCTGCCACGACCGTGGTCGGGCGGATGTCAGCCCCCGGTGACCGACGCCAGATAGGCGGCCGTCTTCTCGGGCTCGAAGAAGAAGTTCTCGAAGTCGGCCGGGTTGTTGAAGCCGTTGGCGAACCGGTCGGCCACGGGCGGGAGTTGGCCCGCCGCTCCGATCAGGTTGAGCACGTGCTCCGGCGGGACGCCCAGCATCGCGTTGGTCCACTTGGTGACGTGCTGCGCGGTGTCCCAGTAGCGGTCGAACGTCGCCTGCATCCACTCCTCGTCGAAGGGCTTGTCGCCCTGCTCGACGATCGAGGCGAGGTAGGCGGCGGCGCACTTGGACGCCGAGTTGGAACCCTGGCCGGTGATCGGGTCGTTGGCCACGACGACGTCGGCGACGCCGAGGACCAGCCCACCGCCGGGGAGGCGGCCGATCGGGTTGCGCACGGTGGGGGCGTACCGCCCGGACAACGTGCCGCCCACGTCGGTCAGTTCGACGTTGGTGGCGCGCGCGTACTCCCAGGGCGTGAACCGCTCCATGAGTTCCAGGGTCAGGGAGAGGTGCTCGGCGGGGTCCTTGACGCCGTTGAAGACGTCGAGCGGACCACCGGGTATGCCCTCCCAGAACAGGATGTCGGCGCGGCCCGAGGTGGTGAGGGTCGGCATGATGAACAGCTCGCCGACGCCGGGGACCAGGTTGCAGCGGACCGCGTCGTAGTCCGGGTGCTCGGGGCGCGGGCCCAGACCGTGCACGTAGGCCACCGCGAGGGCGCGCTGCGGCTCGGTGTACGGGGAACGGGCGGCGTCACGGCCGAACATGGAGACGAGTTCGCCCTTGCCCGCCGAGACGAGGACCAGGTCGTACGCGCGGGAGAAGTAGTCGAGGTCGGACACCGCCGCGCCGTGGATGACCAGTTGGCCGCCGCGCTGCGCGAACGTCTCCATCCAGCCCGCCATCTTGACCCGCTGGTCGACCGACTGCGCGTATCCGTCGAGCTTGCCGACCCAGTCGATGACGCGCTGCGAGGGGCCCGGGTCGAAGGAACCGGGGGCCGCGACCGAGACGCCGAGCCCTTGGATCTTCGGGGCCTGGGACTCCCAGAAGTTCACCTGGAGATCGCGCTCGTGCTGGAGCGCCGTGTCGAACATGCACTGCGTCGACATGACCCGGCCGGAACGGATCTCGTCCGCCGTCCGGTTCGACATCAGGGTGACCTCGTACCCCTGCGACTGGAGTCCGAGGGCGAGCTGGAGCCCGGACTGGCCGGCTCCGACGACGAGTATCTTCCGCATGCGGGTTGCTTCTCCTAGGACTCGGGCGTCCCTATTCGGGGCTGACTTCGAGCGCGTGGCCGACGAGCGCGAGCAGGGTCTCGACGACCGAGATCCGGCGACGCGCGTCCATGATCATGACAGGTATGTGTGAAGGCACCGTGAGTGCTTCGCGCACGTCGTCGGGCTCGAACTCGTCGCTGCCGTCGAAGTGGTTGACGGCGACGACGTACGGCAGTCCGCAGCTCTCGAAGTAGTCGAGCGCCGGGAAGCAGTCCGAGAGGCGGCGGGTGTCGGCGAGGACCACCGCGCCGATCGCGCCGCGCACCAGGTCGTCCCACATGAACCAGAACCGCTGCTGGCCCGGTGTACCGAAGAGGTAGAGCACGAGGTCGTCGTCGAGCGTGATGCGCCCGAAGTCCATGGCCACGGTGGTGGTCAGCTTCTCCGGCGTACCCGTGAGGTCGTCGGTCTCCTCGCTGGCCTGGGTCATCAGCGCCTCCGTCTGGAGGGGCGTGATCTCCGAGACGGCCGTGACGAGGGTGGTCTTGCCGGCGCCGAACCCGCCCGCCACCACGATCTTCGTGGCGATCGGCGCGCGCGTGCGGTCCGTCTGCCAGGCCTTCAGATTCTCCTCTTCGTCGAGGAGGGGGGCGACGCCAGGTTCGGCGTCAGAGACGACGGAGTCCACTCAGCACCCTTTCCAGCAGAGCGCGGTCCGGCTGTCCCGGGCCGTGACCTGTTCCGTACACGCGGATCTTTCCCTGGTCCGCCAGGTCGCTCAAGAGCACTCGGACCACTCCGAGCGGCATCCTGAGGAGGGCGGCGATCTCGGCCACCGTACGCATCCGGCGGCAGAGTTCGACGATGGCCCGCATCTCGGGCATGACCCGGTGCGTGAGCGAGCCGTTGCTCAGCTCCTTGCGCTCCTCCGGGGCCTCCAGCGCGGCCACGAAGGTCTCCACCAGCAGGACGTGGCCGAAGCGCGTACGTCCGCCGGTGAGCGAGTAGGGGCGTACGCGGGCGGGTTTGCGGCCGCCGCCGCGGACCGGGAGCTTCTGGACCCCGTTCGACGCTGTCATCAGGCACTCCCGACAGCGTCGGCCTCAAGGGATTTTCGCAGTTCGAGGCGCAGCTCGGGGGTCAGGACGTGTCCTGCCCTGCCGACGAAGAGCGCCATGTGGTACGCCACCACGCTCATGTCGCAGTCCGGGGAACCGTGCACTCCGAGCAGCGAACCGTCGCTGATCGCCATGACGAAGAGGCTGCCCTCGTCCATCGCGACCATGGTCTGCTTGACGCCGCCGCCGTCCATCAGCTTGGCGGCGCCGATGGTGAGGCTGCCGATGCCGGAGACGATGGTGGCGAGGTCGGCGGCGGAGCCCTTGGGTCCGGTCGGCCTGGTGCTGTCGGCCGTCCTCGCCTCGGCGTTGCGGCCGGGGTCGGAGGAGAGCAGCAGCAGCCCGTCGGAGGAGACGACCGCGACCGACAGGAGGCCCGGCACCTCCTCGACGAGATTGGTCAACAGCCAGTGCAGGTTACGTGCTTCACTGCTCAGGCCGAAGGTACTGGTCGCGGTCAACTGCTTGCCTCCTCGACTGTGCCCCCCGATGCTGCTACGTCCTGTGCGTCGATCTGGTGCGCGGTGGGCGCGGGTCCTGCGGGCGCGTGTGCGGGTGCGGGTGCCGACGGGGTCTGTCCTTCGGGCGTGGGGGTCTCCGCCGTCCGGTCGGCGATCTCCGCCTCCACGTCGCGACGGCCTTCGACCGCTCCCCGGTGGAACCCGCCCAGCCTGCGGCGCAGGGCATCGGCGTCCACGCCGCCCACGCGGGGCCGCGGGGCCGCCACGGGGGCGGAGATCTTCGGCGTCCGCTTGGGCAGCCCCTTTTCGGTGAGCCGGGGGTGCTCATCGGGGGCCCGCTCGTGGCTGTCGGGGCCGATGGCGTACGGGTCGGTGGCCGGGGCGGCCGGAACCGCGGACGCCTCGGTGACGCCGGGGGCCGTCCCCACCGTGTGGGGGTCCGTCCCGTCGGCGTGGGGGTTTGCCTCGCCTGCGGAAGGAGTCGCCCCCTCTGCGCCGGCAGTCGATACCCCGTCGAAGCCGGAAGCCGGCCCGGCCGCGGCTCCGGGTGCCTCGGGGGAAACCTGGGCGGGCTCGGCGAAGCCGGAGTCGGGGGCCGACTCGGGGAACCCGAAGGGCGAAGCCGGCTCGGCTGACCCGACGGGCGGAGCAGGGGCCGGGTCGGGGGACCCGAATGTGGGGGTGGTGGTCGTTCGCGGGGAACCTGACGGCGTCTCGGCGAAGTCCGAAGTGGGGGATCCACCCTGGGCGGCTACCGCCGGTGCAAGGCCCGCTGGTGCGGCCACCGCCGGTGCAGGGCCCGCTGGTGCGGTGGCCGCCGGGGCGGGGGCCGCAGGGGCGGGGGCCGCCAGTTCGAAGTCCCCCGATGTCGGGGCTTCCGGTCCGGAAGTGTCCGGAGCGAAGTCCGGGAGCCACAGCTCCATCGTCGTCTCGGACGTGAGTTCCGGTTCCGGATCGGTGACCGGCTCGGGCTCGCGGGGGGCCGGGATGACCGGGGTCTGCGCGGCCGGCTCGGGCGCGGTGACGGGCGCCTGCCGGGGTGCCGCCTCCAGCTCGGGCGCGGCTTCCCGTACGGCCGCCTTGGCCGCCGCGATCAGCGGGTCCTCGTCGTCGGCCGCGGCCGAAACCGGGGTCGTACGGATCGAACGACCGCGCAGGACATTGGAGTTGGCCTCGGCGTCGGCGCCGGGCAGGGCCACCGCGGGAGCTCCGCCGACGTGCCGGGTGGCCGCGGGGACGCTGGACGACGGCGCGGTGGCCAGCAGTGCCTTCGGGAGGACGACCACGGCGGCCACCCCGCCCTGCTTCTGCTCGCGCAGCTTCACCCGTACACCGTGCCGGTGGGCGAGCCGGGCCACCACGTACAGGCCGAGCCCGAGTCCCTCGCCGCTCTCCTGGTCGTACGTGTCCTCCGGGTCGAACTCGGAGAGCCGGGCGTTGAGATGACGCATCCGCTCGTCGGTCATGCCGATGCCCTCGTCCTGCACGGAGAGCATCACGTCGCCGCTCTCCAGCAGCCAGCCGGAGACCTCGACGGGCACGTCGGGCGGCGAGAACGAGGTGGCGTTCTCCAGGAGTTCGGCCACCAGATGGCTGAGGTCGTCGGCGGCGAACCCGGCGATGTGCGCGTGCGGGGGCAGCGCGGCGATCCGCACCCGCTCGTACCGCTCGATCTCGCTGACCGAGGCCCGTACGACGTCGACGAGCGGGACCGGGCCCGCATGGTGCTGGACGTGCTCGGCACCCGCGAGGACGAGGAGGTTCTCGCTGTGCCGCCGCATGACGGTGGCGAAGTGGTCGAGCTTGAAGAGGGTGGAGAGGCGGTCCGGGTCCTGCTCGCGCTCCTCCAGGCCCTCGATGACGCCGAGCTGGCGCTCGACGAGGCCGAGGGTGCGCAGCGCGAGGTTGACGAAGGTGCTGTGGATCGTGCCGCGCACCTGCTCCAAGTGGGCCACGGACTCGGCGAGCTCGCCGCGCAGCTTGTCGCGCTCGTCGGCCATCACCTGGCGCTGGCCGATGAGGTGCTTGCGGTCGCCTTCGAGGGTGCCGATCCGCTCGTGCAGCGCTGCGGCGTGCGCGTGCAGCGCGTTGACGGAGCGGACGACCTGGGCGAACTCGTCGTTGCGGCCGGTGAACTTGACCGGTTCCTGGGAGCCCGGGTCGGCGGCGAGCCGGGCCGAGCCGAGGCGCAGGACGGCGAGCGGCCGGGTGAGGGTGCGGGCCATGGCCATGGTGACGCCGGCCGCGACGAGCATCAGTACGCCGAAGAGCGTGACGCGGATCTCCAGCGCGTTGACGTCGTCGTCCCGCAGCTGTTCGAGGTCCTTGGTGCGGTGGTCGTTGAGGGAGGCCTCCACGCCGCGCATCAGGTCGATCCGGGCCGACAGCGCGGCGTCCAGCTTCTTGACGCTGGTGCCGAGCGCGGAGTCGGAGAGCTTCGGCTGGCCGGTGAGGTTCACCAGGTACCGGTCGGCGGAGCCGACGTCGGGGCCGGTGACCGTGGAGTCGTAGGACGACACGGCCTTCTCGGGCCCGGTCTCGCGGAAGTCGGCGACGGCCGCGTCGGAGCGGACGCGGGCCTGCTGGGCGGCGGCGCTCAGCGCGTCGCGTTGCTTGGTGTCCGCGTCCGACGACGAGCTCGTGGTGGTCATGAGACCGGTGACCGGGTTGTAGACGGTCTGGGTGGTGCGCGGGATGCCGAGGGCCGCCAGGAGCAGTCCGCGGGCGGCGGCGGACTGCTGGACGGCGGTGTCCAGCTCGGCGAGGGCGTGCGCGCCGGAGCCCGCGCGCGGCGGCATCCGGTCGGCCAGGTCCTCGGAGAGGGCGTGGAGTTCGACGATGGCCTCGGAGTACGCCTGGTGCGCTTCGAGAGCCGTGCTCTTCCCGGTGAGCGCCGCTCTCCGCAGGGCCGCGATGCCGTCGAGGTCCTTGATCAGGGCGGCGGGGGCGTCCGTGTCCGCGCGCAGCTCGTCGACCTGCCGGTCGACCAGGGAGCTGCGCTGCTCGGAGGGCGCCTTGGCCTTGGGCCTGCCGGCGGCGACGTACGAGGTGACCTCGTCGCGTTCGTCGGCCAGCGAGTGCGCGAGGGTCAGCGCCTGCTGGGTGCGCTGGGCGAGCGTCACCAGGTTCTGGGAGTCGTTCAGTTGTTGCGAGGCGGACAGCACCGTGGGCGCCCCGGCTCCGGCGATGGCGGCCGCGACGACCGCCACGGCCACGATCAGCCGGTTGCGTACATGGGCGGTCCTGCCCCGGCCTGTGGAGTCGGTGGCGTCGCCGACGGCGCCACCCTCTGTGGAGTTGGAGGCCGTCTTCTTGCCTGTGCGCCTCGGCCGCGTCTTCTGCACCGGTGCTCGCATTCCTGACTCGTGTACCCATTTGGGGCCCGGGTGACGTCCCGTCAATCGCGGCGTCCGCCCGGTACGGCTCCCGACCCTCCCAGTGCCGGTGGGCAGTGGTCCCGCATCATCTGACCCGCCACCCGAAGGAGTGAACATCGGAGGGGAGTTGGCGGGCAAGTCCCGGACCGCTCGTGACAGGCCCCCGCGCCGAGCCGGTTGGACGTCCGGGACGGGCTTTGGCAGTATTCGCCGCCACGCGTTGCCGGAGTCGATCATTCCATGCCAAACCTGGCGCCTGAGCTGCTGGGCCGCACGGCGAGCGTTCCTCGTCGGCCTTTCGGGGGCCTTGTGAAGGGCTCGTGCAGACTGACGGAATGCGCACTGAACTCGCATCGGAGCCCGGAGACCCGGACCGCCCCAATGAGGACTTCGCCTCGGTCGGACTTCCCGCTTCAGGACAGGGCGGTTCACTGGTGGTGCTCGACGGGGTGACACCCCCTCGGGGTGACTACGGCTGTTCGCATTCGGTCTCCTGGTTCTCCGCGCGACTCGGCGGGGCACTGACCGAACTGTCCGTTTCGCAGCGGGATTTACCCCTGTCCGACGTCCTGTCGCGGGCGATTCGCCGAGTCGCCGGCACGCACGCCGCCACCTGTGACCTTTCTCACCCGCGCACACCCCAGGCAACCGTGGCCCTCGCGCGGTGGTCCGCGTCGGAGGTCGAGTACCTGGTCCTCTCGGACTCGGCCCTGCTGGTGGAATCGCCCTCCGGCGAGGTCACGCCCCTCCTCGACGACCGCCTCTCCCGCCTCCCTCGCGGCGCCCTCAGTACGGACGCCGTCGCCGACGCGACCGTGCGCAACAGGGAGGGCGGCTTCTTCACGGCGGCCGCGGATCCCTCGGTGGCCTCGCGCGCGGTGACCGGCACACTCCCCCGCTCCTCCGTCCGCGCCCTGACGGCCCTCACGGACGGCGCCACCCGCTGGGTGGAGAGGTTCCACGCGGGCGACTGGGCCGAACTGTTCGCCCTCGTACGCGAGGAGGGCTCCGCGTCACTCGTCGAGCGCGTACGGGCGCTGGAGCGCGCGGACGCGCTGGAGCGTCCGCGTCCCCGGCGGGGCAAGACGCACGACGACGCGACGGTGGTGTTCGTCGAGCTGTGAGGAGACGGGGGCGGCGGCCGGGCCTACTTCTCCATGCCGCGGTTCAACTGATGCAGCAGCCGGGCCAGTTCCGCGACCTCGTTCTGGTCCCAGTGGGCGAGTTGGCGGACATAGCGGGCGCGGCGGGCCTCGCGGACGCTGGTGACGCGGCCGCGGCCCTCGTCGGTGAGGTGGACGAGCCAGGCGCGGCCGTCCGCGGGGTCGGGTTCGCGCGCGACCAGGCCCAGCTCCTCCAGGGCGCGCAACTGCCGGGACATGGTGGCCTTGCCGACGCCGATGTAGGCCGCGAGTTCCGTGGCACGCTGACGGCCGCACTCCTCCAGACGGACGAGGAGTCCGTACGCGGCGGACTCCAGGTCGGGATGGACCTCGCGGGCCATCTCCCCCTGGCTGGCGCGGGCGCGGCGCAGGAACACGGTCAACTCGCGTTCCAGGGAGAGGAACTCGCGCTCCGCGCCACCGTGCGCCGCGGGCCGGTCCACACCATTTCCCGACACGCCGGATTCGACCGGACGTCCGCCGTCGTTTCCGCCCTCGTGCACGTCAGCACCCCTGCCTCGGTTTCCCGATCCTGAAAGTTTCTGCCAGAACTGGCCGTTGCCCCAGCTCCGCCAGTATTTCGCAGGCGTAGACCAACGGCAGCCTCCGGCCCCTCTTCCACGTCGTCGTCTACGTGCGTAGCTTCTTTATCAGACACTTATCTGCTGGCATGCGCACGCCACCCCAGGTCAAGGACGACCTGATCCCCCCTACGGCCCGCGTGCCCGCGCTCCCCCCACCGAGCTCCATCGGGCTCCCCCGGGCTCCCGGAGCTCCATCGCCCTTCGGAGGCACGCACATGCCCGTGCACAGATCCGGAACGGCCCACCGCGTGCGAGCGCTCGCGGTAGGAACCCTGCTCGCCGCCTTCTCCCTCCTCTCCACCCTCCCCTCCTCCGCCACCGACACCCCCGCACGCGGCTCCGCCCGGATGGGCATGGGGGTGATCGCCCACGACGGCCAGGACGGCACACCGTCCACCGGTGACGCCACCCAGACCGAAGGCGTGGACGTCGCCGGCTACCAGGGCAACGTCGCCTGGTCCACGCTGTGGAGCAGCGGGGTCAGGTGGGCCTACACCAAGGCGACCGAGGGGACGTACTACACGAACCCGTACTTCGCCCAGCAGTACAACGGCGCGTACAACATCGGCATGATCCGCGGCTCGTACCACTTCGCGACCCCGGACACCACGACCGGCGCCACCCAGGCCAACTACTTCGTCGACCACGGCGGCGGCTGGTCGGGCGACGGCAAGACGCTGCCCGGCACCCTCGACATCGAGTGGAACCCGTACGGTGCCGCCTGCTACGGCAAGACGCAGAGCGCGATGGTCAGCTGGATCAGCAGCTTCCTCACCCAGTACCGGGCCCGTACCGGCCGGGACGCGGTGATCTACACGGCCGCGAGCTGGTGGACCCAGTGCACCGGCGACTACAGCGGCTTCGCCTCCGCCAACCCGTTGTGGATCGCGCGCTACGCCTCCGATCCCGGGACGCTCCCCGCGGGCTGGGGGTACTACACGATCTGGCAGTACACGTCGTCCGGCACGACGGTCGGGGACCACGACAAGTTCAACGGCGCCCTGGACCGCGTCCAGGCGCTCGCCACCGGCTGACGTCGCACCTCACCGACGTACGTACGGGACGCGCACAACGGTCGTACCGCCAGGGCTCACAGCCACGACGGACGGCCACGGCGGACGGCCACGGCCGAGACACGGCGAAGGCCCGGGCCTCCCTCACGGGACCCGGGCCTTCCCCTCCGATGGGCGTCCGTCACGCCGCCACCGGAACCTCCGGCACCGCGCCGTTCATCGCCGGCGACAGCGCCAGCTCCAGGACCTGGCGGACGTCCGTGACGGCGTGGACGTCGAGCTTCTCCAGGACCTCGGCCGGGACATCGTCCAGATCGGCCTCGTTGCGCTTCGGGATGATCACGGTCGTGACACCCGCCCGGTGCGCGGCGAGCAGCTTCTGCTTCACGCCGCCGATCGGCAGCACGCGGCCGGTCAGCGACACCTCACCGGTCATGGCCACGTCCGTACGGACCAGCCGGCCGGACAGGAGCGACGCCAGGGCGGTCGTCATCGTGACGCCCGCGCTCGGACCGTCCTTGGGAACGGCGCCCGCCGGGAAGTGGATGTGCACGCCCCGGTCCTTCAGGTCGCCGACGGGCAGTTCGAGCTCCGCGCCGTGCGAGCGCAGGAAGGAGAGCGCGATCTGCGCCGACTCCTTCATCACGTCGCCGAGCTGACCGGTGAGGGTCAGACCGGCCGCGCCCGTCTCCGGGTCGGCCAGCGACGCCTCCACATAGAGGACGTCACCGCCCGCTCCGGTGACCGCGAGACCCGTGGCGACACCGGGCACCGCCGTGCGGCGTTCGGCCGGGTCCTGGGCGGACTCCTGCACGTGGTGCGGGCGCCCGATGAGGTCGCGCAGGTCGCTGTCCTTCACCGTGAACGGCAGCTCCCTGCGGCCCAGTTCGTGCTGGGCCGCGACCTTGCGCAGCAGCCGGGCGATGCCCCGCTCCAGGTTCCGCACGCCGGCTTCCCGCGTGTACTCCCCGGCGAGCCTGCGCAGCGCGCTCTCGTCGAGCACGACCTCGTCCTTCTCCAGGCCCGCCCGCTCCAGCTGGCGCGGCAGCAGGTGGTCCCGGGCGATGACGACCTTCTCGTCCTCGGTGTAGCCGTCGAGGCGGACCAGCTCCATGCGGTCGAGCAGGGCCTCCGGGATGGCTTCGAGGACATTGGCCGTGGCCAGGAACACCACGTCGGAGAGGTCGAGTTCGACCTCCAGGTAGTGGTCGCGGAAGGTGTGGTTCTGCGCCGGGTCGAGGACTTCGAGCAGCGCCGCCGCCGGGTCGCCCCGGTAGTCGGAACCGACCTTGTCGATCTCGTCGAGCAGGACCACCGGGTTCATCGACCCGGCCTCCTTGATGGCGCGGACGATCCGGCCGGGCAGCGCGCCGACGTACGTACGGCGGTGTCCGCGGATCTCGGCCTCGTCCCGTACGCCGCCGAGGGCGACGCGGACGAACTTGCGGCCCATGGCGTGCGCGACGGACTCGCCGAGCGAGGTCTTGCCGACTCCGGGCGGGCCGACGAGCGCGAGCACGGCACCGCCGCGCCGGCCGCCGACGACCCCGAGACCGCGCTCGGCGCGCCGCTTGCGCACGGCGAGGTACTCGGTGATGCGCTCCTTCACGTCCTCCAGACCGGCGTGCTCGGCGTCGAGCACGGACTGGGCGCCCCTGATGTCGTACGCGTCCTCGGTCCGCTCGTTCCACGGCAGCTCCAGGACGGTGTCGAGCCAGGTCCGGATCCAGCTGCCCTCGGGCGACTGGTCACTGGACCGCTCCAGCTTCTCGACCTCCTTGAGGGCGGCCTCGCGGACGCTCTCGGGAAGGTCGGCGGCCTCGACACGGGCGCGGTAGTCGTCGGACTCGTCCTCGCCGTCCTCTCCCTTGAGGTCGCGCAGCTCCTTGCGTACGGCTTCGAGCTGGCGCCGCAGCAGGAACTCGCGCTGCTGCTTGTCGACGCCCTCCTGGACGTCCTTGGCGATGGACTCGGCGACATCCTGCTCGGCGAGGTGCTCGCGGAGCTGTTCGGTGGCGAGCTTCAGCCGGGCCACCGGGTCGGCGGTCTCCAGCAGCTCGACCTTCTGTTCGACGGAAAGGAACGGTGAGTAACCGGAATTGTCGGCAAGGGCGGAGACATCGTCGATCTGCTGCACGCGGTCGACGACCTGCCAGGCGGCGCGCTTGCGCAGCCAGCTGGTGGCCAGCGCCTTGTATTCCTTCACCAGGTCGGTGACCCGGCCGGGCAGGGGGTCGGGCACGGTCTCCTCGACCCGGGTGCCCTCCACCCAGAGTGCGGCACCGGGACCCGTGGTCCCCGCGCCGACCTTCACGCGCCCGCGCCCTCGGATGAGCGCGCCCGGGTCGCCGTCGGCCAGCCGGCCGACCTGTTCGACCGTGCCGAGCACTCCGGTGCTCGCGTAGGTGCCGTCGATGCGTGGCACCAGGAGTACCTGAGGCTTGCCCGGCGTTGAACGGGCGGCGGCCTGAGCGGCCTCCACCGCGGCACGCACATCGGTGTCGTTCAGATCCAGCGGAACCACCATTCCGGGCAGCACGACCTCGTCGTCGAGCGGCAGCACGGGCAGGGTGAGTGATGCGGACGTCGAAGCCATGATCGCCCCTTCGGCAGTCAAGTTGAGCTATGTCGACTCAATGCGCGGCGGCCCCGCAATGTTCCCCCGGGGCTGTTCGCTGTGAGCGATCACTTCCGATCTCCCGGATTTGTACGGATCGCCGCTGGTCATCCGCCCGGCGCGGACCAGGTACCACCGATCGAGCGATGCGCGGTCGGCCACCGATCGAGCGGCTGTCGTCGCCGGAACGTCCGGCCCGGTCACGGATCACCTCCTCGCCTGCCACCGGGGCCGCACGTGCCACTGCTCGGCCGACACGGCTTCGTGCGCCGTCGCTCGGGATGCGGGGTGGCCACTTGCCGTTGGAAGGTGGAGTCATGAACCATCACCACTCCACGCCCACGTTCGACGTCGACCGCCGGCTCGTCACGACCGGCGCCGTGCTCACCGCGGCCGGTGCCCTGGTGGCATTCAGCGGCATGGCCATCGCGGCGGTCGCCGTGTTCTCCGCAGGCCGGAGCATGATCCGCGCCATGGATGTGCCTCCGACCCAGCAGGCCGCCATGAAGTGGCGGCAGGCCAAGGAGGCGTCCCTGGCGGGCGTACAGGCATGGCAGTCCGCGTCCGACGCCCAGAACGGGTCGATCGCCCGCTAGGGTCCCGCGCCGGAGATCCCCCCGGCGGTCGTCGTCCGGCGTCGGCGCCGGACCTCGTCCGCCGACCGGTCGCGCCGCCGTCGCCCTTGCCCTTGCACTCGCCGGAGGGGTTTCACCGGTGCCCGTGCCGGCACCGGTGGAACCGTCTTCGGACGTCTTGCGCGGGGCTCCGTCCTGGTGCCCTCCTCGTGCCCCGAAGGAGGGCCGGGGATCGGCCGTCCGACGCCCCGCACCGGCGTGGGAGCACCCGCGCGGACAGGCAGGTGCGGTCCGGCACGCACCGCAATCGCGGGCCGGGCGCGTCGGCCGTCCCCCAACGGCTCAACGGCTCCCCACTCGTCCGCGGGGGCGGGGAGGCTGCGCTCCTGAGCACGCAGGAGCGGACACCGGCCGGGCAGGCGCGTCTCAGAGCTGCGCGACCGGCCCGGGGAATCGGCGCTGGTGCCGCCCGCGTACCAGCGGCCAGGTCGCGACGCCGACCGCCAGCGCGATCAGGTGTCCCCCGTCCGTCACGGGGTCGGCGAGGAGGATCAGGTCCTGGGTGAGGACCGAGCCGAAGCCGATCAGGAGCGGCCAGCGCAGCCAGGGAGAAAGGAGTCCCGCGAGCGAGCCGACGCTCGCGGCGACGCCGAAGCTGATGCCGTAGTCGAGCCGGTGCAGTGAGCCGACGGGCAGTACGCCCGCCAGCACCGCCGCCCCGACCGGCAGCTCGGTGGCCAGCGTGGCCACCACATGCCCGAGCAGGAAGACACCGGCCGCGAGCGCCGTGCCCGTACGACGCTCCAGGGCGGTCAGCACGAGCAGGAAGCCGGCCGCGTACGGCGAGGCGATCCCGCCGACGATCCAGAGCGCGCTCGCGATCAGTACGAGCACGGGATGCCGGGCGAGGTGCGCGAAGTCCGTACTGGACGCCTGGTGCAGGGCGCGGACGAACGCGGGGTGCGCGTGGTCGGCGAGGTAGGAGGTGGCGGCGAGGACCGTCCCGTACCCGAAGGTGAAGGGCGTACCCAGCGGGGTGGGCAGAAGCCGCCGGACGGGGAGTCCGCCGAGCCGGCCGGGGAAGGCACGCGGGACGCAATCGGAGCCGGTCGCGACGTCCCGTACGACTGCCGGGCCGGGCGCGGTCGCGGTCGCGTCCTCCGGTTCGAGCAGGCTCGGCGGTCCCGGTATGTCCGCGGCCCCGAGCAGGTCCGCCGTCCCCGACACACCCGCCGAACCGAGCGCGTCCTTCCGTCCGCGCGTGCCTGCCGGCCCAGGCGCACCCGCAGATCCGAACGCGCCCTCCGCCGCAGGCACGCCCACCGGCCCAAGCGTGGCCGCCGGCCCGGGCGCACCCGCAGATCCGAGCGTGGCCTCCCGTCCGAGCACGCCCGCCGGCCCGGGTGTGGCCACCGACCCGAGGGGGCCGTGTGATCCCGGTGTGACCGCCGGGCCAGGCAGAGGTGTGGCCGTGGACAAAGCCGTTGATGTGACCGCGGGCGTGGTCCCCGGGGACGGCGGCGGCGTGACGCCTTCGCGTTGCTGGGGCATCCCGGGAAGGCGGTTCAGGGGAGGTGTGCCCGGCGCCGTTCCGGTGGACGCACCGGCTCGGCCGGTGGACGCGTCGGCTCGGCCGGTGGTGCTCAGGTCCACGGTGCGGCGCTCCTTCCGTCGCATCCCACCCTTCGCGTCCCCTGTACCGCTGTCTATGACCGGCGCCACGTACACGACGATTCTCAGCAACTCCTCAAGTAAGGGGGCCGAGACGTCAGGGCCTCCTTCTGGGATCCCCGGGCCGCCACCGCGTCAACCACGCACGGCCCGCCGTCACCCCCGGAATCGCGGAACCCTCCTGATCACGCCCCGGACGACCCGCGCCGCACCGCCCCGCGCCGCACGGCCGGGGGCCACGGGGCGTCCGGCCCGCACTCTCGGACCGCGGAGGACCGGGCCCCCGGTAATTCCGGCCACTCGTACTGGTGAAAGTGCCAGGATGTCGACCATGACAGCCTCGTACGACACTCCCGTTGTCATCGACCGCCGTCAGGGCCCGTACGGCGAGGTCGTGCTGCGGCGGCACGGCCCTCTGCTGCAGATCATCGCCAACGGGTGCTTTCTGATGGACACGTCCGACGGGCGTTCCGAGCGGCTGCTCGTGGACGCGGCGCACGACGCCCTCGACGGGCGGCCGGAGCCGAGCGTGCTGATCGGCGGGCTCGGCGTCGGATTCTCGCTCGCGCACGCGGCCGCGGACGACCGCTGGGGGCGCATCACGGTTGTCGAGCGCGAACGGGCGATCATCGACTGGCACCGCGACGGACCCCTCGCCGAACTCTCGGTGCGGGCGCTCGCCGACCCGCGCACGGACATCGTCGAAGCCGATCTCGTCGACTACGTCAATGAGATCTCCGACACGTTCGACGCGCTGTGTCTCGACATCGACAACGGACCCGGCTGGACGGTCACCGAGGGCAACGCGGGACTGTACGGAAAGGCCGGACTGGCAAGCTGCGCAAGGGCGTTGAGGCCGGGCGGTGTGCTCGCCGTATGGTCGGCCCAGCCGTCTCCGGAATTTGAAGAATCCTTGCGGAATGCCGGATTCCGTCTGGTTCGTACCGAAGAGATCCCCGTTGCCCGGGGCGTTCCCGACCTCGTGTACCTCGCGGTAAGGCCTGGATAGCCGAGGCACGGTGCCTGCCCGTACCCTGCTTGCCTGACGCGGATCATTCAAGCGTCAAGCGCAGTCATGGGATCACCCCACGGATTCCGGAAAGCACACTTCAGGGGCGGGCGATGGAGCAGACACACACCTCCCAGAACGGTACGGCGGCCACCCCCGGCGCTCAGCGCCGGGTTTTGGTCGTCGAGGACGACCCGACGATCGTCGACGCCATCGCGGCCCGCCTGCGAGCCGAGGGATTCCTCGTGCAAACCGCGGGCGACGGTCCGGCCGCCGTCGACACGGCCGAGGCATGGCAGCCCGATCTGCTGATCCTCGACATCATGCTGCCCGGCTTCGACGGTCTGGAGGTCTGCCGTCGTGTGCAGGCCGCCCGTCCCGTGCCGGTGCTCATGCTCACCGCGCGTGACGACGAGACCGACATGCTGGTCGGGCTCGGAGTCGGCGCCGACGACTACATGACCAAGCCGTTCTCGATGCGCGAACTGGCCGCCCGGGTGCACGTCCTGCTCCGCAGGGTCGAGCGCGCGGTCGTCGCGGCCACCACGCCGCGCAGCGGCATCCTGCGCCTCGGCGAGCTGGAGATCGACCACGCGCAGCGCCGGGTGCGGGTCCGCAGCGAGGACGTCCACCTCACTCCCACCGAGTTCGACCTCCTGGTCTGCCTCGCGAACACCCCTCGTGCCGTACTCTCGCGCGAGCAGCTGCTCGCCGAGGTGTGGGACTGGGCGGACGCCTCCGGTACCCGGACCGTCGACAGCCACATCAAGGCGCTGCGTCGCAAGATCGGTGCCGAACGGATCCGTACGGTGCACGGCGTCGGTTATGCACTGGAGACCCCGACTCCCTGAGCCGGACCTCCTTCGGAACGTCGGGACCCGCGTGATCGGGACCTGCGTGAGGGGCTGATGTGATGAGCGGACTCGGAGAGCGAGGACGCGGGCTCGGCGAGCGCGCGTCCGGGGAGCGCAGGAGCGCGGGCTCCTGGGGCGAGGTGCGGCCCTTCTCGATCAAGACCAAGCTGGGCGCGCTGGTCGTCATCTCCGTGCTCATCACCACCGGCCTGTCGATGATCGCGGTGCACACCAAGACGGAGCTCCGCTTCATCACGGTCTTCTCGATGATCGCCACCCTGCTGATCACGCAGTTCGTCGCGCACTCGCTCACCGCGCCGCTGGACGAGATGAACGCGGTGGCCCGCTCCATCTCGCACGGCGACTACACCCGCCGGGTGCGCGACGACCGGCGTGACGAGCTGGGCGACCTGGCGCAGACGATCAATCTCATGGCCGACGAGCTGGAGGCCCAGGACCGTCAGCGCAAGGAGCTCGTGGCGAATGTCTCGCACGAGCTGCGGACCCCCATCGCGGGGCTGCGCGCGGTCCTGGAGAACGTCGTGGACGGCGTCTCGGCCGCCGATCCCGAGACGATGCGCACCGCGCTGAAGCAGACGGAGCGCCTCGGGCGGCTGGTGGAGACGCTCCTCGACCTGTCCCGGCTGGACAACGGCGTCGTACCGCTGCGCCGGCGGCGGTTCGAGGTGTGGCCGTATCTGTCCGGCGTGCTGAAGGAGGCCAACATGGTCGCCTCCGCCCGCGCGGACCTCAGCTCGGGCTCCGGCGGCGGCCACACCCGCACGGACGTCCATCTGCACCTCGACGTGTCCCCGCCGGAGCTGACCGCGCACGCGGACCCGGAGCGGATCCACCAGGTCGTGGCGAATCTGATCGACAACGCCGTCAAACACAGCCCGCCGCACGGCCGGGTGACGGTACGGGCGCGACGGGGCGACTATCCCGAGTCGCTGGCCCTAGAGGTCCTGGACGAGGGGCCCGGCATCCCGAAGTCGGAGTGGCACCGCGTCTTCGAGCGGTTCAACCGCGGCGGGGTGCCCGCGCCGCACGGTCCGGGCAGCGACGGCGGTACGGGCCTGGGTCTGGCCATCGCCCGCTGGGCGGTCGATCTGCACGGCGGACGGATCGGTGTGGCCGAATCTCAGCGGGGCTGCCGGATCCAGGTCATCCTTCCGGGACTCCCTTCTCTGCCAAGTTGACGTAAAGTTCGAACCGGAGCCGCAAGATCCATCGCTGTCGCCTTCGGCGTACACGTGTGATCAGGCACAGGACCGCGTGAACCGTCCCGCGGCCCGTGATCGACGTACCCATTCCGAAGCGGAACCCCGCTTGTTTCCCGCCATTTCCATGAGCGAAACACCGATTCCGATGTGACTTACGCGACGTTGGACGGGCCCGGCCTGACCTTCTCGGCCAGGGAGGCGTAGCCTTTATTCCCGCTGTCCATCACCTTGTGAAGCGGAAGAGGGCGGTTGCCGCCGTGTCGCCACAGTCCCCCAGTAACTCGAGCATCTCGACCGATGACCAAGCCGCCGGGAAGAACCCCGCGGCCGCCTTCGGTGCCAACGAGTGGCTCGTCGACGAGATCTATCAGCAGTACCTCCAGGACCCGAATTCGGTAGACCGAGCCTGGTGGGACTTCTTCGCCGATTACAAGCCCGGGGCGCCAGCCGCCTCGGCTCCGGCAGGTACTGCGGCCGCGGGGGCCGCAGGGACCACCCCGGCCGCTCCGGCCGCACCCGCGCCGCCCGCGGCGCGCCAGGCTCCCCCCCAGCCGGCCGCGCCCGCGCCCGCTCCGGCCGCCGCTCCCGCGGCTCCGAAGCCCGCTGCCGCCGCCCCGGCTCCCGCGAAGGCCGCTCCGGCCGCCGCGCAGCCGAAGGCCGCTCCGGCCGCCGAGGCGCCCGAGGGCCCGGAGTACGTGACCCTGCGCGGTCCCGCCGGTGCCGTCGCGAAGAACATGAACGCCTCGCTGGAGGTGCCCACGGCCACGTCCGTGCGCGCCGTCCCGGTGAAGCTGCTCTTCGACAACCGCATCGTCATCAACAACCATCTGAAGCGCGCCCGGGGCGGGAAGATCTCCTTCACCCACCTCATCGGGTACGCGATGGTGCAGGCCATCAAGGCCATGCCGTCGATGAACTGGCACTTCGTGGAGAAGGACGGGAAGCCCACCCTCGTCAAGCCTCCGCACGTCAACTTCGGCCTCGCCATCGACCTGGTGAAGCCCAACGGTGACCGCCAGCTGGTCGTCGCTGGCATCAAGAAGGCCGAGACGCTGAACTTCTTCGAGTTCTGGCAGGCCTACGAGGACATCGTCCGCCGCGCCCGTGACGGCAAGCTGACGATGGACGACTTCACCGGTGTCACGGTCTCCCTGACCAACCCCGGCGGCCTCGGCACCGTCCACTCGGTCCCGCGTCTGATGCCCGGACAGTCGGTCATCATGGGCGTCGGCTCGATGGACTACCCGGCGGAGTTCCAGGGCACCTCCCAGGACACCCTGAACAAGCTCGGCATCGCGAAGGTCATGACGCTCACGTCGACCTACGACCACCGGGTCATCCAGGGCGCGGCCTCCGGCGAGTTCCTGCGCATCGTCGCGAACTTCCTGCTCGGCGAGACCGGCTTCTACGACGAGATCTTCGAGTCGCTGCGGATTCCCTACGAGCCGGTCCGCTGGCTCAAGGACATCGACGCCAGCCACGACGACGACGTCACCAAGGCCGCCCGCGTCTTCGAGCTGATCCACTCCTACCGGGTCCGCGGCCACGTCATGGCCGACACCGACCCGCTGGAGTACAAGCAGCGCAAGCACCCCGACCTGGACATCACCGAGCACGGGCTCACCCTGTGGGACCTGGAGCGCGAGTTCGCGGTCGGCGGTTTCTCCGGCAAGTCCCTGATGAAGCTGCGCGACATCCTCGGCGTGCTGCGCGACTCGTACTGCCGCACCACCGGCATCGAGTTCATGCACATCCAGGACCCGAAGCAGCGCAAGTGGATCCAGGACCGCATCGAGCGCCCGCACACCAAGCCGGAGCGCGAGGAGCAGCTGCGGATCCTGCGCCGCCTGAACTCGGCCGAGGCGTTCGAGACCTTCCTGCAGACGAAGTACGTCGGCCAGAAGCGCTTCTCCCTGGAGGGCGGCGAGTCCGTCATCCCGCTCCTCGACGCCGTCATCGACAGCGCCGCGGAGTCCCGCCTGGACGAGGTCGTCATCGGCATGGCCCACCGCGGCCGGCTGAACGTCCTCGCGAACATCGTCGGCAAGTCGTACGCGCAGATCTTCCGCGAGTTCGAGGGCAACCTCGACCCGAAGTCGATGCACGGCTCCGGCGACGTGAAGTACCACCTGGGCGCCCAGGGCACCTTCACCGGCCTGGACGGCGAGCAGATCAAGGTCTCGCTGGCCGCCAACCCGTCCCACCTGGAGACGGTCGACCCGGTCATCGAGGGCATCGTCCGCGCCAAGCAGGACATCATCAACAAGGGCGGCACGGACTTCACGGTCCTGCCCGTCGCCCTGCACGGTGACGCGGCCTTCGCCGGCCAGGGTGTGGTCGCCGAGACGCTCAACATGTCGCAGCTGCGCGGCTACCGCACGGGCGGCACGGTCCACATCGTCATCAACAACCAGGTCGGCTTCACCGCCGCCCCGGAGTCGTCGCGCTCCTCCATGTACGCCACCGACGTGGCCCGCATGATCGAGGCGCCGATCTTCCACGTGAACGGCGACGACCCCGAGGCCGTCGTCCGTGTCGCGCGGCTGGCGTTCGAGTTCCGCCAGGCGTTCAACAAGGACGTCGTGATCGACCTCATCTGCTACCGCCGCCGCGGACACAACGAGTCCGACAACCCGGCGTTCACGCAGCCGCTGATGTACGACCTGATCGACAAGAAGCGCTCGGTGCGCAAGCTCTACACCGAGTCCCTCATCGGTCGCGGCGACATCACCCTCGAAGAGGCCGAGCAGGCGCTGCAGGACTTCCAGGGCCAGCTCGAGAAGGTCTTCACCGAGGTCCGCGAGGCCGTCGCGCAGGTTCCCGAGGCGCACATCCCGGACGTCCAGGCCGAGTTCCCGGTCGCCGTGTCCACCGCGGTCTCCCAGGAGGTCGTGAAGCGGATCGCCGAGTCCCAGGTCAACATCCCCGACAACGTCACCGTGCACCCGCGGCTGCTTCCGCAGCTCCAGCGCCGGGCGGCGATGATCGAGGACGGCACGATCGACTGGGGCATGGGCGAGACCCTCGCCATCGGTTCGCTGCTCCTGGAGGGCACGCCGGTCCGGCTGTCCGGCCAGGACTCGCGCCGTGGCACCTTCGGCACGCGTCACGCGGTGCTGATCGACCGGGTCACGGGCGAGGACTACACCCCGCTCCAGTACCTGTCGGACGACCAGGCCCGCCTGAACGTCTACGACTCGCTGCTCTCCGAGTACGCGGTCATGGGCTTCGAGTACGGCTACTCGCTGGCCCGCGCGGACGCGCTGGTCATGTGGGAGGCGCAGTTCGGTGACTTCGTCAACGGCGCGCAGACGGTCGTCGACGAGTACATCTCGGCCGCCGAGCAGAAGTGGGGCCAGACGTCCGGCGTCACCCTGCTGCTGCCGCACGGCTACGAGGGCCAGGGCCCGGACCACTCCTCGGCCCGGATCGAGCGCTTCCTCCAGCTGTGCGCGCAGAACAACATGACGGTCGCCCAGCCGACGCTCCCGTCGAACTACTTCCACCTCCTGCGGTGGCAGGTGCACAACCCGCACCACAAGCCGCTGGTGGTCTTCACCCCGAAGTCGATGCTGCGCCTGAAGGCGGCCTCGTCGAAGGCGGAGGAGTTCACGTCGGGTCAGTTCCGCCCGGTCATCGGTGACGACTCGGTCGAAGCGTCCGCCGTGCGCAAGGTCGTGTTCTGCGCCGGCAAGCTGTACTACGACCTGGAGGCCGAGCGGAAGAAGCTCGGCTCCACGGACACGGCGATCATCCGTATCGAGCGCCTGTACCCGCTGCCGGGTGCCGAGCTCCAGGCGGAGATCGCCAAGTACCCGAACGCCGAGAAGTACCTGTGGGCCCAGGAGGAGCCGGCGAACCAGGGTGCCTGGCCGTTCATCGCGCTCAACCTGATCGACCACCTCGACCTGGCGGTCGGCGCCGACGTCCCGCACGGCGAGCGCCTTCGCCGCATCTCGCGTCCGCACTCCTCCTCCCCCGCCGTCGGTTCCGCGAAGCGGCACCAGGCGGAGCAGGAGCAGCTCGTGCGTGAGGTGTTCGAGGCCTAGGCCTCCGTCACGGCCGTACGCAAGGGCCCGGCCCCGAGTTCCTCCGAACTCGGGGCCGGGCCCTTCGTCGTGCTGCCGGGCGGTGCCGGAGCCGACGGCCCCGGCACGGACCTCACGTCTCCTGCGGTTCGAAGTCCCAGAAGGGCCGGTTGCGGGAGCGGGCGGCGATGGTGTGGACGTGCCGGGGGCCCAGCGTGGCGTCCAGGTCGGCGAGGGCTTCCTGTTCCGTCTTCTCGGCCTGGCGGCCGTCCCGCAGGGCGCGCAGGTCGGCGGCGAGGGCGATACGGGCGGAGAGGGTCAGCGGGTGGGTGCGGCCGAGGGTCTCGGTGGCACCGGCGACCGCCCGCCGGCTGAGCGCGGCGGCCCGTTCCGGGTCGCCGACCAGGTTGCGCAGGGCGGAGGCGTTGAGGGCGCAGCCCAGCGTCCAGGGGTGGCTCTCCCCCACGGCCGCGGTCATGTCCGCCAGGGACTGCTCGATGACCACATGGGCCTGGTCCCGTTCGCCGACACTGCGCAGCACGAGGGCGTGGTTGGCGCGGACACCGGCGATGTACGGGTGCCCCTCGGCGAGCATCACCTCGTACCGTGCGACGACGGACTCGCCGAGTTCCCGCGCCTGGTCGATGTCGCCGTGCTCGCGGGTGAAACAGCTCGTGGAGGCGCCGAATCTCAGTGTCTGCGGATCGGTCTCGCCGAGGGCGCGCTCGCAGCGGTCCAGCACCCGGGTGAGCAGGGCGCCCGCCTCGGCGCGGTTCCCGGTGCGGTAGTGGCACAGGGCGAGGTTGTGTTCCGCTTCAAGGGTCTGCGGCGCGTCGGCCCCCATGACGAGACGGTACTCGCGCACGTTCTTGGCCTGGATCGACTCGGCCTCGGTGTAGCGGCCCAGCAGGCGGAGGTCGACAGCGTAGTGGAGCTCGGAGGACAGTGCCCACGGGTGCCGGGCCCGCAAGAGCTGGCGGCGTGCCTCCAGCGTCTTCCGGTCGATGTCCAGTGCCGCTTCGTAGTGGCCGAGCAGACGCAGGGACACCGCCAGGTTGTTCTGGGCACCGAGGGTCCGAGAGTCCTGTTCGCCCAGGAGGTCGCGGTAGGTCAGCACGAGTCGCTGCGAGAGCTGCAGGGACTCGTCGTAGCGGGCCAGGCCGCGCAGGTCCGCGCCGAGGCCGCTGACCGCGCGCAGGTGGTCGAGGTCCTGTTCGCCGCGCTGCTCGCGCAGATGGTCGACGGCGGCGCGCTCGATCGTCTCGGTGCTCCCGTAGTCGCCGACCGCCCGCAGCAGGTTGGCGTAGTGGTGGGTCAGCTCCCAGATCCTCGGGTGGTTCTCCCCGAGGATCTCCCGCCAGGCATCGAGGGCGCGCCGGCCGAGTGTGATGCCCGCCTGGTACTCGCCCGAAATGTACATGTAGCGAAGACAGTTGAAGACCAGCGTCTGGACGGCCGAGTCCTTGCTCCGCAGGACGTCCGCGTACTTCAGATGGGGCACGATCTCCGCGTACGCGGGCCACAGCCGGGTGTCCGTGGGGCGCCGGGGGTCCGCCGCGGCCAGGGCGCGCCGGACCACGTCGATGAACTCGCCGCGGTCCTCGTCGGGCATGTCCTTGTGGACGATCTGGTGGACCATGCGGTGCAGGTACAGGGACTCGCCCGAGGACGCCACCTCGTCGCCGGCCGCCTCGTGGGACTCCAGGCGGACGACGGAGTACTGGCGGAGCTGGTTGATCGCCCTGTTCCACAGCAGCGGGTCGTTGAGCAACCCCGCGATCTGTTCGGGCAGTTGGTCGTGCGGCATGTCCTTCAGAAGGCGTACGGGGATGAAGCCCGGGGCGAAGAAGGTGCACAGGCGCAGCAGGTCGACCGACTCGGGGACGCTGTCGCGGAGTTTGTTCAGCAGTATCGACCACGCGGTCTGGAAGGCGACCGGGAAGTCCGCGGCGACCTTGACGACGTCCTTGTCGATGCCGCCGTCCAGCAGGGCGATGTACTCCTGGACGGACAGGTCCGAGTCGTTGAGCCAGCCGGCCGTCTGGTCCAGGAGGAGAGGCAAGTCCTCCAGCGCGTCGGCGAGTTGGTCGGCCTCGGGTTCGGTGAGGCGGGGCGCGCGGCGGCGGATGAAGGCGACGGACTCGTCGCGGGCGTAGACCGGCACCTCCAGCAGCCTGCTGTTGTGCTCGTTCCACTCGGGGTTGCGCGAGGTGATCAGGACGTGGCCGGGTCCGGTGGGGACGAGGTCGTAGATCTGGTCGGGCTCGTCCGCGCCGTCCAGGATGAGCAGCCAGCGGGAGTACGGGTCGCCGCGGCGCAGCGAGTCGCGTACGGCACGCAGCCGTTCGCCGTACTCCGCGCCGGTGGCGAGCCCCAACTGCGGTGCGAGTTCGGCCAGTCGGCGGCGGTAGGTGACGCGTTTCTCGGCGTTGACCCACCACACAACGTCGTACTCGGAGCCGAAGCGGTAGACGTACTCGGCGGCGAGCTGGGTCTTGCCGACGCCGGACATGCCGTGCAGGGTGACCACGCCGGCGCCCGCCTCGGCGCCCTGGAGCAGGTGGTAGGCGTCGTTCAGGAGCGGCTCGCGGCCGGTGAAGCGGGTGTTGCGGCGCGGTACGCCGCCCCAGACCTCGGGCATGGCGGCGGGGAAGCGGGGGCCGCGCCGGGCGCCCTCGACGGACTCCGGGAGGGGTTCGGAGGGCAGGTCGAGGCGGTCGAGCACGCGGCGCTCGGCCTCGTCGGCGCCCATGTTGTTCAGGTCGACCGCGCCGAGCACGGTGGTGGCCGCCGGTACGGCGCTGTTGGTGACGGAGACGGCCGCGAAGCGGGACGGGTCGGGCGCGACGACCTCGCGCAACGCGGTGTTCCACTCCTCGTGGTTGCGCGGGCCCAGCTGGAAGTACCACTCACTGACGACGATCAGGATCCGGCCCCGGGCGAGTGTCAGGTCGCGCAACAGGTCGACGAGCGGCACCTCGGCCGGGGCGTCCCAGCGCTGGTACACCACGCGATGGCCACGCCGCTCCAGACGGTCCCCGATCCAGGCCGCCCAGGCCCGGTTGAAACCGGCGAAGCTGATGGTGACGGTCTGCCTCGCGGACCCCCTCTCGGCTGGCCCGACCGGCGTACGAGCTCCAGACATGCAGCGGCCTCCCCGCGCGTGATTTTAGAACCGCCGGGAGGGTCGGCGATAGGGCGCCGACGCACGCCGGTCGCTTGCTCCACGGTTCCTTTTCCAAGGTGTTCAGCGACGATCTTGGCGCACCGACCGTCCCGCGTCCGGGAACCGGCTGCTTTCGGCGAGGATGGCTCAATCGAATCGACGCTTGGCGCGTTCGACGGGCGCGCGGGGCGCGTTCGGCGGACCCGGTCCGACTCGGCCGGACCGTCCCGCGCCCCCCTTGTGGTGGGCGGTTCATTCGCCCGGTGCGTGACGCCGGGCCCACAGCGTACGGGCGGCCTGGACGTACGCCGTCGCGCGCGCCGCGTGTCCGCGCGGTGGCGGCCGCTCGGCGAGCCGTTCGTGCACCTCGACCATGCGGTCGACGAACTGGCGTCCCCGCACGGTGAGATCACCCGATCCGACGAGCGCCGGCAGGACGGCCCCGACCTGCTCCTGGTACCGCGCGTGCTGCGCCCAGGCGGCGTCCCGGCGGGCCGGGAGCATGGCGGCGAGGGCGCAGCGCTGGAAGAAGTCCGCGAGCGCGAGATGCGAGTAGGCGCCCTGCAACAGGCCGTCGTACGGGCGGGGATCGGGACGCCACGGCGCGAAGTGGCGCGCCGCAGGGCTCGCGTGATGGAGCGTCACCATGTCGGCGAGTGCGGCGAGTTTGGCGTGCTGGATCTCGTGGACGAGGGTGGCCGCGAACACGGTCGCCGTCGCCGGCGCGCTGCTGAGGACCGCACCGAAGGCCTCGCGCCGGGTGCCGCTGCAACTGCCGCCCGCCCCGCCCGGCCCCGAGCCGGGTGGCGCGGAGAGCGGGACCAGACAACGCAGCAGGGTCACCGCTTCCGCGAGCCGCCGCTCGCCGCCGAGACCGAGCGCCGCCGCTGTGCCCGACCAGGTGTGCAGCCAGTGCTTGCGGTCGGCGTCGTCCAGGGTGACGGGGCCGCTCAGGGTGTCCGGGCGGGGTCCGCCGCGTGCGGTCCGATACGGGTCGAGGTCGTCCAGTGGTACGGCTGCGGAGCCCGGCACCAGACCGGGCAGCGTGTACGCCGACGTCCAGGCCGCGGCCTCCGACCAGGCGCCGGCACCGCTCTGCAGACGAACGACCACGTCCGTCTCGCCGGGCCGCCGGAGCGTCAGCCGCCCCCGCCGGTGCACGACGCCCACCTCCGTGTCCCCGAGACCGGAACCGCCCGTCCGCAGCGCGCCGAGCGTGGGCAGCGTCAGGATGCCGTCGCGGGCGGTCAGCCGTACCGCGTAGGACAGTCCGGAGCGGGCGGCGGCCACGGCGGCGAGCGACCCGAAGTGGGCGAGCGCGCGGGCGGGTTCACGGGTGTCCCGGTCGGGTCGCGGGCCCGTTCCGGAGCCGAGCGCGCGCAGCGCGTCCCGGGCCCACGGGCCGATGAACGGGTGGAGGAGGAGGGCCCGGACGGGGGACACCGGCGGAGGATTCCCGGCCGGCGCGGACCCGCCGTGGCTCCCGGACGTCGGCGCGGAGCGACCTGCCCGGCCGGATCCCGGCGTAGAGCCACCCGCCCCGGCGAACACCGGGGCGGAACCGAACGGCCCCTCGAACACCGGCGCGTGACCACCTCGGCCCCCGGACGTCGGCACGGAACCGTCGGGTCCCGCGTGCGTGGGCGCGGAACCGCCCCGCCCCGCGAACACCGCCGCAGAACCGTACGGTCCCTCGGACACCGGCGGGTGTACCCCTGCCCGGCCAGGTCCCGGCGCGGAACCGTTCGGCCACCCGGATCCCGGATCCCCCTCGTGAGAAGGCCCGTTGAGGCGGGCGGACCGCTCCAGTCGTTCGGCCTCCTCCAGGAGGGCCCAGTCCTCGCGCAACCGGGTCAGGACGGCGGCGGGGCGGACGTCCGGGCCGGCCGACTCGGCCGCGTCGAGGACCGCGCGGAGCAGGAGCAGCCGTCGGGTGTGCTGGTCGCGGACGAGGAGCCCGAGGGTCTCGGGGCCGCCTTCGGTACGGCCGAGTTCGTTCAGGGCCCGTTCCGGGACCGCCGGCAGGATCACGGGACCCCTCCTTCGGAAGCGGTGGGGACGGCGGGGACGGGAACGGCGGGGACGGGGGCGGTGGGGACGGGAACGGCGGCAGGAACGGCTGCGACCCCGGCCAGGCTGCGGGCGACATGGCGGATGAAGTGCTGGAGGTCGGCGCAGTACACGGACGGGTTGGCGAAGCCGTGTCCGGCCCGGTATCGATGCGCGTAGTGTCCGCCGCCGCAGACGGAGAGCAGCGGGCAGGCCCGGCAGCGCGCGGCCAGTGCGGCGGCGCCCGCCTGCCGGGCCGCGACGCCGGGGTGGCGCAGAACCTCGTCGAAACGGTCCCGGAAGACGTCGAGGCCGGTCCTGGCCGCCCCCTCGTAGCAGGACTTGAGGGAGTCGACCTGCTCGATGGAGCCGTCCGTCTCGACGACGACGGCGTCGAAGGGTGCGAGGCCGAGCGACTCGGTGGCGGCGGGCAGCCCGAGGAGCAGCGCGAGGCACTCCTCGAAGAGCCGCACCCGCGTCTCCCGCCGCCCGGCCTGCCACCAGCGGTCGAAGACGGCGCACAGCCAGTCGCCGTAGGGAGTCCCCGAGCCGTCCAAGTGCGGTGGCGGAGCGGACCAGTTGCCGTGCGGGAGCAGCAGGTCGAGGGCGGGCGGTCGCAGCGCGAGCAGTGACTCGTACAGCTCGACCGGGTCCGTGGTGGGGTCGACGACGGTGAGGATCCCGGCGTACGCCTGCGGGCAGTGCTCGGCGATGAGCCGGGCGCCGCGCGCGGCGGCGGGCCAGGACGGGCGTCCGGCGCGGTCGGTGCGCGATGTGTTGTGCTCGGGCAGGCCGCCGTCCAGGCTGATGCCGACGCGGATGGCGTGCCGGGCCAGGACGGTGAGCCGCCGCTCGGTGAGCAGGGTGGCGTTGGTCTGGACGGTGGCGTGCACGGTGCAGTCGTCCGGGACCTGTCGGCGTACGAGGCCGGTGAACCGGGCGAGGGTGTCGACGCCCGCCAGCAGCGGTTCGCCGCCGTGCAGGACCAGGGACAGCGCTGTCATGCCGTGCGTGCGGGCGTGTTCGCCGATCCTGTGCGCCGTCCGGTCCAGTACGCCGGGAGAGGCGGCGGCGGGTCGGGCGCGCCAGGTGTGGTCGGGGCCCTCGTAGAGGTAGCAGTAGCGGCAGGCGAGGTTGCACCGGCCGTGCATCTTGACGATGAACTGCCGGAAGGGGAACGGCGGTTCAGGTGAAGCCGGTTCAAGCGAGTGCGGTTCGGGGAGGGTCGGTTCGGGGGACGGGATCGGGGAGGTCACCTCTGCAGACACTCCGGCACCCCCATGACGTACGGCCGCGCGATCCCACGCCGCGAACCGCTCCACGGCCCCCTGCCCGTACCCGGCGGCATTCCCGGGCGCGGGCGGGACACAAACGCCGCCCCATCGAAATTGTCCGGTTCATTCACCAGGGCGGACCGGAAGTGGCCGCTCGTGAGCGACGGTTGACCGGGCCGTCGCTCACTCCGCCGCTCAGAAAGCGTTGTTGAACCCCCAAAGAATCTCGCTCGGCTGTCCTGAGCGCGCCCGCAGATCGGCCAGCACCTCTTCCAGCACCGGGTGTTGGACGGTCCGCAGCTCCGCCAGGTCCAGGTCCAGCAGATCGGGGAGCTCCGCCGGGGGTTCCTGCGCCGGGCCCGGCGTCCGCGAGGGGTCCGATGCCTGCGAAGGGTCCGGGTCCTTCGACGGGTCCGGGTCCTTCGACGGGTCCGGCGGCCACGTCAGCCGCTCCCCCGCGACACCGCGGTCCAGTGCCCCGTCCAGTGCCCCGTCCCGTGCGTCGGCCTGTGCGTCGTCCCGTACGCCCATGTCTTCCCCCTCACCTTCGCTGACTCCGCCCCGGCGGCCGCCGGCGGGCGCTCCTCACTCCAGTTCGGCCAGCCGCTGCGCCGTCTGCCGGGCCGTCGGCTCACCCGTGCTCACGACACCGTCCGGGAGCCTGGACCACTCGGTCCGGGCGGCCCGGTAGGCCTCGCGCGCGGCACGCGGACGCGCCGCCGCCTCGTAGGACATACCCCGCCAGTGCTGCGCCCGAGCACCCAGTTCCACGGCCTCCTGACGCGCGCGCTCCGTCTCCGCCTCCTCCTCGGCCTCGCGCGCCGACTCCGCCGCGGCCCGGAAGGCGTCGACGGCCTCGTCGAGCCGGGCCTTGCGGCCGAGACTCTGGTACGCCTCGAACTGCGCCTGTCCGAGCTCCAGCCAGCAGCGGGCGGTGATCAGCGGTGGACCCTCCTCCAGCGCCGCGAGCCCGAAGAGGTGCTCGGCCTCCCGCAGGTCCACCCTGTCGCCGCGGGCCCGGTAGCGCAGCATCAGCGCGCGGCCGAGCAGCAGCAGGCGGTGGGCCAGCCCGGCACTGCCCGCCGCGGTCTCGGTACGGCAGTCGCGCAGCACCCGGATCGCCCGGGACAACGATGCGCGCGGGGCGGGTCCGTCGTCCAGCACCGCGCGCCGCAGCAGCACCTCGCCCCATTCGGCGAGGACGTCGGCGTGCGCGGGGGCGTCCCGGGGCACGCCGCGGGACGCCTGCTCGAACCGCGCGGCGGCGTCCTGGAGTTCGCGCGGGTCGCCCGAGTCCGCGTACCGGGCGGTGTGGATGCGCCCGGCGCGCACCAACAGGGCGGACCGCAGCCCCTGTTCGCGGGCCAGCCCCAGCGCCTCGTCGACATGGGCCTGGGCGTCGTCCAGCTCGCCGCCCGACCTCAGGAGCGCGTCCACGAGGTCGAGGAGGATGCGGACGCGTGAGGAGTCACCGGCGACCGCGGGCGGGTCCTCGGGGCCGGTCTCCAGCGCGGCACGCAGGGAGTGCGCGCCCTGTTCCGCGTACAGCCTGGCCTGTTCGTGGTCGGCCGTGGCGCCCGACAGACGCAGCAGGACCCGGCCGTGGGCGAGCGGGAGTTCGGACGGGCGGCTGCGCCGGTCGGGCCAGGCGTCGGCGAACGCCTCCAGCATGCCGACCGCGCCCTGGAGGAGCGCGCTGTCGCCGCCCAGGCGCCACTGTGCCTCCAGCGCCCGTACCCGCTCCAGTGTGAGCCGCAGGGCCTCGGTGGCGTCCAGGTCGGGCGCGGCGCAGGCCACCGCGTACTCGCGGTCGGCGCGTTGCAGCAGGTCGAGGGCGCCGCGCCGGTCGCCGCGCCGCCTGCGGTCGGTAGCGGCGGCGTGCAGCACCCGGGCCAGGACGGCCCGTTCGCGCACGGCCCGGGGGTGCGCGACGGCGCGCTCCGCGGCCGCCTCCGCCTCGCGCAGCAGCTCCGCGCCGCCCTGCACCTCCCACAGCAGCAGCACGCAGTTGGCGTATTCGGCCCACAGTTCCGGGTCGGCGCCGGGGACCCGTTCGTGTTCGGTGGCGCCGCGCAGCAGTTGTACGGCGTCGATGAGGTCCTGCACCATGCCGTCGCTGCCGAACTGGCGGGCCAGCGAGCGGGCCCGGAGCACGGCGGGGTGGGTCGGCCGCTCGTCGGGCAGGTCGTCGCCGCCGCGGGCCGGCACGTAGATCGCGAAGTGTTCCGGCAGCGGCATGAAACGCTCCAGTACTCGTGCGGCGACCTCGGCGAAGGGCTGTGGGACGAGGGTGGCGCCGCCGTTGTCGCCGTTCTCGCCCGGGTATCCGGCACCGGGTGTGTACGGCCGTCCGGAGCCGCCCTCGCCGAGCTGCGCGAGCGCCAGGGCGGGGAAGTTGGGGCCGCCCTTGCCGAAGCGGTACTCGATGTACTCGGAGCAGTGCTTGAGCACCAGCATGGCCTCGTCGAGGCCCAGTGGGGACAGGAGGGCTTCCCGCGCGCCGGGCGCGAACTCGTACCACTGGGTGCCGTCCGCGCCGTACTCCTCGGCCTTGGCGCGCGAGACCAGGCCGCTGAGCAGGACTTCGGCCAGTTCGGAGGGCCCGGAGTCGGGGAGCATGGTGCGCTGGACGAGCTGCATCACGGGAAGGCTGAGCGGGGCCGCGGCCAGATAGCCGGCGAGCCGCCCGGCGGCCTTGGAGGCGTTGGAGCGGAACCGGCTCACCAGTTCGAGCCCGGACATCCGACGTCCGGGGCGGGTGCTCCGGGAGGGCTCGTGGTGGTGGCGCACCCAGCCGACGGCGCCGGCCACGGGTCCCGCGCCGGCCCCGGACAGCAGCCGTGCCCAGGCGCCGAGCGCGGCGGGCTCGGGCGGCAGGACGGGCACCGGGAGAGCGCCGTCGCGGGCCTCCGGCGGGGTTCCGGCGGGCAACCGGACCTTCAGTGTGGCGGCGCCCGCGAGGGCCTCACCGCGGGTGAGTTCGCCGTACGACACCGGAAGCCGGGTGCGGTTCCACATGCGCTGCGGCAGCGGCTGGAGCACGGCGGCGGGGCCGAGCCGGGACAGGTGGTGCAGCAGCCGGTGGGCGTGGCCGCTGTGCCACAGGGGCCCCGCGCAGTCGCTGACGAGGAGGGTGACGCGACGGCCCGTCGGATCGCTCAGCCGGTCGGCGGAGTGCAGGGGGGCCGCGCCGGGCTCGGGGCGGCGGCTGACGGCGGGCTCTCCGTCCGGGCCCTCGTGGAGGTGGCTGACCTGGATGTCCCAGAAGGCGCCCAACCGGCCGAAGACCTGCTCCAGTTCGGCGAACATCCGGTCCCACACGCGCATCGACGAGGAGGAGTCCATGACCAGCTGGAGCGCGGCGTCGGCCCGGGTCACCCCGCGGAACACCGGCAGGACCAATCCGCCCGCCCGAGCGCTGAGTTCGGCGGTCGCGGTCTCGTCGAGGACGGTCCGCAGGGGCGGCGCCGCGGTCCGGTAGCCCTGCAACGGCCGCAACGCGCGCTGGAGTTCGAGCGGGGCCGGGAACGCGGGCGCGGCCGGTACACCGACCGGCAGCACCGCCGACCGGCCCTGTCCGTACCCGCGCGGCGCGCCGTCCCGGGGCACCGGGTACAGCGCGACGCGCCGGTCCGCCTGCGCCTCCGTGTCCGGCCGGGACCGCTCGGGCCGGTCGCCGGGCGGCGGCCGTTCGGCGCCGGGCGGGTCCGGGCGCCCGGGAACGGGGTCGTCGCCCGCCGCCGTCCGGCCGGCCGGTGGCGCGCTCCCCGGCTCGCTCCCGACCGTGTCCGTCCGGTGCGAGAAACGTGCCAGCCAGAGCGTGTCGGCGAGTTGCCGGGCATCGGGATCCAGCCCGATCTGCCGCAGCCGGGCTATGAGTTCGGCGATCGGGTCGCCGCCGGGCATCAGCGCGTCACCTCGGGCGGTCGAGTCGCTGGATGAGCAGGTCCGCGAGCCGGTCGCGGCTCGGCGGGGCGGCCGCGTCGGTGAGGTAGATGGCGTTCAACAACTGGTCCGCGGCGACGAGTTCGCTGCGCGAGCGCTCCAGGAAGTGGGTGATCAGATCGTCCCCGGCCCGCGCCGCCTCGTCGCCCAGGTGGGCGCGTACGAAGGTGGCGAGCCGCTTGTGGTCCGGGCGGCCCAGTTCGAGGTGGATGCAGCGGCGCATCAGCGGGGCGGGGAAGTCGCGCTCGCCGTTGCTGGTGAGCACCACGAAGGGGAAGGCACGGCAGCGCACCCGGCCGTCGCGCACCCGCGCCTTGGTGCCGTCGGCGGTGAGCACCTCGGCCTCGCCGCCGGGCAGCCGGTCGGCGACGCGCTCCAGCTCGGGGATGGCGAACTCGCCCTCCTCCAGGACGTTCAGGAGGTCGTTGGGCAGGTCGATGTCGCTTTTGTCCAGCTCGTCGATGAGCAGCACGCGCGGGGTGTCGGAGGGCAGCAGCGCGGTGCCGAGCGGGCCGAGCCGGATGTAGCTGCCGATGCCCTCGACGGAGCCGGGGGCGCCGGGCGCGGCCGGGTCGGCGCCCGGCGGCGCGGCGATCTGCACGTCCTGGAGCCGGGCGATCGCGTCGTAATGGTAGAGCCCGTCCTGCAGCGTCGACCGGCTGACGATCGGCCAGCGCAGGACGTTGCCCAGACCGAGTTCGTACGCCACCGAGTGCGCGAGCGTGCTCTTGCCCGCGCCGGGGCTGCCGGTGACGAGCAGCGGGCGGCGCAGATAGAGCGCCGCGTTGATCATTTCGAGTTCCTCGGCGCCCGGCCTGTGCAGTTCGGCCAGATGCCGGTGCGCGCCCAGCCTGCGGTCCTCGGAGCCGTCGCCGTCGGATCCGGCGGCGTCCCGGCTCGCGAAGTCGCGCCAGGGCGGCGGGGCGGGAAGGCGGTTCAGGCCGTCGTGGGGTTCGCCGGCGCCTCGGTAGATGAGCCACTCGCTGGATTCGGTCATTGCCCAGTCCTCGTCGTCACTCGTCCACCACGGCAGCCGTCGATCGTCGCCTCACCGTATCGACCCCCGAAGGGCCTCGTAAGGTCCCAAGAGGGGCTCATAGCAGCCCACTTCGGCCTGGTTCGAGCGTCGCGCGACACCGGGTCCGCGGATGCGGTCATGGCGCCTCCAGCAGGTCCCCGGTCCCGGGCAGGGGCCGGCGCGGGTCGTCGTAGAACAGGGCGATCCCGTCGGCCCAGTAGGTCTCCGGCCGGCCCTCGCGCAGCCCGGCCCGCAGGGCGTGCACCAGTTCGGGGAGCCGGTCCGCGCGGCCCGCGCCCGCCACCGTGTCGCCGGCCCTTCGGTGGAACTCGCCGCAGACCGCGTCGGACTGCCCGCGCCAGCGCCGCCACAGCGCGACGCCGTACCCGCCGTGCACGATCCGTACGAGCGCCACCGGGTCGTCCTCGAAGCGGTGGTCGCCGTAGCGGCAGAGCACCGGGACGGTCTTGTGCGGCAGCCCGCGCAACGACTCCGCCGCCGGTACGGGTACCCGCAACCCGTCCTCGCAGTCGAGGACTTCGGCCTGCGCGCCATGCGCGTGGATCCACCGCCAGCGGGCCTCCCGCTCGTGCTGCTCCTCGTCGGCGGGGAGCTGCTTTCCCGCCGGGGCCGTCGCGTCGGCCGGCTCGGGAAGCTGTTCCCGGTCGGCGCAGCGCACGACGACGGGCCGGTGCGCGCCGAGCGGCGGCTCGCCGGGCCCGAACCGCCAGGCGTCGACGTCGAGTCCGAGCAGCAGATGGGGCAGCGCGACCTGGAGGTCGGCGGGCCGCCCGGGTTCGTCGCACTGGCGGAAGGCCTCCGCCAGCGGCGGTCCGAGAACGGCCGGCAGGTCCTCCAGCGGGGCGCGCTCGCCGTCGCGCAGTCGCACCACCTCCCCGGTCGGCCGGCCCACCGAGACGTGCCAGTCGCAGCGGCCCGGCTCCCAGCCGAGCTGTTCCAGTTCGAGCAGCACGAAGAGACGGGGCGCACGGTCGGCGCTGTGCGCGGTGCCGTGCGCCGTCTCTGCTTCCGCCGCCGACGGGCCACGAGGCGCCAACCGGAGCCGCTCGATCCACTGTTGGCCGAGGCGGCGCCGGTAGGCGGGGCCCGGCCTGCCCTCGGCGGTCTGCCGCACCCACTCCCACAGGGCCCGCTCGGCGGCCTGCGTGCCGGGCGTGACGAAGGGGCGTTCGGCGGACATGGCCAGCATCGCGTAGTCGAGGACGAGGTCCAGGGAGGCGTCGTGCCGCGAGCTCTCGTACAGCGCCCCTAGACCGTCGCGCCAGCCGCGCGGCGCCGGATGCGGGATCGCGGTCCGGTCCCCGACCAGGGATTCGAGCAGGCCGAGCAGGGCGCGGGTACTGACCGGCGGCGGCAGATCGGCGAGCCTGCCGAGCAGCTGGGTCCGCTCCTCGGGGCTGAGCGCGCGGCCGGGCCGGGCGCCGAGCTGGTTCTGGACGTCGGCCCAGGTGCTGCGGTCGGTGTCCGGATGGCGCTGCCGGTCCCGGTGGTAGCGGTCGTGGGCGTGGAAGACGGCGTGATAGCTGTCGTCGTGCTCGGCCCGGATCTCCTCGGGCGGTACCGGCAGGGACCGTAACTGTTCCACCCCCGTGCAGGTGCCGCCGAGCCCCCGGTCCGTACGCGACTTCAGGACACCGACGACCTCACCGCGTACGGGGTCGACGACCGGTCCGCCCGAGACGCCGGGCGGCAGCACATCGCCGCCCAGCCGGATCTGCTCGTCGTCGGACCAGCCGCCGAGCGTGCCCTGCACCGTGCAGGTGCCGCTCAGTCTGCGCAGCTCCCCGCCCACCACGGACCAGCCGGAGTAGAGGACGGCCGCCTCCTCGTAGTAGGCGGCGGGGCGTTCGGTGACATAGGCGCAGTCGTGGTCCACCGGCTCGCGCAGCCGCACGAGCGCGAGGTCGGGGGACGGCCAGGTGCCCCGCACCGGGAGCTCGACGCGGTCCGGGAGGGCCGTCGCGACCTCGCCGGCGACGGCGGACGTACCCCGGCCCGGCCCTGTCTCGTACACCACCGTCACTTTGTCCCCCTCCCCGCTCCGGACCACGTGCGCGCAGGTCAGAACCCAGTTCGGAGCGATGAAGAAACCGCTCCCGAGGAACGTGCCGGGTTCGTCGAGGGCATACCCGGAGCCCGCGCGATGGATGCGCACGGTGGCGGCCATGACGAGATCACGCAGCGCACGGTGAGCGTTCCCGGGGCCGCCCGGTGCGCCCGGGGCGTGCCCGTCCGTCATGCTCCGCCCCCGCCGGAGGTGTCGGTGGCGCCGCCGTGCGCCGGGGCGCCGGGAGACGCGCCCGCGTGCGGGGCGGCTCCGGTCTCCTCCAGGTCCGGCGGGCCGCCGTTCCAGGTCAGCGTCACCGTGATGCCCGCCTTGGCCTCGCCGTCCGCGAGCAGCCCGACCACCTTGCCGGCCTTCGCCGTCAGCTCGATGCCGAACTCGACGCTGACCTCGTCGGGTCGCACCGCGCGCAGGGGCGCGGCGAGCGAGCGCGCGACACTGGTGATCACCGAGTGCAGGCTCTCGACCTGCGCCTCCACGCGCTCTCCGAAGCCGACGTCCGTCAGGAACAGCTCGCCGCCCGGCTCCTCCAGTTCCTCGGCCCCCGAGATCCGGGCCCACACCGGTGTTCCGTCGGGCATCTCGATCCGTGCGATGCGCGTCACCGCGTCACTCATGGCATCCCCCGTTCCCCACGCCCCCGTGGTGTCCCCACGCCCCCGTGGCCGACCTTGCAGGCTAGCCGCAGGGGGTCGCCCGCGACAGAGGCCCTCCACCGGTCCCGTGCCCCCGCCTATCCTTTTCCCATTCCCAGCGTTCCACTTCCCTTTCACCCACGGAGCACCATCCATGTACTTCACCGACCGCGGCATCGAGGAACTTGAGAAGCGGCGCGGCGAGGAAGAGGTCACCTTCGAGTGGCTCGCCGAGCAGTTGCGTACGTTCGTCGACCTCAACCCTGACTTCGAGGTACCGGTGGAACGGCTGGCGACCTGGCTGGCCCGGCTGGACGACGAGGACGAGGACGAGGAGTAGCCCCTCCGGCGCGCCTCCGGTACGGGGCGACCGGGTCCCGGACGGTCCTCCTGTCCCGGGTCCCGCGTGACCGGGTCCCCGGAACACGGCGGCTCGGCACCCGGAGCCGCGGGCCCTCTCCGGCGGGACGGCGAGCCCGTCAGTCGTAGGCGCGCAGGTGGTCGTACGCCAGGGCCAGGGCGCCGCGGATCATCAGGACCGCGCCGGCGACGGTCCAGCCGCCACTGTGGCGCCGTACCCCCCACGCGGTGAGCGGGAGGCCGACGGCCAGTTGCGCCACCGCGAGGGTGCGCGCCCTCGGGCCGCGCAGCCAGGGCCCGAGACCACCGCTCTCCACGACGTCGAGCTCGGCGCCCACGGCGGCACGCCAGCCGGTCCACTCGATCTGCTCGGCGTCCGGCCGGATCCGGACCGCGTCACGGAGCCGCTCCATGGGTTCCCCGGGATCGAGTCCGGGCGGAAGCAGCACTCCCGCGCGCGCGAGGACGGCGAGCAGCCCCGTCACGCGCGCGTGGGCGTCGGCCGCCGGATCGGGCCGCGTCAGCGGTTCCAGGGCCTGCATGTCGAGCACCGGGTCGAGGCCGAGACGGGCGGCGAAGGTGCGCATCGCCTCGTCCTCGCCGACCGGGGTGCCGTTCGCCAGCCATTCGTAGCCCACGGTGCGACGGAATCCCGAGGCGAGGGTGAAGCCGCTGCGGTCGGTGTCCCACCACAGGGCGAGGACGGGCCAGGGGGCGCCGACGGCGAGCGCCGTGGCCCAGCCGGTGAGCACCCGGTCGACGGGTTCCGCGCCGTCCCGCCAGGGCCCGCCCTCGGGAACCAGCACGCTCCACTCGGGCCCGGCCCCGGCGAGCAGCATCCGCTCGCGCAGCAGCTGTGCGGCGGGACCGGCCGACTCGGGACGGGCCCGGCACAGCAGCACGGCCCCGGGGGCCTGGACCGGGTGATCGTCCCGGGGCGCACCGGAGGCAGTCGACATAGCCCCACTTTAGGGCGATTTGCCCACTTCAACGCGCCAATGATCCCCAGAACGGGTGTCTTGACTTTCCGCATCCGCGATATATCGTGAATAACGGAAGACGCGATATGGCGCGTCGAACTCGGACTCGTGTCGGGGTCCGGTCCGGTCGAGGAGGTCTGCACCATGTCCGAGTGGTCCGTGACAGAGCCGAAGAAGCTCTCCTTCGACGGCCCCGTGCAGACGCTGCACGTACGCATCGTCAACGGAACAGTGAACGTCGTGGGGACCGACGAGGGTTCCGCCCGGCTGGAGGTCTCCGAACTGGACGGCCCCCCGCTCCAGGTGACCCAGGAGAACGGCACGCTCACGGTGGCCTACGAGGACCTTCCCTGGAAGGGCTTCCTCAAGTGGCTCGACCGGAAGGGCTGGCGCCGTGCGGCGGTGGTCTCGCTGGCCGTCCCGACCGGGACGCACGTCGAGCTGGGCGTGGTCGGCGCCGCCGCCGTGGTCTCCGGGGTGGACGGAAAGGTCCAGGTGCGGGGCGTCACCGGTGACACCACACTCGTCCGCGTCGCCGGCCCCGTGCGCGTGGAGACCGTCTCCGGGAACCTGGAGGCCCAGGCCGTCACCGGCGACCTCCGCTTCAACTCGGTCTCCGGCGACCTGACCGTCGTCGAGGGCTCCGGCTCCTCCGTGCGGGCCGAATCGGTGAGCGGCTCGATGATCGTGGACCTGGACGCCGCGGGTGCGCCCACCGACGTCCAGTTGTCGAACGTCTCGGGCGAGATCGCCATTCGGCTCCCGCACCCGGCGGACGCGGAGGTCGAGGCCAACACCGCGAGCGGCAGCGTCTCCAGCGCCTTCGAGGACCTGCGGGTCAACGGCCAGTGGGGCGCCAAGAAGATCACCGGCCGCCTCGGCGCGGGCAACGGCAGGCTGAAGGCGATGACCGTCTCGGGCTCCATCGCCCTGCTGCGCAGGCCCCCCACGGAGGACGAGTCGTACGAGGACGCCCCGAAGCCTCGGGACACGGCCGTGTCGACCGGCCCGGAGGACACAGTGGACGGCACCGCGGACGGCCCGGCGGACATCGTGGCGGACGAGACCGCGGCCAGCGCCGCGGACAACGGTGCCGCCGAGAGCGGTCCGGTCGACACCACGACCGATGGCACCGTGACCGATGGCATCGCGACCGATGGCACTGCGGCTGACGGCAGCACGACCGACGGCACCGCGACCGACAAGAAGGTGCTCTGACATGGCTCCCGTCTTCGCCCACGGCCGACTGCGCCTGTACCTCCTCAAGCTGCTCGACGAGGCGCCGCGCCACGGGTACGAGGTGATCCGCCTCCTGGAGGAGCGCTTCCAGGGCCTGTACGCACCCTCGGCGGGCACCGTCTACCCCCGGCTGGCGAAGCTGGAGGCCGAAGGACTCGTCACGCACACCTCCGAGGGCGGCCGCAAGGTGTACGCGATCACCGACGCGGGCCGGGCCGAACTGGCCGACCGCAGCGGCGAACTGGCCGATCTGGAGCTGGAGATCCGCGAGTCGGTCGCGGAGCTCGCCGCGGAGATCCGCGCGGACGTACGGGGCGCGGCCGGTGACCTGCGCCGCGAGATGCGGGCGGCGGCCACGGAGGCGCGGCACGGCTCCGCGGACGGCACGCGGGCGAAACAGCAGGACACCACGGCGGGCGGGTTCGGCGGCCTCGACGACTTCCAGGACAAGGAGGCGTGGCGGGCGGCGAAGGAGGAGATGCGGCGCGTCCGGCAGGAGTGGAAGGAACAGGCCCGCCGCGCGAAGGACGAGAGCCGCCGCGCCCGCGACGAGGCGCAGCGTGCCCGCCGTCAGGCCAAGGAGGCGCAGGAGAAGGCCCGCGCGCAGGCTCAGGAGGAGATGCAGCGCATGGCCAAGCACGTCCAGGACCAGGTCCAGGACCACTTCGCGCGCGGCGACTGGCCGACGGGGGTCCGCGAGGGACTCACCGAACTGGCCAAGGAGTTCGGCGACTTCGGGAAGAACTTCGGCAAGGACCTGGGGAAGGAGTTCGGCAAGGAGTTCGGCTTCGGCCGGGCGCCCTCCGGAGCACCCCCGGAGCCGGAGCACTCGGCCACCCCGGAGGACTTCCCCGCGGAGTACGAACCCGCCTGGGCGCACGAGGACCCCACCGGCAACCCCGGCCGCGACCTGGACCGCCTGCTGGACCGCTTTCGCGACGACATCCGCGACGCGTCCCGCGACCACGGGGTCACGGAGGATCAGCTCCGGGACGTCCGCCACCACTTGTCGACGGCGGCGGCCCACATCGGATCGACGTTGCGGAGCAAGCGGCTGTAACGTCCGGGACGCTTCTCACCGGGGGCGACCGAACCGGCGGGGCTCACCGCATGAGCCCCGCCGACCTCCGCCGACCTCCGCCGACCGTGCCCGGCGCGCCCGGCGTGCCCGGCGTGCCCGGCGTGCCCGGCGTGCCCGGCGTGCCCGGCGTGCCCGGCGTGCCCGGCGTGCCCGGCGTGCCCGGCGTGCCCGGCGTGCCCGGC